>CAYMIN010000007.1:0-171468 GCA_964390495.1 uncultured Armatimonadia bacterium
CCCTTGTATCTTGCCAAGGATCGAGAAAATCTGCATAACTACAGTGGAAGCCCGAGCCACGCGATAAGAAAAGGAGTGATGCAGAATGTGGCGTATCAGAGCCGTAAGCGGGATCGTTGCTGTTAGCTTGGCAGTGGTGCTGTTGCACTCATCGGCATGCGCCGACGAGGCGGCACCAGCGCCGACCGTGACGCTGTCGGTCGCGGACGCCCAGGTCGCCGAGGTCGCGGCACAGATCGCCGCGCAGTCCGGCCTGTCAGTTTTCGTGCTCGGGGAGATCCCCGATACCGTCTCGCTGGAGATGGAGGCGCTCACCGTCGAGGCTGCGATAGCGGCCCTGGCAGAGGGCTTCGAGGGCTCGTGGGTACGGGGCTATCTGCTCGAGACAGCCACCCCCGAGCAGCCCTATGAGGCCGAACAGTTGCTGGCAATGATGCAGCAGGTCAGGGAACAGTGGATGCAGACGCTGCAGGCACTTCCCGAAGACCAGCGCCGCGAGATGATGGGGGCGATGTTCGGAGGCAGAGGGCAGCGCGGCGGGCCGCGAGGCGGCCAGCAAGGTGGCCCGCAAGGTGGTCAGCAAGGTGGTCAACAGGGCGGCCCCGGTGGCGGCGAGCAGGCCGGTGCGCCCGGGCAGGCGCCAGCGGAAGCCGGCGCGCCTGGGCAGGCGCCAGGCCAGGACCAGAATCGCCGCGGCCGGATGATGCGGGATGACCCGCTGCGCGGGCTGATGCGCCCGGGCCGGGACGAGACCGTATCCCTGGAATTGGCGGATAGCCCGCTGAGCGAGGCCTTGGCGTGGTTCTTCGGTGCCAGCGGCTATATCGCGATTGCCCCGGAGGTCGCCGAAATGACGATCACCGCGAGCGTCACCGAGGCGCCAATCGGGGAACTGCTGGATCAGTTCGCCGCGAGCCTGCAGGCCCAGTGGCGTCCTTTCTACATGCTGTGCAAGCCGCAGGAGTTGACTCAAGAGCAGATGGAGCAGCGGGCCGAGCAGGGCTTCCAGCGGGGTATGGGCCAGCTCTGGCAAATGACGCCGGAGGACAGAAGCGCCCGCATCAGCCGGATGGTGGACCGGATGACGAATATGAGCCAGCGGCTGAAGGACGCGCCGCCGGAGCGCAGGCAGAGAATGCAGTCGCGCTTCAACCGCATGTTCGGGCGGATGACCCAGTATAGCGCCGGTCTGACCCCGGAACAGCGCAAGGAACTCAAGCCGCTGCTGCGGGCCATGGGGCAACTGACCCAGCAGTAGGCCGCGAGCCAGCCGCTAGCCCTAATAGTAAAGGAGGTTGCGATGAGAGCAACTAGTCGAGGCTTCACGCTTATAGAACTGCTGGTGGTGATAGCGATCATCTCGATGCTGGCGGCGATGCTGTTTCCGGTGTTCGCCCAAGCTCGGGCCAAGGCGCGCCAGACCACCTGCACGTCGAATCTGAAACAGATCGGCCTGTCCCTGGTGATGTACGCCGACGACTATGACGGCCTGCTGCCCCTGGCGAACGAGTATCCGGCCGCTCCGCCAGCGCCGTCAGGGGCCGACCCGGCCGAATACCAAGGGCCGCCGGGGATCACCGATGTACTCGCGCCGTATGTCAAGAACCGCGGGATCTTCCGCTGTCCCAGTGACACGGACAAGATGTGGGAGGTCCAGGGCACCAGCTACGACTACGGCTACGGCTCGCTCGACGCCGATGTGCCGATGCCGGTCCAGCCGATTGACGAGCCGTGGGGCCTGGCGCCCACTGCGGCGATACTGGCCGGAGACTACAGCCCGGACTGGCACGCCAAGGGGCCGGTGGTGCTGTACGCCGACGGTCATGTGAAGATCACCAAGAGGAACTGAGCTGGGGGAACCCGAGCACCCGGCGGCGAGGCGCAGGCCCCGGTGCGCCTCTGCCCTATTGTGCCGGCTCGGCTGCGGTGGCCCTGAGGAGCTGCTGCATGCGGGCGAGGGTGTCAGCGAACTCGACCCGCTCGTCGGCTGATTGCTGCAAAAGCTCAAGCAGCGGCTGGCGCAGCCGAATCGCGTCATCAACAGCCGGGTTGCTGCCATGCTGGTAAGCGCCGAGGTTGATGAGGTCCTCGGCCTCGTCGTAGTCGGCCAGCAGCTTGCGCACGCAGCCGGCGGCCTGGCGTTGTTGCTCCGAGGTGATCTGGGGCATCAGACGGCTGACACTCTGCAGCACGTCAACCGCCGGATAGTGATTGCGCGTTGCCAGGTCGCGGGACAAAACCACGTGGCCGTCGAGGATACTGCGCACCGCATCGGCCACCGGCTCGGTCAGATCGTCCCCCTCCACCAGCACCGTGTAAAGGCCGGTGATCGAGCCGGTCCCGGCCATCCCCGAACGCTCCAGCAGTTGCGGGAGCTTGGCGAACACCGAGGGCGTATAGCCACCCCGGGTCGGCGGCTCGCCGACAGCCAGACCAACCTCGCGCTGGGCCCAGGCAAAGCGGGTAACCGAATCCATCATCAGCAGCACATCGGCGCCGCGGTCGCGGAAGTACTCGGCGATAGCGGTGGCAACATACGCCCCCCGCAGACGGATCAGCGGCGATTTGTCGCTGGTCACGGCAACCACCACGGAACGCTGCAGGCCCTCGGGACCCAGAGCCAGGTCAATGAACTCACGCAGCTCGCGACCGCGCTCGCCGACCAGGGCGATGACATTGATGTCGGCTTTGGTGTTGCGTGCGATCATCCCCAGCAGGATGGACTTGCCGACACCGGAGCCGGCGAAGATACCCAGCCGCTGGCCCTTGCCGCAGGTAATCAGACCGTCAAGGGCGCGGATGCCCAGCGGCAGCGGCTCGGTAATGCGGCGGCGCGTCATTGGCGGCGGCGGCGCGGAACTGATCGGATAGAACTCCTCGGCAGGCACCGGGCCGAGATCGTCAATCGGGCGGCCCAGCCCGTCCAAGACCCGCCCTAGCATCGTCGGCCCCACTGCCAGGCGCATCGGCTCGCCGGTGGCTACCACCTCGCTGTTGACGCGGATCTGCTCGGTGTCGCCGAAGGGCATCATCAGCAGGCGGTTGTCGCGAAAGCCGACGACCTCGGCGAGAATCGGCGCCCGTTCGTCATCAGTGTGGATGTGGCACAGCTCACCGACGCGCGCGGGCGGGCCGTCGGATTCGATAATCAGCCCGATGGTCTGACGCACGCGCCCGAGACGGCGAATAGTGTCAACTTCGCCAAGTAGCTGTGCCAGCTCGTCTGAAGCATTCATATTCGGCGGAAACGGGCGCACCCACGCCGGACCCACTTGACCCACTCCTGTGGAGTGGCTGCCCGAGTGGGTACCCCCGGGTACCCGATGCACCCCGACCACGGCGTTGGGTGCCATTGAATAAGCAACTAGGCGGTCTTTTTCAGCAGGTCACTGCCCGCTACGCGCTTCCAGATCACCTCAAGCTGAGAGCTGAGCCGCGCATCCACCTCGCCACGGTCGCTGTCAAGCAAACAACCACCGGCCTCGATGTCGTCGTCGCTGACGATCTCTAACTGCTCCAAGCCCCCGACACGCTTCAGAAGCGCCGCCTGATGAGCCGAAAGTGTCGCCTCATCAGCGGGATTGATCACGATGCGCAGGCGCTTGATGTCGGCAAGCTGCTGCATCGCATCGGCGACAACATCAAGGACGATCTCGTCATCAGCCGCCACCTTACGGCGGATGATCTTGGCCGTGACACCGGCGGCCAAAGTGGCCACCTGACCGGCTAGATTCTCCAGCGCTACGTCGGCGGCCCGCTGGAAGCGCTCAAGTAGCTCAGTAGCCGCGGCCGCGAACTGAGCCGACTGCTCCTGGCGCACCCTAGCGGCCTCCTCGTCGGCACGCCGCCGCAGCAGCTCCTCAACTTGCACCTCCGCCTCTTGACGCAAGGCGGTAGCCTGTTGTTGGGCCTCGGCAATGATGGCCTCAGCCTGGCGGCGAGCGCGCTGCACCAGGTGCTGCACCTGCTCGCTGCTTTGGGGCTCGCCGGCGCGGTCCTCCACGATATCCGAGTTCTCCGGCATCTCGGCAAGCGAACACGGTACGAAGCGCACCCCCTCGGCATCATAGGAGGCCTCGGTGGCTTCGGAGGCAAGCTCCCCGATGCCGGGAATCCAGGGCTGGAAGGCCCCCGGATCAGCAGCCAAGGGCTGGGCCTGGTTGGCCCGGGGCGTCGGCTTGGGCGTGATTGTCACCTCCGCAAAGACCGATACGATAATGAGCGGGACGCCTAGCCGCCGCTGACCCAGCGCTGAAGCTGCTTGACCACCGCCTCCGGCCGCTCACCAGCAATCTTGCGCACTGTTTCCGCCAACTCTTCGGTCTCGGCCTCCGCCTCCGAAGCGACTTGTACCGCCTCGCCGACCTCCACACCGGGCTGCCTAAGCTGCTTGGCCTCAGCCGGCAATTCGTCCGCCTCATGGATTTGTTGCGCGGCAGTGGCAAGGGCATTGCGGACCTGGCGAGAACCGATCAGAATCGCTGCGGCAAGCACCGCCACGGCCACTAGGCCGGACGCATAGCGGACAATCACCGCCAGGCGCTGCTGGCTTTCCTGGGCCGCAGCGGCCGCCTCCGCCTGCTTGGCGGATTCTTCGGCAACCTCCTCGGCCGCAATCGCCATGCTCTGAATCACCAGCCGGTCGCCGCGCGTTTCATCATAGCCGGAAGCAGCCTCGAGGACCTCGCGGACCTGGTTGACCGCAGAGGCCTGGAGCTCCTGGTCAACGATTGCGGCGATGGTCAGGCGCTTGAGCTGGCCGGCAGCAGTAGTGCGCTCGATAACCTGCTTGGAAAGCTCATAGTTGCGGGTCTCCTCGCGGGAGAGGTACTTGCCCGCGCCGGTCTGATTGCCACCGGCAGCCGCGCCAATCCCGGCCGCAAGCTCCGAGGCGACGCCGCTGGGCTTGCCCGCGCCCTCGTAAGTCTCCTCCACAATATGAGCCGAGGTCAGGCCGGCATTACCGCCCTCCGGCTCAGAATAGACCTCGGACTGCACCTGCTCGGTGTCGAAGCTGAGCTCCGCCTGCACCCTGACGATGGCCTTGTGCTGGCCGATGACGGCATCAAGCATCGACTGCAAGCGCTGGCGCAGGCTTTCCTCGAACTGGTGCTTGGTCTCAAGCTGGGCGCTGGTCATGGGGCCGGTCCCGCCCGCCTCGGCCAGGCCGCTTGATAGGATGTTGCCGCTGCTGTCAACTATGGTAACCGCCTCGGGCCTGAGGCCCTCCACCGCCGCCGCCAGCAGATTGACCATGCCCTGGACCTGCGGAGGCGCCAACTGTGCGCCCGGCCTGAGTGTCAGCACCACCGATGCCGAAGCCGCGGTGCTCTCCCCGTATAGTGACTCCTTGGGCATCACCAGATGCACGCGCGAGGCCATCACCTCGGCGAGGCAGTTGATCGAGCGGCTCAACTCGCCCTGTAAGGCACGCTGGAGATTGATCTGGTTGGAGAACTGCGTGCCCGGCAGGGAAGTGCGGTCGAAGATCTCGAAGCCGACCCCGCTGCTGCCCGGCAAGCCCTTATTGGCTAACTGCAGCCGCAACTCGTAGAGGCGGCTCTTCTCCACCATCACCGCGGTGCCCTGGCGCACCAGCTTATAGGGGATGCTCTCGGCCTGGAGCTCGTCAACAATGGCCGCGGCCGCCTCCGCCTGCAGGCCGCCATAGAGTAGCACCCAGTCGGGCTGCAGCGACTGGCGCAGGAGCACGCCTAGCATCGCCATCGTCAGTGCGGCGACGGCAACTAGGGTGCGGCGCTGCCGAACGCTTAGACGGCCCCAAATCTCCGCTAGCTGAGTCTTCATTTGGCGATTAGTCGCGGATAGCCGATAATAGCGACCTCGGGCTGGAAGCCCGAGCTACGCGATAGTGTTTGGGCGGCCCGAACCACGGGATGGCAGAGGACGCGGGCCGGTTTCGCTGCGCTCAGCCGGCCCCTCCATACGGCAAGAGTGATGGCTATCGAGTCGGGCAGGATGCCCAACCCACGGAGTTGTTGTCATGCCCGACCTGCGACGCAGGGGACAGTCCCTAAAAAGACAGTCCCCCATTCGGGCCTTGGAGGAGCTTCTATACCTGCATCTGGCTGATCTGCTGGTAGGCGGCCAGCACCTTCTCCGTGACCCTGATGGTGAGCTGCAGCGCCAGGTCCGCCTTCTCCATCGCCAACACCGCCTCGTGAGGGTTTTCGGCCTGACCGGTGGCTACCAGCTCGGCCTGGCGGTCGGCCTCAAGCTGCAGGCGATTGACCTGCTCCAGCGCCCCGCCCAACACCTGGCCGAAAGTTCCGCCTTCCGGTCTCGTCGCCTGTTCGGTTGGAGCCGGGGCGCCAAGCGGCAGGCTAGCGAGACGCTGTGAGCGCTGAGCATCAAGCGCCTGGGAGCGGCCCGACAACTCGACGGTGTCAAGCAGCCTGCTATCACTGTGGGTGGGCATGATTGGCATGACGAGTACTCCTATCCCCTGAAAGCGCCTTCATAGCCAAGTTTTTCGGGAATCGCGAGCTAGTACAATGCTGCTTCCGGTACTGGGGGGGACAGTCCCTAAAGGGACAGTCCCCTGTTCAGGGTTTGGGGGCGGCTTCTGGTCCATCAGGGATAGTAGGCGGCTTTGTCCGGAGATTGTGGATAACTTTGTTGAAGATGTGGACAAGAATCTTGCATATACCTACAGTCAAGTGAGTATGTTTATCGCGTCTTGAGCCATCTCCCGCGCGACCCGCAACGCCTTGGCATTGGCCTCATAGGCGCGGCTGGCAGCCACCATCTCCACCATCTCCGTGGCGATGTCCACATTCGGCATCAGGACATAGCCCTGCTCATCCGCATCGGGGTGCGAGGGGTCATAGATCTGCTGGAAAGGGCCCTCGTCAGCGGCAAGACCGGCAACCTCCACCCCACCGGCGTCGCCGGCGGCAGGCGCTACGACCACCCGCAAGCGGCGGTAGGGTCCGCCCTGGGCAGTGCGAGTGGTCTCGGCATTGGCGATGTTCTCGGCGATTACGTCCAGGCGCGCCCGCTGTACGGATAGGCCGCTGCCGCTGGTATCAATGGCGCGGAACATACTCATTGACTGCTACCTCCGTTGATGGCTCGCTGCATCATGCCCAGCTTCTTCGCCAGCAGCCGGGTCAGCATCTTGTACTGCAGCGAGCTCTTGCTCATCGCCACGATCTCGGCTTCCAGGTTGACAGTGTTGCCATCGGGGCGGGCCGGAGCGCTCTGCGGCTCAACGCGCGGCTCAACGGCCTCGATAAGCCTGTGGCGGGTGCCGGCCATGCCATGCGGCGGCAGCATGTGGCCAGCCCGGCCCGGCCGCTCGGCCTCAATCGCCGCCCGCAGACTCTGCTCAAAGCTCACCGCCTTGGCCTGATAGCCCGGAGTCTCGATATTGGCGAGATTATCGGCGATGGCAAGCTGGCGAGCATAAACCCCCGCTAGGCCGCGCTCGAGAGCCGCAGTAGTGATGTCTGAAAGCAGATCGCGCTGTGGCATCGTTTCTCACCTTGGCCGCTCATAGGCCATGAGAATACTGCAATACGCATGCCAGAGGGCGGCGGCAGCTTTCCCCCCCCGGCCCCTCTCCCCCCAGGGAGAAGGGGAGAACAACAACGGCAACGGCGTCGGGGGGGAAGCCCGACCCACCGGATCATTGTTGTGATGCCCGGTCCACGGGAATGTATTTGGGGTGCCCGGGGCGCGTTGTCAAACAGCCTTCAGGGCGCGCGGCGCTGGTTGGCAGGCGGAATGGCAAGCTGCAGACGATACTTGGTGACCGTGCGGCGGGCTAGCTCGAAGCCGCGACGCGCCAGCTCCTCCTGCAAGCTCCGGTCCGACAAGGGGGCCGACTTGTCCTCGGAATTGACCAGCCGGTGGATCATGCTCTTGGCCGGCAAGGCGTCATCGAAGAAAATATCAATCAGCTCCAGGCGGCCGTCAGGCATCAGCACGTACTTGTCCTTGGTGGCGCGGCAGACGGTGGCCTCGTGGTAGCCGAGAGTGGCGGCGATCTGCTTCTTGCTCAGGGGCTGCAGATGCGCCGGCCCCTTGAGGATGAAATCCTGCTGGTGGGCGACGATCGCCGCCATGACTTTGTACATAGTGCGATAGCGGCGGGTGAGGTTGTCTATGAACTGGCGGGCTCGGCGTACCAGGTGACGCGCCTCCTTGAGACGCTCATCACGGGTCCGCACGCTGTTGCTGCGGAGATCGTCGTCGAGGCGCTGATAGGCGGCGTTGACACGGATCGCCAGGCGCTCCGACTGCGGAATCGAGATGGTGATTTGGTCAGAAGGGCCGATGGCTAAAACAACATCGGGATAGGCATATTGCTGCTGCCCAGCACCATGCCAGAGGCACTGAAAGGCGCGGCCGGGATAGGGATAGAGGCGTTGGCGTATGAAATCCAGGGCCCGCGTGAGCTGTGGCCGGGACAGGTTCGTGAGGCTTTTGAGCTCCTTTAGCCAGCTAGCACTAGCGCCGCCCGTCGGACTGGTGGACGTGAGATAGGCCATGTTATCAATGATCGCCTCGACCCCCTCCGGGATTTGGCGGCTGTCAAACGCCTCCAGTTGCAGCCGCAGACACTCGCAGAGGTCGCGCGCGCCCAGCCCGTGCGGCGAAAGCTCGTGGATGGCCTCGAGAGCCAGCTCCACCAGCCGATAGTCAACCGCGAGCTGCTCGGCCGCCTCGTCAACGGTGATGGTGAGATAGCCGTCCTCGTTGATGGCCTCGATCAAAAACTCGGCGACGGGATAGTTGCTCTTGCCGTTCTGGGCCCGGAATTGCTGCTTGAGGTCGTCCTTGAGGGTGTAGTCGCCGGCGAGATTGGCCCAGGTGTCATAGGCATCGCTGGTGTCGTAGTTGACCGGAGCGCGGCTGAGGCGAGGTGCAGGCATGTAATCAAGCGGCGGTAGGGTCTCATCATCCAGCTCCAGGGCGGGGTTCTCCTCCAACTCCTCCGTGACCCTTTCTTCGAGTTCGAGGACCGACAACTCCAATAGGGCACTTTGGGCGACAACCTGAGGCAGGACATTTGGTGAGACGGCGGGGGCGACTACTGCTTCCGTTCGTAACATTGCCTCTCGAGCACTCCTTCGAACCAGGAGTGTGAACCTGAAAAAGCCTGCGGCAAAAGGCCGAAGCTGGGGGCTTGTACCCCACCTGCTTCGCTCGGCGATCGGCAGTGGCATGCGTCGGCGGTTTCTAGTATCTATCGGCGCTGGGGCCAGCTAGCTTTAGAAACTTTTCTGCAAACTCTCTTCGAACTCAAGAACAGCATCAGCAGGGCCGAGATAATAAGTGGCGATCACGCCCACTTGCATCCGCCGCGCAGAAGGCTCGGAGGCGGCAGGAGTCTGCCAGGGGAGCCGGAGCATCGGCCAGGGCCGGCAACTGCCGCCGTGATGGAGCACTAGGTGTGCGCGTAAGGAGACAGAGGCGATGTCTGTCAAGATACTCACTGTTGATGACGCAATCTACATGCGGACAATGCTGAAGAATATCCTCAACGGCGAAGGCTACGAGATCTGCGAGGCCGGCGACGGCGAGGCGGGGATTGCCGCGTACGAGGCCGAACAGCCCGACCTGGTGCTGATGGATATCACCATGCCCGGGATGGATGGCATCACTGCGACCAAAACGATACTGGAGAACCACCCAGCGGCGAAGGTGGTAATCTGCTCGGCCCTGGGGCAACAGCAGTTGGTGCTGGATGCCGTCAAGGCCGGCGCCAGCGAATATGTGGTCAAGCCCTTTGAGGCCGATGAAGTCCTGGCGGTGGTCAAGCGGGTGCTGGCACAAGCGGCCTGAGGCGCCGAGAAGAGAATCGGGCTGGCCTCACGGCAACAGCAACGGCTGGGCCGGATTCTCGGCCTTCGACACGCTCAGCCCTGGTATGCGGCCCCTCTCCGAACGATGCGGTCAGGCCCGTCAACAAGGCCACATTCCCCTCGACGATTGGCACCTAAATTGCTGTGACCACAGCCGATAGACAAGCCCAATACCGCCGGCCTATGGCGGCAACCGTCGCCCGGGCGCTGACACGCCAACGCCAGCGCATGCTCCGTGCTGGACGTGCTGCAGGCCCTGAGGTCTGCGCAGGGTCGGCTAGGGCGTCTCAAGGAGGTCGGCCCGGTGGAAGTCAAGTTCATTGACCCGTTCGTGCGCGCCGCCTTTACCGTGCTGTCCCAGGTTGTCAATGCCTCCCCGGAGCGGGGACAGTTGCGGCTGCGCAGCGGCAATACCTTCACCTCCCAGGAGCTGACGGCGGTGCTGGGGGTCAACGGCATGGCCGAGGGCGTGGCGCTCTACGGGCTGTCCGATGTGACCGCGACGAAAATCGCCGGCGTGATGCTGGGCCAGGACGTGGAAGAGATTGACGAACTGGCTTCCAGTGCCTTGAGCGAGCTCGCCAACATGATAACCGGCAATGCGACTACCTATCTGGAGAAAAGCGGCTACCAGTGCGACATCACCCCGCCCTCGCTGATTCACGGCACCGGTGTGCAGATTACCACTGTCTGTCCGGCGCTGGTAGTGCCGGTGGCCACGCAGTTCGGGAAGCTTGAGATCAATGTGGCACTGCTGGCCGCCTCCAAGCAGTAGTAGAGGCGGGCCGGAGGTTCTTGAAGGTCTGAGACATCAAGGCCCTCAGTGGTCTCCAGGAGACGAGAAGGCTTCGCGCCGCTTGCCCAGAGGTGAAGCAGGTGTCCGACGGGCCGATAAATAAGCTCCCGAACATCCGCAAGGCCGCGGTGATAATCGCCTCGCTGGGGACCGAACTCGCCAGCCAGGTCTGCAGCCACCTGGATGAGGCGCTGGTGCGAGCGATCGCCGATGAGGTAGCCCGCCTGGACGCGATCAATGCCGAGGAATACAGCGCAGTGCTGCGGGAGTTCTCGGCCTCGTGTTTGCAGACCGAGCAGATCGGCGGCATTGACATGGCCCAGGAGATCCTCAACAACACTCTCGGGACCAGCCACGGCAGTGACCTGCTGATGCGCGACGGCGACGGGTTGGAACGGCTGCGGCAGATGGCCGATATGGAGCCACATCTCATCGCCCGGCGTCTGGAGGTGGAGCTACCGCAAACCGCGGCGGTGCTGTTAAGCCAGCTTGCGGCGGCTAAGGCCGCGGCGGTGGTGCAGAACATGCCGGAAAAGCGGCGCGGGGAGATTCTGGCGCGGACGGCGACCCTCCAGCCACTGGCTCCCGGCGCGCTGCAGGCTTTGGCTACGGGCCTGGAAGAGATGTTCGTTCCCGAGAACAGCCAGAGTCATAATAACCCCGACAATACCTTCTCCTTCCTGCTCGACATCATGACCAACAGCGACCGGCAGACCCAGCAGAGCCTGCTGGATGACCTGCGGGAGCGCGCTCCCGAGCTCGCCGCCCGCATCGAGCAAAGCCTGTTCACCTTCGAAGACCTCCTGAAGCTGCCCGACCGCACCCTCCAGACGGTGCTGCGCGCGGTCGAGACCCAGACCCTGGCCCTGGCTCTCAAAGGCCTCGATGAACAAAGCAAAGCACGGGTCACGGAGAACCTGTCCGAGCGCGCCACTCAGGCGCTTGAGGAGGACCTCGAGGCACTAGGGCCGGTGCGCGTTTCCGATGTCGAAAACGCCCGGGCGCAGCTTGCCGCCCAGGCCCGCGCTCTCGAAGAGGCCGGCGATATCACCATAGATTACGAAGACGTCACCTATATCGAATAGCGCCAAGCCAACTAGTCTAGTGTGGGACGTGAGCCGATGAGCGACGAGCCGCTGATTACCCAGGAAGAACTCGATGCTCTGGCCGGCTCCATGAATATCGCTCAAGCGCAGGTGGGCATGGGCGAGCCGGCCGAGGTCGCGCTGTACGATTTTCGCGATGCCACCAAGTTCTCGCCGGACCAGCTCCACGAGCTGCGCGACCGCTGCGCGGTGCTCGCCAATGTGCTCTCCCGCACCCTGAGCGCGTACCTGAATGCACCGCTGAGCGTGGTTTTCGAGGGCCTCGACCACCCCAGCTTTGACCAGTACCTGCGCGGCCTACCACCCAACCCCATTATCGCCATCTTCACTTTGGCTCCGCACTCGCCTGCCGCCGTCTGGCAAATGGACCCGGCCATCGTCCTGCCACTTCTGGATACCATGCTGGGCGCCTCGGCCCTCTCCCCCACTCCGCCTTCGCACCAACTGACCCCGATTGAGTCGGCGCTTCTGACCCGGCTGTTCGACGAAATCCTCCACACCTGGACCCTCACCTGGCCGGCGCTGGCCCAGTTCAACCCCAGCGTTGACGCCCTGGTCACGACCCTCGCCAGCCTCGACATCAGCTCGCAGGCTCAAAACATTATCCACGCCACCTTTCGGCTTGCGCTGGGCGAGGTCTCCGCCCCGGCTAACCTGGCATTGCCTCAGAGCTCGCTGCAGCGGCTGCTGCGCCGGAGCAGTGATGCCGATGCGGATACGCCTCAGCCCTCTGCCCTATCCCTACGCGGTCCGGTATCGCATCACGCCGTCAAGTCGGTGTTGCCGGTGGTGGCCGAGCTGACGCGCCTCCGGCTGCCGCTGCGCTACCTGTCGAACCTGAAACCCGGCGACCTCATCCCGCTCCAGACCCACCCCGCCCAGCCGCTGACCATCAGCATCGCCGGGACTCCCAAGCTGCAAGCCGAGCCGGGCCGCTACATGGCGCATCTGGCCGCGCGGATCATCGGCCCGCTGTCCGTCTCTTAGCGCGCTGGTTTTCTTAGCGCCCGCCGCCGTTATACCTCTATTCCTTTTTCCTGTTTGCCCTTTTTACCTCTTTCCCGTAATACCGTTACCCGGCACAAATGGCCTTACTTGATGCCATTAGCTTTGCACAGCCAAAACCCTCACCGCCGCAGCGCAGCTTAGAAAGCGCAGCCGCCCACGGCTGTTTTACGGTTTTACGGCTTTACCGCATCACCGCCAAGTAATATCGAGACCCCTTGGACATCGGCGCAATACTGCTATGCCGTAATACTGTTTTACTGCCAGACCGTGAGAAGTCTTTACTTTCTTGCGGCGATGCGGTACACTTCCAGCGAATACGACCCGACCGGCGCGGGGCGGAGGAAAGCGATATGCCGCGAATCATCGCCGTCGCGAATCAAAAAGGCGGAGTAGGCAAGACCAGCATGGCCGTCAACCTAGGGGCGGCGCTGGCTGAAACCGGGGCGAAAGTCCTGCTGGTGGACCTCGACCCTCGGGCCGATCTGTCCGGTTATCTAGGCGTCAGCCTGCCGGCGGAGGCCAGCAGTGTATATGACGCGCTGTTTGACGCAAGCGTGCCCCTGGCGGAGGTGGTCGTCGCGACGTCGGCGCCGAACCTGGAGCTGGCGCCGGCGACGATTGACCTGGCCGGGGGGGAAATGGTGATGATGCAGCGGCCGGCCGAGCAACGCCATACGGTGGTCGCCGATGCGCTGAAATCGCTCAAGAGCGCGCATGATTACGTGATCATGGACAGCCCGCCGGGGCTGCAGCTTCTCGCGATTGCGGCCCTGGTAGCCGCTGATGAAGTGCTGGTGCCGCAGCAGTGCTCATTCCTGGCCCTGCACGGGCTGCGGCAGTTGGCGCAGAGCGTGGAGCGGGTCCAGCAGGACCTGAACCCGAAGCTGCGCATCTGCGGGATCGTGATGACGATGCAGGACCGCCGCACTATTCACAACCGCCAGGTGATAGAGATGGTGCGAGAGGGCTTCGGCGACCTAGTGATGGATACCGTAATCCCGACCACGGTCCGGATGCAGGAGGCCGCTGCGGCCGGGGAGCCGATCACCGCCTACGACCCCTCAGGAGCGGCGGCTGTGGCATATCGCGAACTGGCAAAGGAGGTCATCGCCCGTGCCTAAGAAACCCAAGCTGCCCGGTGCCGCTGATTTCTTCAAAGCTACCGCCGAGGCCGACAGCGAGGCCGCAGCCAAGCAAACGCGCAAGGCCGCAAGCGATGGGGCAGAGGAGGCGACCGCTGCCGAGGCGACACCAGCCAACGCCGAACCTGCAGCCGAGGCAACCCGGCCGGATATATCGGGAAGCGTGCCGCACGGCTTGAGCGCCCAGCAGATCCAGGTGGCTCAGACAGCCAGTCCGGCGCGTTCCCTGGCGCAGCCGGCGACCGAGAAAGTCACCTTCTACATCCCCCCGCAGATGCTGCAGCAACTCGAGGTCTGCCGCGTGCGGCTGCTGACCGAGCAGGGCCTGAAAGCGAACCGCTCGCAGATCGCGCAGGCGGCGATAGCCCTGACTGTGAATGACCCACCGCTGATCGGGGAGACGCTGGTGCAACTGGCGCAGGTATGGGGGGAAGCGGCGGAGGAATAGAGGTCGGGGACACCAGCGCGGTTCGGGTGCAGAGCTTGCGCGCCGGGTAAGAGGCCTTCGGCTCCGATACTGTTCCACAACTTCCGCGCGGGGAATATCAAGCAATTGGACACCGGCATCTACTTCTCGCTGAGCACACCGCTGGCGCGCCGCTTGTTCAGGTATCTGGACAAGCAGCGCTATGACGCCAAGGCGACCTACCGCATGGGGCTTACCAAGCTGGCCTTCGAGAAGCTCGGTATGAGCCGCAACTACTACCCCTCGCAGATCAAGCGGGAGCTGCAACCCGCCCATGATGAACTGATTGACAAGAGCTTTCTGCGCAAAGTCAGCTACTACCGCCCGCAACGTCCCGGCGCTGAAGAACTGGTCCTCTATACCTTCGCCCCACGGCAGCGCCCTGGGCACGGCCCCGTCGTCGAGTTGGCTGCGGTCGAAGGCGACGACCTCTACGCGCGGCTGGTGGCTCTAGGGATTACCGAGGCGGTGGCCAGGCAGCTCATCGTCAACTACGCCGCGCACCATATCAACCGCTGGGTGAGCTACTGCGAGTACAAGCTCGCGCAGGGCTGGCTGCCGCACGAAAGCCCGGCGGCATGGACGGTAGCTGCGATCCGCTCGCGCGACTGGCAGATCCCGGAGTGGTTCAAGACCGCAGACGAAAGCGAACGCCAGGCGGCGGAACTGGTCGAGCAGATCAGCGCGGAAGTGGCAGCCCAGCGCGAGGCCGAGCACCAGCAGTACCGCCACATCCGCGCGGCCATTGAAACCGAACTGGGAATAGGGGAGGGCACGAAACACATCTGGGAGCACACCCGGCAGAGGCTGGAAGAATGCGGCGAGATGTCGCCGGCTCTGCTCTCCACCTACCTGCTGCCGATCCGAGGCAAAACTGCCACCCTGGTAACGCCGGTGCCGTTCTTTTGCCGGTACATTCAGCGCAGCCTGCCGCTGATAGGGGACTTGCTGCGCGAGGTCAGCGGTAAGGACGAGCTTAGTGTGCAGGTAGCCTGCCAGGAGAACCTCGGCCCACCCCACCAGGGCCGCCTCGATTTGACTGCAGAAAAGAACTGAGCGGAGGCAGTCATGATGTGCAAGCGCGCTGACGACGAAATGGATGGCTTCCAACGACTGACTATCGAGGTGTTGCAGGACACATGGGACAACGAGGAGGATGCAATCTACGATAACTGGCGGCAGGCGTATGGACTTGAGTCAGCGTAATATGCTAGGAGCTTGTGTGGCTAGCGAAAGGAGCAGCAAAGATCAATAAGTATGTGGTAGGGGTGATGTTGGTCCTGGCCCTCGGGGCCGTAACGGGTGCGCAGGCGGACGAGACACCAAGCCTACTGCACGTCACTGGCCAGGCGACAGTTTATGCCGTGCCCGACAATGTGCGGGTGAGTGTCGGCGTGCTGACGATCTCGTCCGAGCTCGAAGCGGCGCGCGATGAGAATGCGGCGATCTTCCAGAAGGTCCTCGACGCCATAGCCGCGCTCCAGTACAAAGACATGTTCATGAAAAGCGTCGGCTTCGATGTCTCAACCATCACCGAGGACAAAAGCTCGCACGACCTGAGCCCGCCCAAGATAATCGGCTACCGCGTGGAGAATCAGCTTACCATTCGCGTCACCAATGCGCCGCCCGAGGAGCTCAGCAAGCGCGCGGCCAATATCATTGACATCGCCGTCAGCAACGGCGCTAACACCGTCGGCAGCCTGGAGATATTCGTCAAGGAGCAGGAGCAGTACAAGCAGGAGGCGCTGCTGGCAGCCGTCAAGAACGCGCGCGAAAAAGCTCAGGCCATAGCCAAAACCCTCGATGTGAAAATAGTCGGCTACCGCAGCGTCACCGCCCAGGATGTCGGCTACTACTCGGCGCGGCGGGATATGCAGATGATGAATGTGGCCGGCGTCGGCGGCGGCGCAGCTACCACGGTAGAAGCCGGCCTCGTACAGATCACCGCCAACGTCAGCCTAAGCTGCGAGATCGAGTAAAGGCAAGGGGGAACTTTTTGAAAAAAGTTCCCCCTTGGATCCCCCCTCAAAAACTTTCATATAAGAAGGGCTGGCCCCGAGCTTCCGCAACCGATCAACTCGGGCAGCAATCAGCCGAGCGCCGTCGCGGTGAATACCTGCGTCCCAGCGTGCCCCAACAGTCCCAGCTTCATCCGCGCCTTTACGGTGGCCCAGGCCATCCCCCGGCTTGCTTGCTCATAACTGTTGCCCCCCAGGAAGGTGCTTACTCCATTATTCGGGAATGACCGCGCAAGTTCTGGTACAAAAGGGCAGGCTTTAGGGCCGGATTTGTGCTAAAATGGGAGCCGCTGGCTTACAGAAACCGCCACTCCGACCAATCGCCACACACACCAACCGACGAGGATGAGATAGTTGACTGAGGACCGCGAACTAGAACGCAGAAACCAAAGCGTCCAGCAGCAGCTCGAAGAGCAGCTCGAGGAGATGGAGCAGTACACCGAAAGAGTCATCGCCGCGCTGCGCATGACCGGAGCCAAGCGCCGCCTGGCCGAGAAGGTAAGCCGCAAGGTGGGGAAGAGGCGGAACTGGTTCGGCGGGCCCAAGCATAGTCCGGTGCAGAGGCGTTTCCTGGACATGATGATCCGCATCGGCATCGCCGCCCATCCCAATGATGCTAAGTTAGCAGGCCAGATAGCGCGCTACTACAGCGACAACTATGTCTACGAATGGTGCCGCAGTGCGATCACCCGTCCGATACGCGTGGTGGCCAGGGATAAGATCCTGCGCGGGGCCGATTCGTCTTTCGGAGAGACGCCACAGGCCGCTCATTTAGCCTACGTCATCGCCCACCATAAGGAACTGCGGGTGGAGAATGTCAGTCGCTATTCGGAGCTGACCACCCACAATCTGGCCCTGGAGCGCCTCAACTTCTTCCGCGACGCTCACGAAGATACGCGCGAGGCTCTGGAGCTGGACAAGTACGTGGAGCAGGCGGTAAAGGCAGTCGCGGATAAGCTGTGAAACGCCTCGGATTGAGCCCAGTCGAGGTTACTTGCGCACACTGGCACAGGGCCTGCCTAACCCCCTAGCCCTCACCCACGGCACCACATTCGCCTAGCTCATCACGATGGTCTCGATGTCGAGGGCCTCGCAGGCGGCCTGCAATGCCCCCAGATGATCCCCAATCGCCGCATGGATGTGGTTGCAGGCGAATTGCGCGGCGAAATCCTCATAGGAGCAGTTGTAGCGGGCGTAGGCGTGCGGCCACTCCGGACTGGTCTGGGCACCCAGCTCCGCCTCCTGCTCGCGGGGCAGCTCGATGAAGCTGCCGGTGAACATGTGGCAGCGGAAAATGCCCTTGTAGCGGGTGATGCGGGCGAAGGTGACCATCTCCGCCGGCTTGGCGAAGAAATGCACCGAGGCCCCACCGCCGATGAAATAGAAGCGCGAGGCCGGCGTCAGGGTCACGTGCTGCCAGTTCTCGCGGTAGTCATCGCTGCGGGCCGCCAGCCACGGGGCGTGCTGGCCGCTGTTGCACAGGTCATACACGTCCAGGTCGGCGTGATAGTGGCGCAGGTCCGCAAACAGCACCGGATCGCCGCTGATAAGATGCAGAAGCTGCATCGTCAGCGCGCCGTTGCAGTCGCACTCGGTAGCGGTGATGATCGGGTCCTTGTGGTCGTCTTCCCAGTCGGCGGTGTCGTTGAGCAGGGCCTCGGGCAGGTCGGCGGTGCAGCCGTCTTCGTACTCGGTCATATCAAGCTGGCCGGTGAGGCCGCAGAAGTCTATGCCCTCGTCGCGGCAGAAGTCCTTCATGGCTAGGTACCAGCGCACCTGACGGGCGAGGGTGCCCTCCATGCCGGGAGTCAGGGCGTCGCCGTCGTATTGGATTTCCTTGGCGACATCTTCAAGCCAGGCCAGGCCGGCCTCAACGCGCTCGTCGGCGATGCGCCGGGCCTCCTGAAACAGCGTCAACTGGCTGCGATGGGCGATATGGACGCCGAGCTGTGACAGCCACTGGCTGGCATCGGTGTGGCCGGTGTACATGCCCATGGAGGGGCCGTCGAACTCGCCGAAGCGCATCCCGTAGAGCGCCTCGGCGGCATCATAGCCGTGGGCGCGGCGCTCGGGGCTGTGTTCCTTGAGGAACTTGCGGACCTGGTCGGCAACCGCCGGATCGTCAATGTCGCCCAGGGCGCGGCCATAGGGGATACCGACCTCGTCGAGCGATCCCGCCGAGCAGAAGAAGGCCACCCAGCCGGGATAGGCCGGGTTGATATTGCCGATCTGCAGTATCGGGCAAGTCAAGCCCTGGGCGCACTGGACCGAAAAGTCGGGGTAGGACCAGACGCAGAAGTTGAAGACGACGATGTCACAGCCGTTGTTCTCGAAAAGCTCAGCCGCTTCGCGGGCACCGGCGTAGTTGTACACCACTTGGTTGTAGCGCACTACCTCGTGGCCCTCGTTTTCCAGCCAGCCGGCGATCTTGGCTTCGAAGCCCATGGTATCCTCGGCCAGGTCATCGGCCACTCGTTTGCGGCCATCGCCAAATGAGACTATGCCGATTTTCATGATTACAGCCTCCTGTTAACTTGCTAACTTAGGCGCTAGCGATTTGGTGTCCCAAAGCGGGTCAATCAGCCAGAAAGTGCAACTGCCTATGCGCCATAGGCCCGCGTTGTGCAACATGGCTGGCGCGGTACAGGAACGGGCATTGTAGGTGGCTGGTGGAGATGAGAGCCACCGGCGGAATGCCTCTCACAAGGAGTTCGCCGGGCGGTGGCGAAATCCTTTATAGACAATACTCTGGCAGGAGGTGAGAGCACGATGGGGGACTACAAGTTCGTTGATCATAGTCAGGTGCCGGACCGTCTCTTGCAGACGTGTCGGCTCAGCGTGGCGGCCTTCAGGGAGTTTGATGCTGCGCCAAGCTTCGATGAGGCATATACGGAGTGGTTCCTGCGGCGGCCGGGGAGCTCGGCGGAGAGATGCGTGGCGGCACTGGACGGGCAGCAGATGGTGTCCATGGCCATGGTAACGATGCAGCCGGTGCAGATCGGTGGCGAGGTGCTTAGGTGCGGCATAATTGACACTGTGGCCACCCATCCCCAGCACCGGCGGCGCGGGCTGGCGCGCGAGTTGATGGCCATGGCCCACGAGATCCTGCAAGCAGAGGGCGCGGATGCGGCCCTGCTCTACACCAATCCGCAGGACCATCCGTACCTGTTCTACCAGCGGCTGGGCTACGAAACACGCGCCAACTGCCAGATACTCAAGGGCAAGCGGCCCGCGGCCGGCGGTACGCTAGCCGTGCGCCGGGCCAGGCAGGGCGAGCATGGCGCGATCGCCGAGATGCTCAACGATTACTACGCCGGCTATGAGGGCTACGCGCCGCTGGACGATGCGCTCTGGGCGTGGCGCAAGACGGAGCGGGCCTTGGGTTCGGAAGTGGATATTCTGGTGGCGGAGGCCGAGGGGGAGATCGCGGCCACATGCACCTCCCACCTCACGCCCCTGCTGCAGGCGCAGCCGAGTATGGTTGCGACGATCTCCGACTTCGCCGCGCGCGAAGAGCTCTGCGACACCCTAGATGCGGCCAGGAGCATGTTGGCCGCCGCCCCGCAGGCTGACCTGGCGTGCGGTTGGGATGCGATTGATCCGCTCTGCGACCTGTTCCAGAGAGTGGGGTCCGTCAGGGAGACGAATCAGGTCAGCATGGTCCTGCCGCTGTCTGAGAGGGCGCGGGAGGCCGTCAAGAGCCGGCGCGGCCCGTGGTATCCGATGGTCGAATCGATCTGCGGCGTCTGAGGAAGCCTGACAGGCCCAGAGACGGTTTTTCTGAGCAATTCGGGGACAGCCACCCATTCTTGTGCGATGGGCCAAGCGGCTGTCCCCGTTTTTCGTGAATAGCTCTGTGGGTCAGCCTTGCGGCTCGTCTTGGTCGTCGGTTACCGTTGCCCTTACGTCGTCGGAGGGGCCGCATACGAGGCCTGAGCTTGTCGAAGGCCGAGAATCCGGCCCAGCCGTTGCACCCGCCACGCCAAGATTCCCCCATGCAGGCTCGCGATGGGCCGCTTTGCCCCGGCTATCCGGCACCTTTTTACGCAATCCAGCTAAAGCCGTTGCCTGGTTGTGCCGATAGAACAACGGAGACGGGTAAAAAGGTGCCGAAGGATAACGCAAGGCGCCGCCAGCGACCAAAGGGAGGTTGTGCTTGATGCCCGATAGCAAAGAGCAAGTATCAGTGCTGGTGGTAGATGACGAGACCTCGATGCAGGAGCTGTTTGCGGAAATACTGGTAGGCAGCGGCTACCAGGTGACTGAGGCAACAACGGCCGCGGAAGCTAAAGCGGCGCTGGCGGAAGCCGACTTCGACCTGGCGATCCTGGACCGCAAGCTGCCGGACGGCGACGGGGTGGCGCTGTTGGGCGAACTGCGGGCCGCCGGCCAGCATCTACCGGCCCTGGTCGTCACCGGCTTCCCCAGCGTGCCAACGGCGATCGAGGCCCTGGGCAACTATGCCTGTGACTACCTCTGCAAGCCTTTCGCACCCGATGAACTGCTGGCCAAGGTGAAGCAAGTCACCGAAGCCTCGACGGTGGTATGTGACAATGCCTATCTTTGGCAGGCGCTGCGCACGCGCTTTGGGTTCGATAACGTGCTGTCGCGCGACGCGGTAGTCGGCGGCTGCTACGTGGCCGCGGCCAAGGTGGCCTACAGCGACGTCAGCGTGCTGATCCAGGGCGAAACCGGCAGCGGCAAGGAGTACCTGGCGCGGGCGATCCACTACATGAGCGACCGCAACGACCGGGCCTTCGTGCCGGTCAACTGTGGGGCGATTCCCGAGACCCTGCTGGAAAGTGAGCTTTTCGGTCACGAGAAAGGCGCCTTCACCTCCGCTACCAGCCGCAAGCCGGGGCTGTGCGAGGAGGCCGACAAGGGGACGCTGTTTCTCGACGAGATCTCCCAGATGAGCATGGATATGCAGGTGAAACTGCTGCGCTTTGTCCAGGACGGGCACTTCACCCGCCTGGGCGGCGTCAAGGCCAGCGAAGTCAATGTGCGGGTCATCGCCGCCACCAACTCCAACCTCCAGCAAGCGGTCAAGGTAGGCAAGTTCCGCGAAGACCTCTATTACCGGCTGAATGTAGTGCCTCTGTACCTGCCACCGCTGCGTGAGCGCCTGGAAGATATCATGCTGTTTGCCGAGCATTTCCTCAAGCGCCATGCCCACGAGGGGTCGGCAAGCAGTTATAGCATCTCGCCGGCGGCCCGGCTGGCCTTGCAGCGGTACGAATGGCCGGGGAATCTGCGCGAGCTGGAGAATGTCATGCGGCGGGCCCTGCTGATCGCCGGCAGCGGCACCATCGAGGCCCATCATCTGATGCTGGGAGCTTCGGCTTCAGCGCCCGATTACCTGCAGGCGCTGAAGAACGGTAGCGGCGGACCAGACCGGACGCATGGCCAGCGCGAGGGCATGGCAGCGGCAGAGGCCGGGCCGGGGGAGGACCCCGGCGCGCTGGTAGGACTGGAGCAGATTGAGAAAGCCCATATCGAGAGGGTGCTGGTAGCGGTGGACAATAACAAGACTCGGGCAGCCGAGATTCTGGGAATCGCCCGCAAGACCCTGCGGTCGAAGATGAGGAAGTACGATATTCCCGATAGGGTCGTGGCCCCCGGCGAGGCTGTCGCAGCCCCGGCAGCGTAGGCTCAATCTGATAGGTGTCATGAGCATGTCTTGGGCCAATCTGAAAAGGCTATTATTCACGACCCTTGGCAGCTTCACGGCGATTGCTGCAGCCGGCCTGGTACTCATTCTGCTGATCGGGCCTACCGCCAGCCCCTATCGCATACTGGCATTCATGACGGCGATGTTTGCTGTGAGTGGCGCGGTCATGGCGATGGTTATCTGCATCCACCTGAGCGAGAAATGAGCGGGCGCTTACGCGATTCGCTCAAGCGCCTCGGGTGGTATGCCGATAATTTGAGTACGGGGATAAGTCCCGGGCAAGCTCCACGGACAGTCGGGCTGGGAAGCTACCTGTACTGAGGCGACGGCAGGCGAGTCCGACCTAGGCGATCAATCCGCGACAAAAAGAGGCGGTCGCTGTTACGGCCGTCCCGGGCAAGGCGTGTTATGAAATCTTTTGAGTTCCCTCTGCAGACGGCCCTCAAGGTACGCAAACGCAATCAGGACCTGGCCCACCGCAAGTTCGCCGCCGCCCAGGGGCAGTATCATGCCGCCGAGAACCAGCTTCGGCATTACCAGCGGCTGCTGGGCCTGGCCGAACAAACCGCGCAGGCCGCGGGACGCGACGATGTAGATGTCATGGCCCTGCTGGACTATGACGCCTACCGCCGGCGCATGGCGCAACTGATAGACGAGCAGGCGGAACGCTGCCGGCAACTACGCGAGGCAGTGTCGCAAGCGCGGCGCGGCCTGATGGAAGCCTGCCGGGAGCGCCAGACCCTGCAAAGGCTGCGGGAAAACCACTACCAGGAATACCTCCGTGAGTTGGCCGGCACCGAAACCCGGACCCTCGATGAGGCCGGCACCATGGCCTACAACTCCAGGTACAACGGCCTGGCGGCTGTCAGTATCGCCGGCGCGCCGCTGCTGGAGTTGAAAGCGCCGGACCCGCTCGAAGCCAGTTGAGACAGCTTAGCAGATAATGCAAAGCACCTGTCCACGCGTTCTCGCCACAGCACCTCGGGGCGCGTCGGCGACTGCATACCGGGAGAAGCATCTGAACCCCAGAAATTCTCGAATGCGACTTGCAGGGAGCAGGCTTTGCTAGGACGCATTGGCCAACTGGCCAACAGGATCGAGCAGATTCAGCAGCGGCTGCGGCTGCTGGGTATGGGCGAGGCTGCCGTGCCGGGCCTCGACTTTGCCGCCTGGCTCCAGCAGGCCACCCTGCAGGACTCCGCCGGCCAGGCCGCAGCCTCCGCTGGGCTTCCTCAGCTAGCTGGCAGCAGTTCACCTCAGCTCACTACGGGCGGCAGATTCGACGACATGATTGCTCAAGTCGCCGCTCGCCACGGCCTCGACCCCGACCTGCTCCACGCAATCGTCAAAGTCGAATCCGACTATAATCCGCGCTGCGTGTCCTCGGCCGGTGCTAAGGGCCTGATGCAGCTTATGCCCGGCACCGCGCGGTATCTGGGCGTGGAGGACATATTCGACCCCCAACAGAATCTCGAGGGTGGAGCAAGATACCTCAAGGAGCAGCTTGAGCGCTTCGGCGACCCGGTGCTGGCACTGGCAGCCTATAATGCCGGCCCGGGAGCCGTCGCCCAGTATCACGGCGTGCCGCCGTATGAGGAAACGCAAGCCTATGTGCCGCGCGTGCTGGAGTACTACCGGGCGCGCCGCGTTGCTAGCCAGCAGCCTGCCGCCGGCACAACACCTACCACCCACCCGGCAACCGACGCCAACGCCTCGAGCGCACCGCCCCGTGCCAGCTTGCGCCCAGACGCGGATGCAGTTGCGGCGGCGCAGTCGGTTTCCACGGCACCGAGCCGGGATCTTGTCCAACAGCCTGCTCGGCGTAATGCGCAAGTGCCCAGCGAACCTCAAAGGCTCAAGCCTGCGCCGTCTCAGCCGCTCAACCCCTTGGCCGAAGGCGTCTCGACGGAGCTGACTGCGGACAGCGCCGTCGTCAAGCTCGCGGCACGCCCGGCGGACATACCCCAGCCGACCTCAGCCGCCATAGCCAAAGCGCCGGTGTTGTTAGTAGGCCAGGCGTCTCGCCTGTCGCCGGTGCCTCTCACGGAGCCTGCTCAACCGGCAGTGCCGACTGCGCAGGTCGCCGATGCTGAGCCAGCAGTAGTAATCAGCCGTGATGCGCCCACAGCCACGGTGGTGAAACCGCCGCAGACCGCTCCCGAGGCAAGCCCACCACAGACAGAATCAACCGCTATCGCCAAAGCGCCGGTGTTGTTAGTAGGCCAGGCGTCTCGCCTGTCGCCGGTGCCCCTGACGGAACCCGCTCAGGCAACGGGACCGATTTCGCGGCCCGGCAATACTGAAACAGCGGTAGCCAGTACAGGTGATGCGCCCACAGCCACGGTGGTGAAACCGCCGCAGACCGCTCCCGAGGCAAGCCCACCACAGACAGAATCAACCGCTATCGCCAAAGCGCCGGTGTTGTTAGTAGGCCAGGCGTCTCGCCTGTCGCCGGTGCCCCTGACGGAACCCGCTCAGGCAACGGGACCGATTTCGCGGCCCGGCAATACTGAAACAGCGGTAGCCAGTACAGGTGATGCGCCCACAGCCACGGTGGTGAAACCGCCGCAGACCGCTCCCGAGGCAAGCCCACCACAGACAGAATCAACCGCTAGCGCCAAAGCGCCGGTGTTGTTAGTAGGACAGGCGTCTCGCCTGTCGCCGGTGCCCCTGACGGAGCCTGCTCAACCGGCAGTGCCGACTGCGCAGGTCGCCGATGCTGAGCCAGCAGTAGTAATCAGCCGTGATGCGCCCACAGCCACGGTGGTGAAACCGCCGCAGACCGCTCCCGAGGCAAGCCCACCACAGACAGAATCAACCGCTAGCGCCAAAGCGCCGGTGTTGTTAGTAGGACAGGCGTCTCGCCTGTCGCCGGTGCCCCTCACGGAGCCTGCTCAACCAGCAGCCCCGACCGTGCAGCTTGCCGATGCTAAGGCAGCAGTAGGGGTTACCGATGCTGCGCCGAGGATGGCCGTGGCGACACTGCCGCACATTGGTCGGGGGGCAAGCCTACCGCAGGCAGAATCAGCCGCTAGCGCCAAAGCGCCGGTGTTGTTAGTAGGACAGGCGTCTCGCCTGTCGCCGGTGCCCCTCACGGAGCCTGCTCAACCAGCAGCCCCGACCGTGCAGCTTGCCGATGCTAAGGCAGCAGTAGGGGTTACCGATGCTGCGCCGAGGATGGCCGTGGCGACATTGCCGCACATTGGTCGGGGGGCAAGCCCACCACAGACAGAATCAACCGCTAGGGCCGAGGCACCAGCGACTGCGGCCAAATCAGCGCAAGTCACTGCCACAATCGCGGGGGCGGAACCACCCAGGCAGCCGGCGCAGCAGCCGGCTGTGGGCGTCCCGGCTCCGGGCTTGCTGATCGGCTCAGAGCTAGCTGCGGCGCTCGAGCAGCGGCTGAGCGAACTTGTGGCTGCTGGAGCCGACAGGCTGCGCTTGGCAGAGGCAGTGACCCTCCCGCGCCAGGAGATTACCATCGAGCTTGCGCCCCCCGAATTGGGGCGGGTGCAGATAGCGTTTGAGTTGGAGCACGAGGCGGCCAGTGTCGAGGTGCGGACCGAGACCTTCAGCACGGCGGCGCATCTGGAAAGCAGCTTTAGGGGCTTGGCGACCAGTCTTGAGCAATTGGGGCTGAAGCTCGCGAGCCTGAAGGTAAGCTGCGATGCCGGCGGTTTCGGGCCGAATCATGAAGGCACCGGGCAGTCCGCATCGTGGCAGCAGCAGGCCTCCGCCGGCTGGCAAGCTCTGGGAGCGGGCGGCGCAGGGCAGAATGCCGGGAGCGGCGGAGAGGCTTTCACCTTCGCCGAGACGGCGCACATACCCGGTGGGGATGAGACAACTCCGATAGGGCAGAGGCCGGCCCATTTCACTAGCGGCCTGCAACGTTCGCGGCCCGCCCGGTTGGTGAGCGTACTGGATGTGGCCGCCTGAACAGGAGTGAAGATATGGTTGTAACTTCAGTAAACTCAAGCGCAGCCAGCAGCGCAGTCAGTTTCGGGGCGCAACAGCTCTCCAGTGATGCCTTCCTCATTTTGCTGGTCGCGCAACTTACCCACCAGGACCCGCTGGCGCCGATGGACGGCCAGGAGTTCATGGCGCAGTTGGCGCAGCTCGAAAGTGTCGCCCAACTTACCGAGATTCGCGACTATCTGCAGGCCGCCGGCGAGCTATCCAACCCGCTGAGCGCTCTGGGGCGCACTGTGCATTGGGAGACTGGCAGCGGACAGTCGTCCAGCGGGCAGGTCACCGCCATCGTCAGGGACAGCACCGGGGCGTTCAAGCTGGTGGTGGCAGGCAGGGAAATTGATTTTTCGCAGGTCACGCGGATCGAGTAGAGGTAAGTGCTCGTTTTGTGGTCAGTAAGAATGATGCAGACGCAAGCATGTGTCTATCACAGGTCCCTTAGACTGGGACGGCTTTTTCCATCAGGTCTTGTAGCCTGGCATGGCCCTTTTCATCAGGCTTCCAGGACGACAGGCTTCCTGGCCTGTCGAGGCCTTCCGCAACAACGGCATGGACAGGCAGGGATGCCTATCCTCCAGGATGAACTCTCGGCGAATCGCCACCTGCTGCCTTGTCTGTTCGCTCTTCTGGCGCGATAAGGTGAGCAATTACCAATAGAGTTGCCTTTTTAGTATCGCAAGACGATTCCGGGGAGACTGAAGATGGTGTCACGAGAAAGAGAAGGCCCGCCTTCGGACGGAGACGGTCACACGCAGGTCGAGCAGATGGTTGTGCCGGAGCTGGCGGAGGAAGCGGCTTTGCTGGAGAAAATGGCTCGGCTGGGGGTCGGGAACTGGGACCTGCGGCATGCCTTCGAACTGCTGGTGGACAAGGTGGGGCAGTTTGTCGAGCATGACTGTGCCAGCTTGCTGATCTACCAGCGCCAGCGGGGGGCCTTGCTGGTGCAGGCGACGGCGCCGCTCGGGGGCGCGCGGCTGGTGCCAGGTCTGCAGGTGCCTGCCGACGGTCCGGTGGCCGATCTGCTCAATGGCTCGCTTTCGGCGGCAGTCTGCATGGATACAGCTAGCTCCTGCTGCAGCCTGGAGTGCTACTTGTACGAGTCAAACTTCAAGTCCTGCATCACGATCCCGTTGATTGCCGCAGGCCGGCTGGTGGGGCTGCTCAATCTCAGCAGCCGCCGTCGTGGGCAGTTTCAGTCCCGTGAGCGGGCGGCGCTGCACCGCTTGCAGAGGCCGCTGGCTGTGGCGCTGCAACACGTGCTGGCTAACGAGGCGCCGCGGGAGGTGGCCGAGCCGCGCTTCTTCGAACGCTCCACCGAGCTGGAGAAGATGCGCTCGGTCCACGAACTCAGCGGCTCCATCGCGCACCGTCTCAACAACATTTTCGCCAGCGTGCTGGGCAATGCCCGTCTGGCTCTGGACAGCAGTCCCAATGCCCAGGTCGCCAAGTACCTGCAGCGGCTCTACGAAGAGGGCCTGGAGGGCGCCACGATTGTGCACGCCATGCAGAAGTTCGCGGCGGCGCAGGCTCCCAGTAGCGTCAGTAAAGTGGACCTGGACAATGTCATCGAGGGTGTGGTCAAGATAACTGATGGCCTGTGGCAGCACCAGGTGCACTCTCAACGCATCCGCCTGGAGTGTACCACCGACCATAATGTGGCGTGTGCCGGGCTGGCTAATGCTCCGGAGCTGCGGGAGGCGACGGTCAATCTGGTCTTCAACGCCATTCAGGCGCTGCCCAACGGTGGCACCATCACGCTGAGCACGGAGAACAAGCCGCCCTGGGCGGCCATCAAGGTGGCAGACAATGGGGTGGGTATGGACGAGCAGACGGTGCGGCGCTGCACGGCACCGTTTTTCACCACCCGCGAGGGTGCCTACGGTCTCGGGCTGAGTATTGCCGCGGGAGTGGCGCGCAAGTACGGCGGCCACCTGGAGATTGTGAGTGAGCTAGGTGAGGGCACCGAGGTGAGCATCCTGCTGCCGGCCGCCGACCACGGGACCTAGTCAGGCCCGTATGAACAACACATTCCTGGACGGCATCCCTGCCTGTCGCGACCGGGGAGTGGAGGGCGTGATAAATCACGCCTCTACGAACGGCCACAGGGCTTTTTCTCTGACCTACCGACGATCTCTAGACGCGCCCGTGGATGGGTAAATCCCCAAGCTGTCAGCAAATCGCCCCGGCACTTGCTGCTGCGGCGATCATACCAACAGGAGGTAGCTTGTGAATAGAGCGCTATTTGCCGGCCTGGCCGGCACCATCACCAACCAGACCCGTCTTGACACCATCGGCAATAACCTTGCCAACTCCAACACGATCGGCTTCAAGCAAAGCCGTGCCACCTTCCGCGACACCTTTTACCAGACCCTGCGCG
This sequence comes from uncultured Armatimonadia bacterium, assembly GCA_964390495.1. Lineage (GTDB taxonomy): Bacteria > Armatimonadota > Zipacnadia > Zipacnadales > UBA11051 > UBA11051. The sequence goes on from CAYMIN010000007.1 coordinate 28,387, forward strand.
GAGGCTCGGCTTCCAGCGCCGACTCCGGAGGCATGAACCCAATTCAGGTAGGTAGCGGCAACTCCCTGGGCTCGATCCAGACCATCTACGCCCAGGGCTCGCTGGCCAGCACCGGCCAGCCCCTCGATATCGCGATCGAGGGCTCCGGAATGTTCGTCCTCAGGGATGGGGAAAGCCGCTATTTCACCCGCGATGGTTCCTTTAGTCTCGATGACGCTCATACCCTGGTCTCGGCCCAGAGCGGCATGCGGGTCGCGGGCTGGATGGCTACCGACGGCGTCATTGACCCCACTCAGCCGCTGGGCGACTTGCAGTTCCCGCTGGGCCAGCTCTCCAGCGGTGACGCCACCAGCCAGGTGACGATGTCGGGGAATCTGCGGGCCGATGCCGCCGTCGGTGACGAGATCGTCAGTGCTATCGAGGTCTACGATTCCCTGAGCAGCGCGCACCAGCTCACCGTGACGATGACCAAGAACGCCGCCGACAACACCTATGACGTGGAGGTCGAGTGCGAAGGGGCTACCGCAACCGGCCAGATCACTTTCGACGCCCTCGGGGTCCTGGCCGGAGGCAGTCCCGTCAGCCTCAGCTTTGACCCCGGCGGCGGCGCAACCAGTCCGCAGGCGGTAGCTGTGGACTTTTCGGAGGTGACACAGCTTGCCCGTGACGCCGATGCGATTGCGCGGACCCAGGACGGGCGGCCCGCCGCCGCCCTGATGGATGTGTCTATCCAGGAAAATGGAGTGGTGCAGGGCAACTATAGCGATGGCCGGCAGGTAACCCTCGGTCAGGTGGCCCTGGCCGCCTTCTCCAACATCGGCGGCCTGGAGCGGAATGGCAATAATGTCTATTCGGAGGGCGCGGCCAGCGGCGATGTCCTGATAGGCCTTGCCGACAGCGGCGGGCGCGGCAAAATCGTCGCCCAGGCCCTCGAGCTTTCGAATGTGGACCTAACCGAGGCCTTTGTTGACATGATCAGCACCCAGCGCGCCTTCCAGGCCTCGACGCGGGTCATCTCAGCCGCCGATAAGCTGCTGGAGGAGGTCATGCGGCTGGCCCGCAGCTAGTTGCCCGCCACCAAGTCGGCCTGCCTGAGCCGCCTCAGCTAGCAACGCGTAGCTCGGCCTGACTTGCGCGCCGCGCAGGCAGGTGGGAATGCGACGGCATTCTCAGCTTCCAGCCCGAGGTCGTTGCCGGCTTTAGGTACGGGAATTGTAAGTGCAATAGAGCATGATCTACCTGACGCGCTTGGACAATTCGGAAATAGTGCTCAACGCCCTGCTCATCGAGCGGCTTGAGCACACGCCCGATACTGTCATAACCTTGACCACCGGCAATAAGGTGGTGGTGCGCGAATCGCCGCAAGAGGTGGTCAAGCGAGCGGTGGAATACCTGCGCAGCTTGCGGGAGGACAACGCGGCAGACGACGGCTCTATGGCAAACATTGCCCAACTAGGCCGGGTTACCAAGTGAGGACGGTCGGCAGCCTTGCTCAACCCGTGGCGCTTGCCGGTCCGACGCCTCTGGGGGCGTCGGGGCCTCCTCCAAGTAGGGATGTTGCATGGATCTAGGCACGATACTCGGCCTGGTGTGTGCCTTCACCGCCCTGGCGCTGTCGGTGCTGCTCGAAGGCGGGCACCTCGGCAGCTTCATCAATGTGCCGGCCGCCCTAATCGTCTTCGGTGGCACCCTAGGCGCGGTGATTATCGCCACCCCAACGAGAATATTGATGAAGATGCCGGTGGTCATCAAGCAGGCTTTTTTCGGCGGCAAGCTGATGGAAGCCGGCGAGGCCATCGCCAAGGTGGTGGCGCTGTCACGCCGGGCCCGTCGCGAGGGCCTGCTGGCTTTGGAGGCCGAAATCAATGACGCCGGCGACGAGTTCCTCAAGAAGGGCCTACAGCTAGTGGTGGACGGTACTGACGGTGATGTGCTGCGCAGTATCCTGCAGGCGGAGATTCGCAACCGTAACCACCGCCACCAACAGGGCGCAGGTGTGTTCATGGAAATGGGCGGACTGGCACCTACTTTAGGGGTCACGGGTACGGTGATGGGGCTGGTGCACATGATGGAGAAGCTCAACGACCCCTCGACGATGGGGCCGGCGATCGCAGCCGCCTTCATCGCCACGCTCTACGGTGTCGCCTCCGCCAACGTCGTATTCATACCGCTGGGGAGCAAGCTGGCGGCACGGAGCGATGGCGAGAAGTTCGTCCACACGCTGATTCTCGAAGGCTTGGTGAGCTTGCAGGCCGGGGAAAACACGATGACTATCGAGGAGCGCCTCAAGACCTTCCTGCCGCCGGCACAGCGCCGGCAGGAGTTCGGCGGCGGCGAACGCCAAGACCAGGGGGCCGAGAGTGAGCGAAAGGCCGCTTGACGACGAAGACCAGGAAGAGGGGAACTCTGAGCGCTGGCTGATTACCTACGCCGACATGATCACGCTGCTGATGGCCTTCTTCATCATGATGTACGCGATGTCCAAGGTGGATCAGGGGCGCTTCAGCGCGCTGGCGACCTCGGTGCGCACCGAATTCGCCGGCTCCGGCCTGCCCTCGGGACCTGATGTGGCTCTGGTCAACCAAGGCATCGCCACCAGCCTCGGCATCGTCAACGGGACCCGTTTCGGCTTGCGGGCCAATATCGAAAAGGGCCTCAACAAGTCGCTGGCAAGCACCGGCCTGCGCAAACATGTCGAGGTGCTGGAGGTTGACGGCAATTTGGTAATCCGGCTGCTGGACGACGAGGTGCTGTTCGCCTCCGGCAGCGCCAGCCTGACGCAACAGAATCGCGAGCTACTATCGCGTATCGCCACGATCCTGCGGGTGCTGCCCTTTGCCGTCCGCATCGAGGGCCATACCGACAATCTGCCGATCCATACGCGGCTCTTTCCCTCCAACTGGGAGCTCTCGACACGGCGGGCCACTAATGTGGTGCTCTATCTGGTGCGTTCGCAGAACCTGCCGCCGGACCAGTTCAGCGCTGCCGGCTATGCCGACACCAAGCCGGTAGCGCCTAACGATACTGCCGCCAATCGCCGGAAGAACCGCCGCATAGATATGGTGGTTTTCACTCGCGAGGCCCAGGCACCGGCAGTCAGCGTCGCAGGCCTGATGCAGACGGCACCGCCCGCCCGCGGCCCGGACGATAACCGGCAAATTGACATCGTGCCGCCGATAAACATTGCCACCGGACCCTAGGCGGCACAGTTCAGGAGGTCCAGGTCATTGCCAATCTTGCGCAGACCCTCACATCGGGGAGCCGGCAGCCTGAAGCTGATACTGCTAGTCGGTATCACGGCGGTGCTCAGCGCCGGCGGCGTATATCTGCTCTACGGGCAGCCGGTGTACGAGGATGCCGACGAGGCTGTCCACAAGGATGCCGCCGAGCCCTCGGCCTCTCCGGCGGTGGTTTATAACCTCGGCAATTTCCTGGTCAATGTCCGGACCGATGGCGAGCTGCGTTACCTGCGCGTGGAGGTGGCCGCCGGTATCAGAGGCTATCATGTTGCAGAAGCCGGCGGCGGTCACGGCGAACATGGCGGCGGCGATGACGAGCTGCCCTCCCTGAGGTCGGAAGACGAGGCCGTGGCCCGCGATCTTGTCGTCAGGATACTCTCCGATGCCAGCTTCACCAGCCTGCGCACCGCCGCAGGGCGCGCGCAAGCCAAGACCCACATCAAGCAGGCCTTGGATGAGATGCTGGAGGAAGCTCAAGTGGAGAGCGTCCTGTTTCTAGCATTCGTCATGCAATGACGAACAAGGGGACAGAGCTTCCTTCATTCTGATTCACAAACACGTGGCTCGGCCAGACCTGCGTTCCGTACCTGTTTAGCGGATTCAGCCGGTTAACCTCTGACGCGTAGCTCGGCCTGCCCTGAGCTTGGCGAAGGGCAGGTGGGAACTGAGGATGCGCAGCATGCTCAATTCCCAGCTTCCAGCCCGAGGGTTATGTGAGAAAGTGAGGTCGTCGTGGCATGTCGGCACAAGAGGAGCAGCCTTTAGCAGAAAGCGAAGCCGGCACAGGAGCCGACGACCAGCCGGCCGAGGCAGCCGCCGAGGTGGCCCCGGATACCGCAGTGGAGACTGAGCAACAGGCCGCAGACGAGGCGCTGCCCGACTGGGCCGTCAGACAGTTGCAGGCGGCCGAGGGTCCTACGAACGAGGCCGCTCAAGCCTCACCTCACACCCAAGGCCCCGAACTGCAGGCGCAGGCCGGCCCAGCCGATGCTGCAGTGCAGGCGGCTGGCTCCGCCGCGCTTGACCCGGAGATGGCGGAGCAGGCCAAGCATAGCGCGCCCAATCTCGAACTGATGCTGGATTTGCCGCTGGATGTGACGGTCGAGCTAGGCCGCGCCGACCTGCCTCTGGCCCACGTGCTGGCGCTGAAGGCCGGCTCAGTCATCCAGCTTGACCGCCTCCCCGGTGAGCCGCTCGATCTGCTGGTCAACGGCCAATTAGTCGCGCGCGGGGAGATAGTGGTGCTCAACGACACCTTCGCCTTCCGCATCACCGACCTGATCGACTCTTGAGAGATTCAGGCAGCGGCTGGGGTAACCCAAAAAGAAACGGGCGGCTGCTAGGCCGCCCGTTGCCTGATTGCAGGCGCAGAAACCAGTATGCCTACTCCATCTCTATTGTAGTCAGCCAGTCGCCTGAAGCCGGGTCCAGCGCCTCCGGCTTGAGCCACTTGGTGTGCCCGTCAATGAAGCCGTAGTTGGCGCCGTCGTTATGCCGTTTGGCCCAGCCGGTCGGCACCCACGGGTCAACCGTGCTGTTGCCTTGGGCGTGTGAGCCGTCGCTTTCGGTAATCAGGATGCAGGCCGAAGGCGCCTCCACTTGTGCCAGCGACACGCCGGTATAAGGCGAGTGCATTCCCGCAGCCGGCCCGTCCTCCCAGTGCGCCACATTCATGGCATAGCCGGCGTTCTGCCCGAAGTCATTCCAGGAGCCGTCGAAGGGGCTACTGGTAATCTTCTTACTGGGGCAGAAGAACAGTTGGGTGTTTTTCACATAGGGCCGGATCATGCCGCGCCAGGTCGCATCCCCGGCATCCTCGTCGCCGCTGGCGTTGGAGTCCAGGTCATCGTGCGGCAGGAGTTCGTCATAGTCCTGGGCGTACATCAGCGCCGCCAGCATTAACTGCTTGACATTGGACAGACAGTTGCTCTGTCGGGCCTTCTCCCGCGCCCGCGCGAATACCGGGAAAAGGATGGCAGCCAGGATCGCAATAATCGCAATGACTACCAGGAGTTCGATCAACGTAAAGCCTTTACGCATCAGTAACTCGCCTCCCTAAATGTTTGCTACGCACCTTCCGACCTGCGTTCTCTTGCGGTTACATAGTATAGTATGCCCGATTGCGCTAAAAGTCAATCCTGGAAAAAACACGGGCGACCCGAAGGCCGCCCGTTGCAGACTTGCATACAAGAGAGGTAGTCTCACTACTCGATCTCGATGCTCATCAACGAATCGCCGCTGGCCTTGTCCACCACATCAGGCTTCAGCCACTTGCCATGACCGTCAACGAAGGCATAGTTGGCGCCGTCGTTGTGGCGCTTGCCGTAGCTGGCGCTCGGCTGCCAGCCGCGGTCATTGGTCTCGCAACCGATTTCGTGGGTGCCGTCGCTCTCCAGGAATAGGATACAAGAGGCAGTGTCCTCCACCCTGGCCAGCGCCTGGCCGAACGGTGGTGTCGGCGAGCCGGAGGTCCAGTGGCAGACATTGATGGCATAGCCGGCGTTTTCGCCGTAATCCGCGCCCCCATCGAAGACACTACTGGTCATTTTCTTGCTGGGGCAGAAGAAGATCTGTTGGTTCTTGCAGTAGGGAAGCACTACCGAGCGCCAGGTGGTATCCCCGGCACCCTCGTCGCCGCTGGCATCGGTGTCATAGTCCTCGTAGGGCAGCAGTTCGTCATAGTCCTGGGCATACATCAGCGCAGCCAGTCCCAACTGCTTGAGGTTGGACAGACAGTTGCTCTGTCGGGCCTTTTCCCGGGCGCGCGCGAATACCGGGAAAAGGATGGCAGCCAGGATCGCGATAATCGCAATGACTACCAGGAGTTCGATCAACGTAAAGCCTTTACGCATTCCGGAACGCCTCCTCTGGAAATATGTTGTTGTACATACCCCGCCCGCCACACAGCGGTAGCGGTGACTGCATTATACACACCGCACCAGCACTAATCAACCCATTCTTACCCGTTCTTGGCACCCCGCAAACAAGAAAAGGCCGGAACGCGGCCTAGCTTGGCGAGTACTTGACAGTTTCTTGGTCGTTTGGAGGGGCCGAATGGATGGCCTGAGCGAAGCGAGGGCCGGGACCCATCCGGCCCAAGACGTGTGACGCTGGCCTCGCCTATTACCAAGAATGGCTCACCACCTACCGCAAATCGCGTGAGTACAGTTCCTGCCCGACTCGCTAGCCGTTGCCTCAATACTGCCTGCCTTTTTTCGCAGATTTCCTCTTCTCTAGCAAAAAAGGAGGAGGGGCAGAGCTACCGGACGAACCCTCAGATTCCGCAGGTATCTGCAAACAAGGAGGCGTTGGTGCAATGCCAGCCAAGCAGGAGATGTTGAACCCCGGCCAGAAGGCGCCGCGCGCCGGGACCTATGAAGTGGTCGGCGCGCGCGGGGCCAAGACCGGACGAACCGCCCAGGCCAAGCGCGGAAGCTCCCTGCCGCCGACACCCAAAAAGGGCCAGAAGTATGTCTTTGTGCCCAAGCCCAAAGCCGCCAAGAAGAAAACTACCAGGAAGAAGAAATAGCCGACCGGGCTACTAGCTGCGCCCGTAGCTATCGCCCTCAATTCATAGCCTTGCAGCCTACACTACTCCCGTTGCTGGAGGCCAGAGCGGTGGCGGCCCGGGCCTAGCATGGCGGGTGCTACCGGCGGCTCTGCCAGCGCCTACAGCGGCTCGGCGGGCGGCATACAAATTGCTGTTGATAGGGCATCTGAGGACTGTTCAAGGGGGACTGTCAGATGCTCTGTCTGCCTTACCTCGGCCCACTCATTAGGTCGCATCCCGCCTCCAACCTGTTGCTCGTGACGTTCGCCACAGCTTTGTTACTCATTACCCTCACCCCCTCAGGCGTATCGGCCCAGACCGACGCTGTTGATTCCGATGAATGGTTGCCGGCCTCGCAGCCACAACCGCAAGCCCTTTCCCGGACCGGCAATGACATCGTCTCGGTATCGCTCACCGATCTGCTCAGCAAGCTGGCGCTGATCGGGGTACTGATCTATGCAGCGATATGGGGCTTGAAGCAATGGCAGGGCCGGACTCTCCCGACACCGCCGGGCAGCAATAGCGGACTGCTACGGGTTCGCGAGCGGCTGTCTCTGGGTCCCAATACCCGGCTTCACATCGTCCAGTTCGGCTCCCGCAACCTGCTGATTGCCACGGTCGGCGATCGGGTGACGCTGCTCACCGGCAACTCGGCCTCGGAGATGGAGGCGGAGACGAGCCGCGCAGCCGCTGCCGAGCAGCAACTGCAAGTGGGGGACACCTCCTCGCTGCCCAGGCAGGCTCCCGACAGCTACTTATCGGGGGACCTCAACGGCTATGGCGGCACCGGCCAGTACCAGCGTCAGAGCTACGATGCCAATGGCGCGCGGGTGCGGGCCGAGAACTTCCGCCGCACCGCCGACTGGGAGAGCCGCCGCGATGCCCTGGTGCGCGCCCTCCAGGAGAGTGTGGAGTCGTAGATGTCAGGCTCCCGCCGTCACCCAGTTCGCTCTGGGCTAGGCGCTTCCGCCCAGGAGCCGGATTTCTCGGCTGCGCCTTCCCATCATCCTGCCTATCTGGCCCTCGGGCTGGGATTGCTCTGCCTGTTAGGGGTCGCGGCTGCGGCACGCGCCCAGGCCCCGCCGACGGTGCCGAAGTTGCCTGCCGAGATGCTAGGGGAGGCCCAGCCCCAGGAGCTGGTGCTGGCCCTGCGCATCGTCATCGGCCTGGCGGTGCTCTCGCTGGCTCCGGCCCTGCTGATGATGTTCACCGCCTTTACCCGCATCGTCATCGTGCTGGGCTTTTTGCGCCAGGCCCTCGGCGTCCAGCAAACGCCCCCCAACGCGGTGCTCATCGGCCTGGCCCTATTCCTGACCTTCTTCGTCATGCAGCCGGTCTGGCAAACGGTCAACCAGCAGGCTGTCAGCCCCTACCTGGCCGGCAAAATCAAGTATCAGCAGGCCATCGAGCTCGGCGCGGCGCCGCTGTGCGATTTCATGCTCCGTCAGACCCGCGAGAAGGACCTGGCGCTGTTCGTCAAGATGGCTCGCATCGCCAGGCCGCAGAACGCCGCCGACCTGCCCTTCTACGTGATCATGCCCGCCTTCGTCATTAGCGAGCTCAAGTCGGCTTTTCAGCTCGCTTTTGTCATTTACATTCCGTTCTTGGTGATAGACCTGGTGGTAGCCAGTTCGCTGATGAGCATGGGCATGTTCATGTTGCCGCCGGTGATGATTTCGCTGCCTTTCAAGATCCTGCTCTTTGTGATGATAGACGGCTGGTACCTGCTGGTGAAGTCGGTGGTCTTGAGCTTCCACTAGTGCAACGCTGTCGCAAGGGACACCAAGCATGACTGACACGATTGTACTGGAGCTGCTGCGGCAGACCTTCTGGGTCTCGCTGAAGATGGCCGGACCGGTGCTGGGCACGGCCCTGGTCGTCGGTGTCGGCATCGGCATTTTCCAGGCCATCACCCAGATTCAGGAGATGACGCTGACCTTCGTGCCGAAGGCCATTGCCATTGCTGCGGTGGTGCTGTTTTTCGGGTCGTGGATGATGGAAACGATGGTAATCTTCGCCACCAACCTGTTCGAGCGCATGCCGGACCTGGTCAGATAGAACCAGGAGCGGATAGCCCGGCGGAGCTTGCGGCCTTATAGCACACCGCTGTCCTGGACGACAGGCATCCCTGCCTGTCGAGATCCGGACAGCCAAGGATGGCTGTCCTCCAGGTTGTTTGACTGCTCCTGGCCTGCCGACAATTCGCACAGGTGCTCACGACAAGGAAAGGAGACGACGGCGGCTGTTTGACGCGATTGTGGCTTGCATATTCGTCTGGCTGCTGGCGGCGGTGCGGATTGTGGGCATCGTCGCTTTTGCGCCGGCGTTTTCGGCCCGCGCGGTGCCTACGGCGGTGCGTCTGTATCTGGCGCTGGCGTTAGGGGCGGTGCTGGGCGCGCAGGTCTCGGCCGGCCGGGTGCTGCCCTGCCTCAATCTCGGCTCGTATGTGGTAGCCATCTGCGCCGAACTGGCTTTCGGGGCCGTCATCGGTTTCGGCTTGTCTCTGCTTTTCGAGGCGGTACGCTTTGCCGGGGAGGCGCTGGATGTGCAGGTCGGTCTCAGCCAGGCCACCGCCCTCGACCCGGCTACCGAGAATCAGACTGCCATCATCTCCCGGGCCTACTACTTTATGGCCCTGGTGCTGTTTCTGCAGCTTGACGGCCATCACTGGCTGCTGGCCGGTCTCAGCCGCAGCTTCGAGCTGATCCCCATCGGCGCGCCCGCGTATCAAGCCGGCGTTGCCAAGCTGATGATCAGCCTGGTAGGCAGCATCTTCTCAGTGGGCTTGCGCCTGGCCGCGCCGGTGATGGCCGCGGTCTTCCTCACCGATCTGGCTTTCGGCTTCATCGCCCGCGTGGTGCCGCAGATGAACGTCTTTTTGGTGGGGATTCCGGCCAAGCTGTTGGTGGGGCTGGCGGTGTTATCCCTATCGGCCCCGCTGTTGCTTTATACCGCCGCCCAGCTAGTCACCGACCTGCAGGACTATATCGGGGTATTTGTGCGGGTGCTGGCAGGGGCCGGCTAGGCCGGACGATTCACCCAACGCCTGGCTCGGGGCTTGCTGCCGGAAGTTGTTGCCTGGTCATTCTACGCCGTTGGCTGGTCGGACGAACGCGGCTACCATGGCCGAGGAGATCATCAGCATCGCGCCCATGATTACGAAGGGCCAGCGCAGCCCCAGCGCGGCGGTGACGAGGCCACCCACCAGCGGCCCTATCGCCATACCCAGCGAGGAGGCCGACTGGCTGATGCCGTAGGACCGCCCGTACATATCCGAGGATACCGAGGAGCCGATAATCGAGTTGATCGAGGGGCTGGTCCCGCCGGCCGCCAGGCCCAGGCCGATACGCAGCCCGAAGAGCTGGGCCACGCTGTGCACCAGCGCATGTGGGAGGCTCAGCAGGCCGGAGAAGAAGGTAGTAGCGACCAGGGTGCGCTTGTGGCCCAGGCGGTCACTGAGGCGCCCGACTACCACGGTGCTAACTCCGGCGGCCAGGCCGGTGATCCCCATCAGCAGGCCGACGATGCCGGCCACCCTTACATCCGCGGCCAACTTCTCCACGAACAGGGGGAAGATCGGGGCGACGAAGCTGGCCGAGAAGCTGATGAAGAAGAACACACTCAGCAGCGCCAGCAGGCCCTTGCCGCCGAACGCCTGGCGCATCCCGTGATTGCCGTTCTCACAGTACTCAGGTGGTGTGAAGTTCTCCTGCACGAACAAGAGCACTCCGACGCCGGCGGCAATCAGCATCATCCCGGCCGCCAGGAAGGGTATCCGGTAGCCCCATTCGTTGGCCATAAGCCCGCCCAGCCACGGCCCCAGGAAGCTGCCTGAGACCACTGCCATCTGCATCATCCCCAGGCTGTAGCCCAGCCGCTGGCGCGGCGTGATGCTGCAGACCAGGGTAGTCGAGGCGACCACGGTACCGGCCAAACACCCCTGCAACATGCGCAGGGCCAGGAAAGCGTAGAGGCTGTGCACCTGAGCCATTATCAGCATTACCGCGCCCGCACCGAACATGGCCCGCTCCACCATCAGCTTGCGCCCGTGCCTGTCGGCAAGCGAGCCCCAGATCGGGGAGAAGATGCACAACATCAGCGGTGATAGAGCGTAGGTCAAACCCGACCACAGCGGCACCTGCGTTTCGTTGAGGTTGCCCAGCTCGCGGATGAAAAACGGCAGAAACGGCATCACGAAGGAGAACCCGACGATGCTCATAAGCTGGGCGAACCACATCGTATAGAGGGTGCGCTGCCACGGCTCCACGCGCATGTGCATGGAGGCGGCCCTTGCTCTAAGCCTGGCTAGCTGCCGCATATTTAGATTGCGCCTCGGCTCTTGGTGCTACCTAGTCTCTATCCGGGGCCATCCACGCAGGGGTATCACATCTGCAGCACCCGACGCCCGCCATCGCCGACGTCTCATGACGGGGCCATTGCTGCTTTGGGGGCAATCGCGAGCTTTCCCGCAATAGACTGTGCCTGCAAGTGACCAGCGTCGGGTCTGTTCGCGCCCGTAACCGGTCCCTGCCTCCACATTTCCGCACACAATACTACCTTCCGCCGCGAATCGCAAGACCAACACTCGATTCTCGGCGTTTTCAGGCTTCAGACCTCGACGATCTCTCCCGGAGCCAGGGCTTGCCGCCGATGGTGCCGTGCCGCTCTTCGAGCAGTTGCGGGGTGCCCGGCGGCCAGCCGCTGCGGACTATATCTATAATCGCTTCCACGTCCTCTGCGGTGGCGGTCCGGTAGGTGACTTCACTCATGACTAACCCTCCATCTTCTGCCGCGTGGGTCGGGCTCCCCCCCGAGTCCATAACATGGACAGGCGAGACGCCTGTCGAATCACGCCCCTCCGACAGCCTCCCTGCCTGACATATTGCTCTCACCAATAATACGTCCGAAAGTCCTCCATTGCCTCGCACAGCGCCTCCACGTTCTCGGCCGGTGTCGGTGGGTAGATGCCACACAGCAGCTCCAGTCCGCCCGCAGGCGAGCCGAGCTTGCGCACATCCTCCTCGATCAGGTCGTGGATCTCCCGGCCGCTGCCGAAGGGCACGATGCTCTGGCGGTCAATATCCAGGCGGATGCACATGCGGCCCTTGACCTCGGCGGCCAGGGCGTCTATACCGTTGCAGAGGTCCTGCGGGTTGATGACATCAATGCCGCATTTGACGAACTCATCCATCAGCTCCATGATATAGCCGTCGCTGTGCAGGGCGACCAGGGCGCCTTTTTCGCGGCACGGCTTGATTAGCTTGGTGTATGCAGGCGTGATCCATTTGGCGAAATCCCACGGGCTGATCATGGAGGCGGTTTGGGTGCCCAGGTCCTCGCCGAAGTTGATCAGGTCCACATCCATGTCCAGCCACTGGCCCACGATCTTGGCATTGTGCTCCACCAGCATGTCAATGAGGTCTTGCAGGCGTGGGTCCTCGGTGGCAAAGTCGCACATCAGATTCTCGAAGCCGCGCAGGTAGTACATGCGCATGAACAGGTAGCCGTGGGGGACGCCGCCGGCAGTCAACTCACCGCGCTCTTTCCGGGCCGCGATATTTCGGCGGTTCGCTTCCCAGTCAACCGGCCCGCGGTCGGCGGTCACCAGCGGGTCGGGCGGCTCGTACCTCTCCAGGGCGTCCCAGTCAGCCAGCGGCGCATTCGTTACCACGCCCTCGATGCCGTCAATATCGCTGCGCCAGATGCAGCCCCAGGCATCCTCGAAATCCTCGCCGGCGCGATGCCCGGGGCCGAAGTCCCAGTTGTCATAATCGCGCTGCCCCTTTTTGAACTTGGGGAACAGGATCGGGTGCCGGGCCATCACCTCCTCTATATCATCCCGGAGCTGGTTGTAGGAGGCGCCCGAGATCACGATCCGGCACGGAATCCACTCCGGGCCGGTCATTTCCACAGTGCGCAGATAGTTTTCGCGTTCCGCAAGTGGCATGGTTAGCCCTCCGGGAGGTTTAAGCAATCACAGAAAAAAGCCCAGAAAGAAGCCACTGCCTCCTGGGCCTGTTACGCTAAGTTAGCGTTGCGTCGTCGTTTGCCGCCTTTGCCAGTCAATCAGTCTTGTCCGCCCGGAAGTTCTCCGTATTCGTCACATACGCCGTCCCCTCGGCCTTGGCGTGACCGTCAACAAACCCCACATTAGCCATGCCATTATGCCGCGTATAGACCGGATACCAGCAGCTATGGTCGGCAAGCAGATTCGCCAAGGGGCACGGGGTTATGACATAGGACATGCCCAGACCCCAGGTGTCGCTCGACTGCCAGGCCGGGCCACTGTCGGCAATCATGATGGTATCAGCCGGCTTTTCCACATCGGCCAGTGCCAGACCGCCCAGCGAGTAGCTGATATTGAGATAGGTATAGTTGTAGCCATAGCTGAGGTAGGCCGGGCCGACGTTGAGCGGCGGGTTGAAGATGAAAGGCCCGGGATAGCTGGGACAAGTGAAAATCCCCCCATGGCCCCCTGCTCCTGACCTCACGTATGGCCAGATGCGAATCTCCCAGGAACCGCAGTCGTAGATATATGACCCGGGCAGCCGCTCGTCGTAGTCCTGGGCGTACATCACTATGGCCAGGGTCAGTTCTTTGACGTTCGACAGACACGCGGCCTGCCGCGCCTTCTCTCTGGCCCGGGCGAATACCGGAAAGAGAATCGCCGCCAGGATCGCGATGATCGCGATCACCACCAGCAGTTCGATAAGGGTAAATCCTGATCTGCGCCGCATCACATTCCTCACCCCTTCAGACCCGATTTGCCTAACCCTAGTATGCGTCACGGCCGGCCCTTTGCCTAGCCGCTGTAGCCGTCTAATCACTACCTTCGACAGGCTGGAGCTTGTGCTCTCAAGGTGCGCCCCTGATTCTCGCTGTTTGTACCTCTTTTGTATCATTCTTCATGCCCGCAGTCAACTCCTGCTGACGACTGCGGTCCTTCACCTGTTTTGTGGGACCTCCCTTGTCCGTTAGGATAGTCCTCCCGCCTGTCGCACCTATTCCTAAACCCCTGGCCCCCTTCCCTGGTAGGGAAGGGGGAATCAAAGGGGGATAGGTAAAGCCGGCCCCTGTCGCCTGTCCGCGGTGCCATTGTCGGGGGCACATGGCATGTGCCCGGGGCCTTGGTTGTTGCCGTAGTTCCCTCTCCCTGCGGGAGAGGGCTAGGGTGAGGGCTGCCGTTGCCGTTTTCCTCTCCCCCCGCGGGAACGGTTATTGCTCATTCATCCCTGATGGCAACCGAGGAAAAGACGGAGCAAGCTACCCCCCGGCGCCGCCAGCGGGCCCGCGAAGAGGGCCAGGTCGCCCAGAGCAAGGACCTCACCGGCGCCGTCAGCCTGGCCGCCGCCGTCCTCGTCTATAAGCTAGCCGGTTGCGGCATCGCTCAAAACCTCAGCCGGGCCGTGGAGGGGCAGCTCATCGGTATGGCCGCATTCGCCTTCACTCCACCGGCGCTCTCGGCCCAGGCCTGCCACTGGCTTAGCCTGGTCGCCGGAGCGGTGTTGCCGCTAGCTCTGGCGGCTCTGGCGGCCGGCCTTACGGCCAATCTTATCCAGACCGGCTTCCTCTTTTCTACCAAGAAGCTCAGCCCCAGCGCCGACAAGCTCAACCCTATCGAGGGCCTCAAGCGCATATTCTCGCTCAACGGCCTGGTCGAGGCGCTGAAGGGTAGCCTCAAGATCGCCATCGTGGCCGCCATCGCTTATCAGGTCTTCAACAGCCATAAGACCGAAGTGCTGGCCTTCCAGCAGATGGAGATTAGTTACGCCCTGGGCCGCATCTCCGACATCATCTTCGCCTTTGCCATCAAGTATTGCCTGGCGCTGTTGGTCATCGGCGGGGCTGATTACGGCTACCAACGCTGGCAGTACGAAAAGCAGTTGCGCATGAGTCGTTACGAGCTCAAGCAGGAGTTGCGGGAACGCGAGGGCGACCCGCTGATACGTGCTCAACAGCGCCGGCGGCGTCGGGCGTTGTTGCAGCAGGGTATATCGGCCCAGATGCCCCAGGCGGATGTAGTGGTTACCAACCCCACGCACGTGGCCGTTGCCCTGATGTACCGGGGCGATCAGATGCCCGCTCCGCAAGTAGTTGCGAAGGGCCGGGGCGCGGTGGCAGAGCGGATCAAGAAGCTAGCTCGCACCTATGGGATTGCGGTAGTGGAGGAGCCGGCGACGGCCAGGGCGTTATATGAGGCCACGCGGCTGGGGGAATACGTGCCACCGGTGCTATATCAGGCGGTGGCGGAGGTGTTAGCGGCTGTCTATCGCGCCGCCGCCGAGCGCCGGCTCCGCCGCCTGGCGCGCATCCAGCAGCAGCGACAACGACAAGATTAACACGGCCCCCCCCGGGCCACACTCATCTCACAATAAAGTGTCCGCCGCCGTTGTGCCGATCGCCCCATACCCACAAGGCACAGTTGTTGCAGGTAAAGGGGGGCGCTTCATCTCAATCCGCAGTGACAGCTATTATCTGCTATGGAACTATTGCGCAAGACTCTCGACCAAAGTGATCTGATGGTGGCCGCCGGGGTCATCGCCCTCGTCGCGATGATCATCGTGCCTCTGCCACAGGTCGTCCTCGACATGTTCATCACGCTCAATTTCGCCCTCTCTCTGTGCATCCTGCTGGTGGCGATGTATGTCGAGAAGCCCCTGGATTTTTCCATCTTCCCCTCGTTATTGCTGGTTGGCACGCTGTTTCGTCTGGCGCTGAATGTCTCCTCGACGCGTCTGATTCTGCTCTATGCCGAGGCCGGTCAAGTCATCGAGGCCTTCGGCCATTTCGTGGTCGGCAGCGATCTGGTGGTCGGGCTGATTCTGTTCTTGATTCTCATCATCATCCAGTTTGTGGTCATCACCAGCGGTTCGCAGCGGGTGGCGGAGGTGGCTGCCCGCTTTACCCTCGACGAAATGCCTGGCAAACAGATGAGCATTGACGCCGACCTCAATGCCGGCCTCATCAGCGAAGCCGAGGCCCGCGGCCGTCGCCGCCAGATCGAGCGCGAGGCGGATTTCTACGGCGCGATGGACGGTGCCAGTAAGTTCGTGCGCGGCGATGCCATCGCCGCCATCATCATCGTGGTAGTCAATATCCTTGCCGGCCTGATTATCGGCGTGGTCCAGCGCCACATGCCCGTCGGCGAGGCCTTGCAGCGCTATGCCCTGCTCACCGTGGGTGACGGCCTGGTCAGCCAGATTCCCGCCCTGCTCATCTCCACGGCCACCGGTATCGTGGTGACCCGCGCCGCCTCCCAGGACCATCTCGGCAAGGAGGTTATCAGCCAGATTATCGCCCAGCCGCGCGCCCTGATGATCGTGGGAGTGATGCTGTTTGTCTTCGGCCTGGTGCCCGGGCTGCCCAAGTTCAGCTTCCTGATTGCCGCTCTCGCCGTCGGAGTCATTTCCTGGGTCATCTACCAGCGCGGCGAACAACAGCCGGAAGAACCCGATGAGCTCTCCGAGGCTCCCCCGCAGGAAGACTTCGAGCAACTGCTGCACATTGACCGCCTCAGTCTCGATCTCGGCTACAACCTCGTCGGCTTGGTCAGTCCCGTTCCCCCGACCGCAGACCCGGATACCGAGCTGGACGCCCGAGAGCCGGAAAGCGATCTTCTGGCGCGCATCGCCGGCGTCCGCCGCCAGCTAGGCCAGGAGCTCGGCATCCTGATCCCGCCGGTCCGCATCCGCGATGACATGGCCTTGGCTCCCAACCACTATGTCATCAAGCTCAAGGGCGCCGAGGTCGGTAGGGGAGAGGTCTATCCCCGGCTGCTGCTGGCGATGGCTTCCGATCCCACGACCGAGCCGATTGGCGGCCAAGATGCTCGGGAACCCGTCTTCGGCCTCCCCGCCAAGTGGCTAGACCCGCAGAATCGCCCGGTAGCCGAGGCCCGGGGCTACACCGTAGTCGAGCCTAGCACCGTCATCGCCACTCACCTTTCCGAAATCGCCAAATCCAAGGCCGCCGAACTGCTCAATCGCCAGGATGTGCAAGGGCTTATTGACCGTGTCAGAGAGGGCGAGCCGGCGGTGGTCGCCGAGCTTATCCCGGAGATGGCCTCGGTCGGCCAGGTCCAGCACGTCCTCCGCAGCCTGCTTCACGAGCGCGTCCCCATCAGGGATATGCCCACCATCCTCGAGGCCTTGGCCGATGCCCTCCGCGTCACCGAAGACCTCGAAGAGGCCACCGAGATCGTCCGTCTGGCGCTGGCTCGCGTCATCAATGAGCGCTACCGCCAGCAGGACAATCGCGTCTGTGTGATTACGGTTGAGCCTCAGGTCGAGGCCCAGATTGCCGAAAATACTGTTAAGACCCTCCAGGGCTCGGTTTGCGCTCTGGAGCCGGGGCTGCTACAGCAGATTCTGCAGAGCGCCGGTGCCGCCATCGAGCATCTGATTGCTCTCGGCCATGAGCCGGTGGTGCTGGCCTCGCCGGGCGTGCGGCGGCATTTGCGGGCCCTGCTGGGGCGCTATTTCCCGGCGGTGGCGGTGCTGTCTCATGCCGAGATCGTGCCCGAGATGCAGGTCGAGGCTCTGGGAAGCATTACCATGCCGGGCCCGGCTGACGCTGAGGCCTCCCGGGCCGAATCTGCTGCAGGACCGGCAAGTATCGGAGCCGCCGCTTCCGCACCGACCATGCAGGCGGCCTAGCGACGGCCCCTCACCCCCTAACCCCTCTCCCGGTGGGAGAGGGGTGCCCAAAGGGCGGGGTGAGGGCAGAGGTTAGACAACACACTAGTGCGGGCGCTTCCGTCTGAACAGGAAGGGTGAGGCACCCACATGGCACACGAATTCGCGCCGGCCAACCGAGACGACCTCTTCGATGAATCGGCTGCAACTGCGGTGGATCGGCCCGGTCGCGCCCGCTACCAGGACCTGATTGAGCGCCATGCCTACCTGGTCAAGGCCGCAGTCAGTCGCGTGGACCGGTGCTTGCCGCCGGAGGTTGATCGCGGCGTGCTGGTGGGCCACGCGATCATGGCGCTGATTGACACGGCTTACCGCACGCCCCCCGGTGAGCTTTTCGAGCAGCAGGCCAAGAGCAACATCTGGAAGAGCATTGTCAAGTGGCTTGGCGACCAGCCCTGGCTTCGCAAGCGCCTCAAGGAGGCCGCCGACAGGCTCTATGAGGCGTATATCAAGATCAGCCGGCATCTCGATAGCCCGGTCGCCGCCACGCTGTTGGCCCGCGAGTTGCAGGTCACCGAAGCCCAGCTCGAGCAGTGGCTCAACGAGGTCTGCGCCTATTTCACCGCCTGGCCGCGCAGCTTCCTAGGCGTCGAGACTGGCGCTCACGGCTCCCACCAGGTGGCTATGGCTATCGCCAAGCTCCCGCCCAGGGCCCGGCTGGTGGTGACGCTTTCGCATTATGAGGAGCTTAGCCACGACGAAATCGCCCAGATTCTCGATGTCCCGGTCCAGGAGATCAGCCGCACCTATGCCGAGACCGGGCTGCACTTGCGCGCCCTCCTGGCCGACGCCGCCTAAGTTGTAGGGGCGCAATTGGACATCTCTCTACTGAGTAGGAAGGAGGCGCGACCGGCGATGGCCTCCTGTCACGGATTAGCCGGTCTGGATGCAACGGCCGGTGCGGGCCGCGGGCGCTGCCAAAACTTTGCCTCTGCCCGCCGATCCATCAGTCCGCAAAGTGCAGATTCTTTCTAACAACTCAAGCAATGTCTGACTGCGGCCAACATGATGCCCCTACAAACAACACCTTCCTGGACGACAGGCATTGGGGGTGGCTGCAGCAGGCCCCGGGTCGAGCCGATACTCTGCCTGCTTCGGCCGTTGCGTCAGTTCCTAAAGTGCAACTTTTTCCCAATAACCCAAGAAATATCCAATCGTGCTTTCGTGACTTCGCCGTTGGCACGATAGCCGTCTCGCCTGTCCTACTACACCATTCAGGACCGGCCAAACTTTCCCTCAATACTTCTTCGCGAAGCGCCGATATAGATTCAGGACGCCTCCGTCCGCCGGACGCTTGCGTCCAACGGGAGAAGCTTCGAGTTGCCTCCGCCGATTGCCTAGTTGCCACTGCCTTGTATCTCCGGTCCAGCGGCACTAGGGCGGAAAATGACCCCAACAAGGAGCTTCCGCATGGTCAGAGGCCTGTACGCGGCCGCTGCCGGCATCAGCACCCAGATCGCCAAGAACGACATCTATGCCGCCAACCTCGCCAATGTCTCCACCGCCGGTTATCGCCGCAGCCGCATCAGCCAGCAGAGCTTCTCGCCGCTTTTCGCTGCCGAGCAGAGTCCTGACACCTCCCTGCCCGGCGGCCTGGCGGTTTCCTCAGCCGGCCTCGATTTGACGCCCGGTCCCCTCACTCAGACCGCCGGCGACTTCGACCTCGCGATAGTCGGCCGGGGCTTCTTCTGTGTCCGCACTCCGGCCGGCGAGGCCTTCACCCGCAGCGGGCAGTTCCACCTTGATACCGACAGCACCGTGGTCACTCGCGACGGCTATCCGCTGCTGGGCACTAAAGGCCCGATCCGCATCACCTCGGGCAAGATGACCGTAGATGAGCAGGGCCGGGTCTGGGATGGCGACCGCCTGGTGGACAGCCTGCGCCTGGTTGAGTTCCCTGATGGTGCCGGCCTGACCAAGGCGGCGGGTGGGTTGATTCTCGCCACCGGCCGGCGCCCGGCCGGCGACTACAAGATCGTCCAGGGCGCGCTCGAGGGCTCCAACGTGGAGGCCATGTCGGAGCTGCAGAGGATGATGAACGGCCTGCGACTGTATGAGGCCAATGTGCGGGTCCTGCAGGCCCATGATGACAGCATTGCGGTGCTTCTGCAGGAGGCCGCGTAGCCAACGACCGTGCGACGATAAGGAGAAATCTCACCAATGATGCGCGCCTTGTGGTCCGCCGCCAGTGGCATGACGGCCCAGCAGCTCAATGTTGATACTATCGCCAACAACCTGGCTAACGTCAATACCGCCGGCTTCAAACGCCAG
This sequence comes from uncultured Armatimonadia bacterium, assembly GCA_964390495.1. Taxonomy (GTDB): domain Bacteria; phylum Armatimonadota; class Zipacnadia; order Zipacnadales; family UBA11051; genus UBA11051. The sequence goes on from CAYMIN010000007.1 coordinate 48,141, forward strand.
CGGGTGGACTTCCAGGACCTGATGTATCAGGCCCTGAAGCTGCCCGGTTCACCGGCGGCCAGTGGTGTCGAGGTGCCCACCGGCATTCAGGTGGGTCTGGGGGTGCGCACCGCCGCCACCACCAAGCTCTTCGCTCAGGGCACCTTCCAGAACACCGGCAACCCGCTCGATCTGTGCATTGAGGGCGACGGCTTTTTCCAGGTGCTCCAGCCCAACGGTGATGTCGGCTATACTCGCGCCGGCACCTTCAAGCTCGACAGCAACGGCAACCTCGTCACCAGTGACGGCTATCCGCTGGAGCCGCCGATTGCCATCCCCACCGATGCCGAGTCCATATCTATCGGCGGTGACGGGACGGTGGCGGTGATTCTGGCCGGCGATGGCACTCCCCAGGAGATCGGCCAGATTACCCTGGCGCGCTTTGCCAATCCCGGCGGCCTGCTCAATATCGGCCATTCGCTGTACGCGGCGACGGCTGCCTCCGGCGCCGCCCAGACCGGCACTCCGGGCACTGGCGGGCTGGGCCAGGTCGCTCAGGGCGTCCTGGAGCTGTCCAATGTCGAGGTGGTCGAAGAGATGGTCAACATGATTACTGCCCAGCGCGCCTATGAGGCCAACAGTCATGCCATCAAGATCGCGGATGAGATGCTGCAGTTGGCCAACAACGTGAGGCGAGGCTAGATGATGTCTTGTGGCAACATCTTCCCCTCACCCCCTACCCCCTCTCCCTCAGGGAGAGGGGTGACCGGAGGTCGGGGTGAGGGCACAGTCGTTCGCATAGTACTTGCATTCGCACTCGTCCTCCTGCCCGCCGCATTGTACGCCGCACCGGCTACGGTATCCCTCCACGAGCAGGTGGTGGTGCCACCGGGCACGCTGACGCTCGGCCAGCTAGCCGAAATCGCCGGCGAGCAGGAGCTGACAGGCCAACTTGTAGCCGTCGAGATCGGCCGCAGCCCGCTTCCCGGCCACCAGCGCACCATCACTGCCGGCTATGTCCGGATGCGCATCGCTCGCGCCGGCTTCGCCGGCAAAGCGGTCGCCCTCACCGGGGCCAGGGCGGTGCTGGTACGCCGCGAGACGCCTGTGGCAGCCACGGGCAGCAGTTCCTCCGGCCTCAGCTCCGAGGCTGTCGCCACGGGCGGGGTGGGGGAGAGCGCCGCAGCCGGCCGCACTGCCGGGCCGGCCCCACCGGTGCTGTTGCGCCGTGGCGAGAGGGTGCAGCTTGTTGTTATCAGCGGCGGCATTGTTATCTCGACTAGCGGTCAGCTTTTGCAGCAGGCCGCGATGGGGGAGAGCGTGATGGTTCGGGTTGCGAACACGGGGCAGAAGGTCTGCGGGGTCCTCACCGGCCCTCGCCGGGTCACAATCGGGCTTTGAGCATGTGCAACTGCGTATTTGGCAATGATCGCGTAGCTCGGGCTTCCAGCCCGAGGCCATTACCAACAACCTAGGGGTATGCCGAATGAAACGCACTCTGTTCGCACCAATCCTCCTCCTGATGTTGGCCGCCGGTCTCCGCGCCGACAGCCTTTACACCGCCGACAGCTTCTTCACTAGTATGTTCAGCGACCGCAAGGCCGCGCGGGTTGGCGATGTGGTGCACATACTGATTACGGAGAGCGCGGCGGCCACTCAGAGCGCCGGTCGCACGCACAACAAGGCGGCCGATGCCTCCGCGGGGCCCGGCACCGGCTGGCTCGATTTCATCAAGCTGGTCGGTTACGACGGCAAGAGCAACTACAGCGCCAGCAACACCGCGGTGCGCAGTGGCACGCTCACCGCGCGGCTGACGGTCACGGTCAAGGAGGTATTGGCGAACGGCAATTTGCTGATTGAGGGCCGCCGCCACGTGAAGGTCAACAAGGACCTGCAAGAGATTGTGTTACGTGGCGAGGTGCGCCCGCGCGACATTGGGCGCGACAACACGGTATTTTCGTATCAGGTTGCCAATGTGGAGATCGAGTACAGCGGATCGGACCCGGGCACGCCGGGCCGCAAGGTCGGTCTCATCCAGCGCCTCATCAATTTCCTGTTCTAGCAGCCGTTCTATATCAGATTTTTAGGAAGGGGGCCTGGGGGAAACCGTTTTTTCAAAAACGGTGTCCCCCAGGGCGTTAGCCTTGAAAAAGCCTTTGATTCCGTTGGTCGTTGCCGTGCTGTTATGTGCAGTGAGCGCCGCCGCCGTCCCGCTGCGGGTGAAGGACCTGGCTGCGATCAGCGATGGCGGGTCGCACAAGCTGATTGGTTACGGGCTGGTGGTGGGCTTACAGGGCACTGGAGACGGCAAGAAGGCCGTGTTTACGCTGCAGGCGCTGGCCAACATGCTGGAGCAGTTCGGTTTGACTTTGGACCCGGGGCAGCTTGAGGTGGACAATGTGGCGGCGGTGATGGTCACGGCCGAGTTGCCGGCTCATGCCTCGGAGGGGGCCAAGCTGGATGTTACGGTCGCTTCGCTGGGCGATGCCAAGAGTCTGCAGGGCGGCATGTTGCTTTTGACGCCGCTGCGGGCGGCTGACGGGCAGGTGTATGCCATTGCCCAGGGCGCGGTATCAATCGGCGGCTACAATGCCGGCGGTGGTGACAGCAAGGTAAGCAAGAATCACAGCGCGGTTGGTCGCGTGCCTAACGGGGCCTCAATTGTGAGGGAGGTTGCCGGTTCAGGGGCGGGACCGGGGTCACGAGGAGTTCTAGGAGGCCGGCAGCTTGCTTTGCGGTTGCATCAGCCGGATTTCACTACTGCCCAACGTTTGGCGGAGGCGCTCAACGCCGGGCTTGGCGTGGTTTGCGCGCGGGCGGTGAGCGCGGCCGGCGTGCAGATGGTGGTACCGGCTGATTGCCCCGATGTCATGGCGCTGATTACGCGGGTGGAGAACTTGCCGGTGGAGCCGGACATGCCGGCCCGGGTGGTCATCAACGAGCGCACCGGCACGGTGGTGATCGGCTCGCAGGTGCGGATTTTGCCGGTGGCGATTGCTCATGGGGCTTTGACGGTCAAGGCCCAGCGCGAGTATCAGGTATCTCAGCCGCCGCCTTTGATCTACGAGGACAATCGCACGATCATTCAGCCCGCGCTTGAGGCGCCGGCAGGCGCGCCTGTTGCCGCACAGGATGGGCAGAGGTCCCCATTGCCGCCTTCAGTTCCTGATGGTTCGGTTCCAGGAGCAGATGAGAGCGGCTCCGGATTAGCACAAGAGGCGGGAACTGTGACAGAGCAGCAACCGAGTGTGGATGAGCCGACGCAGGCACCGCCGGCTGCGACATTGGCTCTGGAGCCGGCTGAGAGGCCGATGGCGGTTCTTGACGGGGCCAATGCTGAGGCTGAACGCCTGGCTATGCCACCGCCGGGGCCTGGTGGCGCGGCTGGTTTGCTTGGCGCAGGCGGAAGGACGGTGGTAGTACCCAAGGACACTATTGAGGTGGCGGAGGAACAGCGCCGGCTGTTGCCGGTTGGCGGCGAAGCGACTCTGAATGATTTGGTGGTGGGTCTGAATGCGTTGGGGGTTAGCCCGCGGGATCTGATTGCCATTATTCAAGCGCTGAAGCAGGCCGGGGCCTTGCAGGCGGAGTTGATAATCCAATAATCAGTGGGACCTGTCTTTCCAGTGGCCATGCCCTTATGAGATATGCGCAGCTCGGGCTGCCAGTCCAAGTCCCTCCCAGGAGCTGACATGAAAATATCTAGCTCACCAACCGACCGCCAGGCCTTTGCCTTGGCGGATTCATCTCGCAGCAATCCGTCGCGGACGCCGCCGTCGGGTGACGACAAACTTCGCGAGGTCTGCGAGCAGTTTGAGGCCTTTTTCACGGCCCAGCTACTCAAGACCATGCGCGAGAGTGGCGAGGTGCAGGGCTTTTTGAAGCAGAGTTCTGCGGAGGCAATTTTTGGTGCACAGCGCGATGCCGAGTTTTGTCGGCAGTTAGCTAGTCGCGGCGCTTTGGGGATTGCCAAGCTGTTGTACAGTGAGCTCCGGCCTCGGCTGGAGGCTGGCGGCGACAGCACCGAGGCCCCGGCGGCATAAGGGCTTTTCCCTGCCAGACCCTTGGCGTGGCTCTGGGATCACAGCAATGACCACGTGGGGCGGGCTTTCCAGCCCGACAGCCGTTGCCGTTCTCCCCTCTCCCGTTTCGCGAGAGGGGCCGGGGGTGAGGCCGCCGTTGTAGGGGCAAATCGGGTACCCGCGCCGTTGCCTTTCTGCTGTTGTCCCCTCTCCCCGTGGGAGAGGGCTAGGGTGAGGGCCGCCGTTGCACCGCCAACCCGACCTCACCTCATTCCCACACCGGGGGCGATCAACATGGCAACCACCGATACAGACCTAGCCGCCGAGATGACCCTCTGGCAGCAGATCGCCGAGCTGCTTCAGCGCCAGCGCGCTTTTCTACTCAGCCGCGATCATACGGCCCTGGCCGATTCCAACCGCCGATTGCGCGAGAGGCTGGCTGCCGCCGCTGCCTGTCGGGCGCGCTTTGCGCTGACACCCGAGCGGTTACGCGGCCAGCCGTTAGCTGCCGAGCTTGAGGCGCTGCAGCGCCGGGTGCGGCTTCAGGCCCGTCTCAACTCCGAGCTGATTGCGGATGCGCTGGCCTATGCTGATTTCTCATTCCAGTTGCTCTATCCGCAGGCTTGCAGTCCGGTTTACGACGAAGCCGGCCGCCTCGAGGGCTCCGGTACGAGTATCGCGGTCAATCGCTCGGCATGAGCAGGTGAGCTGATGTCTTACGGCATAATGAGGCTGGCGGCGAACACGCTGCTGGCACAGCAGACGGCGATGCAGGTCGTCGGCCACAATATTGCCAACGCCGAGACCGATGGCTATGTCCGGCAGGTGGCGGTGATGGAGCCGATTCCGGGCGCGACCCACGGCACCGTCGCCTCGGCAATCGGCCAGGGGGCCAGAATCAGCACCATCAAGCGCCTCCAACATGCCTTCATAGCCATCCAGACCGATCGTCAGGCCGCTTTGCTGGGCCGGGAAGCGGCTACTGAGGACATGCTTTCCCAGGTCGAGGCGGTTTACACCGAGTTCACCGAAACCGGTATTGTGGACAATCTCGGCCTGATGTTCAATGCCTTCGAGGCGATCGGCACCGACCCGACCAGTCTGGCTGCTCGGCAGGAGACGGTGGTGCGGGCCGAGCTGCTGGCTGACATCATCCGCGACCGCCAGCAGAGCCTCTACAGTCTCCGCACCGATGCTGATGAGCGCCTTTCTGACAATGTCGCCGAGGCTAACCGCCTGGCTTACGAGATTGCTGATCTCAACAAGAAGATCGGCGCGGCCGGCAGTGATGCGGTCGTCAACGACCTCAAGGGCCTACGCGAGGCGGCGATGTCGCAGCTAGCCGAGCTGACGGGAGCCTATTGCCTCGAGCAGCCCAATGACCAGGTTGACGTAATGATTGGCGGCCGCCGCATGGTGCAGCTTGCCGAGGTCACCGAGCTGAGTGTGCAACTGGATCCGACCAATCCCGGCATGCACAAGCTCTGTCTGGGCTCGGTTGAGGACCCCGAGGGCCTGGGCGGAACGGTGATGGGCCTGATCGATGCTCGCGACGGCCAGATCATGGATTATCTTGACCGCATGGATACCTTTGCAGCTACCCTGGCCGACGAGATCAACGCCCTGCATACTGCCGGCTTCGATCTCAACGGCACTGCCGGCGTTGATTTTTTCACCTACAATCCCGACAGCCCGGCCTCCACTTTGCAGGTCAATCCGGCGATTGCCGCCGATCCGGAGTTGATTGCCGCCGCCCGGGATGCCAGTGCTGTGGGCGACGGCTCCAACGCCTCTGCGATTGCCCTGTTACGCGACACCAAGATCTTTGCCGGCGGCCTGCTCAACCCGACGGAGTATTATGCCGATCTTATTGCACAGGTGGGCACTGACACCAAAGCGGCTGCCGACATGGTACTGGCTCGCGAGTCGGTGGTGGAGAGCTTGCGGGCCAATTACCAGGCCTTGTCGGGCGTTTCTTTGGACGAGGAGGCGGTGGACCTTCTGCGCTACCAGCAGGTTTACAATGCCGCCGCCCATCTCTTGCAGACCAGCATTGAGCTGATGGACACCCTCTTCGCGATTAGCTAACGCGGCCCAGCCGTGCCGTTGTCGTTGTTCCCTCTCCCCGTGGGAGAGGGTTAGGGTGAGGGCCGCCGTTGTAGGGGCGCATGGCATGCGCCCGCGCTGTTGAGCCGTTGGTGCGCCCGTTGTCTTGGCCGTTGCTGTTCAAGAAAAACTCGACAGACTAGAAAGTTTGCAGCACCGGCACACAAATTGATGCCTTTTGGAGACAACCATGAGAATCGCCAGTGCCAGCTATTTGGACATGTTACAGCAGGGCATTCGCGATGCCGAGGGCAAGCTGGCGGTCCTGACCCAGCAGATCACCAGTGGCAAGCGCCTCAACCGCCCTTCTGACGATCCTGTCGCCGCCGGCCAGGCCTTACGCGCTCATGCCGGTCTCGAGGCGAATCTGAGCCGCCAGAGCGCCTTGCAGCGAGCCATCCAGATCAACGGTGCCCTTGATGACACTTTGGGCGACCTCGCTACACCGCTGCAGACGGCCTACAATGCGGCTTTGAAGGCCACTCAGCCGGGCCTGGGCGAGGCGGGCCGCGCCGCCTGTGCCGAGGAGGTCCGCACCGCCATGGACCGCCTGGTCACCGTCGGCAACACCGAGTTCAACGGCACTTACCTGCTGGCCGGCACTGACAATCGCGAGCCGCCTTTGACCGAGACCGGTGATCCCGACGATGTCGTCCAATACGGCGGTAACGAGCGCCCGATGAGCATTGCTATTGCCCCGGGCCGCACGGCGGAGATTACGGTCACCGCGCAGGAGCTTTTCAACTTCGCGGATGGATCCGGTGCCCGCCCCGTCGCTGAGGTGGATGCCGACATCTTCCAGGTCATGGCCGATCTAGCCCGCGACATCGAGATCGGCTACACTGATGGCATCAACGAGCACATGGGCCAGCTCGCGACCTTGCAGGAGCATGTGCTGATCGAGCGCGGCCAGGTCGGGGCTTACGGTTTGCGTCTGGATCAGAGCCTGACCTTAGCCGAAGACGGCGAGGTGCAGAGCCGCACTATCCTGGCCGAGATTGAGGATGTTGACATGGTCAACGCTCTACTGGAGGTGGAGAAGCAGAAGACCGCCTATCAAGCGGCCTTAACTGCTACGGCCCAGATTGCCCAGATGCCGACCCTATTTGAGTGGCTGTAGGGCTCGCTTTGGCGAGGCTTTCATCCTCGCTTAAGCGCAACTGTTTACCTAACCCCCTTTCGATTCCCCCTTCCCTACCAGGGAAGGGGGCTAGGGGGTTAGGCGAAGCCACAAGCTGAGCGGTTATGCTAGAGCTTTCGCCTTTTGGCATAGGGCGGCCCAGACGGCGGGCAGAACTGGAAGGTGCGATGAAGATACAATCAGCGCGTTTCGGAGAGCTTGAGGTCCCCGAGCAGTCGGTGATCCATTTCCCCGACGGGATCATCCCGTTTGGCGAGAACCTCGATTTTGCGCTTTTGCCCGGTTCCGGGCGCAGCTCGGCCGCCTGGCTGCAGAGCCTGCAGTATCCCGAGTTAGCTTTTTGGGCCGGCCATGCCGCCGGGTTATTTCCCGAGCGCGACATTGGCATTGAGGCCCATCATCTCCGCCTGATGCAGATTCGGCGTCCTGAGCAGCTTTCGATATTGCTGATACTGACCGTGCAGGAGCATGAGGTGACGGCGAATTTATTGGCTCCGGTTCTGATCAATGTTGAGCGGCGTCTTGGCCGGCAGGTGGTACTTACTGACAGTCTCGAGCGGGTGCACGTACTGGTGCCGGCGGAGCGGGTGGTGGAGCAACCAGCATAGGGCCACCTTCCCCGCGTGGCTCGGGCTTCCAGCCCGAGTCGGCGTTGCGTTGTAGGGGCGCATCGGGTACCCGCGCCGAAGGCGTGGGTGCGCCCGTGATGTTGCCGTTTGCTGTTGCTGTCCGGTGTTGTCGTCGCTGTTGCCGTCAGGAGGGGCCGCATACGAGGCGGAAGCTCTAGCTTCCGCCGAGAATCCGGCCCAGCCGTTGCCGTTCTCCCCCTCCCGTTTCGCGGGTACCCACTGCGCAGCAGTGGGTGAGGCGGGGGTTAGGTGCCTTGCCGTTGCCGTGGCTTTCCGGAGGGGCCTGCCGAAGACATATTGGGCGCCGCCCAATATGCCTGAGACTGGCCCGCGCCGTTGTCGTTACCCCTCTCCCTGTGGGAGAGGGGCCGGGGGTGAGGGTGCCGTTGCTATCCACGGAGGGATGAGAGATGCTGGTCCTAACCAGACGCCAGGACGAAGAGGTCATGATTGGCGATCGCATCATCGTCAAGGTGGTGGAGGTCAAGGGCAGCACGGTACGGCTCGGCTTCGAGGCCCCTGCCGAGGTTACCATTCACCGTCGGGAGGTCTATGAGGAGATTGCTTCAGCCAACCGCTTGGCTGCGAGCGTCAGTCCCGAGGACATCGAGAAGTTGCGCTAGAGGCTAGCGGCGCACCGACCGATCGCATAGCGAACGCCCCTCGCTGATTTCGGCGAGGGGCGTTTCTGCTATTGGACCGATTCCACACAATCAATACAGTTTTTTCTTCTCTTTTCCCGCCCCCTAGCTTCAGAAACCCCGGCGCGAACCGATAACTATAAACGCAGGGCGACTCGGGCTGGCAGCCCGAGCTGCGCGCAGTTAGGAAAAATATGAGGCCCGAGGCTACTTTGCCGTGACCCCGGGCCCCGCTCCTGGGTGGGAGGCGCAACATTCGTGTGGCCTGATGCAACCGGCTAGTGTTACAGCAGAACCGACACGCGTTGCTATTTTGTTTATTGCACTTACTGTGCCAAATCCACCAGCCACCCGACCGATTGTGCCGGCGAGGGCCCTTTGGCAGCCGGCACCCAGGCCTATCTCACAAAACTACGGAGGTGACAAACGCAAGCTCAGTTGTGATCCAAGCAGCACTACCTGCAAGCGATTCCCCACACAGCGGTACGGAAACCGCCGGCAGCAAACAATCAAGGAGGAATAAGACGTGTCCCTAACCAGAATCAATCAGAACATATCGGCAATCAACGCGCAGAGAAACCTGGAGATCAACACCAGCCGCATCAGCCGCAGCATCGAGCGCCTGGCCAGCGGTTTGCGTATCAACCGCGGCGCTGACGATCCGTCCGGGCTGGTCTTGTCCGAACTGCTGCGCGCCCAGGTATCGGGTCTTGATGTCGCCCAATCCAACGCCGAGCAGGGCGTCAATGTCATCAAGACTGCCGAGGGCGCGCTCAACGAGGTCAACACGCTTCTGCGTCAGATGCGCGATCTGGCCGTCAATGCCGCGTCGGACTCCAACAACAACGACGACTCACGCGCTGCTTTGCAGCAGCAGGTGACTTCCGGCATTAACACCATCAGTCAGATCGCCAACAACACCATGTACGGCAGCCGCAATCTACTCGACGGCTCCGCCGGCACCAAAACTACTATCATCAACCAGGGCGACATCGCCTCGGCCTCGCTGACTCTGGGCGACGAAGAGGCCGGCTACGTTGAGGTCACCATTGACACCGCGGCCGAGCAGGCCGAGGTCGGATCCAACTTCACCGTTGCCGGCACTGCCATCACCGGCGGCGCCCAGGCCGTATCCGCGGCGATCAACGCCATCAATGCCGCCGAATGGGGCGTGGGCGAGACCGCCGATCTCATCATCAACGGCGTCACCATCATCACCATAGATGACACCACCACCTTCACCCAGGTTCTCACCGCGGTCAATACTAACAGCGAGGTTGATGTAACCGCCGAGCTGACCGGCACTGGCGGCGTGGACATGGAGTTGATGTTCCACAGCGACGTCTATGGTGCTGCCGAGCACATCAGTGTCGAGTACGACGTCGGGGTTGACACCATCAACCTCGAAGGCCTCATCAGCGGCACCGATGATGTCAAGTTCGGCGCTGACAACGGTGTGGACATGGTGGGGCATGCGCACTTCAACGGCGGCGCCGCGGTCAACTTCCATGATGGCTCCGGCTTAACGCTGACCAACACCAGTCACGGCAGCATCGTCGTAGACGAAGACGCTAACAGCGCTCAGACCTTCAGCGATGCCTTGTACGTAGAAGAGGGCGAGCTGTCGTTCCAGATCGGCGTGAATGAGAATCAGGTCGCTGGCATGGAGATACGCGACTGCCGGGCCACCGCTCTGGGTAGCGGAGTAGATGCCACATACACAAGCCTCTCGCTCATTGACATCAGCACCGTTGATGGTGCCACTTACGCCCTGGATGTGATTGACGGGGCGATCAATGAGATATCCACTTTGCGCGGTAATCTTGGTGCTTTCCAGGTCAACGAGCTGGAAGCCCAGACCCGGTCGCTGGCGGTCTCCAGGGAGAACCTGGCTGCGTCCGAGAGTTCGATCCGTGACACCGATTTCGGGCGCGAGATGGCCGAGTTCACCACCAGCCAGATCTTGGTGCAGTCGGCCACGGCATTCTTGGCGCAGGCCAATGCCTTGCCGCAGAACGTCCTGACTTTGATTCGTGGTTAAACCTACAGGACGCGGAGCGTCCTTAGAAACCGACACAGCTAACCTAGCCGTCTAGCTCCCTGCGGGCAGGCGCTTGGTCTTTATGGCCGAGCGCCTGCTTTTTCTGTTTAGCCCGCACTATTCACGAAGACCATCGCAGATGAGGCGAAACTGCCGCCAAAGGCCATTGCCAGCCGCACAGCGCCCTTTCCTAAAATATCTCGAAAATGACACAGTGCAACCCCACGTAGGCCAGGCTTTCCAGCCTGGCTGGTCCGTGACTGGTAACGGCGTCGGGCTAGAAAGCCCGACCTACGCCTTCGTGAACAATGCAAGCTAGAGATGCCCGACCTAGGCGTTCATGAATAATGCGGGTTAGTGGATCGGCCCAGCCGTTGGCGTTGCCCTCCCTAGCCAAAATAGCTCTAAAGCCCGACGCCCCCCTGCCGATATAACTGGTGCTGAGCCCCGGGGGCCAGAATCCGGATTACACGGAGGTGATATCTGCTTTCACAATCCAGCTTGGGTTGACAACGCCGATGCACTAGGGTGGCAAGGAAGCCGCTAGTACAACCAATACTGATTCAGGGAGGAATCATTAGCTGTGTCGCTAACGAGAATCAATCAGAACATATCGGCAATCAACGCGCAGAGAAACCTGGAGATCAACACCAGCCGCATCAGCCGCAGTATCGAGCGCCTCGCCAGTGGTCTGCGCATCAACCGTGGCGCTGACGATCCGGCGGGCCTGGTGATGTCCGAGCTCTTGCGCGCCCAGGTGTCCGGTCTTGATGTCGCCCAGTCCAATTCCGAGCAGGGCGTCAATGTCATCAAGACCGCCGAGGGCGCGCTCAACGAGGTCAATACGCTTCTGCGCCAGATGCGCGATCTGGCCGTCAATGCTGCCTCCGACTCCAACAACAACGACGATTCACGGGCTGCTTTGCAGCAGCAGGTCACTTCCGGCATTAACACCATCAGTCAGATCGCCGAAAACACCATGTACGGCAGCCGCAATCTGCTGGACGGCTCCGCCGGCACCAAGACCACCATCATCAACCAGGGCGATATCGCCTCAGCCTCGCTGACCTTGGCCGATGAAGAGGCCGGCTATGTCGAGGTCACTATTGACACCGCGGCCGAGCAGGCCGAAGTCGAATCCAACTTCACGGTCGCCGGCGCTGCTATCACCGGTGCCGGCCAGGCGGTATCGGCGGCCATCAACGCCATCAATGCCGCCGAATGGGGTGTCGGCGAGACTGCCAACCTCATCATCAACGGCGTGACCGTCATTACCATGGATGACACCACCACCTTCACCGAGGTGCTTACCGCAGTCAACACCAACGCCGAGATTGACGTAACCGCCGAACTGACCGGCACCGGCGGTGTGGATATGGAGCTGCTATTCCACAGCGATGCCTACGGTGCCGATGAGCACATCAGTATCGAGTATGATGTTGGCGTTGACACTATCAACCTCGAGGGCCTGATCAGCGGCACGGCCGATGTCAAGTTCGGTGCTGACAACGGCGTGGACATGGTGGGTCATGTCCACTTCAACGGTGGCGCTGCGGTCAATTTCCACGACGGCTCCGGCCTAACGCTGAGCAACTCCACTCACGGCAGCATCGTCATAGACGAAGATGCCAACAGCGCCCAGACTTTCACTGATGCGTTGTATGTCGAAGAGGGCGAGCTGTCGTTCCAGATCGGCGTGAATGAGAATCAGACCGCCGGAATGGAGATCCACGACTGCCGGGCTACCGCTCTGGGTACCGGAGTGAATGCCACATACACCAGCCTTTCGCTGATTGACATCAGCACGGTCGAAGCCGCCAATGCCGCCTTGGGCGTAATTGACGCGGCCATCAACGAGATTTCCACTCTCCGCGGCAGTTTGGGGGCCTTTCAGGTCAACGAGCTGGAGGCTCAGACGCGGGCGCTGGCGGTTGCCAGGGAGAACCTGGCGGCGTCCGAGAGCGCGATTCGCGACACCGATTTCGGGCGCGAGATGGCCGAGTTCACTACCAGTCAGATTCTGGTCCAGTCGGCCACGGCGTTCTTAGCGCAGGCCAACGCGATGCCGCAGAACGTTTTGACCCTGATCCAGGGATAGGCATCTTGGCTCGGGGGCATTTAACATAGCCTCACCCTTCCGTTCGAGCGGGCGCTCGGCTAAGCACCGAGCGCCCGCAGCGCTTTTTCCAAGGCAGCCTGACACAGTCCTCCCTCAAAACTGTTACACTCTGTGAGTTACCCTAAAGAACTCGCCTAAAATGGCGATGAATATAGGTGGAGGTCGGGACTTTCACAACAGGAGAAACGCCATGTCTTCCGATCTGGGGAGTATATACATTGACGGCATTGTATCGGGCATTGATACATCGGCGATCATCGAGCAGATTGCTGCCATTCGCCAGCGACCGGTGGAGATTCTCGAATCCCGCAGGGACGAGCAGAGCGCGCGCCTCACCATCTACCAGTCGCTCAATGCCATGCTCACCGGCCTCAGCCTCAGCACCGGCACGCTGGCTGACACCGATGATGTCATCTCTTATGCAGCCGGCAGCAATGACGCCTCGGCGCTGGCGGTTACGGTATCCGCCGAGGCCGCCCCGGGCAGCTATGATATTGTCATCAACGCTCTTGCCACCGCTCACAAGCTTTCCTCGACCACTTTCGCTGATGACAGCGCCGCTCTCGGGCTTACCGGCGACATCCTCATCAATGGTACTACTATCACCATCGCGGCCACCGACAGCCTCAACGATGTAGCGGCCCGCATCAATCTCGCCGGCGGCGGCGTTTGGGCCACGGTTATTGATTATGCCGAGGATGACCACCGCCTGGTGCTGACCGGCCGTCAGACCGGTGCTGACAATGCTATTGACCTGATTGACGCCAATGCCGGCGATCTGCTGGAGAGCCTGGGTTTGCTTGGCTCTAGCACCTCCCTCAAGCACGCCATTACCCAGGGCGCTCAGAGTGACGGCTTCATCTCGTCCACTAGCGACATCGGCGAGCTGCTCGGCCTCAGCGACACGCTCTCCGGCACGGTGCAAATCAACGGCACCGAGGTAGCGATCAATCTAGCTGAGGACACCCTCCAGGAGATCGCTACCCGCATCAGTACCCAGGTCGCCGGCGTCGCGGCCACTGTCGAGTCGGTCGAAACCGACGGCCAGCACACTTACTATCTTGAGATCGTTGGGGCTTCCGAGACGCCGACCTTCACCGATGACAACAACGTGCTGAGCGCTCTCGGGGTGCTCAGCAAGCAGATCGCCGTCGAATTGCAGGCCGCGGCCGATGCCGAGCTGGTGGTGGACGAGGTTACGGTTCATCGCCCCACCAACAGCGTCAGCGACATGATTGACGGCCTTACTCTCGATCTGCTGGCGGCGAATGACAGCCACACAATCACGGTCACGGTCAGCCAGGACAGCGCCGCTACTTACAGCTCGGTCTCGCAGTTGCTGGCCTCCTACAACAGCATCATTGACAATCTCCGCGCGGGCCAGACCTTCGATACCGACACCAACACCGGCGGCGTTTATTTCGGCGATCCGGCGGTGCGGCTACTCGAGGACGGCTTGCACTCGGCGGTGATGAGTCCGGTGGATGCCTTAGGCGGGAGCGTTACTTTGCCTTCGCAGATCGGCCTTGCGACCGACCAGTACGGCCATCTGGTGCTCGACCAGGCCACTTTCATTGCCGCCTTGGAGGCCAATCCTTTAGGGGTCGCGCGCATGTTTGCGGTCGCCGGTGAAGCCACTGATGCCGACATCACCTATGTCAGTAGCAACGCCGACACCCTGGCCTCTGGTGCCGACGGGTACGCGGTGGAAATCACCCAAGTCGCCGAGAAAGCCACTGCGACTTCCGCCACGCTGGCCGGCAACATCACTACTGATGAGCTTTTGACCTTCAATGGAGTTTGCCCGGTGCAGTTGGACTCAGGCATGTCGTTAGCGGAGGCCGCTGAGGAGCTCAACAGCGCCTTTCAGCTTTTTGGTTTTTCGCTTTCCGCCTCGGTGGTCGGTGATACTATTGTTATCGAGCATGCCTCTTATGGCGACAGCTACGGTTTCAAGGTGCGTTCCAGCCTGGCTCAGGGCGCGGGCGGGCTGGACATCGGTGGCCCCACCGTCGGCGAGGCTGCCGAGTACCGGGGAGTTGACGTGGCCGGCAGCATCAATGGTGAACAGGCCGAGGGTGATGGCCGCTATCTCTCCGGTAGGTCCGGCAATGCCACCACGGACGGATTGATTTTGCGGGTGGAGGCGACTACTACCGGCAGCAAGGGGGTAGTCAAGGTCAGTCAGGGCTTGGCCGCGCGTCTGCAGAACTACCTCGAGCGCACCACTGATGAAAACACCGGCTCGATGACGATAGCCAGCGCCAATATTGAGAATGAGATTGAGAGTCTTGAGGACGAGATCGAGCGGTTGGAGGCAAGTGTTGAGCGGTATCTGGCGAATCTGCGCGCCGATCTGCTGGCGATGGAGAGTGCTCTATCGGAGAGCGAGGCTTTGAGCACTTTCATGACCAATCAGATCAAGGGCTTGACCAGCAATTACTATAACCGCAGCGACTGATCACGCAAGCGATGCACTTAGGCCGTCTTGATCCCACCAACTTCCTCCCGGGAGCCTTGGACTACTGACATGACTTACAACCGCAATCCGGCCAAACTTTATCGCCAGGTGCAGACCGAAGTCACTGACGAGAAGCATCTGATCGTACTGCTTTTTGATGGGGCGGTGAGGCTCCTGCAGGATGGCCGGCGCCATTTAGCCGCCCGCGACTACGAACGCTGGGCCGACTGCAGCCACCGGGCCCGCCGCGTCCTCAGCGAGCTATTGATCGCGCTTGATGAATCGGCGGCACCGGAGCTATGCCGCTCACTCAAGGCCCTTTATGTATATGTCCAGCGCCTGATCACCGAGGCCGGCCTGGAAGAGGACATGGGAAAACTCCAGGAGGCCATCAAGTTACTCACCCAGCTTGCCACAGCTTGGAAAGAGGCCAAGAAGACATGTCAGAACCAAGTGGTAGGACAAGCGTCTCGCCTGTCCAGCGACCCGCAGCAGACCCTCTGAGCCGGCCGCCGACGCTATCCGGCCTGCCTCGGGACCTCGCCGAGATATTCGGCCAACTCGACCGGCTTTACAGCGGCATGGCGTACTGTCTGGAGGGCGACGCCTCCGCTGTTGCAGGCGGCCAGGTGTGCCGGACCGATCGTGACGATGGCGATTTGGCGCAGGTTTGCGGCGCTCGGCCCGAGCCCAGGACTATTGCGGCGCTACTGCAGCAACAGCGCTCGCTGCTGGTCGAGCTGGAGCGGGCGATTGGCGCGGCATTGGCTAGCGGCGTGGTCCCGGAGCGGCTTGAAGCTGTCATCGGGCATGTCGAGGCGGGTCATCGTCATTGTCAGGGGCTATTGCGCCGCCGTCTAGCCGAGTTGGAGCGAGCGCTGGCGGGCTTGAGCAAGCGCCGGGTGCAGCGGGCCGCTTACCTGGCCCATTCAGGCGATGCAGCCAAGACTGCGCCCCTATAACTCCCCACTTCCCTGGACGACAGGCCTCCTGGCGGCTCTCTACTCGACCTCAAACTCATCCCCATCGTGGGCGATGGCGAACGGGAAGCTCAGGTGCTTCTCACACATCCCTCGCAGTTCCCTTTCGCCCTCATCATGCCAGGGATCGTGGATATGGGTCAGAATCAGCCGCCCGATCCGCTTCTCCGCAATGAACGGCAGGATGTTTTCGGGCGCGACGTGGGTCATCTCCATGACCAGCACATCCACCGGCTCCTCCAACAGCTCGCCCAGATAGCGGAAGTCGGCGGGCAGGTCCCCGGTAAAGGCAATGCGGCGGTCGAGAATGTCGAAGATATAGGAGAAGGAGTTGGCCTTGAGCCGCCATTCGAGGTCTCCGTAGGCTATTGCCGGCCCTTCCATGTGGCCGTTGCGCGCGGCGGTGACGGTGGCGTACTCGTCCTCAAAGACCGTCTCATCCTCGATGACGCCGCTCACTTCCAGGTTGAATCTGACGTAGTCGGGCGGCACCAACATTGCCTGCAGCCAGTTGAGCAGCGGGTATTTGCCTTCCGGCGGCATAAAGACGGAGAATTGGTGATCGGGCGCGACCATATTATGGCCTAGCAGCTTGATCAGCACTGGCAGGCCCCCGACGTGGTCGGCGTGCATATGGCTGATGAAGGCGGCTCGCAGCTTGCTGAAGTCTTTCTCCATCCGCACCAGAGTTGCGGCCACCGGCTCACCGCAGTCAATCAAGTAAGCGCGCTGGGCTATTTCGAGTAAGGTGGCGGGGTTATAGCGACAGTGAGTTGGCCGCCCGTGGGAGGTTCCTAGGGTCGTTATCCGCAGCCTTATCACTCCTATCGGCGAGCGAAGCCGGCCTTGCCCGGCCTGATCCCGAAGGGGTAGGCTTTACGCCTTGCTCTGCCATGCCTGAGCAAGCCTATACCTGCAGGTCTAGAGGCCTTCTTAGCGCCAGCTTCGCCACAGGCTGGCTTATATCCTCTGTTTGCATTCACACTTGGGCGGGGCTACTCAGACATATTCCCGTGGCTCGGGCTTCTGGCCCGCGTCTGCCGCAGGCGCGCGCAGGGCCCGGCTGACGGCCTGCGCATGTGTCGCCCCAAAAAAAATCTGCCGCAAGCAGGAATCGGGGCTGGCAGAGCGAAAGAGGAATAGTGCGTGGTATGCAAGCCCAGACGGGCGTCTGCGCACATAATCAGTATCAACTCTGGATGCAATGGAACGGAAGGGGCGAGACGCATGACTAGGATGAGCCGTGTCGTGTTCGTATGTGTGTTGTTACTTGCCTTCGTGGCGGTGGCGGGGGCTCAGATCCAGCGTGGTATCATTCTCAGGCCCAAGGTGCAACTGCAGACCGCCAGTCCCCTAGTGCTCAGCAAGCGCTTCGAGACGCTGCTGAAAGAGCACAACGTGGCGACGACCAAACAGAGCACAGCGCTGAACCAATTCCGCTCACTCCCCACCAGCCTGCAACAGGACTTGTTGGGGACGATGGATGAGAAGGCCGCTACGCAACTAGGCATACCCAACGCAATGCTGCCGCAATACAAGTACGTGGAACTGTTGCGGATCAAGCCCGGTCTAGTAATACTGCGGCGCATCAGCGGCTTTTTCCCGGAGGAGGGCTCTCCCGGCTGCTGGGCCTATGCCTTCGGGATGCCCTGGAGCGATGCTTGCCAGGTAGTCTTCGACGGCACTCCAGTTGAGACCCATTATCTGGGCTTCAACATCGAGTTCTTCCCCAACTCCCTGGCCTTCACCGTGCCGGCGGGTGCCACCACCGGCGCCGACCATGATGTCAAGGTGATCTGGGAGGGCACCAGCAACGAGACCCCGACGGTGCAGTATCACATCGTCGCCCCGCGCGGCTATCGCGGCTACTGGGGCTGGCAGTTCCATAACTTCGGCGACCCGGCCATCCCCTGGCACCTGTATCGCGACTTCTTCGGAGCCAGCGCGGTTGAGTACCCCAACGGTACCCACCGGCCCTCGGCTCAGGCCTGGTACGATTCGAGCTACAAGGGTGTCGGCGGCGGCGGTAACTGCTACGGCATGACCGTCTCGAGTATGCGCGCCCGGCAATTCAACATCACCACCTATCATCACGCCTGGTTCGCCGCTCACGCCGAACCGTACACCTGGCCGTACCCATGGTGTACCGAGACCAAGCAGACCGCCCAGGAGGACCAGGGCGGCCAGCTCAGTGCCGAAATGTCTTACTACATCAACCACTACTACAACCACCAGAGCCACCAACAGGCCTGGCAGCGCTGTCACGATCTGGTCTTCACCGCCAACGACCACGCCAATATCTGCTTCTGGAGCGCAACCGGCGGCCATTCGGTGGTCGGATACGGCACCGAAGTTGACGGCACCAAACACTACATCCGCATGTATGACAACAACGCGCCTTACACCGAAACCGAGACCGGCGGCCCACACAAGAGCCTCAGCTATGTGGACTACGCCAATGGTAGCTTCACCTACCCGGGTAAGGGCTACAACAAGATGATCTGCCTGTCCTACAGCGAATGTCTCGAGGGGCCGTCGCTGCCCGCCGCAGCTAGCGGAGTGGCCGGTGCTACCGCCGTCTGTGTGGTCAACGGCGGCACCGTCCGACAGATCAGCGACGGACAGGGCCACACCTTCTTCAACGCCAACGGCACCGAGAACACCAATCCGGCAACCCGCATACCTGACTCGATGAGGTTCTTGCCCCTCACCGGCGAAGTTAGCGCCTTCAACTACCCCGGCGTCTTCATCTTCAACCAGGCCTCGGGCAAGGACCTGACCTTCAACGTTGAAGGCGGCGGGGCTAAGTCCTTGAGTATGTTCATGGCCGGAGATGTCATGGAGGTGGAGTTCAGCGGCCAGGGACAAATCATCTGCAACGATATCCTCACCAACACTCGCGCGTTGGAGGTGCCGGCTCCGGACGCCCTGCGGCCAACTTCGATCCGCTGCATCAAGGTGTTGGCCAACGAGCGCGTTTATCGCTTGCTCAACCTGCGCAACCTCGGCCCTACCAGCCTGATCATGCAGCCAACGGTCAACGGCAATGCGCTCAACGTGCAATCCAAGGGCGCGGTGCAGTTTGACCTCAACGCGGCTACCTTCGCCGCCGGCCAGGTGCAGGAGGGCTTGTTCAGAAACATCGGCCTGGCAACCAACCAAGTGGGCGTCTTGCAGCCGGGTAACTGGAACGCACTCGGCACCACCCAGCTTAACCTGCAGATCCGCAATCTGCAGACGAAGCAGCAGATCCGTAACATCAGGATCGAGCCGGGCCACTAGGTCGTGGAGCAAAAGAACTGAAAGTCAGCCGTCAAGAGCCAATCCCTGAGGTGGGAACGCCCATTTCGGGGCGGGCGGGCTGACCGATCATCTACCCCCCTTGAGTAAGCCGTTGCTTAAGGGGGGTAAATTGTGTCCAGAGGCAATTCTCGTAGGGGAAAGCAAGAACCGGCGGAGAGCAACGATTCGGGCAGGATGCACGACCCACGGGGTGAAAAGGCCCTCACTGTAGCCATCTCCCACAGGGAGAGAAGACAACGACAATGGGTCCTAACCCCCTCCCCCCTTCCCACACCCGCGCTTCGCGCGGGTACCCGGAAGGGGGAATCAAAGGGGGATAGGTGGGCGAACCAAAGGGGGCCCGTCAAAACAGTATGGCTGCCGTGGCAATGGCAATCAGTTGCTTCAAAGTGTCGCTCCAACGGCTCTTGAGACGCTCAGTGCGGAACATGTGCTGCGAAGGCACAATCACCACATCGCCGGCCTCCACCGCCTTGATTTTGTTCGCCGGTGAGGCCGCGCCATTAGCGCGCACCACAATCAGCCGGCCTAAACTGGCATCAGGCAAAGCCCCGCCAGCCTTGTCCACATAGGAATAGGGACTTAGCTCAGGAGTGAAAGTGACTGCGCCGGGCGAGCTGACTGAGCCGATTACGGTGACAAAATCCACGGCCTTGGGAACCCGCAGTATGTCACCATGATGAAGCTTGAGATTGCCGGTGCGACCCTCGGTCTGCATGATGTCGGCACCGTCAATCGGGACAGCCTTGATCCAGGAGGAGATGTCAATGCGGCGGGGCGGAACCACCAGCAAGGCGCCGCCCTCGATGCCCATTAGGCCGCCAAGCTGCTTGGCAGTGGATTCGGCGAGAATCTGGCCCTGCTGCCCCTCGGTGAGAGCGGCAGAAGTCTGGCCGGCCTCGCGATTGAGCAGATTCACCACGTAGCTGAGATCGTCTTGGCGCGCTGTAGGGAGCACCTCCTCCATCAGCCGGTAGAGAATCATGCCGCGAGGGTTGGCCTTTTCAGTCAGCCCACCGGCGCGCTGAATCAGATCGTGTATCGTGTCCGCTTTGGCCGCCTCGTCCTGCTCGAGGCGCAAGGCGTAAGTTCCGGGCTTGCAGACCTCGCCCTGGACTGAGACCACCTTCGGCACGACGGTGAAGTCGGCCCGGCCCATCACCCCGACGCGATCGTCATCGGCCAGCAGCACGTCCGGCTCGACAGCAAAGCCCTCTGGCGTGGTAGTCAGGCTGAGAGTGCGAGTGTGACTGGGGCCTGCAAAGCGCCCCGACGTATATTGAACCGTGTCGGCGGCATCGGCCTTGAGACCCCCGGCAGCAACTATCAAATCGGATACCCTCATGCCCTGATAGCGCTCGTAAGTGTCGGGATTCCTGACATAGCCGTCGATGTGGACCTGGCTGGGTAGGGTAACATCTTCGCGGGCCAAGACGCGGAGGAGATCGCCGCGCTGGAGGGGGAGGTCTTCTGGGCGCTCTTGTTCGACAGGCGAGACGCCTGTCGTCCCGGGGCGTTGCTGGGAGCCTGGGGCCGGTGTAACCAAAGCGACAGGCAGGATCGCCTCGCGCTGGTCGGGAGTAAGCCGGAGCACCTCGGCGCGCTCGGTGTAAGCACCGGGGAGCAAGCCGCCGGCCAGCATGACCAGCTCGCGCACCGTCATGCCCGCGATGAAGGGAAACTCTCCGGGATTGCGCACCTGGCCCTCGACCGTTACCAGCGCGGGAGCCTGAACGTCGGCTTCGGTGTAGAGATAAACGATGTCATGCGGTCTCAAGGGCACGTCGCCGGTGCCATCGAGGACCTCGCGCACCGAGAAGCGCACCAGTTCATAGTCAAAATCGTCATTCAACCGCCAGACAGCGCCCTGCTGCATGTAAGCGGCCTCGGTCGGCCCCTGGGCCAGCTTGAGCAGACCGGCGAGAGTGAGACCCGGAGTAACCTCATAAACGCCCGGGCGCTGTACCGGCCCGAGCAACTCGACCGTGTTGCGAGCGCGATCCACCAGACTGCCGACTTGTACCAGATCGCCATCAAGCAGGGAGAGGTCCCGGCCGCGTTCGCCTGCCTCGCCAAGATCGGCCCGCAGCAGATGCCACATTTCATTGGCTTCGGCACGCCAGACCTCAACCCCCGCCGCGTAGGCATTAGGCCTCAAGCCGCCGGCCATCGCCAGCGCCTCCGCCAGGCTGAGCGTGTCCAGCAACTCATAGCGCGCGGGCCGACGCACCGCCCCGGCAACGCCGATCTCGGTGGCAACCGGCGGCACAAATACCGTATCGCCGGCCTGGAGCATGACATCGGCGTCGCGACGGCCATACATGAGATATTGGTAAAGATCAACCTCGGTTTGGGATTGCGGCTGGGCCGACAAATCGGGCTGGCGCAAGAGCCGGAGGCGGCGGTAGGAGCCGAGCTCCGCAGGCCCCCCGGCGGCGTAGAGAGCGGTGAATAAGGTGGCATTGCCAGGGAGGGAGAACTTGCCCGGCTGCATCACCTCGCCGACCACATAAACATCAATAACACGCTGCTGGATAAGCTCCAGGACGATTTCGGGATCGGAGTAGAACTCGGCGGCGCGCTTGGTAATCAGCGCCTCCGTCTCGGCCATAGTCTTGCCGCTGATAACCAGCTTGCCCAACACCGGCAAGGTGATGTAGCCGTCAGCGGTGACAGTGACCTGCTGCTCGGTGCGCATGTCGTCGAGGTTCCAGATCTGCACCTTCAAGACATCAGCCGGGCCAAGAGGGTAGTAAGGCGAAACCGGGACATTGGCCAGCGGACTGCCGGCATCAGGCGCTTCAGCAGCCTCCAGAGGCGCTGCGCCGGGGCGCGCCAAAGAAGCTGCCAGGCGCGAGCTGATAAATACGTCAGCACCAAAACGAGGCAAAGAGGCGAACACCTCGGCGGCAGGGACCGGCGTGGGCTGCGGCTCTACAGCCGTCAGCGGAGCCTCCGGCTCAAGCTCCCGGCCCGGTGGCACAGGCCCGGGGCCGAAGGGCTTGGCTGCAGGCGGCTGCAGTACCACCGGCACCAGCTCCACCGAGCTTTGCGAGTAAAGGGCCCGGTAAGCAGCAGTGATTTTGTCCAGGCCTTGAGCAAGCGTAAGATCAGCCAGATTGAGCCGGCCCAGACGGGGTAGCAAGACGTCGGAATTATCGGCAACGCGAACCCGCGTGAATACATGAATGGTCTCGCCCGTCCAGACCGTAATCAGCAACTCGCTGCCCGGTGTCACGAGGCGATCGCCAGGGGGAGTGGGGAGCGGCGGCGCGCTCTCCTGAACAGCCGGCTGCTCCGGGGCCTCCAGGGCACTAGCAGCCCGGCTGTCAGTCGGGGCCGCTGGAGCTGACGAGGTAACCAAAACAACCAGGCTCGCGGCAATCACCAGCGCGAACCAGGCCCGCCCGGTCTTCAAATCGAGTAAGTGCATATGTACGCCTCCCGCAGAAATTATTGGTAAGAAGTTCTCGGCAGCAAATGTAATCTCCTGCAGGGGGAAATAGGCTTTTGCGGGTGAGGTCGGGAAGCATGTTGACGGGGAAAGGGGATGGAAAGTACACTGAGATGGCCATCTGCCGCAGCATCGCTGTAGGCTGTGGCGCAGTTGCTAGTATAGTGGTATCCATCAATCAGGCTGGTTGAGAACCTTCTCTATGAGAAGCTGGCCGGCCTTCATGCCCTTCGGGAGTATATGGAACGGAGATCAGCGTTAGCATACACCACGCTGAGAACCACTACTGATTCGCCCGCATCGGCGTCAGCACGGGCTGAATACATCGTCACGACAAGGAAAATCAACGAAATGAGAGTACTGATCACCGGAGCTGCGGGGCGGCTCGGGCGCAGGCTCACCACGACACTGGGGCTGCGCCACAACCTGCTGCTGGGCGACATAGTCCAACTAGATGACCCCCGCTTTATCCACCTGGATGTCACAGACCTCGAGGCGGTTCACGCCGCCCTACAGCGCTGTGACGCCGTTGTGCACATGGCCATCGTGGACTGGCCGCTCTGTGGACCGGAGGAGACACTGCGCTATGCCCCGGCCACGCTGCAGGTGCATGTGCTGGGGACGCACAATATGCTGCAGGCCGCCTGGGAGGCAGGCGTGCGCCGGTTCGTCCACATCAGCTCAGTAAGCGTCGTTGACGGTCTGCCGGCAGACGCGATAATTACTTCAGAGACGCGCCATTACAGCAACGATCTCTACGGCATGACCAAGGGCTTCGGCGAGGATGTCTGTCGTATGTTTCATGAGCGCTTCGGGCTGCCGATGGCGATTCTGCGGCTGGGGACTGTCTATATTCCGGAGACCGGCGGCGCCTGGCTCGGGAACGTCTGCTACCCCGAGGGCGGGGCACAGCCTCCGCCGGCACCGACACGCATTCATGTGGATGACGTAACCCGCGCCATCGGCCTCGCTTTGGAGACACCCGAACCTGGCTACGCCCTAGTGCATATCGTCGGGGCTGATTCACCCCACCAATGGGATCTGAAAGCCGCTCGCCGTGTGTATGGCTGGGAGCCCGAGTACTCCTTCAGCTCGGATGGATTGCCGCACAGGATATAGCCGAGGCGGTTTTCCCATACACCAACGACAGGCCTCACCCTAGCCCTCTCCCGCACGCGGGAGAGGCGACAACAGCAAAACGGCAACGGCGGTCGGGCTGCCCTGCGACGTTGCTCAGCACCGTGAGCTTGTCGAACGGTCGAACGGCCGAACGGGAAAGCCCGCCCCACGCGGGTATTGCAGTAATGGCCGAGCACGGGGCTAGAAATCCATGGCGTAATAGATCTCGCGGTCAAGGCCAGGAGCCTGCTCGTGTAAGGTGTACTTGCTGATCAGGACCTGTACGTATAACAAGGACTCAAGCTCCTCCTTATCGCGATAGGAAGCCGGGTTCAGCTCCGCCAGCCGCGCCGACGAAATCCCCGGCACCTCCACCGGTACCAGCACCCGCTCGCCCCAAACCGGATGCGGCTCGTACTTCACCGCCTCGCGGGCCGCCTGGAATAAGAATAGCTCCGTCTCCTCAATCGTCGGGCTGGTACCGCCCTCGGGAGTAGGCTTGCCATGGGTGTAGCGGAATACCACCTGCGGGACGTGTAGCTCCTCCTCGCCGAGCTTGCCCTCAACCCACTCGTACGCGGCACCAATGCGGCCAGTAGTGCTGACCTGATAGACCTCCAGCTCGCGATCAGTGCCGACCTTGCCGGCAATCAGATCGCGGAAGCGATGCACATGCTCGGCACTGCCGACCCCCATAGTGAAAGGCAAGCAGTAACGGGTCTCATACTTGGTCTGACCGACACCGGCAGCCTCCTGAGCGGGATGGCCCACCGTGCGGCCATCAGCCAGGACCTTAGCAGCGAAATTGGGGTCGGCAATCTTCAGCCAGGCATAGTCGGTGAGATGGCCGGGACTGATGAATACCGCCATGTTCGGCGGCATCGTGGAATCGACGCTGCCATCGAAATAGCCGGTGTCCTCCATGCGTAAGACTGTGCGAGCGTTGCGGTTGAGCACGCCATTGTACTGGAATAGCTCGCCGGCAAAGCTGACATCGCCATCCTCGTCCCACTCGGTGTTCTCGTGGAGGGCATGGGGATCGCGAGCGGCATTGTAGATGGCGACCTGGTGCTCGTCCACGTCCTCGGTCTTGGTCCAGGCGCCGCTCTCCGAGCCGACAACCTGATCGGGCCACCAGCCGGTGATGTCATCATTCTTGAGCGCCTGGTCATAAACGAACTTCTCGATGTCAATGCCGAACTGCTGCTTGAAAAGCGGCGCGGTCTGCTCGTTGACAACGTAAAGCCCGTGAGTGGACTTGCCGGTGCCGCTGAGGCCCCAGCAGCCCATCACCATGCGCTTTTCAGTACCGTCATCGCGGCGGACCGTGAACTCCTTGAGCGAGGCATGCTCGCCGGTGCCGCCCTGCTGGTAGCAATGAAGAATCCAGTGAGAAAGGAAGCCCTTCTTCGTCTCGCCCTGGTAAGAAGTGGCAGTGGCGACGGTGTAGCCGTGGTTGGGGAAGCGAATCACCCGCAGCATCTCGCCACTGCCAGGGAGGCTGGGATTCTGTAGGTACTGAGGTATGAAGAATAGGGTGGCCTGAGGCTGGCTGCCAGGGTCGGCCGGGAAGTTGAGCTGCTTCCAACGATAAGCAATATCCGGGAACTGCGGGTCGCAGTAGAGCCGGCAGTGCATCTGGGCGCGGGAGCCGGGACTTCCAAGATTGGCGTCCACCTGGATCATCGGGCGACAGAGGATCTGCTCAAGAACCTTGAGCATCAAGCTGCGGTGCTCGTTCTTGAGCTCGTGCTCGCTGTTGATGACGACGGTATTTGAGGCACTGCGGCTCCAGATGTTGGAGGTCCAGCCCCAACTGCTATTCTTGTACTGAGTGCCATAGGACATGGCGCGCTGAAGTAAATCGTCGGGGTTGTTCTGGATGGCTTCGATGCCGCAGCGTTGCTTGTTCTCGACGATTTCATCGAAGATGCGCAGGAAATTCTCAATGGTAATATGCCCAATGGTGGTGGGCATTGTGGGTTGGGATGATGATTGGCGGTCTTTGGTCATGGCTACCCCTCCGCGATTGTGGCTCAATCAGGGTGGTAAGGCGACATCTTAGGTGTTGCATGGGCGAGAGTCAAGCGGCGAATGCTATATTGCTATGTTAACATACTCTTTTCTACAGAAGCCGCGTAATACCTGCAGCAGGAGAAAAATTGTGTGGGTGTACGAAGAGATGGAGGTAACGGCAATGAGTCGAGCAGGATGCCCGCCCCACGGGATTAAGGTACTCTCTCCCCTTGTGTTCCGATCTCCCCTAGGGGACAGGGGACAAGGGTACCGGATTCTGTAGGGCGAGGACCTGTGCCCCGCCGAGAGTACCATACGACAACGACCGGCGCGGCACCCTTCGGCAGGCTCACGGCAGGCAGGCCCGCGCCCTGCGCGCCTGCGGCAGCAAAAAGAAAAAAGGATGAAGCCGAAAACTAAAGAATGCTAACACCAAAACGAAACCGCACCAAATCAATAAGCAAATACCAGATCGGCACGCTAATTTCAATGCCTACCTAATTGCAGTATGTGATGTCACCCCGAAAAGGTAAATAACACATATGAAAAAGCAAGTCCTGGCGATAATCAGCCACGTGCGGCGGCCCGAGGTCTGGCCGCGTATCTGCATCTGGGCCGTAGTACTGCTGTCGCTGCTGCTCAGAACCTGGAACCTAGGCGTCGCCCCCGACTTCTCCGGTGACGAAGGCAGCTCGCTTGAGACCGCCAAGGGCGTCTGGCAATACGGCACGATGACGCGATGGTTCCTGCGCGTGCCCTACCTGGATCACGCCAAAGGTATCGTGTCATACTGGCTGATGGCGCGCGTGTTCGATATCTTCGGGATGGGCGTCTGGCAAGCACGAATCGTGGCCGCGCTGGCCGGAGTTATGACGACATTCCTAGTAATCCAGTTCGCCAAGATGGCGCTGGGCTGGGAAGCCGGAGCCATCGCCGGCCTCTTTCACGCAACTTCATACCATATCCTGATGTACGAGCGGTGTAGCAAGGCCACCAGCCTAGCCGCTATGTTGGTGCTGGCCGCAGCCCTGCTGCTGTACCTGGCCCTGCAACGGAAAAACGTACTGACCGGCGTACTGGCAGGGCTAGTGGCGGGACTATCACTGGTTACCAAGATAGCCTTTGCGTACTTTCTGGCGGCGGTCTTGCTGTACGCCATCGGCCAGTTACTGCTGGGCAAGCAACGGCGCGAGGTCGGGCAAGTGTTGCTGGCCTTCGTGGTCGGCCTGGCGATCCCCGGCGCAGGTTGGCTGCTATACTACAACTACTGGGAGGGCCAAGAGGTATTCGCGGCAGGAAGGGAAGCGTATGGCGTGCTGCAGACGTATATCCCCCGCGCCAGTCGCTATACCCTGACCTCGTTTGATTTCAGCGAGGTCGGCTTCGACCTGAATGCCTATCAAGCGAGGACGATGTGGGTAATCGTGCACTACCTGGTGTGGGACCCGATCCGCTGCCTGGGAGTGCTGGGAGCGATCTACCTGCTGGCCCGCAAGCGGCAGTTGGGAATCGCCTGGTACATGGTTATGACAGTACTAGCCGGCCTGGTGGCCTACTGGATATTCGACGGGGCGACCGGCTACTACTTCCCCTCGAATGTGATGGCTTACGCCATGAGCGGGGTCTTCATCGGGAGCCTCTGGGAGGCATGCGGTAAGAGCCAAGGGCTGCGGTATGGCCTGGCCGTGGGGATCGGCCTAATCTGCCTGTTCGGCGTCACTCTGACAGTGCCGATGGACACCTATGGGAGTCAGCGAGAACGCTATCCGACAGAATGGGGGCCGGTCCTGGAAGCCGATAGGGGCTATAACATCGCGACCGCCCGCTGGATCGAGGCGAACCTGCCGGCTGAAGCCACCTACTACGGCCCCTCGACCATACTGGCATTGACGCAGTTGAGATACGTCCCGACTCTGTACGACGACTATGCCGAGGTTTTCAGAAAATACCGGCCAACATTCCTGGTGCTGGATCGAGAAGGCAGTCACGCAATCGCGGAGGGAACACGAGCCGACCCGCATAAGACACTGGAGCTGAGGCTAATCAGGGAAGTGAAGTCGCCCTTCGGCGACACCGAGACCAGCCTCTACCGGATAGAAGGGCTGAAAGCGGCTGAAACGGTGCTGTCGCAGAGAGCGCTAGAATATCTGCGGGCCTACCCGACCGGCCGGCCGCCGGACTTTTCGCCTGAGGTGCTGGAGCAGGGGAACGATTGATAGAGGGGCGCATACCGGCAGCCCTCGCCCTGAGTCTCGGCGGTTATGGCGAGGAGACCAGCTTGTAGCCGACCGAACGGACTGTCACCACGCGCCGCGGCTTGCGCGGATTCTTCTCGATCTTGGCCCGCAGATTGGCGATGTGAACCTCCACCAGATGGGTGTCATACTGGTCATAATCCCAAACCTTCTGCAAAAGCTCGCGGTGGCTAAACACGCGACCGGGGCTCTCCGCTAAGGCCTGCAGCAGGCCAAACTCCGTAGGCGTCAGATCAATGACTTTGCCGGCAATGGTGACTTGATGACCGTCAGGGTCTATGGTGATGTCCCCGACCTCAAGTACCGCGCTGACCGGCGCAATGCCACGACTGGGCTGAACCCTGCGTAACACGGCCTTGACGCGGGCCACCAGCTCGTCAAGGCTGAACGGCTTGGTGACATAATCGTCGGCGCCGACTTCAAGGCCGACGATGCGGTTGACCTCCTCAGCCCGGGCCGTAAGCATGATAATAGGGACCGCGGAGGTGTGCCGGATGCGCTGGCAGATAGTGACACCGTCAATGTCAGGAAGGCCGAGGTCAAGGATGATAAGCGCGGGGTCAGAGGTTTCCAGGAGCTCAAAGAGCTTTCCGCCACTGAGAACATAAGAGGTCTCGAAGCCTTCGAGCTCGAGTTTGGCTGCGACGGCCTTGGCGATCGCAGCGTCATCATCAACAATAACTACCAAGGGCGGCTCTGTTGACATTTGCTTCCCTTCTTTTGAGCCTGAATCGTGGGGCAGGCTCTAGAAGCAGCACGACTGGCGCGCCGCGTCAGTCACGAACATGACGGGCGCGCCTCTAGGTTTAGGCTTAACCACCCCCAATACCTCCACCTAGCGTGTGCATAATCTGAATTGCCCCCGGCCCGAGGATGACCACAAACAGCGCCGGGAAGATACATAAGACCAAGGGGAACAGCATCTTGGTCGAGAGCACAGCACCCTGCTCTTTGATGCGGATACTGCGCTGCGTGCGTAGCGCGTCGGAGTGAGCTCTGAGCGCACGGGCGATACTTACGCCAAGCGTCTGAGCCTGGTAGAGCGCGGCGACGAGCGTAGAGAGCTCGGGCACATTGACGCGATCGGCCATGTCCTGCCAGGCGTCACTGCGGCGCTTGCCGAGACGGACCTCTACAAGGGTGCGATTGAACTCGTCCACCAAGGGGCCTTCTTTGCGGGCGACGACTTCGGCGAGAGCGCCGTCAAGCCCCATGCCGGCCTCAGTACAGACTACCAGGAGGTCGAGAAGGTCGGGCAGGGAACGGCGGATCTGGGCCTGGCGGGCCTTGGCACAGTTGCCGATGAGGTAATCGGGTATCATGCCAACGACCAGCAGAACGACCAGGGTGAGACCGAGACGCATGTGTGGGGGACTGGAGGCAAGGGTGGTGAAGCTGATGTAGGCGACACCGGCGGCCACGAAAGCAGCAGCCCCGCGCATGAGCAAGAAGAGTGGCTCGGTGATGCCCATCGGGTAGCCGGCAGAGGCCAGCTTGCTACGGGCGGCGCGGATCATGCCTTCAGGAGCCGCGTCGGTGAGCCGGCCGACAATGGCCTCAGTGACGGGCTTGATGATGCGTTCGCTAAAGGATGCAGAAAGCTCCTCGGAAACCGCCGAGCGCAACTGGGGGGCCGCCCCCGGCTGCTGGAGCACCTCCTCACGGCGGCGCTGGCGGCGCTCGGCCGTAGTCGGCTGGGCCAGGCCAAGATAGGCCAGGATTGCTGCAACAACCACAATGCCGATAATAAGCGCTAGCATGGATTAGCTACACTCCACGTTGTTGATGGCGATATCATAACATAGATTGACAGATGCCACAAAGTCGCGGGGGCAAGCGGGTGGACGTAAGTGCTGTCGGTAGCCCCGAACCGGGTCGGCGAAGGCCTGGAGCTGGAAGACCGAGCTCCGTGGCGTCTGCTCCAGGGCCAAGTTCCACGACGCTTTTTGTGAGACCCGACAGTACATAGCAATAGACTCCAGATGTCCCCGGGTAACCGGCAAGGCTATTAGAGCTCGACATCAAGCATTTTACGGATAATCAAAATGCCGACAATGAGCAGGACGACGGCACCGCCGAGCAGCAAGTGCCCAATCGGGTCGGTGAGTAAGGGTGCGAGATAGCCCGGGCTAACGGAATTGACAATGAAGGCCAGGACAAAGGGCATTCCGACCAGGATCATCGCAGAGAGGCGGCCTTCGGCAGTGGCAGCGGAGATTTCGCCGGCCAGAGCGATGCGGTCGCGGATCATGGTGCCGATCTGGTCGAGGATTTCGGCCAGGTTGCCGCCGACGGCCAACTGTGTCTGAACGGCGGAAACAATCAGCTCCATGTCATAGTTTTCGGTGCGGTCCACCAGCTCTCCAAGAGCGTTGGCTAGGGAGGCGCCAAACCTGACTTCCTGGACGACGCGGGCGAACTCGTCACTAAGTGGGGGCTGCATCTGGCTGACGAGTATCTGGACGCCGCTGAGAAATGAATGTCCGGAGCGCAGGGATGATGAGAGGATATCGAGCATGTCGGGAATTTGGGCGCTCAGATGAGCCTGGCGGCGCGATTGCTTGGCCTTGAGATAGACGTAAGGAGCGGCTAGGCCGACCAGGGCCAGCACAACGGCGGTGGAGACATTGCCCTTGGTGGCGAGAATGCCGAGGATATAGCCGATCAGTGCGCAAGCGAAGGTCAAAGCTAGCAGCTCCGACGGTCGCCAGACAAGTCCGGCGCGGAGGATAAGCAACTGGAGGCGTTTGCCGAGCTTGGAATTCTGCAAGAAGCCGCTGAGTAGGGGAGCGGGATCAATATCGGGCTTGTCAGATTTCGGCGAGGGCGTGGCTTCAGGCTGGAGCGGGCGGCCCTGTTTGAGCTCGGTGAGGCGCCGGCGGCGGATCTCAAATGCCGAGATCGCGGCAGATAAGAGAGCCAGTGTGCCGACAAACACGGCGATGAAGATGAAACCTAGCGGCAACCACAAAGGCACACGAATTCCCCTTCCCGCCGGTATGCGGAGGAGTTTGATCGAGCCGGTGACCGGTTAGCCGGCGCCCGGTTCGAAGATCTCCCAACTAAAACTGACGCCTTCGGCTTCCATCCGCTCCATAAACAGCGGGCGGACGCCACAGGCTTCATGATGGCCGACGATCTTGCCGTCAGGGGCGAAGCCTTCACGGCGAAAGACGAAGAGGTCCTGCAAAACAATGGCTTCGCCTTCCATGCGTTGGACCTCGGTGACGTTCTCAATACGGCGGGTGCCATCGCGAAGCCGTTCCTGGTGAACAATAAGATCAATAGCGGAACTCACCTGCTCGCGGATCGCGCGGGAGGGCAAGTTGACATTAGCCATCAGGACCATGGTTTCGAGGCGGGAGAGGGTATCGCGCGGGCTGTTGGAGTGGATAGTGGTGATTGAGCCATCATGGCCGGTGTTCATGGCCTGGAGCATGTCCAGGGCTTCGGCGCCGCGACACTCGCCAACGATGATGCGATCGGGCCGCATGCGGAGACTGTTACGGACGAGGTCGCGGATGGTGATCTCGCCCCGGCCTTCGAGGTTGGGCGGTCGACTTTCAAGGGTAATGATATGTTCCTGCTGCAGTTGCAGCTCGGCGGCGTCCTCGATGGTGACGATGCGTTCCGTGGTTGGGATCATGGCGGAGAGCACGTTGAGGGTGGTAGTTTTGCCGCTGCCGGTGCCGCCGGAGACGACCGTATTGAGGCGGGTGTCGACACAGCCTTCAAGGAAGACGCGCATGGTCTCGGACATGGTGCCGAAAGCGACCAGGTCGTCGGCGGTAAGCGGATCGGCGGAGAACTTGCGGATGGTCAGGCAAGGGCCGACTACCGAAATGGGAGGGATGATGGCGTTGACGCGCGAGCCATCGGGGAGGCGGGCATCCACCATCGGCGTCGATTCGTCAATGCGGCGGCCCAGCGGGGCGATGATTTTCTCGATAATGCGCATGACGTGGCCTTCATCCATGAAGCGCCGGTTGGTGGCCTCGACTTTGCCGCTGCGCTCGATATAGATGTGGTCGGGGCCGTTGACCATGACTTCGGAAATGGTTGGGTCGTCGAGGAAGGTCTGGATCGGCCCATAGCCGATGACCTCATTGAGCACTTCAGCCAGCATCTGCTCTTTGGCTCTGGCAGACAGGGATATTTCGCGGTCCTGGCCGACGATGTCAATGAGGGTGCGGATCCGCTCGATCAGCTCCTGCTGGGTCATGATCTGGAGGGCGCGGTAATCGGTGTCGGACAAGAGGCGTTGGTGGACCTGGATGCCGATGCTCTCCATGGCCTCGGCTTCCTCGACCGAGATACCGAGGTCCACAGCCATCTGCCTTGCAGCCGAAAGGTCATCCTGTCGCATCTATCTCATCCCCTAAAGCTATTATCGGTTGGAGTGGGCGGTGTGTAAGAACGCACTTTCCTGAAGAATGCGGTCGGCGATGTCATGTAGGACGCGGCTGATGTTCTCGCGGGGGCGGCTGATGACAAAGGGGACGCCCTCATTGCGGGCTGCGCTAACAATGGCGTATTCGTTGGGTATCTGGGCCCAGACCTTCATCCCGGTGGCTTCTTGAAGGTCCTGGATGCTGAATTCGCTGACCTTGAAGACTTTGTTGACAACCAGCTTGATGCGCTCTTTGGGGACATTGGCGCTGACAATGATGTCAATGAGAGCGGCGGCATCACGCATCGCCGCGATGTCATCGAGGGTGCTGAGCACGATGATATGCTGACAGCGGGAAAGCACGTAAGGGCTGGCCGGCCACAGCAGCGGCTGGATATCGAAGACGGTGAAGCGGCTGCAGCGGCGCAACATTCCCAGCAAGGAGGCGAGGCGGGGGATATCCACTTGGGAGAGCTCTTCCTGGCTGCCGCGCGATACTCCGGCAAGCACCCGGAGGCCGGATTCGTGCTTGAGCAGGTGACTATTGACCAGGTCCACATCGAGTTCTTCATAGCCCATCAGCTCGCCGATCCCGGCAGTGGGATGGAGATCGAGGCTTAAGGCGACATTGCCGAATTGGCCGAAGAAATCAACAATCACGACCTGGTCGGGGAAGCGCTTGGCCAGTATTGCGGCGAGATTGGTGGCGACGGTGGTCTTGCCGACGCCCCCCTTAGCGGCGGTGACGGCGATCGAGACGGGCATCTTCTCGGGATCGGTGGCGATAGCGAATTCGGGCTTATCTTTGGCTCCCCGCAGCCCAAGAAGCTCGTCAATGAGCTCGTGGAGGTCGGCTTCGGATTGCTGTAGATCAACAACCGCCCTGGCCCCGGCACGCATCGCCGCAGTAGTCAACTCGAACGTTGCAGCTTGCGCCAGGATGACGCAGATGGTGTCGGGGTTAGCCGAGACCGCCAGCTCGCAAGCCTCAAAGCCGTCAATGCCCGGCATGTCAGTGTCAACAAACATCAGGTCAGGCTTCATGTGGGCGGCCATCTGAGCGACCTCGAGGCCGTCGCGGGCGTATCCGACAATGTCAAGCTTGCGGCCGCCGGCGGCCAATCGCATCAGCATCTGCCGCAGATTATCGGCCGAGCCGGGGTTGGCCTCGGTTATAACCACCTTGATTGGCGCGGTACTAGAGTCATTAGGCATGAAGCCATCTCCCCAACGTCAGGTCCACCACTAGTGCGGGCACATCATCGTCGGGCAGTCTTGAGTTTACCCTGGTGGCGGCTGCGCCAACCGCCGGCGCGGTAGCAAACGGCGGCTCCTCTCCCAGGGGGGAGGGGAGAACGGCAAGCGGTGCGGCTATTCCGGTATTCGTCGCCCGTTCTCAAGCTCCTGTTCGCCAGGATGCTTGTAGCCGGGCGGGTGGTGAGTGCCAGTAGCGATGCGCGGCGTGACAAAGATAACCAGTTCAGTGCTACCGCTGGTAAAGCTCTTATGCTTGAATAGCTCGCCAAGGATAGGTATTTCGGATATAAGCGGTATCCTGCGGATGACCTCGGCCTGCTCCTTCTGCAAGAGGCCGCCGAGTACCAGGGTGCCACCGTCTTCTAAGCTGACGATGGTCTCGATCTTGCGAGTGCGCAAGGCGGGAATGTGAAAGCCGCTGATGGTGACACCATTGGCCCAGTCGAGAGAGCTGACTTCGGGCGCGATCTCGAGGTCAAGGGTCCGGCCATCAGTCTTGACCGTCGGAGTAATCTGCAGGCTGATGCCGTACTTCTTGTATTCGATAGTGACGGTGGTGACGCCGCTGCTCTGGGGTTGCACCACCGGGATCGGGACTTCGCCACCGACCAGGATTTCGGCGTCTTCGCCATCGTTGACCATGACCTTCGGACGGGCTAGCACCCGGCCCTTGCCATCTTGCAGAAGCAGATGAATGTTGGCGGCAAAGTCCGCCACCGGCTCATAATCATCTATGGCCTTGATGTCATAGAGGAAGGGCTGGGGGATGAAGCCGACAGTGCCGCCCTCGGCAGCGCCCAACCGACCCCACTCAATGCCAAGACTGTCCAGCCCATCGTTGGTGATCTCGGCGACCAGCACGGCGACCTCAATCTGGTCTTTGAAGGGCTCGACTATGCGCAGGAAATTGATGACGCGATACGGGTGGTCCATGGCGCCGAGTATTTCTTTATAATGCTCCTGCATCGCTTCGCTAGTGACGGTGCCCTGGAGGGCCAGGGTCTCAGGCCCCATGCGCTTGATCTCGACCTCGGGGCCGAAGGCGTCGCGGAGCTGCTGGGCATATACGTCAATCTCGGGTCGCGGCTTAATCACGCGCACCAAATTGATGATATTGGCCTGCTGGGCAAAGGATTCGAGGATCTTAACCAGCCGGTCGTAGTCCTCCTGGCAAGGCAGCTTGCCGTCAACAGCGACGGTGCGGCCTTTGACCTGCCAGATTTTGAGTTCGGGGCCGATGGCCTGGCTGATTCTGTCAAGGGGGGGAGAGGCCAATTCATCATTGTACTTGACCAAGTTGACAATGGTGAGCTGGTCACTGGCGGTGGCCTGGAGCAAGCTGGCAACATGCTCAACCTGGGCCGAGTCATCAAGGTCGCCCTGGACAACAAGGCGGTCGGTCTCCAGGACACGGTATTGGAGCCGATCGCCGAAGATCTCCCTGAGGGCGGCGGCGGCGGCTTCGGCAGGAGTTTTGGGCGCTCCGGTCAGGCTGACAAGGTCGAGAACGGTGACCGAACCGGTGTAGGCCGCGATGATGCGGTGGGTGCGCTGCAGGGCCTCACGCTGGTCAACGGTGCCCTCGATGATGAGGATACTGTCGCCGACGGTAGTGTAGTTGAGCTTGTCGCCGAGCGCCTTGCGGAGTTCGCGGGCGGTTTTTTCAGCCGGCGTAATGGCGGTGACATTGACCTCGTACTGGTGCAGCCCGGCGCGGTCCCAGACGTAGAGGGTGGTGAGGCCGCGAGTTTTGCCGCAGACAACGAGCTGAGCGACACTTGAGATGACGACATCGGCGATTTCGGGGTTGGCGATCTGAACACGCCGCATTTTGTCGAAATGCAGCATGATGCTGCGGCCTTCAGGGACGACAATACTGCTCCCGGCTTGCCAGGGGCCGGTCAGACTCTGGCCTGAGGTCGGCAGCGCTGTTGCTGTGATGGCGGCAATGAGCGAGATCGCCGCAAGCAAGCGTGCTAATTTCCCAATCTGTATCGGCTGCTTCATCTCAGCGCTCCTTCTTAGGTTCATTGCTCGGGTGTGACGAACTCGCGGTCAGAGCCGCGGATGACCTCGACGGCGGGTTCTTTGGTCGGCTTGGGCCTAGGCTGTTCGGGGGCCGGGGCCTGAACCGGCGGGCCGCCCCACGTCTGGGCCCATGCCGGAGGCTGCATATCGGTAATCGCAGGGGCCGGTTCTTTGGATTCTTTGACCGGGAAGGGCCCGATTAGAGACCAGGACTGGGAGTGGCTCAGGCTCTCGAGCTCTCTGTCGCCGGTGCGTCGCAAGGTTAAGCGGAGCTCGCCGCGGTAGTGACTGAGCGCCACAAGCTGGGCCTGGTGGGGAGTAACGGCGATGGTTGCGGTTCTGGTCTCCTCGCCACGGCGAGACTTGGGCTTCTTTCCCTCCTCGGCCTCGCCGCCATCGTTGCCAGGCGCGGTGGTTACAGCATTGATCGCCAGGACCAGTACATCCTGGAGGATGGTTTGGACTGTAGTGTAATTGCCGGAAGACTCGGTGAAGATAGCCAGGACGTCAATGTGGTCGCCGGGTCTGATGAAGTCGGCGACGCCGGAGACATCGTCAACCGGAATGGTGATGGCACGGTAGTTTTCAGGTATCCCGTAAGCCATTGCCAGAGAGGTACTGCGGGCGGCGATTGCGGAGGCGCGGATCGGCTTGCCTTGAGGCAGTTCCTGCAAGACGAACTTGCCCTGCAGGTTGTCCGGATCGGAGACGACGTCTGTGGGAAGCTGTTCGGGGTCGAAGGACATCTGCTTGAACATATCCCTGCGCAGATCGGTCTCGACGGGGATATCGGCAATGGGGACAGGCACCTGCACCCTCTGCACGACTTCGCTAGGGGGTTGCTTGCCGCGGAGGAATAGGTAGCCCAGCGCTACAGCTAGCCCTGCTAATAGCAACGCCAAAGCCAAAGCGGTCTGCCTGCTCAGCCGCATGGGTGGAACACCTCTTCTTTTGCTGTGACGTATTGCCGGGCCTGCGGAGCGTACCTGCAAGCCGACAAGTTGTTGTGTAATCTGTGTTGCATCTATTAGGGTGAAGCAGCAGCTATTAGCTGTCACTATAGTATAACAGCCGCAAACTTTTTGCAAGAATTAGTGCAAAATTTCGCATAAGAGCTGCCCGTATGTATGCAAGCCGAGGCTTGGCAGGCCCTGGCTGGGCCGGTGTAATTGCTGACGCGAATCGCCGAATATGCGGAAAATGTCGGCTCCCGCGTTGCTGCTGCGGGAGCCTATACTAATCGGGCCGGCAACCGCACCGTCCCGTGAGTTTACGCTGTAGCGTCGGCTACTCTTCGCGACACATGACCATGCCGGTAGCCAAGTCCATACTGGTCGCCCCCGGCGCGCCAAAGAGGCGAGCAAAGAAGGGACCACAGGCCAAGGGGTGGACGTAGTTGAGACTGATGCGGATCTGGGCATTGGCCGGGGCGTCGTTCTCGCCATCATAGTCGCCCAGAGTTGCCCAGGCGGACCAGCCGTCCTCATAGGTGCGGTACTCCAGAGCGGTGGTGAGGTTGTCAACAGTAAGCGTCGGCAGGCTGTCGGCGATGCGAGCGGCGATTTCGCTAGTAGTGGCTCCGACCGCCGCGACCCGAGCACCCTCGCGCGCGCTCTGGTGAATGAGTAGCAGGTCCTTGAAGATGAACCCGAACTCGATAATCCCGAACAGCAGGGTTATCAGCAGCGGAGTGAGCAGCGCCGCTTCGACACTGACACTGCCGCCACGCCTCAATTGTCTGCTGCCAAATATAGTTCGAGCCATTTTGCTCACCTGCGCACCCATAGTATAGCCATATACGTTCAATTCCATATCAACTGCAATTCAAGAATGTCTCAAAGCTGGTGCCGCAAGCCAGGAGGCCCGCAGCCCGTTGGGCTGACGGGATTTGTAAAAAAAATGCAAAGGCAGGTTTCGGAGGCGTAAACGGACAGTATTTGCGAGGATGAAAACTCCGAGGCGGGCTGGAAGCCCGACCCGCGGGGCTTGTTGGAGTTGGGCCGCAGAATCAGTTCGTCTGCCAGATCACAATGCCGCAGAGAACGCTAATGAGCAGGCCGAGCAGCAAGGCGATACGCCCATGCCTGCGCCAAAAGGCCGCCTGCGTCACAGCCACCCAGAGCGCTGGACCCAGTCCTCCTGCGGCCATGATCGAGTAGAGGACGGTTTCAGAGACAAATAGGTGGCAGGTGAGCAGCCACCACAAACTAAACAGGCCAGCCGCCAGGCTTATCCCGCCAAAGATCGCCTCCAAGTAAAGCAGCACTAGCCAGACATACTTCATCGAATGCCGCACCTCGGTAGAAATGGTGCCGAGGACAGCAAATCAAGTGAACTCGGAATAAGCCCCGCGACCACCATTTCCGGATAAGACTCACATCAGGTCGAAGCAGGCCAGGGCCGAGCGGTTGCGGATAATCACCTTGCCCTGAGCGATTATCGGCGCAGTCCAGCTCTGGCCGCCCAAAGGCCGGAAGCGACCTAGCTCCAGATAGCCGTTGGGACTCGGCCCTACCATCACCAGATCGCCGGTCGGGCCGGCCAGCGCCAAAATCACACCGTCCACCAAGACCAGACCGCCTCTGCCAAAGCCTGGCTGCTTCCACCTCGCCGCGCCGGTCTCGGGGTCGAGACAGACCAGATGATCCGGCTCGCTGATTCCATATATGTGACCATTGCACAGCAGCGGCGTGCTGAAGCGGGCGATTAGCTGGCGGTTCTCCCAGCGGATGACCGGCCCCTCAGCAGTAACCTCCACCAGGGCGCAACTGTTGGCGTAACTGCTGGAAATGAAGAGGCGCTCCCCCAGCAGCAGCGGCGTGGCGGCGTTGGCATCGTAGGCGGCCGGCCGGGGGATACGCCACAGTAACTCGCCATCCTCCGCCGCGACGCCGATGAGACTCGCCGCCGTGAAGATAACGTACTGGCGCACGCCGGCCAGGGTGGCTACCACCGGTGTGGCATATCCGGCGACGTCACTGCCGCCGCCGTGCCAGACGTTCGCGCCGGTGTTTTTGTCCAGCGCGGCCACGGCTGCATCGGGACCGCCCGGCAAGACGATTACCCGCTCGCCGTCAACAATCGGCGAAGGGGCATAATGATAGTCCGGCAGCCTACCGTTAAAGTCGGCGCGAAGGTCGCGGGCCCAGAGCTTGGCACCGGTTGTCGCGTCCAGGCAATGCACCAGGCCGAAGCGGCTGAGGGTATATACCTTGCCCTCGGCAATCGCCGGAGTGGCGCGGGCGAAGCCATAATAGGGCCTGGCTGAATCCTGGGAGGCGAACCGCCAGAGCTGCTCACCGGTGGCGAGACTGAGGGCGCGGACGAGGTCCTGATCGCCGGCGTGATCTACAATATAGACCTTGCCCTCGGCCACCGCCGGTCCGGCATAGCCGTCATCACCCAGCGGGACCTGCCAGAGCTTGACCGGCGGCCGTTCGGCCCAGTTGAGGTTGATGCCCTGGTCGGGAGCAATGCCATCGGCGCTAGGGCCTAAGAAGCGCGGCCAGTCATTGGCACAGCCGCCGGCGGCCAGCGTCAGGCACGTCACAACGGTCAAGAGTGTGGCGAGGCGTTTCATAGTTGAGTTCCCCCACGGGCAGCGGCCCACAGACTAGAAAGCTTGTGCCACATTATAACCCAACGGTTACCAGGACGACAGGCCTCCCTGCTGCAACGACCTCGGGCTGGAAGCTGGAAATGCTGTCACATTCCCACCTGACCTGCGCGAGGCGCAGGTCAGGCCGAGCCACGCGTTTGGTGAGTTATTCGGGCCAGGAGACCTAGCCTCTAACGGCCAGGCCAGAGGCCCCACCAGTAGCGTGAATTGCGGGCCAGGCGATGAAACCAGCTCTAGCATGAAGGGGATCGGCGCCAGCGTCAAGACAAATGTCGCCGCTTAGCAGGAATCGAGCAGCCGTAGCGGTAAAGAGAGAATAAAAGCGATCTGCAGTGCTAACCGCTTCCAGCAGTTTCGCCACGGGAGGTCGGGCTGATGGCGTCAGGGATGAGCAGCCGGCAGCGGATGCTGGCAGCAATCGAGGGGCGTGAAGTTAACTACGTGCCCTGTAGCTTCATGATATTCTCGGCCCTCAGCAGCCGCTGCAGCAGTGAGGAGGAACTGGTAAGACGGCAAGTAGCGATGGGGCTGGATACCGTAGTGGCAAGCCACTCCTGGACCGCGCGAGGCCTGGAGCACCGCGATGCGCCCGGCATCGAGCTGCGCTATCCGCCGGAAGTAACAGTGCGGCAGTGGCGCGAAAAGCGCCAAGGTGAGCCGGATATTTTGCACAAAGAATATGTGACGCCCGACGGGACGCTGAAGACGGAGGTGGTAGAGACCGAGGACTGGCCGTACCCGGGACATGTGCCGCTGTGTGATGACTACCTGGTGCCGCGGGCGCGGAAGTTCCCGGTCGAGAAGCCCGAGGACCTGGCGGCCCTGCGGTACCTGCTGGGACCGCCGCACCCGGAGGCGGTAGCCAGCTTCCGGCAAACGGCGGCGGCGCGACGGGCGCTAGCTGATGAATTGGGATTGATGATGTCAGGCGGGATGGGCGTGGCGATGGATGCGCTGGGATGGCTCTGCGGAATGCAGCAGGGCATCTTCCACGCGATCGACAGGCCGGAGCTGCTAGACGAGCTGGCGGAGATCCTCCACCAGTGGAACACGGCGCGGATGCGGGAGATGCTGGGCGTCGGGGTGGACATATTTCTGCAGCGGGCGTGGTATGAGGGGACGGACTTCTGGTCGCCGCCGATGTACGAGCGCTTCATCCTGCCCTATCTCAAGCAGGCTGTCGAGCTGACCCACGAGGCGGGCGCCAAGTTTGGCTATATCAATACCAGCGGCACCATGGGCATTCTGGACTACCTGCTGGAGGCGGGGGTGGATGTGCTGATCGGGGTGGACCCGGTGGAGGGGATGCAGACCGATATGCGGGCGATGCGGCAACGCGTCGGTGATAAAATGGCGCTGTGGGGCGGCGTCAACGGCTTCGTGACCGTGGAGATGGGCGCGGAGGCGGAGATAAGAGAGGCGGTCAAAGAGGCGCTGGAGGCGCTGGGGCCGCGCGGGCTGATCCTGTCGCCGGTGGATAATGTCCGCGATGAGAGCGAAGAGACAATGCGGCGGGTGCAGACTTTAATCGAGGCCTGGCAGGAGCTGCGCTAGCGACGATAACAGGGGGAGAGGAAGAAAGCGAGTATGGAAAACCTGACAATTCACGAGATGCCTGAACTGGAGAGTCCGCGAATGATTCTGGGTTTCAGCGGCTGGATGGACGGCGGCCATGTGTCCACCGGCACCATCAATTACCTAGCCGAGAAGCTGGCAGCGCCGAGGTTTGCGGAGATCGCCGGGGCGGAGTTCTATATTCTGAACTTCCCGGTCTCCACGGTCCCGATTACGGTGCTGGCCGACGGTGCCCGAACCGTGGTCAGCTCGGTAAGCCCGATGGAGTTCGCAGCTATCTTCAGGCCCCATACCGAGATCAAAGACGGCATCATCCGCCAAGTGAGATTCCCCAAAAACGAGTTCCGCTACAGCCACGAGGCCAATCTGGTGCTGTTTGCGGGCGAGGAGCCGCATATCCGCTGGCGCGAGTACTGTGACTGTATCTTTGGCCTGGCCAGGCAGTTGCAGGTGCCGGAGATCTACTTCGTGGGCAGCGTCTCCAGCCCGGTCCCGCACACTCGGGACCCGCGCATCCATGCTTCCGTGGCCAGCGAGGCGCTCAAGCAGAAGCTTCAGGAGTTCGACATCGGCTTCGGAGACTACGCAGGCCCGGCCGGCCTGGTCACATTCATGGCCCAGCACTCGGTCGCCGAGGGAGTGGAAATGAGCAACCTGGTGCTGGATGTGCCGCATTATCCGTTCCTGGATATGCCCACCTACCCGAAAACGATGCTGAAAGCGATTGCGGTGCTGAGTCGGCTGCTGGACCTGGAGCTGAACCTATCCGACCTGATCGCGGCCAGCGATAGAACCGAAGACCAACTTAATGAGGTAATGGCAGACAATCGGGAGTTCGGCGAGCTAGTGAGGAAGCTGGAGGAGGCCTACGATTCCGAAGAAGCCGCCGGTGACGAGGAGCTGCTCAGACGCCTGATAGACGGCATTGACCTGAGCGGAGG
Source organism: uncultured Armatimonadia bacterium (assembly GCA_964390495.1). Lineage (GTDB taxonomy): Bacteria > Armatimonadota > Zipacnadia > Zipacnadales > UBA11051 > UBA11051. The sequence continues at coordinate 90,217 of CAYMIN010000007.1, forward strand.
CGAGGACAAAAGCTGACACGGCTGCCGAAGCGATCGGGCTTTGTTCATAGGAGATGCAATCTTGGCGAGAATAGGTGAGACCATGACCACTGACAGGCCGAACTTCATCGTCGTGACTACCGACCAGCAGCGCTATGACACCCTGGGGGTGACTGGCAACGAGATTGTGAAGACGCCGCACTATGACGCGCTGGCGCGACGCGGGACGCTGTTCACCCACGCCTATGCCCAGAATCCGGTGTGTATCCCGAGTCGGGCCTGCCTCCATACCGGCCGCTACTGCCACCAGCATGGCGTGCAGTATATGGAATCGGAGATTGACACTACACCGCCGCTGCCGCCGTGGGAAACGACCTTCATGGAGCGGCTGCAGGGAGCCGGCTACCGCACCGGGGCAGTCGGCAAGATCCACATGATGCAGCCGAAGGGCTATCACGAGATGCAACTTACGGGCGGCAAGGGGGCTCGCTGGACGCAGCAGATCGGCCAAGAGATCGGGCCGGCTCCCCTCGGCCAGGCCTATGCCGCCTGGCTCGAAAATAAGCGCCCGGGTGCCTACGAGCAGATATACGAGCAGCGCCGGCGGTCCGAATACAAGGCACAGCGGACAGCCATCATCAACTGCCTTGAAGAGGACGAATATGTTGACTACTGGGTGGCTGAGATGGCTAGGGAGTTTCTGCAGCGACGCGACGGCTCCGAGCCGTGGCTGCTGTGGGTCGGCTTCTGCGGGCCGCACGGTCCGGCCGATCCGCCGCGTCGCTATGCCGAAATGTACGACATCGCCGAGATGCCGGTGCCCGACACCTGGCTGTGCGACTGTGCCGACAAGCCGGAGTTCATGCGCCGTAGCAACGTGCCCGCCGAGATCTCGCCCGCAGACCGCCTGATTCTGCAGCGCTGGCATGGCTACTACTACGCCGAGATGACCTTCATTGATGACATGATCGGGCGCATTCTGGAGCAGTTGCAGGAGCAGGGCTTCGCCGAAAATACCATCATCATCACCACCAGCGATCACGGCGAGATGCTGGGCCACCTGGGCCGGTGGGGAAAAGCCAACTTCCTCGAGCAGGTCACCCGTATGCCGACAATTATCGCCCTGCCGGACGGCAACCCCATCGGCGAGTTCGACGGGCTTATTGAGAACTTCCGCCTGGCGCCGACGGTGCTGGACTATGCGGGTGTGCAAGCACCGCCCGAGATGACCGCAACCAGCCTGCGGCCGATTCTCGAAGGCGGCGGCGAGGCCCAGGAGGCCGCACTGTGTGAGTACGTGGACAACTGGCGGGAGCAGGCCGGAGCCTGCGTGCGCACCGAGCGCTACAAGTACGCGCGCTGGGTCAACCTGGTCGAGGGCTATGCCTACACGGGCGAGCTGTACGATATGGAGAACGACCCGGAGGAGAGCCGCAACCTGTGGCATGAGCCGGACTGGGGCGAGGTGCGGCGGGAAATGGCGGAGCTACTCAGCGACCGGTTACTGTCCAGCCAGGAGCCGGCATACACCTCATGGCTGCATCAGCCCCCGGAGCATGTGCTGCGCAAAGGCCGGTGAGTAGCAGCGCAGTGGCATGGGCAGGCGCGGAATCTCCGCTACTTTCGGCCCTCTTGCCTTGCTTGCGGGCAGGCTAACCGTAGGAAGGGCGCTTCAAGGCGAGGCTAGAGCTTCAGCAGGCGGGCGTTGACGGCGACGATGATGGTGCTCAGCGACATCACCACGGCCCCGACCGCCGGTGTCAGGATGATGCCATACGAGGCCAGCACTCCCGCAGCCAGCGGTATCGCAAAGGCATTGTAGCCCGTCGCCCAGGCCAAATTTTGCACCATCTTGGTCCAGGTGGCCTGTGATAGGCGCAGCAGGTCCAAGACATTGCGGGGATCGTTGCGCACCAGGATGACATCCGCAGCCTCCACCGCCACATCCGTGCCGGCGCCGATAGCGATGCCGACATCAGCCTGGGCCAGCGCCGGCGCGTCATTGACCCCATCGCCGACCATGGCAACCGCCTGGCCGCGCTGCTGAATCTCTCTCACCCGCGCGGCCTTGTCCTCAGGAAGCACCTGCGAGAAGTATTCGTCAAGGCCGAGCTCGGAGGCCACCCAAGCGGCGACCTGCTCGTTATCGCCGGTGAGCATCATCACCTGCAGGCCGCGATCATGCAGGTCCGCGATGGCTTGGCGGGAGGCCTCGCGGATGGTATCAGCCAGAGCGATGACACCAAACGGAGCTCCATCGGCCATGACATAAACCAGAGTGCGGCCGGGGCCGGCGATGTCTGCAGCCGGTAGCTCGAGGCCCGGCTCGGCCAGATACTGGGGACTAACGACCTGGATGCGACGGCCGTCAACGTGAGCTTCGGCCCCGCGACCGGTGATGGACTGGAAATCATGGGCGTGGGGGATTGCCAGGCCGCGTTCGGTTGCGCTGCGGACAATGCCCTGAGCCAGCGGGTGGGCGGAATTGGCCTCAACCGCAGCGGCGAGACTGATAACCGTATTCTCATCTGCCTGTCCCAGAGCAGCCACGGCCTCGACGCCGAAGTGCCCCTCGGTGAGGGTGCCGGTCTTGTCGAAGATGATGACATCGAGCTTGCGGGCGTCCTCGAAGGTGATGCGGTTGCGGATCAGCAGCCCGCGACCGGCAGCCAATGCGGTGGAGACCGCCACCACCAGGGGAATCGCCAGGCCCAAAGCATGGGGGCAAGTGATGACCATCACCGTGATCGAGCGCTCCAGAGCGAAGACCGCCTCCCGGCCGAGGCTGAACCAGACCGCGAAGGTGACGGCTCCGACGCTGAGGGCGATGATGGTGAGCCAGAAAGCGGCGCGATTGGCCAGGTCCTGGCTGCGCGATTTGCTGGCCTGCGCCTCGGCCACCAGTCTGATGACCTGGGAGAGGTAAGTCTGGTCGCCGGAGCGCTCGATGCGCACTTGGATAGCGCCCTCACCATTGATGGACCCGGCGATGACCTGGTCCTCGACCGCTTTCGCAACCGGTTGCGCCTCACCGGTGAGCATCGCCTCATTTACCGTGGTAGCGCCGGCCTCGATGGCCCCGTCGGCAGGGATGCGCTCGCCCGACTTGATGAGAATCAGGTCGCCGTCGGCCAGCGCCGACACCGGCACCTCGGTGGTCGAACCGTCTTCGGCAAACAGATGGGCCTGGTCGGGAAGAAGCCGAGCCAGCTCGCTGAGGGCTCGGGAAGCGCCCATCACCGAGCGCATCTCGATGAAATGGCCCAGCAGCATGATGTCAATCAGCGTGGCAAGCTCCCAGAAAAACAGCTTGCCCGCCAGGCCCAGCACCACCGCCGTGCTATAGACATACGCCACCGTGATGGCGACGCCGATAAGTGTCATCATCCCGGGCTGGCCGGCGCGCAGCTCATCAGCCAGGCCCTTGAGAAAGGGATGGCCGCCATAGAAGAAGATCACTGTCGCCAGCGCCAGCAGGACGTAGCTGTCTCCCGCAAAGCTGAGAGCCTCAAGGCCGAAGAAGCTGCGCAGCATGGGGGAGAGGAAGACCATCGGCAGCGTCAGAGCCGTGGATATCCAGAAGCGGCGAGCGAAATCGGCGACCATGTGGGCGTGATGGGAATGGTCATGGGTAGGCGCACAGCAAGCGCCTGCCGGCGGCGCTGTGGGTTCCGACTCGGGGTGCTCGGCGTGAGGATGGTGCTGGTGATGATCGTGGTGCATGTTAGCTGCCTCCCGACAATCGCTTGACCATAATAATAGCCGACGCACGCGGATAGCAAGCGGTTCAGTATGTTGGTAGGGACTGGTGGATTGAGATTGGTATTGCCCCATACACATAAATTGCCTATATTATACACATCGAAAGCACTACTCGACCGGAGGGAGGCTCCATGGGCAGCAAGCGAACCAACATTATATTGGACGAAGAGTTGGTCACAAGAGCCCAGGAACTGACCGGCATCACAACTAAGAAGGGCGTGGTGACGGAGGGACTGAGGCTGCTGGTGCGCATCGAGGAGCAGAAGAAGCTGCGCGAGCTGTACGGGCAGGTCGAGTGGGAAGGCGACTTGCAGACAATGCGCCAGGGGCGGGGGACCGATGCTGATAGCTGACAGCTCGGTGTGGATAGACTTCCTGCGCGGGACTGAAACGCCCCAGACGGAGACGCTCTTCGCGCTGCTTGGTGAGCGGGCCATCGGTATCGGGGACATCATGCTCTGCGAGGTGCTGCAGGGCATCCGGGCCGAGCGGAGATCCGAGCACGTGCGCCGGCAGTTGATGGCGCTGCATGTGCTGAAGATGGTCACCCCGGAGATCGCGGTACAGGCCGCTAGAAACTACCGAGTATTGCGCCAGAAGAACGTCACCATCCGCACGACCATAGACACGCTGATAGCGACCTTCTGCATCGAAGAAAGGCATGTGCTGCTGCATAGTCACCGCAATTTCGACGCCTTTGAGCAGCACCTGGGCCTGCAGGTGATGCGGTAAGCGCTGGCGCATTTACAACAAGCAACGACCTCGGGCTGGAAGCTGAGACCTCACCCGAGCGTGGTAAAAAAGGCACCACGCTCCCGCCTTCGCTAGAGCTACGGCGGACAGGCGGGCCGAGCTACGCGTTTTATGAGTTATTCGCGCTGAACGAGAGGCGGTGAGCCGGATGCGAAAGTTGCTCGTTGTAATAGCAGTAGCAGGCGCAGTGGTGCTGGGCATCGCCAGGCTGGGGCCGCTCAGACCGACCCAAGCTGCCGAGGGTGGGGAAGAAGCCACCGGCGAGGAGACGCCGGCAATCACTGGCGCCTTGCACTCGCTGAAGCCGCAATACGTCCTGGGCGAGGACATATTCTTCTGGGTGAGCATGAAAGCGGCGGGAGACGGGCGTCTGCCCGATCCGGACCCATCCTGGGTTCTGACTATCCACCGGCCGGACGGCACAAGCGCTGTGCGCAAGAGCCTGCCCCGGAGGGATGGGATGGTCCGGCCCAATTCAGTGTCGGTAGGGTGCGGATTCACAGATAGCGTGACCGGCCCGGGCGTCTATCGGCTGGAGCTGCGCGTGGAGGGCGCGGAAGAGGTCGTTCGTGAGGCAACCGAAGTAATCGCGTGGCAAGGCTTTGACCGCATCGAGGGCGGCTTCCGCTTCCCGGGGGACCGGGAAATCGCGGCGACTCAGCACGTGCCGATTACCTTCTGGGTCAGCAACGGCAGCGACCAGCGGATTCGCTTCCCCTGCCGCTACTATGGCCGCCACCACGGTGACACCGGCGTCATCGGGGTCGCGGTCACCCGCACGGAGCCGCGCTGGCATCACACTTTGTGCTATCCGAGCGAGAAGCTGCTGGGGCCCGGGCAGCAGATGCCGACCGGCTTCAGAGACCGGCTTACGTGGGAGAATCTCTCCGTGATCCCGGTCGTTGTGCTGGAGGCGGGAGCGGTCTTCGAGCAGGAGTTGTGCCTGGAAGACACATATGATGAAAGATGGCGGCCGGAGCCGGGCGCGGAGTATGAGATCATATTCCACACACGGCTTGACTTGCTCGTAGGCGAGGCGGACGGTGCGCTGGCGCCGGCCTGCCCGATGCGCAAGTATATCCGTAGCGGCGCCGAGCTCCGGACCAAGTAACCGGGAAGGCCTAAGTATGCAAGCGATGATATTTCAGAAAGTGCGGAACCGCGAGGGGATCAACCTGGCGACCGATGTCTGGCTGCCGGACGGACCCGGGCCGTGGCCGGTAGTGCTGGTCAGGACGCCCTATCACCGCCAAGGCGGCACCGGCCGCGGGAAGTACTTCACCGATCTGGGCTATGCGTATGTGATCCAGGACACGCGCGGCAAGTACGACTCGGAGGGGTACTTCCGGCCACTGGAGGACGAGGCGGCTGACGGGCAGGATACGGTGGCGTGGATCGCCGAGCAGCCCTGGTGCAACGGCCGCATCGGGATGACCGGCAAGAGCTACCTCGGCATCGTACAGATTCCCGCCGCCGCCGGTGGGCATGAGGCCTTGCGCTGTATTCTGCCCGGAGTGGCCCCCAATAGCTTCTTTACCGACTGGATCCGCTATGACGGCTGCTTCGCGCTGGCCAACCTGGTGCGCTGGCCGTTCGACCACAGCATCTGCCGCACCAAGCCAACCGTCACCCACTTCACGTGGAAGGCGCTGTGGGAGATCGGAGCGCAGGGCACACTGGCGGAGGTCGAAGCGCGGGCCGGATTCGCCTCCGAGCAGCTCCGCAAATGGGTCGCCCTAGATAAATATGATGACTACTGGGCCGCGATTGACCAGGCGCTGATGTACGAGCAGGTGGCCTGCGCGGGGATGCACCAGGCGGGCTTCTTCGACCATATATCGCGGGGGCAATTCAACTCATTTAGGGGTATCCGGCAGCGCGGAGCCGGCGAATTCGCCCGCAATAACCAACGCCTACTAGTCGGCGCGTGGGGCCATGGCGGCTGTGAAAAGACTACCTACGGGGAATGGGACTTCGGCCCGACCGCCGCCATAGATATAACCGCCTACGAGCAGCGCTGCCTGGATTTGTGGCTCAAGGATATAGATGACGGCATCTCGGAGGAGCCGGCGGTGAAATACTTCTTGATGGGGGAGAACCGCTGGGAGTTCGCGAGCGACTGGCCGCCGCCGGAAGCGGAAATGCAGCAGTGGTATCTGAGTTCCGGTGGCGAGGCGCGCGGACTGGGAAGCACGGGACGGCTGAGCCGCGAAACGCCCTCGGGAGCCGCCGCCGATACCTATATATATGACCCACAGAATCCGGTCCCAACTCTGGGTGGGCCGACCTACTGGGGGATGTCCGAGTGGTACCAGCCCGGGCCGGTGGATCAACACCCGCTCCTGCGCCGCGAGGATGTGCTGTACTACCGCAGCGCAAGGCTCGCCAAGCCGCTGAAGGTGGTTGGCGATATCAACCTGGAGCTGTGGATTACCTCCAGCGCCCCGGATACCGACTTCATCGCCAAGCTGTGCGTGGTGGAACCGGGTGGGCGCATTACCGTGCTGACCCACGGCTCGCTGCGGTGCCGCTATCGGGAAAGCTGGAGCGAACCACAGGCGCTTCAGCCCGGCGAGCCGACGAAAATCCACCTCCAGATGAATAATGCGGCATATACCTTCCCGGTCGGCGCGCGCCTCGGACTGATTGTCACCAGCTCGTGTTGCCCGCGGATCCTGCCGCATCCCAACACCATGGCCCCGACCTGGCAGGAGACCGATCCGCAGCAGGCCCAGCAGCAGATCCTGCACGACAGCGGGCATGAATCGCGGCTGTTGCTGCCGGTGATTGATGAATAAGTGAGGCAAGAGAGGCAAAGGCGAACTGTAACGGCGGTGGGCTGGAAAGCCCGCCCCACGCGAGGATATTTTGGGAGCTAGCTTCTCCTTTCCGTACGGGGACCGTAGCAACAATAGCGGCACCACACAAGGCCCCGCTCAGCCGGCGGGGCTTTTTTTGTGCAATACAGGCAGGAAATGGGTGCTAGAGCGCGAAAAAGTTGTTGCGCAAGCATTAACTGTTGGGTACACTCATGGTAGGAGAACATTGATAATCTATTGATTGTGGAGGAGGCGATGGTATGAGGCGCAGTAGCGGATTTACGTTGATTGAGCTGTTGGTGGTGATCGCGATCATCGCGATCCTGGCAGCGATTCTCTTTCCGGTTTTTGCCCGCGCTCGCGAGAAGGCCCGGCAGACGAGCTGCCTGAGTAACGTCAAGCAAATCGTGCTGGGCACACGTATGTACATTCAGGACTATGATGATACCTTCCCGTTTGCCGATATGTACTGGCCGGTCTCAGCGCCCCGGCCGTGGAGCGGTGGCAGCTCGACGTATGTCTATTGGCCTGACCTGCTCTATCCCTATGTCATGAACAAGCAGGTATTCTACTGCCCCAGCCGGCCCGGTGATTGGATAGGCTATTCATGGAATGTGGCTTTGGGCTATGTCGGGAATCATCCGACGCGGATAGGGCCGATATATCAGGGCGTGAAGCTCGCCACAGTCAGGTATCCCGCCGAAACGGTCCTGATAGCCGACCACATGGAAACTTACACCGGGGAGCGTCTGTGGGCTTCCCTGGCACCCGATCCGGCCTACTGGTGCGAGATTCACAACGGCGGCTGGAATGTCGGCCTGGTTGACGGGCACGCCAAGTGGTATCGGCCAGAAGCATACGGCTCCCTCTACTGGGGACCGTAACAACCAACCATAACACCCCGGGCCTCGCCCAGCAGGCGAAGCTTTTTTGTGCGAGCTAGGCAGGAAACAGGCGCGAGAGCGCGAAAAAGTTGTTGCGCAAGCATCAACTGTTGGGTACACTCATGGTAGGAGAACATTGACATCGTAGTGATTGTGGAGGAGGCGATGGTATGAGGCGCAGTAGCGGATTTACGTTGATTGAGCTGTTGGTGGTGATCGCGATCATCGCGATCCTGGCGGCGATTCTCTTTCCGGTGTTCGCCCGGGCCCGGGAAAAGGCGCGGCAGACAAGCTGCCTGAACAACCAGAAGGAGATCGCGCTGGCATGGCACATGTACGTGCAGGACTATGACGAGGCGCTGCCGGATTACTACCTCAGGTGGTATCTGCCGAGCGGCCTTTGGGCGCGGGCCCTCGATGGGCTGATACCATACATCATGAACGATGAAGTGCGGTACTGCCCCAGTGATAACTACCGTGGCCGGTATCACATGAACTACGCCTACAACGGCTACTACCTGGGTGCGCCGTTCTTACAGGCTGGTGGTGCCGGGAAACTGGGCGAAATCACGCATCCTGCCCAGACTTTCTGCTTCGGCGAGAGCCTCAACGGCTATGATTTCTTGTACATGCCAAGCCAGACGACACTACACAATAGATGCACGTTCGATCGCCATAACCTAGGCTGCAACTACAGCTTCTGCGACGGGCACGCCAAATGGCTGTCGAAGACGGACGTGTTCCGCTCGGATTCTGTGGCTGTCTATTACCAGGCGATACGATAGGCTAGAAGCCATTTCAGAATCCGGATCGGGGGACAGTCCCTGAAAAGACAGTGCCCCTCACATAAAGCATTGCCAGGCTGGAAAGCCTGGCCCACGCGAATATCTTGTGACGAGGGCGCTCCTGTAGCTGGCCCGTGGCGGATGAGTCGCCACGCTCTAGAACGGGGCGGAGGTGACAGCAGGCTACTGATTTATTACCTCGGCTAGGGCGACGCGGCGGCCCTCTTGTTGCGCCAGGCGGCCGGCCTCCGCGATCGCGATGTTCTCCAGCATCTCCTCACGATCCGCCTGCGGCTGCCCCGTCGCCACCATCTGCTTGATCGCCTCAAGGATCAACGCCGAGCCGAAGGGGAACTCGAAATCGCCGATCTGGCCGGAATGAATCGCGCCCGCTCCGCCAAAAGCACTGACATAAAATGAACAGTGATAGGTGTCGCCGGAATCGCAGTTGAGCATCACCCCGTTGCTGGGCCGGTCGGGTTTGCCCCCGTAGTCGAGATAGACATAGGAAAGCTCGTTCGGCCCCATCGCCTCAACCGCCTCAACCCCGGCACCGAAAACGGCCTGAGCCAGGCTGATGGCGTGGATATGGCCGGCCATGCTGGTGCCGCCGCCCTTGATCGAGCCGTAGCCGACCGGGGCGATCTCCTGCAGACGGTCGCGGAAATAGCCCGCATGCGGCACCATCCGCAGCATCGAAAGCGACATCACCGGAGTGTTGTGCTTTTCGCCGAGGTCGAGTATGGCCCGGGCGTCGGCGAGGCTGTAGGCCAGCGGCTTATCCACGAAAGTCGGCACGCCCCGCTCCAGCCCCGGGGTGGCTAGCTCGAGATGGGTCGAGCCGTCGCCATTGCACTCCGGAATGAAGACCAGGTCCACATCCTCGGAGCACTGCTCGGGGGTATCGCAGACCTCCACATCCTCATCAAAGCAGGCGGCCAGCACCTCGGCGTCGCGGCGCTCGACGGCCCAGGCCTTGACCAGTTGAAAGCCGCCGACAAAGGGCGTAGTCATGACCTCGGGGTCGTTATACCAGACGTAATGGTAAAAAAGCGCCCCGTAGCCGCGCCCGTGGGTGCGCACCGCGATCGGGTCGTACTCGAACATCTGCGCGCCGTAGTAGAGGGCGTGCAGATCGCCGCCGATCATCCCCACACGGATCTTGTCCATCCGGTATCGCCTCCCTAATAATGGCCCTGGCCGCGCAACAAAACTCGCGGGCCGGACAGCCCGTGCCACGCCTTCGTTCCGTCGGAGGACAGGCTTCCCAGCCTGTCCACCCTTCTCGACAGGCAAGGATGCCTATCGTCCTGGACAGTATTGTGTTTTGGGAACTGGTGTGCGTTGTCGTTGGCCGTTGGGGTGTGCGAAAGTCGCCAGAATAGCGTTGTGCGCGGGCTGGCCTCCCATCGGCCGACTACGTCGCCCGATGCTCGACACGGCCCCTCCCAATGACACCGGGCTGGAAAGTCCACCCCACGGCAGAAGCAAGCAAAGCCTATCCGACGCTCATCAATCGTGTGGGCTAGTCGTTCTTCGCCTTGCCGCGCAGCACGTCGCTGATGCGTACCGGCCGGCCGGTCTTCTGGGCGATCTGCCCGGCCTCCACAATCGCGATGTGCAGGATGATGTCATCATAGTCGCGCGGCGGGACGCCGGTCAGAATCATCTTCTTGAAGTTCTGCAGGATCCTCTGCCCGCCATAGATGAACTCAAAATCGCCGATGGGCCGCGAACAGACTGCGCCCTGAGCGCTGTAGCCGGCAGCATAGAAGTTGCAGCGCTCCGGAAAATGCTCGATCGAGGTGTTGAGAATCATCACCTCTTTGCCGGAGCGCATGTGCAGGTGGAGATACTCCAGCGGCAGCGTCCCCATCGCCTCGACATGCTCGACATCGCTGCCGAACAGATTCAGCGCCAGGGCGACACCGTGGATAATGTAGGCCAGACGGTCTTCGAGGCCGCCGAGTTGATCGCGGTCGCCGAGGTTCTCCTGGGAAAAGGCGCCGCCGACACCCTTGATTACGCCCACCGTAGCATCGCCGATCTCAGCGAAGCGGCGCTTGAACAGATCGGCGGCAGGCACCACCGACAGGATCGAACTGTTATAGATCGGCGTCTGATAGCGCCGCGCCAAGCGGACGATGGCCTTGGCATCGCCTAGGGTGAGGGCGAAAGGCTTATCCACAAAGGTGGGGATGCCGGCTTTCAGAAAGGGCGTAGCCAGCTCCAGATGGTCCCCGCCGCCGCCGTCACAGTCGGACAGGAAAATCGCATCGGTGCCCTTGGTCATCGCCGCGACGGTGTCGCAGACCCGGGGCTTGCCGGAAAAGGTCTCGGAGAACTGCTCGGCCCGCTCGCGCTCGTGGTCATAACACGCCACGATCTCAAAGCCCGGCACCTTCGGCAGCTTCTCCAGGTCCAGCGGGTCGTAGATATTCTGGTAATAATGCTCGACGATATAGTCGTACTCGCCGAGCTTCTCCGGGACGATGTCCCGATAGCCCATCTGCGCGCCGAAATAATAGGCATGGGTGTCACACCGGATAATCCCGACGCGAATCTGCTTGCGCTTGCGCTTTTTCGCCATGGATCGGTCCTCCTTACGGCACTGTAAACGGCTTGGGGGAAACCACTTCTCACGGCAAACAGCTTGGGTAAACCACTTTTTGGAAAAAGTGTTTCCCCTCACCCACTTGACCCACTCCTGTGGGGTGGGTCAAGTGGGTACCCGCCATCCACAAGAACTTTGGGTAATCACTCACCTACCCCCCCCCCTGATTCCCCCTTCCCTACCAGGGAAGGGGGCTAGGGGGTTAGGGCAAGTCAGTACGGGCTAGACGCCTTCGCCTAGCTCTTCAGCCATCTCGTCAACCTCCGAGGCGCCGTCAGCCATCAACTCCTCTTCGTCGTCAAGCAGGATGTTGAGCAGCCGCTGGAACTCGCCGGCATGCTCGCGCTCCTCATCGGCGATGTCGAGCAGCACCGCCTTGGCTAACTCATTGTCGGTGGCATCGGCATGGGCCTGGTAGAGGTTGATGGCCTCCTGTTCCGCGGCCAGATTCAGCCGCAGAGCGCGAATCAGCTCGGTGGGCGTCATCTTGCGCTCGACATTACCACTGAAAGGGTCTGCAAAATCGGGCATCTTCTTACCTCCTTTAGAGTAAGGACTGCACGGCTCCGCTATCAGTCATCGCACCACGCCAGGGCACGGCAGGGCGCGGCGTTGGCGTTGCTGAGTTTGGTCGGCGCGGCGCAGAAAGTCACTACCTCGCTGGGCAGCTCGGCCAGGCCCCTCAGCGGACATAGGATCATGCCGCCGGTGCGGAAGAAAGCCCGGATGAAAGGCATCGAGGTGTCCTCCGGATGGTCGAAGGAGAGCATGTCGCCGCCCAAGATCGCCGGCTCCCGCTCTAGCAGCCACTGCTGCAGCTCGGGCGAGAAATAGGGGCTGGAATAGTAATAATCCTCGGCATGGACATGCTCGTCCCAGCCGCAGTGTAGGAGGATGGCATCGGCCCCCTTCTCGAACTCAGCCAAGGCCTGCTCGGGCGCGGGGATTACCTGGCCGTCGCGAACCAGGTGCACCACAAAGGCACGGGTCAGGAAGCGTTCGGGCGGCATCTGGTCGAGCGTGGGCGCATCTGGATAAACATGCGCGGCGGTCTCCAGGTAAGTGGTGCCATTCAGCACCATCAGGCTGAGAGTGTGGGAGACCCAGCCATCCTCAGCTAGCGAGCCGACCTCGCGTATCTTCACTGGCGGCGAATCGGGCTCGCGATACCAGTCCACCCCGTCGCGGACCGGCACGCTGAGGTCGTAGATGCGTTGTGGTCGCCCCGCTGTAACCATCTGCGCTCAACACAGGATTCGCCGCAAGCGGGGATATTACCTGCCCGGGGGAACTCGGAACAGTCACCTGGTCCCAACACGCAGCAAGCCCCGCCTGGCGGCGGGGCTATGTTTTTGGGCGGGCGCTCTGCTGCTTGAGCTATGCTCGACTACTCACCTATGGCTTTCACCAAGACCCGGATTTGCACCGGAAACCTTCCGCCCAAAACCGCTGGTAACTGCATCTTACCCCATTGTCTCTGGCGGCAAACATCTTTTTTTCCAGCTACTCACCTAACCCCCTTTTGATTCCCCCTTCCCTACCAGGGAAGGGGGCTAGGGGGTTAGGCCGACCCACAACGTGAGTACCTACAAATACATACTAGCTACTTCCGTCCGTAGCCCACAGCACTCCCGTCGGCGCCCATGACGGCACCGTGCTGACGTCCACATGGTCGGCATTCATCTGGATGCTGTACCACTTGGCGTGGCCGTCACAGAAGGCGATATTGGCTCCCCCGTTGTGCCGGTCCGGGATGAAGCGGCTGCAATGCATCGTCTTCTGTAGTATATACGAGTTGTTGCTGGAATAGTGGGTCGGGTGTCTGCTCGAATCGGCAATCATGAGCGTCTCAGCAGGCTTGACGATGGTAGCAAGTTTCACGCCCTGGTAGATCGCGCCGGTGCGAGTGTTGGTTCCCCAGTAGCCGAGGCTCATGTTCCAGCCGTAGCTGGCCCACACCGGGTCGCTGGGGCAATAGAAAACCTGCTTGTTCATGACGTAGGGATAGATCATGTTCGGCCAGCAGTGGGTTGTATAGGTGCCGCCCGAGAACGGCCGGGGCACCGCCACCGAATATGTAATGTCGGCGAACGGAAACGTGTCGTCGTAGTCCTGCAGGTACTGCATCGTGGCCAGGCCCATCTGCTTGCAGTTGCTCAGGCAACTAGCCGCACGGGCCTTCTCGCGGGCGCGGGCGAATACCGGAAACAGTATCGCCGCCAGGATCGCGATAATCGCGATTACTACCAACAGCTCGATGAGTGTGAATCCCCTTTTCATCACAACACCTCCTCAGAATTGAGTCTACCATCTAGCAATGCTATGCCTTTCGCCCACCACTGTCAAGGGCTTGGCGCCGGGCCACCACAACACCCCCCTGGCCAGCAGGGCCATCGGAAGTATGTCACCCGCAGTATCTGGCAACTCCTGGAGCTCAGGCCAAGCGCCTCAATACCCCTAGTACTTCGGGTACCCGTCGGCGTACCAGCAGATGTCGGTGATCGCCATGGTGATGGGGACCGAGCCCTGACAGGCCGGGTTGGGATCAACGTGCACCTGATGCCACTTGGCGTGCCCGTCGGCAAATCCCATGTTGGCGCCACCGTTATGCCTAGCCGGGATAAAGTGGGCGTGGTGGGGATAACCGCCGCCATCTATTCTCCAGATGTAACAGGAGTAGCATTCGGGGTTACAGTCAGCGTCGGCAAGCAATAGCGTCTCCGCCGGATAGTTGATGATCGCCAGCTTGGTCCCCTGATACTGGGGCCCAAATCTGTCCGAGGCATTGTAGTAGCCCAGATACCTGTTAAACCCATACGCCAGCCCGTAAGGGGCATCCGCTCGGCTTGGACAGCAGAATACCTGTCTGTTTTTCACGTAGGGGAAGACTAGGTCCGGCCAGAGATGGAAGGTGGAGCTGCTGCCAAAAAAGGGGCGTGGATACTCTGCCGCCTGTATCATCTCTGACAGCGGCAGCTTCTCATCATAGTCCTGGCCGTACATCAGTACTCCCAGAGACAACTCCTTGACGTTGTTGAGGCAACTTGACTGTCGGGCCTTCTCGCGGGCGCGGGCGAATACCGGAAACAGTATCGCCGCCAGGATCGCGATAATCGCGATTACTACCAACAACTCAATGAGTGTAAATCCCCTTTTCATCACGACACCTCCTCAGAATTAAGTCTACCATCTAGCAATGCTATGCCTTGCGCCCGCCCCTGTCAAGAGCTATTTGTCGGCCCCAGCACAGTGGCGCTAATCCACAAACTCCAACTCCGCCCAGACGCCGAGGTGGTCCGAAAGACCACCATCAAAGACCCCGCAGCGCAGCACCCGCAAGTCCGGCGAGACCCACAGGTAATCAATCCGCCACAGCGGCAGGTGCCTTCGGTAGGTGTAGCCGAAGCCGCGACCGCGGACGGCGAAGGCATCACTGGCTACCGGCAATAGCGGACGCCACACCGAGGCATGGGGAGGGGTGTTGAAATCGCCGGCGATAATAAACGGTCCCGGCTGGTGCTTGGCCCACTGCGCGATAGCGGCGGTCTGATCGCGCCGCAGCTCCACCGTCCGGCGCAGGTACGAGCGCGGATGACGGGTGAGGCGGTTGCGTCCCGGATACCTATCGCCTACCACCAGATGCACGTCCAGCAGGCTGAGGCGGTGGTCGCCGAGCTGCACGCGGGCCTGATGAGCCGCTCGCCAGCCATCCGCCAGCAGGACTATGCTGTGGGCTAGCACCGGTTTCGAGAGCGTTTCAGACTCGGGCGGCCGGCGAACAAAGATCCGCTGCCCCCGAGTGCGCACACACTCGAAGCCCTCAAAGTGTGGCAAAAAGCCTTTGTCAATTGCCTCTTGGGTCAGGACGATATCCGCGCCGATTGCGTCCACCGCCAGGCGGGCGCGCTCGGCGCTCTGCCAGCCGTTGTGGACATTCCAGCTAGCCACAATGAAGCTGTCCGGGGTCTGCGGGGGTACCGGGCTGCGCCACTGCCAGCCCATCAAGACGACCACGACGAAAGCCACCAGCAGGGCCGCTATGAAGCTGAGCAACCATTGCCGGCAGACTAGGGCCACTAGGAGAGCCGCTAGCGCCGGCACCAGCCAGAGGGCCTGCGGGGCATAGGTTAGGAAGGTGCTGGCGCACCACTTCTCACCCGGCCAGTGCTGCAAGACCCGCCCCAGCGGTGTCACGAGCAAGGCCAACACAGTCACCCAACGAGCCAACACCCGCGGCCTGCTTGCAGGTGCGCTCGGTCGCTGGGGCGGCGCATCGGTCAATTCTCCGTGACAGTTATCGCTACTCATCCGTCTCCGCACCCTTGATGGGGCACGACTGCCGACCAGGCGCACGACAATGGGGGAGAGCTCAGAACAGAGGCCAACAACTAGCGCCGATTGAGCGCAGGTAGAAATGCACGTAGTAGAGAGCGCCCAGGCCGCCGCAGAAGATCGGGATGGCGTAGGGGATAGCGGCCTGGGGAGCGGCGGTCGCTATGTCAATCGGCACGCGATGGACGATCCGCCCGTACAGCGACTGGACCAGGTTGAGGATGCTCTGGCGCAAATAGCCGCGCCATAGGGCGATCACAATCGCTATCACCCCGCCGGCCAGGGCCGTGGCGATGATTGCGTAGAGCAGAAACACCGGGCCCTGCAAGGCGCCGAGCGCCGCCAGCAGCTTGCTGTCACCAGCGCCCAGGATGCGACCCAAAATGCCGCACACAAACCATAGCCCGACACCCAGCGCCAGGCCCAGCACGCTGGCCAGCAGGCCCTCCCACCCGCCTATCACCGTATTCAGCACGATCCCCAGCAGCGCAGCGGGAGCGGTGACGGCGTTGAGGATCTTGCCCCACCTGACATCGGTATAGACTGCGGCAGCCATCACCGCGAGGGTCAGGCCGATTGTGGTCCAGCGCAATATATCCATCACCGGCGTTGATTATACCAGGCATAGGGCCGAACGGCAAACCCGGAACAGTGGACAAAAAAAGAGGCAAGCGGTGCCTGTTGGCACGTCCTTGCCTCTCGATGATTCTAGCCCGATGTTCTGGTTGTACTGGGGGCTTAGAGGCCCCCGCTTTTAGATCACCAGACTAGGACACGGTAGGTCGTTTCCGCTCAGTTGCTTAGGGAATTTCGTTGCCTACACTGGTGACAGTGCTGTTGACACTGGTACCGAGCGCAGTCCAAGCCGTGATAGCTACGACTACGATCAGCGCCAGGAGCAAAGCGTACTCCACCGTGGTCAAACCCTCTTCATCTTTCCAGTATGCCTTCATTTGTAATCCTCCTACCTCTCCTTTTTTGTACAGTCACCGTACAAATGTGACAACGACGATGCGACCAGAGACTTACGAACCAAAAATCTCTGTGCCGGCTTCGGAAACCACGGAGTTGACCTTGCTGCCCAGGGTGGTCCATGCCGTAAGAGCGACCGCGACAATCAACGCCAACAGCAGGGCGTATTCGACGGTTGCCAGCCCTTGCTCGTCTTGCCAGTACCTGTTCAGCATGTTTGTCACCTCCTGGTTCTATTTGCCGGCTTTGCCTTTGAGCGTGCCTCGTGTCGGTCGGTTTGCGCGGGCCATTAATGTGTTGAGTGCACTACCCGCGATTAGCCCCCCAAGACTAAATTGTCAAACCGACCTTCCGTACGTCAGCCGCTCTTGGCTGCGTATAGTATAGCCAAACCGCTTCAATTTCACTTCAAACGCAAGTCAAGATTGCCTCAAAGCTACCTTGGGACCTTTCGGCCCCCCACAGCCCCAGGGTCTCAAAGATTCCGTAACGGCTCTCTAAAAATCGTTTCCCGGCTAGGCGCGCCGTTCTGTCAACCGTCCAGCGCCTTTACTGGCTGCAGTTTTCGTGCCGTCGCCTCACCGCCTCAGGCCGCGCTGTGTACCGGCCTCCAATAAGCAGAAGAGGCGCCCTTTTGGGGGAGGAGGGCGCCTCTTCTTAATAGAGTGGTTCACTACGCCTACACAGGCAGGAGAGGTAGTGGACTATCACTCTATCAGTTCCCACAACACCTGTTACTCCGTCGCTTGAATTGTGTTATTCGAGAAGCTGGCGGGCGTACAGTGTCGAGCTTTCCGCCGCCGGTGCCACCTCGCCTCTAGCCAGCGCGTGCTCGACCGGCTGCAGCGTGATCCTGGCAGGCCCCGGGCCGCTCACCTCGGCATCCACCAGCCACATCGCCCGCAACTCCTGCACCTGCAATCCCTGCTCGGTGACGGCCACTAGCGGCACCGTCAGCAGGCGCGGATGGCGGGAGCTGTGTTGCGCGATGGTCTGGTCGCAGTAGGGCTTCTGCGCGGCCCGCTGCAGCCGCCCCGCAGCTTGCGCCTCGCCCACCAACGCCTGGGCCCACGCGGCTAGACCGTCGGCCTGGCTTGCGGCTTCCGGCGCACGCGCCGTGATGGTATCGCCCACCCTGAGGCTGAAGCGCTCACTTGCAGCCTGCGCCGACTTCTCACCGCGCAGCAACTCCAGCAAGAGCTGGTCATCGCCGGCGCGCTCGTTGGGAAATCTTATCCAGCCAAAGCCCGCCTCGGACTGCCGGGCCTCATTAGGGTCTTGAAGATAAGTGCAGACATAGCTCTGTCCCAGCTTCAGCGGAGCAGAGGCAACAATATAGATGGGGTCAACGCCGGCCGCGGCCGCCGGTCCCCACACCACTGTCTTGGCGGAGGCTGCCTCTCCAAGCGGAACCGGCAGTGTGCCGGAGGTGCGGGCCTTTACGGTTACGGCCATACAGTTGGGGCCGAGCTTGTCGAAGGGTGGAGCTAGGGGAGTGGCGTCTTGAGGGTGATAGATGGTGATGTCGCTAGCCGCGTCACAGACCACCGTCGGCCCAGGCACTTGGTGCTGGTTGGCTGCGATCAGCTCGGAGGCCACCCGCCGCGCCGCGGTTGCATCGGGCAATTGCGCCGCCGCTCCCAGCGCAGCGGCTTCGGCTACGGCTGCTACATGCTGACGGCCAAAGTCCAGCGGCCGGGCAAAGGCGGCATACATACCGATCACGGCGAGGCCGACCAGAGCCGCGGCGACTATGCCGAGGCTTGAGGCGACGCCCGCTCTGGGACGCACGACTTGCTGCCGAAGTGCAGTTCTGCAGGTCCTTAGAGTTTTCATAAGCCATCCTGGCGAGGGCGCGACGAACCAGGTGCTATTCCCCCCGACGCCCCCCTGGCGCCAGGAGTACTGCGCTGCGTATGCCCTCGAGAGATCCCCCAAGAATCTCGAGCTTCAGCGCAAAGCTGCAAGCGGGGTTATTATGTTCCTATCCGAACAGGTGCGAATTGACAGTAATTGTGCCCGCCATCTCCCTGCGGGTCCCCACTATTATACTCAAGAACTACAGAATATTATCTCAAGATTTGCTCAATATTCGTTGAGCGTGGCCTAGAGCGGATTATGGATCGGGGAACTCCAGAGGCAACAGGATTGGACATACGGCCCGCATATGGCATCTAGGGGCGTTCCCGCCAAATGCCGGAAACACCACATTGTAATTGGTGCAAGGCCCTCGGCCGGGATGCCCGAGCTACGCCTCTTGTGAGTTATTGGGCCTGGACGCGCGGTCGTAACACGCTTTGCGCGCTCGTAGTGCCTGTCTATCGCAGTAGCAGGTCCGGTTCCATCGGGGGGCCAGTTCGGATCAGTACCGCCCAAGTCTACAAGCCCGGCGGCGATATTTTAGCAATTTTTGAGCAAAGGTTGATGCTAAGAAGAGGCCAGACAGGTTAATATATATTATGTATACGCGCCTGTTACGAGAAGCGAGCAAGCTAGCGGGGGAATGGTGCTTATGCAAGAGAAACTTCGGACAATCCGAGTAGGTCGGAGCGGGCTGCAGTCGGCAGGTAAGCGGCGCGGCGTTGTATGGGGCACCGTGGCCGTGGCGCTAGTGGCGCTGATGGGGATGGCGGCGCTGACGATAGACCTGGGGCGCATGGCGGTTTCGGTGCAGCGCGCCCAAGCCGTTGCCGATGCTGCTGCGATGGGCGCGGCCAACCAACTGCCGGATACCGACCTGGCGAACGCCCGGCTCGCCGATGTGGTCTCGGGCAACAATGAAGCCAACCCCTGGCCGCAGGTCGCCATCAACCCCGACCAAGACGTCACCTACTACACCAGTGGGGAAGAGGTCCCCGACTATGGCGTGCTTGACAGCAGCGAGCTCGCCGTAACGGTGCAAGCCCATGTCAATGAGGAGTATGGCTTTGCCAAGGTCGCCGGCCTAGAGCAGATGAATATCGTCCGCACGGCGACGGCCAAGACCACCTTCAATCCCAGCAGCCTGCCCGTGCTCTTCGCCGGCCAGGAGGTGGACTGGGAAGACGGCTTTGTCTCCAGCGGTTCCGGGGTGTACATTGACGGCGCAATCCACTCCAACAGCAGCGTCGTCATTCACGGTTCTCATATTACCATCACCGGCCTGGTCGAGTACCGCTACAGTCTGGTCATCTCCGGCTCCGACATTGACCTGCAGCAGGGCTCCGTGGAGGGCGAGATCGAGCCCTATCCCGTCAACTACACCTGGGACGACTTCCTGCCCTGGGATTATGAGGTCGGCAGTCTCACCATCAGTGAGGGCAGCATGGAGTTCGGCCACGTGCACGTCAACGGCGACTTGACCGTGAACAGCTCGGGCTTTCAGGGCTCCAACGGTCTGGTGATGGTTGAAGGCAATGTTGTGTTCAATGGCTCCGGCGCGCAACTCAATCATGTCACCATCATCGCCAAGGGCACGATCAAGTTCAATGGCGCTTGCCAATCCATGACACCATACGTCGAGAATGTGACGCTAATATCGTTCTCAACAGCCGACAAAGCCATCGTCTTCGACGGGGCGGGTCAAGCGACAGAAGGGATACTGTTTGCCCCCAACGGCGGCATCAATTTCCATGGCGCTGATGCTAGTTGTCATAACGGCAGCCTGATTGGGCTGGAGGTAACCATGCGGGGCGGCCAGTACACCGTCGCCGGCACCCAAGACGACTCGCAAATACTCAAGACGGTCCAATTGATAAAGTAAAGCCGCCGTCCAAAGCCGAGCTCAAAATCGCTCAGAGCAGGCCGTGCAGGTGAATAAGTCAATTCGCCGCCATCGGCCCTGCGCCACATAGAGGCACAGCAATATTCGCACTCACAGTTGCAGCAATCCAGCGCTTAAGTCGAGCGAGCCCCGGACGATACTATCAATAATAGCACCGGGGTTATGACAGCTCCACAGCGCAGCTAAAGGAACCCCCTCTATGCGCAATCGCGGTCGGACAATTCGCAAGCATTCACTGGCTCTGTCCCGTCCCCGCCGACGGCGCGGTCTCGTCTTGGTGACTGTGCTACTTGCGTTGGTCGCGCTGATGAGCCTCGCCGCCCTAACCGTTGACCTGGGGCGCATGGCGGTTGCGGTCCAGCGCGCCCAAGCGGTTGCCGATGCGGCCGCTATGGCTGCGGCCCACCAACTGCCCGACACCGATTTAGCCGACGCCCGCCTGGCGGACGTAGTCTCAGCCAACAATGAAGCTAACCCGTGGCCTGAGGTTGCCGTCAACACCGACCAGGATGTCACCTATTACGCCGCCGGTGACGAGGTCCCGGGCTATGGCGTGCTGGAAAGCGACGAGGCGGCCGTAACCGTGCAGGCCCACGTCAATGAGGCCTACGGCTTCGCCAAGGTGGCCGGCCTCGAGCAGATGAATATCGTCCGGCCTGCGACCGCCAAAGTCACCGCCTCCGCCGGCGCCTGTCCCTGTCTATTCGCGGGTGAGGACTCGACCTCAGCCACAGGAATCACTATCAACGGCTCCGGTATTCGCGTCGAAGGCGACACTCACTCCAACACCCGCGTCACAATCAATGGCTCCAACCAGTATTTCTCCGGGCCGGTGGTCTATCGTAACCGCCTCACCGTCAACGGTTCCGGCATCGAGCTGGCCGGCGGCTCCTACGAAGGCGCTATCCTCAGCTACCCCGTGGATTACACCTGGGACGACTTCCTGCCGTGGGACTATGAAGTGAGCAGTATCACCATCAACGGATCGGGCAAGAGCATGGAGTTCGGTCACGTCCACGTCCTGGGCAATGTGACCCTCAACGGCAGTAACTTCTACGGCTATAACGGCCTGCTGCTGGTCGAAGGCAATGTCACCTTCAACGGTTCGGGCCACGAGCTCGAAAATGTCACCATAATCGCCAAGGGCAGCATCGTCTTCAACGGCGCGTGCCAATCAATCACGCCCTACACCGAGAACCTGGCGCTGATGTCGCTGAAGTCAAGCAGCGGCACGGTCCTCACCTTCAACGGCTCCAACCAGGATTCGTTCGGCACCTTCTATGCGCCCAATGGCTCGATCACCTATAACGGCAGCGGCCAGGAGCATCAATACGGCAGCATTATCGCCAAGCGCATCACCTTCAACGGTTCAGGCTCTTACGTGCATGGCACCGAAGCCAGCGGAGGTGGCGCCAAGATCGTGCAACTGGTCCAGTAAGCTTCCTGCGGGTACATCGGCGATGACGTCATCGCGTCGTCCGGGGGGACCCGTAGATTGGGGAACACACCTTCTCATCCGGAGGTGTGTTCTTCGTTGTCAGCGACCGCAGACAATACCTCCGCGCAGGAAACCGCGCTGTCTCGGCGAACCACCAAGTACGTGGTGACGTCATACATATGCCAATCTCATCTTGGATGGCCCCGGCGAGTAGGGAAGCGACGATTGAGCAAGGAGAGAGCCCGGATGAAATCATGGAACCAAGGCGGCCTACCCAGTTGTCGGCGATGGGCAGCTTATCTCGGTGTGGCGGTGGCCCTGGCTTTGGCCATTGTCCCCGCCGGCGCCCAGGAGCACGCCGATCTCGCGCCCACTGCTGAACTGGAATGGGTCAGCGTAGCTGAGGCCGACGCGGCCCAAGTCAGCGAGGCCATCACTCACCTCGCCGAGGCCTTCGCCTACGAGGACCAACCTGCACCGTTCTTTATGATGCGCATGGGAAATAGGGTGGCGGTGTACGGCCCTCAACGGCTGCGCCAAATCGCCGTCGAAGTGCTCAAGAGCATCCCCGGACCCGAGCGCAGAGAGCCACAGACCCTGGTCCTAACCCTCAGCCCAACTGCCGATCTGTCCCGCCTCGAGCAATTCGACAAGGTCGCCGGCCTGGCAAGCATGGAGCAGCTAGACCGCTCGCTGGTGCTGCGAGGCACCAGCCCCGCCCTTGACACCACGGCCAAGTTGCTGACCGATGCCGGCCTCATCTACGACCCCGACGCGCCCTGGTGCGAGACGGTGCGGCTCTATTACCTGCGCCGGCCCAACATTGTACAAGCCATCATCTCCAACATGCCGACGGACATCATCCAGAATGTGACGGTGCTGGGTGGCGAGGACCCCAGCGGCCCGCCGACTTTGGTGCTCGCCGGGCCTCGCTCGCAGGTGGAAGACGTCAAGCGCGTCATCGCCGCCTTGGACGTGCCGCATCCGGAAGTGCGCCTCGACATCTGGGCCTTTCAACTCAGCGGAGGTGACGCTGCTGGTGTCGCCAAGCGCGCTCGCCTGGCCCAGTCCCACGTCGCCGCGATGGCGCGCCTGGTACGCGGCTATCTGCGCCAGTTGGAGGCCTATGCCCAACAGCGGCTGGTGCAGAACCGAGAGTTGGTCGCCGCGCTTGACCAGTCGCTTGAGGGTAACTCCAAAATCGCCGCCGTTCCCTACCAGCTACCCGCAAAGCTAGGCACCGGCTTTGTGCTCACACCCTCGGCGCGCGGCAGGCATCCGTTGTCCCTGACCGAGACGCTGGCCACCTTCATCACCGTGCCGCCCGACACCGCGACCCAGCCCCCGCCTGCGCCGCAGTCAAAGCCGGCGCCTCAATCCGATGGCAGCGCCGCCAAGACTGGCAAAGATCAGCCGGAGTTCTCCGCCACGGTAGCAGTCGAGGGCCTGCCGCTGCCGGCGCTGGTACAGGCCTCTGCCGGCGAAACTCGGCCCGCGCGCATGTTGACCATAAGCGACGGCCTCAGCCGGCGGCTGAGCGGCTGGGTGACCGAACTGCAGGACAGCGATCCCGAAGCCCTCGAGACCTGGCGCGCCCTGGTCAAGCAAGCCGGCTCCGGCAGCAGTCCCGAGCTGGCGGAGCTGCTCGACCGCACTATCCAGGCGACCGAGCGCGAAGGGCGGCGGCCGCGCCACCTCTATGATGCCGAGCCTTTGCTACCGCGACGCCTGCTCGAGACCTTCAGAGATGAGAACTACGCCTGCACCGCCCAGGAGAGCATCGGGGCCTTTCTGGCCATGCACACGCGCCTCGGCCATGACTGGAGCGCCGCGCCGCCGGAGCATCTGCGGATGCGCGCGGCTGATGCCCAAGCGGTGCTGCAGAATGCCGAGCGCGCGCTGGCTGAGGACGTGCAGGCCCTGTTTTTGCGTCCCCTGCAGAATGACCTCCAGACCCTGGCCGGCGCCGGCGGCCACACCGGCCTCGGTTCGGCCAGCACCACCAGCATCGCCGTCCTATCCGGCACTCAGGCCGAGGTCGTCGGCAGCGCCGTCAGCTACTTCGACATTAGCCAAGCCAAGCCCCTGGACATAGGCGCCCTGCAGAGGTCGGAGGAGTTCAGTGAGGCCCTGGCCGGCTTCCTACCGCACCGGCACCGTCGCGGCCCCCAGCGGGTAGTGGCGAAGGTCAGACTTAGTCCCGCCGACGTCTCGGCCGATGACCTGGATACCTGGAGCGCGCGCCTGCAGCAAGTCCTGCCCGAAGTGCAGTGTTGGCCCCTGCAAGAGCCCGGCAGCGCCGGCCTGATGCTGATCGGCACCAACCAGGAAGTGACCTCCGCGACCAGCATCCTCCAGACCGGCGGCCTCATCAGCAGCGTCCAGTCGGCCAGCGTAGTTGCCGAGGCAACGCCGGTGCCGGCCGCAGCCGGGCTGGGCACGCAGGCAATCTCAGAGGCCGATAACCTCTCCGCACTCTCCGCCGACCGGCTCCTGGCCCTGGCCTTGGACCTCGGCCAGGAAGAGGAGGTGTGGACCGCTCTGACGGAGGGGGCGAAGCTGACCTTCACTCCACACGTCTTGCCGGGCGGCTCGGCGGCGGAGGTCGCCATTGACTTTCAGGTGACCCACAATGACCCCGGCTCCGGCGATGCCGCGCCGATGAACGCCCCGCTCAGCCGCGTCGCCAAGCACAGCGCCCGCACCAGCGTGTACGTCCAGGCGCTGGACCTGTTTTCGCTGTCCAGTCTCACCCTGGCCACCAGCCATCCTCGGCCTGACCGGACAATCCCGGTGCTGGGCCAGCTTCCGCTGCTGGGCAAGATGTTCCGCTTCTCCCGCAGTCCCGCGACGGTGTATCATGAAAGTGTCCTGATGGTGTACTCAACGATTCTGCCCACCGGCGCCGACCTGGCGGCGACCCTTGATGTCGCCAATGCCGGACGGGAGTAGTGATCACCCGCGGCAAGGCCGGGTGGTTCGCGCTCATGCTCGCGGCTGTGATTCCCGGCATCTATCTAGCGTATTGAGCCAACCCACTTGTCTCGTGGGTCGGGTTTGTCTCGCCGACCTATCCCCCTTTGATTCCCCCTTCCCTGCCAGGGAAGGGGGGGTAGGGGGTTAGGCGCTGTTGCCGTTCGCCGCTGTCTCCTCCTATTACAAACACCTCCGCATAACTTGGGCTTCCAGCCCGACGCGCTCAGGGCTCTCAGGCCCCCAGAATCCCAGCAATCCCCGTTTTATTATAATGTACATTATGTCAACTTAGCCCATCACAACCGTCCGCACTTGATACCTCATACCCAGCCCTATCAAGTGCCCCCACGCGGGCAGGTGCACCGCCTAGAGCCGGGACGACAGGCATCCGCCCGACCTGAGCTTGCCGAAGGTTGCCTGTCGCGAGCCTTGCCAACGGCATGGACAGGCTGGGCACCTGCGAAGCGGGTCACCTGTCCGCCAGGAAGGTGATATGTTGTCGGAACGCCATCTATATGTAAGGTATCCCCACCCCCCACGGCGAATAGCCTATGAGCAACCTGCAGAACAGGTGCCCGATACTGCGCACGGGCCGCCTGTCCATGCCGTTGCTATCCGGGAAACCAGCTCACCAGCATTGAGGGGATGCCATAATGGAGAAGTTGCGTGTCGCTCTCATCGGAGCCGGTGGCCGCGGCAACGCCCACGCCAACGCCATCGCCCAAGCCGCTAACATCGAGTTCGCCGCCATCTGCGACATTGACGCCGAGGCCGGCCGCGCCGCCGCTGAAAAATTCGACACCGAGTACCTACCCGATACCGCCGAGCTCTACGCCCGCGACGACATCACCGCCGTCGGCATCTGTGTCCAGACGCCCTCCCACCACCGTCTTGCTATGGAGGCGATTGCGGCGGGGCGGCATCTGCTCACCGAGAAGCCGATGGCCGCCTCGCTCGCCGAGGCCGAGGAGATGAAAGACGCCGTCGAGAAAAGCGGCCTGCGCGCGGCCCTATCCTACCAGCTCCGCTTAGGCCCGGTCTATGCCAAGATGAAGGAGCTGGCCGACCAGATCGAGCCGCTGCAGATCACCTTCGCCCGCCAGCGGGGCATGCTACTGCCCAAGTACCTCTCCCCCGCGCCCTTCGATGGCATCATGGACTTCATCAGCCATGACATTGACATGGTGCCCTTCCTGGCCGGGCGCAAGCCGACGGCAGTCTCGGCCGCCTTGCGCCGCAACACCTGGTCCGATACCGGCGCGATTGACGTGGTCGGCGCCCAGATCGAGTTCGGCGAGGGCGACGACCGCACCATCGGCTACCTCTCCTCTTCGATGGGCGGCAGCGGGGTCCCCGAGCGTCTCGACGTCATCGGCAGAAGCGGCCTGGCTTACACTGATGGCAATACCATACATTTCACCACCGAGCCCAATCCGCCGCTGCCGACTATGACTCGCGACATGTGGGCGCTGGCCTTCGAGGGCGCGGCCCGCGATTTAACCACTGCCCTGTACGAGCACTGGGCCGCGAGCATACTTGACCCGGAGTTACCTTTGGCTCCCGCGGCCAGCTACCAGGACGGCTATAACGCCATGCTGATAACTCTGGCGATCGTCGAGTCAGGCAAGACCGGCGAGAAGATCAACCTGGACGCCTTCGCCACCTCACTGATCTAGGACTTGCTTAGGGGGCTCGGCTGCGTCAGATGCCGGCGGTCGCAGTTTTTCCTCATGGGAGAATTCTTCTGCAGGAATCCGCGCGGTGGTGGCGAACTATTTCTGCGGGGGCAGGACTCCGTCAATAACATGTAAGCGGCGGCTAGCTCCGCCGACTTACCGAACTGTAGCAGCGGCTCGACCGCTAAGCTACCTGGGAGCCTGCCCCCTCTCTATTCCCCTATACATTGCCACAAGTGGAAGGCAGCGGCCAGTTGCCCGCGCCTGCAGAGAGCTTGTCCGTCTCGCCTCGTCCGGTTGCTATCTACGGTGACGCCGCAGTGTCGCAGGATCGGGAGGATGGGCAGATGCGTCGTCTGTTCGGCAAAGTCATCTACCTGCTCCCCAGTCGCCGCGAGGAGATCTATGGGGAAGTCACTGAGATCTCCACGCCGGCGCTCTCCTTCTACATCCTCACCGCCATCTCCGCCACCATCGCCGCCTATGGCCTGCTAGCCAACAGCACCGCAGTGGTCATCGGGGCGATGCTGGTTGCCCCGCTGATGGGACCGATCTTCGGCATTGCTCTGGGCATCGCCATCGGCGACCGCCGGCTGCTGTGGAAGGCGGTGCTGTCCGAGGTCGTCGGCGTGCTGGTGGTGATCGGCCTGGCAGCGCTGATCGGCCTGGTGCCGCTGCGGTTCGCGATGGGCGCTGAGGTTTTGGCCCGCACCCAGCCGACCCTCTACGATATTGTTATCGCCCTGGCCGCCGGTCTTGCCGGGGCCTATGCCCTGGTCAATGAGAAGGTCAGCGCAGCTCTGCCCGGCGTAGCCACGGCGGTGGCGGTGGTGCCACCCTTGGCCACATGTGGGCTCTGCATCGCCTCCGCCAACTGGTCCTGGGCCCTGAACGCCTTCCTGCTCTTCGTCGCCAACTTCCTTGCTATCGAGCTCGCCGCCGCCTTCGTCTTCACCATCTTCGGTATGGTTGAGGTCAGGACCCATGAGGTGGTTGACTTCGGCGACTACTTACGCCGCTTCGCCGTCAGTCTGCTGGTATTGTGCGCCATCGGCGTGTTCATGACGCAAACGCTGCTGGGGCTGATCGCCGACCAACGTTTCTCCGCCGCCCTCGAGGCGACGCTTTCCCGACAGGTCCGCTCCATTGTCGGCGCCCGGCTATCCGCATTCGACTACCAGCGCCAGGGTCCGCGAATTAATGTGCTCGCCACCGTGCTGACGCCTCGCGAGTTCGAGCCGGCGCAAGTCGCCCAGGTCCAAAGTGCCCTGCGCCAGGCCGTTGACCCGCGTATCCATCTCGTAATCAGGTCGCTGCTGTCGCGCGACTATGACAGTCAAGGGCCGGTATTCATCGCCGAGGAGGAGGCCCAGCGCCGCGCCGAGGCCGCCGCTGAGACCCGGCTTCTCTCCCAGGCAACCACCGCGCTCACCGAGCACCTCAAAACCATACTGGGCGCCCAGCTCACCGACATCAGGCTCAAGACCGACGGCGCCCAGGAGACCCTAACCGCTAACGTGCGCACCCCAACCGCAATCGAGCCGGCTCAAGTGGCCGAGGCCGAGCAGGCTCTCCGCCAGGCCACCGGCAAGCCCATGCGGCTCATCGTCCGCTCCATCCTCACCCGCGACGCCGATGCCACACGTTATCTATATGAGCCGGAGAAGCAGCAGCCGGCCCCGCTCACCGGCGAGGCCCTCAAGCTGCACCGGCGTCTCGAGGCAGCTCTAGAGCGCCAGCTCGGCCAGCAGATCCCCGGCGCAAGTCTCCTGGAGTTCCACTATGCCCAGCGCAACGGTCGCCTGCGATTGCTTGCCATCACCCGCACGCCTCGCACCTTCAAGCCCGCTCAGGTCCGCCAGATCCAGGCTAACCTCCGCTGGTATATCAACCCGCGCATTGACCTATTCGTCCGCTCCCAGGTCGGCGCCGATGTCGCGGCGACCGGCTATCTGACCAGCTTCGACGATGCCGCCCTCGCCCAGTAGCGCCAACGTCCGGCCCGGTTGTGCTGGCCGGATTGTTGGATTATACTGGTCCCGGATGACCAGACACCTCACCGACTGTGCCGCACACCCACGGAGGCAATAGCGATGAAACGCTCGGAAATCAATGCCATCATTCAGGAAGTCAAGCAGTTTATAGAGGCCCAGAACTTCCATCTCCCCCCCTTCGCCTACTGGTCGCTCGACGACTGGCGCAGCAAGGGCGAGGAGTGCCGCGAGATTGTGGATGCCGGCCTCGGCTGGGACATCGTTGATTTCGGCTCCGGCAATTACCGCGAGAGCGGCCTGGCCCTGTTCACCATCCGCAACGGCGTCTGGGATGACGAGCGCTATCCCAAGACCTACTGCGAAAAGCTGCTGATCGTCGGCGAGGGCCAGGTCACCCCCGCCCATCACCACATTCTCAAGACCGAGGACATCATCTGCCGCAGCGGTGGGAATCTGCTGATCGAGGTGCGCAACGCCTCTCCCCGGGGCGAGCTTCTCGATACGCCGGTCATCGTGAGCATTGACGGCGCGGTGCGCGAGTTCGCCGCCGGCGACATCGTCCGCCTCGAGCCCGGCGAGAGCATCACCTTGGAGCCTTACAACCACCATCGCTTCTGGGGCGAGGAGGGCCGCGGCACCGCGCTGGTTGGCGAGGTTTCGACGGTGAATGACGATGTCGGCGACAACATCTTCATCCCCGAGGTCCCCCGCTTCACCGAGACCGACGAAGATGAGCCGCCCCTGCATCTATTGTGCAACGACTACGCCAAGTTCGGCATCCTGACCTGAGGCCACCACCTCCGCAAACTTTTTTGCCGGCATTCCTCGACCGACAGGCTTCCCAGCCTGTCGCGTCTCTTGCAACCCTAAGAAGGACATGCCCTCAACGACGGCGAAACTTCCATCGCCTTATTGCCCTAAACACATGCGGCCGCTGCCGGGCCGCATCAGGAAAGGGAATTCGCATCATGGAGATTTCACCAGAAGCCCAAGCCCTGCACGACAAGGCCATTCTCATTGACGGGCACAACGACTCGATCATCGAGCATTGGGCCCGCAAAGAATCGATGGACATGACACCCGATCTGCCCGATTACCAGGTGGACTTGCGCCGCATGCGGGCCGGCGGACTGACCGCCATGAACTCGATGGTCGGCGGCGGGGACCTCTTTCAGTGCATCGAGCTGTGGGACGGCATGTACGAGCACATCGAGAACCACCCCGACGATTACCTCATCGTGGACACCGCCGATGACATCTACCGCGCCAAGCGCGAGGGCAAGATCGGCCTGATCGGACAGCTTGAGAGCTGCACCGCCCTCGGCCGCAGCCTGCGAGTGATGCGAGTAATGTACAAGCTCGGTGTGCGCGTGGCCAACCTCACCCACGGTGAGGCCGAGGCAGACAGCCTCCACGGCACCAAAAGCCTGTTCGGCTTCTGCGAGCTTTCCGACCGCGAGCACGCCCGCAAAAACTTCGAGGGACTGACAGACTTCGGACGCGAGGCCATCCCCGAAATCAACCGCCTCGGCATGGTCGTGGACCTCGCCCATACCCAGGATGCCAGCTACTTCGAGGCCATCGAGCTCTCCGAAGCGCCGGTCATGTTCTCACACGGCAACATCTTCGCCCTCTCCCCTCACTGGCGCAACCTCACCGATGACCAACTCAACGCTCTCGCCGATAATGGCGGCGTCATCGGTCTCGCCTTCCTGCCCGGCTTCATAGCCCAGGACCCGGAAAACCAGACCCTCGACCGCCTGGTGGACCACATCGAGTACGTGTGCGACTTTATCGGTGATGATTATGTCGGCTTCGGAGCCGACTATGACGGCATGGGCAAGCGCGTTGCCATTCCGCCGTCCTACGCTGAGACGCCCCAGATCACTCAATTGATGCTCGACCGGGGCTTTTCCGAGGAGACCATTCTCAAGTTCTGGGGAGGCAACTTCCTGCGCGTCATCGGCGAGGCCCAGGCTGCCGCCAACTAACTCTCGCCTGCTTCTTGGCTGCCAGCTTTGGGCCGCTCACACCTAGAAATCTCGTCAAGCCTTGTATGGCTTTCGATGGTAATACCTTAACGGGCACTTACTTTGACCTTTGCCATCATTTTGCCATAGAGCCATGCCCATCTGTATAACCTTCGCGCCGTAAACTATGGTAAATATCTACGTGTCACGTGAAACCTTTTGTGGTATGCTGTTCCCGCCTCGGCATAACTCGCCTATTACCCAAGATGTTTGACTGAGAGCCGCATTTCGTGTGCCAGCTCGCGCTCTAGCGCTTGCCGAATCGCCTCGATCTGCGACTTCACGTGCGGCAATATCGCTACCGGAACCAGCAATTCAGCCGCACTGTCTGAAGCTAGCCGCAATACCACCGCCGCGAGTACCGGTGACCACTTATCCGTGCTTCGTAGCCGCGCCTGGACTGCTTGCCATATTTTCTCCACATTCTGTTCGACGCCACAGTCTTGCAGCAATCTGCGCCGTTCATCAGTAAACTGCTGCCTGATCTCCGCAGCTCGTTGGGCGGCGTCCTCCGCGCTCTTCACGGGATCCTTACCGCCGCGCCCGGGTGCCTCGCGACGCTCCGGCAGCATGTAATTCTCCCGAAGCGCGGCCACCAACCACGCTGCTGGTGTCTCCTGCGGCTGCCATCCACTTTGCAGACGGTAGATCAGATAATCCAAAGCCTGCCTGATTTGGATGGTTTCTTTTTCTCTAATGAACTTGGCGGCTGTATTGTGGTGAACACCAATAGCCTTGAGGTCTCTGTAGAGGTCTTGTTCTTCGAGGTCATGAGAGACAACAACACTGGTGTTGTTGTGTTCTTCTGAATCTTGTATTACTGATTCTTGTGGGTTACCTCCGGTAACCGGGGGTGGTATAGTTGGGTCACTACGGTGGTTGCCCTGGGTAACCACCCCTTCCCCGTGCTTAAAGCGCAGCTTATAGACATTTACCTGACTGTCGCCCTTCTCACTCTGGTGATGCTCGATGGTGATGATGCCTTTTTCGGCCAGACCCCTGACACCAGTGATGACGGCTTTGCGACTCATGCCGGTACCACGATCTAGGACGCGGCCGTCGCGGGCGACGATGCCCTTGGTCAATTGTTTGAGCGAGATTGCGTCAGCGCTCTTGCCGAATCCAAAGGTCCTGCGCACTATATATAGGAGGACGCGCAGCTCGGACTCTTTCAGCCGGGGAGCCAGCAGATCGAAAACGTCGTCCGGTACAATCGTGCCGTTGGGCCCGCTGAAACCCTCATAGTAAAAATCCTGATGCGACGGCATAATCGTGGCCGTCCTCCGGCGGCAGGTTCGTTACACCGGCGTCTCTCCGTCTATCTGGCCCTGGCGCATATAAGCTTCCATACACTACGCAATATCCATACCCGGGCCTCAGAGGCTGCCGACGCGCGCGATATTTGATTTAATATTGAACACCCAACCGCGCAATTCCTCCTTTATAGCGAGATTCCTGCAAAATTTTTTCAAATGAGCAAATAAGCGGGAAATACCCCGTATGGGTATATTGCTCAAGCCCACCTCATTCACAAAAACGTTACAGCCCAATGATTGTTGGTCTAACTTACACACATAGGCTCAAGATGCTCGGCGTTTCCTCAACAAAACCTCAAGTTAAGCCCAAGCGCAGCCCAAAAGCCCTCTCGCGGCCGATTTCACCACCAACAGAGTCCCCCTCAACCGCAGTTGCGCCGCTACCGGCCTGATTTTCCACAGAGCCCCAGAGGCCGCGCCGCCTGGGACTTCAGGCCCAGCCCGACCCTATCTTCTTCTCCCCTGCCGGCCCCTAGGCAGCAGTCCGCGAAAAGCCACGGGCTTGCTGGATTACTGCTCAAACAAAGCGGGGAACCCCTTCGTCAAGCAGGGCTCCCCGCATCGTGTGCACGAGCAAGCTTATTCGGCTTTGGCCTATTTGTCCTCCAGGCTGGCGAGTTTACGGGCCTCGGCCGGGACCTCGACGCCCTTGTCCTCAAGAAGGTAATTGATAGCGCCATAGACATCGGCACTCCTGTAGTGGTCGGTATCGGCTGCCCCAAGGAACTGGCGCAGGCCGGTGATATTGCCCGGTTGGGCTTTGCGGGTCATCTCGCCGTTGAAGTAGATGCCGGCATCACAGCCGATCTGCTTCTTGTCGGCTTCGGCCTGGATTTCCGGCTCCACCGTATCGCGGTAGTCTATACTCACCGCTTCACCATAGACCTCTTGGACCTCAGTCAGGAGTTTCGCGGTCATCTCCAGGCAGTCATTCGCGGAGTTGATATAGGCGACGATCTTGACGGGCGCCTGTGGCGGCCCCGAATCTGCCGGCATCTCAAAGACGCTTTTGGGGACACGGCCTTCGGCTTCCAGTCGCGCCTGCATTTCGGCCTGTTCGCGCGCCTGGACGGAAGCCTTACGCGCGCCCTCTTCTCGCTCCCACACCCCTCGCATGTACGTATTGAGCGCGTACACACCCAGGGCAAGAGCCACAACGATCAGATAGACATAGCTCTTCTGCTTGCCGCGTTGCGCATCCATGACTACCCTCAACTTTGGGGCTCATTCTGCACACGTTCGCGGGTGGCGGCGCTAGGAGGCTGTGCCAAGAGGGAGGATTCACATCACTGAGTCAGAGTCACCTCAGGCATTTGGTCCCAGGTATGGCCCTGCAAGACTCTTCCGTTGCGCTTCTTATTCGTCCCGCCCCATTGCTTAAAGAAAAAGGGAATGTCAGCGTCCAAGCATTGGTCTTTGATGTCAAGAACCCATTGTTCGTCCATCGGCCTTGCCCCCGGGCCCGATTCACCGCCAACAATAGCCCAGTCAATTCTGTGCAGAGCAATCTTGCCAACGGGGCCAATCAGTGGCTCAAACGACACGAACCTGGTAGCCGCGTCGGTGCGCCTTAGATCATCGATGCGGTAATTGTAGTCTTTGTTCTCAACACTTACACCCATCCACACATTGTCCGGCCAGTCAATTTCCGGGCCACACTCCAACAATCGTTCAGAACGCTTGGTCAGAACTTGGAAGATGTGCCAAGATGCCTTTCGCATCACGTCGAATACTCGCTCGATGAACTCGAAAGGCACCTCTTCGTGAAACAGGTCACTCATTGAGTTGACGAAGACAACCAGTGGCTTTCTCCATGTCAGCGGCTTGTCCAGCATGTGTTCATGGAGTGTTACATCGAACCCGTTCGCGTAGTTGAGCTGCCCCATCGCCTGCAATCGCAAAGCCAGGCGTTCTGCATAGCAGTTGGCACAACCAGGACTCACTTTGCTGCAACCAGTGACCGGATTCCAGCTTGCTTCCGTCCATTCTATCTTCGATCGCGCAGCCACGTCTAGTTCTCACCCCTTTCGGGGAATATGACTTCGACACTATCAGCGAACGTTACTTCTCCCTTGCGCATAGGGCGCTCTTCGGCACATGGCACACACTCTATCTTGTGTTCCGCTTCCATTCTTCGCAGGATGTCTTTGTAGTTGCGACTGATGTATGGCGTGCCAACATGGTGTGCGCGGTATATCTGGCCCATAGCCAGTCTGCACCCGGCAAAGTCAGCAAGCAGCATGTCTTCTAGGTCGTCCAACGGCCGGGTCAACTCGAACAGCCGCGGGAATCGCTGGTCGGCGGGGCTGTACTCGAACGATGCAACTCCCTGGTCCGCCAATGAGCTTTCCCTCGCCATTATGTCCTTCATGATCTCATACCCCAGCTCGTGCTTCGTAACGTGAACTAGGTAGTGCAATGTCCGGTTGCCTCGGTCGTCTTTGAAGCCGAATGGCAAGACATACTTGGCCCCGGCGTCTGCAAGGGCGGCACATAGCTCCTCCAGTATGGCAGGTTGGCGATCCGGCTTCGGCAGGTTTTGCAACTTAAGGCGTAGTGCTGCGAGCCGGTCGGCACCAAAGAGTTCCTGCATGGGGGCCTCGACCGTGTCATTCCGGATCGCCGGGAGAACACGATTCATGTTAAGAAACAGTATGCACTCGGAACCCCAATCTTTGATTGCAGAGCTGATAAGCGCTAGTGAGACTCCCTTGTAGCCCCAGGGGTCTATGAAGAAAAGCGAAGGGACAAGCTCGGTCCTTTGCAGAGCTTCCACCAGTGCCTTGCCAACTTCCTGATTGCCGATTGTTGGTCCATGGCGCAAAGCTCCTACCCCGGGGAGCGCATCAACCACGGCTTGCAGTCGGCTGGCAAATTCCTCGTTGGCGTCATTGAAGATTGGAACCACCCACTGTGCCAATTTGGCGTCTTGCACTATTTCCTGAAGTACCACTGCCGGAGTGGACGGAGTACCGTCTTCATAGTAACCAGGACCAGCGAACAAATCAACGTAAGCAATTCTATCTATTGAAGGAGAGGGTGTCTTCTCGAGATGTCGAATGATTATGTTCGCCCAAGTAGTAAAGTATTTTTGGACGATCGCCGTCTTGACCTTTGACTGCTCTTTCTGCTCCGCAAAGAACTTGTCAGAACGCATTATCGAGGGTCTCTCCTATCAACGCTCTGAACTGCAGCATGGGTTCCAGTTGCAGCTATCTGCATCCCGCTTGCTGGGCCGGACGATGCCTAGGCTAGAAGTGGTGTCAGAACCTAGTTCTCTAAAACGCGCGGGCTGGTAAGACGCTGTTTCTGGTACCCAGGGGACAGTCCCCCATTCAAGGTTTTGGGACAGCTTCTAGCCGTCCGCCTACTGCTCCTCCGGCGGCTCTTCGGATGTCGGCTCGGGTGTCGGCGTTGGCACAGGTGTTGGTGTGGGCCCGGGCGTTGGTGCTTGTTGCTCTGCGCCGGGCGGCGTGCGTGGGCTTTTCACGGCGATCAACACTCCCACGCCGATGCCTAGCACAGCCAGTATCACGATCACCCAGAAGAGCTTGATCAGCAGTGTGACCAGCAGCACGCTAATCAGCCCGAACACAAAGGCGACGCAGCCGAACGCGCCGGAGATCTTGTTGCCGATGAACGGTATATAGCCCACCAGGCTCAGTAGCGGGCCGAAGATCGCCAGGATGCCGAAGCCGATGCAGAACACGGCCCCACCCTTGATCACCCAGTACCAGATCTTATACTCCGTCTTGAGCGCATCCGTCGTAGCCTGGTCCCCCAGCGCGCTAATCACAAACGTCGTCCCCCCGGCCACCGTCCCATCCAGGATATCGCCGAACACGATTAGTTCCTTGCCCGCATCAATCACGCGCACGGTCAGCCTCTGGTCGCCGACCTCCGGGCTACGGCTGTCAACCAGCTTCGGATCGAAGTAATCGCGCCAGGCGTTCACCGGCTTGATCCCTTCGAAGACCTTCTCGGCTCCGACCGGCTTGGCCTTACCCGCGCCCACCTTGATGCCCTCTATGACGAAGTCGGCGAACTTCGACGCCGAGTCCTTGGTGTTCCAGTCGTAGTCCACCTCGCCGTCCTCGTCCTCTTCCCGCTCGTACTCCTCGAGAGTGCGGCTGAAATAAATCACTCCCTTGTCATAGTACTCGACGCTGAGAAGCTCGGCTTGCGGCACGCCCTTGAATTTGACCGTCCCCTCCGCAGTGCCGAGTGCTGCCTCGGTGCTCATCATCTCGACGCTCTCAAAGACCTTGCCGTGGTTAATCAGCTTGACCTCGCCGTGATAGACGAGGTAGAAACCCAGGGGCACGAGCAGGATCCCGAAGAAGATACCGAAGATGGAGCAACCTCCGGATTTGGCACTTCCAGTCGCAGCAGAGCCGATGTTGAGTCGCATTGCTTCTGCCTCCCGACGGCCTTGCGGCCCAAAATTGTGTGCAGGGCGATACGCCGACTAATATACCACGTTCTGCCCGCTGCCGCTACATCAAAATCCGCGTGCGCTATCCCGGTCTGCCGGCTCTGTGCATAACCCCGCTTGAGTTACCCCGCCGGGTCTTGTACCATTAGGCCACCAAGAAAGGGCGGGATGACAATGCACAAAGCGCGGGTCATTGTATCGCTAGCTCTGCCCCTGCTGCTGATGGGCGCTGGCGCTGCCGCACAGGAACGGCTCACCGACGCCAACCTGGTTTACAACGGCGGCTTCGAGCGGCTGCGCGAGGGCGCTCCTGACGGCTGGTTCGGCGAGGGCGGCGAGCTCTGCACCAGCACCGCGCGCACCGGCAAGCACAGCCTCAAGCTGGAGCCGGGCGCTAAGCTGCTAGCTCTCGGCATCGCCAGCGTACCGACCCTCAAGTACCTGGTCGGCGGCTGGCTCAAATCCGCTGGCAACCGCGACTGCGGCCTGTGCGTGGAGTCCTATGCGCCCTTCGACATGCCCGTCAGCACCGTCCGCCTACCGGTACGCCAGGCCGCCGGCGAATGGGAATATGTGGAGCAGCTTATCGAGGTGCCGCAGCATGCCGCGGGCCTGGCCATCGGGGTCTATAATGATGGTGCAGCCGCGGTTCGCGCGGATGAGGTCTTCGCCTATGAGCGCTACCAGGCCCGCCTGCAGAAGACCGACACTCCGCCGCTGATTGATGGTCGCCTCGATGATCCCTGCTGGGCCGAAGCTAGCGTCGGCGCGGAGGACTGGATCACCACTACCGGCAAGGTCGCGCGCCAGCAGACCCGCGTGTTTTGCTGCTATGATGATGGCCATCTCTATATCGGCTTCCGGCTGTACACCTCGGCCCCGCACCGCCTCAAGGCCGACGAGACCCGCGACGATTTTTATGTGTGGCGCGACGATTCGGCCGAGGTGTTCATAGACCCCAATCACGATCACGCCACCTACTGCGAGCTGGAGGTCAATCCCGACAATGTCGAATATGACGCCTGGGAGTTCGACAGGGACTGGGAGTGCCTCTGGGAGCATCAGGTCGGCTTCGAGCCGGACGCCTGGATCTGCGAGATCGCCATTGATCTGGCCAGCTTCGAGTTCCGCGACCGCTGCGGCGAGCCCACCGGCCGCATGGCTCTGCCGACGCTGGAGCCTTGGGGCATCAACTTCGCCCGCAACGATTTTGTTACCCACGAGTTCAGCTCGTGGCCCAACACCGGCGTGAGCTTCCATGACGCGCCCCGCTACGGCCATTTGCTGCGCTTCGAGCCGAACCGTACCGCCGCTTACACCGCTCAAGCCCAGTATCGCCTCCAGGCCCTGCAGCGTGAGCTGGACCTCTGCCGCTACGTCATGCAGCAGGCCGGCTACGAACCTGCGCCCGCCGGCGAGGAAAGTCGCAGCCCACAGAACTGGGCGCTGCACATAGCCGCAGGGGTGCAAAAGGATATTGATGCGATCGCCGCCGACATCAAGCCCGCCAACGACTACGATGCCTGGGTACAACTGGCCGGTGCGCTGGACAGTGCCGAGCTTTATGCCTGGTTGCTGCACGACGAGCTGCAGCCGCAAATCGCCCGCCGGCACTGGGAGCAGGAGCTGGGGCGTCCCGTCAGCATGGCCGCCAGCCTCTCCCCTATCCCGATTGATCCGGACGGCCTTTGTCCCGAGTGGCGGCTGGGCACCGACACCGAAGGTGTGGGTCCCGGCCTGCGTCTTTACATGGCCCGCGACGACATCTCCGGCTTCGGAGTGGCGGTAGATGCTTTCGGCGAGGTCAAGGGCATCTCCGCCGAGGTTGATATCGAGGGCCTGTGGCAGGGCACGGCGGAGTTGGTGCACGTGCCGGGGTTGGCGGGCCACGAGAGCTTCCACTGGCCGCGAGCGCCGCTGGACCTGTCCGCCGGCCAGCGCGCCATTTTCTGGGTGCCGCTGAAGACCTCTGCTAACACCGCGCCGGGCCTTTACTCCGGCGTCGTGACGGTCAGCGCCGCCGACCATCCGCCGCTCCGCCAGAGCTTCCAGGTCAAGGTCTGGGATTTCGCCGTGCCCCGCTCGGACGCGCTGGGCTTGAGCGTGCTGCACCCCGATTTCGCCGCCGCTGACATCACCAGCGATCTGGCCGGCTATGGGCTACCTGCCGGTAGTGTCGCCGTCTATGCCCTGCCGCGTCCCGCCGACGGCAAGACTTACACCGCCGAGGAGATCCGTACGATCGCCGCCGATGCTGCGACGGCCTGGCAGGCTTTCCGCGAGGCCCGTCCCGAGCTTGACGGCTACGTGCTTGGCGTCGTGGCGGCGTCGCCTGAGCTTTACCCCCAGCTTGCCAGGCTCTACGCCGCAGTCAAGCGCGCGACCGGCGGCTGCCCGGTTATGCAGATTGTCTCTGCTCTGGAGCCTGCCGTAAGCGGAAAACCCGCTGAAGCCCTAGAGCTTGCGGAAAAGTCCGAAGGGGCCGAGGCTGCCACAAGTCTCCCCGAACTAGACGACTGGGTGGACATCTGGGCGGTCTCCGGGGCGCTGTGGGAGAAGACCGATCTGGGCCGGCGGGGCCGTGACCAGCGCTGGCTGTACTATGATCTGCCCGATGGGTCGCTGGGCGGCAACGCACTGGCCGACGCCCGTATGCAGCCGTGGATCGCCCGCCATCTCCAGGCCGATGGTATCGTCTGGGGCATCGCTGGCCCGGAGGCGGTCACCGACACTGCATTCCCCCTCTCCCTGCGGGAGAGGGGGTTGGGGGGTGAGGGCACGCGTGGCTCGGGCAGTGACACGCTGTCCTTCCCCATGTTCGAGATGTACTGCCGCATGATCGCGCTCGGCCATCGCGACTGCGACTATTTCGCGTACCTCTGCGATGATCTCGCCCGCACGCGACTGCGCGCCAAGCCCGGCCACCACTGGCGGCTGTCGGGCGAGGCGCGCATGGCGACGCGCTTATATCCGACGGTGGTGATTAGCCCGACGTGGTATCGTGCTGACTACATGCTGATGCGCCAGCGTCATATCACCTGCGGCAAGCTGATCGAGCGCCTCCACCGCCACCTGCAGCCGATGTGCGAAGACTAAATATCTCCTTCAAACGGACCCGCGCTCTGTCAGTCGTCAAGCTGTGAGTACAGGTCGTTGAGCTTGATCCGAAGGTCTTCGGTGGCGAGCCGCCAGTCCAGGCTCGCTGTACTGGCATTGCGCGCTCGGTCTGCCAGGCCCTCACGGCGGCCTCGAGGCGCTTCTCGTCGCTGATAGGCCAATTGGTAGATCTGCGACTAATACACGGTATGATAGCATAATGCATCCTGCCTACCCGTTCAACAAGGGGAGTTCGGTTTCAGGGCAGGAACTCAGCCAGCTCATCGAGTCCAATGTCCCTCTGCGTGAGGATGTCAGGTAAAATGATGTCGAGATCCGCCCCGCAGTTGGCGCAGGATATGGTCGTGAAGCCCTCCCCACCATTATCAAGATGGGCCGACGTGATGGTGACGCTGCCATCATCGGCGACGTAACCGTGGGCCACTATCGAGTGGTTTGTCACCACTGTGACGTGCGACAGGTCTTGCTTGCAGCCCGGGCACATCATTTGTATGACCTCCTGGTGAAGTATCCTGCTCACGGATAGGTTTTCCCATCCGTGGGGCAAGGGGGGACGGCGGCCTAGTGCTGTGTCGGTCGTGATGCCTGACAAGGCACTAGGGCCGGGCCTCAATGAGTTTGATCGACCGGTTCAACTGCAGCAGCAAGATGGCCTGAATGCCTTTTGGGGTGAGATAGTAGTAATTACCAGCTCTGGCTAAGTACTCCAATTCGCATGCGTAGTTGGAGAAGATGTACGTTGCAGTTTGCCGGGCTCTAGCGGTGCTCCAGGTCTGCTCTTTTCCCACAGACTTCACAAAGTAGTCCCTGACGGGATCGTGGGGCACTGGGTATTCATTCTTAGCTAAGACAAAAACTGTCTCCAGCATTGACAGTATGGTATATGTTATTGGCGAGAAGTAGGGGTTGTTTCTGACAAAATCCGAGAGTATCTCGATTTGCTCACTGCTAAACTCATCGTCTATTGCCGCATTGCCTTGCTGCAAGAATTCGTCGGCAAAATCAGTCAAATAGTACTCATGTCTCAACCGGCTCACCAGCCCCAGGTGGGCGGCTACTGATAGGCGGTTTCGTATCGTTTTCTCGGCACGGTTCTCGGTGCTGCAGATTTGACTAATGCTATTGCCATCCGCCAGCAGCTGTAGCGTGGATTTCAGAAGCCCCAGTCTAACAACGCCATAATCCCCGGAGCGGATTTCGAGGAAGTGGGAGAGGCTCCTAAAACGCTCGTAGAATTCTGACAGCACGAATTCCGGCTCATACGTGACTAGCCGAATCCCACTGTGTTCGCACTGTTGAATATCTTTGGGATCGGCCCCTGTTACTAACGCGATTTTTGCTATCTGAAGATCGACGAGCCTGTGCTGTCTTTGCAGCTCTCTGAGACACTCACAGTAGCCGTCTATCTGATGAATGAGTTCGTGGTAGAAGGGCACCACCTTTAGCTCAATAAGGAGCAGTTCATCTCTGTGGACGTACAGGAGGTCCAGCTTGCCGGTTTCCAGAACCTTCTGGCGTGCCAGCAGGCTCAAATCCCCCGGCTCAACGGACAGCACCTCAGCCAAAATGGCTTTGTCTGAGGCCAGAATGTCCTCAATTGTTCTCTCTGAAAGGGAAATGTTCATAGCGTCTTGAATGACCATTCTCCCATTATCCTCCCGTTTCCTTCCTCGCCCGGCGCGGTCGTACTAGAAGGACCCTGCCAGCCCCTGCTTGAAATACTCCCCATCATATCTCTAGGGAGGGCTTGTCTCTATGCTACCCGTAGTTGTCAGGTCGCTGTGTACCGACGATCCGCAACGGCAATCCACCTGGGCGTACTATGGCGCTCGCCAGCTCCTCGACATGATTGGGCTTTCGTATGGGGAGGCCGGTGCCGGCGATGACTTTGAGGGCGGACTGGTCATTGACCCGGCTGGTGGGCAGGTCTGCGTCAATTGCCGGCCGGCACCGGCGCCGGATTATGGTGCGGTATGGCCGATTCTGCGCGTCGAGCTGCAGGCCGAGTTCACGCCGGATTGCCTTCTCCCCTTGGGCTCTGAGGCGGGGGGAAACGAAGTCGTTACCCCTCTCCCCCCGGGAGAGGGGCCAGGGGTGAGGGCTCTCCCCGTCTTCGGCGGCGTGCGCGAGGTCGAGGGCGATGTCGCCTGTGGCGTCTTGCGTTATGTCGAGACCAAGTATGGCGGCCAGGGCCCGCTTTTCGTCGTGCAGGAGGTCGGCGACGCTGCCTTCCGCATCATCCTCAACGCCCCGATCTTCGAGACCATCGGCCTGTACCTGTCGCGCTTCTCGTGGGCCGGCAATCCCGGCTACAAGTCATTTGTGCGCTACATTGATGTGCTGTGGGCGGCGCTGGCAGATAGATGGGGCGCGCGGCCGGTGATCAGCGATTACCAGGACATCTTCACTGCGATTCTGCGCCGGTGCTACGACCGGCTTGGCCTGGTGATGGCGACCAAGTGGTTTCATCCGGCGGTTGATGGCCAGATCAAGCTCAACGGGATGCTGCTGACGCATGATGTGGATTCGGTATATGGCGATAAGGCCTTCAGGGGCCGGGCGGACCAGAGCGATAATCCCCATTTCAATTTCGCCCGGTGGCGCGAGCTGGAAAACCGCTTCGGCATCAAGTCGGCGTTCTATTTCTTCTCGCCGGCGCCGACGCAGGAGTACTGGCTGCCTGCGACGAGCTACCTGGTGACTGACGAGCCGGTGTTGCAGGCGGCGCGCGAGCTGGCCCAAAGCGGCTGGGAGATCGCCCCTCACGAACTCGGCCATCGCACTGCCGAGGAGGTGGCTGAGGAGGTTGCCTATTTCCGGCAGGTCACCGGCTGTCAGCCGCCCGGCACGCGCAACCATTACCTGACCAACTGGCCCGATTCCCTGAAGTACAAGGCCGCCGCCGGTCTGCTCTATGACAGCACCTGGTATGCCGAGCAGACCGCCACTGCCTTCCTCTGCGGCACGGTTCTGCCCTATGCGCCCCTGGATGTCGCGACCGGTGAGCCGGTGGACATCTGGGAGTTCCCGTTCGTCATCGAGGATGGTATCGTCACCGGCGGCTATGGTGCGGGCACCCAGCGCGGCACTGAGGCGGCGATTGCCGATGGTGCCGGCGGGTTGGACATGATTCTGGCCAAGAATGGGTATGTATGTTTCAACTGGCATCAGCGCACCTTCGCCCGTAGGACCACGCTCCAGCAAGCCCCGGACAGTTGGGTCAGCATTCTGGAGGGGCTGCTGGAGTATTACCAGGCTCATGCGCCGAGGTGGTGGAATCCGCTGCCGGGCGAGCTGGCGCGCTTCTGGTCGCGCCGCCGGGCGGTGCAGGTGGAGAGCCGCCCCGGGCAGATCGTGGTGCGCGATCCCGCCGGCGCTGACTGTCCCGACCTGGTGCTGGCCTTGCACGGTGAAGCCCCCGCCCTTGCCGGTGCCGAACAGGTGCCGGGACGGGACCTCTCCTGCCTTGCACTGGGCCTGGCCGCGGGCGAGGAAAAGACGATTCGGCTTGACACGTGACTTCCGGCGGGGTAAGTTCTCATAGCAGAGTCGTCACCGAACTCTCGTGATAGCGTTAACCTCTATTGTTCATGAACGCGTAGGTCGGGCTTTCTAGCCCGACGCTGTTACAAGGCAGGCACCAGCTAGGCTAGAAGGCCTGGCCTATGTAAGATTGTGCGGTGTCAGTTGGGGGGTATTTCCGCAGAGGGCGCTGTGCGGGTTCGAATGCTGTTTGGCGCTAGTTTCGGCTCTTGTGTGATGGTCTTCGGGAATAATCCGAGGCAGAGGCCAAGCGATGGCACCAGACACACTGCAATGGCGATTTGTGGTGCCCACCTGGTGGCAGGTGGCGGTGGGGTTGGTAGTGCTGGCCTGGGGCTTCTCGGCGGCGGCGAATGTGTCCACCGCCTGGAAAGTTGCCACGGCGGAGAGTACCACGCGGCGCCTGGCCGGGGAGATTCGCCGCTGGCAGGCCGACGATACCCAGTACCCGCCCAAGCCGGCCACCAAGCTCGATCCCCTGCTGCGACGGGTCGCCCGCCGTATGGTACTATTTGCAGCCGCCTATGTGGTGCTGGGGCTGTATTTTGCTTACGCCTGGGTGCGGGCCCTCTTAGTGGCTAA
This sequence comes from uncultured Armatimonadia bacterium, assembly GCA_964390495.1. Taxonomy (GTDB): domain Bacteria; phylum Armatimonadota; class Zipacnadia; order Zipacnadales; family UBA11051; genus UBA11051. Next base: position 133,987 of record CAYMIN010000007.1, read on the forward strand.
ACGCGGCCGAGTTGTCGTCGCACCGGAGGCGATGGAGATAACCGACTGGCGCGGCCGCAAGCGGCACCTGGTTTGGGCCGACATTCAGCAGGCCAGTCTCACAGACCTCGGCGGCCTCTGCAAGCCCCCGCGTGTCGCGCTCAGGCTCAATGGCCGCACCATGTTTTTTCCCGTGTGGCTGGTGGCCCCGCAGAAGCTGCTGCTGGAGATTGTGACCCGCGCCGGCCTGACCAACTTGACACTTACCTGGTATCAGCAGCGCTATGTTCGCCCCGGCGGTGCCTGGACAGCGGACGCCGCCGAGGCCGCCCCAACGCCTCCGCCCTAGTGTGGGTAGTCTGCAAAACTCGTGGCTGGATCTGCCCTGAGCCCGTCGAAGCGGGAAGATGCTGCGGCTTTTTTCACGGGACTGTCCCGCCAGCCCTTGAGGCAGCTTCTAACCCCCATTATTCATGAACGCGTAGGTCGGGCATCTCTAGGTTGCATTGTTCACGAAGGCGTAGGTCGGGCTTTCTAGCCCGACGCCGTTACCAGTCACGGACCAGCCAGGCTAGAAAGCCTGGCCTACGTGGGGTTGCACTGTGTCATTTTCGAGATATTTTAGGAAAGGGCGCTGTGCGGCTGGCAATGGCCTTTGCCGGCAGTTTCGCCTCATCTGCGATGGTCTTCGTGAATAGTGCGGGCTAAAGGAAGTGAGGCCGTTTGCTGCTCAGATACGCCTGGAAGGCATTTTGGCGGCGGCGCAGCACGGCGCTGTTGTCGCTCGGCGGGATTGCTGCGGCGACCGCGCTGTTGGTGGCGATACTCTCGATCTCCCACGGCGTCCGTTCGGCGGTCCAGGCTTCCCTCGATTCCACCGGCGCTGATCTGGTGATCCAGAAGCGCGTCAAGCCCTGCCCCTTCGCTCTGGTCAAGTTGCCTAAGGACCTGGGCGAGATTGATGCCGGAATCCTCAAGCAGTTGCAGGCCCTGCCCGAGGTCGAAGAGGTCTCCGGCGTGCTGATGGTCTGGGCTTTTTACGAGGGCCATCCCACGGTGGTGGCCGGCATTGACCCGCACAAGCGCCAGCTCGGGCCGGTGCGGTTGCAAGCGCCGGACCAGGAAGAGGACCGCCGCACCTGCTGTGCGGTGACCGAGGGCCGCTACCTTTCCGGCGGCGATGACTACCACGCGCTGATTACCGAGGACTATGCCCGCGCCAAGGGCTACCGCCTCGGCGACATGATCCCACTGGGCCCGCAGGCGGTTTTTGAGGTGGTTGGGCTGATATCGCTGGCCCAGAGTGCCCGCATCGCCGAGGCCGAGGCCTTTATCCCTCTAGTCATCGCCCAGCGCATGTACAGTGACTACGGCAGCGAGGGCGTTCTGGATACGGTTTTTGTCGCCCTCAAGAGCCCCCGTCAGACGGCCCGTGTCGAAGCGGTAGCGCGCCGCGAGATCGGCGCGGGAGTGAGCATCACCAGCTCGCAGAATGTGGATGCCGGCACGGCGCTGCTGGCCCAGGTTACCCGCCGGACCTTGTATGTCATCTCAGCCCTTGTGTTAGTCTTCGTTTTCGTTTTGATATTGCACAGCTTTTTGGCCGGTGTTGCCCGCCGCGTCCCGGAGATCGGCATTCTCAAGGCTATTGGCTGGGACAACGCTCAGGTGGCTCGCATGTTTGTGGCCGAGGCCTTGTATATCGGGGTCATTGGTGGGCTGATCGGCTCGCTGCTGGGTATGGTACTGGCTTGGGGTTACAGCTACGTGGCGACCTTGGAGTTGCCTTCGGCGCTGGCTTCATACCCGCCCTGCGCTACTACTCAGCCGCTTCTCAGCACCCGGATCGTGTTTTATCCATCGCCTTTGATATTCTTGATTGGGGCGTTGACGGCATTGCTATTAGGTTCGGCGGCTGGCTTTGTGGCGGCGCGGCGGGCGGCGGCTTTGGCACCGGCGGAGGCCCTCCGCCGCCTCTAGCACTTGTCGTGTGGGCTGTGCTTCCCGGCCCGCCTCCGCCATTGTGGGGGCGCATGGCCTGCGCCCGTTGGTGTTCTCTCCCTCCCGTTTCGGCGGGTACCCACTGCGAGGCAGTGGGTGAGCCGGGGGGTAGCTGCCGTTACCGTTCTCCCCTCTCCCCTTCCCCTTGGGAGAGGGGCCGGGGGTGAGGCCCGCCGTTGTTGTTTTTGCCCTACGAAGGGGCCGGCTGAGCGTAGCGAACCCGGCCCGCATGCCGCTACCACTCACCACAAGGGGCCATTCATGTACCTCGACGCCGTTAACATCAGCAAATCCTTCGAGCGCGAGGGCGAGACGGTCACCGCTCTGCAGCGGGTTAGTTTCACCGTCACGGCCGGGGAGCTCTTGGGCCTGCAGGGGGCCTCGGGGGCCGGCAAGTCAACTCTACTCAACATCATCGGGGGCCTGGAGCGGCCCACCAGCGGCCTGGTGACGGTTGCGGGGCTGCGCCTGAATGATCTCAGCGACAACGAACTGGCCGCTTATCGCCGCAACACTGTCGGCTTGGTTTTCCAGAGCGCGCATCTGCTGCCCTCGCTGACGCTATTTGAGAATGTGATGTTACCGTTGATTCCGGTGCCGATGGCGGAGGCGGACAAGGCGGCGCGGGTGGCGGAGGTACTGGAGACGGCGAACATCGCGCACCGGGCTGGGCATTTACCCGGTGAGCTTTCCGGCGGCGAGCAGCAGCGCGCGGCGGTGGCGCGTGCTCTGGTTAACGATCCCGAGATGCTGCTGGCTGACGAGCCTACCGGCGAGCTGGACCGGGCCAATGCCGACAAGATTCTCGCATTGTTAGCCGCTCTCAACGACCAGGGCCGCACAGTTATCATTGCCAGTCATGACGACCGGGCTCTGGCGGTGACCCGCCGTAAGCTGCTGCTGGAAGCTGGCACACTGAAAAGCGTGTCATGATAGGCTCGCCCGTCCCGAATAGGCCTTGCTGGTCAGGCCTCCCCAACAGATCCCGGGGGTCGGGCTTCCAGCCCGACGCCATAAAAACAGCTTCCCCCGCGCGCGATATGTGCTAAAATGTTAGGCAAGTCCCCGCTATGAGGTCAGCCGATGCGGATGCGTAGTGTTGTAAACATGACGATACTTCTGACCGCCCTCACCGCCGGTCTCGGCGCTGCGGCAGGCCTGATTGTGCTGGGGATGAAGGGCAGCCTCTGGGACAGCGTCACCGTCATCGTCTGTGTCAGCGGCTTCATCGGCGCGATGTTGTCGCTGGAGTTCGCTGTTTATGCCCTACTTTTCCTAGGGCTTGTCGAGGGTGTATATAAGACCATTGCCCCGTCTTTGTTCACGCTGGTAGCCAAGGATGTCATGCTGGGCTTTATCCTGGTGCGCCTGGGGTACGAGAGCTTGCGCAACAAGGATTTCAGTTGGATCAATCAGCGCCTCACGGTGCCGGCGGTACTTTTTATCGGTTACGCCTTCGCGATGATAACTGCGCCCTCCACTCAGAGTCCGGCTCTGGCTCTGGCCGGGGTGCGTTCTTGGATATTGTGGATTCCCCTCTATTACCCGGTCTATGTCATCTTCAGCAACCGCACCAGGGTCATTCGCCTGTTGCGCACCATGTGTTGGGTCTCGATGCCGGTTGCCGCTTACGGGCTTTACCAGAGCATCATGGGCTACGAGCACTTGCGCGTTAGTGAGGAGCTTTACCGCCATACTCTGTGGTACACCGGGCGCGCCATCTCGATCTTCAATGCCCCCTCCTTGCTCGGCAACTTCTGCGCTCTGGTGATTCTGGCAAGCCTCGGCTTGACCTTGTATTACCCCGGGCTGGTCCGGCGCGGCTTCTTCTTTGGCACTGCTATACTTGCCGGCGGCGGCTTAGTCGCTTCCGGCACTCGCGGCTCATTCCTGGGGCTGCTGGTCGGCCTCTTGATATTCTTGATATTGGCCCGACGCAAGACTTTGATTGTCGCCATCATTGCTCTGGCGGGTGTCATATCATTCAACTACATGGTCCCGACCGCCGAGCCCGGGGCCGAGCGCATCCGCGAGACCATCACTCCCCAGATCGTTGTCAGGCGTGTCACCAAGCCCTTCGAGCAGGCTCTGGAGCAGGTCACTCGCTATCCGCTTGGCTACGGCGTCGCCACCGGTGCCGGCAGCGGGCGTATCTATGGCGAACTGCGGCACGAGGCCGGCGCGCGTGGCATCGAGTGGATTGAGAACGAGTTCGGGAGGGTCTTATCCGAGCTGGGGCTGCCGGGGCTGTTCTTTTGGCTCTGGATGCTGTGGGTAGCGACTCGCGGTGCTATCACTGCGGCCCGCACTGCCGCCCGCGATAGGGATCACTACATCTTCCTGGCCATGACCGCGGGCATGTTTGTATTGCTCTCACAGCTTTTCATCGGCGGCGCTCTATACGATGCCGCTGCCGGCATTTACTTCTGGATCTTTGCTGCGATGACGGCGCGTCTTCCGCAGGCTTTCGAGGAGGAGCAACAGGCGGAGGAGGCCGAAGCTCTGGCTCTGGAGCCGGTTGAAGCCCAACCTGTTACTGCGAGCTTCTAGCAGTTAGTTCGCGCCCCCTGGTGGCGACTTGATTATCACGGCGCGCCTGGTACGATCCCAGCCGATCTTTGCGCCCAGCGCCTCGCTCAAAATCCGCAGCGGCACCAGCAAGTAATCCTCTACTATGATCCCGTCGCTTTTCTTGATTGCGACGCACATATTGCCCCGGCACACGATTGCCATCTGCGCTTGGGCGTTCCATTTCACTTCTGCTCCGAGGGCCTCGGAGATTGCCCGCAGCGGCGCATAGGACTTGCCATCACGCACGCGCGCGGCCGGTTTGAAGTCGGCTTGCCTGCCGTCAACATAGACCGCCACGACCTCATCGGCCGTGGCGCTCGCACCCACTATCAGGAGCAGTCCGACTATTGCTGTTGTGTTTTTCATTGCAGGTTTCTCTTCTCCGGAGTGGGAGCTGGCCCACCCAAATCTATCCTGTGGCTCGGGCTTCCAGCCCGACTCCGTTGCTGTTCCCCTCTCCCCTTGAAAGAGGGCTAGGGTGAGGGCCGCTTTTGCCATCCACCCGAAAAAGAGCCCCTGCTTTAATTCACAGGGGCTAGGGTCACCACATTGTTGCAGCTAGGAGGCTTTAGTCGTCCTCGATAGTCCAGTTGGGCCAGACGGTGCCGGCCGAGCCGCCGATGTCCATCCGCTTACCCCATTTGGCGTGGCCGTCGCAGTAGCCGACGTTGAGCCCGTCGTTGTGCCGCTCCGGCAGCGTCGTGTATGAAGGGGTATCGCCCCAGCCCTCCCACGAGTACCACATTGAGGACGAGGAATTGTTATCCAGCAGCAGCACTGTTTCCGAGGGCCGATGCATCTCCGCGAGTGGTTGCCCCACCGGAGGCGTGTAGCCATCTACGCCGCTCCAATAGCCGTAGTTGACCGCGTACCCGTAGGTCCAGTTCTTCTTGCTCGGGCACTTGAAAATCTGGGTGTTCTTCAGATACGGCCTGATCACATCCATCCAGGTCGTGTCCCCGACGGTGTAGCTGTCACTGTCGTCGAGGTCGTAGTAAATGTGCATCAGCATCTCGTCGTAGTCCTGCGCGTACATTGTGATCCCCAGAACTTGCTGCTTCACATTGGACAGACAATTGCTTTGTCGGGCCTTCTCCCGGGCGCGCGCGAATACCGGAAAAAGGATGGCGGCCAAGATCGCGATGATGGCTATGACCACCAGGAGTTCGATCAACGTAAAGCCCCTACGCATGTTTCCCATCTCCTTTGCCTTTCGTTATCTGTGTGGCCTCCGCTCCGGCCTCCCACACAGCTTACACAATGTGATACCATATACTAATACTTCTCTCTCTCCAGGTCAATACCTCCCCTCAACTCCTGAGCATCCACCAATGAGGGGTACGATAGGCGGCGCGCCTGTCGGATCACGTTCGGCTCCTTAGTATTTCGGCCGGCCGTCCGCGTACCAGCAAAGATCCGTCGGCCACAGCGTGTACTTGATCGGCCCCACATACGGGCTATTGGGGTCGAGCTGGATCGTGTGCCATTTCGCGTGGCCGTCGAGGAAGGTGATGTTCGCGCCACCGTTGTGCCGCTGCGGGATAAACGAGCTGGCGTTCCTGCCGCTGGTCACGGCCATCAGGTCCCAGGCGTTGGAGCAGTTGTAATCATTACGGTCGCGCGTGCAGTCACCCTCAGCGATGATGAACGTCTCGGCCGGATAGCGCACATCCGCCAGTTTGACGATTGTCGGCGTTGCCGTACCCCTCGTGCTGCACCGCCGGTTCATGCCGTAGTCCATGAAGTCGCCGTAAGCGCGCGTTGCGCTCCAGTTGGGCGCTATCATGTAGCTGCTGGGGCACAGATACACCTGCATGTTCTTCACGTACGGCTCCATAATTTGCCACCAACAGCGCGACCCACTCGGATTACCGTCCTGGTAGTATGGGATTACCGTCTCGTCGTAGTCCTGAACGTACATCTGCACCGCTGTCGCCATCTGTTTGGCGTTGTTGAGACAGCTTGTTTGCCGCGCCTTTTCCCGCGCCCTGGCGAACACCGGGAACAAGATCGCCGCCAGAATCGCGATGATGGCAATTACCACTAACAGCTCAATCAAGGTAAATCCTCGTCTCATCACGCTCCCTCCTTTGCTTTGTTCCACTCATATTCCAGTCACATCAGCCCAATTGACTATATCACATCCTTCCGCTTACTCACAAGACTTCCCACACGGATTGCCTCTCAAACTGGTTTTTCTGGCAGCTCGGCCGCGCTGGTGCTGTGCGGTCTTAGCGCGCAGGGGGTCCAGCTCCTACGCGCTTTTCCTGTTGGGAGAGGCTAGGGTGAAGGCCGCCGTTGCGTGGCGCGTAAGGATACGCTACAATCTTGGCATCTTATGCGCTGTCCTGAGTGTGGTGCCAAGATGCAGGCAGAGGGCTTATGCCCGGCCTGCGGCCATTTGGTGATTGAGGCAGGCGGGGAGTCTGAGCCTGCCGCAGCGCCGACCGGTCCACCGCAGCCTGGGCGCAACCGCAAGCCTGGGCCACAGCCGCAGCAGTCTGTCCCGGCCGGCCCGGTGTTTGTTTCAGCGCCGGGCGCCAAGGACGGGCGTCTCGCCCGCTCCCGCGACTATACCGCCTTACTCTTGGGCGCGGCCATTTATGATTGTCTGCTGTTACCTTTGCTGGCCGTCCGCGTGCTGTTTGCTGATTTCAGCTTGCCTCTGAGTGTTCCGGTGATTGCGGGGATTTGCTTGCCGCTCAGTTACCTAATCACGCGTCTGCTATGCACGATAGATCCGGAGACTGGCCGCTGGATCATCAACAATCCACTCTTGCGTCGGGTATTCACTAGGCTGAACGCCATCTGGATTGACCTCTAGGCCTCTAAGGCTTCCATCGTCTTGTGGGTCGGGCTTTCCAGCCCGATGCCGTTGTCGTTTTGCAGTTGGCCCCTCTCCCACCGGGAGAGGGGAATAGAAGGGGTGAGGCCCGCCGTTGCTGTTTCTCCCCCTCCCTAAACGGGGTAGGGGCTGGGGGGTAGGTGCCGCCATCGGCCCGCCTCTTCCCATTCTATCTATCGAAGTGCTGGTAGTCCTTGCAGCTTGTCCATTCTCCGCCCCAGCGCCATCCATGCGCCTTAAATATCCGCACCACTGATCCGGCCGGCGCAATCGAGTACGGGTCCTCACCGGGCCGCCATTCCCCGGGCGTGTAGGGCGGCTCATCGGGGTGCACCAGCTTCTTGCCGCCCTTAATCATGGGGTTTTCGGCCCTATTTATATCAATGGCGCGTCCTACGGCGTGTTTGGACAGCCCGCGGCCGCCGATTGCAGTGCGGTAGTTATAGCCTACCAGATCGTGGATCGGGAACTGTTCTGCATCGAAGTAAATCTGCTTGAATATCTCCAGTACCTCGCCGGCGAGGGCCTTTGCGACCACAATCTCGCGCACTTTGGGCGATTTTTCTTGCCCCTCCACGTCCCATGCCAGGAAGTGCACGGTGGCCATGCCCGTAATCTGCGGATGCATTTCCGTGTAGAAGTATTTCGCTTCGGCCTCGAGCAGGCGGTCCCGGGCGCCTTTCTCGGCGGCGGGATTGTTTATCATGAGAGCCGTTGTTTGATCGTCCCGCACGTAGCTGCACGGTGTCTTCCACGCTGCGGATAGCTCGGCGATCCGCCGGGCGATACTGCGGCCGGTTTCGCCGGTCGCTGGTGACGGGTCCCCCAGCAGGTGTTGCAGGGTCACCGGGTGGGCCACGATTTTTTGCCATTTGCCGTCCCTAATGAGTACTTCCAGCATGATACTTTCCAGCAGCCCTCTCCATCTGGTGGAGAAGGCGAAGTTCCCCAGGCTGTAGGCGATGGGCCGGCCTTTGTAGATCTCGATACCTTGTGGGGTATGCGGATGGTGGCCGATCACCAGGTCGGCGCCGCAGTCCACGCTCAGGTGGGCGAGGTGTTTGGCAAAGCCCTCCGGTTCGCGGCGCGCCTCGCGTCCCCAGTGGTAGCAGACCACCACGAAGTCGGCCTGCTTGCGGGCCGCGCTGATATCATTACGCACCATGGCGCAGGTATGTGCGGTCGGTTTGCTATTCGGGCCTGGCTGGACGAAGACGGTGCCGGCGGTATGTTCGGTGGCGGCGAAGTGTTCGGTGCCGGGCAGCGTCTTGGGGCTGACATAGGCCAGCACGGCCACTGTTTGGCCTTGGGCCTCACAGATCGCGGGCCGGCGCGCGGCGGTTGCATCTCTGCCGGCTCCGCTGGCTTTGATGCCTGCCGCATCCAGCACTGCCAGTGTTTCCAGCAGGGCTTCGCCGCCGTAGTCCATGCTGTGGTTATTGGCGAGGGTAACGACATCGAAGCCGGCGGCGGCCAGCCGCTGACCGTGCGCGGGCGCTACTCGGAAGAAGAATTCATTATGGATGCTGCGGCCATTTCTCAGTTTGAGGGGGCTTTTTGTGCCATGGGTGGACAGCACGCATTCCAGGTTACACACTGCCAGGTCGGCGCCGGTGATGAATTGCTTGACATTGTCTAGGTAGTCACGGTCTTGCAGCGGCAGCACATCCCCGACGAACAGCAACCGCGCCGGCCCGGGTCTTGGCGGTGTTGCCCAGGCTCCTTTTGACGGTCTGAGCTCATTTTCCCCACTAGCAGACCTCTTCGCCTTCCCAGATACCCTCGCGTGGGCCGGGGGTGAGGGTTGCCTTTCTCCCCTCTTCCTTTGGGAGAGGGGCCAGGGGTGAGGGTTGCTGTTGCCGTTTTGCCGTTCTCCCCCTCCCGTTTCGGGAGGGGGTAGGGGGTAGGTGCCGTTACTGTTGTCCGATTGAATTTGGGCGAGTAACCGGGCCTGAGGGCCGCTCCACCGGCACCAGTGCCAGGCGATGCAGCTTAGGCCGACCAGCGCGCTACAGAGCACGATTCCGCCGATTATACGCACCCGCTGGCGAGAGAGCATTTTATGCCCTTTCTGCTTTCCATGCCCATTCCTGTACTGCAGTCGCCCGGGTTATGGAGCGGCAATTTACAGACCTGGACGGCCAGTTCCGCGGCACAATTTGGGCCTTTGGCCCAGTGCGTACTTTCCGGTTGGCCTCCAGTACGCCCTGCTATCTGGGTGCTACCGGCCTCGAGGCTTGCTCGATACCGGCCTGGAGCTGTTAGCATTTTTTATTTCTGGGTATAATTGCTCCAGGAAGCCTGCACTAGAACGGCCTGCGTCATCGGGTGAGGCTGATGAACTTCGCTAAGTTCCTGCAACGCTTCGAGGTTTTCGCGACTGGTGGTGGCGAGCCGATCATGGCCGCTGCGGTGGCGCTGTTGCTATTCATGGTGGCGGTGTATTTGGTATTCAAGCGCGAGAGTATCTGGCACACTGTATCGGGGGTTGTCATTGGTGTGTTAGCGACATTGTATCTTCTGGTGGCTGGCGAGTTTCTATGCATTGGCGGCTTGTCTGTTGGGGACATTCTGGGTCGGGCCTTACGTTTTCTAGGCTTGGCTTAGTTTTGCATTTGGCTGGTGGCGATCGGGCGGCTGTATTGGCTGCTCTATTATCGCGCCACCGGCCCGTGTTGTTTCTACTTACGTGGTTCCTCGGTGCCTGAGCCTCGCGTGGTTCCGGCATCCCCAAGCAGCCCCCTGGCTCGGGTACCGCCATCAACAAGCCGGTGGGTCGGGCTTCCAGCCCGCCTCGTTGTCGTTATCCCCTCTCCCTTTGGAAAAGGGTTTGAGTGAGGGCCGCCGTTGCTGTTTCTCCCCGTCCCGTTTCGGGAGGGGGCTGGGGGGTAGGTCCCGTTGCGAGCTCGCCCCGGGCAATCCTCCAGCTTCACTTGAACCTTCCCGCGCTCTTTGCGTTTAACCTTCTGCCGCGTTGACATTTGAGGGGGTGATCTGCGATGCAATGCCAGACCTGCCGCGAGTTGATGATGCCCTATCTGAAGGACGAGCTGGGCGATGATGACCGCAACGCCGTGGCGGCGCATCTGGATCAGTGTGTCGAGTGCCGCAAGGAGCTGGAGGGGGTCCGCCGCGTTCTCAGCGTCATGGACGCCGCCGACGAGCCGGCCATCCGCGAGCTTGTCCAGGACATCATTGCGCGCGCCATCCAGCCCGGTTGCAGTGACATCCATTTGCAGCCGATGACCGACCGGACGGTTGTCCGCTATCGCATTGACGGGGTTTTGCATGACGAGCGGACGCTGCCCAAGGCGCAGCACGCCCCGGTGGTCACTCGCCTCAAGTACATGGCCGGTGTCAACACTATGGAGACGCAATGCCCCCAGGATGGCAGGGCCCGCATACAGATCAGCGGCAGGGAGTACGACCTGCGCATCTCGTGCCTGCCCACGGCCCAGGGCGAGAGCATTGTGATCCGCCTGCTCTCCCCTCTCGAGGCCCTTCCTGACCTTGATGCTATTGGCATGTCCGAGCACAACCGCGCGCTGTTCGACAAGATGCTCCACAGCCCCTGCGGCGTGGTGATTGTTTGCGGCCCGACCGGCTCCGGCAAGACCACTACACTCTACGCCGCCTTACTTGAGCTCAACCGCCGCGAGGTCAGCATCCACACTGTCGAGGACCCGGTCGAGATACTGATTGATGGCATCAACCAGATTCGGGTCAATCCCTCCGCAGGTGTCAACTTCGCTACCGCCATGCGTCACATTCTCCGCCAGGACCCGGACGTGATCATGTGTGGCGAGCTCCGCAATCTCGAGAGCGTCCAGACCGCCGTCTCAGCGGCTCTCACCGGCCATTTGGTGCTTACCACTTTGCATACCGCTGATGCCGCTGGCGTCTTACGCCGTCTGGCGGATGTCGGCCTGGAGCGGTTCCTGATTGCCGATGCTGTTTTAGGCGCTTTAGGTCAGCGGCTGGTCCGCAACCTCTGTCCTGATTGCCGGCAGCAGCGCCCGCCTACCCCTGCCGAGTGTGCCTGGCTGCAGGGCGCCGGTGTTGAGGACATTCCGGATCGGTTGTGGGGCGCTGTCGGCTGTAACAACTGTCGGGGCACGGGCTATCGTGGCCGCAGTGCGGTGCATGAGGTCTTGGTGCTGGACGAGGAGCTCCGCCAGATGCTGACGGACGGCACTGACATGGACTACATTGAGAGAATGGCGGCGCATCAGGTCCAGCCGTTGCGTTATGACGCTGCGCAGAAGGTGTTAGCTGGGGTCACTGATGTTGCGGAGGCGGCGCGGGTTTTCCGTCACATTTCCGCTCGCGACGACTAGAGGCGGTGCCGAACCCTGGTTCCCCGAGAGTCAGACGCCGCAAATCCTACTGCAGGGCCGAACCGCTTCGTGTGTCCTTTTTCCTGGTGCCTTTCGGAGGGGCCGCATATGAGGCCTGAGCTTGTCGAAGGCCGAGAATCCGGCCCAGCCGTTGCCGCTTTGTCGTTATCCCTTTTACCCTTTGGAGATGGCTAGGGTGAGGGCCGCCGTTGTGGTCCTCGCGCCTATCCAAACACCATCGCGCGGCTCGGGCATCCTGCCCGAGTCTGCTGTTGCCTTTGAACCTCCGCCCCTGCTGTGCGTATAATGTCGGGGGTATCCGCGCTTTCTCTTACTAGATCTCTTGAGGGCCGCCTGTGGCGAGCGACTGCGACCTCATGATCCGGGTTAGCGCCGGTGACATGCGGGCTTTTGATCTTCTGGTCCAGCGGCACCGCGCCCGGCTTGAGGCGTTCATTTACCGCCTCTGTTCGGACCGCGAGCAGGCTGCCGACTGTACCCAGGAGGCTTTTGTGCGCTTGTGGCTGGCGCGGGAGGGCTACCGGCCCCGCACCAAGTTCACCACTTACCTGTACACCATTGCTCTCAACTGCCATATTGATCATACGCGTCGCCAGCGCGCTCGGCCTCATCCAGTTCCCTTGGAGCAGCAGCTAGGTCCGGGCGCGCGGGCGGTGCTGCGGCAGATGGTGAGTCATTCCGAGACTCCGGAGACGGTTCTACTACGCCGCTACGAGACCTACCGCATTAGGCGGGCGATTTTGCAGTTGCCCGAGGCCCATCGGCTTGTATTTGTGCTGGCGCATTTTGAGGAGTTGCCGTATGCGGAGATTGCCGAGATTCTGGGCATACCACTAGGCACGGTCAAATCCCGCATGCACTATGCCCTGGCGCATTTGCGCAAGCTTCTCTGCTCCTGACCGCTGATGCACCGCTTGCGGAGGCTTAGTGGTTGGTTCCGCCTGCCGTTACGTGGCTCTACTCAATATCCACGTTGATCTTGTACACTACGCCTCCGATGCTTCCTGCCGTAATGCCGTTCCATCTGGAGCGGTCATACTGTCTCAAACCGGCTCCGATGAGCACGGCTTCTCCCTGTGTCACCTGCACTTTGGGGAGTTCCAGGGTGACGATTTCTCCTGGGGCCGTGGGGACTGACAGGATAGCTGGTGGCGGGACTTTCGCATACGTCTTCAGTTCTTGCTCCCATGTACCGGTCGCAGGATAGCAGATGAAGCCGTAGAGAGACGAGCGGGACAGATTCTGGTAGTAGGTGGGCATCCCGACGACGAGGCCACAATGCAAGCCCGTGTACTCGATTGTTACCGTCATCTCTCCGGTCTTCGGTGCTGTGAAGGGAGCCTCGACCCACACAAAGACCTCTGCGCGCTTGTAGTCAGATATGGAGTAGGAGGAGCCTGTCGCGAAAACTGTGCCGGCATTGGGCCCGGCGGTCCCGGTGCCCCAGCAGCCCGCATCCAAGTTCGTTTCGCGGTTCCAGTCGGCAAATGGAGCTTGGAACGACAAATGCCCTAGCGCCTGCAAGCCCCCCCCATCATCTGAACTCGGCTGAATCGCCTGCAGGGTGTTGAGCTGTTTCAGGGTGCTGGCTTCGTAGCTGTTCTGCATCCAGTCCGTCGTGTACACCGAGCCGGTGTTGGCCTTACCTGTCGGAGCGCCTTTTTCCTCAGTATCCTCCAGTGCCTTCTGCTTTTGGCTTATGCGATTGAAGAGGTTCTGTTTCATCCCCGGTTTCAATGGCGGTCGCTGCACCTTCATCATTTTCTGAATAACGGGTGGGGGTTTTATACCGCCGCCACCTTCCCCGACTGGATCGGCCGCCCACACGACGACAGCAATCAGTGCAGCTATGACTACGCACATCCAGCAAAGCCTCGTCGCCTTCCACGATCGCATAACCATGTTCCTCCTTCAGGCCCTTGGGGCCGCTCGCCGGCGCCATTGTCATGGCTCGACATCTGCTGAGGGCAACTTATTGGCTTCGGCCAACCCGTCTCGAATCGATCTGGGTGACCAACAGCCCATCTGTTGAGACTATGCGCCGTGGCAAGCACGGCTACCTTCTTCTTGGACTGCAGAATCCTGGAAAGATTTGTTTCTGCCGACCCGCACCAGCAGGGCCAGCACCAGCTAGCAGCGCCCCAGATGCGTCATCAGGCACACCACGAAGTTGACAAAGTAGCCAAAAGACGGCTGGGTGAAACAAGGCGAAAATCGGAACAATAGCGAATACAGTTCCTGCAGGGGGATGAGCTATGGCATGGGCTGTGACCTCGGCTGCAATGGAGCGGTGTGGAGACCAACTCACATTCTTGCCGAAGGCCGCAGCACCTGCCACTTCAGCCTCATCCCTCGGCAGAATCTGCTGGCCTATAGGCTAGGGGAGGGCGTGATAAATCCCGCCCCTACAACGCCCAAGGAGTCGGGCGGGAAGCCCGCCCCACGGGAATGGGTTTGTGAAGCCCGAGCCACGAGATGATTGCTGAAACAGCTAAGCTGTCCGGCGAGGAATAGTGTCGGACAGAAGATGAGGATACCGGCGCGCTGTGACCAATAATGGCCCCTCCAATCAACATAACGGCGGCCTGCAACTCTCGCAACGCGTGATCTTCATCGCCCTCGCCCAAGCTAGTATCGGCCTCGCCGCCCTCAGCAAAAGCCTGCTGCTGACCCGCTGGCTCGATCACCTCACCTATGGCACCTACCTGCAAATCCTCATGGTCGCCCAAGCCGTGCCCCCCTTCCTCAATCTGGGACTGCCGGACGGTATCTTCTACTTCGCCTCCCCGGCAGCCCCGGCCCAACGTCGCAAACTCATAACCCGCTACTACGGCCTGGCCCTCGGCGCAGGAGTAGTCGTGATCCTGGCCGCAGTCGGTCTCCGCGCCAAGATAGCCGGCTGGATGAATAACCCGGAATTGCTCACCTACGCCTGGCTGATGGGCCTATATACCGTCGGCTACCTGCTCGATGGGCTGGCAATCCCGACACTGGTGGTCACCGACCGGGCCAACGCCCTGGCCGCAGTCAGCATCGCCCATATGCTCTATGAGGTCGGGGCCGTCGGCGCCGCCTGGATCGCCGACGCCTCCCTGGCTGTGGTCATAAGCCTCGGCATCGTGGGGCTGATCGCCAAAACGGTGGTCGTGGTGAGCCTCGTGGTCATGCGAGGAGGACAAAAGGCGACAGAGGGCAGGAATTCAGAGACAGCTCCGGCACTGCCGGCGACCTCGCGACAACTGGCCTACTGCCTGCCTCTGGCCTTCGCAGCCGGCTGCAACTGGCTGAGCCGCTCGGCCGCACGATTCATAGTGGCCGGGCTGTACCCTCCGGATAAGTTCGCAGTCTTCGCCCGCGGTGCCTTCGAAGTGCCCTTCGTGGGGATGGCAGCCACGGCAATCACCCAAGGGATCTTCCCGAATCTGGTAGTGCTGGCTCAGGAGCAGAAAAACGATCAGTTCGTGCGGCTGTGGCAAAGCGCACTGCGGCGTAGCGCCCTGATCGTGTTCCCACTGGCGGCGCTGATCGCAGTAGTGTCGCGGCAGTTGATCGTGCTGCTGTTCTCGGAAAAATACGCCGAGAGTGTGCCGATATTCCAGGTCTTCATCGTGCTGCTGCCGGTCCGCATCGCCGTCTATAGCCATGTACTGCGGGCGCTGGGGCTGTCATACCACGTGCTGGTCGCCTCCGCCGTGGGCCTGATAAGTAATACGGTGCTGAGCTGGAGTCTGTGCCAGGGCCTAAGTCTAGAAGGCGCAGCCTGGGGTACGGTCGTAGGCGAAATGCTCACCGTCGGGCTGATCCTGGGCATCATCAGTCGCAAGCTGGCGGTGTCACTGACGGCCCTGATGCCCTGGGGCAAGCTGATTCACCTAGTGCTGGTCCTGACCGGGCCGACGGCAGTGGCTGTGGTCGTCAACCTGCTGCTGGGGCAGACGACCTACGCCATCTTCCCGGTGGGGGGTGTGTTCGCGGTAGCATACTACGTGGTAGGGCGGCGCAGTGGAGCCATAAACGACCGGGATGTGCAACTGGTCGGGCAATGGGTGGGATGGGTAAGGCCCGGGCGACGGCGGCCCTCACCCTAGCCCTCTCCCAAGGGGAGAGGGAATAACGGCAACGGACTCGGGCTGGAAGCCCGAGCCACGCGGCATCGATTGTAAAGCCCGAGGCACGCGGCAACGGCGGCAGGCAGGATGCCTGCCCCACGTGAGGGTCAGGCCTGGGCATCACCGGCAAGGCGCGAACTCTGGATTACTCGGGCAAGGCGGGGGAGCTGAGATGGGCCCGGAGGCCAAGTAAATGCCCCCGCAAACGCCCCCAGTTCCCCGCCAAATGCCTCGGCATCAGCGGCAAGCGAGCAATGTCAGTAAATAACATCATCAGCAAATACCAGCCAAAAGCTAGCCGGTTGAAGAGGCCCTGCGGCATGTTTCGACGGAAATGATGGCCCAAATTGACTATTTGCCGGTAAGCGAACCGTTCGGGCGAAAGCGAAGAGGGGCTGGGATAGTGCCAAAGCCGGGCCTCGGGCGTAATCAGTAGCCGGTAGCGCTGGGCCACACGGTAAGAATGCTCGACATCCTCGAAGTGCGCATACTCCCGATAATCCTCGCAGAATTGGAACTCGCTTAGGACCTCGCGGCGGAAACTCGATACGCCACCACCCAGCCACTGGACAGGCTGCAGACGGCGCACCGCATGGTAATTCATTTGGTTGAAGCCGCAAGCGAAAACCCGGCCGTGACCCCAAGAGGGCGTACCTCTGAGCAATTCAGCCAGCGCGCGTAAAGGGCCGATGACAGGATCGTTGACAATCACTCCGCCAATCCCGCCGACGCGGCCCTCAAAATCGGCCTCGTAAAGCCGCATGATGGTTTCAAGATAGTGGCGGTCAAGCTCGACATCATCGTCGAAGAAAAAAACTACATCGCCGGTAGCGCGGGCCGTGCCCTGGTTACGCGATAGCGCCTGGCCGCGAGGGCCCTGCTTGCGCAGGTAAAGGAAATCAACGCCGGTAGCCTCCAAGGACTCGGCCAAGGGCTGGTAGTCCAGATCGCCGTCGTCAACGATGACGATCTGGTCGGGCAAAAGCGTCTGGCGGAGGAGAGAATCGAGGCAGCGGCGGAGCTCCCGAGGACGATTGTAAGTGGGGATGACAACAGCGGCGGATAGAGAGCGGCTTTGAGGCAGATGAGAATTAGAGGGCAGCTCGGTGGGCAAGGCTCAGAGCTTCCTCCCCTGGCCTGCGCCAAGGATAAACAGGCTCCACAAGGCGGCAAAGAGCAAGCCGGCGGCAAAGGCCACTACGATACTGGTGAGCATGTGGGGACTGCTCTTCTGCTCCGGCGGGATGGCCGGATCGAGTACCAGGAAGCTATCCACCGCGCGATGCTCGTCAATGAGGGCTTGCTCGTACTCCATGCGCAGCATCTGGTGAACCTGCTCTTTGACCGAGACGGCGCGGGAGCGGCGGACGTACTCCGTCTGCTCCTCGGGCATGCGGGCAATGTGGGAAGAGACGCGGTCAATGGCGGTGTCGAGGGCTGCGGCCCGGGAAGCGGCAGAAGCCTTCTGGAGATGGGCCTGGAGCAAAGTCTTGTGGACCTCGTCATAGGCCGGACTAATGCTGGTGGTGCGCTCCTGAGTTACCAGGCTGTCGGCGAAGGCCTGGCTGAGCTCGGCGGTGAGGCTGGCGATCTCGGCCCGGCAGCGGCGGACCTCGGGATGCTTCTCGAGATTGCCGGCAACATGAAGCGCCAGAGCCAGATCGGTCTGAGCCTGGGTGAGGCGGTTCTGGAGGTCGTCAATGATGGGGTTGCGGATCTCCAGGGAGGAGGCCTGGCGCTCGCGGGGGATGGAGGTTAGTTGGGTCTGGGCGGTTTGCAGTTGACGGGTGGCGACAGCGGCCGCAACCATGGCCTGCTCGTGCTCGAGCTGCAGTTCGACGAGACGCTTGGTCATCTCGGAGGCGACGGCTTGGGGAGCCAGGACCTGATTAGCTTGCTGCCAGTCGCGGAAATCGTCTTCGGCTTCGGCGAGGGCCAAACGGGCTTCGTCGAGGCGCTGCTGGAGAAACTCGCGGCGAGTGCTGGCTGCGGCCCTGAACAGCAGGGTATCCACTTTCTTGAGTTCTTCGCGGTAGGCATTGGCAATGTCGGCGGCCATGACGCGGCGGTCCCAGTCGGCGCGCGGGCTGCGGTCGGTAATCCACGGAGTGCCCTTGATGCTGACACTGATGCTGAGCTTCTGCTGCTTGGTGTCGTCCTGAATAGCGGTGATCGCAGCCAGGGCCGCGCGCGCCTCCCAGTCGGTGACGACCTGGAAATGGCGCTTGAGGTCAAAGCGCTGGACGATGGTGTCGGCGACGGTGCGACTGGTCAGGACTGAATGAGCATGGCCGATTAGCTCGAAAACGGAGCTGGTGCCGCGGCCCGCGACCAGCATGCTGAGTGCGTCCTGGTCCATCGCGGTGGAGCCGAGGGCATTAGGGGCGGAGGCATTGACCAAGAGCGTGGTGCGGGCGAGGTACTGTCGCGGCACCAGGCTAGTAGTCACCACGGCGGCCACCAAAGCGGCCAGCAGGGCCCAGAAGATGATGATGCCGAGGTGCCCGCGAAGGTGGTGAAGGACCTGAGACAAGGCAAGCTCGGGGCCGGTTAAATTGGCGTCGGTTGACTCAGTCATAGGGTTCTGAGCTACTCTCGGCGAGCTCCTGGTAGATTAGCTGATACTTGCCCGCCATGGTGGCGGCGCTATAATGGCTACGGACGCGCTCCTGGGCATGTTCGGCCCACTCGGCGGCCTGGTCGGGACTGGCGATGACCTGCTGGATGGCCTCGGCCAGAGCGTGCGGGTCGTGAGCGGGTACGAGACGGCCGGTGACTTTGTCCGTAATTAGCTCAGGGATCGCACCCACGGCCGTGCTAACGACGGGAAGGCCCATCATCATAGCCTCGAGGAGGGCCATAGGCAGGCCCTCCACGACCGAAGTCATGACAAAGCAGTCGGCGGCATTGATGAGATCAACGACATCGTCGGTAGGGCCAAGCAGGCGGATAACCTGCGCCAGGCCGGCGTCGGCAATGAGTTGCTCCAAGCGCCGGCGCTGTGAGCCGCCGCCGGCGATGAGGAGTGAAAAAGGCGTGGGCGAGGCCGCGAGCAAGCCGGCAGCCTGGATCAAGAGGTCATAGTTTTTCTGCTCTTCGAGGCGGCCGACACTGAGCAGCAGGGAAGTAGTGTCGGGGATGCCCAGGCGACGGCGAAGATGACGGCGGCTATGACGGCGCTGGGAGTCCAGGCGCTGCTCGTCGAGGCCGTTTTCGACGACCTGGATGCGCTGCCAGTCGGCAAGGTAGCCGGCGAAACTGTGCTTGACAGTGGCAGCAATCGCGACGATGGTACCCGGCCAGCGGTTCATGGCCAGTCGGTGAGCGCGGGCCTCGCAGCGCCGCAACCAGGGACCGTTCGCATAGTAGAAATCGGCCATATTGTGCAGGGTCGTCACCAGCGGCGCGCGGCCGTCAAGGCGGTGCAGGCCCCAGCCGTAAAGATCGGATACGGGCAGATGAGTGTGCACCAGATGAGGCCGGAACTGGTGGATGATGGTGAAAAGGCGTGAGAGGCGGGTGGGATCAATGACTGTGCGAAACTGGGGTGAGACGAAGTCCACGCCCAGCCGGTCAATCCAGTCGCGCGCCGCGTGGCGGTCAAATAAGGCACAGACGCGGAACTCAAAGCGCTCAGGGTCGCTTTGGGCGATAAGGTCCCTGATGACCATTTCAGCGCCGCCGTGCTGGTAGGCGTTGACCAGGTGGATCACTCGTATGCGGGTCGGGTTGGGCGTCATAGGAAACAGCTCTAGTACCGAAGCATCCGGCGGTAGATGTCGTGATAGCGCTCTAGCATCCGCGAGACGTCGAACTGCTCGATGACGCGGCGGCGTCCGGCTTGGGCCAGCCGCCGGCGCAGCGGCAGATCATCATATAAGTCAAGTATCTGTTGTGCCAGCGCTCGATAATCTCCCGGCTCGATGAGCAGGCCGGTGACGCCGTCCTCAACCAGCTCCGGAATGCCGCCGACACGAGTAGCGATGACCGGCGCGCCCAGGGCCATCGCCTCAGCGAGACAGATCCCGAAGCCCTCGTAAACTGCGGCAGAGACGACGATATCGCAAGCGTTGAGCAGCTCGGGTACATCGGCCCGGCGGCCGAGAAAGCTGACGCTGTGGTCGAGACCGAGATCAGCGGCCTGACGCTGCAACTGGTCGCGAGCCGTGCCCTCACCAGCCAACAGCAGCACCGCCTCAGGGCAGCGGCGGCGCACCTCAGCAAAGGCCTTCAAGAGATCGTTGTGGCCCTTCTGGTACTCCAGGCGCGCGACACAAAGGAACAAAGGCGTGCGCTCGGATAGGCCCAGTTGGGACCTCACCTGCAGACGACTGCGACGCACGGCCGCCTGCACACCGCGCCAATCAATGGCATTGTGAACTACCCAGATACTCGCCTTATTCCCCATGTAACGCGCAATATCCTGCGCGACAGCCTGGGAAATGGCGGCATAATACCTGGGGAAGAGCTTGCTGCCGAGAGTGTAGGTCCAGGCCTCGAAGCGGCCAATGGCCTGGCCCGGCTTGAAATAATGCACCGCCGGATTGTGGATGGTGGTAAGCACGCGGCGGCAACCGGCCAGCCGGGCCAGCAGCGGCCCCACCAGGTCGGAACAGCGCAGGTGAGTATGAACAATATCGGGCTGGAAACGAGCAATGATGCGGGCAGCGCGGTAAAGGCCGGCCAGATCGTAAGGCAGCCTCATGCCGGCGATGTCAACCGGGACGCCGGCCTGTCTGATGGCGTGCTCGTGCGGGCCGCCACCGAATAGACAACAGACCGCATACGAGAACTCCGCAGCCTCCGGGCAAGTCAGCCAGGAGGCCAGAAGCTGCTCGGTGCCGCCACGCTCGAGCGTGTGGATCAAATGCAATACCCGAATCGGGCGGCGGGTATCGGGATTGTCGCTGCGGTCGGATCTAGGCATTGGTGATGCTCTCTAAGTAGGTGGGATAGGGGATAACGACGCCTACCCCCCAGCCCCCTCCCAAGCGGAGAGGGGATAACGACAAGGTACCTAACCCCCTGGCCCCCTTCCCTGGTAGGGAAGGGGGAACGGGGGATAGGTAGGCGTCAGAAAGCCCGACCCACGCGGCGACTGCTAGACTGGCCGACACGCGTGGTGCGAATCGCGGCTCTGGCGGTCCGCGATGACAACGACGGCCACGATCAGACCGATCAAAGCCCAAAGCATAACATCCTGCACCGCGTTCAGCGTCAAAGCCTGTAAGTGGAAGAAGCCCAAAGCAAATAGGGCCGCCGCTAAGACCGCCTTGAGATAGTCGTCAGAACTGCGCCGATAAGCGCGCAGACCCATCAGCGCCACAGAGCTAATCAGGAAAAGATAGCCGGCCATCCCCACCAGTCCCGCATCCTGCAGGACCTCCAGGAAAAGATTGTGAGCATACATGATACTGGTGTGCCAGGCGCGGGAAGTGCCAAGGCCTAAACCCAAGAAGGGATGGCGCACAATATTGCCGAGCGTGTATGTGAATATCGCCAAGCGGCTCTCGCGACCGACGCCGATCTGCTCGAGCGTCCCGGCCAGGCGCTGCCACTGCGAGAACCACACCGACTGTGGTAGCAACACGGCGACAATCAGCGCGCCCGCCGCCAGCAGCAAGAGCACCACCAAAAAGCCGCGACGGCTGATATGCCGCCTGAAAACAAACAAAATGGCCGGCAAGATCAAGACAAAAGCCAAAAAAGCGCCGCGTGAGAAAGCCAATACCAAATTGCTGCCCAGCAGGACTACCAGCAGGGCCTTGAGCCAAGGATGCACGCGCGGATAACGCAACAGCAACACAATCGCGAATATCAGATATATGGCAATATACATGCCATAGAAGTTGGCGTCAGTGTGCAGATAGGCCAGGCGCGGGGTTATGCCCTCGGGGATGGGAACAAGGTCGCTGAAGAGCCCGCGCTGGACGAATAAGGCCATTACCAGCAGGCCGCCGGCGGCAAATAGGCCCATGCTGATGCCGGCAACGGTAATCATCACGCGCAGGGCGGCCTTGGTCTGCACAAGCAGGCGGATCGTCAGGTAGAGCAGGGCTACCCATACCAGGGACATGAGCTTGCGGAGGCTCCAGCTCAACTCCGAGGATACGGCAAAGGACAACAGACAGCAGGCCAAAAAAGCAACCAGGGCCAGATCAACAAGGTTGAAACGGATAGCGGGTAACTTGCCGGCGGCCCAATACCAGAGATAGAGAGGTAAGGCGAGCAATACAAGTATGTGGTAGGGCCGGAGGTAGAAGCCGACATCGAAGGACCAGCGGTTGATGGGCAGCACCAAGGCTAAGACGGCGACCAGCACCAGCGGGCGCTTGATGATGAGGGGGAGGACCAAGAATAGGGCCAGGGCCGGAACCGCCCACGGAGAAAAGGAGGCGGCAAGGGCCAGCAAGATGACTAGGGCGGCAGGCAAGTAATAAGCCAGCGCGGTGGAGACGGCAGGGCGCTGATGGGCAAGTTGATGGTCGGCCATTGTCCTACCACGGCCCGAGGTGGCTGGTCGGACAGGCGAGACGCCTGTCGCATCAAGGCGTTGCCTGCACGGGCCAGAAGAGTGTCAAGAGTGTACGGTCCTTAGAATATGCTCCCCGACTTGGTCCATAACCTGCCTGGCCTGGGCGCAGATTTGCGGGTAAGCTATCCCGGGGCCGGGCATGTCGCCTGCCAGCAGCCGCTCCAGAGCAGCCTCGAGCGCGGGAAGCTCCAGGTCCGCCAGCGGCAGCCGCGCAGCCGCCGGCAACTGAATCATGTCGGCGAAACCCGCGACCTTAGGGTGATACTCGACGGCGATAAAGGGCACGCCGGCAGCATATGCCAGCAGCGCTGCGTGTAGCCGCAAGCCGAGGAAATGCGTGCAGCGGCCGATTGCGGTGAAGACATCGTAGGGATTGCGCAGGTACGGCACCACGCAGGCGCGCTCGGCCTGGGCCATGCGGCTGCGAACCGCCTGGGCCGCGGCATGGTCATAATCGGCCCCGGCATGCAAGCAGAAAAGCCTCACCGCATCCACCCGGCCGCCAGCAAGCAGCGAATCCAGCGCCGAGGCCAAAAGCTCATAGATACGCTCGTCCCTGGCGGGCTGATGATGGGCAACCGCAAAGAACGGCAGCAGCGAGACGCCCAGCACCGTGCCACCAGTAGGAGCAGCCGCAGGGGCCTGCGGGAGCCGGACCTCGGGAAGTAATAAGGCCGGGTCGGGACCGACCGCATACTCCAGCCCGAAAGCCAACTCGTCCAGCAAGGCGGCTGACAGCCGGTCGCGCAATAGGACCACGTCCGCCAGGCGTAAGATGCGGCTCACCAGCCGGCGGCTGGAGGCTCGGGCCAACGGCCCCACGCCAATGCCCAGAAAAGCCACCGGACGTCTGAGCAAGTGGGCAATCCGGCAGATGTTGAGCTGCCTGTCGAGGTCGGAGCGGGTCGGGCCGTAGTCCTGGAGAACGCCGCCGCCGCCGAAGATGACCAGGTCGCTTCGGCAGATAGCGGCAAGGGTGCGGAGGCCGGTGCCGGCAGCGGAGCATTGCAGCGATACGGCCGGCAACTGAACATCGCCGAGCGGAGATATGAGGACCTGCGCGCCAGGGAACCAGCGATCAAGATAATGGAGCATGACCGCCAGCAGGCAGTCGTCACCGGTGTTGCCGAGCCGATAGTAGCCACGCAGTAGTATGCGCATGTCAGTCCTGTGATGATCGGGGCAAGGAGTCGCAGAGAAGGTTCGAGCTGCGGGACGGGTACTGAGTATAGTAGTGGGGGATAGTAGTGTCAATGCAGGGCCGGGGGTGAAGTGAACATAATCGCCATTTGTAACAGCGGGAACAAAAATGGGTGGCAGGTTGGAGGCGTGAGTATATGGAAATAGCGGGGCGGTGGAAAGGGCGGCCCTGTATCCGTCAACAATGCCGAACTCGCATTCGTCAATAAGACAGGCTAAGGCGTGATGGCAATGTATCAAGAGCTTTACCAAGCGCTGCGTAAAGAGATCTCCGGGGAGAATGCCTTCAATATGGCCGCAGAAATCTGGCGGCATGACTGCACCTGCTCGTTCGCCGAATACGCCAAGTCCGCGCGCTATTGCCAGAATATGCTGGAAGAATACGGTGCCAGTGAGACCGAAATCATCACCTTCCCGGCCACCGGCAGGGCCAAGTATGGGGCCTATAGAATCCAGCGGGCCTGGGACGGCAATGACGCTGAACTGCATATCGTCGAGCCGGCAGCCCAAGCCAAGCGGCTAGTCTCGTACCGCGATAACCCCTACGTGCTGTGCTCCGGCAGCCCGCCTACCCCCAAAGGCGGCGTCGAGGCGGAAGTGGTGATCCTCAAAGGCGGTGACAAAGAAACGCACTACAAGCGTACCGACGTCAAAGGCAAAGTCATCCTGACCAGCAGCGCGCCCAGCGCGGTGCATAAGCTGGCGGCCAAACACGGCGCAGTCGGCATCATCAGCGATATCATGGCAACCAACCCGGTGGTGCGCCCGACGCCGATGGACCTGCCGGATGCGCACCTGTGGATGACTTTGCGTCCGGAGGGCAAGCTATTTGCCTTCGTGCTGTCGCCGCGCGAAGGTAAGGAGCTGCGAGAACTGATCGGGGCACAGAAGAAAAAGCGCAAGCCGGTGAGGATGCGCGCGGTGGTGGATACCAAGGTCTATGACGGGAATCACGAGATGGTCAGCGCCTGTATCAAGGGCAGCCGGACCGACCAGGAAGTGGCGCTGGTAGCTCACCTCTACGAGCCGGGAGCCAATGACAACGCCTCGGGAGTAGCCGTGCTGCTGGAAATAGTGCGGTCGCTGAAGGCCCTGATCCGAGCCGGAAAGCTGAAACGGCCCTACCGGACGATCCGAATCTGGCTGGTCCACGAGTTCCAGTCGCTGATGGCCCTGACCTATGAAAGGCCGGAGGAGATCGAGCGGGTGATCGCGGCGGCCAATGTGGACTTCGTCGGCCAAGACCAGGGCCTCTCCGGCAGCCATCTAATGTACCAGACCTGCCCCGATGCTCTCCCCCACTTTGTTGACCACCTAATGATTGACCTGATGGACTACTTCCGCAAGAGCTTCTACACCTGGGGCAACGACACCAGCAGCGAGCGCTACTTCGCTACGATGCAAACACCGTTCTGGATGAACGACAACTTCATCTCCGACCCCTCCGTGGGGATTCCCAGCGTCGCCTTTATCCAGTGGCCGGATAAGTTCTATCACACCGACCACGATACTCCGGATAAGCTGATGCCGGATTCGCTGGCGCGAGTGGCGGCAGTGGCCGGCAGCCTGATCTACACGATCGCCGATGCGCGGCTGCCGGAAGCGCTGCAGTTCTGCGAAATCGTCAGCGACCGGGCCGGTGAGTTCCTGCGCCAGGCGGTGGACAAGCAAATAGCCAAGGCCCGGGCACTGGTGGAGAAGCCGGAGGACGAAAAGGGAAAGGCTAAGAAGAGCAAGCCCGATCTAAGCAAGGAGTTCGCCGAGCTGTGGCGGGAGACGGTTGAAAAGATTGATTATGTGCGCGACCGGCAGTTGATCGCCCTGGATTCGCTGGGGGAATTGCTGGCAGATAAGGAGCAGGCCACGGCGGCGGGTAGTCTGGCCAAGGCGCGGGAGGAAATCGCGGCGACGGCCGAGGTCTGGCAGCAGCGAGCCGGTCGCAGACTCGCCGCATTTGCCAAGGCGCACGACCTAGGCGTGGCAGAGCCGGCGAAGGTAAAGCCGCCCACGCAGAGCGAGAAGCGGGCGGCCAAGATCGTCCCGTATCGCAAGACGCGCGGTATAGTCACCAATGGCGAACTGCCTAAGAAATCCCAGAAGGCGCTGGAGAAGGTGTCCAAGGCCGGCTTGCCGCGACTGCTGCTGTACTGGATAGACGGGGAGCGGTCCCTGCTGGAGGTCTGCCGGCTTGCCAACCTGGAAGGCGACGGCAAGCCGCTGGAGCCGGCGCGAGCGATCCGCTGGGCTGAGACGATGAAAGAGGCGGGTGTCTTGGGCCTCAAACAAGCTGCGAAGGGAAAGTGATTGAGATGAAAGTCGGTATGGCAGGAGCAATGATATTGGCAGTAATGCTGGTTCTGAGCAGCGTAGTGGTCTATGCTCAGGCGGAGGCGCCGGGGCCGTTGCGCGTGGGTATCGCCAGCGCTGACATCACCCCGGAGGGCCCGGTATGGATGCGGGGCTTCGGGGGCCGCAAGAAGGCTTCGGAGGGCATCGAGCGCAACATCGTCGCGCAGTGCATAGTCTTTGATAACGAACAGACCCGCGTCGCTTTTGTGGCGCTGGACCTATGCGCACTGAGCTATCGGCAGCTCCAGAAGTTGCGCGCGGCGGCGGTCGCGGCGGGGATCCCCGAGCAGCATCTGATGGTGAACTGCTCTCACTCGCACTACGGGCCGCATTTGGGCAGTGTCGAGGCGCACAAGCAGAACCTCGAATATGACAAGCTGTTCACCGAGCGCACTCAGCCGCTGTTTGAGCAGGCGGTGGCCGACCTGCAGCCGGCGGTGCTAGAGTACACCGTAAACTCCTGCACCATGGGTGTCAATCGGCGGCAACTAGATGATTCGGGCGTCGCCCGCTTCCGTCCCGACCCCCGCAAGCAGATAGACCCGGATGTGCCGATACTGCGGGTGCTCGGCAGCGACGGACAGGTTCGGGCCATCATCTTCGGCTATGCCTGTCATCCCACCACGGCCAGCGGTCCGCTGCTGTATCTGATCGGCACCGACTTCCCGGGCTACGCCAGGGACTGGGTGACTGCCGCATACCCCGGGGCGATGGCGATGTTTCTGCAAGGCTGCGCCGGGGACATCAAACCCCGCGCGGTTAAGCCGCGTGAGAACGAGGCATACAGCGGCTTTGGAGTGGTGCTGCTGGATGAACGGGGCACCAAGGCGGCAATGGGCTATGAACTGGGGCGAGCGGTAGTAGCCGGCCTGGCAGTGCCGCCGCAGCCGGTGCCCGCCGACCGCCCCGCGGATCTGGAGGAGGCGCTGGAAACACCAGTGACCTTGGGGGGCATGGTCGAGCTGCTGCTGCTGCCTTCAAAGGAGGACCCGACCAAGCTGTGGCAGACACCGTGGCACGTGGGCGTCTGGCGGATCGGCGACGTGTATATCTTCGGCAGCCAGGGCGAAATACTGTCGGCTATCGGTCTGCGGCTCAAGCGCGAGCTCGGCGACACGCGGATGTGGACTGACGGCTATACGCACTGGGGCGGTGGCTATTTCCCGGACGCCGCCTCCTATCCGGAGGGCGGCTACGAGGTCAATACCAGCAAGTTCGCTCCGGAATCCGAGGATATCTTGGTCGCTGCCGTCAAGCGCTTCGTCGAGCACCTGCAGACCAGCCCCATTCAGACCGAACCGATACCCGACCAGGAGAGTGTGAAGCCACAGCAGTAACGGCGGCCCTCACCCCGCCCCCTCTCCCCAAGAAAGAGGGGACAACGGCAACGACGCCTAACCCCCTGACCCCCTTCCCTACCAGGGAAGGGGGAATCAAAGGAGGGTAGGTCGGCGAAGAAAGCCCGAGCCACGCGGCTTGTGAATTATTCGGGATAGATAAAACAAGCGAGCAATATCAGACGGGAAAGAGTTGGTGGAGATGAGAAGCGGAAGCGGAGGCATGGTAATACTGATGATGGTCCTGTATCTGAGCGCAGGCCTCTGCCACGGGCAACCTGTTGAGGCCGGAGCGCTGAAAATCGGCGTCGCTAAGGCCGACATCACACCCACAGGGCCAGTCTATATGCACGGGTTCTCGGGCCGCGATAAGAACCCCTCCACCGGCGTCTATAAGCCAATCGAGGCCTCCTGCGTAGTGCTCGATAACGGCCTCGCGCGCCTCGGCCTGATGGCCATAGATGTGTGCAAGACCGATGTCTCGCAAGTGGCTAAGGTGCGCGAGGCGGCGGAAAAGCTCGGCATCCCGCCGCAACATATGATGGTCAATAGCTCCCATACCCACTGCGGGCCGCGCGTGCTGGGTAAGACCAATGCCGACTATCTGCCGGTGTTCGAGGAGCGGATCTGCGGACTGCTGCAGACAGCAATTGATAATCTGCAGGAGGCTACGCTGGATTATGCGATCGGCTCCTGCACCATGGCAATCAACCGCCGACAACTCAATGACGAAGGCAAGTACGTGGGGATGAGACCGGAGCCGCGGAAGCCGATTGACCCGGAGGTGCCGGTGCTGCGCGCCGTGGCTCCCGATGGGAAGGTGCTGGCGGTGATATTCGGCTACGCCTGTCACCCCACCACTATGGGCGGATATGAGATCGGTCCCGACTTCGTGGGCTATGCCAGAGACTGGGTCGCGGCGGCCTACCCGGACTGTCTGCCGATGTTTCTGCAGGGCTGCGGCGGGGACATCAAACCGCGCTACACCAAAGCAAATGGGGTCTTCGGTTACGTGCTGCTGGATGCCAAGCAAACCGTCGCCGAGATGGGCCACGAGCTGGGGCGGGCCGTCGTGGCCGCTACCTGCGTCCCTCCCCCACCTCTAGATAGCTACCTCGGCGGGCGCAGCGAAATGGTCGGAATCCCCACCACCACCAAAGTCGAGGATACGCCGAAAGGCGGCCTGTTTCCCGTCGAAGTGCAGGTGCTGCGAATCGGCGATGTTTACATCGTGGGTTTCAACGGCGAAACCCTCATTGAATACTCGCTGCGGATCAAGCGCGAACTGCCGGAGCTGAAAATGTGGGTGAACGGCTACTCGAACCGCGACCTGAGCTATGTAGCTAACGCCGCGGCCTTCGAGGAAGGCGGCTATGAGATCACAGTCGGCTGGACCACTGCCGAGGCGGAAGATATCCTGGTGAACAAGGCCATCGAGCTGACAAAAGGACTGGCAGGTGCAGAGTAGGAGGGGAAGCGGATAGGCCGTAAGATAACGGTGGCGCTCGGGCTGGAAGCCCGAGCTACGCGATGGGGTTGTGAGAGGGGATAACGGCAAAAGCGCCTAACCCCCTAGCCCCCTTCCGGGTACCCGCTGCGCAGCAGTGGGTGCGGGAAGGGGGAATCAAAGGGGGATAGGTCGGCGAAGGAAGCCCGCCCCAGGGGATGGTATTTGAGATGGGTGTTGCAACGACATGAAAAGCCGCGACAAAAGGTTCTCCCGGAAAGGACGTGACCAGAATGCGATATTCATTCAGAAAGCTAGTAGTACTGCTAGCAGTAATCGCAATGCTGTGGTTGAGTATCACCGTCGCGTGCGCGCAGGCGGATGAGCCCGGACCGCTGAAAATAGGCCTGGCTAGTGCCGATATCACCCCCGAAGGGCCGGTGTGGATGGCAGGCTTCGCCGCCCGCAACAAGCCCTCCGAAGGTGTCTATAAGAACCTGATAGCCCAGTGCGTGGTGTTCGATAATGGCCAGACGCGACTGGGTTTCTTCACCTGCGACCTGTGCAAAGTTTATGAGAAACAACTGGAAGACCTGCGGACGGCGGCGGGGCAAGTCGGCATTCCGCCCCAACATGTGATGGTTACCGTCTCGCATACGCACGGGGGACCGCAACTGACACACAAGGAAAACGCGGCGTATGACGCGCTGTTCAAGGAGCGGACCGACCCGCTCTTTGAGGCCGCAGTCGCGGACCTGCAGCCGGCCGTGCTGGAATACACCGTCGGCTCCTGCACCATGGCCATCAACCGCCGGCAACTCAACGCCGAGGGCAAATGCGCCGGGATGCGGCCCGAACCGCGTAAGCAGATAGACCCCGATGTGCCGATTATACGGGCGCTGTCGCCCGCCGGCAACGTGCGAGCGGTGATCTTCGGATATGCCTGCCATCCGACCACGATCGGGCCTTCGACCCCGATTGGGTATAAGATCGGCACCGATTACGTCGGCTATGCCAGGGATTGGATCGCCGCAGCTTACCCGGACGCCATGCCGGTGTTTCTGCAGGGCTGTGCCGGCGACATCAAGCCGCGTTACACCCTGCCTAATGGCCGCTTCGGCTACGTGCTGCTGGAGCCGGAAGCGATAGTGGCCGAGATGGGCCACGAGCTAGGGCGGGCGGTGATTGCTGCGACCTGTGTGCCGCTGCCGGCGCTGCCTGCGGACCGTCCCACGGCCCTGGAGGAGGCGGTGCAAACGCCGATTCAGCTCGGCGGTATCGTCGAGAAAGTGCATGTGCCCGACCGCAAAACCGAGGGCAAGTTCCACACGATCTATAACGGGGCCTGGCGCATCGGCGATGTCTATATCTTCGGCAGCCAGTGTGAAATCTGCTCGAATATCGGCCTGCATATCAAGCGCGATCTGGCGGGGATACGGGTCTGGACCAACGGCTACACCCACTGGGGCGGCGGCTATATAGCCGATACCGCCTCGTTCCCGGAGGGCGGCTATGAGGTGGACCGGGCCAGTAGAGTAGCGCCGGAGACCGAAGGCATCCTGGTAGCCAACGCCAAGCGGTATATCGCCGAACTGCAGGAGACGGCGGTACACACCGGACCGATACCCGAACCGGCGGAGCATTGAGGCCGGGAAGCGGGAGGAGGCAGCGATGCACAAGATTCTGATGGTAGCCGTGGTGATTGGCCTCGTCGCAACACCGCTGTCGGCGGAATATATAAAGGAGCCGGATACCTTCTATCCCCCGGAGGAGCAGGTGCAGGCCTCGCTGGAGGTGCTCACCAGCATGAGGAAACAAGCGGCCTGCGAAGGCTGGCTGAAGCCGGCGGATATCGAGCGCCTGCGCCAGGGGTACGCCGCTGACCCGCAAAACTACGAGAAAGGCTTCCGCGAAACCGCCGACTACTGGGTGCAGAAGAGCGACGACTTCCTGCGCGATATGCTGCCGGCCGAGAATCCGCACATGCTGGTGCCCAGCTATGGCAAGGGCTGCCCGCTGCACCTCGGGGGAGTCAGTACCATGCGGCCGATCTGGGGGAAGCCGAATCACTTCCGCTGCCAGGTCGGTGGCGAGGAATGGGGTCCGGGGATGCAGGTGAACAACCCCGGCACCGGCGAGACAATCACCATCGAGGACGACGGCTATGGCTGGGAATGTCCGGAGGGGTTCCCGAATCCGGGGCGATACTATTTTGTAGCGGCTTACCGGCTGGCGCTGATCGGGAAGCTGACTTCGCGGCCGTATCGGGCCTTTGAGGATTTCGACGGGCCTTCGACCCGAGCGGCGCTGTGGTGTCTGGGCTACCTCTATGCAATATCTGAAAAGCCGGAATACGCGCACAAGGCCTTCGTGATCCTGACGCGGCTGGCCGACGTATATCACAACTACACCAGCCTCTACAACTGGCGCAACTACCCGGCGCGCGCCTATATCCAGGACCACAACTTCGAGCCTGACAATATTCACCAGTGCCTGGAGGCGTATGACTTCTGCTTCGGGACGCTCGAGCAAGACCAAGAGATCCTGGAATGGTTCAAGGAGAGCCGCAAGAACGCCGACTACAACGGCGACGGGAAGGTTGATGCCGAGGATATCAGGTATCATATCGAGCGGGACCTGTTCGGGTATATGTACGAGTACCTGCACCGGGCGATCCCGCTGGGGCGCGGCAACACCCGCACCACGCAGGTGCGGAGTATGATGGAGATGGCGCTGAATCTGCGGCATGATAAGCTCTTTGAGGAGGCGCTACATGGGCGGTACGGGATCGCGAGCCTGATTACGAACTGTATCTATCGCGACGGGCGGTTTTATGAGGATTCGACGGGCTATTCGCTGGGGGTGAATGGCTCTTATCTACGCTTCGGGGATTTCATTGACAGGTTTCGGGGCCGCGAGATATATCCCAACGGGATCAAGATTGATGAGCTGCTGGGGCAGCGCTACACCAAGATCCGGAGCTTTGCCGAGCGGGCGGCCTGCGCCGGCCGCTTTGCCTACTGGGGCGATGGCGGCAATGCGCGCACGGCGGTACTCAAACCAACCGCCGAGCCGCAGCCTTCGGTGCTGTTCGGCGATATCGGCTACTCGATCATGCGCAGTATCGGCCCGTCAGCGGAGCAACTACACCTGCTGCTGAACTTCGCGCAGTCGGGTGCGGGCCACGGCCATCGTGACCAGCTTATGCTGAAGCCGATTCGTTGGGGCTATGACTTCACCGCCGATCTGGGCTATCCGCACAATCTGGCCTCTCCCAAACGCGACGAATGGACCGCCAACACCGTTACCCACTGCTCGGTGCTGGTGGATAACATGGAGCAGCGCACCGGCTGCACGGGAACGCTGGACCTGTACGCCGACGCCGGCTGGCTGCAGCTTACCGCCGCCTCGTCCAATGACGCTTATGATGAAACCGAGCTCTATCACCGCACGGCGGCGCTCGTGTCCATGTCCGAGCAGGCGCACTATATCGTTGACATCTTCCGGGTCAAGGGCGGGCAGCGCCGGGATTATATCTACCACAGCCTGAGCGGCGAGGCGGGCGGCAACTTCGCGCTGGATCTGCCGGAGGAGGCCGAGGTGGAAAAGCTGCCCGGCACTCTGGCCGGCCCGCAAGTGGAATGGATGGCCGATACCGGCAGACGCGGCGGCAGCAGCGTAAACCAACAGCCTAACCGCAAAAGCGGCTACAGCTATATCAAGGAGATCAGGCGGGCCGGGGTGACGCAAGACTGGTCGTGCCAGTGGTGGGTCGGCGACGAGCAGAATACCGGCCTCAAAGTCTGGATGGCAGGCGCGCCGGGCCGCCAGCTCTATCTGGGTAAAGGCGAGGGCCGCGGCGCGCCCGGCAGAAGCCCCTGGGATGCCTACATCATCGCCCGCGATGACAGCGAACAGACCCGCTCGGATGAAAGTATCTACTGCGCTATCTTCGAACCGTTCCGGGGCGAGCCGCGCCTCCTGGAAATCGAGTGGCTGAAACTGAAGCCGGCCTCGGATAGCAGCGGCATGCCGGTGGCAGTAAAAGTCACCACACCCGCAGGCCATTTCGTGGTGTTCTCGGCGCTGGACACCCCGGGTACCGAGCAGGTATATGAATTTGCGGCTCGCGAGGGGGATTACAGCTTCGAGGGCCGCTTCCATGCCCTGCGCGTAATCACCGATGGCGATATCGAAACCGTCGAGGTGGACCCGGCCAGAGAGCCGGCCCTGACCGGCCAGGTGAATGCGCTCGATTTCGACACTCCGGCGGTGACAGTAACCGCCTCTGCCCCACTCCCCACCGGCAAGGAACTGGCCGGCAAGCCGATTATGTTCGAGCACCCCGACTGGCCCAAGAATACGGTGTTCACCATCAAAGAGATCACGCCGGTGGAAGGGACCGATGAGTACGTGATAGCGCTGGATGAGTCGGGGCTGGAATCGGCGGTGGGTACGCTGGATGAAGTGAATACCGAGGAGGGCTGGCTCTTCACCAAGGACCACCTGGAAAAGCTGTTCAACTGTCATTACCTGTACGACGGCAAGGCGCTGTACAACCAGAACAAGTCGGCATGGTTTGAGATCGAAACGGCGCGGACCGGGTACTACTCGGTGGGGGATGTGACGATCAAGCTGAAGGACAAGGCGGCTGCCGCGCAGTTCAAGCCGGGCGACCGGATCTGGATCATGGACGTGAACCCGGGCGCAACTTTTAGGATAAACCGGATTGTCACGGCGTTTGGGTAAAGGAAAAACGAGTCGGGCAGGAAGCCCGAGCTACGCGATGGTGTTTGTGAGGAGGAACAACGACAACGACCGGGCCGGTTTCACTACCCTTCGACGTTGCTCAGGGCGGTGAGCTTGTCGAACCGCGCTCAGCCGGCCCCCTCTTGACGTACATAGGCCGAATGAGCTCCGTTAGGGGGTCAAGTCGCAGCGCCAGAGGGTGGTTTCCGCTCCGTAGTAGAGGACACCATCAGCGGTGACATGGAAGCCGTGGACCCCCGCGATTGACGCATCACGCGCCACGATCCGTACGCTGTGATCCGCCGGGTCAATCGCAAATATCGCATCCTCACCCAGGCCGTAGATGAGGCCCTTCTCCCCCACCGGCTCGTCGCTCAATCCCGGGAAGTACGCACCCTTGACAGGCAGGTCGCCGACGAAGACGGTGCGGCGCTCCAGCGGATCGAAGGCGTAGTACTGTCCCCCGGCCAGGCCATAGACAATTCCACTTCTTGCAGTGACCACGCGACCATAGCTGATAGTGCCGGCAGTCGGCCGGTCCGTGTGGGTGATCCGCTCCTCGGCACAATCCCACAGGAAGACACAGGCCTCCTTCTCGGTGGGCTTGGCGCTGGAGCCGCCCCCGATGGAGGTGGTGCAGAACATCTCGCCGGTCGCCGGCACCGGAGCGCAATACATGATGCTCTGGTTGGCAACGAGGTTATCCCACCATTTGATGGAACGGTCGGCGGGATTGATGCGAACTAAAGCGCCACCAAGGCGGCCCTTGCTGGGGACGGTGCCCACGTAGGCGCATTCGCCAGGGCCGATCGCCCATTGGATGGGCCGCTCCTGGGTCGGATTGCGCTCAAAGCGATGGGGATTGACGCCCCCCTCCAGCGGCTTGTCAGGGTCCCAGAGGTCCATCCACGCGCCGAAATAGCTGCCCATGAGCAGGCCCTGCGGGAGATTGATGAT
The DNA here is from genome assembly GCA_964390495.1 of uncultured Armatimonadia bacterium. Classification (GTDB taxonomy): domain Bacteria; phylum Armatimonadota; class Zipacnadia; order Zipacnadales; family UBA11051; genus UBA11051. The sequence goes on from CAYMIN010000007.1 coordinate 168,424, forward strand.
GTCGTAGATCTGGTGGGAGCCGGTGGCAATGCGGCCGTGATCAGTCAGCTCGCCCGTCTCTATACCGCAGGAGAAGGTCATGGCGGGGAAGAGCGTCCCACCCCAGACCTTGCCATCGCGCTGGGGGCCGACACAGAATATCTTCAGCGGCTTGCCCTGGTAGTCAGTCTGGCGGAAGGTCTTTTCACCGGTATTGACATCGGTAAGGGTCAGCTTGCCTTCTGCGTTGATAGCGCCAACTTGTTTGTCGCCGGCGATCAGCGGCGGCCGGCGATGGTAGGAGACGCCGAGGACCTTGGCGTCAGTGACGATGCGGTCCGGCCGGCAGAGGAACCTGGTATTCCCGGCCTTGCCATAGACCTGACCGTCCGCCCCGAGCCAGACACCAGGCGCGCCCTGGGCCTCGGTCAGCTCCTCCGGCAGGATTTGCTGCTTGGTTCCGCTCTCTATGTCATACGCCCACAGCTCCTGGTGATGCAGGCCGACCGGACAATAGACGATCCCGTCATCGCTGATGGCGAGGCTGGGGTAGATGTAGCACTCCAGCGGGTCCTCGGCGATGCGACCCAGGCTCTCGATCTGTCCGGTTGTGGTATCACAGCGGACCAGATGCGTCGCCGGATAGCTGCCCATGTAGAACCTGCCGTCGGCGTCGAAGTCACCGCCGCCGAAATAATGAGCGGGGCTCGCCGGGCAGCCGAGGTCGGTAAGCTCGCGGCTGGTGATGTCGTACTTGAGAAAATGCGCAGGGTTGCCGGTGTAGAGGTAGATATTGCCATCGCGGCCAAGCACCGGCACGATGTGAGTGAAGCCATACTTGCCGACATCCACCCACGTGAGCTCGCCGGTGTCAGTGCGAACGCCGAGCAGCGCCCGTCGCAGCGGCCCCTCATAACGCGCCCAGGCGATGTAGTAGCCATCGGGGTCCTGTGTGACCAGGCTGAATGACAGCTCTTTGACCGTGGCGGGGATGCCGAGCTTCTCGAACCTCAACTGCCCAGCGGTATCGGCTCTCAGCGAAGATACGACCAGCAGTGCCAGCCCCAGGGCGATGATACGCATGAGTGCGCGCCTCCCCTAGTGCGGAATAGATGCGGTGCAGTAGCAGATCCGTCCTAGAGACCTGGCCGAAAACACCCAATATCGCGGCGAGCAACGGCCAGGCCTTGCCATACCGGTGCCTGACACACGTGTAGCGCCGTCGCCTTCCCGGGCAAAACACTTTTCGGCCAGGCCTCCAGTGCATGATACCCCATTCCCATCCCCGCGGACAAGCAAGGTGCAAGGCAAGGAGGGCGGCCCGCACACGTCCCTGGCCTGCGGAGGTCGGCACGGCCAAACGACGGCCCTCACCCCGCCCCCTCTCCCCTTGGGCTATGCATTACCCAAATCTAGGGGATCACGGTTTTCTGTCGTTGTCGTACTGGAAGGGCCGCGTCGAAGGGCGATTTCGCGCAGCGAAAGCGACCTGAGGCCGGCCCCCGGCCTCGCACCATACCACGTAAGCATGAGGCTATTGCTGTCAGCACGCGGGCCGGCCTCCCGCGGGCCCCGGCGGGTCCCGCGCTCGACACGGCCCTTCCACACGACAACCGCACACGGCATAACCGCACAAGATGTGGGTAATGCATAGCCTAGAGGGAGAGGGGATAACGACAACGGCAAGAGCGCCTAACCCCCTACCCCCCTTCCCTACCAGGGAAGGGGGAATCGAAGGGGGATAGGTCGGCCGAGGAAGCCCGAGTGGCGCGAGGTCGGGCAGATTCTTGTGAAGCCGCGAAATCCGACGGAATAACTTCGGCGATCATCGCGTCAATACCAACATCAGTGCGCGTATAGCCAGATCAACAGCCTGCGGGGCGCAACCAGTTGCCTGCACGCCAAGTGCTCGCGATCAGGCGCAGCCTGTACAACCACAGCAGGCAGCGGCATACCTACAGGAGAGATACCAATGAAAAACGCTTGCGGCTTGACGCTGGCGGTGATACTGGTGGCAGTAGTACTCACGACCGGCTGTGGGCGGGAAGCTGAGACCGGCGTGACGCCGTCTTTTGAGGCGCTGGACCGGAACCAAGACGGCAAACTGACTAGGGATGAATTGCCGAAACAGATAGCCGACAGCATCATGGCCGCCGATGCCGACGGTGACGGCATGGTCACACAGGCGGAACTGGAGGCCGCAGGTCAGAAGCTGGTCGGCCCCGGTAGTGATGCCGGCATCGAGCCGGAAATCGCCCCGGAAATGGAGGAGGCCGCCAAGCCGGAGGCCGAGGCGCCTCCCGAGGAAAGTCCTAAGCCACAAGCCGATGCGAAGACAGAGAAGAGCGCCAAACCGCAGGCCGCTGCCAAGCCAGAAACCAGCACGAAGCCGGCGGCTAAGCCCAAGGCAGAGACCGCTGCGAAAACCGCAAGCAGCGCCAAGCCCCAGGTCGCCAAGACAGCAGGCGGCGCGGGCGCAGAGAGCGGCAACAGGCCGGGCGGTCGCGCGGAGGCACGAGGCGGGCCGGGTGGCGAGGGCCGGCCGAGTCCGGGGCAGATGTTCGCGCACCTGGATAAGAACCAGGACGGCAAGCTGACCAAGGATGAATTGCCGGAGCGGATGGGCGACCGGATCATGGCCGCAGATAGCAACGGTGATGGCGCGGTCACTCAGGCGGAATTGCAGGCCGCCCGTGAGCGGATGGGCGGTCGCCGAGGTCCTGATGCACAGGGCCGCGGGGGCGGAGAAGGCCGGCCGGATCCTGCGCAGCTCTTCACCCGCCTGGATAAGAATAATGACGGTAAGCTGACCAAGGACGAACTGCCGGAGTGGATGACGGAGAGGCTGATGGCTGGCGATACCAACGGCGATGGCGTGATCACGAAGGCAGAGTTCGAAGCCGCACGAGAGAAGATGGGCGGCCAGCGCCGCCAGCGCAACGAAAGCCGCGGCAATAACCAAGATTGAGCACCGTGGGCCGGCCCCTCCATATGGCAAGGGCAACGGCAGACTCGGGCTGGAACTGTAGTTATGCAGATTTTGCTCAGAGGCATCCAGCGACCTTG
>CAYMIN010000008.1:0-167768 GCA_964390495.1 uncultured Armatimonadia bacterium
AGCACCGCGCCATGGACTATTCCGTGGTGATGGTGGCCACCGGTGAGGACGCGCCGGGCCTCCAGTTCATCACCGCCTACGCTGCCACGACCGTTGCGGAGTACTTCATGGAGCTGGGACGCGATGTGCTCATCATCTACGATGATCTGACCCGCCATGCTCGCGCCTATCGTGAGGTTTCGCTGCTGTTGCGGCGTCCACCGGGGCGTGAGGCCTTCCCGGGCGATGTCTTCTACATCCACTCCCGGCTGCTTGAGCGCGCGACACACATGCGGGATGAGTATGGCGGCGGGTCGCTCACTGCGCTGCCAATCCTGGAAACTGAGGCGGAAAACCTCTCGGCATACATACCGACCAACATCATCTCGATTACAGATGGGCAGATCTACCTCTCACCGAAGATGTTTCAGAAGGGCCTGTTGCCTCCAGTCTCGGTGGGGACCTCGGTCTCCCGCGTCGGTGGCAAGACGCAGTTGTCGGCATACCGCGCCGTCGCCGGTGAACTGCGACTGGCATACTCGCAGTTCGAGGAATTGGAGACTTTTGCGCGCTTCGGCACGCGGATGGATGAGCAGACACGCGAACGGCTCGACCGCGGCGCGCGCGTCCGCGAGGTGCTCAAACAGCCGCAGTACAGTCCGATACCCGCAGCCGAGCAGATAGCGGTGTTCGTAGCCGTCGCAGATGGCGTCCTGGATTCGGTCCCAGTTGAGAGCATCTCGCGGGCCGAGAAGCAAGTCCGCGAGGCTGTTGCCGCAAACCTCCCGGATTTATGCCGCCGCATCGAGAACGGCGAAGACCTGACCGACGATGACCGTCAGGACATTGTCAATACCGCCCTGATAATGTTGGAGTAGAGTGATGCCGGCAATCGAGGAACTTCAGCGCAAGATCAAGACCGCCGAAGCCCTGGAATCGGTTGTGAAGACGATGAAGGCGCTTGCCGCGATCAATGTGCTACACTTTGAGGTCATGGTCGAAGCGCTCGATGAATATCGCCGCACCGTTGATATGGGTCTGCAGGTCGTACTCAAAGACCACCCACCCAGCGCGCTACGTGTTGATGACAAGCCCAGCGGCCGGCTGGGTGCTATCATAATCGGCTCCGATCAGGGCATGTGTGGACCGTTTAGCAAGCGCGTGGTCGCACATGCTCTGGATGTGCTGGAGCGTATGCCCTATCAGCGCCATGAGGTCTCAATTCTTGCGCTGGGATTGCGCGCCGTCGCTGCCCTGGAGGAGGCGGACCATTCGGTTGACGACTATCTGTCCGTCCCGGGCTCCGTGGACGGTGTCGATGCGGCCGTCAATGACATCTTCCTGGCCATTGATCGGTGGCATCTGCAGCCCGGCATAGACAGCATCATCATGTTCCACAACATCCCCGAGGGCGGCCACGCCTACATTCCCCGCACGACTAGAGTCTCTCCCGTGGATGCGAGCAGCCTTGCTCAGGTGGCGCAGCGCGACTGGGATTCACGCTCTCTGCCTATGTACAACATGGACTTTGATGAGCTACTGTCAGCGCTTCTGAGACAATATGTCCTGGTCACCATCTACCGCGCGATTGCCAACTCGGTTGCTACGGAGAATGCAAGCCGGCTACAGGCGATGCAGGCGGCGGAGAACAACATCGGTGATCTACTGCAGGAGCTATCCACAAGCTACCAACTCGAGCGCCAGAACAGCATCACCTCTGAGGTCCTCGATATCGTCTCCGGCTTCGAGGCCCTGACAGGCGACTAACCAACACTGTCCATCTGCGTCGGCCAGGCCGGTGATCGCCAGCAGCTCTGTGCGCCACTGCGGCACCGCGCTCCCCGGCCTGGACCTGAGCAAGCTGAGCCGCGGCGACCTCAACAATCTCGGCCTCGACGATGCCGGACAATTCCAGACGTCCGGGGGCTTTGCCGTCACGAGTCGGCCAGTAGTGGAACGCAGACGTGCCTACCACGATGACGGTGATGCCCGCAGCTATGCGTTGTTTCATCAGTACCGACGCGATGCCCAAGATGCCGATTGGGATGACCTCGAATACAGGCTTCCACAAGAGCTGGCGAGGTGTCTGCTTTCAGGGTCGCTCGTGACCCGGGGGTGTAGTTCATGCCGGGATAGTAGCGAGGAGGGCCTCGGCAAACTCATGATCGAAGCCATTGACTTTCGAGACCATCTGTGCTAGCTTAGTTACAACAACGGCAAGTTTGTCAGTGTGAATGATACCAGATACGCAACTAGCTAAGCGTGGGCACCGACGTACAATCTCAATAATCTGAGGCGAGGTGATCCGTGATGCGAAGACGGCAAGGTTTTACGCTGATTGAGTTGTTAGTAGTCATAGCAATCATCGCGATTCTGGCGGCCATTCTCTTCCCTGTGTTCGCTCGTGCCAGAGAGAAGGCGAGACAGACACAGTGCCTGAACAACTGCAAGCAGATGGGGCTGGGCGTGTTGATGTATGCCGAGGACTATGATCAGATGTATGTGCCCTCCTTCACCTATGGGCCAAGTGTGTGGCGAGGCTCCAGCCTGACATGCACCTATTGGTTCATCAATCTGCAGCCGTATGTTATGAACGAGCAGCTTTTCGTGTGCCCTGACGCCTACTCCAAGGGCGCATTCTATGGTTGTGACTACGGCGTCAATACCTCACTGTGCAAGACTCTGGCGTGGGGTGGCACCGGGACTAAGATGGCGGAGGTGAAGTACCCGGCCCAAACGATGTGCATTGCTGATTCTGACTATTGCCGCAACGCGTCGGTGTACGGCCCCTCCAACGCCTATGTCATCTACGGGCCTGAGTCGGGAACTCCGTACTGCTTCAGCGGCTTCATGCCTGCGCGCCACAACGAGGGCGCCAATATGGTCTTCGCCGACGGGCACGCCAAATGGCACAACCTGCACGATGACCCGAGGTGTACGGAGGACTGCCCGGTGCAGCCGACCGAGTTTCCTGCCGACATCTACTACTATGCCGATGGGCACCGCTAGCTAGTTATGCAAATCCCCGCCAACTCAAGCTAGCTGCGGTGTGGCGTAGTTAGTCGTAATGGAGGGACCTGTCGCAGAAAGCTGCGCGGAGCGAAGCTTTCAAGGCTGGTCCAGCCGTTGCCTGTTGTTGTGATACGCGACCTACGGGATAAGGTGCTCAGGCCACTTCCCCACCGGGCTACGTCTCTGCCAGCTCAGGGGCCCTCAAAGGCGATTGCGTAGCCGTGGCTGGTGGCGACCATGCATCCCGATTCACCCAGCCTGGCAGTCTTGACCGCGCTCCCCTCGACCTGGGCCTAAGCGGTGCAACCCCCTGGACATCGAGTGCACAGACCATGCCATCACGCAAGCCGATAACCAGGTGGCCTTCGCCGCCATCTGTGGCAGCGAACGCCTGGACCGCGAGCGGTTCCGCCGGTAATCGGCGCGACCACAGCTTCTGGCAGCGCGGGGTGAGCGCGATGGCGAAGCCCCGCGACGTGATCAGGCACAGCTCTTGCTTGGTATCGCCGTTATTCTATAGCCGCCCGCGTCGAGGTCGGCCAAGTGCTGAGCGCGATCGCGATTGCATATGTAGACTAGGAGCGGTTTCAAAACCTAGTTTTTCAAGACTCGCGGGCTGGTGCGATGCTCCCTCTGGTGTCTAGGGGACAGTCCCCTTTTCGGGGGTTTTGAAACAGCTTCTATTCGTCCATACGGTATTCACGGCTTTGCCCCCGCAAACAGGCCAAAGACGCAAATCTCTTATTGATTCTATTGCGGGAAACGGAATACTATGGACGTTGAGCCCGTCTCTAGTTGACACGCCGCCGGGGTAAGGCACCGGGCGATAACACCAGGATGCGGTGATGAGTGAATATCATGCGAGAACTGCTGCTGGTAGCTGTGGGGATCATGGTGGCGCTGAGCGGGGCCACTGCGCAACTGCTGAGCGAATCACCCTTTGAGAGCGGCCCGTTTGTGGCGGCGAATCCCGTTGACACACACGTGCTGGCGGGGCTGAAAGCCAAGGGTCTGCAGCCGGCCAAGCGGTGCTCCGACCAGGTTTTCGTCAGGCGCATATACCTGGACATGATCGGGACCTTGCCGACACCGCTTGAGGCTCGCGACTTCATCGCCGATAGCTCCCCCGACAAGCGGGCGGCGCTGATTGAGGCGTTGTTTGCCAGAGATGAGTTCGCGGATTACTGGGCGCTGAAGTGGGGAGACATTCTGCGGGTCAAGGCAGAGTTCCCCATTAACCTGTGGCCCAATGCCGTGCAGGCCTACCACCGTTGGATTCGGGATGCGGTGCGCGATAACAAGCCCTACGATGAATTCGCTCGGGAGCTCCTGACCTCCAGCGGGAGCAACTTCCGTGTTCCCGCCGTGAACTTCTACCGCGCAGCCCCGGACAAGCAGCCTGCGACCATCGCCTCGGCCGTGGCGCTGAGCCTGATGGGCACGCGGCTGGAGAACTGGCCGGAGCAGCAACAGGCGGATCTGGCTGCGTTCTTCTCCCGAATCGCCTTCAAGAGCACCAAGGAGTGGAAGGAAGAGATCGTCAGTCTGGACCCCTCCGTGACCGAGCCGCTGGAAGTGGTGTTCCCTGACGGGACGAGGGCACGGCTCGAGGCCGGTGATGATCCGCGCGAGGCCTTTGCGAACTGGCTGATTAGCCCGGACAATGACTGGTTCGCCCGCAGTATCAGCAATCGAGTGTGGTCGTGGTTCTTCGGTCGGGGGATCATTCATGAGCCTGACGATATTCGGTCGGACAATCCGCCGGTCAATCCGGCGCTGCTGGCGTATCTGGAGGACGAGCTGGTCAGGTCCGGCTATGACCTCCGCCACCTCTACCGGCTGATTCTGAACTCCGCCACCTACCAGCAATCTCCGGTGCCGGAAGGTGATATAGAAGAGGCCACCCGGCTGTTCGGGTGCTATCCGATACGCCGGCTTGAGGCCGAGGTTCTGATAGACGCGTTCTGCTGGATCGGCGGTGACGAGCAGGGCTATTCCAGCCAGGTGCCGGAGCCCTTCACCTTTATTCCGGAGTCACACCGGGCCATCACGCTGGCTGACGGCAGTATCACGGGTTCGTTTCTGGAGATGTTTGGGCGTCCGCCGCGCGATTCAGGCTTCGAATCCGAGCGCAACAATAATCCCACCGATGCCCAGCAGCTTTATCTATTGAACTCAACTGACATCAGACAGAAGATCGAGCGGAGTCCGCTGTTGCGAAGACTGGCGGCTCTGACAGGCGGGAAGCGCCCGCAACTAGTCGCTGCCATCTATCTCGCGATCCTGTCGCGCTACCCGACGCCGGCAGAGCTGCGCGCCGCGACGCAGTACTTCGAGACACCTGACCTGCAACCGAAGCAGGCGGCTGATGACCTGGCATGGGCCCTGGTCAATACCAAGGAGTTCCTGTATCGTCACTGACAAGGCACCGTCAGGTATTGATGGTGTCCGACAAGTGAGGAGCGGATATGAAAGGGCAGGCGGTTAGCAGGGGACGTAGCTGGCGATGGGCGACAGTGAGCCTTTGCGTACTGCTATTGATTTTGGGCTATGAGGTATTGGCAGCGCCTCCGCCGGCCAAGGCGGTAATCCAGATCTGGATGTGGGGTGGACCCTCGCATCTGGATACGTTCGATCCCAAGCCGGAAGCGGGCTATGACTATTGCGGTCCGCTGAGCCATCCGATCAAGACCAACGTCGAGGGGACTATGGTAGGTGAGTTGCTGCCGATGCTGGCGCAGCACGCCGACAAGTACTCGATCATACGCAGCATGACCCACGGCGTGAATGGGCATGAGACGGCGGCGTATATCATGCAGACGGGGCGCAGGCCCGGTGGGAGCCTGGTTTATCCCTGCGTCGGAGCGGTTGTCTCACTGTTCAAGGGCTATGATGCGGGCTATCAGGGGCTGATACCGCCGTACATCGTCCTGACCAAGCCGCAGGGCCGCTTCTCTGAGGCAGGTTTCCTGGGGCCGCGCTACAAGCCCTTCGCCACCGGCGGCGACCCCAATAAAGATCCCTTCGAGGTGGAGGGCGTCGTGGCGCCGGGGATCACCGAGGCGCGACAGCGGCATCGCCGAGAACTGCTTGAGGCGCTCGATACTCTGGGCGCGGCCATGCCGCCCACGCCCAGCTTCGAGCGCTTCGCTCAATGCAAGCAGAAGGCCTATGACCTGATTCTGGGCGATGCCGGCAAGCTTTTTGACTTGTCACAGGAGCCGAAGGAGCTGCGCGAGGAGTATGGCCGCAACACCTTCGGGCAATCCTGCCTGATGGCGCGCCGCTTGGTTGAGGCCGGCGTGCCGTACGTGACCATCAACTATCCCGGCTGGGACACCCACAAGCAGCATTTCGAGACCGTGCGCCGCAAGCTGCCCGAAATGGACCGCGGTATGGCGACCCTGCTCCAGGATTTGTCGGACCGCGGCCTTCTGGATACCACCATCATCTGGTGGGGTGGTGAGTTCGGCCGGGGGCCGAAGGTTGATTGGGCCCCGCCGTGGAATGGCGGGCGCTCGCATTATGGGGAATGCTTCTCGGTAGTAGTAGCCGGTGGTGGCTTCAAGGGCGGCTGCGTAGTAGGTGCTTCCGACGCGACCGGCGAGCATGTCGCCAAGCGCCCGGTTTCTCCCCAGGACCTGATCGGGAGCTTCTACGAGCTTCTGGGCATTGACACCGAAGCGCCGCTGCCCAATCCGCGCGGGCTGGATATTAAGGTACTGCCGGCCCAAGCAGCGGATAAAGAGCGTTCCGGCGGCCGCCTCAGGGAGATTATGTGACCATGAGCATAGCACTCAGGGCGTCCAGATTGCTTGTGATTATGACAATGGCGCTGACGGCGACGGTTGCTTTAGGCCAAGGAGGTCAGAGGAAACCCTACAGCGGCTACGTCTATCCGGCCGGTGGGGCGCAAGGCTCCAACTTTCGGGTCACGGTCGGCGGTCAGCACCTCGGAACCGTCACCGGAGCCCATATCACCGGTGAAGGCGTGGCTGTCTCGCTCATCGAATACGTGAGGCCTCTGAATAACAAGCAGTTGCGAGACACCGCGAAGCACGTGAGGACGCTACTGAAACAGCGATGGGCCAAAACGAGAGGCAAGCCAGCCCAGGCTGGAGACCGCAAGCAGCAGAAGCCTGAAGAGGAGCAGATGGAGTTGCTGGAGCTGCCGGACCATCCTTGGCTACGGGGTCTGGAGAGCAAGAGCACCGAAGAGCTGAGAAACTTGCTTCTCAAGTTGTTCAATCCCAAATTGCAGCCCAACGCCCAGATTGCCGAATGGGCGGTGTTGGGGGTAAGCATCGCGGCAGAAGCGAAGCCGGGCGACCGGGAACTCCGGCTGATTACGCGCTCGGGCCTGACCAACCCGCTGCGGTTCGCGGTCGGGAGACTGCCGGAGGTCTGCGAGGAGGAACCCAATGCCTTGCAGGATGTGACGGAAGCGGCTCTGGAGCTACCGGTGGTCCTCAACGGCCAGATCATGCCCGGCGACACCGATGCCTTCCGCCTGCGGGCGGAGCAGGGGCAGCAACTGGTCATTCAGGCGCGGGCGCGAGATTTGACCCCCTACCTGGCGGATACGGTGCCGGGATGGTTCCAGGCGACCTTGGCAGTCTATGATGCGCAGGGCAAGGAGGTCGCCTTCGCAGACGACTACCGCTTTAGTCCTGATCCGGTGCTGCTGTGGCGGGCGCCCGCCGATGGGGAATATGTGCTGGAGATCAAGGATGCCATCTACCGGGGCCGCGAGGATTTCGTGTACCGCATCAGCGTGGCGGAGCAGCCGTTCATCACCAATATGTTCCCGCTGGGCGGCCCAGCGGGCATCACGTTGACGTCCGCGGTCACGGGGTGGAATCTGCCCTGTGCCGGCGTCGAACTGGATACACAGCCCGGCGCTGAGCGGCTTCGCCAGGCCCGATGGAATTGGGAAGCAGGGCTCTCCAATCCGCGTCCCTACATGGTGGATACGCTGCCCGAAGGTGAGGAGACGGAAAGCAACGACACCGTCACGGCGGCGCAGCGGGTAGCTGTCGCCCAGATTATCAACGGCCGTATCGGACGGTCCGGCGACATAGATGTGTTCGAGTTTGCGGGCCGCGCCGGCGACGAGCTAGTGGCCGAGGTCTATGCCCGCAGACTCGATTCGCCCCTGGATTCGCTGTTACGCCTGACCGATGCGACCGGGCAGGTGCTGGCCTGGAATGACGACTATGAGGACAAAGGTGCGGGATTGGTCACTCACCACGCCGACTCGTATCTGTCTGCCCGTCTCGAAAGGACCGGAACCTATGCGGTGCATTTGACTGACGCTGGGCATCACGGCGGCGAGGAGTACGGCTATCGGCTGCGGCTCAGCCCTCGCCGGCCCGACTTCGCCCTGCGCCTCACGCCTTCCAGCCTGTCAGTGCTGGCCGGACGTGCCACCGCCGTTACCGTTCATGCGCTGCGCCAGGATGGCTTCGACGGGGCTATTGAGGTGCTGCTGAAAGACGCCCCGGCCGGATTCGCGCTAGACGGCGGGACGATTCCCGCCGGTCGCGATCAGGTGCGGATGACGCTAGCAGCACCGCCGAACATGCCGGCAGAACCGGCGTCAGTGGAGTTAGAGGGGCACGCGGAAATTGACGGGGCCATCGTCAGCCGGCCGGTGATTCCTGCAGAGGATATGATGCAGGCTTTTGCCTATTGGCACCTGGTGCCGGCGGAGAAGCTCATGGTCATGGGCTCGGGCCTCCTGCGGTCTGCGCCTAGGCTAGAGCTAGCCAGTGAGGTTCCTGTGCAGATTGTGGCCGGTGCCAGCACTGAGGTGCAACTAAAGGCGACGACAGATCGGGCCTTGGACAAGCTCCGGCTGGAGTTCAGTGAGCCGCCCAGCGGAGTTACACTCAGTAAGGTGACACAGGTAGGCAACGGTCTCACACTGGTATTGCAGACCGACGCCGAAACCGCTAAGGTAGGGCATAAGGATAACCTAATCGTCGAAGTTGCCATCACTCTCGAGGCCAAGGGCCGGGATGGCAAGATCAGGGAATGGCAGGCTAAGCTGGGTGTGTTGCCGGCTATTCCGTTTGAGATAGTGAAGCCCTAAGACCCCTTTCCGGAGGCTAAGGCATGGCAGAAGTGTCCGCCCGAGAAGCGGCAATGGATTCAGATATCAGACAGCTACCCCGAAATGGAATGCGGGAGCTGTTTGTGACACGCGCTGGAGCAGGCCCCGAGACGCTGCCTCCAACCGTGGAGTACATGGAGCAAACGCGAGCCGCCAAGGTAGTGGCGGCTGAGTACTTCGGCCCGCAGACGGAAGCCGGCGCTCAGGCTACGGCCGCTGATTTGCTGTCTGATGCTCGCATGCCCCTGACCTGGGTGCAGGGGGGCCTGCCGGGCAAAGGGTTGGGCGGTATGCATCTGCACGCGGTGGCGGGCGCGGAAGTCAGACCGCTGGTACTCGACGGCCAGGTAGTGGGGACGGTGGTCAACGGTCCTTATGCCAGCGAATGCATGCTGGGCGGGATTCGTCCGCTTGACACCACAGTGGCTGCCGATCTTCAGGCTAGGGCCGCCTATGAGCGTATGGAGCAGGCCCTGAGCTTGGCCGAGATGGGATTCTGTCACGTGGTTCGGACCTGGCTCTTCCTTGACGATATTCTGTCGTGGTATAGCGATTTCAACCGCGTGCGCACGTCCTTCTTCACCGAGCACGGTGTATTCGATCGGCTGGTACCGGCCAGCACCGGCATTGGCGGCAGCAATCCAGCCGGCGCGGCCATCGTCGCCGGCGTTTATGCGGTGAAGTCGGAACATCCGCAAGTTACCGTGCAAGCCATAGCTTCGCCCCTGCAGTGTCCGGCGCTTGAGTACGGCAGCTCCTTCAGTCGCGCGGTGGAGGTGAATATGCCGGACTTGCGGCGTCTGCTCATCTCCGGCACGGCAAGCATCGGACCGGACGGCAACACGCAGCACGTGGGCGAGGTGCGAGCCCAGACGGCCCTGACCTGTGAGGTCATCGGGGCGATTCTGGAATCGCGAGACATGGCCTGGGAAGAGGTAACGCGAGCGACGGCCTATGTGCGCCACGGGGAAGATGCTGGTGTGCTCGCGCAGTTCTGCTCCGCCGCCGGGATGCCGGATCTGCCGGTGATTGTCGCAGACAATGTAATCTGTCGCGACGACTTGCTCTTCGAGCTGGAAGTGGACGCGGTGCAGACTCAAGCGGTCGAAGCCTAGTCCCGACTAGAGCCCCAACTCACGCGTCCCCTCGGATATTAGCGCTGCAAGCGCAATCCCTCCTGACGCCACCGCCGCAGTAGCAGCTTGTGATTCGCCGGCCGATGTGAACACGGCAGGACTCTGTGCCCAGCGTGGCGAATGACGTTATAATTGACAATAGCATGGCGTCGTGAGCGCGGCAAACCTTGCTTATGGCTCATCGCTACGGCAGTGAACTCTGCGGTTGCCCGTAGTATGGTGTCCTGTGGTTAGGTCGTATAACACACATGAGGAGGCGACACAGTATGGCTAAGGACAAAGGTTTTACGCTCATTGAGTTATTGGTGGTGATTGCGATAATCGCGATTCTGGCGGCGATCTTGTTCCCCGTCTTCGCCCGGGCTCGCGAAAAGGCGCGGCAGAGTTCCTGCTTGAGTAATGTCAAACAGATCGCCCTCGGAGTGCTGATGTACGCACAGGACTATGACGAGCGATTGCTTGCTTACCGGAGCGAGGGGGTAAAGATCAGTTGGGTAACACTGGTTGATCCTTACGTTAAGAACCCACAGGTCTGGCACTGCCCATCTTACGGCAACGAAGGCCTGTCCCACTACGGCTGGAGCTATGAGTTCATCGTCTGGCATAAGCTTGCCGAGTTCGCTAGGCCCGCAGAAACCCTGATGTTCGGCGACTCCCAGGGCCACGTGCTCTATCGCCCGGGACGCTACGGCTACGCCCCCAACCCTGACGACGCTTATTGGCGGTACAACATGGAGGGGGTGCGACACAACGGGGGAGCCAACCTGGGATTTGTGGATGGCCACGCCAAGTGGTACCACGAAAATCAGTACATGTACAGCCATGACCTGTGGTCACGCCACTAGCGTCGTAGGCGGTAAAGCACTGGGGCCGTCCGCTGCATAGTGCCCTGCCTGCAGCGTCGGCAACGCAGCCAATACGGCAGCGCCGTTTGACAGCGCGCTCATGCCAAGGCGCCTCTGGGGAGACAACAGGTCACGGCCCCCGGGAGTGCATGCCGGCACCCCCCATCAGCTCTTCCTGGTTACTAGCCGCGTCAAGTGGACGATCAAGTGTAGGCAGGAGATAGGGGCACCTCTGCTCGAGAAAGGCGTGCTGATAGATATGGATCTGAGACCCATCGAAGCCGCGTTGCTTATGGCCTGCGTGTGCCTCACCAATGCACATCTCGCTCACGCCGAGCTGCAGATACTGGACAAGCCGCTGTGGATATTCCCGGGCCAGCAGGTCCGCGTGGTGCTCCAGCAGCCGGCTGGTTCAGGCAAGCTGAGCGTGCAGGTGCCTGCTACTCTGGAGATGTTCGACACGTGGGACCAGGATTCGATTCAGCGCTACTACTTCCGCGCCTTACACGCCGGTGACGCCACGCTGAGATTTTCCGGTGCGGCTGGAGAGCTGGAGATGCCGCTGGAGGTGGTGGCCTGGGGCGATGTCTATCGGCCTCGCCGATACAAGGATATCGCCCTGCCGCGCATCTGGCCGATGGAGGAGCTCGAGTATGGTGAGCTGAAGTCAGAGCGCACCATGCATAGTGAAGCTGACCTAGAACGGCTACGTGAGCAGGGCAAGGTCACGCCCCGGGCGGCGCGGTGGCGCGACACCCCGGACGATGAAATCTACAACATTATCCCCGGACCCAGTGTGCCGCGTACCTTCGGAACAGTACTGGCCACGGACCTCGAGCCCAACCGCGGCATCGGCAAGGGCTGTCCGGTGTGTGGCACGGCGATCTTTGAGGGGCGCAGCGGCTTCTATCCGTGGAAGTACAGCACGGACCCGCTGGACTGGAAGATCCGCTGTCCCAACTGCAACACCGAGTTCCCCTCCAACGACTGGCGCGGCGGAGATATGCATTCCGGGCCCTTTCCCGATGATGGCTTCGGCTGCGAGCCGGTGGAGCCGGTGATTGCACCTGATGGCGGCAAGTGGCGCTGGCCTTTCATCGCTTACTATCACCAACATGCCGCATATATGAGCGAGTTTACTCCCGGCATCATCGAGACCGCCGAAGCCTATGCCGCCACCGGTGATGCCGCCTATGCCCACAAATCGGCGATTGGTCTGCTGCGCTTTGCCGAAGCGATGGTGGACATGTCGCTGAATCTCAACCATCGCAAGCAGGCGATCCGGGGCGTGCACGGAGGGCCGGTCGGTGCGCCCCGAGAAAGCCGCTTCCATCCCTTTAACCGCAGTTGGTCCTACATAGAGAGCAACTGGGACTACCTGAGGATGCAGAACGCCGCGCGGGCCTGGGATCTGATTCTTGACAGCCTCGACGATGATGAAGAACTGCTCGAGTTCGCCCGGCGCAATGGTCATCCGGAGATTCAGAGTATCGCGGACTTCCGGCACTTCGTGGAGACCGGCATCCTCAGAGTGCCGATTCAGATGGCCATAGATGATGCGCTTGAGCGGAACTGGCCCGGTCAGGAGCTGACGGCGATCCGGCTGGCCCTGTGCCTGGGTACGGAGCGGGCCACCGAGGTAGCCGACTGGGCCCTGAATGAGGCCAGAGCCGGGGTCCGTTTTTCGCTGACTAATCTGTTCTATAAGGACGGCGCGGCCCACGAGTCGCCCGGCTACAATCGCAACCACATCCGTGGCATCACGGAAGTCTGCAGGGCGCTTGATGATCTGATGCAGCTTTATCCGGACATCTGCCAGCCGCCGCGCTTCGTCTCGCCGGCGCGCGACCCCAAGTTCCGCCGCATCTTTGACTTCGCGCTGGAGTCGAGCTTGATCGGCCGCAACACCCCGTATGTCGGCGATTCCGGCAAAGGGGGCCATGCCGATGTCCTGCCGCTGGGCCAGGGCTGGCCGTTGCAGCTTGATAGCTGGATCGCTGCATATCGGGCGACCGGTGATCCCCGCTTTGCCCAGGCCATGTATGGCCCGGAGGGCAGTCTGGCGACGGGCATTGGCAATCCTGAATTGAAGCGTATTGCCGAACAGGCCGGGGAAGAATCGGGCTGGCAGGTAGAGCTGCCGAGCAATATCCTGGATGGCTACGGTTTCGCGATTCTGCGGTCCGGCCAGGATGATGACCAGCGCGCGCTGTGGATGCACTACACCCGCATCACCAAGCACAACCATGTGGACATGTTGACCTACGGGCTGGCCGGCCTCAAGCGCGAACTGCTGCCGGAACTGGGCTACCCCGAAGGCTGGGGCCACGCCTGGGCCGGTAGCTGGGGCACTCACTACCAGACCAAGATAACCGGCGTGCCCGGCAACGACTTCAACCGTGGCGAGTTGACTACGTTCGTCGGCGATCCGCCGGTGCAGGTGGCCGCGGCTGAGAGCTTCGCCATGCTCGGGGACCAGAAATGTACGCGCCAGCGGACCATGGCACTGGTGGACCTGTCGCCCGGGCAGTTCTATGTGGTGACTGTCGAGCGAGTCCAGGGCGGCCAGGAGCACACCTTCAGCTTCCATGGCCCACACGGTGAGGCGGTAGCTGAGAACGTCGAAATGCAGCCGTATGCGGGCACCGCTCTGGGCGAGGGTCTGAAGTACGGCGACGCCGCAGCGGCTGCCGAGCGCGATCGCGAGCTGGCCTGCCTGGCCTACATGCACGATCCGGCGCGCGGTAAGCCGGCGGGCGTATGGAGCGTGAACTGCAGCCTCGGCGGCCAGGATGACACCTATCTGCGCATGACCAGTGTATATCCCGAAGGCGGCGAGTTGGTCCTCGCCCGCGGGCACAATCCGCAAGGTCGCCGGCTCTATGAGATGCCCTGGGTGATACTGACCAGCCAGGGTGAGCCGCCCCTGACCCGCCAGTACCTCAATGTCATCGAGCCTTATGAGGGAGAGGCTGCGATCAAGAACATCGAGCGCGTGGCGGTATCAGGCGGCGATCCCGAAGCCCAGTTTGAACCGCTGGCTCTGCGAGTGACGAGCGATCAGTTCGTGGATACCATCATCCTCCAGCACCGGGCCGGGCCGTTGCTGAGCGCCGACGGCATCAGCTTCGACGGGGGGTTCGGCTTCTGGCGCGAGCGGGATGGAGAACTGGTCATGGCCACGCTGGTACGCGGCACCCGGCTCGTGAAGGACGGTAGCGGTGTGACCATGGATACGGCCGAGTACAACGGTCGGGTTGTATCATGTGATTGGGCGGGGCGCTCGCTAGTAATCAGCCCGGCCCCGCCCGATGTCGCGGCTCTGCCCGGTCGCCACATTCGCATCACCAATCCGCACGGCAGTTCGGCCTCATACCAGGTCGAGAGCGCCGAGGCGGTGGCTGACGGCTGCCGCATAGCCTTCACGCTTGATCCCCGGGTTGGCGAGGGGTTCGTGAAGGAGTGCCGGGATGGTGTCTTGGTCAGCGATACCTTCCTGCGGCTGCATCCTTTCCGCTACTATGCGGGCAAGACTCTCGCCAATGAAACGGGAGACGCGCTATATCGGATCAGTGATGTGAGCGACGGCTACAACTGCCCGATCATCGCCGACGAGGGTGCCGACCTGAGCGCCGCGACTCTGGAGGCGAAGTTCGGTGATCTCAATGGGGACGGCCTGAAACACTTTCTGATATATGACTACGGTCCCGGCGATTTGGTGACGTTGGAGAACTTCGCTACTGTCGAAAGGCGCAACGAACGGGTGCTGCTGTTGAATCACAGCGGCGGCGCAGACCAGGTGACAATCGTGGTAGAGCAGCCATGAGGAGGTATCGGCTGGCTGCCGCGCCCCTGGGCACAGAGGAGAGACGAGCACATGAACCAAGAGCCGTTCGTGACGCCAAACGCTTTCCAGGGCTCGGACGTTGAGCGCATCAATGCAGCGATTCGGTCCGCCGCCGGCACCGGCAAACGAGTTGTCATCCCGCGCCGTAATCGCGCCAGTGAGGGCGAACGGGACGTCTGGGTGCTCGATTCTGCTATCCTCGTCCCCAGCGATATCGTCCTGGAGCTCAACTGCTGCCATATCAAGCTAGCCGACCGCTGCCGCGACAACATAATCCGCAGCGCCAACTGCGGACTGGGCCTCACTGACATCCAGCCGCTGCGGCACATCCACATCTACGGTGTGGGGAACGTGGTACTGGAAGGCGCGGATCATCCGCGCGCTACAGGCGACAGCGGCAAGACGCTGGGCGAGCGCACCTACGGAACCGATACAGGCGTGGCTGGTGAAAGCCAGAAAGGCGACTGGCGCAACCTCGGCATCCTGCTGGCCTTCGTTGAGGACTTCAACATCCGCAACCTGGCTATGAAAGACTCCCACTGCTGGGCAATCTCACTGGAACGCTGTGCCCACGGGACAATGCGGGACCTCAGTTTTGAATCCACCGCCTCCAAGATGATAGATGGTGTCGAGCAGACGATCCTGAACCAGGATGGGATTGACTTGCGTTTAGGGTGTCACGATATCCTGATCGAGAACATCACGGGCTATACCGGCGATGACCTGATTGCCTTGACGGCCATTGCGCGCCCTGACGGCAGTGCCGGTGCTACTGCCTCCACCCAGGTGAGCGACGCCAGAGATCGCGGCGAGGGCCGGGACGACATTCGCCACATAGTACTGAGAAACGTCAAGGGCTACAGCCGGGGTGGCTGTCAGATCGTGAGATTACTCAACACCTCCGGCCTGCGGATGCACGATATCCTGCTCGATGGCTTGATTGACACCTCACCCGCCGGAGTGCAATGCAGGGCGGCGGTGAAGATCGGCGATGCGGCCTACGGTACCGGTATAGCGCCACTTGGCGACACCAGCCGCGTGATCGTGAACAACGTCATAAGCCGGTCAAAGCACGCGATTCTGATTGGCGCCTCGCTGTGCGATTCGATCATCAGCAATGTCGTGTGTCACGGCCTGGGGAGTGAAGCGGTGACTTTGGCCTCGGGGCCGGAATACCTTCGTGATGTCACGTTCACAAACGTGGTTAGCTGCGCTGCATCGAGCTAAGGCCGAATAACCAGGGACTGTGCCCCCTGCTGGAATATTCCCCGATTGCCGGCTCAAGTGTCCACATTACGGGGGAGAATGATACTGCGCATTTGCAGCTCCCTCTGCCAGCGCTCGGTGCTCTGGCCGGGGGCAGGGAAATATGGCGTCGGCTCGTGCTGCTGGGCCATGATCTGCTCGGCGCGGGCCACTACCGCCGGCAGCGCCGCGGCCAGGTCGTGCTCCTGCTGAGGGTCTTCATTGGCCAGATATAGCTGCAGCGGCTCATTTGGGTGCGGACGGTAGGCATAGTAATCGCCCAGACGCACTGACTGCTCGTCCACCAGCTCCCAGTACATGAACTCGTGCTCAGGCTGGGCCCCGGTCCCCGTGAGGGTCGGCGCAATGGAGATGCCGTCGGTGGTTGCGGGGATCCGCGCGCCGGCGAGCTCCGCGGCGGTGGGCAGGAAGTCATAGTATGCCCACGGCAGGTGGTTTGTGCTGCCGGCCTCGATGACCGCCGGCCAGCGGGCGACAGTCGGCACCCGTACACCGCCCTGCAGCAGCGTCCCCTTGTCCCCCCGGTAAGGCCCGCGATGTTGAAAGAACTCGTCCAGCGTCGGGGCCTCGGTCACGTTCTCCATGCTGTAGCCGTTGTCGGAGGTGAAGAAGATCAGCGTATTGTCCGTACAGCCGTATTCCTCAAGCATGGCCAGGAGCCGCCCCACCGCCGTGTCCATGCGGGTGATCATCGCGGCATAGATCTTGTGCTGCTGCGGCCAGTCGAGGTCGCTGTAAGGGGCCAGGTCCGGGACCTCGAGCGCCATGTGGGGAATGGTGTAGGCCAGATACATGAAGAACGGCTCAGCGTGATGCTGCGTCAGCCACTGCTCGGAGGCCTGCGCATAGACATCGAAGGAATAGCGAGCGGCGTCGGGATCAGCCATGCCATTGGGGATGATGCGGCCGTCTCGGTACTCATTCGGCTCCCGATGATTGTGGCCGAGGTGCTGCGGCAGCTCGATCCTGTCGGTATTGCGCCACAGGTATGGCGGGTAGTAGTTGTGGGCCTTGCGCTGGTTGAGGTAGCCGCAGAAGTCGTCAAATCCCATGTTGGTGGGCAGCCCCGGCTGGTCGTGGACGGCCAGCCCCCATTTGCCGAACAGCCCGGTGGCGTATCCCGCATCCTTCAGCACCTGCGCGACGGTGATGTCGCCGGGCTGCAGACTATGGCGATAACCGCCGGGAGCGATATTGTCCCGGACGGTCGCATGGCCCTGGTGAAGGCCCTGCATGAGTGACGACCGCGCCGGCGCGCACAGTGACGAGCCGCTGTGGCAGCCGGTGAAGATCACGCCCTCTGCGGCGAGGCGGTCGAGGTTGGGTGTCCGGATTTTCTCCTGGCCGAAACAGCCCAGATCCCCCCAGCTCAGGTCATCGGCCATAATCCAAATAATGTTCGGTCGGGCCGGCGTTGTGATATTCATCTCAGATGCTCCGTATCTGACGGCATGTTGCATTAGGTCAGGTTTGTTTAGCCTTCCCCGCTTGAACCTCGGTTCCTCCTCGGGATCATGCAGGCGGTACCATCGCATCATCGCGAGCACGGGCAGGAATCCCTTCCAACCTTGAAGAATGCGTAGGACACGAGAAGCCAAAGGGCAATTGCGGAAGGCCTCTCGGTCCCGACGGATTACAGGACCATCGCGCGACTTGGAGAGGTGATCTGGAATGACAACGCGACAGGCAGGTAAGCTGCTTCGTGCAATTGTGCTAATCTGGGCGGTAGGCGGGCTGCTGGCTCTGCCAGCCCTCGGGCAGCAGGCCACCCGGGCCGTAACCGTGGAGCTGACAGTCGCCGGGCAGATCCAGCTCAATGACCCATGGACGAGTGGCAGTAGGCAGACCAATCAGTGGGCCAAGCCGATATATCGCATCTGTTTCGACACCAACGGCGACCCCAAGGATGGAGCATGGGGCAATGGGCAAGGGGTTTACCAGGCCCAGTTCTGGTTGGACACCGCTCGCATGGGCTTCAGATGGAATGGACCTGACGGCCAAGCGGGGAATGCCGATGACGTTCAGTACTGGCCGATACAGCCCTCGGGAGACATTGCTTGGGCTCAGGGCGCCATCATCGCCCGCCTCGCCGATGGCGGCAAGACACTCAAGGCCTCCATCGCGCTGGCGGAGCTAGGCAACCCCGATACGCTGGAAGTCAGCTTCATGTGCTCGCCATGGACGAGCAGCGCCTCCGACAACCTCGGCAGAGGTGGCTCGAGTCGCACGGGCGCATGGATAGTGGTCCCTGACACTTCGACAGCCAAGACTTACGAAGCCAGCGATCCAACCGGCGACAACGGGTGGCCGAGCCTTAGGCCCAACAACTCCTCCAACTTCGATCTGGTCAAGGCCAAGGTCATTATCCAAGGCGGCGGGGCGCCTCCACCGGGGCCCGACGACAGGATCGGCCCGCGCCGTCCCACTTCGGCAACCGGCCTGGTTAGCGATACTGCCGGCCGCCCGATTGAGGGGGCAGTGGTGACGCTCCGGTTTTCACCCACCGAGGCCATTCACGGCATAACCGGCGCGGATGGCCGCTACCTGACAGGCGAGACATATCTGTACAGCCAAGCCGGTGCGGCTATCAGCGCGAAGGCCCGCGACTACCAGGAGACCGGTAGCAGCAACCTGGTCAAGGCCGGCCCCAACACCTTCAACTTCACGCTGACCCCCAAGCCGATTACCTTTACGCTCTCCGGACCCTTTGAAATCGGTCCGGCAAGCGAGTACCAGTACGCCCTGTCGGTAAAGAACTCCGGCCCGGCGGCGGAGACGGTCGCGGTTGCGGTGACGGCGGAAGAGAACAGCAGCATATCACAGGCCACTGGTGCGCAACTCGATGCCACTAGCCAGGTCGCTACTTGGAGCAGTGTCTCAGTCGCCCAGAACAGCCAGAGCTCCCAGACCTTCAGCCTGCAGCCCGTCATTTCCGCGACCGATCCGCAGCCTCCCAAGATCTCGGTTGAGGTCACCAGAGCGGATGGCTCCACACTGGAGCAGGAATACGGCTTCACTCTCGCCAAGCCGGCGGTCACTTTCTTCGGCGGCCTCCATGTGCTGCCGGATAACCCCCAGAGCTTCCAATTGGCCGGGTGGGTTGTGCAGAGCCAGCCAATGGACTGGCTGGAGGGCGCCTCCGTGAAGGCCAAGGTCTACTACCCCGACGGCACCGAGAGCGGTTGGCTTACCTGCACTGAGGAGAAACGCCGTATCATCCCGACGATTGAGATAGCGGTGCCCGATTTCGTGAAGGACCAGTATCCCAGCCAGGCCCCCGACGAGACCGCCACGGCGGAGCAGATGACCGCGGCTAACAAGGGCACTCTGTGGTGGCCGATGTACTGCGCCAAGGTTGAGAACAAGGGCACCGGTCTGTACAAGTTCGAGGTCTCCTCTACTCCTGCCGGCGAGTATATACCCTCGATTGGGACGTGCCACTCGCGCATCGGGGTAAAGGATGTTTTCGAGGTTAAGGATGCCGATGTGCTGCAGATCGAGGATGTGGAGTACGCCGGCCAGGACACCTACAACCTGGTCATCCGGAATATCTCTGACAACTGCTACCGGGTGATTCTGCCAGATGGGCGCTCGCGGCTGCTGCTCAGGAAAGATACCTGGAAGCCTGCCGGCGGTGTCCAGGCGGCGAAGCTGCACTCCGGAGCCGGGTACCTGCATCGCTTTGTTATCGAGGCGGAGTTCAGCATGGGGGTGTACTTTGTCCAGTCCGCCTGGGTGTTGGCCTTCCAGGAGCCGCCTCCGCACGATGTTCTCGAGGGGCTGCTTAAGGCGGTGGGCAAGTACCTGGGCAAGCCCGTTGATGCGATATATCAGATGGACGGTAAGAAGGTCTTCATGGCCTTCCTGGATGTCATCAAAGACCGGCCCGACCTTCTCGCCAAGTGTGTGAGCACGAAGGTTGCCGAAAAGCTCGCCAAGCAGGCCACGGTGGTCTTCAACACGATCAACATGGCCGAAGCGATAATCTGGCAGCTCAACACAGTAAGCACCACAATGCGGGCGTCCCATGATGTCATCACAGTGGATGCCGGCAAGCCCACCGTCAACTGACCTCAGTCAAGTCCGGCAATTGGCATGGGACATACCCACGCCCGGCGGCTAGCCGTCTAGCTCCGCCACGCCGGGCGGCATAATGCGCCTGTTTGTCGCCTCCGCACCATCCTCCGGATAGTTGGTCTCCATCTCCTCAAACGATTCCTATTGACCGGCAGAATCTTTGATAGTAAAATAGTTGGAATAAACGATAATTTGATGCGTCAAAGTAACTATGGAGTGAGAGTATGGGCACGTCGCGCGAAGAGCTGACCGTGGCTATTGACGATTTGCTGAGGGAGATCGTCGGCGACTATCTTTCGCCTCCTACGCCGCCGCCGGACGATCTCAACATGACCATCGGGCAGATGCACTGCCTGCGTACCTTCAGCCGTTTGGGCAAGCCGACTATGTCCGAGCTGGCGGAAGCCCTGGGCCTGCATCCTAGCACGGTGACGGTCCTGGTGGATGCTCTAGTCGCCCACGGATTGGTTGAGCGGCAGACTGATCCTGAGGACCGGCGGGTGGTGCGGGCGCAGGAAACGGCTAAGGGGGGCCGCAGCCGGCGAAAGCACTTGAAGGCGATGCGGGCCAGGATGCTGCATCTGCTGGGCGACCTCAGCGACGAGGACCTGTCCAGGATCCACGATGCTCTTGCCACGCTGCGCGAGGCCGCTCAGCGTAGACTCGGCGTCGGACCGGGTAAGCCTGAGACGAAGTCGGGCCAACGCGGGGCGGCTGAGCGCGGTGAGTAACTCCCCATCGCCTGCCGGCCAGGTGACCAAGCGCACCAGCGACCTGGGCGTCCTACCTCTGGGGCGGCTGCTGATTAGCCTAAGCATCCCAAGCATCATCGGGATGCTGGTGATGTCGCTCTACAACCTGGTGGACACCTTCTGGGTCGGCCGCTTGCCCGAGAGCACTGTTGCGATTGCGGCGCTGACGGTGCTTTTCCCCTTGCAGATGGTGGCAGGGGCCTTAGGCGCGGGAACTGGCGTTGGAGTCTCCTCACTGGTGGCGCGACGCTTCGGGGCCCAGCGGCTGAGTGAAGTCAGCCCGGTAGCCGGCCACGCCGTGGCCTTGCCGGCTGTGCTGGGGCTGATGCTGGCGGCTATTTCGCTAGCGGCACCGCGAGAGCTGGTGCGGCTATTTGGGGCCACGCCGGAGATCGCGCCGGTGGCTACTTCGTACCTGCTGATCGTGGCCTTCGGCTTCCCCTTCCTGTTATCCATGATGACTCTCAACGGATTATACCGGGGAGCGGGCAATACGTTTACCCCGATGGTCATCATGGTGGTCTCGGCAGGCACCAACGCGCTGCTGGACCCGGTGCTGATGTTCGGCTGGGGAGGCCTACCGGCTCTGGGTATCCAGGGCGCGGCGCTGGCTACGGTCATCGCTCAGGTCGGTGGTGCCGGCCTGGCTCTGCTGTACCTGTGCAGTGGCCGGAGCGGTTACCAAATCACTGTGCGGGACCTAGCCCTACGAGCCGGCATCGTGCGTGACATCGCCCAGGTGGGAGCGCCGGCTGCGGTGATGCACAGTGTCGGCAGCGTGGTCGGGACAACCTTCAACTGGGTACTGGCGGGCTTCGGTGCCGAGGCCATTGCCGCTCAGGGTCTGTCTCTGCGTATCGTGATGGTCGTAATCTCTTTTATCGGCGGCGGTGTGCATCAGGGGCTGATGCCGATTGTCGCCTACAATTTCGGGGCGCGAAGTTACCGCCGCATGTGGCGTGCCTATCGGGCTGCGGCCTTGGGCACCTCGACGATCGGCTTGGGGCTGGCCACAACGACGTTTCTTCTGGCCTCGCAGATTGTCGGCTTGTTCACTCCGGACCCGGACTTGGTCCGACTGGCGGTCATCGCCCTGCGCCTGCGGATGGCTACGCTGTTTCTGGTCGAGCCGCAGATGATGGGCGTGGCTTCCCTGCAGGGGATGGGCAAGGGGCTGCACGCCATGCTGGTAACTTTGGTGCGGCAGGTGGGGCTGGTCATTCCCGCGCTCTTTTTGCTGTCGCACTACTACGGAGCCGTCGGGGCGTTCGCGGCCCAGCCGGTTGCTGACACTCTCAGCGCCGCGGTGACGGCTGTAATCCTGGTATCGGTTTACCGCCGCTACCCGCCAAGCGCCAGTGCAGTTCGTCCTCCCGCCGTGGATGTGGAAGAGACCGGGGCGGCCGTAGCTCCCACCGCAGGCAGTACCGAGCCTTAATCTGCCATTGGGGTAACGCAGCGGCTGTGTGCCCCGTGAGAGCCCGGAGGACCCGGGCGGATGGAGAACAACCTATGAAGCGCATTTTCGTCCTAGTTGCAGCAGTTGGCATTATAGTCGTGTTGGTTGTTGTGGGGCTGCGGCATCGCGCTACCGAGAGCGCCGACAGCAGTGCTGCTAGTCTGGCTACCGTGGAGCGCGGAACCGTGCGCAGGACCGTGACGGCCGATGGCACTATGCAGGCCCTGACTACTGTCGAGGTTAAGTCGGACGTCGGGGGCAAGGTAACAGTGTTGGCGGTGGATGTGGGTGACAAGGTGAAGAAGGGTGATCTGATTGCCAAGATTGACCCGACCGACAGCGAGACGGCCTATACGCAGGCCCTGGCGGGGATGCAGGGCTCGCAGGCCCAGTTAGATCAGGCCCGCGCTCAGGCACGAAGTCAGCCTGAGATGACGCGCGCAAGCATCGCGCAGGCTCAAGCCAGCTACGAAGCTGCAGCCAAAGAGCTGAGCGGTCTGCAGCAAGCGACCCATCCGCGTGCACGCGCCGACGCCAAGGCCGCTCTGGACAAGGCCACGGCGGGTCTCGTTTCCGCTAACGAGGACCTGAAGCGGCTGACCACAGCCACTCATCTGCAGGCGCGGACCCAGGTCCGCTCGGCTGTAGACCAGGCTAAGGCCTCCCTGACCAGCGCACGGGAGAACCTCACCCGCCTCAAGAAGGCTGACCAGCCGCAGGCCCGCACCGAGGCTCAAGCTACTCTGGATAAGGCCAAGAGTGACCTGGCCGTTGCCGAGAAGGAGCTCAAGCGCGCCAAGGAGTTGCGGGCGCGAGGCTTCGTCTCCCAGAGCAGTCTGGAGGCTACCGAGAACGTCTATGAGGCTGCTAGGGCCAGCTTCGCATCTGCTCAGCAACGCGCAGTCACGGTTGCCGACGAACAGGCTGCGGATCTGCGCATCGCTGAGGCACAAGTGGAGCAGGCCCGGGCCGCGCTGACTGCCGCCCAGCAGAACTGGGATACGCTTGATGCCGATCAGGCTGCAGAGCAGCGTGCCGCCGAAGCGCGCGCCGCCCAGGCGCAGGCCGATCTGGCTGCGGCCCAGCGCCATTGGAGCACTCTGGATCAGAACCAGGCTGCCGAGCTGGCAGTAGCCCAGGCCCGCCTCGACCAGGCCAGAGCCGCCTTGGACAGCGCCCGTGCCAACGCCGTGCAGGATCAGGTGCGCCGGGCTGATGTCAGCAACTCACAGGCACAGGTGAGGAAAGCGCAGGCCGAAGTTGATAAGACCAGGACCACTCTGAGTTATACTACCATTACTGCCCCTCGCGACGGCGTGATTCTGCAGAAGTATGTTGAGGAGGGCAGCATCATAACCTCCGGACGCTCATCGGTCGCTGAGGGCATGACCATCGTCGAACTGGGCGATTTGACCGCCATGTACGTTGATGTTGATCTGGATGAGACGGACCTCGCCGACATTCGGGTGGGGCAGCAGGTGGAGATCGAGGTTGACGCAGTTGAGGGCAAGCAGTTAGCCGGCGCGGTCACCCGTGTGGACCCGCAGGCGACCACCAGCACCAGCATCACGACGGTCAAGGTGGAGGTCGAGGTTCTGGATTACGACAAGCGTCTGATGCCCGGCCTTAGCGCCACCTGCACCTTCCTCGCGGGCGAAAAGACCGACATCTTGACCTTGCCTGCGCGGGCGATTCGGCAACGCGATGGCAAATCCTACGTGATGATACCGGGAGACCCCGAGCCCCTCCAGGTCTTGGTCGAGGTGGGGCTGGAGGGCGACGAATTAGTGGAAATCGTGTCCGGCCTGAATGCCGGCGACCAGGTGATCTTACGGCAGATCGGCTCCGCCTCTCCAAGTAACATGCCAGGGCCGCCGCCCGGCGGTGGAACCGGTCTCATCAGAGGGCAGTAGCGTTGGGCAGGAGCTTGAGGGAGAAACCGTCATGTCCATTTGGGAAACCATGCAACTTTGCCTCGAGGCCATTCTCGCCAACCGATTACGCTCGGGGCTGACCATGCTGGGCATCATCTTCGGCGTGGGCGCGGTAATCGGCGCGGTATCGCTCACCGCCGGGGCCCGCGAGGCCACCATGGCTCGCTTCGAGGCGATGGGCACGAACTCTCTGCGCATCATGCCGGGCCAGGGCCAGGGGCGCGGCCCGGTCGGGGGTGGTATGGGCTCGGCGGCGACACTTACCCGCAGCGATGCCGAGGCCATCGCGAAAGAATGTTCAGGGGTCACCGCGGTAGCACCGGAAGTCAGCTCCAGCGCCCAGGTCAAAGCCGGCAACAGCAACACCAGTACGAGCATTCAGGGGACTACTGAGAACTACCCGGAGGTCGCCAAGATTGACATCGCGCAGGGCCGCTTCTTCACGGCGGATGAGGTCAAACGCAGGCGCAAGGTTGCGGTCCTGGGGGCCACCGTGGTCGAGAATCTGTTCGGTAAGGACGAGTACGTGACCGGCGAGAAGCTTCGCATCAAAGGCCTGACGTTCTCCGTGGTCGGTGTTTGCGCCGAGAAGGGAATGACGGGGCCCTTTGACCCTGATGACACGGTTTACATCCCGATCAACACGGCTGTCTATAGGCTGATTGGCAGTGCCGGCGGCTCGAACACCAAGGATACGATCAATCGCATCACCGTGCTAGCCGCCGACATGAAGCAGGCTCCGCAGGTCAAGAGCGAGATCGAGGCCCTGCTGCGGGAACGCCACAACCTGAAGGACGGTGAGGACAACGACTTCCGCGTCTTTGCCGCCGCCGACATGGTCGAGGGCGCGGAGGCCACCAACCAGATCCTCACGCTGCTGTTCTCCTCCATCGCCATTGTCTCGCTACTGGTCGGCGGCATCGGCATCATGAACATCATGCTCGTATCGGTTACCGAGCGCACCAAGGAGATTGGGCTGCGGAAGGCGATCGGCGCTACGCCTCGCGACATCTTGCTGCAGTTCCTCATCGAGGCGCTCACTCTCAGCTTTTCCGGAGGCATCGTTGGCGTTCTGCTGGGTATCGGGATAGCTTACGGTGTCCGCATCTTCGGCCTGAATAGCGCTGTCTCGGTCCCTTGGGTGGTCTTGGCTTTTTCGTTCGCCGCCGTAGTCGGCATTGTTTTCGGCCTGCTGCCTGCCCAGAAGGCAGCGGAGCTTGACCCCGTGGAGGCACTTCACTATGAATAACCGCCCGCCTCGCAGCCACGCTAAGCACTCGCGCCGAGGGCCACAGCGCCAGGACGCGGAGGCGCCACAATGATTGAGACGATAGACCTGCACAAGGCCTACCGCATGGGTGAGATGGTCGTCCAGGCTCTCCGAGGAGTGTCGCTGGTCATCGAGCAAGGCGAATTCGTGGCTATCATGGGGCCTTCGGGTTCGGGTAAGTCCACCTTCATGCACCTGGTCGGCTGTCTCGACCGGCCCAGCTCAGGGCGCTGTCTGATTGATGGCATTGACGTCTCCCGAATGGACCAGTACCAGTTGGCGCGGCTGCGCAACCAGAAGATCGGCTTCGTTTTCCAGAGCTACAATCTGCTGGCAAACGCGACGGCCCTGCGCAACGTCGAGCTGCCGATGATGTATAGTCCGCATAAGCAGGACCGACCGGCCCAGAAGGCTCGTGCCCGCCAGGCTCTGGAATCCGTGGGTCTGGGCGATCGGGTCAACCATAAACCCCGCGAGTTGTCCGGCGGGCAGCAGCAGCGGGTGGCTATCGCTCGCGCGTTGGTGAATGACCCCGAGATCATCATGGCGGACGAGCCCACGGGCAACCTCGCAACTGCCCAGGGAGACGAGATCATGGCAATCCTCCAGCAGCTACACCGACAGGGCCACACCATCGTCATCGTCACTCACGAGTCCGACATCGCCCAGCACGCCCAGCGTATCATCTATTTCCGCGACGGCTTGATCGAACGCGAGGCGACCGTGGAGAACCGCATACAAGCACCGCTTACGGCCACCCACGCCGGCTCTACCCCCTAGTCCGGCGCTCGAAGCCAAGACCCCTGTCTGTCGGAGACGCTGTCGCTAGGCTGACCTTCGCCAATTCCGGTCAGGAGATGGAGGGAATCGGGCCGCTTGCAGGGAAATCGGCAGAAGCGGTGGTCTGCCTGGAGGCTTTGCCAGCATGCCGGAGCGTCCAGGTGACTACTTGCTCCGTCCCCTGGCCTTATTCTCCGGTCGTGGATAGGGAAGGCCGGATAACAAGGGGCTAGGTGAGTAATCTGAATCCATTGCAGAGCCTGAGACAGGAGGATCTGGGGATGAGTATATGGCGGAATGTAGTACTGATGTTGTGTTTGGCGGCAGGGGCGGCTACGGCGCAGTCGCGTATTGATAGCCAGCCTCCGCCGGCCGACTTGGGACAGACCTGGGTGGAGGTTGATGGTGAGGTCTATGGTGCCAGGGCCGATGAGCTTGGTCCCATCGGCGGTGGGGAAGGCTATCAACGCATCGTCACTGATGGCGACTACTGCGTTACCACGGTGGACGAACTGATTGAGGCGCTGAAGCAAGCGCAAGCGGGCCAGGTGGTGTATGTGGAGCCGGATGCCGATATTGACTGCACCACGCTGGTGTTCGCCGAGAAGCTGGTACTGGAGATACCCGAGGGGGTCACGCTCGCCAGCAACCGGGGCCCCGAGGGCTCCCGGGGTGCCGTGATCTATAGCTACGCCTTCGCCACCAGGCCGCTGATACGAACTCTGGGGCCGAATGTGCGCATCACCGGACTGTGGATTCGCGGGCCCGACCCGAAACGGAGGCTGGACCATCACGAGCGCTCGTTCAAAGCCGAGCGCGGCGACCGCGAGGCCCAGCACGAGTACTACTACAAGTTCCCGGTGTCCGAGGGCATTGACACGCAGTTCTCGGGCCTGGAGGTGGACAACTGCGAAGTCTCGGGCTGGAGCCATGCCGGCGTTCACCTGGGGAACGGACGCGACCACCATATTCATCATTGCTATATCCACCACAATCAGATGAACGGCCTGGGCTACGGCGTATCGCACGGCTACGGCGAGGAGGCGGTTTCGCTCATCGAATACAACCTCTTCGACTACAACCGCCACTCCATAGCCGGCACCGGCAAGCCCGGTAACGCCTACGAGGCGTGTAACAATGTAGAGCTGGGCGTCTCCCTCAGCCACAACTTCGACATGCACGGCGGAGGCGACCGCCGCGACGGCACTAGCATCGCGGGTGACTGGATCAAGATTCATCACAACACCTTCCGTGGCACGGGGGTGCCGGCAATCGCCATCCGCGGAGTGCCTGTCGAACAAGCGGAGCTCCACAACAACTGGCTCTACCACAGCGGACCCGCCGGCCACGTTTTCCGGCCCTGGCCGACCGGCGGCGATACCCACGTTGAGTGCCAGAACAACGCCTATGGCCGCGAGCAGCCCCTGGTCTGGGACGCTGAGTACCAGGCCGGTCAGTATCAGAAGGCCCTTGAGGCCGGAATTGCGATGTACCAGGCCGGCAACTATACATATGCGCGGCTGCACTTGGCCCAGGCGTTGACGCTGGCAGCCGATGCGGCCGAGCGCGCCAAGGCGCAGTTCCAGATTGCCCACTGCTACCTCAAGCAGGGCCTGATTGGGGTCGCCCGGACTCAATACCAGGTCGTCCTCGATACGCGGGCAGCGCCCCTGGACGACAGACTAGCTGCGCGAAGGTGTATTAAAGAGATAGAGCAGATGCCACCCGCCGAGGCCACGCGTGAATGGACCTTGGTTTTCAGCGACGATTTCGAGCGTGACGACCTGGGCGAGAATTGGCGAGTGCTCCATGGCGAATGGCGCATCGAGGGCGGCAAGCTCGTTTGCAGCAGCGGCCACTCGGAGGTCGTTATCAATCAGCCCTTCCCCGGCTGCCAGCGTATCGAGTTTGACGCCATGACCCGCGCGGAGAGGCCGTGTGACTTCAGCCCGGTTATCCACAGCGGCGGCAAAGGCAGCAGAGGCTTCGAGGGCGGCTACCTACTTCAGTTCGGCGGCGCCGGGAATACCCTCAATCGCATCCTGCGCAGCAACGAACCGCTCGAAGACCGCAGCGCCGACCGCTTCATCGAGCCGAGGGAAGTCCATCATGTCGTCGCCGAGCTTGACGGTGATACGGTGCGGCTTACAGTCAATGGCAGTACCATTGTTGAGGGCCACGATGACGCCCCCTTGTTGGACGAGGGCCACGAAATTGCGGGCCTTTACATGTATGCTGAGACCATGGTGGACAATCTCAGGCTCTACACCTCCGCGCCCGACTAGCTGCGCCGGGGTTGCTGGCATCTGCGTAGCCACGAGGACTGAAGCTCCCTGGAGTTTGACTGGCGCTGTGCGAGCACAGTCGTCTTAGGGAAATAGGGGTGGTTGTCGCCATGCGCAATCTTGTCGCCATACTTGCTCTTACCGCATTCAGCACCGCGCTCTGTGCCGCTGGCGTGGCTCCAGGCCTCAACTTGGGCAATAATGAATACAGCCCGCTGCAGCTATCGGAGAACGGGATGCCGGGCCGTTGGACACTTGATCCCGATAGGACTGCCACAAGACTGGGCGCTGTTACTCAGTGGGCATATTCTGGTGGTGATAGCGACAATGCGGTGGAGATCAGCATCTCAACATGGAACGAGCGCGCTCAGGGATATTTCAACTGGAAGCATGGGATGCTCGCCACCGGCCAATACTCACTGCAGCCCATCAACATTGCCGACAATGCGCTGCTTGGAGTAAACGAACCGCATTCCACCAATCAGGCGATGTTTTTGGAGAAAAGCGGTGCCGATAAGCAGATTCTCATGCGCGTCGGACCGTACATGGCCGAGTTCCACTACCGGGGTAAGCAGTATTCCTCACAGGCTGGTTCCCCGATTAAGCCCGACGACATGATCGAGCTGGCCCAGGCATATGCGGGCCATCTGACACAATGCGCTCTGGCGGCGGCTGCTGAAGAGGCCTCTGCTGACTTGTATCGGCGGGAGATCGTCGAGGCTTCGCAGACGCCCAACCGTTTTGTCAACGATTGGCCGGACTACCATGTGGGCATCATCAACGTCGGCGAATGCCAGCGGGCGCAGAATTTTCAAGTCATCGGCGGCAACACCGACCTCTTCGCCATCTACTGGAAGAACAGCGCGCGCCGGCTAGTCTTCCAGCGCAGGCCCTCCTTTGGTGCGACCGAGCCGTGGGCCGGGCTGGCGAATGTGGTCTTGGAGCCGGGCACCTACGCCGTGTCGTGCAATACCGCCGGCAATGGCACCGGCAACATCGTTCTGGCCTACGACCTGATTAGCGTGGACTTCCAGTGGGAGAGCCTCTTCTCTCAGCCCCAGGATACGGGCGGTAGTACCGCTGGCAGTGGGCAATCCCGTCCCAAGGTGGCGACCGTCCCCACCTTTCACCTCGACAGCAAGATAGACGTCTTCGCTCGCCCCGATGAGATCGAGAATTACACCACCAAGGCCTCACTAGATGATCTGCCCCCGGATTGGCAGCCCGGGCTTGACCGGCTCAATCCTTGCGGATGGACCATACCTGTCGGTGGCAAGATTAGGTTGTGGGTGGAGGGCTGCAACGGTCAGGCAATACCTGCTTCATTCCAGATCATCAGCGGTAGCAGCGTCGGACGCATGGAAGGGGACACCTTCGTGGCCGTCCAGCCTGGGGAAGCCCTGGTAATGCGGGTAAGTAACATGCAGGGCTTCACTATACTGAAACAGCCAGATGGCAGCGAGAAGTTCATCAACGACCCTCGTTTCCGCAGTGCCTTCAAGATCCGGGTCATCCCCGCTGACGCGCACTTCCCCTACCGCGACCAGCCCTGGACCACCTCTCCCGACGAGTTTATCTCCGGCATGGTGTACCGTGTGGTCGGCGGTGTGCGCCAGCCGGTCGCGGAAGCCCTGGTCACCCTCGACCTGCATGGGGGAGAGGTCGCCAACACACGCACCGATCAGAACGGCCACTACGGCTTCACGGGCACCGATCTGGGCAAATTGCCGGCAGGCACGTATGAACTACGCGGCTATGGCCGGACCGAGAGCGTCGGAACCGACCTGTGGAATGCACAGAAACAGACCGTCCAACTCCCCCTCCAGCAGGGCCAAGTCGCCGCCGGTATGGATATCGAACTCATCACCGTGCAGCAGAAGTTCGGCTTCAGCGTGCCGGCACCCTAATGCCCACAGGTGTAGTGTCGCTTATCACAGGAAACCATCCTCAGGCGGCCTCTTTTGTGTATGTCCAGAGGCGGCTTCACGCTCCTGCAATTGCGGGGAGGAGGGATGGCACCGGCGGGGGAAGTGAAGGCTGAGGCAACGGGCCGACACAGCACCGACGGCTAACTGCACGAACCGCGCGTGCGAACTTCACAGGCTGTCGGGCGATTGGGGCAAGCAGGAGGGCGCTATGGGAAACCAGCAAGGGCGGCAGAATGGTGCCACCGGGCCGTTGCGGGCAGGTGTGGCCCGCAGCGACATTACCACCAGCGATGCAAATGTCGTGGTGCACGACCCCCTGTACGCCAAGGCGCTGGTGCTCGATGACGGCGATACCCAGGTGGTCATCATCGCCATGGACGTTGTCGCGA
This sequence comes from uncultured Armatimonadia bacterium, assembly GCA_964390495.1. GTDB lineage: Bacteria > Armatimonadota > Zipacnadia > Zipacnadales > UBA11051 > UBA11051. The sequence goes on from CAYMIN010000008.1 coordinate 31,075, forward strand.
TCGGTGGGATCAGTGATGTCAGCGATGACTTCCTGCCGAATTTGCGCGGCCGGATCGAGGCAGAGCTGGGGATTCCCGGCGGCAATGTCCTGGTCAACGCCTCCCACACCCACCCTCCGGGCCGGCTGCTGTGCGACGACGCCGAGCAGGTTGACAGAACCTTCGATGCCGTCAGCCGGGCTATGGGTAACATGACAGCGGTCAGGGCCGGCGTCGGTGTCGGCTATGAAAATCGCATCCAGATCAACCGCACCCTCAGGCTCAGGGACGGGAGAGGTTGGACCATCCGCCAGGCCCACCCTTGCCCCTGGGATGAAGAGGTCGCAGAGCTGGGCCCGGTTGATCCGGAGATCGGCATCCTGCGCCTGGATCGCATGGACGGCCGGCCGCTGGCTGTGGTCTACAATTTCGCCTGCCATCCCCTCATCGGCGTTCCCGGCGGCGCGGTCACAGCCAACTATCCCGGGTTCGCCTCGGGCGTTATCGAGGAGCATCTGGGCAATGAGACGATGGCTCTGTTCCTGCAGGGCGCCGGCGGGGATGTCACCGAGGTACTCTACAAGGACGTGAATCGCCCCAGAGATTCCGAGCCGATCGGCACAGTCCTGGGCTTGAGTGTCCTGAAAACCCTCAGGGACATACAAACTAGCGACGCGCGGCTGAGTGTCGCCTCCGAGACGGTGGCGCTGCCGCGGAGGACCGACATTCTCGAGCGTCTCGGAGAGCTCGAACAGGAACAGAACGAGCTGCTGGCGACCTTGAGTTCCACCAGTTTGAACTTCAGGGCGTTCTTGCCCTTGTATATCAAGTACGCTCTGAACCCCGACTACCCGTCTGACTACTCCTATCGGTATCTGCACGCCGAGGAGATCGGCACTGACGAACTCACCGAATTGGATAAGTGGAACCGGCAGAACCTCGCGAAGTACCTCAGCAACATCCAGGCCATGGAGAAGCTGGCGCGCATCCAGAGCGACATGGGGACACTCAAGTGGCACAAGGCGTTCAATGACGCCTCCGGCGAGGCCACAATCGCGGCCGAGGTCCAGGGCATCAGGATTGGGGACTGCGTGCTGATAACGTCTCCGGCGGAGGTGCTCACCGAGGTCGGCCTGAATGTCAAGCGGGCCTCCCCCCATGAGCATACCTTTGTGGTAGCTTTCTCAAACGGCTATGTCCACTACGGTGCGCCTGCCGGCGACTACAGCCTGGGCGGGTACGAGGTAACGGAGTGCCTCCTGGCTCCTGAGTGGCAGCAGGTGTACGAGGATGCGGCTGCCAGAGTTCTCAGCCAGCTCTGAGGACTGCAGGGGCAACTCGATAGAGCTTGGCTGGACGATGTTCCTCGCGGTCGCTTGTTTACTCCAGCTCAAAGACTCTGATGGCGTTTTCTCTGGCGACCTTGTTGAAAACCTCCTGGCTGATCTTCCCCGTATCCCGCCAGTCGAGCAGCAGGTCTATCATCGGCAGCGGCATGTCAGGTGAGCACAGATCGGTGCCGAAGAGCAGACGGTCCTGGAACTCGGTCAGGAACTTGGGGCCGTAGTCGGGATCGCGTGCCAGAGCATTCCACGGTGTTGCATCGGACAGGTCACCATGGAGGTTCGGGTAGCGGCGCAACAGCTTCGGCACAACGCCCTCCTCAGTAATCGGTCCGCTGGGCAGCCGGCCGACCTGACCACCCTCGAGACGGAATATGTAGCCTCGTTCTGCCGGCGTCTCCAGGGGGCCGATCTCCGACCAGAACACCGGGCCGTGCCCGAAGATGATCAGGTCAGGGAAGCGCTGCAAGGTGTGCTCCAGTTGCGGCAGCCCGGGGTCGTCGTACAAGCCGAAGTCGCCGGTGACCTGGTCCGAGCCGTCGAAGATCACCGGCAGGCCCACCTCTTCCGCGTGCTTGAACAGGTTCTGGATCAGCGGGTCCATGACCGGCAGATTCGGCATCACTTCGCCGAGGCCCTTGCAGCCCTGGTCGCGGTAATAGCGCAAGACGTCGCCCAGCGGCGCAGTCGCCGAATTCGTCAAGACTCGCGGATCAATGTTACAGAAGGGGATGAGGCGGTCGGGATATTGCGCGACCATGTCGAGAATGTCTTCATTCGCCTGGGGCAGGTAGATTTCCGGACTGACAATCGGCAGCAGGGCGCCTTTCTCGATCCCCACGGCGTCATAGCGCTCAATCACCTGTTCGGCAGTGCAGAAATTGCAGACGAATGGCGGACACTTGCGGTACGCATGACAATGGATATCAATAAACAGGTGAACCATCTCCCTTCGGCTCAGTACCGTATTTGTCTCAGTCTAGCTTTGGTGATGGTAGCGCACGGTTTGGGCTCCGGCTCATATTCTCAGAGCTCGTAGGGGAGGAACTCGTGCTGGCAGGGCGAGCCATAGGCCGCCCACATGCGGCCTGAGCCTACTGCAGCCACAAAGGACAGCAGCGTGATCGCCGGTCTGTCCCCGAACTCACGGTGGATGCAGATGCCTCCGCTCTCGCCGGGGAAATGGTAGGTTTGAGCACTGGTAATGGTTTCGCGGTCAAGGCGGTCGCCGGCTGCCAGCAGCAAGGCATGGGCCGTATAGGCGCGTGGGTCGCGCTCTTCCCGCTCCGCCTCGGGAAGACCCTGGAACTTGGGGCTGTGGTAGGAATTGGCGTGGGTCACAAAGTTTTCCTCCGAGCGCAGCACAGCCTGTTCCGCCGGAGTTGTCTCCACGCAGCAGATGTCGCCTGTGGTGTCGCCCAGCGTGTAGTTGAGGCAGGCCATCCGCCTGGTTCGCTCCAGCAGCTCCAGGGCCGCGCTGGTGCTTTCCTGTTGCAGCAACATGCGCGATAGGAAGCAGTACGGGACGCCCGGCCCGGCCCATTCCGGCCCCGCCTCCGGTGGTGTTGCGGTGGGACGGTAGGGCAACTGGTTGGCCGCGATTGCGATATGCTCGGACAGTCCGGGGCGTCCCACGCTGCCGGCCAAGGCGAAGGCCAGGAAAGCCGGTTGCCCCTCGGGACGGCCCTTGAGCAGCACGATATAAGGCAACAGCTTCTGGTACCAGTCCATATTCCATGCGACCAGGGTGCCGTCTTGAGTGCGAGCCGCGAAGCTGGTGCACTCGTCGGAAATTGACACGGCGGAGCGCTGGGCCATGCAGCCCCGCCATTGGCCCATCTCGGCTGAGCAGCTCAGGCGGAAGACCTCATCGAAGCTCAGATTGGTGGCGGCGGCGATGCCTTCCACCTCTTCGAGCAGTTCGGGTGCGGCCGCGGCCACAGCCGGTTGCGCTGCCGCCATCGCCTGGTGCGCCTCCTCCCACAGCTCCTGCTGAGGCACGAATATGCCGTCGGATTGGGCTGCCAGGTCGCGGATCAGCTCGCGGCATTGTTCGCCGTATTGCCGCCCCATCTCAAAGTGACTGCCTGCTATCTCGATGACCGGGAAGCGCTTTGCCGATTCCATGATTGCGTCCTCTCTGCCGAAGTTCTGACCGCCGTGCCGGCAAGGCTGCGGCGGGACCGCCCGCTTGCCAGTGAACCGGGCCAAGGTGACTTCCTCGTCATCTATGCCCAGACCTTCTTCGACAGCGCACCTTGCCCATAGTGCGCGAATGCCTCTTGGCCTTTGCCCGCATGAAAAGCCGCCACCGGAAGGCGTTGAGCCGTCCAGCGGAGAATATTACGTATAGTAAGAAGCCGCGTGGGCGGTCTTAATTTGATGACTTCGCCGCCCAGAGCAGCCAGAGGGCGGTGCGTTTTCGGGGAGAGCCGTAGGAGGGAAGCGACCAATGCAATGGATAGCCAAGCTCACTAGCCGTCTAGGGGTACTGATTGCGCTGGTGGCGACAGTCACAGCGGCCAGGCCGGCGGAATACATCACCTACTACCCGTCGCCACAGGTCATTGAGGACATATCGCCATGCGTGGAATGCCTGCGGGTGACAGAAGCGCCGCTACTCGACGGCGTCGCCGAGGAGGCAGCATGGCAGCGGGTAAGGCCGCTCGTCGCCTGGGTCAATCCGCGGGCGGGCTGTAATACCAACTCCGAATTGCCGGCTGAGGTGCGGTTGCTGCATGACGATGCCAATGTGTACGTGCTCTTCGAGGCCGGGCCACCAGGGGCGGGGCTGGCTGTCGGAGAAGCCTCGGGATGGCGTCTGCGTCTGAAGCTGGACCCGCGTCCCGAGCATATCAACGCCTCGGAAGTGACGCTACAGGGCGACGGCTCGGCTGCGCTCAAGGCGACCAGTTGTATCACCTGCAATATCCGCAAGCGCCAGCAGCAGCTTGAGAACCTGCCTCAGCCGCAGGGCGAGACTGAGGCGAGTGAGGGGCGTCTGCGGGGCGAGTTTGCTATCCCGATTGCCGGTCTGCGGGCCGATCCGCCGGCGACAGGGGAGGTCTGGGACCTCGACCTGGAGCTGCAAGTGCCCGGCCCCGGAGGTATCGCCCGCTGGGGTACGGACTGGATTCCAGGACGCATCCGTTTCGTCTCCGAGGCGACGCCGGCACCAGCCTATTGCCTGACAGCTCCCGCAATGCCGGTGCCTCCGCATCATGGGACCTTCATCGCCTCCGTGACTGTAGCCAAGCGGGGCGACGGCCCCAAACCTACGGAAGTGGCCGCGGAGGTGATTGATGGTAGCGGCGCGCGACCGCAAGCGCCCGCGGTGCATGAGCTGTTACCAGCGGAGATCGGGGTGCCGATCCCACTGGCGCTTGAGGCACCTGCCCCGGGTTGGGGGGCGGTGCGGTTCGAACTGCGACGCGGCACCGAGCTGGTGGATGCCCTGGTGATGCCGGTGCAGACCGAGCCGGCGCTGGAGCGTTTTGTTGACTTGCCCGCCGCCTCGTTTGACTGCTATGTCAGCACACCCACAGTCGGACCGGAGGACGCAGTGGCAGGTCACTTTGCCTTAGCCGCAAGCTCGCCCGAGGCGGCAGCCGAAGTCCAGTTCCGCCTGCGCAGCACGCGGGTCGTCGGGCGGGCAATGGCGAGAACTGAGGCCCAGACGGTCAGAGTAGGCGGCCAGGGAGCGGCTACGGTCGCCTTCTCCATCGCCGCGGACGGCTTGCCCTGTGGGATTTATTGGGTGGAGGGCCTGGCAAGTATCCAGGGCCGGTCTCAGCATTTCAGAAGCAGCCCCATCAATCTGGCAGGCAACTTCATCACCGAATATGACACCATGATCGGTGCTTTTGAGCAGCAATTGGCTCAGGTCTCGGGAAAGCAGTTGCAGTACCCATTCCAGCGCGAATGTGCCGAAATGCTTCTCTATATGATCAAGCGGCATGGGGCTGACGAGTTCAAAGCAATGAGTAGAGGGGCGCGCAACAAGCGGGCCTGGTGGCCGGTGGAGTGGGTGGTGCAGTTAGACGAGATGCTGGCGGCGCTGGAGGCTGATGTGGACTACTTCGCCGGCAAGTCCGGGAAGTTTTTGTGCGCTCATCGGTCGAAGCTGGACGACAGCCTGCAGCCCTACGAGCTGAACTTGCCGAAGGGCTTCGACAAGGCCAAGCAATGGCCGACGATGTTCGCTCATCACGGTGGCACCAGTGCCCATTTCTACTATGGCCTGATCGGGCTGCATGAGTATGGCTACAAGCCGCTAGCGGAGTGGCCCTTGATCGGGGTCGGCCTGGAGGAGCGCCATCACAACCTGGGCCGGGGAGGCGTGCAGGATGTTGACTTCCTGGAGGTGTACGACCAGCTCCAGGAGCACTTCGGCATGGACCCGGCTCGGGTCAGCATGAGAGGGCTCTCCACCGGTGGCACCTCCGCGTGGCACTACCCGATCCAGATGCCCCACCGCTTCATAGCCTCGATGCCGAGCGGCCCGTGGGGCTATGCGTACACCGGTCAGCTCCCCAATGTCCGCTATGTTCTGATGCACTCCTATCACGGCCGCCACGATCCCAATACCTGTGTCGCCAACAGCCAGGTGATGACCGGTGCTCTGGCCGGGATCGGCGGACGCGCCGTCTGTACCGAGCTGCGAGTAGGCGGGCATGGCACCTTCCCGGCTTACCGTGATCGTCGCTACGTGGAACGCGTGCTTAATGAGCGGGCGCCGCGCTATCCGGAGCATGTGGAGTTCATCTGCACGCGGCCCCGCTACAACCGCGCCTACTGGGTGACTATCCAGCGCCTCATCAACTATGCCGATGAGGCCCGCGTTGACGTGCGCGTGGTCAATGGCACGACTATCGAGGTGGAAACGGACAACGTTGGCGCGCTTGCGCTGGATCTGGCCGGAGGCCAGGTAGCGGCGGGCAAGCCGGTGCAGATCGTGCTCAACGGCCGGGCGCAGACGATACCTTATGCCCAAAACCTGCGGCTGGAGCTGGAGCCGGTTGAGGCCGAGATAGTGAAGAACTCGGAAATCGGCGGCCCGATTGGCGACTGGCTGTTCCACAAGTCCGTGATCGTCTATGGTACGGAAGCCGGCAGTGAAGTTGAGAACGCCTATAGGCAGCTTGCGGAAGAGGTGAGCAAAGGCCGGCCACTCAAGGAGGGCACGCAGCGGTGGAGTTATGTCTATGATCGCGAGACCTTTTGGCCGGTCAAGGCGGACAGTGAGATTAGTGATGAGGATATCCAGGACTGCAACCTGATACTGCTGGGCGGTCCGGGCGCTAACTCCGTCACCAGTCGCCTGGCCGATAGGTTACCGGTGCGCTTCGACGCCAACGGGCTGCAGATCGCGAGCGTACATGTCGAGGGCCTGGGTGCGAGTGTGGTTTTCGCTTACCCCAACCCGATCAATCCTGCGCGCTATGTGGTGGTCGCCGGCAGCGCCGCCCCTGGTTCGGTGCCCGCGATCGCGCCAAGCAGGCTGACTGACCTGAAGGCCGACATGCTGATTCTGGCGGGTGAGAATAGGCAACTGCTACCCAGCGCCCTGCACTTTGACGCCGAGTGGCGGCTGCAGACACCGCGGAAGCTATGCCAGGTCCCGGAGAACAACCAGGTGCTGTGGTGCGACCTGTGCGCTGAAGCCATGCAGCGCCAGAGCGGGGCCGATATTGCCTTCGTGCGACCCTACGGCGTTTGGGACGATCCGGTGCCCTCAGGGCCGCTCTACTACACGGAGATAACCCGCAGCCTCGGACACGATGCGGTCGTGCAGTTCGAGATGACCGGCGCGCAGTTCAGCGACTACCTGCAGAGCTGGATCACGCTCTACGGGGATCCGCCGCATCTGGCAGGCATGGTGCTGGACTGGAGCGTGGACCCCAACAATCGCGTCATCCGCATCAAGAACACCGGTCTCGACCCGCAGGCCACATACGAGATTGTTGCCGATGAAATCTCGATCACTCGCGGGCGTTGGCAGGTCCCCGACGCCGTCCAATACCGGGTACTGCCCTTCACAACCACTCAAGCTGTAACCAGGGAAATCCAGGCGGGGCGGTTCGGACTGACAGAGGCGGCCCCCTGAAGACCGGGCAGGTGGTAATCTACGTCGGGCCGAAGTGGTACTGGGTGGTATTCCGCCAGACACGAGGCCTCCATAGGCACCGTGAAATCCGGATGAAGGGATGATCTGAAATGAGAATTGTGTTGGCAATTGGAGTTGTGGCGCTGTTGGTGTCAGGCATCTACGGGGACGATACGGGAGGCATCATGGAGATCAAGGAGATGTACCTGGATACGCCGCTGGTGGCAGATGGTGCCAGCGCCTGTCTGATAGTGGTGCCTGATGGCGAGGCATATATGGCCGTAGGCGAAAAGCTGGCTGCAGGCATCAAGGCGGCTTACGGTGCGGCCCCGCCGATCCGCAAAGCCGAACAGATCACCCAAGCACAGGCAGAAGCCACCCACCTGATCGCCTTGGGGGTGTTCGCGAATAATCAGATCGTCGAACATCTCTACCTCGACGAGTTCGTGCTCTGTGACTACTACTGGCCCGGCGGCGATGACAGCTACGTCATCCGCACCGTACACAATCCGTGGCTGACGGGCCGGAATGTCATCTACCTTGGCAGTACTAATCCCGAGGGCTGCGAGACGGCGGTCGAGCGCTTTCTTGAGATGCTGGCTGATTACCCCGAGGGGGCGGTCGGCCCGATCATCAAGGTAGTCCAGAATGGCGAGGAACCCGAGGCGCCGAGCGCAGCGACGATAGCAGAGGCGGAAAAGTTCTTGAGCGAAAACGAGGCGCAAGGGTCCGTGTACATACGCGCTCAGGACTACTGCAACAAGTACTTCATCACCGGTCAACCGGCGTGGGCCGGGCTGTTCCTCAAAGCCTTGCGGCGGATTGATGCGCTGCACCGCACCCAGGCGGCGGTGGCCGCGACCGCCTCCTGTCAGTGGCTGTTCCACTGGTTCGATGCCATCGAGGAGGGCCCGGCCTTCACCGAACAAGACCGTCGCGAGTTGACCGACTTGATGTACCGCTTCAGCATGCGTCAGCGCTACACCGACAAGCCGCTGGAGCCGCTGGGCCGGTCGTATGGCAACACTATCATGAGCTCGGCCTACGCGGCCCTGTACTGGTCGCGGTACTATCCCGATCTGGAGTTGAGCAAGCTGCTGTTGAGCAACATGGACATATTCTACGAGCCGGACATGCAGGCATGGAAGCCACCGGAGGACTGCCCTCGCTACGGGCAGCTTACGGTTGTCCGCAGCTTCAAATGGGCCTTGCACCGCCCCGACCCTCGCTATATCGAGAACGGCCTGTTGCGGAAGATAGCCGACTACTACATGCTGATTACCAACAATCTCGGCAACTGCTCGGGCTTCGGAGATTACTCCGGCCTCCGCAGCCAGCCACACCTGGTAGAGGTCTATCCGCTGGCCGGGTGGATGTACAAAGATGGGCGCTATCTGTGGTGGTGGGATCACTTCGCTGAGGACGTGGAGAACCCGAGCGCGTCATTCTACCGGCCGCGCGGCCAGGGCTTGATCGGTTGGGTGCCGCCGGAGGTGCTGTCCAGGCAACGCCCCGATGATCTGCTGGGCATCACTCGCGCCCCGTTGGATCAGTGGATTTACGAGCGCCACAACTGCGCCTTGCCGATTGACGAGTGCTTTGACAAGGTCTCATTCCGCGCCGGCTTCGAGCCGGACGATGAGTACCTGTGCCTCAGCGGGTTCGGTGGCGGCTACCATTCCCACCCCGACGCCAATGCCATCATCAACTTCACCGACGACCACCAGACACTGCTGTATGATGACGGCTACATGGTCGCCCAGCCCAGCGAGCACAACACCGTGATCGTGCTTAGAGATGGCTGGGCGAGTGGTATTCCGGCACTGGCGCAAGTGGTGGCGGAGGCCGACTACGCGGACATCGGCATATTCAAATCGCGGCTCAGTGATTACAATGGTGTGGACTGGGAGCGTTGCGTTATCTGGCCCAAGTCCAGGTACTTCTTGGTCATTGATGACCTGCAGGCCAGTGAGAGTGGTAGCTATGACTTGCAGTGTATCTGGCGCGCGCTAGGCAAGGCTGATCTTCAGGGCCGCCGCTGGGTCAGTGACAAACCGCCGGCAAAGCTGAATCTGGTCATCTGCTCGGATGCCAACCTCGCCCAAAAGCCCTCGGCGGGCACCAATATCAACTCGCCTCCCTTCCCACCGGACAAGGCCCGGCGGCTGGTGCAGAGCGTCGGCGTCAAGCTGCAGCCCGGCGACCGCTACCAGTTCGCCAACCTCTTCTACAGCACGCCCGACAGCGGCCAAGTCCGGCAGGTCGAGGCCTTCCGCCTGGGTGAGACTACCACATACGTGATTGACGACGACGGGACAGCGGCTGTGGCCGGGATTGGCAGCGCCGAGGGGATCGAGGGACTGGAAATCGAGGCCGCAGCCTTCCATCTGGCCGCCAACAAGCTCACGGCAGCCGCGGTGAGCGCGTTAAGTATCGGCGGCACTTCACTGTCTGCCGACGCGCCCGTGAACCTACAGGCTGATTTGACCACCGGCAAAACGCTGGTGGAAACCAAAATGGCGGTGCAACTCGCGATTGACGGCGCGGGACAGGAGCAGAAGACCGTTACGCTCAAGCCGGGGCGACATACCCTCAGCCTGCCGGTGCCCAGCGCTACGGCCCTGGAGGCGATGGCCGGGCGGTTGCGCGACAAGCTGCAGACCTTGGCCGTCACTCAGCCGCCGCAGGAGCAGCCGGCGGTCGGTTCGGGCCAGGGCGTCAGCAGCCTCTGGGAGTACTCCTACCCGATTACCGCCGAGCAAAGGGCAGCCGCCGGCGAGAGCAAGCATCTGGCTGCTGTGGAGGTCGCCGATGCTGACGGTGACGGCAGGACAGAGGCCTACCTGGCGAGCATGGATAATGCAGTCAGGGCTATCGGTCCCGATGGAAAGGAGCTATGGCGCTACGAGTTGCCTGCGCTGATCCACGACCTGGCGCTGGTGAAGGGTACGGATAGCACCCAGATCGTGGCCGGAGCCGCTGATGCCAAGATCTACGCCCTGAAGCCGGATGGCTCGCTCAACTGGTCGGTGTTGGTGCCGGCCCGGAGTTGGGCCAGGCCCGGCTACCACGAAGGTGACCCCACCTTGCATCAGGGCAAGCCCGTGGTGCTACTGGGCGCCGATCTGGACAACGACGGCGCAGCGGAGATCGTGTGCGGGTCCCATTACGGCCACGTGTACGGATTCGACAATACCGGCGAACTGCTCTGGGACGATGTCTCGCACACACCTCACAGTATGACCAGCGCGGCGGCCTGCGACCTCGATGGCGACGGCAAGCTGGAGGCGGTCATCACCAACGTTTACTCGACCGCCCACATTTTCTCAGCAACCGGACAGAAAATTGGCAGCGGCGGAGGCAGCGGACACGCCGGCGGTACCTGCGTAGCCTGTGCCGATCTTGACGGCGACGGCAGCGGCGAGATCGTGGTCGGTGACAAGCTGGGCATCATCTGGCTGCAGGGCCGGGACGAAGCAGGCAAATGGCACAAGTCGGGCAATACGCGTACGCACAATGCCGGCAGCGACATAACCGCCGTGGCTAGTGCCGATCTTGACGGCGACGGCAAGCTGGAAACCGCCGTAGCCTCCAAGAACTTCATCCTGTACGTGTTCGATGCCGAGCGCGAGCCGCTGTGGCACCTGAACCTGGCCGACGTCTGCCTGGACCTTGACCTGGCCGATGTGACCGGGGACGGCAAGCTCGAGATCATCTGCGGCTGCGAGGACGGACAGGTGAAGATCATCAGTGCCGAGGGCGAGATCATCGCTTGGTATCAGGCCAGCGATGCGGTGCGCCAGGTGCGGGCCTGCGAGCTGGATGGCGAAGTCGCTCGCAGCGAGATAATCGCCACCTGTGCGGACGGCACGGTTCACGCCCTGCAGGTGACGTCTCACTAGGTAGGAGATTCTACCGCGCATTCGTTGCAGGTCACTAAAGCACCATGCGCAATCCAGTCTGAGGAGGGGCTGGCAGATGAGCAGCAAGCTGGCCGTTCCCCTTGTCCTAGCGTACGTGCTGATTGTCGGTTGCGTAAGTGCCCAGCCGCTGCGCCTTGACTTCTCGCCCTCTCCGCTGGCCAGCTTTATCCAGCGCACCGAGGCCAAGGCTGTCATGGTGGAATTACCCCAGTGTGCTGCCGCACCGAAGATTGACGGCGACCTGAGTGATGCGGCGTGGCAGTCCGCGGCGACGGTTCGGATCCCGGCCTCATTCAGGGGCGCGCGTCCCCTGCCGAACACTCGCGCACAGCTATGCTACGACGAGACGGCACTTTACCTGGCGGTGGCCTGCGAGCTTCATGCCGGCAAGCCGCCGGTGGCCGAGAAGCGCGCCCGCGACGAAGGGGCGTGGAAAGATGACTGTGTCGAGGTGTGGCTGGACACCTCGGGCAAGGGTGAGGCTGTCTATCAGTTCGTCATCAATGCGGCCGGGGCCATCTATGACCAAAGCACCGCCGGCCCCGCCTACAATCCGGCCTGGCAATATGCGAGCGGTGCCAGCGCCGGTGCATGGACCGTAGAGATGGCGATACCGCAGGCGGCCCTGCAGCTTAGCGCCTGGCCGGCGAAGCTCGCCTGCAACATCGGCCGCAACGGGCCGGAGATAGACCCGCGCTGCCTCAGCGGTACGTACGGCGATACCTCGGCGGGGGTGCTGGTGCTGACGGGCATCACGGAGACCGAACCGGAGCCGGCCGCCGGGCCGCAGCCCGCCGGGAAACCCCTGGAATTGACCGCGCAGCATACTTATGCCCGGCCCGGGGACCGCTGGCTGGAAGCGGAACTGAAGCTGGGTACGCCGCCGGCAGCGCTGCCTCAGGCCGAAGTCCGGGCCCAGCTTCTCAAGCCCGGCGGCGGCAGCCCGCTAGCCGAGGCCAAAGCTCTTCCCAGCCGGTCAGCGGGCAGAGTGCTCATTGATATGCGCAGTCCCAACCTGACCGGCGCCGTCTTGCGTGTGCAGCTCCGCGAGCAGGGCAAGCTTGTCGCCCAGGAGGAGTTGCGGCTGGAGGCGCGTGGGCCCAAGCAGCCGCTGAAGCCCGGCCAGAAGATCCCCGTGCAACTCGATCTGCCCCCGGGCATAAGCAGCGTGGAGAATTGGCCGGTGTATATCGGTATCCCCTTTCCCACCGGCACGTTGTGGGATGTTGACGCTATTCGCCTGGTGGACGGCAGCGGCCGCCAGCTACCTCACCAGCGTGAGGCCATTGCCCACTGGGCCAAGGACGGTGCCATCAAGTGGGTGGGCTGCGATGCGCTGGTCAACTCCGCCGATGGCTGTTTTGTGGAAGTGGCAACTCCCCAGCCGGTGCTGAAGCCGCAGGAGCGGCTCTGCGGTGGCTATAGCGACAACAACCTTATAGATCTCGTCAATGACAAGACCGGATGGGTGTTTGCGAAGGGGAAGTCCCCGCTGTCTGACGTGGGTATTCTCGGCTTCAGTGACCATTTTGTCGCCATAAGTCATGAGCATGAGGAGTCCCGGGGGCTGTACGTGGTGGACCAGAACGGCCGCGTCGCCTCGGCGTCGGCCCAGGGCGAAACCATGACGATCGAGGCCAGCGGCCCGGTGGCGGCCTGCGTGCGTTTCGAAGGCCCATACCTGACTGCCGATGGCGAGGAGCTGGCCCGGCACATCACCCGCGTCGAGGTCTTCGCCAAGCAGCCGGTCGCCAGTATCACCCATACACTGGTGCTGACCCGCGACACCAATGAGGTCTGGTTCACCGATGTCGGCTGGGAGTTCTGGACGCCGCTGGGACGCGACACGACTGCGCTGTTCGGGATTTCACGCGAGGAGTGGGACAAGTCCGTCTCATGCCCGGTAGGCGCAGATACAACCGCCTACATGCTGCAGGACACCCACTATTTCTTCGCCCACGGTGAGAACCATTTCGCGGTCGTCTCGCAGGCGGCTTCCGGCAAGGGGAGCATACTTGCCGAGGGTGAGGAGTGCGGCGACTGGGCGGCTGTTGTCAACGACAAGAGGGGAGTAATGATTTCCTGCCGCGAGGCGGCCCGCCAGCACCCTAAGGAGTTCGAAGTCCGCCCGGGCCGCTTGGTGCTCCACCTCTTCAGCAATCGTGCTGGCGAAGAGTTGGACTTTCGCGGCGAGACGCTGGCAAAAAAATGGGACCTGCTGACTTGGTATGAAACGGTGATCCCCAAGGTTCACAAGCTGCAGCCCGAAGAGGTCCTTGCCAAGATGGCAGGTCACACCTCCAATGCCATCGGGTGGTCTAAGACCCACCAGTTGATGATCGCGCCGTTGGCGGAGCCTGAAAAGGCCGGCGCGACCGCGGCCCGGCTGTCGCGGCTCCATTCGCAGCCCGTCTATGCCTTGGCTGACCCGAAGTGGATCTGTGAATCGGAGGCGATGAAGCCGATGCATCCGGCGGACGAGCAGCGCTTCCCGGTGGTCGAGAAGGCGATCGCGGCGGCCTTGCGCCAATGGCATGAGCGGATAGGGGAATGGGGTGACTATGGCTTCGTTGACTATTACATGGGACCGCATCTGAGCTACAGGGGCAAGTACGTCGGCCAGAAACGGTATTTTTCAATCACCTATACCTTGCGGCCCGACCTCTGGCTGATGTACACCCGTTCCGGCAACCGCGAGGTCCGTCGCTTCGCCTCGGATTCGATCCGTGCCGATGCCGACGGAACCATGGCCCACTGGGACGGGCCGCTCAAGACCCGGGGCTTGTACATATCCGACAGCGGTTCCGATCTACCTGTCGGCGGGGTGCGGAAGGGGCAGCTACCCTTCTACTGGGAGTCGGCCACCTATCTGCACAAGAGCAGCTCCACCACGATGGATAACTACGCCTGGCAGTACTATCTGACCGGCGACCGGCGGGCTAAGGATACCATCCTCGAGTACTGCGATGGCATCAAGCGGGCGTGGACTCCCGCGCAGGCCAAACGCGACGGCCGGCCTTTGGTGATTCTCAGGATGCTAACCGGCGGCTACGCCTGCACCTGGGACCCGGAATTGCGCGCCCTGGCGGAGGCCACAGTGGACATGCTTGAAAACCCTGAAGCCCCCTTGGGCTTCATCCAGGTGCGCTCCAACTTCGACCAGCCGTATAGCACAACCTACAAGACCCAAGTGGACATCCGCGCCCTGATCGAGGCTTGGCGTGTTTTCGGCACACCGCGCTACTATAACATGGCCATGAGGCTGTCGCGCTATCTGTGGCAGAATTACCTGGGGGAGTGGCCGCACACCTACACCAATCCGACTGGTGTGGCCGGCAGCTTCCTGTACCATGAGACCGGTGAGCCTAAGTATGCCCAGGGCCTGGCTATTCAGGTGCGGCAGGCGGCGAGCGCCTACGACCCGCAGACCGACGGGATGTCGGGGATAGACAGCGCCGAGAAGACTAGCTTCCTGTTTGAGGGCGTGGCGCATGCGCAGGAGGTACTTGTCAGCTCGGGTGCTGACAAGGGGCCGGTCAGCGCCTGGTGCGGGTATGAAAATTTCGGCTTCGCCAGCAGCATCGTGTTCCATAAGGCCGCCGGTGAGGAACTGGAGTTTGACATTCAGACACCTGCCGGTTTCAAGATCGTGCCCGTCGGCAAGCGCGACCAGGCCGCCGCTGGTCTGCCCTGGATTGTGGAAGAGACCTATGGCAACCGGAGCATAAGCGTGCCGGCGGAGGCGCCGGCGGGGGATTACGAAATCGTCCCCGGCGACTTCGGCCAGCAATTGGTCGTCGCCAATTCCCACCTCCCGCTGGTAATTCACGCGCCGGACTACTGGCGGCCGGCACCCGCCCAAGCGCCCAGTATCCGGTACTACTTCAGGCTGCCGGCGAACGCCACGGCCCCTAAGCTACTCTTCGAAGGCTCCGCGAAGCTGTTTGGACCCGACGGCCAGCCCTACCGCGAGGGTGAAGAGGTTCATGGTGTGGTGGACCTGCCCGTTGACCAGCCCGGCCTGTGGAGCTTCATGCCGGTGGACAACCAACTTGTCAGGGCGCACAATATTCCGCCGTTCTTTGCTGTGGAGGACCCCGCAAGCTATTTCGAGCCGGCGATACCGTGGGAATCGCAGCAGCCAGAGCCTGAGCGGGTGGAGATCGCCCCGGACACGGAATATGTGAAAGGTGCAATCGCGACTCCCGGCAATCAGGCCCTCTACCTCGGCGGCAGGCGCAAGTTCACGCTGCAATCGGCCGAACCTCACGCCTCCGGTGATGGCACCAAGTTCTTGCCCTTCAAGGAGGGCACCATCGAGTTTTTTCTGAAGCCGAGTTGGGATACGGTGGAATTGCCGCTGAAGTCCAGAACCATCTGCATGTTGGGGGTGGAAAGCGGAGAGACGTGGCGGATGTCGTACATGATGGCCCCGCGCCAGAGGGATGCCAAGCTGGACTTCTTCACCTCGCACGTGCTGTATGGCTACTTCATGTCAGACGGGCCGCAGAAGCGCACTTCCATGCGCGCATACCGTAGAACCGTCTTCAGCGCGGACCACTGGGTGCATGTGGCCTGGGTCTGGGGCTATCGCGGCGGCCTGATACCCGGCGGCGGTGGCACCCGGCCGGCGGAGGAGGTGCTGGTCACCGAGCTGTACCTAGACGGGCGCAAGGGCCAGCACTATAACTACAAATGGTTGCGCAATTTGCCCGCCGACATGCCGGTGAGCTTTGCCATGTACTCCCTCGACGCGGCGGTGGACGAATTGCGGATTTCCGACCGACAGCGCTATACGCATGACTTCGCCCCACCGTCACGCGAGCGTGAGCTCGAGCTTGACGAACACACCCGCGCGCTGTTTCACTTCAACGGCGAGGTGGAGGGCATCAGTCACGGGCACGAGGCCACAGTGCCTGCTGTAGTGCAATAGCCTGCCTTGCCCCGGTCAAGTTCAGACCAGGTTTTGCCCTCGCCCAGGCTAGGAACGCGCTAGAGAATCTAGTTTCAGGGCGATTGAGATATCGCCTGTGACAGGCGGGCCATTTCCAACGGCCTCCGGCTGAAAACTGAGAACGCTGTCGCGTTTTTACCTGCCCTGCGACAGGCTCAGGGTAGGCCGAGCTAGGGGTTGGCGAATGATGGAGGTCTGAAGCATGGTCGGCAGTGGCGAGATTGTCGCTAGCGCCTTCCGGCAGGGCCTGATGGTGCCGGCCTTCAATATTCCCTACCTACCCATGGTCAAGCCGGTGGTGCAGGCCGTCGCTGATGAGGATGCCTTCGCCTTTATCGCCGTGGCGCGTCCGGAATGGATTAAGTTCGAGGCCATCGGCCCGGCGGCGGTCGCTGAGGAGTTCGCCAAGTGGGAAGATCCCGAGCATGTGCGCCTGCATCTCGACCACGTGCCGGTCCTTGACGAGGATGGTCTGCACGTGGATTTCATACCGATATTCCGCGAGGCGATTGCTCTCGGATACCAGTCAATAATGATTGATGCCTCCCGCCTTGACCTGGATGGCAATATCCAGGCGACCCGCCAAGTCGCCGATATGGCCCATGCAGCCGGCATTGCTTGCGAGGCCGAGTTGGGGGCTATCTTGGGACATGAAGCCGGGCCGCTACCCTCCTATGACCAGCTTTTCGCCTCGGGCATGGGCTTTACCGATGTGGCTGAGGCCGAGCGCTTTGTCCAAGAAGCCGGCTGCGATTGGCTGTCGGTAGCCATCGGCAGTGTCCATGGCGCCATCTCCGGCGCTGCCAAGAACAAGCAGAAGATCGAGGCCCGCCTGAACCTCGAGCACCTCAAGCGCCTCAGGCAGGCAACCGGCATTCCTCTGGTGCTGCATGGCGGCTCCAGCGTCAAGCGGGATATGCTGCTGAGTGCGGTAGAGCTGGGCATCGCCAAGGTGAATGTCGCTACCGAGATCCGTCAGGCTTACGAAGCCGTGCTGCGCGAAGGCGGCCAGGTCGCCGAGGCTCAGCAGACGGTGTACGACTGCACTATCTGGCTGCTGCGCGATTACTTCGCAATCTCCGGCACCAGCCAGTGTCTTACGACACAGGCATAGGTTCCAGTGAAGCCGCTTGGCCATACTAGCGCCGCTGCGGTCGTAGGGTGTAGATGACGAAGGCGAATGGGATCGCCGCGGCTGCGGTGGTCAGCATCAGCACCAGGGCCAACGCCCAGACACCGAATAGCCTTTCCACCGTGGGCAACAGCCAGTCCCCGGCCGCTGTCAGCATGTGGTTGAGGGTGACGGATTGCTGGGCGCTGACCAGCATCAAGATCAGGCCCAGGGCAAGGCCGCCGAGGGCGGGAATGGCGTATCGCAGATCGGTTGGGCTGGGGGAAATCTCCGCACCGATAGTCAGAGCCGCGTACAGGAAAAGGTAAGTCTGCCAGCGGTGCCAGTCCAGGTTGCCCAGCAGTAGTAGGAATTGGTCAGTCGCGGCGCGAAACATACTCATATCCGCAGTCGGCTCGGCAGCCTGGTGGTCAATGATGCCGAAGGCCCGCCCCACTCCTACTAGCGCCGCAGTGCCCACTACCAGCGGCATCAGCGCCGCCGCGCCGTCGGCCAGCCACGGGAAGGTGACCGGCGACCACGGCTTGCCACGGACGCAAACGCCGGCCTTTTTCGGGTCGAACACGCAGAATATCACGTGCCGGACCCGGTAGCCGAATATCAGATAGCCCAGGGCGTGGCTGGTTTCGTGAATGATATTCCCGGGCATCCGCAGCAGTGTTACCAGGCCGCCGCCCTGGCGATCGGCGAAGGCGGAGACCATGGCCTGGAACAGCGCGCGGGAAAGCACCATCAATAACAAAGCCTGCGCCAGCAGGGCAGGCAGATACCTAAAGCCGGGATGCAGGTCCATGACACCGCCATTATAGCAAAAACTACCGCCCAACCCAATCACAAGGAGCAGCACCAATGAAAGTGACAATTGTCGGCGCGGGTAATGTCGGCGCCACCTGTGCCCAGCGAATCGTTGAGGCCGATATGGCCGATGTCTATCTGGTGGATGTCATTGCGGGCTTGGCGAGGGGCAAGGCGCTCGATCTGGCGGAGGCCGCGCCGGTCGTCGGCTCCAGTCGCCACGTCGAGGGCGGCGAGGACTACGCACCGGCCGCCGGCTCGGACATTGTGGTGATAACCGCCGGCAAGCCCCGCACGCCGGGCATGTCGCGCGACGACCTGCTGCAGGTCAATGCGGCCATCACCACTTCCGTGGTCGAGAGCATCATAGCCGTCGCGCCTGAGGCCCTGCTGCTGATGGTCGCCAATCCGCTGGATGTCACCACCTATGTCGCTCAGCAGGTTTCGGGCCTGCCCCGCGAGCGCGTCATCGGCATGGCCGGCGTGCTGGACAGCTCCCGCTTCCGCGCCTTCATCGCTATGGAGCTGGGGTGCTGTCCGTCCGAAGTTACTGCTATGGTGCTGGGCGGTCACGGCGACTCGATGGTGCCGCTGCCGCGACACAGCACCGTCTCGGGCATTCCGGTCACGCAACTGATACCGGTGGAGCGCCTGGAGGCTATCGTCGAGCGCACCCGTAAGGGCGGTGGCGAGATCGTCAGCTATCTGAAGACCGGCAGCGCCTTTTACGCGCCCTCGGCGGCTGTCGCTCAGATGGTCGGTTCGATGCTGCGCGATGAAAAGCGCATTCTCCCGACCTGCGTCAGCCTCCAGGGCGAATACGGCCTTGAGGATGTCTTTCTGGGCGTGCCTGCGGTGCTTGGGAGTGGCGGCATGGAGCGGGTCATCGAGATCGAGCTTGATGAACAGGAGCGCGCCGCCCTACAGGCCTCGGCGGACCAGGTGCGGGCGACGATTGCGCAGTGGCAGCAGCTCCAGCGGGGGAGCTAGGCTCCGGCCGCGCCTGCGTAGCCTGGGCCTCACGAATATCTTCGCGTGGCTCGGGCATCCCAGAAAGACCCTGCAGGTCGGGCATCGCAAGAGAACCCCGTGGGGCGGGCATCCTACCCGGGCCGATTCTCGGCACAAGAGCATGAAGCCGCGACCGCCCTCTACCTGTCGCGTAGGTCGGGCTTCCGCCCGACACGTTTTTTGGCATACCAGTAGGAAACCGCGACCATATCGCGAAGAAGTAGAATGGAGAACCCCACAACCCCTGCCCGCGATGCTCTTGCGGCGTACTGCCGAGACGCACAAGCGAGACCGGATCCCGATGCGAGAGATAGACTGCGAGATCATCACTGAGACCGTCTATGATCTGGCCCTGGAGGCCAACTATCTGCTGCCGGAGCGCGTGCTGGAGGCGCTGGAAGCTGCGCTGGCGCGGGAGACCGGTGTGGCCCGCGCGGTCATGGCCATGCTGGTCGAGAATGCCCGCATCGCCGCCGCAACCAGGACGCCGCTGTGCCAGGACTGCGGCCTGGTGGTCGTATTCGCCGAGATCGGTCGCGAGTGTCATCTCAGCGGCGATCCCTGCGCGGCTATCAACCAGGGCGTCGCCCGAGCCTATCAGGAAGGCTATCTGCGCAAATCGGTGCTGGCCGATCCTTTCCGCCGCGACAGCAACACCGGAGATAACACTCCGGCGGTGGTGCATACCGTTCTAACCGAGGGGGACCGAATCAGGCTGCATCTGGCTCCCAAGGGCGGCGGCAGCGAGAACATGAGCGTGGTGGAGATGCTGGTGCCTGCGGTTGGGCGTCAGGGCGTCATTGACCGGGTGGTGGCGCAGGTAGTCGCCGGTGGCGGCAAGCCGTGCCCGCCGCTGATTATCGGAGTGGGCCTGGGCGGCACTTTGGAGAAGGCGGCGCTTCTGTCCAAGTGGGCGATCATGCGCCCTCTGGGCGAGCCGAGCCCGGATGCCGACACGGCCGAGCTCGAGTGCGACATCCTGGCGGCGGTTAATGCCACCGGCGTCGGGCCCATGGGCCTCGGCGGCAAGACCACTGCGCTGGCGGTGCATGTCGAGAAGCATCCTTGCCACATCGCCAGTTTGCCTTTAGCTATCAACCTGCAGTGCCATGCCGCCCGCCATCAGCAGGCCACGATCTAGTGTGGCGTGGGGCCGGAAGCAGGCATTATTGAGAAGTTGAGAGTATGCCAGAGGAAAAGGCCATGCAACTAACAACACCCCTGGACAAGCAGGCCTTGGCCGAGCTGCGGGCCGGTGACGCGGTCGCAATCACCGGCACGGTCTATACCGCGCGCGACGCCGCCCATGCCAAGCTTTTTGAACTTCTGGATGCCGGCCAGGAGTTGCCCTTCGAACTTGAGGGGCAGGTAATCTATTATTGTGGGCCCTCGCCTACGCCCCCCGGCAAGGCCATCGGCTCGGCGGGGCCTACCACTGCCTATCGTATGGACGCCTTCGCCCCCAGGCTGTACGCTCTGGGACTGGCTGCCACCATCGGCAAGGGTGACCGGAGTAGGTCGGTGCGGGAAGCCTGCGAAGAATTCGGTGCAATTTACCTGGTGGCTGTGGGTGGCGCCGGCGCGCTACTGGCGCAGCGGGTTACGGCTGCCGAGGTCATTGCCTATCCGGAGCTGGGGCCGGAGGCGATTGCGCGGCTGACAGTTGCGGCCTTCCCCGCCATTGTTGGATATGACACCGCAGGTAACAGCATTTTCCCGGCGGACGCGCAGCATCCGCGAGGGTGAATCCAGCTAGCGGTTGTGAGAGATGCTTCGCAGACCGATCTCAAATCTGCTGTACCGCCTCGCACATCTGATGTTCGCCTTCGGCACCTGGGGGGCGGGCCTAGCGGCACGGCTGTTCCGGCTGAGTATCGCTGTATGGCCCGACCATCCCCGTGCCGGCGCCTGGCTTAAGTACGTCGAGGCCTTGGAGATGATGCGCCAGGGTGATTTGGCCGCTGCCATCGCTCTGCTCAAGCAGGCGGTCGCCGCCCTGCCCAGTGTGGTTGCGATCCGCGGCAATCTCGGTATCGCCTACGCTCTCGAGGGCGCTTACGATGACGCCATCTACAACCTCGAGGCCGTATTCAAGGAGGGCTGGCGGCTGGCGCGTGCCGGTGATTTATGGGCGGCCTTGGTGTGGTCGTATTTGCGGAGCGGCCGCTTGCCCAAGGCCAAGGACACCTGCGAACGGGCTGCCGAGCACAATGTTGACACACCCCGATTGCTGCTGCTCAGCGCAATCGTTGCCGGTGTGCAGGACGGTGCTCTGCCGAAGCAGGAAATCAGCCGGCTGCTGCGTGTGACGCCCACCAGCGCCCCTCTGGTGCTCGAATATGCCCAGTACTTGGCGGCGACCGACAAACGGCAGTTGGCTTGCCAGCTCATCGAGAGTCTGCCGTCCGACTCCTGGGGCCGCGGCTACCGGGTCGTGGCATATTCCGCGCTCAACGCCGGCGACATCCGTACCGCCTCATGGGCTGCGGCCTGCTGCGAGGAGACGGCGGACGATGCAGCAGCCGCAGCAATGTTGCGCTCGGAGATTGCCCTGAGCCAGCGGGATGCTGAGCAGGCTCTCAGTCATGCCCGTCGCGCCTTGGCCAGTACCGGCAACGCTGCCGCGGCCCACGAGCAGTTGGGCAAGGCGCTTCTCCTACGCGGCAACTGGGCAGGGGCTGTGGCGCAGATGATCGAGGCGCTCCACACCGGCAAAGGCTCGGCCCTGGCGGCCGGACTGGCGGCCCTGGCCTCGATCAATGCTGGGGATTTCGTCACCGCTCGCGGTCTCTTTGCCGGCCGGCGCACCGGCGACGGGCTGGGGGTAGCCTGCGCTCACGTCGCCCAGTGTCGCATTATGCAGCACGCGGACAACTGCGAAGAAGCCCTGAAGCTGGCGGGGTGGGCTCTGGATGAGATCGAAGAGCTACCCGACTGGCTGGCTCTTGAGCCACTGGTTGACCGGCTGACTGACGAGCTCAACTTCGCTCTCGGGCAGATTAGCTCCGCCGGCAACAGCAGCGAGTTCGCCGACCTGCAAGACCGCGTGGCCCGGATCAGAGCCCGGCGGTTGAGCGCCTCACCTTAGCAGGCCGGCTACTGCTCCACACCGCCCAGCTCCTCCAGGCGCTGCTTGGCCCGGGTCACCCACTCCATTTCCGCCGGGAAGCCATCCACCAGTTGCCGGTACGTGGCCGTGGCCTCTTTGAGCTGGCCGATCTTTTCGTAGCAGACACCTGCAGCATACAGGGCCTTGGCGGCCAGCTCCGGCGGCGCTTCATCCCCAGCCACTTTCACGTATAGCTCGGCTGCAAGTGCGAAGTCGTTTTGCAGCCGGCTCAAGTCAGCGGTTTCGAATTGCGCCTCGGCGCGTAGCGCCGGCTCCGGGCTTGCTGCAAGCTCTGTCAGCATCTCCGCAGCTTGCTCGTACTGCTGCAGCTCCTTATAGCTGCGGGCCAGAGCCAGCTTGGCATGGGGCGTGTACGGCGAATCGGAAAACTCCTGCACGAGCCGCTGCAGCACCGGCGCCGCCTTTGCCGCCTCACCGCCGGCGAGGTAGGCCTGCCCCAGCAGATACAGCAGCGCCGGCAGTTGCTCGGCCTCTGTCATATCGCTGGCCGGGGCCAGAACCTCCGCGGCCGCTGCATATTCACTCTGGTGCATCAGCAGATAGCCGGCCTGTAAACGGGCGTCGCAAGCTATCTGCGGGTTGTCGGCGGCCTCACTGGCGCTGCGGAAATGTGTCAGCGCCTCCTGCGAGTGGCCCGTCTTCAGCAGCGCCCAGGCCAGCTTGTAGTGGGCCTCGTCAGCCAGCTCGCTGGAGCCGTACTCATCCAGCAAGCGCTGGTAAAGCTCCGCCGCGGTCGCGAAGTTCCCCTGCCTGTAGCGCTGTTCGCCTGCCCAGAATAGGCCATCTGGCGCAAGTTCGTGCTGGGGATAGTTGTCTGCGATCCTCAGATAGGCATCGCCGGCCAGCAATGGCTTGTTGGCCTCTAGGTATGTCTCAGCAAGCTGCATTAGCGCCGGCGGTGCCCACGAGGCCTCAGGCTCGGCCGCTAAGGCCAGCTTCAACTGCTCGATTGCGGCATCGTATTGTCCCAGGCCGTGGAGTGCTATGCCCAACTGCGCTCGCGTCTGAGCGGCTTGCGGTGCCTCGGCGAATTCCCTTAGGTACTCCTGATAGGTATCTGCCGCCTTCTGGTACTGCCTCGCCGCCAGCCTTGAGTCAGCGGCGCCTTGCAGTCCGGTAGCCCCCCACGCACTCTTGGGATCGGTGTCGTATGCGGCCTGATACATCTCGGTCGCCTGGTCCCATTCCTGGTCTTGGTAGTACGCCTCGGCCACCAGACACAGCAACTGTGGCCGACTGGCCGCCGAGGGGCTATCAGGGCGCATTTCCGCGATGGTTTGTGCCGCGGCCGCCAGTTCACCGGCGGCGATGTCCATCAGCACCAGGTCCGCCCGGGCCGCCTCGGCCCAGTCGCTCTCCGGATAATCCGCAAGTACCTTGTGGAGCGTTTCTCGGGCCGCTTCGGTCTGTCCCAGATGCCGCTGCGACCGCCCTTTCATCAACAGCGCCTCAGCCAGGTTCGGGTGCTGCGGGTGGTGTTGCACGATCACTTCCGCCAGTTCCAGCGCCGCCTGGTATTGCTTCTCATTAAGGCACAACTGGGCGGTTGCCAGTGCTCGGCGTCCAGCGGTCCGGCTCTGCGGATTGTCAACCAGCAGCGACTTCAGCGCCGCCAGATGTTCCGCTGATCGCTCCTGCTGGTACGCTGTCCAGGCCGCTGCGTACTGAGCTTCTAGGACCAGCTCTTGATCTTGTCCGGCGGCGACGGCTTGCTCGTAGGCTGCCTGCGCCTCTGCGAGCTTGTCGGCAGCCGAGTACAGCGCCCCCAGCCGCAGGTAGGCTTCGGCCCGGTTCTCGTCCTCAGGATACTTCTCCACGAACCCATTCAGTGCCGCAATAGCAGCCTCCGCCCGCTCATCCTGTTGGTAAGACAGAGCTTGCCAGTACGCCGCGGTTGCTGCATAGGGGTTACGCGCCTCGGCGGCCACTTCCCCGTACAACCGCGCGGCCTCCGCATACTGTTTTGCGGCAAACAGCGCATCAGCAGCCCGCAAACTTGACCGCGCGGCAACTTCGGTCCCCGGGTAGCGCTCTGCTGTGGCGCGGAAGGTTTTGCTCGCCTCGGCAAAATCACCTTGGCTGAATTGCACCGAGCCGATTCCGGCCGAGGCCCGGGCAGCTAACTCGCTGTCAGGATGCTCGTCAATTACCCGCTGGTAATGTGTGATAGCTTCATCGAACTGCTGCAGCGCCTCACAGACCCGACCGATGCCGTAGAGCGCATCGGGCACAATCTGACTGTCCGGAAATCTCTCCAGCAGTTGCCTGAAGCTTACCAATGCGGCCTGCTTGTCGGTCTCCGCCTCGATGGTGGCTATCGAGTAAAGCGCGTACGGTGCATATTCACCCGTAGGGGCCAGCGCCAGGCTCTTCCGGTATGCCTCCAAAGCCGGCTGCTTAGCTCCCTCTTGAAACTGCGCCTCGCCCAGCCAGTAGCTCGCCTTGTCCCGGATATCGCTGTCAGGATATTTGTCCAGCATTTCGGTGAAGCAATCCGCGGCAGCACCGTACTGCTTCAACTGAAACAAGCAGTTGCCGATTCGAAAATGGGCGTCATCTACGTCCAACCAATCCGGGTATTTGTCAATCACCTGGCGGTAGCTGGCCAGCGCCTGCTCGTGGCGTTGCAGGTTGAGCAGACATTCGCCCGAGGCGAAGTGCGCCAGCGGCACCGCCTCATGTTCGGGGTACTGGGCGATGAAGGCCTGGTAGTACTTGAGCGCTTCTTCCCACTTTTCGGCATCTAGCGCACGTCCGGCCTCCAGAAGCAGATCACCGGCCAGGCCCTGGGCCAGGAGTACCGCCGGCACCAGCGCCAGAACCAGTAGTGCTATTGTCAGCCCTGCTGCGCGCAAGCCGTGAGGCCTGCAGCGGTGCGCTCCAGTAGAACTCAACATCTCGAACTCCTCGGCTAGCTCTTGTCCGGCAAGTGCTGATTGTTCATATGCACCGTGCTTGCGTACTATTTAGTCAAACCAGAACCGCCCCGGTTGCGGCATAGGTGCTGTCGCTTGTGCTTGTCAATACTCTCGCCGCTAGTCTTGCGCCGCTAGGCCCAGATCACGCAACACCTGCCGCAGCCGCTGTTTCGCCTCAGCGGACATCGGGCCTACCGGGCGAGCGGTGGGACCTACCGGCAGGCCGATGCTGCGAGCGGCCTCCTTAATCGGGTCGGGCACCGTCCCCAGGCTGAAACAGCGGCGCAGCGGTATGATTCGCAATTGCGCTTCCCATGCGGCCTCCAGGTCGCTGGCACGGAAGCTCTCGTACAGTCCAACCAGCAGCCCCGGGACGATATTGGCGGTGGCGGCGACTGCGCCGGCCGCTCCCGCGCTCAGCGCCGCGCAGATCAGCCCGTCATTACCGTTCATCACCGCCATATCGCCAGGTGTCAAGCGCAGGTAGTCTATGGTATTGTTGAGGTCCCCGCTGGAATCTTTGACTCCGACGATATTGTCAATCTCAGCGAGCCGCGCCATGGTCGGTGGGGCAATGCTGGTATGAGTGCGGCTCGGCAGATTATATAGCAACACCGGCAGGTCAGTGGCCTCGCCAATAGCGCGGAAATGCGTGTAGAGTTCCTCCTGGCTGGGCGAGATGAAATACGGGGCCACCACCGAAACGCCGTCAGCCCCGGCTGCCTCTGCCGCTCGCAGGTTCGCCAGCGCCGCGCGGGTGGTTACTGCGCCCACTCCGGCCAGCACCGGAACGCGGCCGGCCACGGCCTGCACGTAAGCGGCGGTGACTGCCTGGCGCTCCTGTGTCGTCACGGCATAGGCTTCCCCGTGAGTACCGACGACAAACAACCCGTGAACACCCGCCTGCAGCACGTACTCGACCAAAATAGGGATGGCCTCCAGGTTCGGGCTTTCGTCCGGATGCATCGGCGTCAGCATCGCCGGATAGATACCGTGAATTGGCAATCGCACTGCGCACCTCCTGGGCCTGTGCAGAGCTTGGATTATTGCCGGTCTTGCTTGAGGCTCTGGCGAAGCTGGTGTAAAGCGGACAGCACCTGGTCAGCGTTAGCCGCTTTCACTCGCCGGCCACTGAAGCGGGCTACCGTGTATTGGCTAGCGATTTCGTGGGCGTGGCTGCGCGCCTCGGCCAGGGCCTTGGGGATGCTGTCAACGAACTCGTATGCCGGGACTTGTGGCCGGTCAGGCACCCCGTGGGCCGCTAGTAGCTGCCTCATTCGACGGTAGGCCCACACAATCCGCTCGCCGGCATCGGCGGTCGCCGGCGGCCGGTTGCGCTGCCACTGCAGATACGAGCGCGAACCCACTACCACCACAGCCAGGACCAGCAAGCCGGCAGCCACCAGCGGCCAAGCGGCGCGCGCGTAGCCGCCGACCAAAGCCAGCCGCTGTTTGACCGAGCCGGCCACCTCCTGCCATACATCGCCGAAGGTGCGTTGATCCTGTTCGCGAGCCCCCGGAGTCGGTTCGAAGCTCATCCAGCCGCCCTCTGCCACATACACCTCCGGCCAGGCGTGGGCGTCTTCGGCCCGCACCACATACAGGTCCCTTTCACTGTCGCGGGCCTCGCCGCGGGTGAACCCGATCGCCATGCGGGCCGGCAAGCCGATGGTGCGACACATTATCACCATCGCCGTCGCGAAGTGGAAGCAGTAGCCGCGTTTGGTATCGAACAGGAAGCCCTCGACCAGCTCCTTGGGCCACGTCCGCGGCGCCGCCAGGTCATACTCGTACTCATAGGCCAGATGCAGCTCGATGGCCCGCGCCTTCTCAAAATCCGTCGGCGCCTCGGCGGTCAGTTGCAGGGCCAGCTCTTTAATCTCCGGTGCCAGGTCCTCCGGTAGTTGCAGGTACCTCTCCTGCAGCACCTGCGGGTCCACGGGATAGGCAATGCCGCCGGTGTCGGGCAAGGTGGGCGGGACCTCCGCTATGACCGTGTAAGTCTGTCCGCCGATGCCATAGTTGCGTGGTGAGATAGTGCCATCCGGGCTGTAGCATAGGCTGGTGACGGGAGCATCAATGAAGACGGGATAGAGAGCGACGGGAATCGCGGCCCCGAAGGCGACATGGGGCCTAATGCGCAGCTCGGTGGTAACTGTGGATTTACTGACTCCCGAGCCCTCCAGGGGGATCTGCCAGGCCCCCGCTGGGCTGGCTGTGCTGGCATGATTGTGGGGCAAACGCCGCAGCCAGGTCCGGGCCGTGTAGGTGTCATAGACGGCCGTGCGCCAGTTGGTCGGCCGCTCGCACTCCACCTCCATGATAATCTGGCGGCCCTCTGGCGGCTCCAGGCGCGGCAGCCATAACGACGAGGGCGGTGTATAGTCCCCGACGCGCGAGATCAGATGCCGGGCGACAACCCGCGCCAGGTAGATGCGGGCATTCTCGGCGAAGCTGGTCGAAAGCTCGGCCCGTGCCGCCCAGAAGCCGACGCCGACGGCCACGAATAAGGCGAGCAGGTACAGCGCCGGCCAGGAGTAGAGAGTGCCCGATGAGCGGCGCGTGCGACTGAAGCTCAGGCCGCCCACCTCAGCGTAAGCGCCCTCAAGCAACAGCCGGTGTTCCAGCGCCAGAAGCGCCAAAGCTCCAAACAGCAGAAGCGCCATCCCGATCAACGCCGAGTAGTGCCTGATGGCGACCAAAGACAACAGCACAATCGAGGTGGTAGGCAAGATGGTCTGCACCAGCTCGGTGATGGTGCGCACCGAGAATGCCCTGAACGCCGTTATCCACAGGAACATCGCGATCAGAACGCGCAACGCCATATAGACGTCTTCCGGCGGCTCGCGCCAGTAAGCCGCGATGGTTGGGCCGAATTGCACAATCCCCAGGGCAACGGCGGCGACGAAGACGACATAATTGACAGCCACCCGCGAGGTTCTGGTGTAGTGCAGGTGGTGAGCCACCGGGAAGGCGGCCACCATCAGGAGGCCGATCTCGGCGACGAAGAAATGATTGGCCATGAATACCGAGCATGTCAGCAGAGCGGCGAGCATCGTCGCCCAGGCGTAGAGGCACGCCCAGTACCACACGCCTCCACCCTCGGCTTGCACTACCCGCGCCGGGTCGTAAGCCGCCATCTCCAGACCCAGCAGCCGACGTAGATGTTGCCAGGTGCGCTGCGGGATGCCTCTCATCGCGGCACCCCCTCCGGCTCGCGCAGTGAGCTCATCGCTGCAAGCTGGGAAAATGCCTGGGGCAATTCTAAAACCGAGGCGGCCAGCACCGCAGGCGCACCGGCGGCCCGTAGCGCCTCCAGGGCCGCGATTTGCCGGCGCTGCAAGCTCTCTTCGGCATCTTCAGCTCCGCACAGGATCACTCTCAGACCGATGCCGCGAGCGGCGAGCCCGCGCAGCGCCTCCAAGGCGCCATGCTCAGTGCCGGAGGTGAGGGCGAACACTGTCATGCCGGGCCGAACTAGGGCCGCCCATTCGCCGAGATTGGCCCCGAACTCGCGGTGACCGGCCGGCTTGGCCCTGGCCAAAGCGAACAGCCAGCGCTGATACGTCGAGCGCCCCCGGTCCGGACTGCGCAGACTGGTAGGCAGGCCCTCGCCGAAAAGCTCGGTGTCGAGGTTCAGTTCAGTCAGTACCTGAATCAGTGAAGCCGCCGCAACCACCTGACATTCGAAGCTGCTTTGCGGCCCCTCCGCGATGACGTTTCCGGCGCGGGTGTCGAGCCACACCGCTGCGCTATAGTCGCGACCGCCGCTGTATTGCTTGACGACCAGCTCGCCGGTGTGGGCGGTGATCTTCCAGTGCACGTCGCGCAGCTCGTCGCCCGGCTCGTGGGGCCGTATCCCGGTGGTATCGCCCCGCCGCTGCCAGCGTGAGGCCATCTGCAGCTTGGCGTGTTGGGAGAGCATGTTGGAGATGTCTTCGCGGGAGATGGCGACCGTCTGCGGCAGAGACAGGAAGGAGACCGAAGCGGTGGGCGGTCCGGGCCGGCTGAACATGCCGAGGGGATCGCCGCCGACTACACGCGGCGCCTCGGCTCTGTATTCACCACGAAACTGCGCAGTGACGGCACCCGAGGTATGCACGGTCTGGCCGGCGGGCAGGCTCGGCATGGGGAAGAGGTAGGAGGATTGCGGCGCTGCCACGGTAATATTGGTCAGCTCGACTCTTACGGGAACCGCCGGGCGCGGGATAATGCCGATGTTGGCCAACTCGATTTCGACCTCAGCCTTGCGTCCGGCCCAGGCCACCCCCGGTTTCACATCCAACCTCAAGGCCAGCCCTGCCACAGCCATCCGCGATATCACGTAGCAGCCCAGGATGCAGGCCAAACACACCCCGGACATAACGTAAAGCGCGGGAGCCTCATTCATGCTGCCGGCCAGATAGAACAGCACGGCAGCGCCCAGAAACAGCTTGAAGTTACGAGACATCATCCAGCTCTCAGACAGGCACAGCAACTTGGTCAATGATATTGCTGACAATATCGGCGGTATGCGTGTCGCCCAGCCGCGCCTGCGGGGCGAGCAACATCCGGTGGGCCAGCGTGCTCACCGCCAGCCGCTTGATGTCATCCGGGCTGACGAAGTCGCGGCCTTGCAGCGTCGCCAGCGCCTGGCCGGTGCGCACCAAGGCCAGCGTGCCGCGCGGGCTGGCGCCTAGCTGCAGTTGCTCGGACGCACGAGTGCGACCCACGATCGCCAGTACGTAGTCATATACCGCCTCCTCCACGTAACAGGAGGCGGTGACACTCTGCAGCCGCAGCACCTCCGCCGGCTCGCAAACCGCCTGCAGTTGATCAATCGGATGGCCGTCGAGTTGGGTCTTGACCACCGTCTTCTCGTCAGGAGCCGAGGGATAGCCGATGCTTATCTTCAGCATGAAGCGGTCAAGCTGCGACTCCGGCAGCACATAGACACCCTCATACTCGACCGGATTCTCCGTAGCGATCACCAGGAACGGCTTGGGCAGCGGGTAGGTTGCACCATCCGCGGTGACCTGCCGCTCCTCCATGCCCTCCAGCAACGCCGACTGGGTGCGCGGATTGGCGCGGTTGATCTCATCCGCCAGTAGTACGTTGGCGAATAGCGGGCCCTTACGGAAGCGGAAGCTGCCGGTTTGCTGGTCATATACCGACACGCCGGTGACATCGGAAGGCATCAGGTCGGGGGTGAACTGGATCCGCGCGAAGTTGCCACCGATGCTCAGTGCCAGAGCCTTGGCCAGCATCGTCTTGCCGACGCCCGGCACATCTTCAAGCAGAATATGGCCGTTGGCTAGTAGAGCGACGAGGGTTTCCTCGATCACTTCACGCTTACCAATGATAACCTTCTCGATGTTGTGCAGGATCCGCGCACAAACTTGGTGAGCGTGCTCGAAGTCCGTCCGGCTCATAGTTGCTTGCCTCGGTATGTGTCATCGCCTGGAGTTGTCGGCCCTAGTCGAGGCGACCGGCTGCGGGACTGCCGCTGCGGTTCATGCTCCTGCCCGCCGGCGCGTGCGAGCATGGTGCTAGCTTTGTCCAGTGAGAGCCCCCCTCACCAGCCTGGTGGCAAAGCTGAGCAGCAAGGCCGTCCAGACTGCCACGCCGACGACTCCCATTCCTCGCGACCCGATTCCCAGGAGCCAGCCGGCGATCCCACCGATGAGCAGCGGGGCCAGGCCGATCAAGGCAAGATGCGCTCCGAATAGACCTATGTGCTCGGTACTGCTTCTGCTCATCCTCATTGCCTCCTCTGGGGGTAGTCCCGCTCAGCCGGCGGCTGTTGTTAGCAGTATGATATGACAAATGCCTGGCACGGTCAATCCAACTCGGCACTGCTGTTCGTGGTAACGGCCCGTCATGTTGGCGGCTGTCTGCGGGCGCGCGCAAAAAAGCGGGGACGGTGCCTGTGAGGCACCGTCCCCAGGGAGGGCGGATGGCTATTGCTGTGACCTACACGTTAGGTTAGGCCGAAGGCTGCAGATTCTGCGTCGGCAGACTGGTGCTTTCAGGACTGCTGCGTCAGTGTAAGTGCTGGGCTAAACTATGCTGTAAGATGGCTCGCGGTCTCTTCACCCTCGTTAGTAACGTGTTTGGTACTGCCTGCTATAGCCGCTGTGGATGTCATTGTCCATGTAACTGCGAGAGTTGTTTCTTCCGTTGTTGTACCTGCTGTTGTCTCTTCCGTAGTTCTGAGAGTCCGAGGGCCGGTACATCATCGTGTTCTGATCCGGAATGACTTGGCCGCCGAAGACCCTTGCTGCCAGCGCGGCGTGCATGTACTTGAGTTGGATGACCGCTACGTACACGGGCTGGCCGTCCGCGGTTTCGCCCACTCTCACATACTTGATATTCCTAGTCGGGCTGGCGTTGGCGGCTACGGCTAGAGCTATCAAGAGCACTGCCGTTACCAGAGCTATCGCCACGATTTTCCGCATATCTATGTCCCTTCTCCCGTCTGTGTGCTGCCGAAAAACCTCGGAGAGGGCGGCAGCCGGGCTCAGTTGGAAGGGAGGGAGGGTTAAACCTTCCACAAACGGCTTGCTACCCGCCCTCTCCTCGTTCATGTATTAGACGCGGTAGTAGTTGGAAAAGTTCGACCCTCGCGAAAGAATCTTCATCATCTGCCGATCCAATTGTCCCCAAACACCGCCAGGTGCTATAATGACCGGAAAACGGACCCAGCTAGAGCCGTTGCGGAGTTGATTCATGGCAAGCTTGCGAGTTCACAATGCCACTGTCTTGACGATGGTTCCCGGCGAAGCGCCGATAGCGCCGGGCGAACTGGTCAGTGCCGACGGGCAGATCGAGTATGTCGGGCCCCAAAGGACGCAGACCGAGCAGACCCACGACGAGACGATTGACGCCGATGGGGGAGTGCTGCTGCCCGGTTTTGTCAATGCCCACACCCATCTGGCGATGACGCTGCTGCGCGGCTACGCCGATGATATGCCGCTGCAGGAATGGCTGACGACCAAGATCTGGCCCACCGAGGCCAAGTTGCAAGAAGAAGATGTCTATTGGGGGGGCCTCCTGGGCATCCTGGAGATGCTGCGGGCCGGCATAACCTGCTTCTGCGACATGTACCACTTCTTCAAAGCCGGCACCAGGGCTGCCATAGACGGCGGCATCCGTGCTTTGCCTTCCGGGGTCCTGTTGAGCTTTGCCGAAGATACCTACGATGTGAACCGAGCTGTCGAGTTCGCTCTGGAGGTGCGCGAGACCGCTCCTGCGCGCATTGTGCCGATGTTGGGGCCGCATGCGCCCTACTCCTGTACTGATGAGATGTTTCAGCAAGTGGCCGCCGCTGCCGGCGAGCACGGCCTTGGCATTCACATCCACGTATCCGAAACCGCCGACGAGGTCGCGCAAGTGCTGGAGGCCACCGGCATGAGACCGGTCCAGTACCTCGACCAGCTCGGCGTTCTGGACAATCACGTCACCGCCGCCCACTGCGTGCACGTGGATGATGCTGAGTTGCGGATACTGGCTGACAAACAGGTCGGCATCGCCCACTGCCCGACCAGCAACATGAAGCTGGCCTCGGGCTTCGCGCCGGTGCTCAAGATGTTGGCTGTCGGTGCGTGTGTAGGTCTGGGAACGGATGGTGCGGCCTCCAACAATCGCCTGGACATGCTGCAGGAGGCGAAAATGGCGGCCCTGGAGCACAAGGCCTACAGCGGTGATCCGGGGGCGGTTAACGCCGAGCAAGCGCTGTATATGGCGACCACGGGTTCCGCCCGAGCCGTGGGTCTGGACGACCGCATCGGCACCCTGGAGGTCGGCAAGCGAGCCGATTTCGCAATCATCTCCCTGCAGGAGGCCCACAACCAGCCGCTGCACAACCTCTCTTCCCAGCTCATCTACGCCGTTGAGGCCGCTGATGTGGTCTGTACGGCGGTGGATGGTGTAGTGCTCTATCGCGGCGGGGTCTATCCCTATCTGGACGCCGAACGCATCATCGCGCGGGCCGGTGAGTGCGCCCACCGCCTGGTAAATTCGTAGCCGCAGCCATGCAACCAAGCTGCGCCCCAGGGAGTTCACCAATCAGTCAGTCCGACTTGACCGAGAACGTAGCTCAGCGCATCCCGCTGCTAGTCATAGCGGGACCAACAGCGTGCGGCAAGACCGAGGCGGCGCTGTGGGTGGCCGAGGCGGTGCCGGCAGAGATTGTGTCAGCCGATTCGATGCAGATCTACAAGTATATGGACATCGGCACCGCCAAACCGACACCCCAGCAGCGGGCGCGGGTGCCGATCCACCTGGTGGACTTTGTTGACCCGTGCCAGCCCTACACCGTGGCTGATTTCCAGCGGCAGGCCCAGCAGGCGGTCCTGGATATCCACGGGCGCACGCGGTTGCCGATCCTATGCGGCGGCACCGGCCTTTACCTGCGCGCCGTGCTGCAGCATTTGGACTTCCCGCCGGCTGCCGGACCGCAGCAGCGGACCATCCGCGCGCGGCTCCAGGCCCAGGCCGAGACCCAGGGCAGTCCGGCACTGTACCGCCGGCTGGTGGAGCTGGACCCGCTCGCCGCCGCCGGCATCGAGCCGAACGATACTAAACGCATCATCCGCGCTCTGGAGGTCATCGAGACCACCGGGGAGCTGTTCTCCGTCCAGCGGCGGATTGACGAGACACCGGCGGTGGACTATAATTCAAGAGGTTTCGTGCTCACGCGCCCGCGCAGTCGCCTCTATGCCGGCATTGAGCGGCGGGTGGACGAAATGCTGCAGAGCGGGTGGCTGGCGGAGGTCGAGGCCCTGCGTCAGCGGGGCTGCAGTCGCCGGGACCAGGCCATGCAGGCGATCGGCTACCGGCACTTACTCGCTCACCTGGCAGGCGAAGCCGGTTACGAGGCAACGGTGCGTCTGATCAAGCGCGATACTCGTCGTTTCGCCAAGCGCCAATTGACGTGGTTCAGAGCCGCTGCCCGCAGCAATCCGGCCGCCCAAACCACCGCGCCATCCCATAAGTCAGCTCTGAGCGAAGCTGAGGAGCAGTCCGCTGCCGGAAGCCTGTCGCGTAGCTCGGGCTTCCAGCCCGAGACCATTGCCTTTGAATGGCTGCAGTGGGCTACGCAGGACCAGTTCGAGGATTGTGTCGAGCGCATGATTCAGGTCGCCAAGCGCCTATATCGCCCATAAGCAGGTGAAGAGCCGTGCCCAAATCCAAAGGCAGCATCCAAGACCGCTATCTCCAGGATATGAAGGACAAGGGCGTGACGGTGCGAATTGTGATGACCAACGGCAAGCAGCTTACCGGGACGGTTGCCGGCTTCGACACCTTCACGATACTGATATCCGCCGCCGGCGTCGAAATCATGGTTTATAAGAGCGCGGTCGCCGTGATCGGGCCGGTCACACCCGAGAAGACCTAAGCACCCCCTGCCTTGCTTGGAGATTCCCGAGACGAGCACGATAGGCCAAGTGCCTGTCGTGCATTTTTATAGCAATTGGCAGCCGCTACAGGTCGGCAAGGGCAGGAGTCGGGCTGGAAGCCGGGCCCACGCGAGGGTGGTAGCTGTCGTGCATTCTTTGCAGTCACTGACGGGACGGTGGTGAGCTTGCGGTTTACCAAGATGCACGGGTTGGGCAATGATTATATCTATATTGACGCAATCAACCAGGACCTGAGCGGCTACGACCCGGCCCGGCTTGCTGTGGTGCTCTCTGATCGGCATTTCGGCATCGGCGGTGACGGCATTATCCTGATTGCGCCGTCTCAGCACCACGATTTCACCATGCGCATATTCAATCCTGACGGCAGCGAGGCCGAGATGTGCGGCAACGGCATCCGCGCCTTCGCCAAGTACGTCTATGAACACGGCTTCACAGACCAGGTCAATCTCAGTATCGAGACCGCCGCCGGCCTGATCAAGCCCTCGCTGCAGGTGCAGGACGGCGTGGTTTCGCTGGTACGCGTTGATATGGGCCCGCCGCGGCTGAACCGAGCCGACATACCGATGGAGGGCCAGCCTGCGGACCAACCTGTCATCGGCGAGCAACTGGCTGTAGGGGACGAGACCTTTGTGATAACCTGCGTCTCGATGGGCAATCCCCACTGCGTCATCTTCGTGGACGAGATAACTGACGAATTGGTGCTCGGATATGGCCCGCAGATCGAGAACCATCCGGTCTTTCCCCAGCGCACCAACGTGGAGTTCGTGCAGGTACTCGGTGCTCACGAGGCGCGAATGCGGGTCTGGGAGCGCGGTGCTGGCGAGACCCTGGCCTGTGGCACCGGCGCCTCGGCCGGCACGGTCGCGGCGATACTCAATGGCTGCTGCGCCGCTGCAGTCAAAATGCACCTGCGCGGCGGAGGTCTTGGCATCGAGTGGCGCGAGGGCGAGAGTGTCTTCCTGACCGGACCGGCCGCCGAGACCTTCAGCGGCACGGTACACCCGTCTCTGCTGCGCCAGGCCAAAGCATGACTCCGGTCATAAACCGGAGCATAGTTCATGCCGAAAAGCCTATCATCGCGTGGGTCGGCTTTCCAGCCCGACACTCCGGAGGCATGAACAGACGCCCCAAGCAAGGGGTCAGTCGGGCAAATCATCGAGTGACGAGGAGGAGCTTAGCGTGGACCTACCATGGGCCCAGAGATTGCAGCGCATACCGCCGTATCCGTTCCGCGAGATCGCCGAGATCAAGGCCAGGATGCTGGCCGAGGGCAATGAGCCGATTGATTTCGGCATCGGCGATCCCGACATGCCGACACCGGACTACGTTATCGAGGCGCTCTGCCGGGGCGCTAAGGACCCGGCCACTCATCCCTACGACGAAAGTGGGTTCGGCACCCCGGAGTTCAAGCAGACGGTTGCCGATTTCATGGCCAAGCGGTTCGGCGTGCCGGTCAGCCCCGACGGCGAGGTTCAGAGCACCATCGGCTGCAAGGAGGCGCTGGCCCACATCATCTGGGCTTACATTGATCCCAGCGACATCGTGCTGGTGCCCGACCCGGCCTATTCGGTCTATAAGGTGCAGACTACCTGGTGTGGCGGAGCGCCGTTCCCGATGCCGCTGCTTGCCGAAAACGGCTTCCTGCCGGATTTAGGCGCGATTCCCGCGCCCATCAGCAAAGCGGCCAAGCTGATGTTTCTCAACTACCCCAACAACCCCACCGCGGCGGTGGCTGAGTTGGACTTCTTCGAGCAGGCCGTCAGGTTCGCCCAAAATAATGAGATTCTGATAGTCCATGACTGCGCGTATTCGGAAGTATCTTACGACGGTTACGAGACGCGCAGTATTCTCGAGGTTGATGGCGCTAAAGAGGTTGCCATCGAGATGCACTCCTTCTCGAAGACCTTCAACATGACCGGCTGGCGGGTGGCCTGGGCCTGTGGCGGCGCACCGTTTGTCGAGGCCCTGTCCAAGGTCAAGAGCAATGTTGACTCCGGCACCTTCATGGCGATCCAGCGGGCGGCAATTGCGGCCCTGGAGGGCTATGACGACTTTATCGGCAGTCTGCGGGCCGAATATCAGAAGCGCCGCGACGCCCTGGTTGACGGGCTAAACTCCCTCGGCTGGGCTATCGAGCCGCCCAAGGCGGCCTTCTACGTCTGGGCCCCGATTCCCAATAATTATCGCCGCGCCGACGAGTTCGCCAGGGACCTGCTGGCCGAATGCGAGGTGCTGGTGACTGCGGGCGGCGTGTACGGCTCCTACGGTGAGGGCTTTGTGCGCTTCTCGCTGACGCTCAAGGGTGAGGACAAGCTGGCCCAGATCGGCGAGGCCGTCCGGCGAATTGGCGCCAACCTGGAGCTTGTCTGGTAGCCGGGCCTCGGTTGCCATACCTCCGCCGCGCAGGTTGGGATGCCGATATCACCTTCCGCCGCGTAAGTCGGGCTTCCGGTATCTTGTTCCACCGCATGGGTCGGGATCCCGGCATCCCCTACTGCCGCGTAGGTCGGGCTTTCCAGCCCGACGCCGTTGTTGTCAAGTCGTTGGGGGGGCCGGCTGAGCCGGGTACCCACTGCGAAGCAGTGGGTGCAACCGGCCCACGGAGCTCCCACTGACGCATTTGGTGATTTACCATGCATGAGTTAATCGCAGTCGGCCTTGAACGTCGTGAGTTACTAGCGGCTGAGAAGGCGATCTTGGTCGGCATATCCAAGCTCGAGGACGAGGGCCTCCGCTCCATGCGCGAGTTGGCGCAGTTGGCCCTGTCCGCCGGCGCGGTGCCGGTTGATGTCCTGGTGCAGATCCGCAAGGCGCCGGAGCCGGCCACCTACATCGGCAAGGGCAAGCTGCAGGAGCTACGCGCTCTGCGGCTTGCTGCCGATGCTGAGATAGTGCTCTTTGACGCCGAGCTAACCCCGGTGCAGGTCAGCAATCTGGTGGACGAGCTGGACTGCAAGGTCCTCGACCGCACCGAGCTAATCCTAGACATCTTCGCCCAGCACGCCACCAGTCGCGAGGGCAAGCTACAGGTCGAACTCGCCCAGCTTTCCTATCTGCTGCCCAGGCTGGTGGGGAAGGGGCCGATGATGGACCGGATTGCCGGCGGCGGGGGCGGCGGTACGGCTGGCGGTGTCGGGGTGCGCGGCCCGGGCGAGACCAAGCTCGAGACCGACCGGCGGGCCCTGCGTGCCAGGATGTCGCGGCTCAAAGACCAGATCGAGCAGGTACGCCGCCAGCGCGAGGTCGAGCATCGCGCCCGCGAGCGCTCGGGATTGCCCCTAGTCTCGCTGGTCGGATATACCAATGCCGGCAAGTCAACGCTGCTCAATGCCCTCGTCGGCAGCGAAGAAGTGCGCGCTCACGACCGGCTCTTCGAGACCCTCGACACCACCATCCGCAGAGTCGAGATCCAGGGCGCTCAGTTGCTGCTCAGCGATACGGTCGGCTTTATCCACAACCTGCCCGAGGACCTATTCTCCGCCTTCATGGCGACTCTGGAGCAGTTGCAGCAGGCCGATGTCATCATCCACGTGCTTGACGCCGGCGCGCCGTGGGCAAGTACCGAGCGCCAGGCCAGTGAGCAGATCCTGGGCCGGCTGGGCTTGGCGGACAAACCGACCATATTGGTTCTCAACAAGTGGGATGAGCTGGCCGGCACGCCCCGTGCGGCGCTGATGCTGGCCGAGATGCCTGACGGTTTGCCGATCTCGGCTGCGCAGGGAGTCGGCCTCGAGAAGTTGCGCGCGCGTATCGCCGAGGCCGCCTATGCCCACTTGGTGCCGCTATCGCTGCAGTTGCCCTATGATCGCCTGGAGCTGTTGCAGCTTTGCCGCGACCACGGCCGCGTCCTGGACACCGAATACCAAGACACGCATGTCGCGGCCGTTGTCGAAGTTAATTCCGAGCTGGTCGCCAAGCTCAAGCCGTTCGTTGTCGCCCTCAACTAGGCGCAAGCTGGGGTCGCAGCGGGGCTCGCACAAGTCAGGAAGTCGTAGCAATGGACAAGTCAACAGATGCAGCCGAGCGCGATCTGCTGGTTCCCCTGAATCGGCGTAACTATTTGTTGGCCATAGCCAACGGCGTGGTCTTCACTCCCGGAACGCGCCTCGTCGCCCCCGGCACCGTGCTGCCTTTGCTGATCCTGCGGCTCTCCTCCGGCCTGGCATGGCTGATCGGGCTTACCAACACCATCCTCTACGTCGTGCCGGTTTTGCCTCAACTGCTGGCCTCGCGGTGGATTGACACCAGCGAGCGCAAGCTCCCGATCTGGCGCTGGTGCGCGGTATTCAGGTTCCTCGCCACCCTCGGTATGGCATGGGTCGTCCTATCCGCAGCCAGCCTCGGATATGGCTATGCGCTGGTTGCGTTCTTCGGCTGGCTCGTGCTCCGGACCCTGGCTCAGGGCGTCTCCAGTCTGGTATTCACCGACATTCTTGCCCGTTCGGTGCCTACCACCAAGCGGGGCAGCCTATGGATGTGGCGGCAACTGCTGGGCCTGGTGCTGGTGTTAGGCTTCTCGGTGCCTGTGATCAACTATTTGCTGAGCGATCAGAGCCCCTTCAGTTTCCCGACCAACTACGGCATCCTCCTGGCTGGCTCGGCGCTGTTCATGGGCATCGGCTGGATCATCTTCGCCTTCACTGAGGAGCCGCAGGGCAAGCCCGCCGGCCATCAGCTCACCATGGCACAGCATCTGACGCGCGGCATGCGCTTCCTCAACCGCGACAAGAGCTATCGCCGCCTGGTGCGCGTCCGCATGTTGCTCAGTGCCGCTGCCAATGTGAGTCCCTTTTTCATCGCCTTCGCCGTTCAGGAATGGGGCTTTCACGATGCTGTAGCCGCAATCTTCCTCACTGTGCAGATACTCTCGCAGATGCTGGGGTGCTGGATCACCGGCCATGTCTCTGACCGCCTCGGCAACCGCAAGGTCTTGATGCTGGCGGCCGCCACCATGCTTGCAACCACGGCGGTGGCATGTCTCGGCGGCTCGCTCACTCCCGAAGGGGCGCTGGTGGTGCTCGGCTATCCGGTCTCGTACCGGCTCATCGTGTTGGTAGTCTGCTTCATCGGCAGCGGCTTGTGGGCGGCGGAGCTGCAGCCCGGCTACATGAATTATCTTATGGACATTGCTCCGCGCCGCAAGCTGCCCTCTTACGTCGGCTTTGCCAGCTTCTTCCTGCTGCCGCTGGGCGCGGTCCCGCTAGTCTACGGATGGCTCGCTCAGACTGTCGGCTATCTGGTCATCTTTATCATCGCCCTGCTGCTTTCCGCCGTTGGGCTGCGCTTGGCCTCGCGTATCGGCGAACCACGCGACGAGCTCGATGATGATGTGCTGAATGATGCAAACGACTCCTGTGTAGAGCAATAGCGGCGCGTGGCCGCAGCTTGTCCGCAAGTGATGCCAGATATGTCAAACGCGACCAATAGTCACCACAACGAAATGCTGGTTCCGCTGCACCGGCGTAACTACATCCTGGGCATTATTAACGGGATCATGGTCCAGGTCGGCAACCGCCTGGCCGACCCGATGACGGTGCTACCGCTGCTACTGATTCGCCTCTCAGGCGTGACCTGGATGGTCGGGCTGTTGCAGGCCATTATCATAACGGCCCCGGCCGCTCCGGCCATCTTCGCCTCCCGCTTCGTAGATACAGCCGAGCACAAGCTGCCGATCTTCATTCGCTACAGCATCATCCGCTTCGCGGCACTGATGGGTATGGCCCTGGCGGTGCTGGCCGGAGGCTACCTGAGCGGAGTACTGGTAGCGACGCTGCTGCTGCTATTCTTCGCTTCTTGGTACACCGCCCAGGCCGTCAGTACCATGGCCTTCATGGACATCGTGGCCAAATCAACGCCGACCACCAAGCGCGGCAGCTTCTGGATGTGGCGACAGACCATCGGGCTATTCCTGGTGCTGACGGTGGCGGTGCCGCTGATCCACTACCTGCTGGGCGACAACTCCCCGGCCCCATTCCCGGTCAATTATGGCATCCTCTTGCTGACCACTGCCCTGATACTCGGGGGATCCTGGGTGGTCTATTCTCAGACGCACGAGCCGCACAGCGAGCCCTCCGGCGATAGGCTCACGGTCCGCCAGAATCTGGTGCGGGGGCTGCGCTTTTGGCGCGAGGACCCCAAGTTCCGCAGGATGATGAGGGTGTACTTGCTGCTGACTGCGGTCGGCGCAATCGGGCCGTTCTTCATGGCTCTGGCCGTCCAGCGGTGGCACTTTCCCGACACCGTCGCCGCCACCTTTGTGACCGTCCAGATCATCGCGCAGATGGCTGGAAGTATCTTTCAGGGACGCGCCTCTGACCGTTGGGGTAACCGCAGGGTGTTCATAACTGCGGCATTTACGGGGCTGATTATGGCACTGGCGGCGACACTCGGGGCCGTCTTTGCGCCGGCCGGCGGCCTTGAGCTGTTCGGTTATCCGGTCTCGTACCGCCTCATGATTCTCTCTGTTTGCTTTGCCGGCGGTGGGGTGTACATCGCCCATACCTGGCCGGGCTTCATGAACTACCTGATGGACATTGCGCCACAGCAGCAACGCCCCTCCTATGTCGGGTTTGCCCATCTTTTTGTTGTACCGGTAGGCATCGTGCCGGTCATATTTGGCTGGCTGGCCGAAGCTGTGGGCTTCCAAGTCGTGTTCGCGATAGCCATAGTCCTGGCGGCCATCGCGGTGATCCTCTCGCTGCGTATCAACGAGCCGCGCGATCAACTCACCGCCGAGCAGTTGCACAACCTCGGCTAGCCACGTACTCCATAGCTCTGCCGAGCAGCAATCCGGTCACCGAAACCTGGAGGACCTGCAGCGAGTGGCCGCAGGTCCTCTGGCGATACAAACGCTTGCGCATCGCGATTCAGCGGGTCAATCGCATGGATTAGTCGTCTGCGCCCGGACGTAGTACAGATCCCACTCTCCGGTGAAATCCTTCGCTTCCATCCGATTATTCCTCAAGAATACCTCCTGGTTCCCCAACATCCCGCCGGTCGTCAGGTACTGTCCGGTCGTCTCGTTGTATGTCCACGTGCCCTCATCGGTCATTTCCTGGCCGCCGCAGTACTTGTAGAATACCGTGTAGCTGCCGTCGGCAGCGAACACCAGCTTGGTGTACTGCAAGTACGGCAGGTCTGCCAAGGTGTACTCATCACCGTCCTCGGTCACACCACCCGAGTACCACCAGATTCCCAGCACTCCGGTGCCCCGGTCCACACCAAGCCAGACAGTCCCCGAGCCGTGACATCCGCTCATAAGCGCCACCACACCCGCCAATACAGCGATACCACCCAGTGTGACAAGCACTTCCTTGCGTATCATTTGTGACCGCCCTTCCTTTAGTTCGCCGAGCCTTACCGACGTCATGCAGTCATTGCCCTGCTGTTCCCCGTCAGGGGCACTGACACCTTCGCACCCAGC
Organism: uncultured Armatimonadia bacterium; assembly: GCA_964390495.1. Lineage (GTDB taxonomy): Bacteria > Armatimonadota > Zipacnadia > Zipacnadales > UBA11051 > UBA11051. The sequence goes on from CAYMIN010000008.1 coordinate 73,190, forward strand.
CGCGCCGGGTTCTCTTTTCCCAGCTATTCTGGCAGAGCGCGCCCGGCCTGGGTGCGGCCCCAGGCGTGTACGGGCCGGAACGCCTCGGCGTATTGCACGCCGCACTGCAGGCCGCGGAAGTGCGCCGTCACCGCCATGTACTCCACGTAGTCAATCCCGTCGTGGTCCCGCAGCCAGGTGTACTGGCTCTGGTGGCACAGCAGCATATCACGCTTCTTCTCCCACTGGTCGCTGATGTCAACATAGTAGTAAGGCTGAAAGTTGTGCCCTCCCAGCGGCTCCCAGTAATACACCGTCGGCATCAAATTGTGCGCCGTATTCCAGCCGCCGGTCAGATACAGCGGCACTGCCGCCCAGAAAGAGGCCTCCCACGTGTTCTGCGAAGCCCCCACGTGATCACTCATGTAGTCCTGCGGGTAATGAGTGAGGATCACATCGGGCTTGACCTCGCGAACCACTTCCACATAGATCGCCCGCTGCTCTTGGGTATGCCACGGCCCCGAGTCAGGCAGGTCCAGCAGAATGCACTCCACGCCGATGACTGCCGCCGATTGCCGCGCCTCGCGCCGGCGGATGCACTGCAGGTGTGTCGAGGGGATCACGAAATGGCCCTGGCTGCCGTTGCATGACACGCACATGAACACCTCGTGGCCCTGCTCCTTGTACTTCGCCAGCGTCCCTGCCACCATCAGTTCGGCATCATCGGGGTGAGCTGAAATTGACATAATCCGCATCAGGCCAACCTCCAGGTAACGCACAGTCCTTTGCACTTGTAGGGTCCTGCTTGGGTGCATGTGCAGATTGTCGGTAGGCCACAAAAGGCTGGCTGTTCGCAAGGGCCCGATCCGACAGGCGAGACGCCTATCGTACCGGGAGAGATTGGGCAGCCGCTGAGCCAACGCAATGAATCGCGTCCCTGGAACATAGCGCCGTCCTGGACGACAGGCATCCTGCCTGTCGAGGCTTGGACAGCCAAGGATGGCTGTCCTCCATGTTCTTCAAGAGCCTCCTGTCCTACCGACAGTTCCTACCCGCACCCGTCCTTCTCGTGTGTATTGTAGCATCTTCGGCCACAATTGATAATGCCAACCTCCAAGGATTCTCCCGCCATCGAGAAGAAATTGCAGCCACGCTGTAGGGGCGCACGGCGTGCGCCCGCCCGAGACGGTTGCCCCACTAGCGTGGCCTAGCCTGACTTCAGAGCCCGTCACTGCGTGAAAGGAGAATGTGAGATGAAGGTCTATATCATGTGCGACCAGGAGGGCACCGCCGGTATGGTGCACTTCGAGAACCGCGATGACAACAATGCGTGGAACGCCTGGTATCGCCGCCGCATCATGCGGCTGCAGACCGCCGAGGTCAAGGCCGCCGTCGAGGGCCTACTGGAGGCCGGCGCCACCGAAATCCTTATCAACGACTCCCACGGCAGCGGCTACAATATCCTTTTCGAGGACCTGGAGGGACCAGTGCAGGTAATCCACGGCAACCAGCGCCATGCCGAGTTCTGGCTGTCACGCCTCGACGATAGCTTTGACGCCGGCTGCTATCTGGGCGGCCATCCGATGCAGGGCACCAAGCAGGGCATCCTGCCGCACACCCACTGGGACGTCAACGACATCGAGCTGGGCGAAGTCGGCATGGCGATGACGCTTTTCGGCTATTTCGGGGTGCCGACGGTCTTCGTCAGCGGCGATGTGGCCGTCGAGCGCGAGGTCAAGGCGCTGTGCCCGGACACGGAGGTCGCGGCGGTCAAGGAAGCTCTGGCCCCCGACATCGCCATGGAGCACCTCCCGGCCAATGCCCGCCAGATGATCTACGAGGGGGCCAAGCGCGGTCTCGAGCGGGCTGGTGAAATCGAGCCGGTACGGCTAGCCCCGCCCTATCAGTTGCGCTTGGGCGACAATATCGAGCGCACTGGTGATGACTACTATCAGGTCGTCTATTCCGCCCTGACGGAGTATTACCACTACAACCGCGAGTTCAAGCGTGACGGCAAGGAATGGGTGCCGGCCGACGACTAGAAGCGGTCTCAAGACCTCGTTCTCGGGGCCTTGCAGGCTGAAAAGGGGCTCGTGATTCTCACTAAGAGGAGTGTCCCTCCATGCTTCCATCTTAGCCAGCTCTGAGCAGCTCGACCACGCTCTGCAGCACGTAGTCCGGCTGCATATCCTTGGGCAGCGCGGCGATGTCGGCCTCATCGGTTACGCCGCTCAGCACTATCGCCGTGGCGCAGCCGGCGTTCTTACCGCAGCTCAGGTCGGTCTGCAGCCGGTCGCCGGTGAAGATAGTCTGCTGCGGGGTCACGCCCATCCGCTGCATCGCCGCCTCAGCCAGAGCCGGATACGGCTTGCCGGCGATATGGTCCGGCTGGCGGCCACTGCAGGCCTCCAGGTAGGCCACTACCGCGCCGGCGTCAGAGACCGCGCCGCTCTCCACCGGGCAAGTGACATCGGGGTTGGTCACATAGAACTTCGCGCCCTGCCGCAGCGCCTGAAACGCCTCCTCCAGCTTGTCGTAGGTGACTTGCCGGTCCCACGAAGCGACCACAATGTCGGTCTTGGCCGCCTCCTCAACTAGCTGGCAGCCGACGGATACCAGTTCGGCTATGACCGGCTCTTCGCCGATGACCAGCACGCGGGGCGCGTGGTGGTGGGCGGCGATGTAATCAGCCAGGGCCAGCGGACTGGTCAGCACCTGGTCAACTTCAGTAGGGATGCCGAGTCTGGTCAGCTTCTCGGCGTAATCCCGCCGCGTGGCAATCGGCTTATTCGACACGAATATGACCTCTGCGCCACGCTCGCGCAGGGCCGCGATTGTCGCATCGGCACCGGGGATCAGGGCCTCGCCCAGGTACACCGTGCCGTCAAGGTCGAGGATATAGCCTGCATAGGGCGGCACTCCTACACCCTCGCGCAGCTCGGGCTGCCCGCCCAAGTTCGCTTTCATCCTTTTCTCCTTGAGCCATTGCAGCCCATCACGCCGGTATCCGCCCCAGCACCGCGACGATCAGCGCTGTGACCGTATCTGTGCGCTGGGTCATCATCTCGACTACTTCGGCTTCGGTCAGCGGCTGACCGGTGATACCGGCGGCGTAGTTGGTGATGATGCAGATGCTGGCATAGCAGATCCCCAGCTCATTCGCCAGCACCACTTCCGGCACGCTGGTCATACCGACGACAGCGCCGCCCCACTGCGCGAACATGGCGATTTCGGCGGGGGTTTCGAACCGCGGTCCCTCGGTGCAGACATAGACGCCCTGGGTGTGCACCGTCACCGGCATATCCGCGCCGGCGGCGATCAAAGCCTCGCGCAGCTCCGGGCAGTACGGTGTCGTCTGATCGGTATGGACTACGCCCTCCCCGCGCCGGTCGAAGAAAGTTGCCGCGCGCTGCTTGGTGAAGTCCAGGTAGTCGTGGGGTATGACCAGTTCGCCGGGCGGTATCTCCAGGCGCAGGCTGCCCACGGCGTTGGTCGCGATGATATGGCTGCAGCCGAGTTCATGAAGCGCCATGATGTTAGCGCGGTAGTTGACCTGGTGCGGGGGTAGGGCATAGCCGGCACCGTGGCGCGGCAGGAAATAAAGCTCATGGCCCTCACCCTCCCCGCGCCACAACTCAGCCGCGCCGTAGGCGGTATCGTGCCTCATCCCCACTAGTTCGGTCTCGGTTTCGGCTGCCGCGAATTCCTGAAGCCCGGTGCCTCCGATTATACCGATCGCCATATCAATCATCTCCGGCAACTCACTGGGGGTACCATTCACCCAGCGCGGCGACGATACCTGCATCACTCGCGGCAGCGGCGCAGGCGAATCTGCCCCCGGCGGCGCAGTTCCTTTCGCGCTTGACACGGCGCGGGTCTTTGCCTAATATTGGGCCGGGTCCCAGACGGCATCATTGGCTTTCCTTACGGAGGAGGTTACTTGTGGCAGGCCCACAGGGCGATGCGGGCGTGCGGCAATCGGGCAGCTCTTTAGTGCGCGGCCTGGGTGTCACGGCGCTGGTAGCGACCGCCGTCTGCACCGTCATCGGCGGAGGCATCAACGTGCTCTCCGTACAAGTGCAGACGATGACACCGGGCATCGGCGGCCTGGTGCCTCTGGCCTTCGCCCTGGGCGCGGTGCCGGCCTTCGTGACGGCGTTGTGCTATGCTATCCTAGCCACAGCGATGCCACGGGCCGGGGGCGATTACACCTACATATCCCGGGCTTTACACCCCTTCGTTGGCTTCCTGGCGGGTTTCTCGAAGTGGTTCGGGCTGTCGGCGGCCTGCGGGCTAATCGGTGTCATGTCGGTGACACTCCTACAGGCCGCGGCTGAGTACCTGGGCGCTGCCGGCGCCGCCGAGTTCCTGCGCGGCAACACCGGCGTGCTGATTATCGGGCTGGCTATGGTCTGGCTCTTCTGGCTCATCAACATCCTTGGGGTCCGCACTTACGGCGCGGTAGTGATCGTCCTGATGGTGCTGATGCTGGCCGGCGGAGCAGTGCTGGTCGTGTACGCCTTGACTGGTAGCCATGAAACGTTCGCCACTGCCTGGCAAGCCCGCTATGGCACCGACGTTGAGGCGGCGATTGCCGGAACCGCCGTGGCCCCGGCCGGCATCTCCGGCTTGATCCATGCAACCGCCTTCCTATTCTTCGCTTACATCGGCTTTGCCACCATTTCGCAGGCTGGCGGCGAGGCCAAAGATCCCGGGAGGACCTTGCCGAAGGCCTTTGTCTGGTCCCTGATAGTAATATCCGGCTACTATATGGTCTTTTCCTTCAGCCTCTACAAGGCGGTCCCCTGGAAGTTCATATATCATTTGCTCCACACCCCCCAGTGGCAGGATACGCTTTCGGCCCCGCATGTCGTAGGCATTCTGATGCCTCCGGCGCTGACCGTGGTAGTTGCGCTGGCGGCCGCGTTGGCCTTGGCCAATGACATCCCGCCGATGCTACTCGCGGTATCCAGGCTGTTCTTCTCCTGGGCACAAGACGGGATTTTCCCGCCGGCTCTGGCCGCGGTCAACCGCCGTTTCAGTACCCCCCACTACGCCCTGACCATCAGCGCCCTGGTCAGCAGTGCCGTGGTGCTGTTGTGCGTGTATGGGCCGCAGCGATTTGGCAGCGCGGTTGACATCGTCAATGTCGCGCTTCTGACCACCTATTGTCTTGCCGGGGTGAGTGTGCTATCATTTCCGCGCCGTGCGCCGAAGCTCTACCTGGCCAGCTCGTTCATCAGGGCTCGCTGGGCGCAGATTATGCTCGGGCTGCTGTGCATCCTGACCATCACCCCGCTACTTCTGACCCAAATCTGGGTGGACCTGTCGGCGAGTGACTGGAGCTTGACCGACTTGGTGTGGCGGCCGACGGTATGGTGGGTGCTGATCATGCTGGCGGGCTCGCTAGTCTTCGGCGTGATGTGGTGCCGCAGGCGGCGGCAGGGCTGGGACCTGCAGGCATTGTTCGAGAACCTTCCCGACGAAAACGAGGCCCGGCCCGCGCCCTGAACTTAGCTCTTAAGTCGATCCCGACAAACACATTGGTTTGGATGTTTCAAAGTCAAGGAGGTCCCCAAACATGGCTCTCGACGAGTATCGCTTCTCTGAAGCCCACACCTGGGCCAAGCCGGAAGGTGACGAAGTACGCATCGGACTTACCGATTTCGCCGTCAACGAACTGGGTGACATTATCTTCGTGGAGTTGCCTGATGTCGGTGCGGCCATCACTGCCGACGACGCGCTTGGCACTGTCGAATCCGCCAAGGCCGTCGAGGACATAGTCGCTCCCCTCAGCGGTGAAGTTGTTCGCGTCAACGAGGAGGTCATAAACGCGCCCGAGCTGCTCAACGAGGACCCTTACCAGGCCGGTTGGCTGATTGCCGTGACGGTCAACAGTCCCCAGGACCTTGACGAGCTGCTCAGCAATGATCAGTACACGTCGCTGGTGGAGGAGACCGACGAAGAAGACCAGGAAGAGGAAGAAGAGGACCTCTTTAGCGACGACGAATGACTCCCCTTCCCGCCGATGCAGCAAGCCGGGAGGCCGACTGCCACCGCGACCGGCCGCTCGACCCACGTCCCGCATGGCGTCTGTTGATTACCGGCCCTGCCGAGGGCGCCTACAACATGGCTCTTGACGAGGCCTTGCTCGACGGCGCAATTGCCGGCGGCAGGCCGGTGCTCCGCATCTATGCATGGCAGCCGCCAGCGGTATCGCTCGGCTATTTCCAGCAGCTCGATGAGGCTATAGACCGCGCCGAAATTGCCAGGCGCGGTTTTGGCTTGGTGCGCAGGCCGACCGGCGGGCGTGCCATCTTGCACAAAGACGAGGTTACTTACTCGGTAGCGGTGCGCCATCGCGACCTTGCCGCCGGCGGCAGTCTGATGGGCTCCTACCGCACCATCTCGCGCGCCATCGAGGCCGGGCTGCAGCTCCTGGGCGTCGCTGCCGAGCTGGCGGAACGCTCCGGCCACGCCAAACACCAGACCAAGCACAACCTCCCGACCGTCTGCTTCGCCCAGCCTGCCAAAGTTGACATGGTGGTCGGCAGTCGCAAGATCGTCGGCAGTGCCCAGACCCGTCGCGCCGGAGCGCTGCTTCAGCACGGCTCGATCCCGCTCAGCATTGATGCGCGTGAGCACCTGGCGGTGATGCCGGGCGCTTCCAGCACCGAGGCGGAGGCCGGCGGGCCGCAGCTAGACGAGCTGGCCTGCGGGATCGCCGACATTCTCGGCCGCACGCCGAGCTTTGAGGAGACCGCGCAGGCCCTGGCGGCCGGCTTCGCTGAGACGCTGGCGATTGAGCTGCAGCCGGACCAAGTCTCCGCAGCCGAAGACCGGGCCGCCCGCGAGCTAATGGCCGAGAAGTACAGCAACGCCGCCTGGACCGCCAAGCCCGGCAGCCGCAAGTCGGCCCCTGACGCCTGAATACCCACGCAGCCAATCCCGCAGTCCCTGGAAACCCTTGTAGGGGCGCATGGCATGCGCCCACATAAGACGCAATCATTTGCGCGTGGGTCAAGCCTCCCAAAGATATTGCCGTGGGTCGGGCTTTCCAGCCCGACAGCCGTTGCCGTTTTGCCGTTGTCCCCTCTGCCGCACTCAGGAGAAGGGCAGGGGTGAGGCCGCCATTGCCTTTGGTGTCACCTACGCGACCGGCAGGTCCAGCACCGTCAGCAGGCCCGCGGGCGCTTTCTTGGTCGGGGCGATGATATTGGCGGTACAGCCGGCAGTGGCGCTGTCGCCGTGGATCCCGCCCTCGATGCGCACCAGCAGCGGCGGCACTCCCTCGATGCGCACTTCGTCGTACTCCTGCGGCTCACCCAGCCTCATTCGCAGATGTAGTTCGACCGAGGTATCCGGAGTGGGGCAGAGCTTGATCTTCTCCTCCGCTCCCAGCACTTGTCCCGGCGCGACGCTGACGTACTCCGAGGCGACCGGCGCTTCTGCCACGACCGGCTTCAGGCTGTGCTCGATCTTTTCGGTAGCAATCGGCCAGCCGAGTCCGCGCGCGATCAAGGCGGCGGATTCGAGCAGCCCGACGTGACCGATCTTGCCCTCGGCTTTCCGCGCCGCGAATTCTTCCACCTCGAGGCCGGCGCCGAGCTTGAGCTGCAACTGTTTGCGCCGCCGCAGGGTATTGACGATGCGGGCACAGCGCACGTGCTTGACCTCCACGCATGGGCGTGTCATCAGCACGGGCAGCAGGTCCAGGACGAAGCCGGGGTTCACGCCGGTGCCGACGACGGTGACGCCGGCCTCACACGCGGCCGCATTCAGCTCCGCGTAGGCTGCGGGGTGCTGCAGTTCGGGATAGGCCAATTCTTCAGCGGTCGAGACCACGTCCAGGCCGTGGGCGATGAGCTTTTCCAGGTCGCTGCGAACCGCGAGCAGGGAGGAGGCGGTACACAGGACTGCCACATCCCAGTCGCCGGCCTCCAGCGCCTGGTCCAGCGCCCCATAGATTACAGCCTCTTCCGGCACTCCGGGCACCAGCTCGCCCAGCGGCTTGCCGGCGATATCGGGATTGATGTCCACAGCCCCGGCGGGTGTGGCGGTATGGCGTGACAGGCACGCCTTGATGACTTCTTGGCCGATGGTGCTGACACCGATGTGTAGGCTCTTGAGCATGATTCTCCTTCTTTCTTTGCCGCAGGCCGCTCATTGGGCGGTGGCGAGGCTTCGCTGTTGCCGGCATGGGAGGGTGCACTCGCAGGTCCTCGCTCGGTCCGCAAAGGCGCCGGATAGCCGTTGGTAGGGGCGTGATTCATCACGCCCTGCTGCGTGCTGTCGCGTGGGCGCAATGAATTGCGCCCCTACGAAACAACGCCTTCCTGGGCGACAGGCATCCTTGCCTGTCGGGGCTTGGAGAGCCAAGGACGGCTTCGGACAGGCAGGGCACCCGTGCACAGCATGGGTCACCTGTCCTCCAGGCTTTTCAGGAGGCTCCTATGCTGCCGACAATTGGTGCTCGCACCCCCTAGCTGCAGAGCGGTTGACTTGCGGGGCCTATTGGGCTACTATTATACTCACAATCAGGCTTGCCGGGTAGTCTAGGGGTAAGACGGCTGACTCTGGATCAGTAGATCGCAGGTTCGAATCCTGCCCCGGCAGCCAGGCAATAATCAGGCGGGTGACCTCTGTCACCCGCCTTTTCTTGTGTTCCCCGGACTTGACCGCATACCGTGCATAGGTGCTACGAGGACGACAGCCATCGCCAAAACATTCTCATGGGTCGGACATCCTGCGCGTGGCCGTTGTAGGGGCGCAATTGATTGTGCCCACTTAGGTGGGGGCACATGGCATGTGCCCGCAGGTCGTTAGGTGGGTTGTACCAACAGTTCAGATGCAGTCAATAGTTGTTTCCGCGAAAAAAAGGGGTTGATTTCTTGCCAGATTGGATAAAATACTATTGACAGTAGTAGATAGCAACTATATAATGCAGTATGACCGCACCTAGTAGAAACGACACGGGGCCTGATCAAATCCACAAAACGCTCCTGAGGCCCCAGGCGAAAACACAAAGGGGAGAGAGTCAGATGCACACCAGGCACGCACTATCCGGATTGATGCCAGTCTTACTCATCGGCTTACTGAGCAGTTGCGGGTGGGCTGATGGCACTCGCATGTGGTATCGCGGCTATTTCGAGGGGAAGGTGGAGGTGCGCACCCGGCCCCAGTCGGGCTACTACTATCGCCCCTCGCCCGACACCACCATGCCGCTTTTCGAGGAGCGATATAGCTACCCGCTGATATGCCCCCATTGTGGCGCGTACTACTATCCCGGAGAGCACTCTTGCCCGTACTGCCATAGCAATCTCCCCGGTCGCCGCCAAGGGATTGATGATCGCACGGTCTATTCTCCCTATCCGATGCCGGGGCAGTACTACTACAAGGAGCAGCCGCACTACCGCGCGCTATCGGCTACACGCAATCTTGGTCCCAGCATCATCAGATACAAGCACCCGTGGGACTGACCGAGGCCTCAGCGGTACCGGCGAACGGGCGCGCCTTAGAATACTACAATGCCGCAGAAACGCAAAGGAGGTGCTGACGATGTTGACCAGAAGTGGGTACTTGCCATGGATTGGGCTGCTGGTGTTGATGGTGCTTGCCAACGGTGTGCTGGTGGCTCCGGCACAGGCGAGCGGGAAGACCGCTAAGATCCTCACCGGGCTGGCAGTCGGCGCGCTGGTTTACAGCGCACTTGACAGCGACGATGACTGCCGCTCGTATCACCGGAGCTACAGCCCGCCGGCTCATCCCCGCTACGATCCGCCCTCGCGGTATTCGCCACGTGGGTCCTGGGAGACGCCCCGGCAGACCTACGACCGCGGCTACTCCGACGGCTGGAACGACGGGTACGGCTATGGCAAGAGTGAGGGGCGCCGTGAGGGCTACGCACGCGGCTACGACCACGGCTATGGTGACGGCCGGCACGATCAGTGGGTAGTTGACAATGTCGGGCCGCCTTATCACCGTGGTGGACGCTATGCCGAGAAGTCCTATGGTGGCTACTGGTAACCCTCTGGCCCCACCATCCCCAAGCGCCTAGCGGCAGCGAGAACGGAGGGACTCAGGTTCCTCCGTTCTCAGCTTCCAGCGCGCCGCAATTGTCTCCATCTAGCAGCAATCTGCCGCCGAAAGCATAGTCAAAGCAGGTAAGGTGCGCTAGTCAGAAGAAAGATTCCACCGGAGGCAAGGCCGGATGAGCTTCTGGGATAAGGCGAAGAAGGCGCTTGATGACGCCGCGGCGAGTGTTGACCGCGAGGCCAAGCAGCTAGGCAAGCACCACCAGATCGGGCAATTGGAGGAAGAGATTCAGCGGCAATACGCCGAAATCGGCAAACGCGCGCGGGAGTTGTACGGCCAGCGAACGCTAGTTGACCCTGAGATCGGCGTGCTGGTGAAGCGCATCCACGAGCTCGAGCGCCAGATCGAGACGTTGCGCGAGGAGTTGCAGGCCATCAGGACTTCAGGCGACAGCTCGGCACCGGACTAGCGGGTGAGGTCCGCGTGCCGGGGGCGTTGTACGATGATTGATCATTCGGCTTCCGGCTCGGCTGGGGCTTCTTGCGGTTCGCCTTCCGGGCCTTGCCGCTCAGCCATTTGGGCGGTAGCGGCTTTGACTTGGTCCCCAACCTGTTCCGCCACCTGCTGGAGCTTCTCGACGGCTGCTTGCGCCGATGACTTGAGGTCCTCGCGCAGTTCCGCGCCCGGCTTGGGTGCCATCAGCAGGGCCACTCCGGCGCCAATCACCGCACCGAGCAGCGCAGCACCCACCACGCCGAGCAGATCTCGCCCACCATCATTGTCACTCATCATGTCCCTCCTTAGGGTCGCCGTTGACCGCGCGTAGTATCCGGCTGCTCGCTAGCCTACAACCAGCTTGGCTACCCTTCTTTTCCCAACCTTCAACACTTCCCCACCAAGCACCTGCACTGCCAAGGTCTCGTCGGAGATCGGCTCATCATCAAGGTGGACTGCGCCCTGGCGCACGAAGCGCCGGGCCTCGCCGTTGCTGGAGGCGAAGCCGGCGGCTACTATCAAGTCCACGATCCAGATCTTGCCCTCACCGTCGAGCTTATCAGGTGGCAGGGCCGCCTCGGCGATGTCACTGGGCAGTTTGCCCTCGGCGAAGATGCGCTCGAACTCGGCCGCGGCTTGTTCGGCCACCGCCGCATTGTGGTAACAGGCCACTACTGCCTTGGCCATAGCGCTCTTGGCCGCCTTCGGGTGCAGTTTACCGGCGGCGATCTCGGCCGTCAGTTCCGCTTCCTCTTCCGTGGTCTTATCCAGAAGCAGCCGGTAGTATTGTCCCATGGCCTCATCGGGAATTGACATCAGCTTCCCGTACATCTCCTGTGCCGGCTCGGCGATGCCGATATAGTTACCCAGCGACTTACTCATCTTCTCATGCCCGTCAGTGCCGACCAGCAAATCCCAGGTCATGACCACCTGCGGGGGCAGGTCGTAGGCGCGCATGATGTCGCGGGCCATCAGGAAGTTGAAGGTCTGGTCGCTGCCGCCGATCTCCACGTCGGCCTTGATCGCCACCGAGTCGTAGGCCTGGATCAGCGGGTACAGCAGCTCGACTAGGGAGATGGGGGTCTCATTTGCCAGCCGCTTGGCGAAGTCATCACGTTCCAGCATGCGGGCAACGGTGTAGTGGGAGGCCAGCTCGAATAGCCCGCCCGAGCCCAGCGGCGCCAGCCATTCGCTGTTATAGACGATCTCGCATTTATCTATGTCGAGGATGCGATCCACCTGCTCGGCGTAGGTCTTGGCGTTTTTTTCTATCTCCTCGGGCGTGAGCATCGGGCGGGTCTTAGTGCGACCCGAGGGGTCGCCGATGCGAGCGGTGAAATCGCCGATGATGAAGATAATCTGGTGGCCGAGCTCCTGGAAGCGCCGCAGCTTGCGGATCGGCACACTGTGGCCCAGGTGCAGATCGGGCGCGCTGGGATCGGCGCCGTACTTGACCCGCAGCGGCCGGCCCGCTTCCAGCTTCTCCAGAAGCTCGCCCTCGGTCTCGACCACGATGGCATCACCGCTCAGCAATGCCAGTTGCTCCTGTGGCGTCATGGTGCTACTCCTTTTGGGTTTCGTACTCCGATTTGAGGATAGCGTAGTCCACGCAGTCCTCGAACCTACCCCACTTGCAGAAGTGCTGCCGGCGACAGCCTTCGTAGCTCATCCCGAGCTTCTGCATCACGCGGCCCGAGGCGGGATTGCTCCCGAAATGGCAGGCGTGAATCCGGTTCAGCCTCAGCACCTCGAACCCATATTCTACCATAGTCTGGGCGGCTTCGGTGCAATAGCCTCGGCCCCAGTAGGGCTTGCCGATCCAGTAACCCAGCTCCGCGCGGCGAGTGGTCTCACCGATGGTCAGGGCGGTTGCGCCGATCAACAAGCTATCGGCACGCAGCACCACCGCGAAATTGACAGCTTTGCCTTCTTCGTATAGCTTCGGGTGGCTGGCGATCCATTCTTCCGCCATTCCATCTTCGTAGGGATGAGGTATGTTGCCTCCAGTGGTAGCGGCGATGGCGCGGTCGCCGGCTAGCCGCTGCACGTCCGCGGCATCAGCCATAGTGAATGGCCGCAGAATCAGACGTTTGGTTTCAAATGTCGGCTGTTTGTCCATTGCGCAGGTAGGTCAGGCTTCCAATTGTAGTTAGGCGAATCTTGAGCCACCCGGGTCGCATCGAGACCGTGTAACATCCTTAGTCGTAATGCAGGGGCCGGCTGAGCGCGGTTCGGCAAGCTCACCGCCCTGAGCAACGTCGCAGGGCAGCGAATCCGGCCCAGCCGTTGTCCTTAGGCCTTTCGGAGGGGCCGCATACGAGGCCTGAGCTTGTCGAAGGCCGAGAATCCGGCCCAGCCGTCGCCACGCGATCCACGAGAGACTCAGAAGGCCCGTGGCAGTGAAACCGCCCTCCACAGGCCTTCGCTGAGCAAACCTCCGGGCGACCTCAGCCGCTGCTGCACTGCAGGTCGCGAGCTTGCATATCCTGTCCGTCCTTAGTCCGTCGCCGGCACGACCGGGTGCACCGATACGCCGCTGGCTCCGGTGGTCACGCCTTGCAGCGCCGAGACCCTTATCAGCAGGGTGATCGCCTCTCCGCAATTGGGGCAGCGCAGCGTGATCACCACGTCCTGTGAGGGCAGCACATGCACCCCAGCGACCTCGGGGGCGGGAGCTATGGGTTCCGGCTTGACCGTGGTGACCGGCGTCTCGGTGACCGGCTGGCCCGGCGTTATCGTCACGACCGGCGCAGGTGTGGTGGGCGTAGGCGGCGTGGTTGTGGGCGTCTCGGTGACCGGGGTGATCGGTGACGGGGCCGGCGCGGCGGCACCCAGTTCGATCTTGACCAGCAGGTCATCGGGCGAGAATTCGGTCGCCAGCGGGAAGGCGTGGACCCGCTTGACTTGTCCCGGCTGGGTCTCGACGACCACGGAGCTGGCGTGCATGAACCAGTCCGGCGTCCCCGTGACGACGCTGCCGTCACGCTTGGTGACCTTCAGTTCCACAACTTGCCACGGGTTGCTGCGGGCCTCCGGGACGTGCTGCCATTTGGCCTCGACCACGGCGATATCGGCGGCGGCTACATTCGTCACAACGCCGTCGGGCGTCTTGACTGCCAGGCCACCGTTACCGGGCAGTTGGGTGCCGACGCCGGTGCCGGTGCCATCGCGGAAGCCCAGCTCGGCGCTGTGGATGTTGCCGCTAATCACCTGGCCGTCTCTCAGGTAAATGGTGCCCTGCATCTGGGCCGCTGGTTGGGCGTAAGCCAGGCAGCCACAGACTGTAATAGCGATTACCAGCATCACACCGCGTGTCGCCCTTTTCATGTCAGTTCACCTCTGCTTTACTTGATCGCAGCAGACCTAGCTACTCACCTTGTGGCTTGGTGTCTTTTCCCAGTTGCTCTCCGGTCGCTTGTCGCTGTCCTACGGCTTGATGCGGCGCCTCTTCAGCTTCGGCTCCAGCGCCGCGCCTCTAGGGTCTCAGCGAAGGCCTCCAGCCGCAGCTTGTCCCGTCCGGTCAGGCCGCCGGGCCTGTCACCCTCCAGCGTCAAGACCGGGCAGTCCAACGCCTCCCGCAGAATATGGTCGTAGATCTGCCGGAAGCAGAAGGACTGCACGTAGTGGATTATGCCTTCCAGTTGTCTATTCGCCGTCTCGCGGGTGATATCCTCCAACCGCGCGAAGATATCGTAAGGGTAAGTGTATTGCTGATACTGAGTCAATAGGTCGCATTCCAGCGCCGGCGTCATGGTAAACTGGCGCTGCACCTCATTGAACGCTACATGCACGCCCAGTTCCTCCAGGTAGTGATAGATGTCGGAGTAAATCGGCGGCACTCCGACGAAGCCGATACGCGCCCGGTACTCAAGCGGCGTCCGCTCAGAAGCCTCATGCAGCAGCCCATCCACTTCCGCCTCAAAGCGCTCGACCTCGCCGGTGAAGTCGCTGCAGCTTACCTGGTAGAGGTGATTCTCCCAGCCGGTGATGGTGCCTTCCCGCCAGGTCAGCTCATCCAGCCGCCCGACCTTAGCCCGCAGCGGTCGCAACCGCTCCTGGACCGCTACTGCGGCCTCCCAGTCGGCGCCCAGGGCTTCGATCAGGCGCAGCATTTGCGCCTTGAGCTGGGTGCGGTCGCGGTCGTAGGGATAGGCGAACGGTATCAAGCGAACCTTGTGGTCGGCCAGCGTTTCCATCATCGCCTGCATCTGGCTGCAATCGCCCTGGGTCACCACGACTACGGTACTGATGTCATGCTGCAGAATGGTCGAGTAGATGCCCTTGACCCAGGAGCAGGCATTGCGCGGATAGCCGGCAGCTTCGGCATCGCGCACGAGCCGGCCGGCCTGGGGACTGACGACGAAGACATTGTTCAGGTCCACCGGCGTGTGGCCGGCGGCCAGGATGATCTCGACGGGGATGGTGCTGGTCAGCCCGACGCGCACCGCTATTTCGCTCCCAGCAGCCGCTGGCATTGCGGGATTACTCGCACGCTCTCGAACCAGTGATCCGCCTCATGGGCCAACGCCCACAGCAGCTCGAAGGCGGGCGCTCCAGCCTTTGCCGTGGGCGTACACGGCTGCAGCACCGCCGATAGCGGCCATAGCGTCCACCAGTTGGTATTGCCCAGCAGTGCCGCGATCTCCCCAGGCTTGACGGCGTCTGTGATCACCAGCTTGGCGAAGGCCTCGGTACCTACGGCTATGGACCAGAAGTTGTAGATGTCCTCATAGTCCACCGGCGTTCCCGTGGTGCTGGGCAGTTTGATGTCGCCGGCGATAAAGTTCACATGCTTAATGACTTGCAGAAGCGCGCCGCCCAGATGACCGGCAGTCTCAAGGTATATCATCATGCCGGCCTCGGCAAGCCGGGGGGCCAGTTGTGTAATATACTCCGGATAGAGCAGCGGTTCTCCGCCCGTCAGCACCACCCATTCAAGATTCGAATTCAGCAGAGAGGCCTCTTCCATTGCCCCCACTAGCTCATCAACCGAGAGCGGGTTACGCATCTCCCGCACCTGGCCTGCGGCATCGTAAACCTTACAATATTCGGGGATCACCTTCGCGTATTCGGTATCACAGTAGAGGCAGTCGAGGTTGCAGCCGGCGAACCGCACGAACACCTGCGGAGTTCCCACCAGTACCCCTTCGCCTTGAAACGAGGGGAACACCTCGACAATCGGAGCGAGCTTTCCGTTCATGGCACGCTACGCACCTTGGTTCGCGCAAAGTCCGCCGAGGCCATCTCCTCGACATAGGCCGCGGCTACAGCTTCAGCCAGGCGCAGGTGGTCTATCCCGAACTCCTGCAAGCCACAGGCCGCTACCGGCGCGCCGTCGGCATCAATATTGACGCCGGTGTGGATCAGGGTCGAGACCGGCGAGTTCGTGGCGATCGAGACCGACAGCTTCTTATCCGCGCAGAAGATGTCATCGCCCTTGCGGGTTAGGTCCGGCAGCTTGCCCGTCGCCTGCAGCCGGTCCTTGATGATAGCGATCAGCAGCCGCTGACGCAGCACGGCGCAGGCCAGAGTGTCGCCGAAATGCTCGATGATGAAGTGCAGCATCAGGGCCGCTTTGATGGTCGCACCGGCGCGTCGGTCCTCGTTGTCAACCAGCGCCGCGGTCGGTACCTCGCAGGGCCCGGCGAAAGCGGCGATGGCATCACCGCCGATGTCGAACGTCTCCTGGAGCCAGCGCGAGCGCAACTGCTGGCCCGTGTACTCGATCTGACGGTCGAACGCCACCACCCGCTGCACCGGCTAGGCCTTCTTCCTCGAGCCCTTATAGCGCAGGTATTCCAGGGCCACCAGGCCGCCCGGGATGCTGCACAGAGCCGCGATTCTATCGAAGATGCGGTCGAGTTCGCGTTCCTGGACCTCTTCGGCCTCCGGGTCCTCGGCGCGCACTTCCTCCTCGGTCTTGGCGATTAGCGGGATGGCTTTGATCAGGAAGCGGGCGTGGCTCAGCGGCTGTTCGCGCCCGCCGACATCGTAGTAAAGCTGGCGGATCTCCTGGCTGAGCTCCTGCCAGCGGGCCGCGGCGCCTTTGTGGCGGATTGACACTTGCGCGGTCCGTTCCGTTTGGCCCGCGGCCGCCGCGCTGCGCTGCTTGAAGCCCTCCCATGATTCGATGGTAGCGCCCTCGATCGGTTGCAGTTGCAGCCGCCGGCCGGCCACGGCCTCTATCGCCCGCCGCACGGTGCCGGCATTGGCGGGATTGGTCAGGTATCCTGAGTGTTTCATATTAGCCGGTGTGAAGCCAATGACCAGTGTATCCTCTTCAATGACCAGGGGTACTCCGGCTTCCAGGGCCTCCCACAGGCTGAGGTTGATGTCGCCCTCTTTGACCTTCTCGATCACTTGCTCCCAGAGCTTTTTCAGGTCGGCTTGCTGTTCGCTCATGACCTGGCTTGCCTCCTCTTGTACCTCATTGAGGTCGTGTCGCCCAAACGCACAGTTGACAGCGTGTCATGGCTCTAGTACGATTTGGCCTTGAGGGATTATAGCATACGGATTCGGGGCTGTAAACGCGCTGACCGCCGTGGTTGCAACTGCCAGTGTAGGGGCGCAATTCATTGCGCCCGATCAGCAGGCGCGCGCCGAGCGTGATGAATCACGCCCCTACGAGAGTCAATGGCAACGGAGGGAGAGAATGCAGTAGAATACTAAGCCATAAGGCGAGTAGTTACCGAGAAAGAGGCCCAGAATGCCAGCACTTACTCCGAAAACCAACCCCACCAAGATAGTGTGCACGCTAGGCCCGGCCACCGCCGACCGCGCGGTACTCAGGCGGATGCTGGCGGCGGGCATGGATGTGGCGCGTCTCAATTTCTCCCACGGTGACCACGAAACTCATGCCCGGATGCTGCAGATGCTGCGCGAGGTATCGGAGCAGGCCAATCAGCATGTCGCGGCCATCGCCGACTTGCAGGGCCCCAAGATCCGCACCGGGCGCCTCCGCGACGGCAAGCCGGTTGAGCTTAAGGCGGGCCAGAGCCTGCAGATATCCGCCGGCGGTGACGAGCTCGGCGACCAGCAGCGCGTCTGGACCAATTATGTGAGCCTGGCCGATGATGTCAAATCCGGCGACGCGCTCCTGCTTGACGACGGCCTCTTGCAGTTGCGCGTCGAGGCGGTCTCCGGCGGCACGGTTACTACCACGGTGCTGGTCGGCGGTATTCTGGGGGAGCACAAGGGCATCAACCTGCCGGACACGGATGTCAGTGCTCCGGCGCTGACGCCCAAGGACAAGCGCGATCTGGAGTTCGCTCTCGAGCAGGGAGTTGACTATGTAGCGCTCTCGTTTGTGCGCAAGCCCGAAGACATACTGGCTTTGCAAGAGGCGTGTGAGAGCTGTGGCCGCAGCCTCCCGCTCATCGCCAAGCTCGAGAAGCCTGAGGCGCTTAACCACCTCGACGAGATTGTGGCCTCTGTTGATGCGGTGATGGTGGCCCGTGGCGATCTGGGGGTGGAGCTACCGCCGGAAGAGGTGCCGGTATGGCAGAAGCGCATCATCAGACTGTGCGCCCAGATGCGCGTGCCGGTGATCACTGCCACCCAGATGCTCGATTCCATGCGCAACAATCCCCGGCCCACCCGCGCGGAGGCCTCTGATGTCGCCAATGCCATATTCGATGGCACTGATGCGGTGATGCTCTCCGGCGAGACCGCCATCGGCAAGTACCCCGTGGAGACCGTCGAGATGATGAGACGCATCTGCGCCTCGGCCGAGCAAGAGCAGTTCAGCACCCGGCCGCATCTACGCACCCCGCTGGCCTCACCCGATGAGTCGCTGGAGATCGCGGATGCCGTCAGTCGCGCCGCCGCCCGCACCGCCGAAGAGGTGCATGCCAGTGCCATCCTGGCCTTCACCGAATCGGGTTCGACGGCGCGGATGGCCTCCAAATCCCGACCGATGGTCCCGATTATCGCGGTCACCCCGCTCAAGGCTACCGCCCGACGCTGCAGCCTCTACTGGGGCGTTACGCCGGTGCTGACCCAGCACGCGGCAGCCACCGACGATGTGATTCCCCGCTGTGTCGCCGAGGTCCAGCGTCTCGGGCTGGTCAGTGCCGGCGACGCCGTAGTGATAACCGCGGGCACGCCGATGGGGCGTCCCGGCACCACCAACATGATGCGCATTCACCGCGTCGGCCCTACCGCGTAGCTCGGCCTGCCCTGCGCCTGTCGCAGGGCAGGTGAGAACTCAGGACGCCTGGCGTCCTAAGTTCTCAGCTTCCAGCCCGAGGCATCGTGTACTAGGATACACTGGCCGATTTCTCGCAGCTTCCATCAGAACAGGATACCGACTATGAGTCGAAAAACGTACACGTGGATTGCGGCGCTGGCAGTGCTACTCCACTGCGGCTGGCTGTGGGCCGACGGTGCCGCGCTGGAAGTGGAGCTGCTGGCCGGTGAAATCGCCGTACCGGATGGTGCGGCGATCGTCCGTGACGGCCGGCTGCTGATCGCCGACAGCTTTGCCGAGGCTCATCTCGGCTATACCCGCCAGGTGGACGGCCAGGTGGTCACCCTCAAGGCCTATGGGCACCAATGGACCTTCCGCGAAGCGGCCGAGGTCTGCTCCTGCGACGGGCAACCGGTCGCGCTCGAGGTCCCTGCGGTACTGATCGGGGAGGAGTTCTACTGCCCGGCGCACGTTCTTTTGGAGCCGTTGGGAGCAGCGGTCCGCAAGCTCGACCAGGCCCGTTTTGAGCTGGAGCTGCCGGGCACCCATCTCCTCGATATCCGCCAGGGCTCCCATGACGATAAGGTGCGGGTGGTGATAGACCTCTCCGCGCCGGTCCCCTTCGAATCCCAATTGGCCTCCCACGCCCTGGTGCTGCGCATACCGGTCTTGCCGGACCCGCAGGGCCGCAATGATTTGCTCAGGCAGTTGCAGTTTAGTGAGTCCCTGGTGCCAACAGTGACGGAGAACCGCGACTGCGGCTGGTCGCAGATTACCATCAATCACCACAGCGCCGACTCGCCGGCGCTCTTTACCCTGCGGGAGCCGGCGCGTATCGTCATAGACTTCTTGCGCCCCGAGCCGATTGTTCAGCCTCGCACCCCGCAGCCGCCAGCGCCTCAGCCGCTTCCTGAGAAGATTGACGGTGTCGAGTGGCGCTCCTGCAACTTCAGCACCGCGCGTGGGCCGGTTCGGGCCTGGCTGCTGATTGTGGACCCGACCGACCCCGACATCGTGATCCGTCCGGCCCTCGCCGCCACGACCATTCACCATCGCCGCACCGTCAAGAGCATCGCGCTGCGCGATGCAGCCTACGCGGCAGTCAATGGCGGCTTTTTCGCGCCCCGCGGCCAGCCGCTGGGGATGCTGATGATTGAGGGGGAATGGATATCCAACCCCCTTTACCAGCGCGCGGTGCTCGGCTTCACCAAGGCCGGCGAGGTCCAGATCCGCAATGTTGTTTTCGACGGCTGGGTGGAGTTTGAGGGCTTGGGCAGGCTGCCGCTTGAGGGCATCAATCGCGGACACACCGATGAAGACGGCGTGGTGCTTTACACTCCGAGGTGGGGCGACCATCTCTTAGGCAACCCGCGCAAGACCCGAGTGGTGGTCAGCGGTGGCGTCGTCCAGGCAATTCTCAGCCGGGGTGAGGCCGCCGCTATCCCTCAGGCCGGCTTTGTGCTGTCAGGTCTGGACCGGCGGGCCGAATCCCTGCTGCAGGTGGAGTTGGGGCAGCAGGTAGCCTTGCTGCTGGACACCAAGCCAAGCTGGCCCGGTCTGTGCCATGCCGTTGGCGGCGGGCCGCGACTGCTTGCTGGCGGAGAGATCGCCATCCCTTACTATGACGAGCGCTTCCGTGCCGATGTCAGGGCCAGCACCAGGCCGCGCACAGCGGCCGGGATTGATCAGCAGGGGCGGCTGATTCTGCTCGTGGTTGACAATGTCAACAAGGGCATGACCCTCGGCGAGCTGGCCAGGGTCATGAGCAAGCTGGGCGTGGTCGAGGCGATGAACCTCGACGGCGGCGGCTCCAGTACTCTGGTCATTGCCGGAAAGCACGTGAACCAGCCCAGTGACGGAGTGCCGCGATCGGTCTCCAACGCCATAGTCATCATTGACCGCAACAAGACCGCTGCCACCGCAGGATAGGGAATTCGGAAACTTAGGCTGGACGTTTAGCGCTTATTATTACACGCATTCCTCACCTAGCCGTTGTAGGGGCGTGATTTATCATTATCACGCCCTGAAGGCCGCTGTTAATTGGGTGCAATGAGACATGTCTCTACTAACTAGGAAGGAATCGCAGGCGGCGATGGTCTCCTATCAGGCCCGTACAAACAACACATTCCTGGACGACAGGCATCCCTGCCTGTCGCGACTTCTGGCAACGGCATGGACAGGCAGGGCACCCGTGCGCAGCATGGGTCCCCTGTCCTCCGGGTTTTTTGGGGGGACGGGAGCCAAGAGGCGCCGGATTGCACCAAGTGCAGTCCCGGCGTCGGCCGTCGCCTCAGTTCGCCAAATGTAACTCCTTCCCAACAATTCAAGAAATGTCTAATTGCGCCCCTACACCCTGGCAGTCGCCAGCGACGTGGTGAAAAGCATGACAAAGCGCATATTGGTCATCTCCTTGTTGGTGCTGTTACTCGGCCTCAGCGGCTGTGGCCGACGTGGCATGGTGCGTTACAACCGCCAGAGCGATTTCTACACCCTGGGCGGGTTGCAGAGCGATTACACCTGGATTACCGATGTGGCCGACGGCTGGCGCACGACTATAGACCTGGAGGCCTCGGAGCTGCCTTCCTATGCCGACCTGGCGGCCTATCCGCTGGGCAATGGGGAGATCTTCGCCATCAATGGTCTGATGGTTCCGCTTGGCACCCTGAGCAACACTGTCGGTCCTGGCTACCAGAAGTCCGGCGGCTTCTATGGCGCGATCATTCCGGCGGTGAGGGTGGCCGGCGCAGACGAAAACCTCCCCCAGCAGATGGTCGAATGGGTGCGCCAGGCTGGTGTAGTGCATACGGTGCGACGCAATGGCCGCATGGGCCTGCATATCTACGACTGGGTCGCGCCCCGGCATAATTACTGGCACAGGCTGCTTATCGCCCAAAACCTTGGACAGGAACCGTTGCAGAATGTCGAGCTGATCCTGGCCATCAACAATCCGGTCGAGGCAGCCGCCGGCGGTCGGCTTATCTGCACCCGGGCCGGCTCGCGGCTGACTCTTAGTGTCCTCGGCCGGGCCTTCGCCAAAGCCAAAGGCTACGAGGTCAACCTGCCCGAGGGCATCGAGGGTCTGCAACTGCTGACCGGCGTTGACGGCCTGGCTCATCTGGTCTGTCCGATCGGCACTATTGACAAGGGCCAGAGCGCCGGCAAGCTCTTCTATCTGGTGCTGGAGAAAAATGACCAGGAGACCCGTCCTGAGCAGTCGGCCTCGGCCATCGCGGACCCCGGCCTCGAAAGTTTGGTGGAGGCTTACGAGTACAACAGCGCCTGGCACAAGCAGGGCCTGGTCATTGGCACACCGGACCGCCGCCTCAACGATTTCATCGAGATCCAGAAGCACATTATCAAAGTCCAGCAGGCGGCCACTGGCGGCTTCGCCCCGATGGACAAATACACTTACACGTGGATCCGGGACAGCGTCGGGCCGGTCCGCTTCTGCCTCCAGGCCGGTTACTATGATGAGGTCAAGAAGTACCTCCGATACCAGTACATGGGCAATGCCAAAGCCGGCGAAATCCGGCTCAACCTGCCGCTCGACCTCGGAGAACCCCGCGACCTCGAAGACCCCGACTGGTCGCGCTATCCCGTCGAACGCGCCGAGGTGCCCAGCTACATCGTCCTGCAGCACTACTGGTACTATCTCCACACCGCCGATGCGGAGCTGATTGACAGGCACTGGAATTACCTCAAGCGCTGCATCTTCGGCCAGCAGATCAGCGAGCGCGGCACCCTCCCTTTCCACGGGGATGAGACCTATCGCTTCCCCGGCTATGAAGCCTTCAGACAGGGTCGGGATGTGCATGATTATGTCCAGCTTGAGTGCCAGTCGGCTGACTCGGCCTTTGAATTCGTCGCCGCCGCCGAGGCCATGGCCCAAATGGCGCGCGACCTCGACCGCTCCGAGGAGGTGGACGAGTTCACAGACATCGCTCGCCGGATTCGCCGCGCCACGGAGAAGTACTACTGGATGGGCGACCGTGGCTATTACGCGCCGGCGATGTCTGACTTCACCCAAGAGCGCCACCGCTACCCCTTCGCCACTATCAACCTGCGGCCGATCTGGATCGGCTATGCGCAACCCGATGCCCAACAGCGCTCGAACGTAACTAATTCGCTGAAGTACTTGTGGAAAGAGGGCGGCGGCGTGCGGGTCACGCCCGATTTCGGCTACTACACCACCATGGTGCCCGGCTTTGTGCTGTATAACCTGACCGAGATCGGGCACCCGTTGGCCGAGCACTGGGTGCAGCAGGTACTGGATATTGCCGAGGCCTCGGGCGGCTATGCCGAGATGAACACTCCGGAGGACCGCCCGGCCGAGGACATCTGGGGCCAGCACCGTTGTCGTCCCTGGGAGGGTGGTATCAACGCTCACGCCGTGGTCCACGCGTTCTTGCGCCCCCAGGTTGATGCCGTCAACAACCGCATCAGCCTGGCACCGCGGATTGCCCAGGACTGGCGGGTATTTGCGGCGGCCAATATACCCGTCGGCGAGAACCGCCTGGACCTGCGCATCTACGGTTCTCTGGGCAAGCGCATCTACGAGGTGACGGCTCAGGAGAGCGAGGATCCGCCAACTCTCGACCTCTATCTGGCTGTGCCGGGCCGCCGCAGTGTTGCCGTGGAGGGCCCTTACCGCGACTACGGGGGTCGGATTGTCAGCCGCAGCTATGACCAAAACGAGACGACCATTCACCTGGCCGGCATCAAGATGCCCTCCGCAGAGCAGATACCGCTGGAGGTCACTTACGAGCCTTACACTGCGCCCGGCCATGGCCTGGGGACCGAGACCTTCCACTATGGTCCGGCCCAGGTCAACCGCCGCGCCGATACGCTGCTCTTGACCTGGAACCCGGCCACCTACGAGCATTACCATAACCAGCTAGGCGACCGGCTGATGGCTCTGGACACCAAGATCCCGTGGCCGCCGAGCTACTTGCGCGGGCTGTTGCTACCGGAGGTCGGACGGGCGGGATTTACGAGGGTGCTGCTGGATGTTGACACTTATTCGGGCGGCTTCCGGCGGCCGGACTTCTGGACCTCCGGCCGCGGCGGTCAACTGCTCAAGGAGTTTCAGGCCGTGGGTGGTAAGGTGGAAAAGGCGGAGAAAACCGACGAATTGCCGCCCAGCTACCGCAACCTGCCTCGCGAGCAGAGCTGAACGGTGGGTGGCCGCTGCTATCTCACATAGATCACGCGCGTGCCCACGATTTGGTCGTGCCAACCGCGGTACTCGCTATTGATCGCCACCGATAGAAAGAACAGGCTGCAGGTGCAGTTCTGCAGCATCAGCTTCACGACAATGCGCCCCAGCGCCAGACCGTAGCCGATCGGCCTGCCGTCGGTGCGCACTATCTTCATCCCCAGCGCCATCTTACCCAGCGTCGCCCCATACGTCCCGTTCATCAGCGTGAAATAGGCGACCTCAATCAGGGCCACCGGCAACTGCGCCAGTTGGAGAGCGACGCCGAACTGATCTGACTCGAAATCCAGCTCAATACCGGTCACCAGGAAGACTACGGCTATCAGCAACCCCGAGGGGATTGCTAGGACGCAGCCGTCAATAATCAGCGCCGCCACTCGCGGCCAGAAGCCGGCGTTGTTGAACTGCTGCATGGGCGCTACCGGCTGGTATGGGGGCTGGTCCCGCGGAGCCGGCGGCGCTGGTGGAGGTGGTGGCGGAGGCGGAGGTGTAACTGGCTGCCCCGCGGTCACTTTCTCTGACGCTGGCTGCTCAAGCGGCGCCGGCTCGTCCAGTACGGAAGACAGGGGCACTGTCGGGCCGGTTGCCTGATATTCCGCCTCCGTCGGCTCCGGCACTTCAGGCGTCGGCGCCTCGGCGGTGGCCTCTCGCTGCGGCTTCGGCAGCACAGCCACACAGTGCGGGCAGACGATTGCGTCGCGGCTCACGATCCTCCCGCACTGTGGGCATCGTCTCTCGGCTTCCGGCCCTTGTTGGTCCATCCGCATTCCCCCGACCTGGCCCGGCGGCAGCTAGTCTATTTGAGCAGTTCGAGACATTCCGTCGCGATGTGTTCTGCGGTCAGGCCGAATGATTTCACCAGCTCCCACGGCTCTCCCGAATCGCCGAACTTGTCTTGCACGCCAACCATTGCCAGCGTGATCGGCCTGCCGATATCGGCCCGGGCGATGGCACTGGCGACTAAATTGCCGAAGCCCCCCACCTGGTGCTCCTCGGCGGTCACGACGGCCTTAGTCTCCACGGCGGCCTTGACGATGCTGGCCTCATCCAGTGGCTTGACGGTGTGCACGTCCAGCACGCGGGCTTCGATGCCCTGCTCCATTTTCAGGATATACGCTGCCCGCATCGCCTCCGGAACCATCGGCCCGCAGGCGATGATGGCGATGTCCTCGTTCTCGGAGCTATACTCCGGAGCTAGCTTCTGCTCGAAAGCGTCAATGAAGCGGGGCGCTTCTGCCCGGAAGCGGATCACGTTGGCGACCCCGAACTGATAGGGCGTGTCCGGCGTGGTGACCACCGGTGTTGCCTCGCGCGCGTAGCGCACCACCGCCGGGCTCGGAAGTGCGGCCATGGCTCGGGTCGCCTTATCGGTCTCGACCGAATCCGCCGGCACGCTCATGATGAAGTTCGGCAGGATCGTTATCAGCGATATCTCCTCCAACGACTGGTGAGTAGCGCCGTCGGGGCCGACCGATACTCCACCGTGCGCATCGGCGATTTTTACGGGATAGTCGTTATAGGCCACGGTGGTGCGCAGTTGCTCCCAGTTGCGACCGGTGGAGAAGACGCCGTAGGAGCCGGCGAAAGGAATCCGACCCTCCTTGGCCAAACCGCTGCCGACTAGTGCCATATTGGCCTCGGCGATTCCGCAACTGAAAAACCGCCGCTTGCGCGCCGGGTCCTCGTTCTTGCCATCTGGCTTGTAGAAGTAATCCATGCGTATAGAGGAGGTGATATCCGCACCCAGGGCGCACACATTCTCGTCAGCACCCAGCACCGCGATCGCCTGGCCGAAGCCGTTGCGGGTGGCATCCATCTGCGCCTGCATATTCTCACCGCTGTTCCACCAGTAGTCGCGGGAGAACTTCGGCACCATCGCATCCACGCGCTTGTCAACCTCGGCCTGGTAGCGCTCGGCGATGCCCAGAATCTCGCCCACCCGCTCGCGCGGGAACACCTCTGCCAGACCCAGGTTCTCGATTAATCCGTCCAGCGATTCCGGCCCGCTACGCCCGTCCTTGGGGGGAATGCCGTGATAGCCGGTAACGTTCTCCGCATACGGCGCGCCCTTGCCCTTGACAGTCGCGGCGATAATCACAGCCGGTTTGCTCTCAACAGCATCGGCCTTCTGTAGGGCGTTCAGAATCTCGGCCATATCGTGGCCGTCACACGTGATGACTTCCCAGCCGAAGGCCGCGTACTTATCGGTCAGCGCGTGGGTGTCCATGACCTCCTCGGTACGCCCGTCAATCTGCAGTCCGTTCAGGTCAACGATCGCGACCAGATTGTCGAGCTCATGGTGAGCGGCGAACATGGCCGCCTCCCAAATCGAGCCCTCATCATGCTCGCCGTCGCCCAGGATGGCATAGACTTTGTAGTCCTGGCCGCCGGCCTTCGCGCTCAGAGCCGAGCCACACGCCACACCGAAGCCCTGGCCCAGGGAGCCGGAAGACAGCTCCAGTCCCGGCAGCTTCAGCCGATTCGGATGCCCCTCAAAGCCCGAGCCCAGCTTCCGCAGAAGCACTGTTTGCGCGATCCCCTTGACCTCCTTGAGGCCCTCCAGCACCTCATCGTGGAAGGTTATGTCGCGGTCGTCGAAGTAGCCGGCCATACCTAGGGCGACATACAGCGCCGGCGCCTTATGGCCGACCGACCACACTACCCGGTCGCGCTCCTCCCATTCCGGATTCTGCGGGTCGTGCTTGATATGTTTGAGGTATAAGGCGGCGGCAATATCCATGATTGACAGGGTCCCGCCCAGATGTCCTGAGCCGGCGGCCACCAGCGATATGGTGTTCCACACCCGCATCTCATCGGCCAGACGAGCCAGTTCTTCCACCGTGTAATCCTGTCTTGCGTCTCCAGTCCTAGAGTCAACGATCGGCATCGGGATTCCTCCAATTTCCATTCTTGCGTGGCTGTGAGAGCCTCCGGCCTCACTTTGCGGCGACACTACGGCCCGCTACGTGTCCTCCGGAGCCCGCAGGCGATGCATTTCAGCCACGGGATTATAATGCGCCATAGACAAGCCTTCTACTATTCCCCGCCCTGGCTCGCGAATCCTTTTTGTTAGCCAAAAATGTCCGGTTTGGGGTATTATAGTCATGTCGGCCGCCGCCAAAGGAGAATCCAATCGGCTTGATTACCGCAGGAGTTGACGTAGGCGCGCTCACCACGAAGGCCGTGATTCTTGACTGGGACACAGGCCGGCCGCTGGGGCATTACCTGATGCCGACCGGACCAGCTCCTCAGCAGGCCGGCAGCGCTGCTCTGGCTGGGGCCTTGGCAGATGCCGGCTTGCCGGCACAGGCGATTCAGGCCTCGGTCGGCACCGGCTATGGTCGAGTGGCGCTGCAGGCAGTGGACTGGTGCATTACTGAAATATCCTGTCACGCCCGCGGTGTCTGGCACCTGCTTCCTGACGCCCATACCGTCATTGATCTCGGCGGTCAGGACGCGAAGGTTATCTGCCTCGATGAAGCAGGCTGGCCGCTCGATTTTGAGATGAACGACCGTTGCGCAGCCGGCACCGGCCGCTTTCTCGAGGTCATGGCTGCCGCCCTGGGTGTTCAGCTTCAGCAACTCGGCGAGCTGGCTGCCGCTGCCGACAGCCCGGCCCCGCTGAGCAGCACCTGCACGGTCTTTGCGGAGTCGGAAGTCATCGGCCTGTTGGCGGAGAACTGGCGTGTGCCTGACATCGCCGCCGGGCTTTGTCAGGCCATTGCGGAGCGTATCTTGCAGATGACCAACCGCTTGCAGGTGCGCCCCCAGGTGGTGATGTGCGGCGGTGTCGCCCTCAACGCCGGTGTCCATCGCGCCCTGCAGCGGGCACTCGGCATGGAGATAGCCGTCCCGCCGCAGCCCCAACTGGTCGGCGCCTTGGGTGCGGCGATCCTGGCCGGGGAAAGGGCCAGCTAGATGATTCCCAAGCTCCGGGCTATCAGCTTCCTAGCTTTGGTGGCGGTGGCTCTGCTGCCGGCGGCCGGCCTTGCGGAGCAGATCAGCCAGGCTAGTGCCCAACTGGTGCGCAACGCGGAGCAGGACCTCTCAGCCCAGCGCGCCGAGGCGGCGATAGAGAAGTTGCAGCAGGCCGCCGACATGGCCCCGGACTGGTACGTGCCGCCCGCGCGTCTGGCCGTGGCGTATCACGTTTGCGGGATGGAGACGGCGGCGCTGCAGCAGTATCTGTGTGTCCAGAGGCTGTCATTTGAGCGCTACGATCCCGACAGCGGATGCAGCGAACAGGTGCGGCAGTTGCTAGCCGAGGCCGAGGCTTACATGAGTCTGTTGGTGAATCAGACGCGGCGGGAGGCTGGTCGCAGGCTCTTGTACACTCACCCGCAGATGGCGATTGTGGGACGCCACCACGCCCTGGAGATGCGGGATGAGGGCTACTTTTCGCACGATTCGCCGACCCCTGCGCGGCGCACGGTAGTGGAGCGGTTCCAGTTGATATTTGGCTTTCGTCCGAGGGTGTTGGGAGAGAACTTAGCACGGCGTTGGCGGCGGGGTCCGGGCTATTCGCTGAGCTTGGCGAAGATTCATGACAGCTACGAGGACCTGCTCAAGAGTCACGGCCATCGCAAGACGATCATGATGCCAGAGTTGACGCATTTCGGGGTAGGGATTGCGGTTGATCAGCGGGGCAATTATTGGGTATCACAAGTCTTCGCCGACATGACCGGCCATCCCGAGTATTGAGCCCAAGCATCTGGGGCACCACGCAGTCCGGCGTCGAAGGCCGCTGTCGTTGCCGTAGCCTTCAGGAGGGGCCGCAGGCGAGGCGGAAGCGCTAGCTTCCGCCGAGAATCCGGCCCAGTCGTTGTCGTTGCCCCTCTCCCTGTGGGAGAGGGGAGGGGTGATAGCAGCCTTGCCCAGCCCAAACCTGCCCAACCGATTACCATGCTGGAGGCAACCACATGCAGGATCAAATCAGCGACATCCTGGAGCATAGTAGCCAGGTGCTGGCGAAATGTTCGGAGAAGCTTCCCGCCCAGCTAGCGGCGGCGGCGCGGATCGTGACGGCCTCTTTGCGCTGTGGCGGGACGATTGCTTTTTGCGGCAACGGTGGCAGTGCCGCCCAGGCCCAGCACTTCGCCGCCGAGCTGGTGGGCAGGTTCCTCCTCGACCGCCCCGCCTACCGGGCCATCGCCCTGACCACCGACACCTCCATCTTGACCGCGGTTGGCAATGACTACGGCTTCGCGGAGGTTTTCGCCCGCCAGGTCGAGGGACTGCTGAAGCAGAACGACGTGCTGGTGGCGCTCTCGACCAGCGGCAATTCGGAGAACTGCCTGCGCGCGGTGGCGAGGGCCAGGCAACTCAAGGTCAAGACGATTGGCCTTGCCGGCGGCGATGGCGGCAAGCTCAAGGACCTTACCGACCACTGCATAACCGTGCCCAGCTATGACACTCCGCAGATTCAGGAGGCCCACTTGGCCCTCGGCCATGCACTCTGCCAGGTCGTGGAGCAAGCGCTGATGCAGGGGGACGACTGAGCCGATGGCCTTCGACATAGCAGCCGTGGACGCGGCGCTGGCCGGCCAGAGCATCACCTGGTCGGTCGAGTATGTCGCGGAGACCGGCTCGACCAACGAGGACATTGTGCGGTTGGCGCGAGCCGGGGCTGCAGAAGGTGCGGTGCTGGTTTGCGGGCATCAGGCCGCCGGCTGCGGACGGCAGGGCCGGCAGTGGCTCGACCGGCCCGGGCAGGACTTGCTCTTCTCGGTGCTGCTGAGGCCGAACTTGCCCGCACGCGAATATGGCATGCTCTCGCTGTTGGCGGCAGTGGCGGTCGCGCAGGCGCTCACCGAGCTGACGGGCAGTCAATTCGGGACCAAGTGGCCCAACGATATTGTAATTAGCGGACGCAAAGTCGCCGGCCTGCTCCTGGAGGCCGATGCGAGTGCCGGGTATGCGATAATCGGCATTGGCATCAACGTGCTGGGCGCGGCGGATAGCCTCCCCGATGGCCTGACCCAGCCGGCTGGCACGGTCCATGAGGCCACAGGCGTCGAACTCACCCGCGAAGAGCTACTGGCCGCCATACTGGGCAGGCTCGGCAAGCTCTATGAAGCCGTGGCCGACGAGGGCTGGCAAGCACTGCTGTCGGATTATCGTCAGATAGACACGGTTGTCGGCAGCCAAGTGAAGCTGGTAAGAGGGCAGGAGACTGTTACGGGAATGGCGGAGCGCATTGACGAGGGGGGCCGTCTGGTGATTGCGGGCCCGGCCGGCCGGATAGTTGCTGACGCCGGTGACGTGCATCTGGTACAATAAAGGCGATCATGTCACATATCAGCACAAATCAAAAGCACGCTCTAGCGGTTCCCTATGCTGTGGCGATTTGTTGTTGCGTGTTGGGTCGCCCACAATGTTTTGCGGCAGGAGTGGAGCCGGGCGCCCCGCTGCTGACACAGTGGCGACAGGCAGTTGTCGAGCGAGTTCAAGGCTACGGCGAACGGCGCAAGCTGGCAGACTTCGGCTGGCCTAGAGGCCAGCTATGGCCCGGAGTCTGTATCGCCGGGAGCCGGTTGGTATGCCCGGCCTGCGCCCACTCGCAGGACGAGGAGTTGCGGGCATGGGCTCGGAAGATGGAAGCCAGGACTATCTGCAACTGGGATGATGATCGCTGGCTGCAGTTCTTTGAGGTCTCCAGAGACGAGCGAACCCCGCTCGGGGCCTTCCGTACGTCCGACGTATGCGTCGAGGACGGCGATTTTAGGCGGTATTGTGTGGTTGCCGGAGGCGATTCCCTCTATGCTTTGTTCCTGGATTGGTACCGGCCAATCATCAAGCACGCTTACCGTTTCGTCCCCGGCCAGCCGCCTCAGGAAGTCCCAATTGAGGCCATACCCAACCGCGAGAGCATCCTTTTGGTAGATTCTGGGCAATGCTATGGGTGTCCGAGCGAATATCGGCACTATGAGGGCCCGATCTCTCTGGTTGACGCAAATGGCTATGTGCATGCACGGGCTGTGCTGCCTGCAGATTGGGGGCTCTACGGCAGCCCACTGCGCAGCATCAAGGACACTGGCGAGCGGTTCCTGGTCGCCTTGAAGGGCGCCGAAGTATCTCACTGGCCGCGTCACGAAAGCTATCTTGAGAAGATGCTGCTGATGGAGATTAAGCACGGGGTCAAAGAGCACGAGCCGGCGGCGTGCACACTGTTCGTCTCGGCCACAGAGCCGATCTTGCAGCTCTTGCCTGCGCTCGAACCCGAACGGGCCGAGATTATGGATATCGCGTTTCTGGGGGATTCAATCTACGGTCGCCTGGCTGTGAAGAAGGTGACCAGATATAGGTTCATCAGGGAGCGCGAAAAGCTCTCTTGCATTGAGCTTTGGGCGTACCGGAACGGGCATGGAGCGGCCTTGGTTGATCTGATCGCCTGGTACGCTGGGCCGCACCAGCATTTCCACTACTGGACAGATACCTACGGGGCGATTCACGAGACGATAATCCAGCGCAAGGGCCACTGGAATCCTCATTGGCAACTGGTGCCGGTCCCCTCAGGACCGGAGTGGTTCCTGTATGCCCGCGAGGACGGTATCTGGCAGGTGAAGCTGCCGTGACTGCGCATGGCTAGCGCCTTGGGAGAACATTCATCCGCCAGGTGGCTGCTGGGCATGGCGGCCTGTTTGCTGGGTGCCCTGTGGCTGCTGCCGGCGTCCCCGGCTAGCGGCGCCTCGGCGCTGACTGAGGGTGGCCGGCTGCTCACCGCCGGCAAGTACACCGAGGCCGAGGCGATTTTCCGCGAGGCCGACCAGCAGGATGCTCAGTGCGCGGTGGCCCGGGCCGGTCGCGGCGCCGCGCTGCTGTTCAACGGCGATGCCGAGGCCGCCGACGAGGCTTTTACCGAAGCGCTGGCGCTGGACCCCAACTGCGTCTCGGCGCTGTTGGGCCGGGGCGCGGCCCAGTACTACCAGCGGCGCATCCAGGACGCCATGGCCTCATATCGCCAGGCGCTTGCCTATGACACGCCGTATCGGCCGCAGATCCGCGCCTGTGTCGCCCATCTGGCCTGCACGGCCGGCTTCTATCGCGCCGCCGAGATGGAGAGCCAGAGCGCCCTGGCGGCTGATGAGGACTGCGAGCTTGCCTGCCAGGTCTTGGCCGCGGCTTGCCTGGCCCAGCAGCGCCCGGCGCCGGCCCTGAAGGCCCTGACCCAGCCGCTCGGCGAGACCGCCGCCGCCTACCCCGGACTGACGGCCCAGTCGCCGATCTTCGCCCCCGTCACGGCCTACTATGCCGATCATGGGCTTGACGAGAGTGTGCGTTTGGCGGCTCTGGCCCACGTGGGGGTACACTCCACGGCGCAGGTGGCGCAGTATATCCAGCCCGCGCCGGTGGAGTTGGGACCTGAGAATGCCCACGGATTGCAGATCCAGTGGCCCAAGCCTGGTGCTCGTGTCAGTGGCGCCATCGAGGTCAGCGTCGCCGCCCCGGCCGACCTACAGATAGACTATATCACCCTGCTGCTCGACAACCGCTTCGTGGGTATCAGCAACAGCCAGCCATACCGGGTTTATGTGGACACCCGTCTGGGCGACGAGGGCCTCCAGCAGCTCCGCTGTGAGGCCTACGGGCCGGACGGAAAGATTGTTGCGGAGGCTTCGCTGCTGATTACTGTAATCAATGGCAGCCGCACGCTGATGGCGGAGGAGCTAGCGGCTCGGGCCGAGCTCGGTCTGTTCCTGCAGCACTGCCTGCTGCTGCGCGCCGATCCGCTGTTACGGTCCCAGCTTTGTGGCCGGGCTTTGGAGATGGCCGGGCGGATGCCGGAGGCGTTGGCTGCCTATGAGTACGGTTTCTCCTACAATCCCCAGCTCCCTAGTCTGCGCGCTGATCTGCTCTTGGCCTACCACCAGCTAGGCCTGCTGCAGGACCGCCCGCAGGAGATTCACCGCCTTAGCACCGGCGGCCGACGCATCGCTTTGACCTTTGATGACGGCCCGCACCCGGTGCTGACGCCGGTGATACTTGACCTGCTCGACCGCTACCATGCCAAGGCCACCTTCATGCTGGTCGGCAAGCAGGCTGAGACCTATCCCGAGCTGGTCCGGCTGATCGTCGAGCGGGGCCATGAACTGGGCAATCACTCTTACAGCCATCGCAATCTCACCCGCCTCAGCCAGCTTGAGATCGAGCGCGAGCTGGTGATGACACGCCAGGTCATTCGCCGTGCCTGTGGCGAGTTCGTGACCCTGTTCCGTCCGCCGGGCGGCCATTACAACGCCTGCGTGCGCCAGGCCGCCCAGATTACCGGCTTCACCACCGTCTTCTGGAACGAGAACATCGGCAGTTACAAGGGCCGCCCTGCTGATGAAATCTGCCAGTCAATGCTTACCAAAATCGGCCATAGCAACATCATCCTCCTTCACAACGGCTATGACGAGACTCCTGAGGTTCTGCCCCTGCTGCTGCCCGAGCTGCACCAGCGCGGCTATCGCATGGACACGGTATCGGCCCTGACTTCGCATCAGCCATTCTCGCTCAGCGACCTGGCGGCTAGCGCGCCGGTGGGGTGGTAGCTGCCTTGAGAATGCCTCAGCCGACCTTGTCATTTTTCTTCGCGTCAGCGCTTCTCATCGGCCTGCTGCTTGCCGCTTGGGGGCAGGCTGCAGCCGCGCCCGCTCTCGACCCGGTATTCGTCAACTACCTGGCTCAGCTCGATTACAACCACGCCCAGTTCGTTGATGCCGGTGTCATAGATTTCTCCTATCTCCATGGCCGTGAGGCGGGCCGGCGCGGCTTCCTATTCACCGGCACCGACGGCCATTTCTATTTCGAGGACGGCACTCGGGGCAGATTCTGGGGCCTGAATGTCGCCAAAGATTCGGTCTTTCAGCCACCGGAGCGCATTGACCAGGCCGTCGCCGCCATCTCCCGGGCCGGCTTCAACCTCGTCCGCATCCATCATATTGACGGCGTGGAGGGGCTGCTGCCTCTGGAGCGTGCCGGTGATCCCCAGCGCCTTGACCCCGAGAAGCTCGACTGTGTTGACTACTGGATATTCCGGCTGAAGCAGGCCGGCATCTATGTCTATCTCGACTTGCTCGATTTCCGGACCTTCAGCGAGACCGAGGGTGTTACCAATGCCGCTGCGCTGGGCCGTGCCGCCAAGCCTTACGCCGTCTTCGACAATACCCTCATCGAGCTGCAGCAGCAGTATGCCCGCCGGCTGCTCATCGAGCACGTCAATCCCTACACCGGTCTGACCTACGCCCAGGACCCGGCCATCGCCATGATCGAGATCTGCGACGAAAACGGCCTCTACTTCGCCCGCAAGCGCTGGGGCGATCTGGTCGAGCCGTACCGCAGCCAACTGCGCCGCCAGTTCAACCAGTGGCTGATCGAGCGCTACGGCGACACCCCGACCTTGGCCGAGGCCTGGACTGATGTCGAGGGCCATGAGGGGCTGCTGGCCGGCGAAAGCCTGGAGGAAGGCACGGTCTGGCTGTTCCCGGAGGCCGGGATGCCGGCCAAGTTCCCGGCGGCCCAGGCCGGCGAGAGTCAGCGCCTGCAGCGTGGCCGTGCCGCCGACCGCCGCCTGTTCATCAACAGCGTACATGCCGAGTATCTGCGCCGCCTCAGCACCTATCTGCGCCGTCGTGGCGTCCAGGTCCCGATCACGGCCGTGCTCGACTTCAACCACGTCGCCGACATGCGCACCGTGGCTGACCAGCTCGATTTCATCGGCACCAATTTCTACTACGACCATCCCTCCTGGCGCGCCGGCAACGAGTGGCATCTGCCGGCCTTCCATGAGGACCTCAATCCGCTGGCTGATACCCGCACCGAGACCTTCATCCCTCGCACGCTGGTCAGTCGCGTATGGGGCCGCGCCTCGGTAGTGCGCGAATGGAACGTGTGCTGGCCGAATCGTCACCGCGCTGCCGGTATGGTCGAGGCCGCCGCCTACAGCGCCCTCCAGGACCTCGACGCGGTGATACTCTTCACCTATGACCTGCTCGATGCCAAGCACCGCGTGGAGTTTTTTGATGTCCGCCGCGATCCCACGCGCTGGGGCCTGATGGGACTTTGCGCTCGTATCTTCCTGCAGGGCGACCTGCGACCGGCTCGCTACCGCGTCGCGATGGGCTTCTCCAAAGTGGACAGCTTCTATCCCACCTGGCAGCCGATGCCCACGGAGGCCTACAAGCTGGGATGGGTCTGTGGATTCCACACGCTCTTTTTCGACGAGAAGGCTCCCGCCGGCGGTCCGGACTTGCTGATGGCCTCGGGCCGCTCCGCCGGCGGCGTCTATGACCGCGACAATACGCTCATCTGCAGCAACTGGGACGCCGAGGACCTGCTCGACCACCAGCGCGACCAAAGCCTCGAGCACAAGAGCGGCTATCAGGTCGCGACCGTTCCCGGAGATTATGTTTATTACACCTTCGGCGGCACCATGTTCTCCGCCGGCCACAAGGACCGCTTGCAGACCGATCCCGCCTTCCTGGTGGCGGATGTCAAGGCCCAGGACTTGCGCCCTATCGGCATTGATGCCGCCGGCGAAGGCTGTGTCGGCTTTCGCGATGTGCGCCGCAACAATTATGTATTCCGACGGCTCACGGCTCATCAGAAGCTGCGGGTGGCGCTGGATGCCCTCGGCCAGATCTTCGGCGCACCCATTTCCCACGATTACGTCAACACCGGTGTGTACAGGTCCGATACTGGCCAGATTACTCGCGACCTCAACGCCGGCTTGCTGAGGGTTGATGCCCCTTGTTTGCACGCGGTGGCGGGCGCTCTCAGCAACTCCGCCGGGGCCAAGACTTCGCAGTTGCAGGTGACCACTGCCTCCCCAACCGGCGCGGTTATCTGGGCAAGTCTTGACGGCAAGTCGCCTACGGCGTCGCAGCATTGGGTACTCAAGATGGCGACGGTGGCGGCCAATACCGGCCAGAGCATGAGGCTGCATTACTCGAACGCTGAGAAGACCGTCTATGTGCTGGAGCAGCTGGGTGACGCGCCGATTACGACGCTGGCGGAGAAGACCTCGCGGCCCACGGTGGTATCCCTGGCCGGGCGCGAGGTCTTGCGCATCTATCTGCAAAACGGCACCTGGGAGTTGGTCTATGAGCAGAGCCGCTATTACCTCTCATGCGACACCGCCGGTGTGCAGGTGGAGCTCCCCGGCTTAGGGCCGACGGTCAGCGTGGCTGCGGTAACTGATGGTGCGCCCGCATCGCCGCAGTCACAGCCTCAGCCCTTCGCCTATCCGCAGGCCTTCACCTTAGTACTGGTAACTCGCCCTTGAGATTCTTGCAGGAAGCCGCCTGTCGGAAGATGAAATGGAGGCTGCACCAGGTAGTTCGCAATGTGCAGGGAGGACGCCATGTCAGACTCGCGGTTCGACAATGTATCGCCGCTGGACTTCCGCTACTACGGTCCCGATGACCGGCTTCGGGCCATGCTGGACCCTTACGTGACCGAGCGGGGTCGCGTCCATAGCGAGGCAATGGTCGAGGCGGCCGCGGTCGCAGTCCTGGCCCGTCGCGGCGTCTGTTCGCAGGCCGTGGCCGATGAGGTTGCCGCCGCTGCCGAGGCCGTCTCAGCGGAGGCCGTGGCCCATGAGGAGGCGCGCATTCATCACAATATCCGCGCTCTGGTCAACGTCCTGCGCAGCCAGGTCAGCGATGCAGCCAAGCCCTACGTGCACCTCTGCCTGACCAGCTTTGATGTGATTGACACGGCGGTGGCGTGGCGGCTGCAGCAGGCGGCTTACCGGGGGATACTTCCACAACTGGCCGAGCTTCAGCGCGTGCTGCTAGACCTGGCCCGCCGCGAGGCCGACCGTCTTCAGATCGGTCGCACCCACGGCCAGCATGCCGTCCCGATTACCTTCGGCTTCGCCCTGGTCGGCTTTGTCAGCCGGCTGGGCGGGCGGATCGAGGCAATTAAGGCGGCCGCCGACAACCTCTGCGGCAAAATCAGCGGAGCCGTCGGCGCCTACAATGCCAGCGCCTTGTTTTTCGATGACCCGGATGCGTTCGAAGCCGAGGTCTTAGCCGAGTTGGGCCTCAAAGCCTCGCCCAGTTCCACGCAGATAGTCGAGCCGGAGCCGGTGGCTGATTACTATCATGCGCTGATCTCCACTTTCGGCGTCCTGGCCGATCTGGCTGATGACATGCGCCACTTGCAGCGCACCGAGATCGCCGAGGTGGGGGAGAAGTTTGAGGCCGAGCAGGTTGGCTCCTCGACCATGCCGCACAAGCGCAATCCCTGGAACTTCGAGAATGTCAAGAGCATGTGGAAGGCCTTTATGCCCCGGATGGTCACGGTCTATGCCGACCAGCTCTCCGAGCACCAGCGCGATTTGAGCAATTCGGCTTCCTCGCGCTTCAATCCGGAGATAATCGTGGCCCTGGCCAACAGTGTCCAGCGGCTGAGAGGAATCATGTCGAAGCTGGTCACTGACGAAGCGCGGATGGCGCGGAACTTCGCGATGACTTCGGGGATGGTGGCCGCTGAGCCGGCGTACATTCTGCTGGCGGCGCACGGTCATCCCGACGCTCACGAGACGATGCGCAAGCTGACCTTACAGGCTCAGGCCAGCGGCCGGCCGTTGTGGGACCTGCTTTGCGAAGACGAGGCCTTGGCTCCTTACCTGCAGCAGTTGACCGAGGCGCAGCGGGCGATCTTGCAGGACCCGGCGGCCTACACGGGGATTGCGGCCGACAAGACCAGGGCCCTGTGCGACGACTACGAGCGCCGCTTAGCGGTACTGATGGACGAGCTAGAATGACAAGACTGTTGCGTAGCGCTACGCGGCCGGCGACTGTGATGGCGAGTCCAGTCAGACCTATAATCCATAATCGCAGCGGTCGGGTGTTTGGCCCACCTATCCCCCTTTTGCTTCCCCCTTCCCGGGTACCCACGCCAAAGGCGTGGGTGAGGAAGGGGGTTAGGGGGTTAGGAAACATAATTGCGTGGGTCGGGCAAGCCGAAAGGCAACGTCTCAGCCTTTTGGCGCGTAGGTCGGGCTTTCCAGCCCGACGCCGTTGCCTTTGAGTCGTTTGGAGGGGCCGCATACGAGGCGGAAGCTTAGCTTCCGCCGAGAATCCGGCCCAGCCGTTGTCGTTGTCCCCTCTCCCTGGGAGAGGGCCAGGGTGAGGGCCGCCGTTGCCCCGTCGCTTGCGCCCGATTGCAGACATAGTCATACCTAATCCCCTCAACAGGGAGGTGGCCCGTGTCACTGCTAGGCCTTGACATCGGCAGCACCGGCGTAAAGGCGGTCGCCTTCGATCCCCAGGGCGCGATCGTGGCCCAGGCCTACCGTGAGTATCCGGCGCAGTACCCTAGGCCTGGCTGGATTGAGTTGGACCCCGCCCAGGTCTGGGATGCTATCTTGGCCGTGCTCAACGAGATTGCCGCGAGCACCGCCGGCGATCCGGCCCAGGCCTTGTGCATGTCCACGATGGGGGAGGCGATCACCCCAATTGACGCCGACGGGGAGTACCTATACAACACCATCATGTCGGCTGACGGGCGCGCGCTGTCGCAGGCCAAGTCATGGCGCGAAACGCTAGGGGCCGAGCGCGTTTTCGAGATCACCGGCATGCCGCTGCACCCTAGCTTCTCGATCAACAAGCTGATGTGGCTGCGCGAAAACCAGGCGCAGGTCCACCGGTGCGTCAGCAAGTACCTGATGTGGCCGGACCTGGTGACTTTCAAGCTGGGCTTGCCGCCGCGGATTGACTACAGCCTGGCCGGGCGCACGATGGCGCTCGACATCAGGAAGAAGCAGTGGTCGCCGGAGATGCTGGAGGTCGCAGGCATAGATATGGAGCTGCTGGCCGAGCCGATCGCTCCGGGCGAGGTAATCGGCCCACTCGGCTCTCGGGGGGCCGAGCTGACCGGTTTGCCGGCGGAGTGTCTGGTGGTCGCCGGCGGCCACGATCAGCCGATGAATGCTCTCGGCGGCGGAGTCATCCGTCAGGGCCAGGCGGTTGACGGCATGGGCACCGTCGAGTGCGTCACCACCGCCTTCGAGGAGCCGATGCTCACCGCGCCGATGCGCAAGTGGAACTACTGCTGCTATCCACACGTGGTCGCGGGCATGTATGTCACCCTCGGCTATAATTACACTTCCGGCCGTCTGCTGCGCTGGTATCGGGACAATTTTGCCCTCTACGAGACCGCCCAGGCCCAGCGGGAAAGAGTTGACGTCTATGATGTAATCGTCTCCGATCTTCCCGCCGCGCCCACCGGCGTGCTGGTACTGCCTTACCTGGCCGGCTCCGGCACGCCCTATCTGGACCCTGAGGCCAGCGGCGCCTTTCTGGGATTGACCTTAGCCGCCGATCGCAAGACCGTGGTCAAGGCGATTCTCGAAGGCACCTGTTACGAGCTGAATCTGAACCTAATTCGGATGGCCGAGGGCGGCGTCAATATCGGCCGATTGCGGGCCACCGGTGGCGGCAGCAAAAGCCCGCTGTGGCTCCAGATCAAGGCTGACATCACCGGCCGCGAGGTCGTCACCCTCAATGTCAGTGAGAGCGGCTGTCTGGCCGGGGCGATGCTGGGCGGCGTGGCGGCCGGCGTCTATCGTGATTTGCAGCAGGCCGTCGCCGGCCTTGTCGAGGAGCAGGATACTTACCAGCCGGACCCCGCCAGGCATCGGCAGTACCAGCAGCTTTTCGCGATCTACAAAAACGCGTGGCCGGCAATCGCCGAGCTGGCCCACAAGCTTCGCCGGCAGGAGTGAGTGTAACTCACAATGAGTCCTGAGGTTATCATCGCAGCACTAATCAGTCTGGTTCTCTGGGGCGTCGGTGGAGTCTTCGACAAGCTGGCGCTCAATGCCATGCG
This sequence comes from uncultured Armatimonadia bacterium, assembly GCA_964390495.1. Classification (GTDB taxonomy): domain Bacteria; phylum Armatimonadota; class Zipacnadia; order Zipacnadales; family UBA11051; genus UBA11051. Next base: position 112,921 of record CAYMIN010000008.1, read on the forward strand.
CGGGCTCTCGCCGGTGACTGCGGTGATGGCGCGGATGCCTTTTGCCGTGCTGGTTGTCGGCATTGCGGGTTGGTACATGGGCATGTGGGATGATCTGCAGCGGATGGCCCCGATGACCTTTATCTATTTGGCCGCCAGTGCGCTGCTGGCAGCGGTGTTAGGGCAGGCGGCCTATTTCTTTGCAGCCGGCGGCGGCGAGATCTCCAAGGTGGTCGTCTTCACCTCCGCATGGCCTCTGGTGACGGTATTTGTAGCGGCGGCCTGGCTAGGGGAGAGTCTGGCCTGGCAGAAGCTGCTGGGAACTGCCTTGGTCATCAGCGGCCTGATGGTCCTCGCTATCCCCGGCAAGCCCAGAGAAAAATCATAACTACTCACCGAACCCCGTTTTGATTCCCCCTTCCCGGGTACCCACGCCGAAGGCGTGGGTGAGGAAGGGGGCTAGGCGGTTAGGCCGCATTATTCATGAACGCGTAGGTCGGGCATCTCTAGCTTGCATTGTTCGCGAAGGCGTAGGTCGGGCTTTCTAGCCCGACGCCGTTACCAGTCACGGACCAGCCAGGCTAGAAAGCCTGGCCTACGTGGGGTTGCACTGTGTCATTTTCGAGATATTTTAGGAAAGGGCGCTGTGCGGCTGGCAATGGCCTTTGCCGGCAGTTTCGCCTCATCTGCGATGGTCTTCGTGAATAGTGCGGGTTAGGCCAAGCCACAACACCTCTGCCAACGGCGTTGTCTGCGGGCCTGAAGGGATCAAGCCTTGAAGAGATACGTGCTTATCGGCTGTCTGATAGCGATTATCAGTTGGGGTGTAGGTGGTGTCATTGACAAAGTGGCGCTTAACACCATGTCGGGGATGTCGCCGCTGACGGCGCAGTTCTTCCGTTTCGCCGTCGCCACGCTGGCGTTGTGGATATGCGGGGCGTTCACCGGCTTCTACGGCCAGGTGTGCCGCTTGAGCCCTCGCGCCTGGCTCTACATTGTCCTCAGCGGCCTTTTCGGAGTTGGGGTCGGGGGAGCGACATACCTGTTCGCGGTGCAGCTTGGTGAGGTCTCGGAAGTCGCGGTGTTTACTTCGGGCTATCCGGTCCTGACGGTATTCCTGGCGGCCCCGTGCCTGGGCGAGAAGCTGACGTGGAACAAACTGGTCGGCACTCTCATGGTTGTCGGCGGCCTGATGATGCTCTCCCTCTTCAACGGCGTCTAGCGGACTTGCCGTCCTATTCCTCTGCCGATTCCTCTACTACGTCCAGCGCCATCTGGTACGCCGTGTTGCGCGACATCGAGGTCAGCCTCGCTACAACGTCGGCCGCGCTCTTGACCGACACGCCGGATTCGAGAAGCTGCTGCAGCGTCGCCCGAACCGCTGCTTCATCAACCGCGGCTTCGCTGACCTCGTCGCCGGCCTCAATGACTATCACGAACTCCCCACGCGGCTCATTCTCGGCAAAATGCCGGGCAAGCTCGGCGAGCGGCCCGCGCACGAACTCCTCGAACTTCTTGGTAATCTCGCGGCCCACCACCGCATATCTGTCGCCGGCGATTCCAGATAGCTCCTCCAGCGTGGGCCGCAGCCGCTGCGGAGCCTCGTAGAGCACCACGGTCCACGGCTGGGAGGCGACGAGCCTGAAGAACTCCGCCCGCTCTCGGCCCTGGCGCGGCGGATAGCCCAGAAACAGGAAGCGGTCGGCGTTGATACCCGAGGCGCTGAGGGCGGCGGTAAGGGCGCTGGGACCGGGGATGGGGCAGACGGTGATGCCGGCCTCCACGGCGGCTCTGACCAGCTTCGCCCCGGGGTCAGAGACTGCCGGCGTTCCGGCGTCGCTGACATATGCCACAATCTGGCGCTGGCGCAGGCGCTCGATGATCCGCTCCAGCTTGGCCGCCCCGCTGTCACCGTGGAAGCTCTCGGTCGGCTTCTCGATGCCGAAGTGTGACATCAGCTTGGCGATGCGGCGGGTGTCTTCGGCGGCGATCAGGTCGGCGTATTGCAGGGCCTCCAGGGCCCGCTCGGAGATGTCGCTGAGGTTGCCGATCGGGGTCGCCACGATCAGCAGCAGTCCGGACGATCGCGGACGGGAAGACGCGGCTATGGCCTTCACACCTCGCTACTTGCTGCGGTCTAGCTGTTCACCCAGCAGTCACAGACATCGCAGGCCTTGGGCATCCGCCGTTTGAAGGCATTGCGCTCGACCAGGGCAAACACACGCTCCACCGCCTCAGCCTTAGCGCCCTCGGCGGCTATGGCTTCGGCGTCTTTGCCCAGTTCGAGCATGTTATACAGGATCCAGTCGGCCTGCTCGTAACTCAGGCCCAGTTCCCCCTCATCGGTCTGTCCCGGCCACAGGTCGGCTGAGGGCGCTTTATCAATGATTGCCTGCGGCACGCCCAGATACGCTGCGAGCTGTCGCACCTGGGTCTTGTACAGGTCCCCAATCGGGACAATCCCGGCGGCCATATCGCCCCACATGGTCGTATAGCCCAGCATCCCCTCGGTCTTGTTGCCGGTGCCGATGACCATGGCGTGGTGCACTTTGGCCATATCGTAGATGACGCTCATGCGCTCTCTGGCCATCTTGTTGGCTCGCCGAATCTGGCCGGCCTCCGGGAAGCGCGCGAAGTAGCTGTCTATCTGCGGCGTGATCTCGATTACCTCGAAGGCGACACCGAGCTCGGCGGCCACCAGGCAGGCGTGCTCCTGACTGGTCGGGTTGCTGGTGGCATAGGGCATGTTATAGGCCCGGAAATTGTCGGGGCCAATCGCACGGAGGGTCAGATACGCCGACACCGCCGAATCCAGGCCGCCGGACAGCGCGATCACCGCACCATCGAGGCCCGGCTGTGCGATGGCCTCGCGGATGAAGCCGGCGATCCTGTCGGCAGTCGCCTGTTCGTCTATGGCCAGCTCTTCCAGCATCGCTTCGCCAATCGCGACTAGGGGATGTTCATCGGCATAAACGGCATGCCACCGCCCATGCCCGTCTCGCGGACATATTCCAGGTACTCGTCAATCCACTTCTGTTCCTTGGTGGCCAGGTCGTCTTTGTTCATTTCCTCGAACTGCTGCTTGAGTTGCACGTGCGTTCTGTAATCCTTCTCGATGTACGACCGCGCCCAGTCCGAAGCCGACTTGAACGAGCTAATCGCCCTTTCCTCGTCGCCTTTATCCAGCAGCAACTCGCCCAGCCTCATATGCGCGCGCGGCGAGGTCGCCCCCTGCTCGCTGGCCGTGATACTCTCCAGCATCGTGATTGCCTGCTCCAGTTGGCCGGTCTCCTCATAAATCTCGGCCAGTTCGTAGGCCGCCACGATGTTCTCCGGATCGCTGGCCACAGCCTGCTCAATGTATTTCACACCTTCGGCGGTCTTACCCTCGTCGAGCAGTTGGTAGGCCTTCAGCTCCGCATCAATGATCTCGATATCGGCCTGCTCCTGCAATTGCTGCAGGTATTCTCCCCAGGCCCGGTACCTGGCCTGCGCCAGCGCCTGCTGCCGGTATCGCTCTTTGTCTTCCTCGAAGTCATCCGGAATCTCCGCGCGCCGGTCTTCGACCTTGATTATGTGATAACCGAAGCTGGTCTCGATCACCTCGCTGACCTGTCCCGGCTTCAGCGCGAAGGCCGCTTTCTCGAACTCAGGCACCATGCGGCCTTTCCTGAACCAGCCCAGCTCACCGCCCTCTGCGGCATTGCTGTCATCGTCGCTGTACTGCTTAGCCAGCTTGGCGAAGTCGGCGCCGCCCTTGATCTTGCCCAGCAATTCCTCCGCGAGCGCCTTAGCTTTCTGTTTGGCCTGCTCCTCGGAGATCTGCTCCTCGACGCGGCTTTTGGGCTCCTCGGTTCTCTCAGCCGCCTCTTTGGCCTTAGCGCCTTCAGCTTCTTCGTTTGAGGCCTTGGCGGCTTGGTCGTCCGTGGCCTCGGCCTGCTTTTCGTCTTCCCTCATGCCGGCGGGCGTAATCAGAATATGTCGCGCCTTGACCTCGGTGAAGCTGTCCTTGAGCTGTTCGTCGCTCATGGCCGCAGCCGCTTCGACTTTCTCCTTGAGCTTGGCTAGCTGCAGATTGGTCCTGAACGTGTCCTCATCCGGCAAAGCCTTGCGGATACTGTCGCGCAGTTGTTCCAGGGAGATCCGCTTGCGCTCCAGATAATCGCGTAGCGACTTCTTATCCGGAAAGCGCCGCTGCAGTTCCTCCTCGACCATCTGGTCTTTCTCAGCCTCGACGTCCTGGTTCGTGATCTTGATATGTTCGCGCTTGGCCGCCTCCTGCTGAAGCTGCCGGCTGATTATCCCTTGCAGCACGTTAGTTTTCAGAAAGCGCATCTCGGTCGGGTCGAGCTGTTGGGCGAAGCGCCTCTCGGCCAGAGCGAACTCCATGTAGTAATCCTGACGCAAAACCTGCTTGGAGTTGATGGTGGCGACTATGTTGCTGAGCTGCTTGGGTTTCTGGCCGGCGGCCTCGCGGGCCGCTCGCGACGGCGGCCCGAAGGAGAAGTAGGTACCGATCAGCAGCGCGATGATTATCAACACGAATATCATCATTGCCGGACTCAGCAGTTCCAGCCGGCGTTTGCCTTTGCCGACCTTAACGGGTCGGCTGAAGAACTTCCGCATGCGCATAATGGACATAAATTACCAGACTCCTCACGACTGTAACGCCGGCTTGGTTGCTGCTGCTGCCGTCAGTTGTTACTGTTTGTGGATGAGCATCGGGTGGTGACGTTTTCGGCGTGTGTGTGCTTCCGCCGAGAATCCGGCCCAGCCGTTGCCTTGAGTCGTTGAAACGGGCCGCCAACGGCCCTCAGCCCTTCTTCCCCAGTTTCACTTTCATGGAACAGAATCGCCCGCACATCGAGCAGGCTTTCGGATCCAGACTGCCGCGCTCCCCGCGCACATCAATAACGCGGCCCGGATTGAGCGCCAGTTCCCGCATCCTTTCCCAGTCCAGCGCGGCTCGCGCCCTGCTCATTTCATCATCCCAGTCGCGCGCGCCGGGGACGCCTTTGACTATATCGGCGGAGTGGGCGGCGATCCGGCTGGCCATCACACCATCCCACACGTCCTGCGCGTTGGGGAGTCCCAGATGCTCGGCGGGCGTCACGTAGCAGAGAAAGTCAGCGCCGGCGGCGGCACAGATCGCCCCGCCGATCGCCCCGGTGATATGGTCGTAGCCGGGCGCGATGTCGGTAGTCAGCGGCCCCAGCACATAGAAAGGCGCGCCGTGGCAAAGCTCTTTCTCCAAAATCACATTGGCCGCGATCTGGTCCAGGGGCATGTGCCCGGGGCCTTCGACAAACACCTGCACACCGGCGGCTCGCGCGCGGGCAACTAGGTGGCCCAGCACGCGCGTCTCGGCGACTTGCCCGGCGTCGGTGGCATCGGCGACGGCGCCCGGACGCAGCCCGTCGCCCAGGCTGATGGCCGTCCGGTGCCGCAGGCAGATCTCCAGCACCTGATCATAGTACTCGTACAGCGGATTCTCGCCACCGGTAAGTTGCATCCACCGCGCCAGCATCGAGCCGCCGCGGCTGACGACATCGCAGATCCGCTCATCTCGTTGCAGCGCTGCGACCGTTTCCTGGGTCACCCCGCAGTGCAGTGTCAGGAAATCAATACCGTCGGCGGCGTGCCTCTCCACGACCTCAAGTACCTGCTCGGCGGTGATGTCGGAGATCTTGCCATCGTCGCCCAGTTCGGCGATTACCTGATAGATCGGCACCGTGCCCATAGCCACCGGACAGGCGGCCCGGATCTCCTTACGGATTACGTCCAGGTCCCCGCCGGTGGAAAGGTCCATTACCGCATCCGCACCTGCCGTGACGGCGACCTCCAGCTTATCCAGCTCATCCTGCAATGTTGAGAGGTCGGGCGAGGTCCCGATATTGGCGTTGACTTTGGTGCGCAGACCCTTGCCGATGCCCATCGGCTTGGCCGCGCCCTCGGGCGAGCCCATCACGACGATGCTGCCGTTCTCCAGGCCCTGGTAAATGGCCTCTGGCGCGCACTTCTCATCTTCCGCCACCGCCTCAACAGTGGCGGCCGGTATCTTGTCGTAGTCCTTCAACGGTATATTCATGGGGTCTATACGCCTTCTCACGCGCTACTGGTGATTGGATTGCAGCCGGCTTGCAGCCTTGTCGTGTCGGTTGGCCGCCGCCTGGAAAAAGTGTGCACAATTATAGCTTTGGCGAGTCCGCTTTGCAAGCTGCGCCGTCGCCTACTGCTCGTCTTCATCATCGCCGCTCGGGGCCAGTTTGCCCTCGCGCGAAAGCTCGGCGGCGCGCCGCAATCGCGCCGCCACGTCATCCCGCGCCAGCAGTTCCAGCAGATGAAACAGGCTGGGGCCGATGGTGGTGCCGGTCACTGCCGCCCGGCAGGGGTGGATCACCTTACCCGCGCCCACTCCCATCGCCTCGGCTAGGCCGCGGATAGTGCTCTCGACGGTCTCGGCATTCCACTCCTCGAGGGCCTCAAAGCCCTCGGCGAGCCGCTCCAGGACCTCCGCGGCTCCTTCCTTATTCAGCCACTTGCTGCGGGCCCGGTTTTCGTACTCGTAGTCATCGCTGAAGAAGTAGCGCGCCCAGGTGGTGTAGGTGCTCAGCAGTTTCGCCCGCTCCTGCATGAGTCCGACGACCCGGGTGAGCCATTGCCAGCGCTCTGGGGACGGCTCTGGTTCCATCAGTCCGGCCGCCACCAGCCAGGGATGGACCCGCTCGGCCAACTCACCGGGATTCATCTGCTTCATATACTCGCCGTTCATCCATTCGGCCTTTTTCAGATCGAATACCGACGGCGCTTTGTTGCAGGCCTCCAGCGAAAAGCGATTGACGATCTCCTCCTGCGGCATTATCTCTTGTTCGTCACCCGGCGACCAGCCTAGCAGGGCCAGGAAGTTGAACATCGCCTCCGGCAGGTATCCTAGCTCCTGGTACTCCATCACACTGACTGCGCCGTGGCGTTTGGAGAGCTTGGTACGGTCCTCGCCCAGGATCAGCGGCAGGTGTGCGTAATGCGGATGCGGCAGGCCCAGTGCCTCCTGCAGTTGCAGATGCACCTGCGTATTGGGCAGATGGCCGGCACCCCGGATCACGTGGGTGATCCCCATCGCCGCATCATCAACCACTACTGCTAGATGGTAGGTGGGGAAGCCCGACTGCTTCAAGATCACCGGATCGCCGGACAGGTTGTTATCATAGACGACCTCGCCCTGGATCGTGTCATTGACGACCGTATTGCCGGTTTGTTTCATCTTGAGGCGGATACAGGGCTGGCGACCTTCGCCGGCCAGCTTGGCCCGCTCCGCTTCGCTGAGGGTTCGGCATTTGCCGTCGTACTTGGGCGGCAGGCCCTGGGCGCGCATGATTTCCCGCCGCTCTTGTACCTCTGCGGGCGTGCAATAGCACGGGTAGGCCTTGCCCTGCTCGACTAGCTGATTGACCTTCTGTTCGTATAGCTCCAGGCGCTGTGACTGGATGTATGGGCCGTAAGGCCCGCCGACATCGGGACCTTCATCCCAGTCAATCCCCAGCCATTTCAGCCCACCGTAGATCACCTGGAGAGCCTCGGGGGTGGAGCGCAGTTCGTCGGTATCCTCGATCCGCAGGATGACGGCTCCGCCGTTGTTACGCGCAAACAACCAGTTAAACAGCGCGGTATGAGCGTTACCGACGTGCATGCTACCAGTTGGTGACGGGGCAAATCGGGTCCTTATATCCTCTGACATTGCTTCTGCTCTTTCATGCACCTTGATAGGCATTTACTGACTTGTTGGTATTGAGGCTTGTACTATGGTTTACACATCTCAGCAGTTGCCCCGTAGTCCGTGCCCCCCGCATATCATCCCGTAGCTCGGGCATCCCAGCACCCTCCGCGTAGTTCGGGCTTTCCAGCCCGACAGCCGTTGCCGTTGCTGCTTGCCGTTATGCCTCTCCCTGTGGGAGAGGGCTAGGGTCAGGGCTGCCGTTGCCGCATGCCGGCCCCTAAACCCGGCTATTCCTCTGCCTCCTCATCATCCTCGCCCTTTTCATCCTCGCTCGGCAGCTCTTCGAGGCCCATGACATATTGCAGCTTCTGCCGGTCATACCCCTCGGCGATTCTCGCGGCGTTGAGGTACCACCGGTTCCCCTCCCCATATTCGAAGCAGTGGAAGAAGCTCAGGATCGAGGCCAGTTGCGCCCGCGTGGTGCGGCGAATGATATTGAGTTGCGCCCAGAGTTGGTTGAACGGCAGGCCCTTGTCATCGGCCAGTAGCAGCCTCATCACTTCTCTCAGGGGCGTGGGCCGATGGCTGAACCGATCGCGCCACGCGAACAGCTCATGCAGGGTGTCCTTACCGATATAGGTCTGGGCATCGGTCTCGTCGTCGTGGTGCAACAGATAGCGGCCGATGGCGTCGGCCTTGCTGATACTCAGCAGCGCCCCGGACGGCGGCAGATGGGTCTGATACCATGCTGACAGGCCGTATATCAGCCCGGTGTCCTTATTCAGCCACACATCCAGCAACTCATCGCCGTCGCAGTCGAGATTGACCATTGTCAGGGCGTCTTCAGCGGCGAAGAACTCACTGTCCATGGTGCGCAGCTTGATCGTGCCGGCGAGGTGGTGGTGGTACAGCACCGGGTAGGTCAGGGTTTCGGCCTTAGCGGCCACTGGTGCCACGTACAGCTCCCCGACGTCATCGTAGTACGGATCGGCGGCTGCCTCCAGCGCCTCCGCTGCCAGGCCCTCCGGATGCAGGATAACGTCCTCCGAGGTGAGTTCCCCCTCCTTGTTGACGGCTACGGTCCATTCCTCGGTCAGCAGCGCTCGCGGCACCGTCCTGGCCCACGGCGGTATTGCCGCAGCTCGCAGGTAGCGCCCCGGCTGTAGCTTCCTGACTCCCTCCACCCCCATCAGCAGCTCTGCCACTGCTTGCGCCGCCGGTGCGTATTTGCGCTGGTTGGGCGTCAAGCCCAGCACGTCCGCCAGCATCTGCTCGATGGTGAAGGGGGCCTTCGCGTGCTCGACCAGTCCTACAATGCCCGCCCGCTCTTGGTCCGAAAGCTCATAGCGCTTATCAGCGGCTATATCTTTGGCCAGGATCTGCTCCATATCAACTTCGTACTCCTGCGCCTCGGCCTTGGGCGCCTGCTTGCGCAGTGATTTCTCCAGGTCCCCGACCCATTCCGCAACTACCCAGCCCGGACCGGACACGCACACAAAGCGTTGCTTTTCATCATATACCATCTGCCGCAGCAGCTCAGTCGCATCGTATTTCTCGCCCTGATGGCATCCGACCAAGAACCCCAGCGCCTTATTGGCTAGCGAGCGGTCTGCGGCCTGCAGCACATTGTAGGCGGTTTCCGTAAGACTCCGCGAGCCCAGCTTCTCATTGGTGCAGGTCTCCATGACCTCGGCCAGCTCGGCGTCCTCGGTTAAGCCGTTGAGGTATAGTACCCGCGCGGTATCGGTGCCGGGCATCGGCGTGAACACCCACTCGGGCAGGTAGATCAGTCCCTCCTCGAGCTCGGCTAGTTGTCCTCGTTGCAGCAGGCTTGCCACCAGGTCCCGGAAGAAGGCTCCGGTGCCTTTTTTGGTCCGCACCACTTCACTGGTCAGCAGCGCCTTGGCTATGGGTCTGCCGTAGCCGCTCAGCACGGCCTCGAATGCCCCGCCTACGGGTATTTCCGTCAGTGTTTGCCGGTAGGCGATATCGTAGGAGCCACCGATGGCTACGAAGCGTCCGTCCTCCGCGAGCACGGCTTCGACGAATTCGGCGGCGATATCGAGCTTTTCTGGCAGCAACGCGACCAGTTCTCTGCTCCTGGTCGGTCCGGGGCGGTAGATTAGTATATCGAACAGCAAGTCGGCTAGATAGCGCCTGGCCAGCTCTTTCTCTCTCAGCATACGCCGAACTACCTCCGATGTGTTTGGGATACTTCTGGGCTAACTGCTGGTGGCTTGGTTAGTGGGAGGACTGATGTATTGTACCACAGAATTGACAATGGGGGCAAAGAGTGGTATGCGCGGGGCTTGGCAGTGGCTTCGTCTTAGGTGTTGCTGTTGGCGTTACTATAGTTGTTCCCGTTGTCGTTGTCTTGAGGAGGGGCCGGCTGAACGCAGTGAAACCGCCCCGCGTGCCGCTGCCGTTCACCGCCTCCCGTTTCGGAGGGTACCCACTGTGGAACAATGGGTGAGCAAGGGCGTAGGCGCCATCGGCTTCCGGAAGGTCCCGGTCTTGGCGATCGCTGGCGTGGGGTATGGTTGTGTCAGCCGCCATAAAGTAGCACCCGCCGGGCTGTGGGAGAAGCCCGGCGGGCTCTACTTCGTCCGCCCTGCCTGCGTAGTCAGTTGCAATGTCGGGCGGCGCGTATCTGCTCTTAGCCTGGGCGCAAGTCAGGGGGGCGACTTATCGAACTAAGAGCAGACTAGGGTGGGATGCTGCGAGTAAAGCTATGTTTAGGCTGCTGCACCTGTTCCTGTACAACCCTTCACCTAGTATAAGCAACATCCTTAACCTATGTCAAGACCTATTTTGATTCTTTTTCCGAAAGACCTAGTCACCCGTCCTCAACTGCGGGGCTTCCGGCGGCTGGTTGCGTCTATTGTTCGGTCTTGCCACGGGTTGACCAGCCGCAAGACATGCGCGTAACTCTTCCAGCCTGAGTCCCTGGCCGCTGCCCTTCTCCCCCGACCGTCTCGGGAGAGGGCGGAGGGCTAGGTGCCGTTAGCTTGCTCATTTCCTATGCCGGCGGTAGCCTCCCGAAGGTTTTTCTGCTATAATGCGTGGCCGGGAACTACTGGGCCGGACTTGTGCGTTTGGCTTAGTGGCAGGGATGTTAGTGCTGGCGTGGCAATTGTGAGGCGGCCGGGGGCAGCTTACTCGCGCCGCCGGGAGGTGTTTCACCATAGGCTTGGCTATCCGGACCGACAACCTTTCCAAGATCTACTCCCACGATGCGACCGGGCGGCCGGTGGGGCTGATTGATCTGTCACTCGCAGTTGAGGAGGGACAGATTTTTGGTTTGTTGGGCCCTAACGGCTCCGGCAAGACCACTACCCTCAAGCTGCTGCTCGGGCTGATCTTTTCCACCAGCGGCAGCGGACAGATCTTCGGACATCCCCTAGGCAGCAACGCCACCAAGGAGCGCATCGGCTTTCTCCCCGAGGGGCCGTATTTCTACGAACACCTCAACGGCATGGAGCTGCTCAGCTTCTACGGCACGCTCTTCGGCATGGGCGGCAGCCGACTGGCCGGCCGCGTCGAGGAGCTCCTGCATCTGGTGGGGATGTGGGACCGCCGCTTCATCCGCGTGCGCGACTATTCCCGGGGCATGCGCCAGCGTGTGGGTGCGGCTCAGGCCATGATCAACGATCCCGACCTGCTCTTCCTCGACGAGCTCACCTCCGGACTTGATCCCATCGGCGCTATGGAGATGCACGAGCTGATACTGCGATTGCGCGACCAGGGCAAGACCATCTTCCTCTGCAGCCATCTGCTCAAGGACATGGAGCCGCTCTGCGACCGGGTGGTGATTCTTGATCGCGGCGAGATGTGCCAAAGCGGCGTTGTCGAGGACCTCTTGCGGGTCGAGAATCAGTACCGACTGTTGCTATCCAATTGCTCCGACGAGCTGACACAGCAGTTGCAGGCCTCAGCCCAGCGCACCGAGGCTGTGGACGACCAGTTGGCGGCCTACTACACCGACCAGAGCGCCGCCTTGGCCGCGGCCCAGCAGGCCGCCGCCGCTGGTGCCGTTATCGAGGCGCTCGGCGCTCATCACCGTACCCTCGAAGAAGTCTTCATTGAAGCTGTGGGAGGCGAGAAATGATGCGTCCCATTTTCCGAGTCGCAAGAGCCACCTTCCACGAGGCCTGGCGCCGCCGATTCCTCAACGGCATCCTCATCTTTGCCATTCTCATCATCGGCTCCTCGTGGGTCTTTGCCTATTTGCAGCCCGGCGCCGAGCTGCAGATGATTATTGACATCGGCCTCGGCTCGATTCGCTTCTTCGGGATGCTGATTGCCGTCTTCCTCGGCACTCGGCTGATCCCCGATGAGATCGAGCGCCGCACCGTCCACACCATCCTAGCTAAACCCGTCAGCCGCGCCCAGTTCGTCTTCGGCAAGTTCCTCGGCGGCGTTGCCACCATCGCCGTCAACCTGGTGGTCATGGGCATCGCTTTCTACATCGTCTTCGCGATCAAGGCCCCGCAGTTCGCCGCTGCGAAGCCCGAAGACGCCCTCATCTTCGCGGCCATGTACTCCAACATCGCCAAGGCGATTGTCCTAGCCTTCTTCGAGGTCTGGCTGGTACTGGGCATTGCGGTGGTTGCTTCCACGCTCTTCTCGTGGGTGCTGTCGGTCATCGTTACCTTTGTTATCTACTTCGTCGGGCAGATGGCTGACTTCTTCCAGCAGCTTTCCGATCCCGAGCGCGGCGCCTCCAAGCTCGCCCAGATCCTCCTCGGCACCCTCTACCGGGTCCTGCCGCACTTTGAGATATTCGACATTCGCGAGGCCATCCTGCAGGGCACTTACACCCCTTGGAGCACGCTGCTGCAAATCATCGGCCAGGGCCTTGCCTACCTGGTCGTGATCCTGCTGATCGGTTATCTCGTATTTAACGAGCGCGAGGTCTAGAGATGGAGCGCGAGGTCTGAAGGAGAGCTACTCGGCATGAAGTCTTACAAGATCATCGGCTGGCTCGCAGTGCTGGCTCTGTTAGTTGCCGTTCAGCCCCTGGACCGCAGTGTCGAGTACGACCGCCTGGTGCTGGGTCTCCAGCAGCCGACGCCGTGGTTCCAGATCGCCGCCCGCGGCAGCGCCGGTGATACCGAGTTGGCCGTCACCGGCGTCACCGGCGTGATCGTCGGTGCGGCGCTGGGCGGCTTCCGCGAGGTTGCCGCCACCATGCTCTGGATGAAAACTCATGAGTACTGGCACAAGGGCGAGGCTTTGCAGGCCAAGGCGCTGTGGCTGATGCGTCTGGTGACGCTGCTTGATCCCCACTGGTTGGAGCCTTGGCGCGTGACCGCCTGGCACCTGGCCTACAACCTCTACGTCGAGACCGACGATCCCGCCCTGCGCGCCAAGTACTTGCAGATGGGGGTGGACTGCCTCAAGGAAGGCGTGTCGTGGAACCCCGACCGCTACGACCTCTATCTCGAGCTGGGCTGGACCTATTTCGACAAGGTCGAGGACTTCGAGGAGGCCAACAAGTGGTTCAAGGCGGCGATGTTGTATCCGCATCCCGAGTATGTGGACCGCCTGGTCGGTCACGCTTACGAGCGCATGCCGGATATACCCCGGTCGCTTGACGCCTACGATTATTGTCTCAAGCGCGATCCTCAGGACCACACCGCCAAGGGGGCGACGCTGACCATTCGCGAGCGCTATCTAATCCCGTGGTATCTGGCCGAGCAGGGCAAGTATGACGAGGCCTTGGCGGCGATTAACGAGTATTTGCTGGCCAAGCCCAACAGCAGTCTGGGCCTGCATGTGAAGGGAGCCATTGCCGAGCAGGCGGGCAAGTTGCGACTGGCCTATGACACCTGGAAGCTGGCCGGGGACATTTCGCAACTCGATTTCCTGGCCCAGTCGAAGGCGGTGCAGCTTGCCCACGAGCTGGGCATCGAGACCGAGGACACGGCGCAGTATTTGTACATGCAGAAGGTCGGCAAGGATTTGAAAGTAAGCATGCCCGGCCGCGACACGATGGCGCGCTAGGCGGCGAGATTATCTCCAGAGACGGAAGCCGCCAGGCATTGCCCGGCAGGTCTCGACTTGTGGTTGAACGACCTGAACACAGCTTGCGGCCATTCCACCTGAATAATGCTCTACTTTTTCTCCTCCCATGTTACCAGGAGGAGATCAGGAGACAAGCCGGCTTTCTCCAGCAGCCACCGCGCATAACGCACGCAGTCCCGACTGCTGTAATTCGTCTCAATGTAAAGCCCGTCATTGAGAGCTTTCGGTGCTAAAGCAACTCTTTCCCGGCTGGCGCTCACAAGCACAAGTTGCCTGGCCGGCTTCTCGTCAATTGGCAGCGTCTTCCCCTGCTGAATCAACCAGTTGGCTGTCCCTACCAATACGTCCTTCCATTTCGACACTTCAATCGCGTCCCCCGCAATGCTTAGCGACGTTACCTTTGCCCCCGAGGGCGGTAGTTCATCACCACGCCCTTTTCTCCTAGCACTCTTGAGCTCAGCCGGCAGGAACTGCCCAGCATTCGTAGAGCCTGCGGCCCCGCCTGTTGACACAACCTGCTGGAGAGCACTTCTGACTATTTCCGGCGGCGCCAGTGTTCCCAAATCCGCCTGCGCCTCGGTTTGGAACACCTCGACAATGAACTCCGAAGGCGAGGCCAGCAGCTTCTCGATTATCCCCGGCAGTTCCGTCCTAATGCGCTTCTCTTCTCTGGACTCGTCATATTGTTTCTTCGCTCTCTCTTTTGCGCTGCCGGTACGCACTGCTTCCTTCGCCAGGAACTCTGTGAAGACACTGCAAACGCGGTCAGTATCCTGCGTGGTAATGTCAATCATGGCAAACCTTCTTGCGCTCCACTCACCTTCTTCAAGAGGCAGATAAAACCACCATTCTTTACCGTTTGTAAGGACCGATAGGGGAATGCCTTGAGCGAATGAGTACCGAAGCAACTGCTCCTCGTGCGATGAGAGATTCTGGTCGGGGGCCTTCTCTTCCAGAAACAGGCGAGGCTCTCCCTTATCACATAGCGCCCAATCTACACGACCCGGACCGGCCGAGTACTCCGGTGACATCTGGTCGGGGTCTCGAGTAGCCCAGCCCAGAGCCTCCAAGATTGGCAATACCACCGTGTGCTCCAAGGCACGCTCATTTGGCACCTTGGCCTCTGTCAGTAGCGCTTTTGCCGCCCCCACTGTATCTTGTAGCTTGCCCATCGCGTTCCTCCGAGGCTTGGCATCACATACCATACTAATTGTATCCGCAACGAGCGACTCAGTCAATTCTGTTGCTATCCGCCCGGCAATTCCCCTCGCAGCCGCTCTTGCAGCCGGGTGTAGCGCCGCATTTCGTCGGCGCGCTTCACCGCCGTCCACAGGCCCTTCCTGTCGCCGATTACTACCGCCATCTTCTCCGCTCGCGTCAGGGCGGTGTAGAGCAGGTTCCGCCGCAGCATGATGTAGTGGGTGCTGTGGAACACCATCACCACCGCCGGGTACTCGCTGCCCTGGGATTTGTGCACCGTCAGCGCGTAGGCAAGCTGCAGTTGGTCGGCCTCGTTGAAGTCATACACTACGCGCCCCTGATCGAACTCCACGACGAAGCAGCGGGCCTCGGCGTCAATCTCGACCAGCCGCCCGATGTCTCCGTTATAGACCTCTTTGTCGTAGTTGTTGACGTTTTGCAGCAGCCGGTCGCCTTCGCGGAAGGTCTGCTCGCCGCGCAGCAGTTCCAGTCGCCCCGGCGCGGCCGGGTTGAGCTTCTCCTGCAGCGCGCGGTTGAGCTCCGTCACTCCGGCCGGCCCTCGGTGCATCGGCGTGATGACCTGGATATCATCGGGGGCGAAATCGAGCCGCGGCAGGCCGGAGGTCACTACCCGCAGCACCGCCTCCGCCACCTGGTCGGGCCGCTGGCGTTCCATCAGTACGGTGTCCTCGCCTTCCCAGTCGCGCCCCGGGGTGAACTCGGGGAATTCGCCTTCTCTGATGCGGTGGGCGTTATAGATGATGTCTCCGCCTTCGCGCTGGCGGAAGACCTTGTGCAGCCGGGCGACGGGGAAGATACCGGAGGCGACTATATCTTTGAAGAACGATCCCGGGCCGACGCTGGGCAACTGGTCGGCGTCGCCGATGAATACGATTTTGGTGCCGGGCTTGATGGCGGCAGTCAGCTCGTTGGCTAGCAGCACGTCCACCATGCTGGATTCGTCAACGATCAGCAGGTCTATCTGCAGCGGCTCCTCGGCATTGTGAGAGAAGGCGTGGGTGCGCGGATCGTAGGCCAGCAGCCGGTGGATGGTACTGGCCGGTTTGCCGGCGAGTTGCGACAGTCGCTTGGCCGCTCGACCGGTTGGCGAGCACAAGGCCACCGGCCAGCCTAGGGCATCACAAGCCTCGCACAGCGCCCGTGTCACCGTGGTCTTGCCGGTTCCGGGGCCGCCGGTAATGACCGAGACCGGTCCGCCCAGGGCCATGCGCACCGCTCCGATCTGCTCTCCCGACAGCTCGGTAGCGCCCATGGCCGTTCGTTGCCCCAGCCATCGCTCCAGGTACTCGCGTTTCGGGGCCGGTTCGCTCTCCGCCGCGTTCAGTCGCAGCAGCCGCTCCGCCAGGCTTCTTTCCGCTTTCAGCATCGCCGGCAGATAGTAGGCCGGGGTGCCGTCATAGTCTTCCAGCTCCAGCTCACCTTGGGTCATGGCCCGGTCGAGCTGGACCTCGACCAGCTCCTCATCTACTTGCAGCAGGCGCTGGGCGGCGCCCAGCAGATTCTCGCGCGGCAGGTAGAAATGGCCGTGATTGCCGGCCATCATCAGCACGTGCTTGAGGCCGGCGCTGAGGCGGGCCGGGTCCTGCGGCTCGATGCCGGCGATGCGCGCGATCTTGTCGGCAGTGTGAAAGCCGATGCCGGAGATCTCGTCGGCCAGTCGGTAGGGCTCCTGCTCGATGATGGTCATTGATTGGGATTCGAAGCGCTCGTAGATCCGCGCCGCCAACGCCGGTCCCAGGCCGTGCTGCTGCAAAAACACCATCACCCGGTGCGCGTGTTCGCTGGCCTTCCAGGCCTCGCGCAGGGCCGCCGCCCGCTTGCGCCCGATGCCTTCGACCTCAGTCAGCCGCTCGGGGTGCTTGTCGAGGATGTCCAGCGTATCTGTCCCGAACTTGTCAACCAGCCGCTGGGCCATCTTTGGGCCGATGCCCTCGAACAGGCCCGAGCCCAGGTACGCCACGATCGCCTGCTTGGTGACCGGACGCACCATCTCATAGTGTTCGAACTGAAACTGCCGCCCGTATTTGCGGTCATCCACCCAGCAGCCGTGCAGCCGCAGGTTCTCGCCGATCGCCAGCCCCAGTGTGCTGCCCACGGCGGTGACCTGTCCAGCTTGGGTCTGCAGGCCGACGACAGTGTAGCCGTTGGCCGCGTTGTGATAGACGATTCTGGCGGCGGTGCCTTCCAGGACCTGCCGCTCGCCTTTCACTTGTTGATTTCGCGTATTTTCTTCATCGAATAGGCGCATGGTCTCGTATCGGCTTTGCCAATGGAGTTTTCCACAATTCTATCACAGTGTGGGGGCGAATTTGTGGGCAATTCCGCTTTTGGTGGGGATAAACCTAGCACGACCAGCCCAATAGAACGCCTTCAGCGCCGGTATTTCAGGCCTTTCATGCGTTTCCGACTTATCCACACTAGGCCGCACAAGTTTTCCACAATTCACCCGACTTATCCACAACCTCTGCTCACAACACCCATGCCGTTGTCGTTCTCCCCTCTCCCGTTTCGGGAGAGGGCTAGGGTGAGGCCTGCCGTTGCAGGGGCACATGGCATGCGCCCGTGCCTCCTAACACCCTAGCCCCCTTCCCTATCAGGGAAGGGGGAATGGGGGATAGGTATGTGGTAGGCCAAGCCCACTAGCCACCTATTCACCACTATTCATCCGCGCGGCGGCTACCAGCGCCCGATGCCGGAGCTGCTCGGCGCACTCGCTCAGTTGCTTGGGGCCCTCTTCGCCGCCGGAATAGAAGTACCACTCCCAGGTCTTTTCGACGCCGGCCGCTCGCCACAATTCCACGTCTTGCAGGCCCAGCCGCATCCGTTCCGCCCGCAGTGACCCCAACGGCCCGTCGGCGCCCGGATATACCAGGCCGCCGAATCCCTCTGCGACTTGCGGCGCATCCATCTTGATCTCTGCCGACCAGCCGAGGTACGTGCTGCAGGGCGCTACGCCGTCAAATCTGCCCCAGAAGGCGTGTGCACCGGGGGCGTAGGCGTGCCCGGACGGCTGCCCAAGCGCCAGGAAAGGGCCACAACTCAGCCACAGCTCAGGCCCGCTCACCTGTTCATCACCACGGGCCGGTGAACGCACGAATGTCGCATCACCAGACAGCAGGAAGCGGTTCACCTCAAGGGTCAGACTCGGCACGGCTGCCGCTGAGTCAATGCTCACAGCCACCCGGTACTCCGGGTCGGCCGCCCGCAGCAAGTTCACAGCCCGCTGGAATGCCGCTAGTTGGTGCTCCGTCGTTGGCCGGTCTGCCGTCCATATATACAGCTTGTCGAACCATCCCATTTCGCGGAAATGCTTCGCCAGCGCCTCCGCGAAAGCCGACCACGCCTCATCGTATATCTCATCCCCCGGCTCGGCTTCGACGCTGATCAACTCACCGGCGGCGTCGAGGTAATGCAGTTGCGTGGCGGCGGTGTTGTCAATCATGCCCAGGTAGCTGATGGCGCGGCTGATGCCCAGCTTCTCGCAGAGCTTGAGGTAGCGGTCGCAGCGGGAGAAGTCGAACTGCCATTGTCCCGGTGCGACCCTTCTCCAGTCGAAATAGCCGCGGCCGATCTGCGCGGTGCCGGCTCCCAGGTCGGCCAGGTATTTCAGGTAGGCCTCAACCAGCTCCCACCACGGCTCGGAGAACGTCGCCACTTCATACTGCTGGGCCAGGGGCGACCAGGTCTGCCACACCTCCAGGCCCAGCGCGTAAGCTTGCGGCTGCGGCAGGCTCACCTCATACACGCGCACCGCCAGCGGGCAGTAGCCGGTCTGGCCGTCGGCGGTCCGCAACTCCACGCGCCCCCGGTAGAGGCCGGCCGCGGCCTCGGCAGGCACCTCAATCCGCAGCCACAGCAGGGCGTCGCGGTCGCCGTGTAGCGCAAAGCCGCCCTCGTCCAGCGGCACCAGCAGGTCGGGATACCTCCCGGGGGGATCGGACTCTACCACCACGGGCAGCACCTCCAGCAGTTGCAGATGCTGCCGGCCGATGATGTGACCGTCAGGGGATTGCAGTTGCGATACTTGCGCCGTTATGCTGCCGTGGGCCTGCTGAGAAAAGGGGCGATCACCAGTTGCAGGCCGGCGCGGCTGTTGCGAGCGGCTTCCAGGTAGGCGGGGGCGAATCCCCTACTGCCGCCGCTCAGGTCAATCTCCGCCAGCGCGGCGGCCGGATAGATGGCGAGGCCGGCCTGCGCCTGGGTCTGCGCGTGGGCCTCCAGTTCGGTTTTGAGCAGCACGGCCCGGCCCGTCAGCTCGGCGATCTCGGTCTGCAGCATCATCAGTTCGCTGCGGCTCATCGTCTTGCGGCCTTGGCGGTACTGATTAGCCACTTGCCGCCACTGCTCCAGTAGCGCATCCAGTTCCTGCCCGGCTTGGGTCTTGTAGGGCGAAGTCTCCAGGGCCGACCACACTCGCACCGCCGCCGTCAGGGCCTTCTCCAGCTCGGTCAGCTCGGCCCCGGTGGCCGGCAGGGCCAGCGGATACGGAGGCGTGCGGCTGACGGTCTCACCCTGGGCATCGGTGAGCGAGAACTGGACGGTATTGAGGCCGTCCTGGCTGAGCTTGTACGGTACTTCCACTATATCGCTGGTATCCGGCTGGAGAGTGACTTTTTTGGCGCCATAGGCGTTGCCGTACTTGGTCGGCGCCATCACTCGCCAGTTGATCTTGGCGGTAATCGCTTCACTGCCTAGGTTGGTGACGGTGACCACGGCAGTATTGTCGCCCAGCCGGCCCTCCCCCAGAGACGCCAGCTTCATCACCGCCGGCGTTTGGGCAAAGATGATCTTGCCGAAGCTCTCCGGCTCGTGGAAACTCTTCAGCAGTCGGCTGGAGCAGCTTTTCTCCCCCAGATGGGGCACGTTGCGCGCGGCCACAAAGCCCCACACCGTCCCCGGTGAGGGCGGGATGTCACCCTCGAAAGGCAGGGCCATCTCCACCGACCAGCCCGCCTCCAGCATCGCCGCGTGCGCCTCCCAGCGGTAGTCAACCGCCGCCTCACGCTCAAGCGCGTCGTAGCGGGTGCCCAGCGAGTTGACGATGAAGTGGATATACTTCTGGCCCTGATTGGCCGGATCGAAGAACAGTTCCAGGCAGTCATCGGCATAGACCGCGCCATCCCGCTCGGTGGCCTCGGCCTTGATTGCTGCCGCCTCCGGGTCGTGAAGCACTGCGCCGATGTAGAGGCTGTGAGCGTCATAGCCGACCCACATCTCGGTCTGCGCCGCCGGCTCCGAGCGTCCGCCCAGCGAGATGAACCTGCTCATAGCGCCGGCATCGGTCCACTCGCCCGGCTCCAGCAATCCGTCAATGTTCGGGGCCTTGCTCATCAAGGGGGCGCTGACCGCCGGCGGAGTGTAGAAGGCCAGCGCATCAGCATAGCCGAAGCTGCCGGCTCCGGCGACCAACAGAAGTGCTGCGATCGTCATCAGACTGTAACGCACTTGCGGCACCTCCTATGTCCCGGCGCAGCCTCTGCCTGCCGACAGCGACCGTCGCCGCCTACGAATACGCGCCCAACGGGCTCGTGCCTAGTCCTATCTTCGCCGCGATTGGCTCCTGTCCCTTCCCCTTTGCGAGTATTTCCCCTACCATGTGACTGCTCAGTTCAGCGCGCTAGCGCAGAGGACATGCAAAAAACAGATGGCGCCTCGCCCCTAATGCTCTGTTCTGGAGGGCAGGCATCCCTGTCTGCCCATGCCCTTAGCGTGTCCGCAGACCGCGACAGGCTAGGAAGCCTGCCGTCCCGGAACCCGAGCCGGAAAGCCGGTGACACCGCGCCGTGCACCACATCTGCGGCCTCATGCCGATGGTGTGACGCTGACTACATATCTCATTCCATCTGCACATCACTGACGCCGTCCAGCTCCTCCAGCTCCCGGCACAACTCGGCCTGCGCGGCCTTATCGGCCAGTTGCGCGCGGATCGAGAGCATCCGCGGCTGGTGACGCCTCACCAGCCCGTATTTTAGGCTCACGATCTTGCCCCCGTGCCGGTTCAGCAGTGCCGTGACATCGGCGATCATGTCCCGCTCCGGATCGGTAGCCAGGTTGAACTGCACTCTCCCACTACGGCGAATTACGTCTTCCTCCAGCCAGTCCACCGCCACCAGGGTGAACAGGCCGATGATGGTGGCGAAGATCGCCGCCGGGTACCAAGCGAGCCCGCACGCCACCCCGATGGCCGCGACCATCCACAGCGAAGCTGCTGTCGTCAGGCCGCGAACCACGTTGCCATGCCGCATGATCGTGCCTGCGCCGATGAAGCCGATGCCGGTCACCACCCCGGCCGCCACGCGCGACACGTCGCCATCGCCTTCGGCGGCTGCACCCGAGATGATGGCAAATAGTGCTGAGGCCACCGCCACCAGAATATGGGTGCGCAGTCCCGCCGGCCGCTGCTGCCATTCCCGTTCCAGACCCAGGAGACCGCCCAGCACAAACGCCACGCTCATGCGTAGGGCGATCGTGCCGTATGAATCGATTGCCAGTTCCATGCTCACGCCGCTCCTTTCCCGGCCGTCACTCCGTAGTGACCGACCGGCGGGTGTATGCAGCCGCTAGATATCACTCTCAGGCCGGAACAAATCACCCGGCAGAAGGGTTAGTTTATAGGAAGTATTTCACAGTTCTCTCGTCTTTATCCCTGGTGCCAGGCCGTCGAGCTAGCCTTATCGCCCCCGGAAGGCCCCGACGCAATGATTGGCGAATTATATATTTTCGCAGTGTCACTGTCAAAAAAAGCGCAGAAAGAGGACTAACCGTGTCAGAGGTCATTGAGACGATGAGCTTTCCCGAAGATGACAATCCGGTGGTGGCGCTGTCAGGCCCTGGGGCTAGCGGGGATACCTATCGGTTACTGGACGAGCTTGAGGCCGCCCGCGCTCTGGTTGTCTGCGGGCGCACTGTCGGCACCTTGCCGGTGGTCAGGGACCTGGCCAGCTCGGCCCCTTCCGGCCTGGAGATACAGGTCTTCGACCGCGTCGCGCCGGACCCTGCCGAGGTCACCTGCCAGGTCGGCGGCACTGCGGCGCGCGACTTCGGCGCCCAGGCGATCATCGGCATCGGCGGCGGCAGCAGCATGGATGCAGCTAAGGCCATCGCCGCCGAAGCGGTTACACCCGGCTGGACCAAAGCTCAGGACCATTCCGGCCAACCCACCGAGATGGATTTCGAGCCTCTGCCGGTGATACTTGCTCCTACCACCGCCGGCACCGCCTCCGAGGTTACGCCCTTTGCCGTGGTCACCTATAGCGATCCCGAGCACAAGCTGGTGCTCAGTCATCCCCGGCTCTATGCGCGCTATGCTCTACTGGACCCCGAGCTGCTGCTGACTTGCTCCGAGCGGGTGCGGGTGGCCGCCGGCATGGACGCTTTGACCCATGCCATCGAGTCATACGTCAGCAAGGAGGCTACGGATCAGACCCGCCGCCGCGCCCTGCAGGCAATCGGCCTAATCGCCCCGCACCTGCCGAGAGTAGTCGCCGATGTCAATGATCTGGAGGCTCAGCGCCAGTTACAGTTGGGCGCGATGATTGCCGGCCTGGCCTTCTCGCACAGTCGCCTCGGCATCGTTCACGCCATGGCCCTGCCGCTTTCCGCGCTCTTTCATGTGCCTCACGGCGTGGCGAATGCGGTGCTGCTGCCTTACGGGATGCGCTTCAATGTGACGGCCGCTCCGGACGGCTTTGCTGCGATTGCCGGGGCGATGGGGGTGGACACTTTGGAAATGCCGCCGCAACAGGCTGCGCTGGCTGCGGTCGAGGCCGTCGCGGAGCTCAGTCGCACTATCGGCGCGCCCCGGCACATGTCCGAGGTCGGTGTCGCCGCAGAGGCCATCCCGCAGATGGCCGAAGACGCCATCTTGAGTGCACATATCGCCCGCAATCCTCGTCATATTGACAAGCAGGATCTTATCGAGCTGTACAATCTGGCTTTCTAGGTCCTATTGTAGGGCGCGGGCCTGTACCGCACCGGCCCTGTCATGCACGCCAAACCTGAAGAGGTTGCCTGCCAACATGGAAGATTTCAGCAGCCCCACCGCAGCCCTAATTGCAGAGATCGAGAAGGTCATCGTCGGCAAGCGCGAGGCCATTGAGCTGGTGATAATCGGCCTGCTTTGCCGCGGCCATATCCTCATCGAGGACCTCCCCGGCCTAGGGAAGACCATGCTGGCCCGCGCCCTGGCCAAGGCCGTGGACTGCGATTTCCGTCGCATCCAGTTCACACCTGACCTTCTGCCTGCCGACGTCACCGGTACGACCGTTTACGAGAAGGGAGACGGGAAGTTCACTTTCCGCCCCGGGCCGCTGTTTGCCAGCCTGGTACTGGCCGATGAGATTAACCGCGCTACTCCCAAGTCGCAGTCGGCGCTGCTGGAGAGCATGGAGGAGTTCCAGGTCACGGTGGACGGCATCAGCCACGAGCTGCCCAAGCCTTTCTTCGTCATCGCCACCGAGAACCCGATCGAGTACGAGGGCACCTATCCGCTGCCGGAGGCACAGCTTGACCGCTTCTTAATGAAGGTCCACATCGGCTATCCCACGCCGGAGCAGGAGGTTGATATTCTCCAGCGCCAGGTCATGGTTCATCCGATTGAGAACGTCAGGCCAGTGGTGGCGGCCGCGCAGGTGCTGGCGATGCAGCAGGCCCTGCGCGCGGTTCACATAGATGAGTCGCTACAGCGCTATGTTGTGGACGTGGTGAATCACAGTCGCGGGCACGAGACGGTGGCTTTGGGGGCCAGTCCGCGCGGCTCACTGGCGATGATGCGTTGCAGCCAGGGCGTGGCCTTCCTGGCCGGTCGCGATTATGTAGTCCCGGACGATGTCAAGCGTGTCACTGAACCGGCGCTATCTCACCGTCTCACCATCAAGCCGGACCATCGCATGCGCGGGGTGACTCCGGGCAGCGTCATCGAGCAGATACTGCAGTCGGTCGCGGTGCCGGTCTAGACGGGTGTCGAGAGCCCGTTGCTCTCAAAGCCTTTCCTTGTCCAGCTTGGTGACCCTTGCTGTCCAGGCCCTGGCGAGCATACACACAAGTTCTTGGTGGCCGGTAATTCAGACACCACAGACTCTGGCACCAGTCCCAAGCTACAATACTTTCCTGGACGACAGGCATCCTTGCCTGTCGAAGGGCGTGGACAGGCTGGGAAGCCTGTCCTCCAACGGAACGAAGGGGGAAAACGGAACAGGCGCTTCTCCCTGGCCCCATCCATGAATTCCGTGGAGCTAGGAAGCCCGTGGTTCGGGCATCCACAATAGTCATGAAGATTCTTAATGGCAACACAAGCCCAGCATTCAGCAGGGCCCTTGGCTTGCGCAGTCGCGTGCTGTTGGAGGGGCGGTGTCGAACGTCGGACGCTGTTTGTCCGACGTGAGGCCGGCCCGCGCACGACCCTGACTCCCGAGCTCGGCACGGCCAGACGCCCAACGGCTGGGCCAGCCTTGTGAGCTTTGCTTGGCAAAGCCCACTGCGACAGGCCCCTCCATCACGGCTGACGACATTCCAGTCGCACACTAGAGCCTGAATTGACCGAAATCTGCATAACTGCAGTTTCAGCCCGACGCGGCTAGCAGCTTTCTGCGAAAGGCATTACCTATGGCCAGAAGCAAGCGCCATGCGCTATTGTGGGCGGCATTTTTCCTCCTGCTGGTGGGGTTTGTGCTGCACGTCCGGCAGATGTTCTACATGTCGGCGGCAGCGGCCATGCTGTGGCCGATTTCGCTGCTGCTGGGCCGCCACAAGCTCACCGGTCTGGAGGTCAGTCGCCTGGCCCCCAAAGCCCTGCATGGCGGCGAGAGCGCCGAGGTCAAGCTGCGGCTGACCAACCCGACCAGGACCAAGCGTCTGTTTGTGCAGCTCACTGACGCTCTGCCCGCCAAGGCCGCCGGGCAGGACCCGAGTTTCATAATACCCAACCTGGAGGCCGGTGCCGGAGTCGAGCTTTCGTACGTGCTGCATACCGGTCTGCGCGGGGTCTATCGCCTCGGCCCGCTGCTGTTGGAGGCCTCGGAGACTCTAGGCCTTTCCACCTTTACCAGGAAGTTCGCCCAATCCGACGAGGTGATCGTCTATCCTGCGCCGGTGTCTCTGCCGCCGCTTTGGCCGCCGGATGCTACCGGGCGTAGGCCGCGCCGAGCCCTGCGGATGGTGGGAGCCGACGGCCTCGATTTCTATGGCATCCGCGAGTACGTGCCCGGCGACGATCTGCGCCGCGTCCACTGGAAGACCACCGCCCGCATGGACGAGCTGATGACGATCCAGTTCACCAAGGAGCAGTCCCTGGAGGGCACCATCATCCTCGACCTCTACGCCAAGGCCCATGCCGGCCGCGGCCTGTTCAGCACTCTGGAGCAGGGCGTGCTGCTGGCGGCCAGTGCCGCCCGCCAGGCCGAGACCTTGGGCGGTGACGTCGGCCTGATTGCGGTCGGGGAGGCGGATTACAGCGTCCCGGTGGCTCTCGGTGTGGACCAGTACGGGGCGATTCTGGAGGGGCTAGCCCGCGCCGAACTGACGCCGGCTGACAACTGGCCTGAGGCGGTGGTCGAGCGCCTGGTCACCCGGCCTCCTCGCTGTGCCGCCCTGGTCATCAGCCCGCGCACTGATGAGACCGCCGTGGGCCTCGCCCGCCAGCTTCTCGCCCGCGATCAAGTCGTATCGTGGATGCTCCTGCAACCGGCTGCGGCGGCGGCGCCAACCTTGGTCGCCCAACTGCAGTCGCTCGGCTGTCGCATCAGGACCATCAACTGCAGCCTGCCGCTGCAGGCTCAATTGGGGATCGGGCAGAGGTTTTATGCTCAGACTTGATACTGCCAAGATGGCGCGCAATTGGCCGCTGTTCGCCGGAGCTTTGGTTCTGGCCTCCGGCGCCGCGGCTGCCCTAACCGTTACGACGCGGTCCCCCGCTTTCGGCCTGTTCATCCACAGCCTGATCATAGTCGGCCTCGGGACCAGCTTCGTCGCCGCCGGCCTCGGCAAGCGCACCACCGCGCTGGGGCTTGTCGTGATTGCTACGGGCTTGGTGGTGCTGGTCTTGCGCGAGGAGCTCGGTCCCTGGACCGACTTGCTTTTCCCTCTCGATCTGCAGACGGTGGAGGAGAGCACTGTCGCGGTATTGGGCGGCTGGGTGCTGGCCGGCTTGTGCTTCATCCAGGGCCGGCGCTACAGTACCGTCTTCATCACCGCCATCGGTATGGCTATTCTGGGGCTGATGGCGACCCTCAATCTCAATGCCGAGTTCCTGGTCTGCTTCTGGGTCTATACCTTCGGCGTTGTCTTCACCTGGGGCTACGATCATCTGCTGCGGGTGGCTGCCAAGTCCCACATACATGTCGAGACCTCGGCTGTCTGGCGGGAATGGCTGCGCTGGCACCTCTCGGCCTCAGCGCTGCTGCTGGTGATCGTGATGGTGCTGGCCACCGGTGGCGGCTCGCTGCTGTATGCGGTCTCGCCTAACATTTTCGACCGGATGTCGAGTCAAGTCCATCGCCTGCCTGCCGCCCTTCGCAGCCTGGCCTTCCGCACCTGCATGGATGAGGAGTTCCGCGTCGGCACCGGCCCGATCGAGCTACCCCGTACCATCGCCTTCATGGTCACAGCCCAGCATCCGACGCTGTGGCGCGCGCAGGCCTACGACCACTATCAAGGCGCCGGCTGGACCAAACGTAGCGAGAGCTACATACGGATGCAGCACGGCAGCTACATGTCCTATCGCTATGCGGTGCCCTCGGCCTCGGGCCTCCCCGGTACCCGCAACTACCAGGAGTTTACCTTCCCCACCGGGCCACTGCGCGGCTTCATCCCGGCCGCGGCTACGCCGGTCGAAATCAAGCTCTACGGCCAGGCGGATGATGCGCCACCTCTTTACCCGGGCGGGCCGCGGCTGCAGCCGGTTGAGGTTGATAGCTACGGCTGCCTGCGGATCAGCCCCACCTGGGCGGCCCGAGGTTATTGGGGGCAACTGGAGACCGAGCCGAAAAGGCATTACGAGGTGATCTCGATAATGCCGCCGACGGCGGCCGAGACACTGCGCGGCCGCGGCGATGACTATTCGCCGAACATGGTTGAGACCTATATCAAGCAGGTTCCGGTGGCGGCTCAAGCGCATCTGAACGAGTTGGTCAGCGACACTGTCGCCGGCCTTCAAGACCCCTACGACCGCGTGGTTGCCCTTCGCGAGATGATCTCCCAGCGCTGCCTCTACTCTTTGA
The DNA here is from genome assembly GCA_964390495.1 of uncultured Armatimonadia bacterium. Taxonomy (GTDB): domain Bacteria; phylum Armatimonadota; class Zipacnadia; order Zipacnadales; family UBA11051; genus UBA11051. The sequence continues at coordinate 140,077 of CAYMIN010000008.1, forward strand.
AGGCACCGGCGGTGCCGCGAGGCAAGGACGCTGCGGTCCATTTTCTGCTGAGCAGCAAGCGCGGCGCTTGCGACCTGTTCGCCACCGCGATGGCGGTGACCGCGCGGCTGGCCGGCGTACCAGCGCGCGTCGCCGTGGGCTTCCAGCTCGGCGAGTACGATCCGGTGACCGAAGCCATCGTGGTTCGGGACAGCGACGCCCACGCTTGGGCCGAGATCTTCTTCCCCGACATCGGCTGGGTGCCGTTTGACGTGCAGGCGGCGCAAGTTTACGATGAGCAGACCTGGCTATCTCTGCTTGCCACCGGCCATGCCCGGCTCGCGGTGGCCAAGGTCTTGCGGCTGCTGGTGCCGCTGGTGCTGCTGGCAGTGATCGGCTATGCGGCGCTCTCGGGCGTCTATGACCTGCGACGGCTGCCGGCGTTGTGGCGCAGACGCCGTGCCCCGGGCCCGACTGGCAGCCTCAGCCGCGATTACCAGCGCCTGTGCCGCCAGCTTGCGCGGCGTGCCCGCCTTGGCCCGGTTGAGGCCATGACGCCCCGCCAGGTCGTCGAGGCGGCACTGGCTAACCTTTCCGGCTCCCAGGCCCTCAAACAGAGGCTTCGCCAACTCAATGAAGAATTCTACAGAGTCAGATTTGGCGCCGATTCGCCCAAGCAGCCGCTCGATTACCTGGCCGCCCAGGTGAGCAAACTGCGCAAACGGCTACGCGAATTCAAGTACAAGCCGCGCCGCTATTCCGAGCGCCCGGAAAGCCGGTCCCAATGAGCCAAAACCCCGCCGCACAGATCGCGGACAAAGCTCTTTTCATAGTCCACGGCGACTCGGAGGTCCTCAAGTCGCGCGCCGTCAAGGCCATCATTGATGAGCGGCTGCCCGCGGCCGACCGCGAGTTCGGCCTCACCGAGCTGCAAGTGCGCGAGGTGGAGCTGGAGCAGATCACTAGTGCTTTTGTCTCCGGCTCGCTCTTTGCCAGCCAGCAGGTGGTGCTGCTGCGGGACCTCGACGAAATGCGCAAGACCGACCAGCAGGCGCTGGTGCCGGCCCTCGAAGGCCTCGGCCCGAGTATCACCGTCGTAATGACCGCAACGCCGGCGCCTCGCGGCAAACCCACCGAACCTAATCTCAGCGCGCCGCTGGTCAAGCTCGTCAAAGCCTCGGGCCGCATCATTGACTGCAACACCCCGGCCTATCTCGACTGGAAAGACGAACTCACGCCCTGGGTGAGAGCCGAGGCACAGCGCCATGACAAGGGCTTCGGCGACGGGGCGCTGCAGTTGCTGATTGATCTGGTCGGAGCCAACTGCGACCGGCTCGCCAACGAGATCGCGAAGCTGGCGATATACGTGGACGAGCAGCCGGAGATTAGCGGGGCCGACGTGCGCGCGGTCGTCTCGCCCGCTCAGGACCAGGACATTTTCGGCCTCACCGACGCCATTGGCAAGCGCGATGCGGCAGCGGCTCTGGCGGCCCTGCCCGCCCTGCTGCCCGCCCATGCCAAAAGCGGCGAAGGCATCCGCGTGCTAGCCATGATCTCCCGGCATTTGCGCCTGCTGTGGCAGACGCGGCATCTGCTCAGAAACGGGGTCAGCCTGCTGTCGGTGCAGGACTGCCCGGAAGAGACAGTCGCGCAGTTGCCCCAGCAGCAGAACATATTCGACGCGGTTCGCGGCCGGAAGTTCCTGGCGCGCAACTTCACAGAGCAGGCCAAGAGCTTCAGCGATGGCCAGCTCGCCCGCGCGATAGTCGAGGTATTCAGCGCCGATATGGCCCTGAAGGGACAATCCGACCGCGAAATGGATGACCGCATGTTGCTGGAGACGCTGGTGGTCGCTCTGTGCCGGCTCTAGGCCTGACTGCTCGTCAATGCGCAGTTCGGCCTGCCCTGATCCCTGGGTAAGCCAAGATCTCAGCCAGCGGCCAGCGGGGGCGAGGCTGCACCGCAAATAGACTCCCTCACTAGTAGAGTCGACGCAACTCCGGCGTTTTACAAGACACAACGCGTAAATCTTTGCGAACTTTTGATGATGTTATTGCGACGGCGGGAATTGGGCGCTATGGATAGGCGATCATGGGTCTGGTGATGGCATTAGCCATAACTGGGGCGGCGCTGCTTTTCGGGATGCAGCTTCTACAGTGGCTGCGTGTTGCCCCGTCCGGGACCTGGGCACATGCGCTGGCCGGCTTCGGCCTCGGTATCGTCATCATCGCCTACGCGATCCTGCTGCTCGGCCTGTTTGCGGTCCTCAAGGCCGTGTGGCTGGCTGCGATACTGGCAGTCATGCTAGCGTGCGGCAGCAGCCAGGCGCGGACGGTCATGCCGGCGATCGGCGCGGCCCGCAGCTACCTCAGCGCTCTCGCGCGACGGCCGGCCCATTTCGTGGTCCTGATTTTCATCGGCTTGTGGATGCTGCTGACGCTCGGCTGCGCGCTGATGCCGCCGGATGGCGGCGACTGGGACGGCCTCAGCCAGCACCTGGCCCAGGCCTGGATGTACGCCCACGAGGGCTGCGTGCGCCCGCTGTGGTTCGACCACCACTCCCAGTTCCCCGGTACCATGCAGATGCTCTACACGGCGGGGGAGCTGGTTGACGGCTATTTCACTGCCCGCCTGCTGCACTGGCTGATGGGGATGTTGAGCGTGGTATGGGCGGTGCTAATCGCCCAGCGCTTCCTGAGTGAGCGTGCCGGCAGTAACGTGGGCCTGTGGACCGCCTTCATCATGGTGTCCACACCGATCTTCACCTGGCTCACCGGAGTGGCCTATGTGGACCTGGGCGCGACTTTTTTCGCGTTAGGGGCGCTGTACTTTTTCCTCGATTGGGCGCTGAGCCGCGCGCCCAAGGCTCTGGCGCTCACCGGCCTGATGCTGGCCGGCGGGATGACCGTGAAGATGCAGGGCCTGGCCCTGGCCGGCGTCATCATGCTCGCCGCAGCGATACTCACCGTCTTGCAAAGGCGTGGTTGGCGGGAGTGGGGCCTCGCCTGCGGGCTGGTCGTGCTTCTCGGTGGGCCGTGGTATCTGAAGAGCTATCTAATCACCGGCAACCCCGTCTATCCCTTCGCCTACGAGCTTTTCGGCGGCAAGCAGTGGACCCAGGAGCAGGCCGACTTCTACGAGCACCATCAGATGGCCTTCGGCTATGGCGAGATTCCCGACCGCGCGCAACTGGCGCAGATGTCATTCTGGCGCAAGCGCTTTTTAGGGCCGCGCGAGCCGTACAAGTGGCTGATCGGGCCGGTGCTGCTCACCATCCGCCCTTGGGACTTCGCGGTTGATCGGAGTCTGATAGCCCAGGCGCTGCTTTTGCACTGGATCGGGCCGCTGTACCTGCCGCTGGTGCTGCTGTTGCTGGTGGGGAAGCGGCCGCCGGCTGTGGGACTGGTGATGTGGCTGCTGCTGCCGCTGTGGCTGTGGTGGTTCTTCTCGATGCAATACACCCGCTACCTGCTACCCTCACTGGTGCTGTTGGCTCCATTAGCGGGTTACTCTATGGCCCAGCTTTTCTCCCGCAGCGGGCCGGTTCGCGCCGCCGCCGGTACGGTGGCCTCCCTATGGGCTGTCTGCGCGCTGGTGCCGCTGGTGCTCAGTTTCATCATCGCGTGGCCGATTATCAGTGGCCGGGCCACCTGGGAGCAGTACCTCAACATCAAGCTGGATGTCTATGAACCGAGCCGGTATATCGCCCGCTATCTGCCGGAAGATGCCGTCATAGCCACCTACGGGGAGCCGCGCTACTACTATTTCGAGCGGCCGGCGATCTGGGCCGACCCCGGCCACAGCCGCCTGTTCACCTATGAGACCATGCAGACGCCGCAGGAGTTGATCGCCCGCTATCGGGAGCTGGGCATCACCCACGTGCTGGTCAATCGAGTGCATGTTGACCTAGATAACCCCGACGACTGGGTGATAGCACTGCTGCGAGGAGGTTTCGAGGAGGGGAGCCTGCAGCAGATGGGGTCTTTTTCGCGGCGGCAGTACGTGCTGCTGCGGGTGGAATACGGGGCAGAGGCGGAGGGTGGCTCATAGGCGGGCACCGGTTGCAGTTGAGACAAGGCACCACGCTAAGGTATAATGACGGCAGGAGCGAAACACCATACCAGCCAGGACGACAGGCATCCTTGGTTGTCGAGAACTGCGGACAGGCTGGGAAGCCTATCCTCCTGGAGGCGTGAGGAAGGGTGTTGAATTCGGAATCACCCGCACGGAGCGCGTCTGCGTAAGTAGCCGACTGCTTGACAGCAGGTATGGGCGAGGCAGGCGGCAATCATTGGATAAGCCCAAGGTCCGCCAATAGTGATGAACAGGAGACAGGTCTGTGAAGACGGCGATTCTGGTCGGCGGTAAGGGCACGCGGCTGTTCGGCGAACAAACCGCAGTCCCGAAAGCCCTCTACGAAATCGGTAACCGGCCGATCCTGTGGCATATCATGAAGCTCTATGCCCATAACGGCTTCGGCGATTTCCTGCTGCTGCTGGGCTACCGCGCCGAACAGATTGTTGATTACGTCCTGCACCGGGCCCCGTACGAGAATCGCGATATGCGAGTCGAAATCCCGGCCTCGGGACGTCCCCAGATAATCGAGCAGGAAGCCGAAGACGACCAGTGGCGCATTACGCTGTGCCATACCGGCATCGAGTCAGAGAAGGGTGAGCGCATCCGGCGCATCCGACAGCATGTTGAGAGCGACGATGATTTCATGGTCACCTACGGCGACGGTCTGGCCGACATTGACCTGCAGGAGCTGGTGAGCTTCCACAAGTCGCACGGCAAAGTCGCCACCCTGACGGCGGTGCGGGCGCGGTCGCAGTTCGGCCACGTCAGCCTCGGCGGCGACGGGCAAGTCAGCGAGATGGTCGAGAACCCGCTGCTGCCGGAGTGGGTCAACGGTGGGTTCATGGTGTTTTCCGCCCGCATCTTCGACTGGCTGGAGCCGGATGATCCGCTGGAAGCCGGGGCTTTGCGGCGGCTGGCTGAGGCCGGCGAGCTGATGGCTTATACCCATGCGGGCTTCTGGGCCTGCATGGATACCTATAAGGACACCTTGCGCCTCAACGAGCTGTGGAACAGCGGCCAGGCCGCGTGGAAGAAGTGGTGAGCTGATGCCGACAGGGGAGGTCAAGGCGAGATTCTGGCAGGGCCGGCGCGCGCTGGTCACCGGCGCCTACGGCTTCATGGCCGGGCACCTGATCGAGGCGCTGCTGGAAATCGGAGCCGAGGTAATCGGGATGGTGCGGGATCGGCCGGCGGCGTCGTATCTGCAGCTTTCGGGCCTCGACCGGCGCATCACCCTGGCTCCAGGCGACATCACCGCCCTGGATGACTGTGTGCGCGTGCTCAATGACCATGACTGCAGTGTGGTGTTTCAGCTTGCGGCTCAGGCGATTGTCGGTGTCGCCAACCGCTCGCCGCTGAAGACCTTTCAGACCAATATCATCGGCACCTGCAACGTTCTGGAGGCGTGCCGGCAACTCAATGATGGCGACCGTCCTAATCTGGTGGAGGCGGTGGTGGCCGCCAGCAGCGACAAGGCCTACGGCGACCAGCCTGAGCTGCCCTATAAGGAATCAGCGCCGCTGCTGGGGCTGCACCCCTATGACGCCTCCAAGTCATGCGCCGACCTGCTGACCCGCACCTATCACAATACCTACGGGGTGGCGGCCGCGGTAAGCCGCTGCAGCAATCTCTACGGGCCGGGCGACCTGAATATGTCCAGGCTGGTTCCCGCGACGATATGCGCCGTGCTGGCCGGTGAGAGGCCGGTAATCCGCTCCGACGGCAGCCCCCAGCGCGACTATGTGTACGTCAAGGACGCCGCCCGGGCGTACCTGCTGCTGGCGGAGAAGACCGCGGAGGGGCCCGCCGCCGGCCAGACCTACAATATCGGCACCGGAGTGCCGCTGACCGTCCTGGAGATGGTCGAGATGGTTATCCAGGCCTCCGGCAAGAGCGATCTGCGCCCGAATGTGCAAGGCACCTCCTGGGGCGAAATCAGGCACCAGTATCTGGACTGCACCAAGGCCGACACGGAGTTGGGCTGGAGGCCGAGGTATCAGGTGGAGGCTGCGCTGGCCGAGACCTACGAGTGGTATCGGGAGTACCTGTCGGAGGAGAATCTGGAATTAGGCCAGTAGCCCAATGCAAAGCACGGGCCGGTACCGCGCCAGTCGTTTGCCGTATCATGTTTTTGGCGGGGCACAGGTCCCCGCCCTACAGAACGGCAGTCTCTAGACCATGAAACTTTCGGTAATCATTCCAGTCTATAACGAGGTAGGGACCGTTCAAGAGTTGGTGGAGCGGGTCCTGGCCGTGCCGCTGGACAAAGAGCTCATCATCATTGATAACTGCTCCACCGACGGGACCCGCGAACTGCTCCAGCAGTTCACCTATCCGCAGGTGCGCACGATTCTGCAAGAGCGCAATATGATGAAGGGCAATTCGGTGCGCAAGGGCATCGCGGCTGCGGTGGGTGAGTATGCGGTGATTCAGGACGGGGATTTGGAGTACAATCCGCGGGACTTCGTGGCGATGCTGGAGGTGTGCCAAGAGCCCGAGGTGCTGGCGGTACTGGGCTCGCGAGTTAGTGGTGCCCGCCGGCAGGGGCAGAAGCTGCCCACCTCCTCTTACTCGGTGGGGCGCGAGCTGATTAACAAGGTCTTCCGGCTGCTCTACGCCAGTAAGCTCACCGACATCGCCACCTGCTACAAGATGGCGGCGACGGCGACCTTCCAGAGCCTGGACTTGCGCTGCAATAGCTTCGACCTGGATTTCGAGCTGGCGGCGAAACTGACGATGCTGGCGAAGCGTCGCGGGATGCGGGTGGCGGAGGTGCCGATCGAGTACCACCCGCGAAGTGTCAAGGAGGGTAAGAAGGTCCGCTGGCAGGACGGGGTGCAGGCCGTGCGCACACTGTGGTGGTGTCGGTTCGCCGAGCCGCTGGTCGCAGGTACTCCGGAACCAGCCGAAAGGGCGGGGGAATGAAAAGCGGCGGCAGTCCCTGGGTAACGTACCTGGCGATAGTCGTTTTGATGGCCGCAGTCAGCGCCGGTGTGTATTACTACACCAGCACCCGGCCGCCTGCGCCCGAGGAGACTGCCCTGCCAGCAGCGGGACCGGAGCAGCAGACGCAGCAACCGGCCAAGAAAGGAGTACGCATCGAGGGCGGTGAAGTGGTCGAGAAGGACGCCCAGGGCCGGGTCCTATGGCGCGTTCGGGCGGATGGTGAGATTACCTACGACGACAAGACCGAACTGCTGCGCGGCTCGGACATCGAGTTTGAGGTGAATGTGGAAGGCCAACCGGCCGTAAAAGTCCAGGCCCGCCAGTTTGTCGCGGACTATGCCGGACGACGGATCGAGTTCGCTGAGGGCATCGGCGGGGAGCTGCTGGACGGCTCCGGGGACTTTCGGGTCGGCGCACTGGAATACCAGATGAGTACTCAGAAGCTGATCGGCAGCGGCGGTGCAGATTTCAACCGCGGCCACTACACAGCCGGCGCTGACCGAATCGTGGTGGACATGAAGAACCGGCAGATACGGATGCACGGAAACGTATCGCTGGCCAGGAGGCAAGCGTCTTGAACAATACGAAGGCTCCAAGCAGCAGAGGGGCACCAGCAGCGGGCCTGATAGTGTTGCTGGCGCTGGGAGCCGGTGTGCTGGTTATGGGCAGCGGTCCGGCCGCCGGCCAGCAGGCCAAAGCGACCCGCAGCGCCCAGGTCACCGCCATTGATCTGGTAATTGATCTGGATAGCGACGCCTGGGAGTTCAGCGGCAACTGCAAACTTACCGTCAGTGCCGGGCATAAGGGGCAGATGACGGCTCCGCGGATGACGGTGCGGTTCAATGAGAAGATGGACCAGATCGTGCAACTGATCGCCCACGGGGTCGTGAACTTCCACATAGTCACCAAGCCGAATGCCGAGGGTGTGCGTCGTGACATCACCGCCAGCGCTCGGCAGCAGGCAGTCTATTCGGAGCCGACCCAGACGGTGGAGTTGAGCGGCGGCGCGCAGGCGGATATCGCCACCGTAGGCGGCGCGGGTGAAGCGGCCCATATCACCGGCGACAAGATAACCGCCAACCTCAAGACCAGTAAGATCTTCGTCACCAACCCCAACATGAAGATAGAGACGCCGCTGGAGGAATAGAGCCCGGCGGTGATGGGATAAGAGAACTGTCATGTCACTGCTCGCGGAGAATCTGGTAAAGAGCTATGGCGGCAGACGCGTGGTTGACGAAGTCAGCTTGCAAGTCAGCCGCGGTGAGATCGTCGGCCTGCTCGGTCCCAATGGTGCCGGCAAGACCACCTCGTTCTATATGATCATCGGCGCCGTGTCCAGCGAGGCGGGCCGCGTGGTGATGGACGGAGAGGACCTGGCCGGCAGTCCCATGCACGTGCGCTGTCGCAAGGGCATCGGCTATCTGGCCCAAGAACCCTCGGTGTTCCGCAAGCTGACGGTCCTGGAGAACCTGCTGCTGGTGCTGGAGATGCAGGGCCTGTCGCGAGAGCAGCAGCACCAGCGGGCCGGGGAGCTGCTGGAAAAGCTCGGCATTGCCGAGATCGCCAACCGCCAGGGCCTGGTGCTGTCGGGCGGCGAGCGGCGCCGCGTCGAGATCGCCCGCGCCCTGTGCACCGAGCCGTCATTCATGCTGCTGGACGAGCCCTTCACCGGCGTGGACCCCATCGCCATCGAGGAAATCCAGTCCATCGTTACCGCCTTGCGTAGTGATGACATCGGGGTGCTGATCACCGACCACAATGTGCGCGAGACGCTGGGGATTACCGATCGGGCCTACATAATCTTCGAAGGTCAGATTCGGGTCGAGGGCACCTCCGATGAGATCATCGAAGACCCGACGGCGCGTAAGTATTACCTCGGTGAGAAGTTCCGGATGTAGGTTGAGCAGCGTACGGCTCCAGAGTGGGGCTTCTGGGAGGCTGACGCGGGCTGCAAGCCCGAGCCACGCGTTGGGGGAAAGCGTTGCAGATAGTGCACAACAGCCGTCATCTGAGTCGTGCGGACAGGGCAATTTCATGCGGCGACTCGACAGATATATAACCTCGCAACTCGCCCCTCTGCTGCTTTTTGGGATCGGCGCATTCCTGGTGATACTGGTCGGCGTGGAGCTGCTGCCGAGGGCGCTGCGCATGATCGTGCGCGAGGACTTTCCGCTAGCAGTGGTCGGACGTGTGTTCATCTACCGGCTGCCGGCGATGATCGCTCTGACTGTGCCGATGGCGGTGATGTTCGCCAGCCTGATGACCGTGGCCGGCCTCTCCTCACACGGGGAACTGCAGGCGCTGGAGGCCGGCGGCATCCCCTTCCTGCGCGTGGTCGCTCCGGTAATCGTCGCGGGATTCATCCTGGCGCTGGTGACGTTAGGGTTCAATGAAGCAGTCAGCCCCGTAGGTAGTAGGAAGGCCTTCCAGCTAATTAAGCAGTACCGCGAACAAGGCAAGGCGGTGGAGAATATCACCTTCCAGATCCCCGAGCGGGGGCCGGCCCGCGAGCTGTTCCGGATGGGATCGTTCTCGCCGCAGACGGGCGTGGCCAAGGATATTATGGTGATCCAGTTCGGCGAGGGCGGCAAGTTTTGGCAGCTTTTCGAGGCCGAGTATGCCGACTGGCGGGGCGAAGAGTGGGTCCTGCACAATGTGGTGAAGCTGGAAATGACGCATCGGGGGCAACGGCGGACGCGGCTGGAGACGATAACCATTTTTGTGGGGAAGGCCCCGGGCCAGCTTGATGAGATCAAACAGAACCCGGACGAGATGAGTATCGGGCAGTTGCAGCGGCTGCTGCGGCAGCGGCGGGCGCTGGGGCTGACCTACCAGCCGTACCAGCTTGAGCTGCTGCAGCTTATCCAGAGCCGGCTGGCGCTGCCGTGGTGTGCGCTGGGCTTTGCGATGTTAGGGGCGGCTCTGGGCCGCCGGCCGCTGCGAGCCTCGGCCGGAGTTGGCTTCGGCCTGTCGCTGGCGGTGGTGTTTCTGTATTATGTGGTGTTCAACGCCCTGACACTGATGGGGGAGCGCGGGGTGCTATCACCGCTGGTGACGGCGTGGACGCCTAATGTGATACTTTTCGCCAGCGGGGTGTATCTGCTGTATAATAGTGACGGTTAGCTGGGCTCGACTGAGTATGTGGCGCTAAGGTTAGTGTGGTGTAGCCGGATGCCGAGCTATACAATTGTGGTCCTGGTCGGTTTGGTGGTGCTGGGCGCTCTGATTGCCTGGGCCGGGGATGTGATCGGCTACCGGCTGGGCAAGAAACGGGCCAGCCTGTGGGGACTGCGGCCGCGCGCTACGGCCCGTGTGGTAGGGGCAATCGCCGGCGCGGTCTTGCCGCTTATCGGTCTGCTGGTCGCGATGGCACTGAGCCCGATGGCCCGCACCGCGCTGCTGCAACTCGACCAGCTCACCCAGCAGCAGGAGACGCTCAAGCAGACGATCGAGATGCAGCGGGAGCTGGCTCAGAAGGCGCGCAAGCAGGCCGCCGTCTTCCGCGCTCAGGTCGAAGAGGCTCAGGAGCGCAGCCGGCTGCTCGCAGAGCTAGTGGATAAGCTGGAGACCGACAGCTCGCGGCTGAAGCAGGAGGTAGCCGGGTTGATTAGGACCCGCGCTAATCTCCAGACGAAGGTGCGCCGTCTGGAGAAGCAGTACCGCCAGGCTCAGAGCGACCTGGCCGCCGCAGAAGCGGAACTCGAGACCGCCCAGCAGAAGCTGGCCGCCACTGAGAAGGAACTTGCAGCTACGGAACAGCGACTGGCAGAAGAGGAGAGCAAGGTCGCCTCCCTGGAGGCGACCAACCGGGAACTGAGAGCGACGGAAACCCAGCTCAAAGCCGATATAGATGGCCTGAAACAGCAGATTCCGGCGCTGCAGAAACAGGTCGCCCAGCTCCGCGACGAGATGGCTGGTACCAAGCGGCAGCTAGCAGAAACCAAGCAGGAGATCGAGCAAGTCAGTCGGGAACGCGATGTCCGAAAGGCGCAGTTGGAGCTCCGGCGGCAGGAGCTCGAGGCCCTGGAGCGGCAATACGAGCTTTACCGCAAACGCCAGGCCGGCATCGCCGAGAGCCCGGTCATCTATGAGACCGGCGACGTGCTGCTGAGAGCCATCGTCTCAAGCGACCAGACCGAGGAACAGCTCGCCAATACCCTCTTCGAGATGCTGCCGTTCGCCAGTCTGGCGGCCGAACGTAAGGGCGCGGTGCGCGGAGCCAACGGCCGAGCGGCGTTGCTGGTGGTTCCCTGGCCGCCGGAGATCACCGACCGCGAGCCCACCGAGCGCGACATCGTCGAGTACTGGGCGCGGGAGATGAAGAAGCTGTCGGCGATAGACAGATTCGTGGTTTCAGTGGTGGCCTTCCGGCGGCTGACACTGGCGGAACGAGACCAGCTCCATGTGGCGATGTGGCCGCGGCCGAATGTGCGCGTATTCGTCCAGGATGAGGTTATCGCTGAAACGGTAATCGAGGCGGACAGTGAGGCTGTGGACATTTTCACCGGCATCTGGTACCTGCTGCGCTATAAGGTGCGCCAGCGTGCGCAGCAGGAAGGCCTGCTGGCCAATCCGGAGACCGGCCAGTACGGTGCCATTGATGCCGCCGAGCTGTTTCAGCTCATCGAACAGATCGAGCAGTACGACTATGATGTCAAGGTGCAGGTCACGCCGAGCCAGGACATATACACCGCCGACGAGCTGAAGATCAAGTTCGTAATCCACCGCGAAAGCTCCGGCAAGTCCAATGAGTGAGGGGCCGCTAGTCGCAATTGACCCGGGCAGCGCCAAATGCGGGATTGCGGTGCTCTCCGCCGACGGTGAAGTGCTGCAGCGCGAGATCGTTGCTGCGGAAACGATCGGTGAGACGGTCCAGGCCGTGGCAGAGGCGCATCAGGCGAGCCAGATTGTGGTCGGTGGCGGGACCGGCTCCCAGGCTGTACTGGAGCGGATTGTGGCCTGCGGTGCTAGTACGGAGGTCACGCAAGCACCCGAAGGCTACACGACGCTAGAGGCGCGCGGGCGCTACTGGCAGGAGCATCGCCCCGGCTGTTTGCTGGGACTACTGCCTGCCGGGATGCGGATACCGCCGCAGGCGATAGATGACTACGCCGCCGTGGTAATCGCGGAACGGTTCCTGGCTGGCAAGACGTCGCATCGGTGATGTAACATAAGACCTATGGCTACGGGGAAATTTGCCAGGCGATTAGGTAGTCATTCGCTGCATCTTGTACAATTTGGCCTAGCGTACTGTTGAAATTCTTGCGCATTTGTTTTAGAATTGGATCACAGCAGTGTAAGCATTCGGAGAAATAGCGGCTACTCTAGCTCTCACCCGCCATATTCTAGCTTATGTCACGGCCCGGAGGGTGAGCCATTTGGCATCGCAGAAAAGAACCACAGCAAAAGACGTAGAGGCGCTGCGCAACGATCTGACGGCAGTCGCTCTGACCACTTTCGGGGCGCTGGTACTTGCCGCCCTGATTTCCAACGCCTACGGTTCGCAGGGCGTTGTGACCACCGCGCTGGCCCGGGCGTTGCTATTTGCGCTGGGGATCGGCGCCTATGGTATCCCCGTAATCGCCTTCCTGCTAGCGGTTGTTTACGGCGTTGATCGGGCTCCGGTAACCGCACCCCGGCTGCTGGTGGGCAGCGCTCTGCTTTTCCTCGCTGTGTTGATCGGCATTCACCTGGGCGTGCCCGAGCCGGCGGTATTCGAGCCCACGACCCTGCAAAGCCATGGTGGGTACGTCGGTGCGGCCGGCGCCTATGGCCTGCGGCTTGTGTTAGGCCCATACCCCGCCTATGTATTCCTGGTCGGCGTAGTGGCGGTTGCGGCGGTGCTGCTGACCCAGTCGCGACTGGCGCAGATGTTCAAACGCACCGGGCGGGCGGCGACCAATGGTCTGCGAGTGGCTAAGGCGGGCGTCAGCTCGGCGATGCAGAAGCGTCCGCCCCGCGAAGCGCCCAGTCGGTCCGGCAAGCGGCGGGCACCGCGCGAGCGCAACGGCCCCGGTGTGGACCTGGATGACCCCGAGGAGGACCGGGCAGGCAGGGCAGCAAGCGCCCGCGCCACAGCCAAAGCCGAGACGAATAGCTCGGCACCGGAGCCTGGGAGCGGCAACCCCAGCGGCAGCGTTGAGGCCGACCCGGCGCTAGAGTCGGTCAGTGCTCAGCGCGCGCAGATGTACATGGTCAGCGACGAGGTGCGCTTCAAGCTGCCACCGACGTCGCTGCTAACGGATTTCCCGGAGGAGGCTGAGACCCAAGAGCAGCGCGACGAGGCGGCCGAGCGGCTGGTGAAGCTGGAGGACACGCTGAGAAGCTTCGGGATTGAAGCGACCGTGACGCACTACGAACGCGGGCCGGTAATCACGCGCTATGAGGTGGAGCTGGAGCGGGGGATTCGGGTCAATCAAGTTACTCGGCTGGCCGACAACATTGCGATGGCGATGGCGGCTACCGATGTCCGCATCGAGGCCCCGATTCCGGGCAAATCCGCCATTGGGATCGAGGTGCCTAACCAGCGCTCGTCCCTGGTGGCCTTGCGGGACATGGTGGAGGCGCCGGAGTTCAAGGACCATCCTTCCCTACTGGCGATCGCTCTGGGCCGCGGCGTATCCGGGCAGCCGGTGGTCGCCGACCTGGTGGACATGCCGCACCTGTTGGTAGCCGGGGCGACCAACGCGGGCAAAAGCGTGTGTCTGCATACTATCATCGTCAGCTTCCTGATGCGGGCCAAGCCGCACGAGGTGCGGTTCATCATGATGGACCCGAAGCGGGTCGAGTTGAGCCGCTATGACGGCATCCCGCACCTGATGGCACCGGTGGTGTACAGCGTATCGGCGGCCTGTGATGTAATGCGCAAGGCGATCCGGGAGATGGAAAAGCGGTACGACAAATTCGCACGCGTCAGCGCGGCGAGTATTGCCGAATACAACTTTTTCGCCACCGGCGCGCGGGCGGTCGCCGACCAGAAAACGGTGTCGCTGGAGTTTCTGCAGGAGCAGATGGAAATCAGCGAGCGGCGCGCGCGGCATCTGATGGATATGCTGCAGTACGGTGATGTCGTGGAGGAGGCGGAGGTAATCGGCGATGACTGGCGGGTGCTGATCAATCGCGAGGACGAGCGCTGCCTGCCGATGCCGCGGGTTGTAATCGTGATTGACGAGCTGGCGGACCTGATGATGCAGGCGCGTTCCGAGTTCGAGTTCTCGATCTGCCGGATAGCGCAACTGGCACGGGCGACCGGGATTCACCTGGTGATCGCGACCCAGCGGCCGTCGGTGAAGGTGGTCACAGGTAACATCAAGGCGAATATCCCCTCGCGTATCGCGCTGGCGGTGGCCTCGCAGATCGATTCGCGGGTTATCCTCGACGAGCAAGGGGCGGACCGGCTGATCGGGCGCGGGGATATGCTGTTTGCGCCGCTGGATGTGCCCAAGCCACAGCGGCTGCAGGGCTCGTTCGTGGCGCGGGACGATATCGAGCGGGTGGCCGAGTTCTTGCGTGAGCAAGGTGAGCCGAGCTTTACCATCATCCCGCAGGAGAAGCAGGAAGGGGAGGATGGGGACTTTGCGTCGGACTTGGGCGTCTCCGACGAGCTCTATGCCACCGCCGTGCAGTACGTGGTGGCCGAGCAGGAGGCCTCAGTGTCAATGCTGCAGCGGCGGCTCAAGGTCGGCTACGCGCGCGCCGGCAGGCTGATAGACACGATGGAACAGCGCGGAGTGGTCGGGCCTCACGAGGGACCGAAGCCGCGAGTGGTACTGGTTGGCCCGGGCATGGCCGAAGCGGCGCTGCAGGGCCTAGCACCCGGCCAGCAGTCGGCGGATGGCGACGGTCCCGAGCCGACCGCAGAGTCCGCCGAGCGCGAACCCGACTTCGCTAAGGAGGCCGAAAGCGAGTAAACAACCGCCGCGCGACGGCGGCTTCAACACGACCTGCCTGACTAGCTACTGACCGATTCACAGCGTAATTCACGGCAAGATTGGCACAAGGGAATGAGTCACGATGGCGGTTCAGACACACGAGCAGGCTGTCGGGAGCAAGCGTCGTCCCCGTAGCAAGCCCCGTAACACCCTCAACGACTTAAGCGGCAAGCAGTGGATCAAGCGTACCAAGTCCTGGCTGGTCTGCGACTCCAAGCGATATCACCGCAACCGGGATACCGAGCTGCATCCGGCCAGGTATCCGGAGGAGCTGGTCGCCGAGTTCGTGGAGTTTTTCAGCAAGCGCGGGCAGTGGGTGCTTGATCCCTTCGCCGGCTCCGGGGCTACATTGGTGGCGTGTCATGAGACCGGACGGCGGGCGGTAGGCATCGAGATCAGCCGCAAATACGCCGCGATGTCCGACCAACGGCTGGCAGAAATCGGCGCGGAGGGCTGCTGCGTAGTGACCGGCAATGCCGCCGGCGTTGATGATCCGAGCTTCTGGGCCGAGCACAGCAACGGCGAACTGAGCGACATCGCTCGTACTCCCGAGGGTCTGCCGGTCTTTGACTTCATTATGACCTCCCCGCCCTACTGGAATATGCTGCGGACCAGCCGTGGCGGCGTCGAGTCCACGCACAAGCAGCGCGCCAAACAAGGCCTCGATACCTTCTACTCCAACGATGGGGAAGACCTGGGCAATATCGGCGACTACGGGGAGTTCATCGAGGCGCTGGGCGGGATCTTCGAGCGCTGCGCCGAGGTACTGCGGGATAATGGGTACATGGTAGTGGTGGCGCAGAACGTGCGGGTAGCTGCCGGGGAGGTGCGTCCGCTAGCGTGGGACCTGCAGCGGCGGATCTCTCGCACGCTCAGCTTCCAGGGCGAGCGGATTTGGTGCCAGGATTCCAAGAAGCTGGGCATCTGGGGCTATCCGACCGTGTTCGTGCCGAATTACCACCACCATTATTGCCTGATCTTTCAGAAAAAGTAATCGTTGCCCGGCGGCCGGCCGGCTGCTATCCTGATGCCATGCGCAATCCCCCTAAGCCGAAAATCGCGCTGATCTCGCTGGGCTGCCCCAAGAACCTGGTCGATTCCGAGGTGATGCTCGGACTGCTGGACCAGGCCGGCTACCCCATTGTCGAGGCCGTGAGCGAAGCCGATATCGCCATACTCAATACCTGCGCCTTCATCGAACCGGCCCAGGAAGAGGCGATCGAGGCGCTGCTGGACCTGGGGGAGATGAAAGCGGCCGGGGAGCTGCAGGCCATCATCTGCACCGGCTGCCTGCCCCAGCGCTATGGGCGCGAGCTAGTTGAGGAACTGCCGGAGATTGATGGGTTCGTGCAAGTTGGTGCCACTCCGCGCATCGTCGAGGCCGTCGAAGCCGCCGGCGCCGGCCGCCACACCTTCCTCGAAGCGAGCGCGGGCTATGCGCTGACCTGTGAGCTGCCGCGCTGGCGCAGTGCCCCCCAGTGGCTCTCCTACCTGCGCATCGCCGAGGGCTGCGACCACCGCTGCAGCTTCTGCACCGTCCCCGCGATTCGCGGCCGACAGCGCTCCCGCGAACCCCAGGATGTTCTCACCGAATATCGGCAGATGATCGCCGAGGGCTTGCAGGAGATAATCGTCATCGCTCAGGATACCAGCGCCTACGGCCATGACCTGACGTCCCGCAGAAGTCTCGCGCACCTGCTGGGCTTGCTTGCTCCGGTGGCCTTCGACGGCTGGGTGCGGCTGATGTATGCGCATCCCGGCGGCGTTGATGAGGAGCTGCTGAAGGCGATGGCGGATTTCCCGGCAATGGTCCCGTATCTCGACATCCCCTGGCAGCACGCCTCGCCCGGCATCCTGCGGGTCATGCGTAGACCCGGGAACGCCGATGAGTACCTGCGGTTGCTGGACGCGGCACGCAGCATCATGCCCGGGCTGGCCGTCCGCACTACCTTCATCGTTGGCTTCCCGGGCGAGACCGATGAAGATTTCCAGTGCTTGCTCGATTTCGTTACCGAGGCGCGCTGTGACCGGCTGTCGGCCTTCGCCTACTGCCCGGAGGCAGGTACGGTTGCAGCGGAAATGCCGGACCAGGTGCCGCTGCGTGAGGCCCTCGACCGCCTGGAGGCCCTCATGCGTTGCCAGGAAGGCATATCACTGGAGAACAATGCGGCTCTGGTCGGCAAACGGATGCGGGTGCTGGTGGAGCGCAAAGCAGCGGAGGGGGAGCTGTGGTTCGCCCGCTCGTACCGGGATGCGCCGGAGGTTGATTGTGAGGTGAAGATCGCGACGGCGCAGGAGGACACCCAGCCGCGTATCGGCCAATTCGCTGAAGTCGCAATTACGGGGGCGGAGATCTACGACCTTAATGCGAGGCTGGTCGGAGATTCAGACCGCTCGGAAGTCACCACAGATTGACAAGAGCTCGGCTGCGTGGTAAACTAAAACACTTCCGCACGGTCGCGGATGGGCTGTGGGGAAGTGTTTTGTTGGTAAAGTCGCGGGGCTGTAGCTCAGTTGGTTAAGAGTGCCACCCTGTCAAGGTGGAAGTCGCGGGTTCAAGTCCCGTCAGCCCCGCCATATGGGACGCAACGGCCCTTCTGCTAGCCAGCAGAAGGGTTTAGTGTATGTGGCTGTTAGGCTCCTGCCATCGAAGGTGCAGTTCAAGAGTAGCAAATCCAGCAGCTTCCTCTTCTCGTTCTGGGGCTGCGAAACCCATAGGGGATACGCCCGCTGAGCCAGATGGAGTATCTTGACCCCAGCCTCCAGATATAGATGGCCGGCCCGCTGATGAGTCTCGATCCTCTGCATGATGTCGAACTGGGTCGCCTGCCATTCCCGCGACTTGCGCGTCCCAATATGCCTCTGCCATGTTTCTGAGATCTGTGCTCTCGATACCACATTACCACCGGTGTTCCTTGCGAGGGCAGGCCACATGTCGCTGCTAGATGCCTATGTGACTGACCATAGAACTTTTTCTAGGGATGAAACTCTCCGGAGAGGGTGCATCTGCCTCCAACGGCGAAGTGATATGGCAGTTGGGCACCTGTTCAGCCCATGAAGAAAAGAGGCCCAATTGATACGGGCAATCCAAGCTGGAGGAACCTCATGAACCAAGCGCCTTCCCTCGGCGACCTGACTCTCAAGCAGAAAATCGGGCAGATGATGATGGTCCGGTACCCGGACCAGGACATTCTGCGGGAGATGCTGGCCCAAGGCCAGGCCGGGTCCTTTTACTTCGGCATGCGCGGCCAAGCCGCCGAGCAGGTGGTGGAGACGCTCAACAGCCTGCAGCGTCAGAGCCTGATTCCCGCCATCGTGGCCTTCGGCTCCGCCTGCTGCACCTGTGGCACGGGTCTGCTGCGGGGCCATCTGATGCGCGTGGGGGCCACCCGCGACCCGGAGCTGGCCTACCGGCTGGCCTACCTCGAGTCCGTGGAGCAGCGGGCGTACGGCTTTCACATCCCCGGCCTGCCCTGCCTGGATGTGAACACCAACCCGGCTAATCCCATCATCAACACCCGGGCCATCAGCGACGACGCCGAGTTGGTTACCGAGTTAGGCCTGCCGCTGCTGCGGGCCCAGAAGGACGCCCGGGCGCTGTCCTGCGTCATGCACTTTCCGGGCCACGGGGACACCGCCGAGGACTCCCACATCCGCATCCCCACGGTGAACCGGACCGTCGCGGAGCTGTGGGAGGTGGACCTGTTGCCGTACCGGGAGGCCATCCCCCAGGGCCTAATCACCGGCATTTGCACGAACCACAACCACTATCCCGCCTATGAGGCGGGACCGCCGGCCCCGGCTACCATCTCGCACAAGATCATTACCGACCTGCTGCGCGGCACCCTGGGCTACCAAGGGCTGATTTACAGCGACAGCCTGACCATGAAGCCGATGAAGGACAACTACGGCATCGAGGAGGCGGCGATCCTGGCGGTGCTGGCCGGGCATGACATCATCCTGCAGGACTACAACTCCGACCCGCGCATCACTCACAGCGCCCTGGTCGCAGCCGTGAAGTCCGGGCGCATCCCGTTGGAGCAAGTGGACACTTCGGTAGCGCGCATCCTGCAGGCGAAGGCGTGGCTGGGGCTCTTTGAGGGCGCCCTGGTGGACCCGGAGCAACTGGCGACGCGGGTGGCGACGCCGGAAATGAAGGCCTTCGCCCAAGAACTTGCTCGGCGGGCGGTGACGGTGCTGGAAGACGGCGCGCTGCCTTTGCGCGTCTCAGCGGCGGAGCAGTGCCTAGTTCTGGCCAATGGCCGTAAGGATCTGTTCGACGCCGATATGGGGCTGGAGTTCTCGCCCAACCATGAGCAGTTCTTCCACGCCGTGCAGACCCGGTTGCCGGGGGCGATCACCTATGCCCTTAGTGAGGAGTTCCCGGCCGAGCAACTGGCCCGCGCCCGGGAACTGGCCGAGGCGGCGGAAGTGGTGGTGGTAGGCCTCTTCTCCCGGGTGCTGTGCTATCACGAGGACAGCATCGGCATCGCAGCGCCCTATCGGCAGTTGCTCACCGACCTCATCACCGCCGGCAAGACCGTGATTCTCTGCAACTTCGGCAATCCCTATGTACTGGCGGACCTCCCGCCCGCGGCGGGGACCCTGTGCACCTATGACGAGGAATGTCCGGAGTCCATGGTTGCTGCGGCAGAGGCGCTGTTTGGTGAGTTCACACCCACCGGCAAGCTGCCGGTGCGCGTCTCCGCCCGGTATCCCTTCGGCGCGGGAAGGTAGCGCGCGTCACAGTGAGGCGGTTGACACATCAGCAAATGGGTCGGTTCGAGGTTTCGCGCCTTTCTGAAGATGAACATAGATGGCAAGGAGAAGGGCCTATGATGTATCGGTTAGCCTAAGAGCAAGCGCCGTGCCACACGGGTTTATACCAGAAGCCGCATTGTCTGGCGTTGTCTCGCCTGCCGTCTAGTAAGTCAAGTATCGTGACCACAGCCATGGTTCAGGTGCTGTCGGCGTCACTGTATCGTCAGCAACTTGGGAGGTTCGCCCATGTCCGGAACATTTGCTGCTACGTGGTTCTTCTGCCTGCTGGTGCTCGCCGGCTGCGGGTTCATCGCTAGCGGCATCGGTTGGGCCGAGGGCCTAGCCGAATTGCCGCTTGAAAGCGCGACCAGTATTGCCGAGCTTCGTGTGCCGTATGGAGAGACGATCGAGCAGCCACTGCCGGCGTTGCCGGCGCGGGAGGGCAAGATCGTGGCCCTCCGCTTCGGCGCCGTCGCGTACTCCCCGCGTTCCGCAGGGTGCAACTACAACATGCAACTGCGCATCAACGGCGCAGCGGTTGAGCGCCGGACTAGCGGCGGAACGGAGCGTCTCATCGGTCGGGAGCCGGGCTTCCGCCTTCGTTCGCATGCAGGTAACGACTTCCAGGTCTTCAGCGGTCCGCGCATCATGCTCATCTATGCGCCCGACTGGGCCACCGCCGACCAGGCGACGAGCGACGGCCTCGGCGGCAGCTTCATGCTTGATGTCGGCGACCTAATCAGCGGCGTGGATGGTAACACACTCACGATCGTTAACACGCGCCCGGTCAAGCCTGCCGACTATGAGGGCGACGTGGTACTGGAGCATGTCGAGATCGGCTATCTGGACCGGGCGCTGCTCCCCGCTCCGGTGATCGCCGTGCCCAAGCGCGGTGTTATCGCGCAATCTGTCGCAGCGGAGGGTATCACGCTCAAGCAGGCAAAAGGGGGTGGCTTTGCGGTCACCGCCGACGGCGGACCCGAGTTGCTGGTCGAGACCGGCATCGGCATGCAACTGGATGCGGCCTCCGTTCTTGTCGCCGATGATGCCCCGTCCGCGGATATCGCGGTGCAGGTTACTGCCGAGCCATTCGGTCCTGCAGGCTTCCGCACCGTCGCCGCCTGGCAGGGCCTCAAGCTCGTGCGCAAGATCAGCATCGCCGAGGGGCTACTCAAGTGGGAAGAGGAGTGGTCCAATACTACGGACCAGATACGCGCCCTGCCCTTCAGGCATCGCCTGTTTATGCGTGACGGCCGGGCCCTCTTCACTATTGCCGGCGACCCCGATACCACTGCTCTGGGGGGGCTGGCCACCAATCCGACCGTCTGCGTGCAGTCCCAGACCGACGCGAAGTACGCCTACGGCGTGACCGCAGAGAGCGACTGGCTGCGACTGCTGATGGCCGCCCGCTACGCCGGTGGAGTCGGGGAGATCTACTCCGAGACGCTCGCCCTGCCGCCACACGGCAGTATTGACTTCGACTTGACCATCACCCCGGTCAGCGATGGCGGGGGCTACTGGTCATTTATCAACAGTGTCCGGAAGCGCTGGGGAGTCAACGCCACAACGGCCGAGCGCCCGATGTTTTGGGGTTGGTACCGCGCCCCGGGCGTGGAAAGCGCCGAGCAGCGGTATGAGAAATCGGTCGGGCACCTCGGCCCGATTACGCTTATCACTGGCGGCTGGATGCGCCTTTCAGCCGATGTCCGCCCGGCCCGCGGCGGAACCTACCCGAAGCTGCCGGATGACG
Organism: uncultured Armatimonadia bacterium; assembly: GCA_964390495.1. GTDB lineage: Bacteria > Armatimonadota > Zipacnadia > Zipacnadales > UBA11051 > UBA11051. Next base: position 161,521 of record CAYMIN010000008.1, read on the forward strand.
CGGCGCGTTCGCCCGGTGACTGCCCCGACCTCGACCTGGCGGCCTACCTGAAGTTCGAGCATCGCGATGCCTGGTGGCAGGAGCGCGCCGCCGAGGTCCAGACGATCAAGCGCGCCTGCCCGCAGGTGGAGGTCATGCACCTGACCCACCCGGCCATGGAAGTCGTGTACGAGCCGATGGCGGAGCAGTTCCCGATCGCAGGTGAGACGATTCGCACTGCCGCCGGCTCGGCTTTTGAGGTCCGGCACTACAGCACCGCCCATCTGTACGGCGCGGCGGTTGAGAAAGACTGGCGCGTGTACTACTACACCCCGCGGCCGGGGTCGGAGTACCTGGGAGCGATCCTCAACAGCCTCCGGCGCAGTATGGATGAGGCGCACAGCGACGGTGTCTATAGCGACGAGTTCAGTTGGGCCGGCCGCTCACGCGGCTACAGCCGTTATGACTACAGCCGCTGGGACGGCTACTCGGCCGACATTGACGAAGATGCCAAGGTCGTGCGACTCAAGTCCGACAATGCCTATACCTCCGAGTCATGCCAACTCCGGATGATCCATGAATGCCTGAGGCGGGGCAAAACGTTTTTGGCCAACGGCGGGTCGGCGCTGCGCAGCATCAACTCGCTGCCAATTCACCGCTTCATCGAGGGTGGCAACGGCTACGGCACGATGGCCGGCGGGCACCTGGCCGCCGTGCCGCTGGTGCTGGGTAACATGGGCGATGACAAGAGCCAGCAGGGCGTGTTTGACTCGGTCAAGCAGTGTTTGAGTATCGGCTGCATCTATTCGCCGATGGCGGTTAACCTGCTGCTGAAGGGCTCGGACAACTTCGTCTGCAAGCTCTATCCGCTCACCATCAGGGAGCTCCGCCCCGGCACCGTCAGCGGCGAGCAGCGCCTGATCACGATGGTTTCAGGGGAGTTCAGGTGGCCGGGGCGTGCTGCTCAGGTCCGCCTGTATGAGTACAACTCCGCCGGTGATTTGGTGACTAAGGACATCGTCCTCTCCCTGACCGCCGCCGATCCGATCACTTTCACCGTGCCGGACCAGGGCCTCGTGATTGCCGAGGTGGTGCAGTAGGAGAGATGGCTATAAACCGACGCGTTCCGACCTCGCGCCGCGCGTCGTCCGGGATACCGTGCAGGAATCGCAGGCTACGGTGGTGTATCTACCGTAGGTGCTCTGCGCAGGTGCAGCGCACTTGCCGGTAAACACGCGACGATAAGGGGAGATCAGTGATGGGGACGATACTGCCGCTGTGCGCGATGGGGCTGCTGGCGCTGATAACTGTCGTTGCCGGCGCAGGCCAGGACGAGGCCGCAGGCGGTGGCGCACAGGAGCATCTCGGGCCACTGCAGGGCAAGGGGGTCTGGGAGCAAGTCACGGAACAGGCCGCCTTCAGCCCGCGCGACTGCGCCCGGCCGGTGGTGCATGACGGCAAGATGTGGCTGGGCAACGGGTACTACCACGGCGGCATACTCAGCCGCGACCTGTGGCAGAGCAGCGACGGGGTCGAGTGGACCTTGATTAACGCCGACACCCCCTACGACGGCTATAGCCCACTGGTGTCATACGGCGGCAAGCTGTGGGCCATCAGCAGCACCATCTGGAGCTCCGAGGACGGTACCGAATGGACGCAGGTACAGGAAGCCGACCCGGAGGCCCGTCGCGGCGGCTGGCCACTGGTATTCAAGGGAGAAATCTGGACGCTCGGCTCGCAGGTGTCGAAGACCTCCGATGGGGTCAACTGGACCTGCGTGAATGAGGGCACACCGTGGCGCGGGCGGGGCAACTTCGGCTGCGCAGGGTATCGCGACAAGCTGTGGGTGCTGGGCGGCGCGATGTCGAAAGCCAACGACCCGCCGGAGAAGGGCTATGCGGACCGCACCACGCTCAATGACGTGTGGTGCTCGGAGGACGGGGTGACCTGGGAGCAGACCACCGAGGCCGCGCCGTGGGCCCCCCGGATGTGGGTGCCGGCGATCGCCTATGCCGACCGGCTGTGGATTGTGGGCGGCTACGATAACGTCAACAGCCAGAACCTAGGTGACATCTGGTACACGGAGGACGGCAACACCTGGTACCAGTTCGTGGCCGATCCCAGCCCCAAAGCGCGCCATGCCTCTTCGCTATTTGAGTTCCAGGGCAGCCTATGGGTGGTGGCGGGTAACACCTGGCCGGTGGTCAACGACGTCTGGCGCCTGACCCTGCCGCAGGAGTAGTGGCGGCAGGTACGGTCGCCTGTCTCCACGAGGCCCGCTGCTTGGAGCGAGAATGGCCTAGCCTAGAGCAAGGCAAGTGGCTGTACGCCGCTGCCGTTCTATTGTGCGCCATGCGCACTTTGTGGCTTGGCGTTGCCCTGTTTCGTCACGAAGATATGCAGGTGTAAGCAAGACATGACCTTGGCCCCCCCCAACGGAGCCAGGTGTGGTGCTAGAACATGCGGCATCCATCCTTACCCCGAGCCGGAAGCCAGGTGGAGCGAAATGCCGGTATCCGCCCCCAGCCGGTCATGCGAGCCGGTTGGCGGCCTTGCTCACTCCCCAGGAAATATGCGAAGTTGTCGCCAATAGCTCACTCTTCCCCGTTTGCGCCAGGCCTCTCGTACCAGTGCACACGTTTCGCCCTGCAGCAGGCAGAAGCGGATACCGCGGTGACAGAGATCGTCCCGAAGCTGGGCATGGCCGAGGCCACCTGCTACCGCTGAAAGAAGCGCTACGGGGAGCCGGGGGTATCCGAGAGCAAGCGGCTGAACTGCATTCTAGACGGGTCATGCCGCATGGAAAGGTTAGACGCAACTGATGACCGGACGCGAACGCGTAACCAGAGCTGTGCGTTTTGAAGGCCCGGAGCGTATCCCCCTGGGCACGATGCCGCCGGAATACCCCACCGATATGCTACACGTGAGCGCCTCGCCAGACCCTGGCTGGACGCCCAGCATCGCGACCGAGACCAAGTGGGAGGACGAATTCGGCTGCATCTGGCAGCGGCTGCACGGCGACAAGACCATGGGGCAGGTGACCGGCCACCCGCTCACCGACTATGGAGACATGGACGGCCATCGCTTCCCCTGCTACAGCAACCCGCAGCGCTATGAGAATGCCCGCAAGGCGATCGAGGGCAACACAGAGAACCGCTTCGTGCTGGCCGGTGTACCCCTGAGCCTGATTCACCGGCTCGAGTATCTGCGGGGGCACCAGGGCGCCTGGACGGACCCCTACGAGCATCCGCAGGAGTTGCGGCGACTGCTGGACCGGCTGGCCGACATCGCGATTGACGCGGTGGACAACTTCGCCCGCATCGGCGCCCACGGCATCTGCTCGGCCGACGACTGGGGCTTGCAGGACCGGCCGATGGTCCGCCCCGACACTTTCGCCGAGTTCTGGGCGCCGGTGTACCACCGCGTCTATCGGCACGCGCACGAACTGGGCCTGCTGAACTTCCTGCACAGTTGTGGGCACATCGCCGACCTGCTGCCGCATTTCATCGAGGCGGAGTTGGAAGTGATCCAGATGGATCAGCAGCAGAACATGGGCGTGGAGAACCTGGCTGCCCGCTTCGGGGGCAAGCTGTGCTTCTGGTGCCCGGTGGACATCCAGAACACCATGGTGCGGGGTAGCCTGGAGGACATCAGGGCCTACGCACGCCTGCTGATGCGCAGCTTCGGCAGCTTCAACGGGGGCTTCATCGCCCAGTGGTATGCCTCGCCTGATGCCGTAGGCCATACCCGGGAGAAGATAGACGCGATGTGCCGGGAGTTCGTGGAGTATGGGGGGACTTTCTACTCCGGTGGCTAGAACTCAAGCACGACGGGGGCGGAATCTCGCAGGCAACCGACCGCCCGTGCGGCCACAGGTGCGATTACATAGGTTGCGGGGTTGTCTGACGCCGGTGAAGTCTGGCAGCAGTCGTGGCAAAGGGAGATCAGCAAGATGGATAACATCAGTGGCATGACCACAATGTTGGTGGCCCTCACGTTTGTCGTGGCTGGGTGCACTGTGGGCCTGGGCCAGCAGGCCGGTTACTATGAGTCATTCGAGGACGGGGTGCCGGACTACTTCACGGCGACCCGCGCGGGCAGTTTGAGCGTCAGTCCGTGGCACTACAAGCACGGCAAGGTTTCACTGCGTTGGGATTGGGCCAAGGGCGAGGAGTTGGTCATCCATCGCGGGATCGGCGAGGTGGGCCGCACCGGCGGTTTTCTCAACCGCGCCAGCTTCTCGGTGTGGCTGTACGTGGAGAAGCCGGTGTCAGATGCGCTGGTGTTTGAGTTCCGGGAGGGGGACAAAGTTACGGGCTCGTTCCGGTTCCCGCTGCAGTTCAGCGGCTGGCGGCAGGGGCGGCCTTTCTATGACGGTTTCCCACAGGGTCGGCCCACGGCGCAGGTGGACAACATCCGCATCGCCGCGCCGAATACCACGGCGAAGGGCACCATGTTTCTCGATTTCATCAAGTACAACACGCTGACCTACTATTCCGCCTCGATTATGCCTGAGGCGGTGGTGCTGCAGCGGCGACCGGTGCCCGATGAGAAGCGCTTCCCGAGACCCGAGCGCGTGACCGAGGCCGAAGCGGCAGGCATCCGCAAGCTACAAGGTCCGACCGAGGAGGGGCGTGGCATCGAGGATGCACGGGTAAACGAGCTTGGTGGCAAGGTCGAGGCCCTGGGCATTGTGCGGGATGAGCACGGCGTCCGCGGCCCTGGTATTGACAGCAGGCAGTACTACGTTGCCTCACCCGGCCAGTACGGAGGTAAGGACGTTCGTTACTGGCAGGACGAGCACGGTCCCGACGGGCCCGATCTCGGGAGCCCGCGGGAGATGGTGGGGCTTGCCCGCCAGATCGGCAGCGCATATCGGGCCAGCAACGATAAGGAGCAGCGCCGCCGGCTGGCGGAAGCTCTGGTGCTGATCGGCGACTATCTCAGCGACCAGTGGGAGTCTCTGGACATCAACGTTGTCTTGCTGGTGGGTGACGTGCTGGCAGAGCAGGGGCGATTGGAGCCGCACCTTGACGCGGCGCTGCGCCAGTATCGCGGCAATGCCTTCTTCGTAGAGGGCGATGCCTACGTTCAATCCAACATGGATTTTTACGCCTACCACGTCGCCCGCCTGCTGCGGCTGTGCCTGGTGCAGGCTGATGCGCGGGAACAGGTACGCTGGCTGAATGCCTGGAAAGCGATGTTCGAGCGGTCGGTGCTGCAGCCAGGAGCGGCTCTCAAGATTGACGGTTCGGCGTACCATCACGGCGGTCATTACCATTCCTATGCGCAGAACGCCTTCGCCCACTTGCCTCCGCTGTTCCAGCAACTGAGCGACACGCCCTGGCGTTTGAGCGCTGAGGTGCACGAGACACTCCGGCGGGCCATGCTGGCGCAGCGGCTATACGCGAATCGGTACGATCTGCCTCTGTCGCTCAGAGGACGCAGTCCCTACGCAGGTTCCCCTTACGGCGTTATCGCTCCGTATCAACTGCCCGGGCTGGACGCTCTGGCGCGGCTGGGGACGCCGGACGGAAAGCAGGAAGTTGATTTGGAGGTGGCGGCAGCGTATCTGCGGCTGGCACCGGAGGCGGTCAACGATGAACCGTATCGCAGTCTGGGGATCAAGCCGGAGCCGGAGCCGAACGGAACTTTCGTGATGCCATACGCGGCGCTGCTTTGCCATCGCCGCGATAACTGGCTCGCCAGCGTCAAGGGGCAGAGCAGGTATGTGTGGGGGAGCGAGAGACAGGCGCGCCGCAACTGCTACGGGCTTTTCCAGGGCCTGGGGCAGTTGGAGATCCTGGCAGGGGGAGACCCAGTCACTGCAGAGGCGAGCGGCTATCAGGGATACGGCTGGGATTGGTGCCGATTCGAGGGCACGACCGTCCCGCAGCTCCCACTGGACAGAATAGACAAGGGCTGGGGCCGCATCAGCGCAACCGTGGGTTCGCCGGAGGCTTTCGTGGGCGGCCTGTCACACCAAGGTCGCCAGGGCATCTTCGCCATGATTCTGAACCAGGGCATCAGGCCTGACACGACGCTCACGGGAAGAAAGAGCTGGTTCCTTAACGACGAACAAATCATCTGCCTCGGTTCCGACATCTCCTGCGACGAGGCGGAGTATCCTACCCAGACGACTCTCTGCCAGAAAGCTCTCCGCGCAAACGAACAGGGGCAGTTCCCGCCGACACTGCTCGATGGGGCGCAGTTGACCGCCTTGCCGGAGCAGCGAGAACTCGATGAGACCAAGGCGCACTGGTTCATTG
>CAYMIN010000009.1:0-159559 GCA_964390495.1 uncultured Armatimonadia bacterium
CTTGCTCTGACCTTGAGGATGCAACCTCGCAACTCGAGGTTCGTTGGGACTGGACGAACAACGGATCGTGGGATACGGGCTGGTCGACAAGCAAGACCGCCTCACACAAGTACACTTCCACAGGACAGAAAACCATCATGCTGGAGGTCAGAGACACGGGCGGCCTGATCGACAACACCACCAGGACGGTGCAAGTCAAGAACACCGCTCCAAATGCCTCCTTCACCGTCGATCCCACTACCGGAACCGTTGACACAACCTTCGATTTTGACGCTTCTGCTTGCTCTGACCTTGAGGATGCAACCTCGCAACTCGAGGTTCGTTGGGACTGGACCAATGACGGATCGTGGGATACGGACTGGTCCACAACCAAAACCGCATCACACAAATACACTTCCATAGGACAGAAGACCATCAAGCTGCAGGTGAGGGATACCCTTGACCTTACGCATACGGCAACACGGTCAGTTGATGTTTCGGCCGACGAAGGCGACGTCACGGTGATAGTCTACTGATGCGCCGTTCCTGCAGAGCTCAACTGCATTTACTAGCGGAGGTAACCAACCATGCGACATGCCGGCTTTATAGCTATCGCTACCATGGCCTTGGTGTCGGGAATACTCAGCGGCTGTGGAGGAACTGGTAGCGGAGATTCATCTGTCGATGGACAGCGGGACGGCCTGCCCGAACTCGCTAGTGGTAGAGTGTCCGTGCAGATTGCCTGGCCTGAGCGGCCGAAGGATGCGGAACTGGAGAGAATACCAACCGCCAGTGAGTCCATCAAGATCGAGGCGGTGCACCTGGATAGCGAAGCGAGAGAAGATAGGACAGTTGTTGTCAATCGGCCAGAAACTAGAGCCGAAATCTCCGACGTTCCTTCCGGGGACTGGCTGGTAGTGGCTACGGCCCATCCGCAGGCAAACGGCCAAGGCATAGCCCAAGGCGTCTCTGAAGACCAGATAAGAGTTCTACCTGAGACAACAACCGAGTGCAGGCTGCGTCTCGAGTCCACTATACACCACTTAGAACTCCGCCCTAACCCTCTTCGTCTGTCCGAGACGCAACCAGGTGGTACCATGACGGTCACGGCAAGAGACATTTCCGGAAATGCTGTAATAGTACCGGACAGTACTGACACTTTTACTTGGGGCATCTACGGCGATGCTCCCCTCCCTGCGAGGTTTGCGGGAGTGTGTGGAATATCGAGCTGCGAAATCGTCGCGATCCGAGGAGGGGGCGAGGCGACTGTCTGGGTGAGAGAAAACGAAACTGGCAATGAATTGAGGGATACTGCTACGGTCATAGTGGGGCCAGAAGGCCCCGATTATTATCGGATAGATGACATTTCCGATGTACATCTGTGCGGGAATGGCAATGCCGTCACGATAGCCTCTGGTAACGAGATCTCGGGGCGCTTTGATTGCAGGTTGTATGACAGTGGAATCTACGCACTTGATGACCACACCGTGGCGCTTGGACTTCGAGATGCTAGCGGTAATTGGATCGGTGCCGAACCCAAGGTGGTTATGAGCCTTATTGGCAAGGAAGGCAGCCCTGAGGGCACCTTCTACAATGACAGCCGGTTTGAGAATACCAATGCCTTGCCTACCGATGGTGTCATGCCAGGCGAGTACACCTTGTGGGTTCATGACACGGCAAACATAACAGCAACGAGTGAAGCAGTAGAAGAGTTCAAGAATACCACCCCGACCACCGAAACGGACACTGACAAAATTATTGGGACGGTGACTATAGCAAGGACTAGCACCGACCGCATCGCTTTTCACGAAATTGACTACGCTTCTGGGCAAGTCGACATCGTGCTCATCAACACGGAGGGCGACAGGCAGCGTATAAAGCTGACTGACGACTCTGCAATCGACATGGACCCGACCTGGTCGCCAGACGGCACGAAGGTAGCTTTCAGAAGGGGGACGGGTTCCGATGCAGACATCTATATCGCTAACGCTGACGGATCTGGAAGCCCCACTAGATTAGCATCCGTACCTGGATGGGACGGCAACCCGGCGTGGTCGCCAGACGGGTCGCAAATCGCGGTGGCCAGCCTGAGAGAGGGAAACACGGACATCTGGATATGGGAGGCGGACGGTAGTCAGGGAGAGCTCGCTCTCGACCTATACTACCCCTGCGACAATCCGGCTTGGTCGCCAGACGGAAGCAAGATCGCTTTCGATTTTCAGTACTCAGGCGATGACTGGGACATAGCATATGTCGACGTGAGTACGAAGGAGATCACTTGGCTGTTCACCACTACCGAAGGTGAGCGAGAGCCAGCATGGGATCCTAGCGGTAGCAACATAGCGTTCAGGAGGGGCAAGAGGGGCAACGGTACAAACATTTGCATAGGCCCTGCAGATGGCACGGGGGACTGGCAATATTGGACAAACAGTTCGGCGGAGGACAAAGAACCGGTCTTTTCACCACGAGGTACACTCGCATTTTCCAGTGACCGGGCTGAATACGGCGTTTTCGATATCTGGCTGAGCGATGACATCGACGACCCCCCAAGCCGCCTAACCGATGGTTCCGAGTCTTCGGAGAGTCCGTCTTGGTGGGTACCGTAGTATCCGCGCCAAGTGCGACGGTTCCAGATTCTTTATCTGCGGTTGCTTAGCGCCATGAACCTACGGCGGGGCAACTCGACCACACCTTGTCTGCCCGCGGCGTGGTCCCTCGTGGGCGGTTCTTACCCCTTTGGGCGGACGCCGCCAAATGCCACACAGCAGGATACGTGTCAGGCAGCGGCCTATGTGTCGCGCCGACGCGAGGCCCAATCAGGCCCGCCAACTCCTACAGAGGCGAGGAAATGGAACTATCCGAAGACCTGGGGCAGCTTCTCAGCTTCTATGAGAGCGAACTCCTGGATAACGTCATCCCCTGGTGGATGGAACATGCCATTGACTGGGAGAATGGCGGGATCCTGCAATTCATCGAGGACGACGGCACCGTCGTCAGCCAAGACAAGTACCTCTGGTCGCAACTGCGGGCGCTGTACGTCTGGTCGGCGCTGTATAACAACATCGGCCAGCGCCACGAGTGGCTGGCGGTGGCCGAGCAGATACTCGAGTTCGTGCTGAAGCATGGCCGCGATGAGGAGGGCCGCTGGGTCTATTGGGTGGACAAGGACGGCCAGGTCAAAGAGGGCGCCAATAGCATCTATAGCGACGGCTTTGCCATCATGGGCCTGACCGAATACGCCAAAGCCACCGGTGATCAGCGGGCGATTGAGGCCGCGCTGGAGACATACGACAATGTGCAGAAGCGGCTGGCGGTGCCCGGCTCGTACCTGACCGCGCCCTACACCATCCCCGAAGGCGCCAAGGCCCACGGCGTCTCGATGATCTTCTCCACGGTATTCCACGAGCTGGGCAAGCTGCTCGATGATGCCGAGATACTGCAAGCCGGCTACGAGCACGCGGTGCAGATCATGGACCATTTCCGCAAGCCGGAGCGCCAGCGGCTGCTGGAGTACACGCTGCTGGACGGCTCCGAGCTTAACACGCCGGTAGGCCGCGCGGTAGTCCCCGGCCATGCCATCGAGTCAATGTGGTTTGTGATCCACATCTTCCGCGACCGGCACGAGCCGGAGCGCATCGCCCAGGCCATCGAGTGCATCAGGTGGCACATTGAGGCCTGCTGGGACCCCGAATTCGGCGGGATGCTGCTAGCCGTGGACGCCGATGGCAATGAGGAGGTCGCCTGGGAGCACCATGACAAGAAGTTCTGGTGGCCGCACACCGAGGCGATGTATGCGCTGCTGCTGGCCTACGAGCACTGTGGGGAGCAGTGGTGCCTGGACTGGCACGACCGGGTGCACGAATGGGCGTATGCGCATTTTCCGGTGCCTGAGCATGGGGAGTGGCGGATGCGGCTGACGTACGAGGGCAAGGTGCCGGAGGAGCTGCTCAGTCTGATCCCGCTGCCGATCAAAGACCCGTTTCACCTGCCGCGGGCGCTGATGATGTGCCTTGACGTGCTGGGGCGGCTAACCAGCTATTAATTCCGGCTGGGCTCAGCGGCCCAGGGCCTGCAGCACCGAACTCACGCCGGCTCTGAGGGTCGAGAGGTCAGAGGTGCAAGTCACCAGCCTGAAACCCTGGTCGGCGTATCTCAAGGCGTCCTCAACTGCTCCGCAGGCAATCCCCGGGGCCACGCCGGCGTTGTCGGCCGCCTCCAGTATCCGGGCTATCGCCGCCTGATGCTCCGCACTGCCGCGCTCCGTTCCCAGGGAGAAGCTCAGATCGCTTGGGCCGATGAACAGACAATCCACGCCCGGCACCGCCGCGATCTCATCAACTGCCGCCAGCGCCTCCGTCGTCTCGATCATCACCGCCACCAGAACCTCCTCATTGGCCCTCTGGAAATAGTCATCACCGAACAGACCGAGCCGCGCCCCACCGCTCGAACGACCACCTGTCGGCGGGTACTTGGCCGCATGGACCGCCGCCGCCGCTGCCTCCGGCGAGTTGACCATCGGGACGATGACACCCTCGGCGCCGGCATCCAGAACCCGTCCGATGCGGTAGAACTCGTTGGAGCCGGGTCGCACAATCGGCGTGCTGTCGCTTGGGAAGATCACCTGCAGGGCCGCCAGCAGCTCACTCTCGTCCCAGTAGCCGTGCTGGGTGTCAATCCAGATCCAATCGAATCTCTCACACGCGATCAGCTCAGCGATAAGCGGCGAACCCGAGGTAAGTCCGAAGCCGAAAGCCGGCTCGCCGCGCTTAATTTTCTCGAGCACCATGTTCTTCTTCATGTAGGCCTCCCGAAGAATAGTGTGACCAGGCGACAGCAGCATATTCGCGACGCTGACGAACCAGACCTGCATGAAGTCAGCAGGAAACCCTATGTGCGTAGTGCGCTGTCAGCAGGTAATGTGGAAACCAAGGGAGAAATGGGTGCCTGTCAGGCATACCTGCAATCAAGGGTGCCGGCGTGTCTGCTATGCGCCCGTTGAGGCTACCGGCTGTGAGGAGTGGGCTGAATGATACGGATGGATATGGAGCTGCTCAGAGCAAAGACCCTGCAAGTGCTGCAAGATGTCGGCATAGAGGTGCAAAACGAGGCGCTCGTGAAGGTGGCGCTGCAGCGAGGTTGCCGCCAGCTTCCGACCGGCCGCATTCAGATACCCCCGGAGCTGATTGAGGAGCTGGTGGCCTGCCAGGAAAAGACCCGCTCGGAGGATGACGACGACCAGAGCCTGCATCCCTTCTGCGGGATTGACTGGACCCACTGGATCATGTGGACCGGCCAAAAGCAGCAGATGAAGAAGCGGCTCAAGACCGAGTTTTTGATGTCGGCCTTCGACTGCGGTCCGACGCGGTACTATGACTACCAGGCCGGCACCGACAAGCCCGTAGATACCGACATTTTCATCGAGATGAAGAAGTTCGCCCAGGCCACGCCCGAGATCGGCTATATCAGCACCTGGTATAGACAGGATGTCCCGGAGGGCACCGAGCGGATCGCCTCGCTGATACTGGCGCTGCGATACACCGACAAGGTGGACGGGATCGAGGCCATCAACCCGGCGGTGATTAAGTACCTGGTTGAGATCGGCGAGATTATGAGCGGCAATCCCGGGGACGCCCGTTACCTGGCCGGCTCCGAATGTCTCATCTCACCGCTGATCTTGGAGAAGCGCTCGGCTGACGACATGGTGGAAAGAGAGCGTGTCGGCGTCCGCGAATACCACATGGCCTCGATGCCGACGATGGGTGTCAATTTCCCGGTAACGCCCGCCGGGGCGGTAGTGATGTCTGCAGCAGAGACTCTGGGGGGTATGGCGGTGGCGTACTGCCTCGACCCCGAAGGCGACATCACCGGCCGCATGATCTCGACCTACATGGACATGAGAACCGCCGATACCACCGCCGCCAACCCCGAGAGTATCATCGTTGACCTGGCGGTCAAGCAACTGTTTGATGAGTGCTTCGGCGGGCACCTGTGGACCGAGGTCTTCTTCAGCCCGTCGGCCCGCGAGCCGGGGCTGCTGGCGACTTACCAGAACTTCTACGGGGCGGCCGGGCGCGCTTCCCTCACCGGCGATGCCAAGACGCCCTATCCAGGCATGGGGACCCTACACAACGGCGCGCTAGGTAGCCCGACCCAGTTTATGCTCGATATGGAGATCCGCAAGAGCCAATTCTTCATGAAAGATGAGATCGCGGTCAATGAGGATACGGTGCCGTACGCGGAGATGGTCCGGCGGGCGGCGGCTAAGCAACCTTTCCTTGACACCGACCATACCCTGACCCATTTCCGCGAGCTGTGGAACTCCGACTTACTGCCCCTGACGGTTCCGGCGACCGCCGGCGGCATCGGCCAGGAGCAGAAGATGCTGGATAGATGCGAAGAGCGCTGGCGGGCCAATGTCGAGAAATGGGTGCCGCCGGAGATTGACGAGGACAAGCTCAAGGCCCTGACGAAGCTGCAGGAGCGGGCCGAAAAGGAGTTCCTGTAGGCTCGGAGCTTAACATGGAGGTGATCGGACCGACCATGGAAACCGAGAAGCTGGAGGAGTATCAGGAGCTGGCGACCAAGATCCGCGCCCACTGCCTGCACATGACCCATCGCGGCATGAGCGGGCACCTGGGCAGCATGTTGTCCATGGCCGACCTGCTGGCGGTGCTGTACACCAGTATCCTGCAGGTGGACCCGCAGAACCCCGACTGGGACGAGCGCGACCGCTTCGTGCTCAGCAAGGGCCACGGTGGCGCGGCTGTCTATGCGGTGCTGGCGGAGAAGGGCTTCTTCCCGATGGAGTGGCTGAATACCTACTACCTCGACGACGGCAAGCTGTCCGGCCACATCAGCCACCACGTCCCGGGGGTGGAGTTCTCCACCGGATCGCTGGGCCATGGGCTGCCGGTGGCCGTCGGCATGGCACTGGCGGCGCGTAATGACGGCAAGCGGCATCGCATTTTTTGCCTGATGAGCGACGGAGACTGTAACGAGGGCTCGACCTGGGAGGCGCTGATGTTCGCCGCCCACCACCGGTTGGACAACCTCATAGTGATCGTGGACTACAATCGCGTCCAGGCGCTGGGCAAGATGGAAAATGTCATCGAGATGGAGCCGTTTGCGCCCAAGCTGCATCTCTTCGGCTGGAGCGTGCGAGGCATTGACGGGCATGATTACGAGGCTATCGAGACGACGCTGTCGGATCTGCCGTTCGAGCCGGGCAAGCCCTCATGGTTGCTGGCCAGCACCACCAAATGCAAGGGCATCAGTCGGCTGGAGAACACGGTCGGCAGTCACTACGGCTGTGTGAACGATGACGAACTGGCGGAGGCGCTGGCCGAATTGGGGGTGTCAGAATGAGAAGCGCATTCAACGAAGAGCTGCTCAAGATCGCCGCACAAGATGACCGCATCTACATGGTGCTGGCCGACATCGGCTATGGCGAGATCGAGCCGTTCGCGGAGGCCTTTCCCGACCGCTTCTACAACTGTGGGGTGGCCGAGCAGAACATGACCGGCGTCGCCTGCGGTCTGGCTATGGAAGGCAAGATCGCCATCACCTACTCGATCGCCAACTTCCCGACCCTGCGATGCCTGGAGCAGATTCGCAACGATGTCTGCTACCACGATCAGAACGTCAAGATCGTCATCATCGGCGGCGGACTGGCATACGGCTCGCTGGGGGTGTCCCACCATTCCACCGAGGACATCGCCATCATGCGGTCGCTGCCGGACTGTGTGGTGGTGTGCCCGGCGGATATCCAAGAAGCCAGAGCCGCGACCCATGCCATGATCGAGCATCAGGGGGCCTTCTACTACCGCTGCGGCTATAAGAAGGAGCCCGACCTGCACCAAGGCCAGATTGATTTCCGCCTCGGCGAAGCGATCCAGGTCTCCGACGGCTCGGATGTTACGCTGATAGGGACCGGCACCGTGACCTACCGGGCCTGGCAGGCGGCGGAACTGCTGGCCGGCGAGGGCATCAAGGCCCGCGTAATCAGCATGCACACCGTCAAGCCGATAGACCGCGAGGCCATCGTTACCGCCGCCCGGCAGACCGGGGCAATCGTCACCGTCGAGGAGCACAATATCTGCGGCGGTCTCGGCGGCGCAGTCGCTGAGGTCATCGCCGAGGCCGGAATCGGCATCCGCTTCAAGATGATTGCGCTGCCGGACCAGTATGTCCACATCGTCGGGACCCACGAATGGCTGCTGGACTACTACGGCTTCTCGCCCCAGGGCATCGCGAACATGGTGCAGGACTTGTTGGCGAGCGGAAACTAATGGGTACTACATCCCAACGACCACATCCCCGACTGCCGCGTGGCTCGGGCTTCCAGCCCGAGGCCGTGCGCAGACGCTAGCGTCGGCGTGAGAGGATAATTCAAAGGAACCATGAAACCGACTGAAGAGCAAATGAAAGCAATGCTGCGGACGATGCTAACCATCCGCGGCTTCGAGGCGACCGCCCGCGCGCTCTATACGGCTAACTGGGAGAGCGGCAACTTTTTGGGCGCGCTGCATTCTTACGAAGGCCAGGAGGCCGTCGCCACCGGCGCGTGCGCCTGCCTGAGGCAGGACGACTATGTCTTCAGCACCCATCGCGGCCACGGGCACTTCATCGCCAAGGGTGGGGACATCAAGGCAATGTTCGCCGAGCTACTCGGCAAGGAAGCCGGCTGCAGCCGCGGGCGCGGCGGCTCGATGCACATGTTCGACCCCGGAAAAGGTCTGATGGGCGGCAACGGCATTGTGGGCGGCGGGATTCCCCTGGCCCTCGGACCCGCCTTCGCCGCCAACTACCTAGGTAGTGACCAGGTCACCGTCACCTTCTTCGGTGACGGCGCCTCCAGCCAGGGCGTATTTCATGAGTCGTTCAACTTGGCGGCGCTCTGGGACCTGCCCTTGATCTTCGTCTGCGAGAACAACCGCTATGCCGTGGGTACGCCGGCCTCTCAAGGCATTTCGGTGCCTAACCTATCGGTTCGCGCCGCCGGCTACGGCTGCCCTGGAGTGACGGTGGATGGCGACGACCCGGTGGCCGTCTATGAGGCGGTCAGTGAGGCCATCGCCCACGCCCGCGCAGGTAACGGCCCCAGCCTCGTCGAGGCCGTGACCCACCGGCATAGCACACACTGTATGGTTATGCGCGAAACTCGCGAAGAGCCGGAACTGGACAAAATGAAGGAGTATGACCCCATCCCCCGCTTCGAGCAGCGCCTGCAGGAAAGCGGCATCATCGGGGCCGACGAACTGACGCAACTCAAAGAGGAAGTGAGCCAACTCATCGAGGCGGCCGTGGCCTTCGCTGAAAACGCCGCCTTCCCTGATCCTGCGACGGTGGCCGATGGTCTGTGGGTAGGCTAGGCGGGGCCCGAACTGCCGCGCACCCGGGCCTGCCAGCCCGAGGCAGTGCGCAGACGACATCGTCGGCATGAGAGGAGAACTTAGAGCATTGGCAAAGACGCGACAGGTTGTGTTCGCCCGAGCGCTCAATGAGGCGCTCCGTGAGGAGTTCGAGCGCGATGACAGCGTCTTCCTGGTCGGCGAGGAGGTCGGCGGGATCTTTGGTGTCACCAGGGGTCTGGACCGGCGCTTTGGTGAAAAGCGGGTGCGCTGCACCCCGATCTCGGAGGCGGCCTTCACCGGACTGGCCGTCGGCGCGGCGATGGTCGGCCTCCGGCCCATCGTCGAGATCATGTACCTCGACTTCGTCACCGTTTGCTGGGACCAGATCGCCAACCAGGCGGCCAAGCTGCGGTATATGTCCGGCGGCCAGATCAGCCTGCCCCTGGTAATTCGCGGCCAGCAGGGCAACCTCACCCGCGAGGCCGCCCAACATTCCCAACAGATCGAGGGCTGGTGCGCCCAAGTACCGGGGCTCAAGGTCGTGATGCCGGCCACCGTCGAGGACGCCAAGGGCCTCCTCAAGTCTGCCATTAGGGATGACAATCCGGTCATATTCGTCGAGCATCGCGGCCTCTATGACCTCAAGGGGCCTATGCCCAAAGGCGAGTACACCACCCCGCTCGGTGTGGCCAAGGTCCACCGCGAAGGCACCGATATCACCGTTGTCGCCACATCCCTAGCCTTGCAGAAGGCACTGGCAGCGGCGGAAGCCCTCGCCGATGAGATCAGCGTGGAGGTGGTGGACCCGCGCACACTGGTGCCGCTAGATACGGAGACGATTCTGCAATCGGTACGCAAGACCGGCCGGCTGCTGGTGGCTCACGACGCCCCGGTGCGGCTGGGCTTCGGAGCCGAAGTCGTGCGCGCGGTTACCGAAGAGGCCTTCGCAGCTCTGCAGACAGCACCTCGTGTAGTCGGCGGAACCAATCTGCCGATGCCGTATAGCTCGGTGCTGGAGGACGCTTGCATCCCCAGCGAAGATGACATCACACAAGCTATCCGACAGGTGGTGAAGAGTTAGATGAGAAGCCATGATGAGTTGGTGGAGGCGGCTCGCAAGCACGTCTGGCTGCATTTCGCGCATTACGACGATATTGAGAAGCGGCCTAAGATCTTCGTGCGCGGCGAGGGGATGTATCTATGGGACGATGAGGGCAACAAGTACCTGGATACCTTCGCCTCGCTGCTGACTACTATCTGCGGCCATCACCGCCCCGAAGTGCATGAAGCGGTGCAGAAGCAGATGGAGCAGCTTGAGTTCTTCCCGAATTACCATGATTGCTACACCATCCCCTCCATCGAGCTGGCCGAGAAGTTGGCCGAGATCATGCCGGGCGACCTCTCTGTCGCTTTCTTCACGGGCGGCGGCTCGGAAGCCAACGAAAGCGCTATGAAGATGGCCCGCCAGTACTTCTGGGAGCAGGGCCAGCGCTCCCGCACCGGCATCCTGGCCAAACGTTTCAGCTACACCGGCGCTACTATGGGCACGATGTCGGCCACCGGTATCCCCTGGTTCTGGGAGACCTTCCAGCCGCGCATGCCCGGCTACGGCTTTTTCAACCCGGAATGGTACTACCATCGCGAGCTGGGCCTCGCTGAGGAGCAAGCCGGCAAGATCGCCCTGCAAGACCTGGAGGAACTCGTGGAGTTTGAGGGGCCGGAATCTATTGCCGCCTTGATTATGGATCCGGTTTCCGGCTCCAACACCGGCTATTGGGTGCCCTCGGCCGCCTTCATGCAGGGCGTCCGCGAGCTATGTGACAAACACGGCATCCTCTTGATCTTCGACGAAATCCAAGTCGGCTTCGGCAAGAGCGGCAAATGGTTCTGCTGCGAGCACTGGGACGTGGTGCCCGACATCATGACCCTGGGCAAGGGCTTCTCCGGCGGCTATCTACCTCTCGCAGCGGCGGTAACCACCCAGAAGATCGCCGAGGTCTTCCGCAAGCCTGATGCGGAGTTCCGCCACGGCTTCACCTTCGGCGGCCATACCACCGCGTGCGCCGCAACTTTGGCCAATATCGAGATTATCGAGCGCGAAAACCTCGTGGACAGGGCCGCCGAGATGGGTACCTACCTGCGCGAAAAGCTGGAGGCGCTATACAAGTACCCCATCGTCGGCCACGTGCGCGGCATCGGCCTGCTGCTGGCCCTTGAGCTACTCGAGGACCGCAAGACCTGGAAGAAGCTGGAGCCGGAAGGCGAGATCGGCGCCTGGGTGCGCGACCGCTGCTACGAGCTGGGCATGATCCTGCGCAACAACGACGACATCTTGGTCTTTGCACCCTCCTTGACCATCACCAAAGACGAAGTTGACTACATGGTCGGCCTCACCGAGCAAGCGCTCGCAGAGGCGTGTGAGAAGTTCGGCAAAGGTTAGGGAGAAGATGGCATACCCCACGGTTCTGCAGGACGTACAGACTTGCATTGACCTCGGCGTGCCCTCCCGGGTGCCGATTTTCCTCCTGGGTGAGGAGTTCGATGTCGAGCAGTATGATATTGACTATCGCACCTACATCACCAGCCCGGAGGATATGGTCAACTGCTGGGTGCAGGCCGTCGCGCGCTTCGACTATGACTGGATTCTGCTGCATCCCGACGACTACATCGAGTTCGAGCCGTTGGGCCTTGTGACGGCGGCAGATGAAAAGATCCCGCCATCGCCCATCGAGGAGTTGCCTGCAGATTACGACACTCTTAACAGCCTGGAAATACCCGATGCCCACAGCGCCGGGCGAATGCCGCATCATCTGGCCGGCCTGCAAGGCATCAAGGAGGCGATGGGCGACAGCATCTGCCTCGCGGGTCGCGTGGCGGCACCGTTCAGCTCGGTGTGCCTGCTTTACGGGGTGCAGGAAGCGCTGATGCTGATGATGACCGATCCGCAACTGTTCCGCGATACGGCCGAGTTCATGGCCGAATTGATGGTCTATTGGGCGCACGAGCAGATCAAGGCCGGCGCCGACGCCTTGTGGGTCGGGGATTGTGTGGCCTCATCGGGGTTCTTGTCGCCTGCGCACTACGAGGAGTTCGCCATGGCCGGAGCCGGCCGGGTCTGCGATGCCATCAAAGACGCCGGCGCATGGGCGATCTACCACGGTGGCGAGCCCTCTCTGCCCCACCTCCAACTGGCGGCTCAGTTCCAGCCGAGTATGCTCAATGTGGGCGAAGACCTTGACCTGGCGGTCGCCAAACAAGCCCTAGGCGACCAAGTCTGTCTGTCCGGCAACCTCAACCCGATTCAGCTCTTCGAGGCCAAAGACCTTGCACTGGTAGCAGAGGAGACGCTTCGAGTTATCGAGGCCGGCAAGCCGGGCGGCGGATATATCTTCAACAGCGGTGAGGGCGTGCCTCGGCAGACTGACCCCGAGATCATCGCCACGATGATGCAGGTGGCAAAGGAGCACTGCTGGTACGACCAGCAGGACTGAGTGAAATGCAGCAGCACAAGGATACGCTAAACTGCGCTGTCGTCGGCTATGGCCGCTATCACGACTTCGGGCGGATGCACTGCCGCTGGATCAGCGCCTGCCAGGAACTCAACCTGGTCGCCGTTTGTGATATGGACCCACAGGCCCGCCAACGCGCCGGCGGCGATTTTCCCGATGCGCGCCTTTATGCTTCGGTCGCTGAGATGCTCGCCGATGACGACATTGACATGGTCAGCGTCGTCACTCCCCATTTCACCCATACCGAAATCGCCACCGACTGCTTGCGGGCCGGCAAGCATGTAATCGTCGAAAAAGCGATGGCTACTAGCGTAGCCGACTGTACGGCCATGATTGAGGCCGCCGAGCGCGCCGGCCGCAAGCTGGCGGTATTTCACAATCGGCGCCATGACGGCAACTACCGCGCCATTCAGCGAGTAATCGCCGATGGCACCATCGGTGAGGTGTTCCACGTCGAGTGCTCGGAGGAAAGCTACACCGAGCCGCAGCAGTGGTGGTATTCCGAGCCCGACAAGTCCGGCGGGGCGCTGTTCTACTGGGGCCCTCATGCGGTGGACTGGGTGCTACACCTGGTGCCGTCGAGGGTGGCCCGGGTCGTCGGCGCCACCCAGAGGCGCGTCTGGTCACACGTGGACATCGCCGACGAGGTGCGCGCCTATCTCTGGTTTGAGAACGACGCGACCGCCACTATCACCTTCTCCCGCATCGCCGCCATCCGCAAGCCTTTGTGGCGGATACTGGGCACCAAGGGTGGCATCGAGGATTCCAAGGTCGGCGTCTGCGAGGGCAACTACATCCCCCATTACCAGGAGCTGCTGGTGGGCGATGCCGGTGAAGGCCAGATCCGTGTGGTGACTGTGGATGGCGAGGAGAAAAGCGAGACTCTGGTTGACTATCTGGCCTCGGATTGGCTGACGTATTACCAGGACATGGCCGCCGCGGTCTTGCGCGATCAGCCGCTCCCGGTCACGGGAGAAGAGGGACGCATGACGGTGGCGGTCATGGCTGCGGCGCAGGAGTCGGGCGACCAAGGCGGAGTCATCATCGAGATGAGTGACTATGAGTGACAGCGCCGACGATGTTACGGTGCTGATCCCGGAGCCGCTGCGGGTCTACACCAACGGACACGCGCAGGTGAGCGTGCCGGCCGGCACCGTCGGTGAGGTGCTGTACCAGCTTGTCACCCGCTACCAGGAGATCGGGGCGCAGATAATTGACGAAGCCGGCGTTCTGCGACATGGCGTGACAGTTGCAGTCAACGGCCAGGACATCCGCTTCGTCGGGCACCTCCAAGCTCCCGTGCGGCCCGGCGAGCAACTCCAGATCGTGGTGACGATGCTGGTCTAGGAAACAATTCGTGCTCCCCCGCGTCGAAATAGATAGAAATTCGACATCGAGACACGGAGACGACCGGATGCGTGTAAGGCGCCTCATCATAGCGATATGGGTATTGGTATTGCTTTTCAGTGCCACCGCGGTGCTGGCCAGGCAGTGGTCTGAGCAGCGCGAGCAGGCCGTCGGTGCCGAAGTTGCCGAGCAGATCGAGAAGCAGTACAAGCTCTGGGAGGACGAGGCGAGCCAGAAGCAGGTCGAGGAAATCCTAGCCGAATTGGTGCCACACACCGACCGCCCGGATGTTGAGTATCTGGTGAAACTGCTGGACAGTGATGAGGTCAATGCCTGCAGCATACCCGGCGGCCGCATCTACGTGCACCGAGGACTGATCGAGGAAGTCGAGTCCGTTGACGAGCTGGCCGCGGTAATGGCCCACGAGATTGCCCACAACTGCACTTATGACGCCATGGACCAGGCCGAGCGCAACCAGAAGCTATTCATCGGCGGGATCACGGCGGCGCTGGTGGCGATATTCGTCGGAGCCGACAGTAGCGAAATATCCGGCGTTCTGGCCGCCGGCTCGTATGTGCGCCAGGGGATTCTCAGCCGGTATTCCATTGACATGGAGCAGCGCGCTGACCTCAACGCCATCCGCTATCTGGCGGCTAGCAAGTACAACCCCACCGGCCTGCTGACCTTTATGGAGCGGCTGCTGGCCCAGACCTACAAGACGGCGCGCCCCGACTACGGGATCTATGAGACCCACCCCCAGGCCACGGAGCGCTGCGCATATATCATCCAGGCCATCTATGACGCGGGGTTCGACATCAATCGGCGTGCGGTAACTAAGTGGGACCCGCCCAGCTTTGAGAGCATCGGCCCTGAAGAAACGCAGATAGACCGCCAAACAGCGCCGGCCAAGATATCACTGTGGGGCGAAGAGCTGGTCACCCTATACTATGCCGGCGAATATCCGGGCATTGACAAGCGCGCCGAGGCCATCTGCAAGCACCTCACGGAAGCGCTCGCGGCGGGCCTGGTGCTGTACCAGATAGACACTGCTGAGACTGACGGAACCTCTACGATCACGCTGCGGGGTCAGCCGATGATGAAAATCTATCCCGAGGACGTGCAATCAGAAGCAAGCTCACCCCAGGCTGTGGCCGACGGCATCGTCAGGGCGCTGGCCAGAGCCATGCACCGGGAGGAGCTGGCGCGGCGGTATCACTAGATGGGCCAGCGCATCACCATCGAGAAGTGGGCCGAGAACCTCGAAGAAGTCACCCTTGCCCGCTGGCTGAAGGCCGAGGGCGACCACATCGTTGCCGGCGAAGTGCTGTGCGAGATCATCACCGATAAGGCCACCTTCGAGTACACCGCTGAGCAAGCCGGCACAATCGTCAGGATCTACGCCGCCGAGCGCAGTACCGTACCCGTCGGCTATATCATAGCCTTCCTCGCCACTGCCGGCGAGCAGCCGGACCCCGACATCGAGACCCACAATGAGAAGCTGCTTGCCGATAACCAACAGCAGGCGCAACTGGACCTCGACGATATTCTCTCAGCCGCCGGTGGAAAACCTGCTCGACCGCGCGCAACCGCGGCCGCACGACGGCTGGCGCGCCAACTTCAGATTGACCTGCAGCAGGTCGCCGACTGGCTCAGTCCGCCCACCGAACTGATTACCGAAGACCACGTGCAAGCATACTTGAGCGACAAAGGGAGCAGCGGTGATTGACCTAAGCGGCAAAGTGGCGCTGGTGACGGGTGGCTCGCGAGGCTTGGGCCGGGCCATCGCGGTACAGCTCGCCGAAGCCGGCGCGGAGGTTGCGGTCAATTACCTGCAGAACGCCGCAGCGGCTGAAGAGACCGGTCGCCTCATCACCGAATACGGACGCCGCTGCATTCTCTGCCAGGCGGACGTGAGCGACCGCGAGGCCGTCAAGGCGATGGTCGAGCAGGTTTCCCAGGAATTGGGCGGGCCGGATATCCTAGTCAACAACGCCGGCATCATCAGCGACCAGTTCCTCGCCTTCATGAAGCCGGAGCAGTGGGAGAGCGTCATTGCCACCTCCCTGACCGGCGCCTTCAACTGCTGCCAGGCGGCCATGCGGCCGATGCTGAAAAAGCGCTGGGGTCGCATCGTCAATATCGCCTCTGATGCCGGCTTGATGGGCGACTTGCGGCGCACCAACTACGCCGCCGCCAAGGGTGGTTTGATCGCCTTCACTAAGGCGCTGGCGCGTGAGGTTGTCGCCCAGGGCATTGTCGTCAATGCGGTGGCGCCGGGTGTCATCGAGACCGACCTGATCGCTGAGATGACCGACAAGCAGCGCGAGCAGATGTGCCAATTGATCCCAGCCGGTCGGTTCGGGCGGCCTGAAGAGGTCGCTCCCCTCGTGGCATTTCTGTGCTCGCAGCATGCCAATTACATCACCGGCCAGGTCCTCAGCGTTGACGGCGGCCTCCGCATGTAGCGCCTGAATCGGCTGTAATTCCCCGACTTGCAAAGCCCACCTGAATCGTTTATATTGTGGGCGCGGATAGAAGTAATTCACCTCTACGATGGGATCGGATGCGTTACCGTAAACGTACATTCCCACGTACCGACCTGCCACTAGGCCTACCGCCACTTGCTATTGCTCCACTGTCACTTGCATCCAGCGACCTCAAGGGAAGGGACGGATATCATGCCGGGGCGGAACCGTTTTCTTGACGGCCTGCAGCGGGTCATGCGTGCCTTCGCGCCGAGCGAAGAGAACTTCTTTGAGCTGTTCGAGGCTCTGGGCGACAAGGCCCTGGCGGCCGCCGAGTGCCTCGACGATGTCATGCAGAGGTTCCACCGTTTGCCGCTAGCTGTAGAGAGAATCGAGGACATCGAGCACGAGGCCGACGAGATCGTCCACGAGGTAGTCAGGCGGCTCAACACCACCTTCGTCACCCCCGCCTTGTTCGACCGCGAGGACATCTACCGCGTTGCCGAACGCCTCGACGACATCATTGACCAAACCAAAGGCGCCATTGACCGCCTACAGCTTTTCAAGATTGAGAAGCCCACCGACAGGTGCAAAGAGCTGGTGAAAATCTTCGTGCAAGCGGCAGAGTGTCTGCAGAGCAACATGCACAACCTGGCCGGGCTCAAACCCACAGACTGCGAATACGTTGCCGAGGTCAACACTCTGGAGAACCAGGCTGATGTGGTCAACCGGGCGGCCATGAGCGAGCTGTTCCAGTACGAAGGCGACCCCCGTCAGATCATGAAATGGCTGCAGATTTACCAATTCATCGAAGAGGCGATTGATAGCTGCGAGGCGGCAGTCAATTTCGTCGAGGCAGTGGTGGTGAAGAATGCCTGACCTGCCGATCTGGGTCTGGGTGACCGTCGCGGTGGCCCTGACCTTCGACTTCATGAACGGATTTCACGATACGGCCAACGCGATTGCCACTTCCGTGCTTACCCGGGCCTTGAGTATCCGTCAGGCGATTGTGTTCGCATCAGGCCTCAATTTCCTGGGTGCGGTGGTAAGCGTCAGGGTCGCCGCAACCATTGGCAAGGGCATCGTGGACCCGGCCGATACCTCGCATACGGTAGTGCTGGCCGCTTTGCTCGGGGGCATTACTTGGCTGCTCATCACCTGGTATCTGGGCTTGCCGACGAGTTGCTCTCACGCTCTCGTTGGCGGAGTGATTGGAGCTGTACTGGCTGACCATACGACCCTTCAGGCCGGTGGCGGCATGCTGGGCTGGGGTGTTAACTACGGTGTGCTACAATACGCGGGGCTGACCAAGATATTCGTGTCTCTGCTACTGTCCCCGATATTCGGTGTGATCGTCGGTGTCGCGCTGATGATTACTCTGTTGCACATCTTCGGCCACTGCGCCCCGGCGGCGCTCAACCGCCATTTCAAGCGTTTCCAGATCATGTCCGCAGGCTTTATGGCCTTCAGCCACGGCTCCAACGACGCCCAGCAAGTCATGGGCATCATCACTCTTACACTGGTTGCGAGCGGAGCTCTAGGCACCTTTATAGTCCCCTTCTGGGTCAAGGTGTGCTCGGCCACTGCTATGGCTCTGGGCACGGCCGCCGGCGGCTGGCGGATCATTAAAACAGTCGGCCGCAAGGTGATGGAACTGAAGCCGATCCACGGTTTTGCCGCCGAGACGGCTGCAGCCTCAGTCATCCAGTTCGCGACGCACTTCGGCGCTCCGGTCAGCACCACTCACGTCATCTCCACCGCCATAATGGGCGTGGGCCTATCTCACCGACTCACGGCGGTGAGATGGGGCGTAGTGGGGCAGATCGTCGGCGCTTGGATACTGACGCTCCCGATGTCTATGTTCTTCGGCGCGCTGGCTCACTGGATAATCCACAACTGGCTGTAAACTCCGCACACAGGCGATGAGCGATGCAGGCCAGGCTGTACCATGTTGCCATAACCGGGCTCGGGGTCGTCAGCCCTTTGGGCAGCGGCGCCAGTACCCTCTGGGAGGGTTTGCTGGCCGGCTGTCGCGGTCTCACTAGCCTGACCAAATTCGACCCCACCGGCCTGCGCAACCAGAAGGCCGGCCAGGTTAATGACTGGCAATTCGACCCCGCTGAATATGGCCTCCAGCAAGCGCCTGACGAGGCCACCCAGTTTCTGCTCGCTGCGGCGCACGAGGCGGTCGCCGATGCCGGTCTCGATGACCGTTTGCACCCAGGCGCGGAGCCTGTCGCGCAGGCAGGGGCAGTGCTGGGGACCAACTTCGGCGGCGCTGCTTCGTGGGAGAGCTACATCAACGGAGTACTGGTCGGCCGGCCCTCACCCACGGCTTTCGAGCAATTTAGCTTCCACGAGGCGCTATCCCTGCTATCCAGCAGCTTCGCCCTCAGTGGCCCCTGCAGCCAGCTCTCCATGGCCTGCGCCTCCGGAACTGCCGCTATCGGCTACGGAGCCGAGCTGATACGAACCGGCCAGGCCGAGCTGGTGCTGGTCGGCGGCTACGATGCCCTGGCTCCCAGTATTCTCAGCGGGCTAAGCCTACTCCGCACCATGACCGATGACGACCTCTATCCGTTTTCGGCCAACCGCAGTGGGACCCTTTTCGGTGAGGGCGCGGGCGTGCTGGTGCTGGAGAACCTGCAGCGCGCCCACCAACGCCGCGTGCGCTGCTACGGCGAAGTCTTGGGGGCGTGGCAGAACAACAATGCTTACCACCTGACCGCCCCCGATGCCGGCGGTGCCGGTATGGCACGAGCCTTGCGGGGAGCGCTGCAGGTAGCGGGAATTGCCCCTGAGGACCTGGATCACATCAACGCCCACGGCACCGGGACAGAGTACCACGATGTGGCCGAGACCGAGGCGATCAAGGCCGTCCTCGGCCCGGCCGCTTACGACATAACCGTGGTGTCCATAAAGGGGGCTATCTCGCATCTGATGGGGGCAGCCGGGGCCGTCGAGGGTGTTGTGACAGCTCTAGCGCTCTTCCATCAGATGGTGCCGCCTACCACCAATTACGGCGATCCGGACCCGGCCTGTGACCTGGACTACGTTACCACCGGCGCGCGCCGCCAGCCTATCAAACACGCGGCCTCGCTCTCAGCCGGCATCGGCGGCGATAACGCGTGTGTGGTCCTGGGCCGGCTTATCTAGCAACGCGTAGCTCGGCCTGCCCTGAGCTTGTCGAAGGACAGGTGAGAACGCGGTTCACCGCGTTCTCAGCTTCCAGCTCGAGGTCATTGCCGTGATTACACTGTGCCATTTCACTCGGGGATAATCCAGACTACAGACTGTGAAAAACGCATCGTCTCAAAACCAGCGCATAGTCATCAGCGGAGCCGCACCGATTGCCTCCGTCGGCATCGGGCGCGAGGACTTCTTAGAGGGCCTGCGCGAAAACCGCGCGGGCCTCGGCGCCTCGCAACGCCTGACTGATGCCGGCGGCTTCGCACAGGTGGCGGAGTGCCGCGACTTTGTGGTCGAGGACTATCTGGAGAGCAAGAAGACCTACCTCGACCGCTGCTCGGAGCTGGCGCTGGCGGCTGCGGCCCTGGCCTTCGCGGACGCCGGACTGGTCTGGTCGGAACTGGATGGCGAGCGGATCGGCCTATGCCTGGGCACCGCCTACGGCTGTCTCGAATCCATGACCAATCACACAGCGCGGGTGCAGGCCAAGGGCTTGCGTTTCGGCTCGCCGATGATCTTCACCCACACAATGCCCAACTCACCCACGGCGCTGGTGGCCATCGAGTACGGTATCCACGGGCCGGCTGGGACCTTTTGCGCCGGCAGCATAGCGGCGGCCTGTGCGCTGGAGTTCGCCCTGCGCCGCCTCAAGAGCGGAGATGCCGACTTTGTACTGGCCGGCGGCTGTGAGGCACTGAGTGTCGCGCTGCTTGGCGGCCTGGGCGGCCCCGAGCGACTCGGGCCGGATTTCGTACCGGGTGAGGGCGCCTGCCTATTCGTCCTGGAGCGCATGCACACGGCAGCGGCCAGAGGTGCTGAGATGCTAGCCGAGATCGCCGCTGTCGGTCTGGCGGTGGCTACCGAAGCCAATCCCGACGCCGCTCTGGACGCCGCGTGCGCGCAAGCCGCTCTGACCGACAGGCCCGCGATATTCGCCCCGCCCGCCGCATACGGCCACACCTTCGGCACCTCAGTGGCTCTGGACATTTGTGCGGCACTCGGTAGTTTGAAATCGGATGCGAGCTGCGATTGCATCGCCATAACCGGCCGCAGCGGCCTTACCGGCACTCATGCGCCGGCCGCTGCTGTCATCATCCGGAGCCTAACATGAGCTATCCAGCCAAGGAGTTAATCGCCCATTATCGGCTGATGGTCACCATCAGGGAGTTTGAGGAGGCTCTGGATGACCTCTTCAGTCAGGGACTAATCACCGGCACCGCGCACTTCTGCCGAGGCCAGGAAGCCTGTGCGGTGGGAGCCGTCGCGGCGCTGGAAGCCTCTGATTTGGTGACATCGAATCATCGCGGGCACGGCCATTTCATCGCCAAAGGCGCGGAACCGGGGCGGCTGATGGCTGAGCTGATGGGCAAGCGGGCCGGCTATTCCGGCGGGCGCGGCGGCTCCCAGCACATGGCTGCCTTTGACCTCGGCTTCCTGGGCTCCAACGGAATAACTGCCGGTATGATACCGATCGCGACCGGGGCCGCAATGACCCAGAAGCTCAAGCAGACCGGCCGCGTCGTACTATGCTTCTTCGGCGACGGGGCTTGCGCTCAGGGCGCCTTTCACGAGGCGATCAACATGGGGGCGCTCTGGGAGCTGCCTATCGTCTATTTCCTTGAGAACAATCTCTACGCAATGAGCACGCATGTCGGCGAGAATTTCAAGATCACGGAGCTCGTGCAGTTCGCTGACGCATACGGTCTGGCGGGGGTCAGCGTTGATGGCAATGACTACTTCGCAGTGCGAGCGACGGTCACTGAGGCTGTGAGCCTGGCCCGCTCCGGAGCCGGGCCGACGCTCATCGAGGCCCGCACCTACCGCATGTGCGGACACTCCAAGAGCGATGACTGCGAATACCGGTCTGATGAAGAAGAGCGAACCTGGGCGGCCCGGGACCCGCTGCTAGTCATGAAAAGCCGGCTCATTGCCGACAGCATTATGGATGAAGCGACGGCGGCAGCAGCCGAGCAGCGAGCTGCCGACGATGTTGCAACGGCGATTGAGTTCGCCCGCCAAGCATCCGAACCTGACCCTGATACGCTCACCGAGGGGCTTTTCGCTGCTTCATACCTCAAGGCTCGGTAGCTCTAAATACCACGCACGACCCCGCTGGGCGCAGAAGTAGCGATTCACCGAGGATTATATGAGGCGGTATGGAATGTTCTCATCGTCAACCGATAAAAATCTGCCGCAATTTTTGACCAAACACATCTAACTGAATCGGGTCACTATGGAGGGCTTCTGATGCATTCATCTTACCAGGGTAACACTCTGCTGTTTAGGCTCGTTGCAGTAATGCTGTTTGTGCTGCTTTACCCGATATGCGTTGCCGCAGCCCCGGGCATCGGCGTCGCCTTTTTCGCCAATGCGACCCCCAACTGCCCCGCGCCTGAGGGCTTCGCGGCCAGTGACTGGGAATGGCGCCCGCTGTATGTGAGCAACTCCGGAAGCTTCGCTATGCCGCAGAACCCGAACCTCATCGGCAAACCGTTCCACTGGCAAAGTACGGTCGCGTGGAAGAACCACATGGGCGCTTCCCCGTGGGGCAACAGCGCGGATTTCGCGCACGACGGTCTGCCCTCGGGTGTGTGGCGCAGGTATTCGGAGACACTCTATCATCAAGTGAACGGTGCGGTCATCCCCAACCCGCAGGCGGTCCCGGGCTATGATGTACCGGATTACTATTTCCAGCACTACGGTGCAGGGGGCACGATGTCGGCCGACCAGCTCCCCACCAACTGGTATCTCGATCCGATGAAGCGGTGGTTGGTCTGGTCGGCACTCACTGCTTCGGACGGAATTAGTAATTGGGGTGCGTATCAGGACATCAGCGGAATGTACAGCTTCGAGAAATGGGAAGGCGGGGAGGCCCGTACCCTGCAGTGCGGAGCGCGGATGGGCTCCGGTGGTGCGGGGCTCTTTGCCGGGCTGCTGGTCGCTGAGTATGCTCTGACTATCGCCTATGACCAGCAGGTGCAAGCCCTCAACCAACAGGTCGCGGCCTACCGTGCAGCCCAGATGCCCACCGAGCACGACTACTATGGCATTGATGACCCGTCGCTCGGTCAGCGGATCGTCGTCCGGCGCAAAGTCCCCAACTTTGCCATTCCTTCGGGCTGCGACTCGGGAATTGCGCCCACCCGCAACAGCCAGGGAAGTGTGGGTATTCGCACTCCGGAGCTGACGGCACCGCAGTCCGGAGAGGCCTCACAATCCAAGGCCGTGACCTTCAACGAGAGCTTCACCACCGCGACGGTGCCGTTCCAGTTCAGCATCGAGCCGTCCTGTGAATCCGGCACTCCGTCATCGCAGTTCAGCGGCCGTTTCTCCCTCCGCCTGCACGAATATGGCGGCGGATGGCATGAGGTCCCCATCGCCGGCGTGAAGGCCGGCCAGTGGATCAGCCCCTGGAGCTACGTGCAGGACCGCGACACGGCCCCAAGCTGGAACAGCACCAATAACGCTGGTGAGGCAGTCTCGACCCAGGTCAGCACCAGTGGCACGAACTCATTGGCCCTCGCCTGGTCGGGCGAGGTGATTGTGCGAGCGTATGACTGGGGCGTCAGTCACTTCGATAAGCTGGAGGTGAAGGCCACCGTTTCGGCCAAGGGCGCCGCGGGTGGAGAGACCACCAAGGCCCGAGGCTGGCTGTCGGTGCAACCGCTGTTCACCCGCAACATCGCCCAGGCGGGGCCGTGGGCGTCAAAGCAGCCCGGCCAGTCGGTTACCTTCTCGGCGGATACCAGCGTCATCCCAAGCAACGCCACCGCCACCACCTATACATGGACTTTCCCTGACGGCTCGACCCAGACCGGCAGCAGCGCCAGCTACACCTTCAACACTGCCGGCATCTATGATGTCAAGCTGAAGGTGGACCCGACCGTGCCCGATGTCGCACCCAATGCCTACCTGTTCAACGATCCGGCGGGTGGACTCTCCTATGACATCTGTCGGGTTGCGGTCGGCCAGAGCTCGAATCCGGTCGACTCGTCCGACGCGGCCACTGTGCAGTTCCAGAACGTGACTGTAACGGCCACCGCCTCGCAGATCACCGCCGATTTCACCACCAACACACCCTTACAGGCGCTGTTTTCCTGGAGAATGGCACCGCCCGATTTCGTCGGCCCGATGCCTACCGGGCTTGAGGGCTACGTGACCGACCAGAATGCCACCACGAACCACCACCTCTCTGTCTCTGTGGACCAGGGAACGCCCTACACCCTGAGCATCTCCGTGCAACCCGGCGGATCGGGCACCAAAGTGTACGCCCGCTACGACAACCAGCAACTCTGGAACATCATGACACCGACCAGCGGCACGGGGTCCGTGGCCCTGTCATCGAGTACCGCCCCGGTCTCGTTCTCGGTCCCGACATTCGCAGGCACTCCCGGCCAGGCGCACATCACTTGGGCAAGCGATGTCGCCACCACCACGCGCGTGCAGTGGAGCGACCAGCTAAGCAGTCCCCCAAGCAGCGCCGCTGCCGCCGGCAACTACTATGATCCCACCTACACCACTGACCACGATGTGACCATCACAGGTCTGACGCCCGGCCAGACCTATACCTTCTATCTGTCGGGCGTACCGCAAGCGAGCACCGGGCACGTCTATCTGCGACACCCCTATGCGCCGGGGTCGTCGCTTGCCCCTATCGGCTGGAGGTTCACTGTGCCGCAGTACTATGACTCCGGCAGTCGCGCGGGCGAGGCACATCCGCTGGAGTACCTGACGGCTACATCACAGGAGGGGGGAGCTTTGCAGGTCCAGGCCGTCCTCCAGCAGCCGGGCCGGATTCGCCTGAACTACCGGCCATACGGCACTGGAGACTGGACAACCGGGACCTGGACGGACGCCTCCGGCACCCAGCAGTGGTCGCTGGCTCTGTCTCAAGGGCCGTATGAGCTGGTGGTGGATTGGGAGACACTCGGTGGTCAGATCATGTCCTCGCGACCATACGCTGTCGTGCACCAAGAGGTGGAGGAACCGCAGCCGGTGGGCTTGATCAGCGTCACTGTGGTGCGAGCCGACAATAGACAAAGACTGCAGGGCATCGGCGTATGCGTGGATACGTGGAGCAATCCGGACTTCGTAGGCGAGACCGATGCCAATGGCAACATCATCTTCCATGACATCGCGGTCGGGGAGCACACTGTTTTCGCCTCGGAGGCGGGCTACCATTCGGCGAATCAGACGGTCACGGTGCAGGAGGACCACGGGCACATCGTAGAACTGTGGCTTGGCATGAAATCCACCGTGTACGGCTCCATCAAGCTTGCCGCCGAGCATCGAAACGCGCGGCCACAACTGCCGAGAAAGCCCGTGGATGGCGGAGACGGCTTCTATTACGCAGACCAGATCAACGTCTCGGCGACCCCCGGCGGACCGACTGTGCAAAGCCATCGCGAGGAAGCCGCCGGTAGCTTCGAAGCAGGTATGAAGCAACACGGCTTCTATCTGTTCGAGGACCTTGCACCGGGCGCACACACTATCAACATTTCGCTGGCCGGGTGGACCACACAACCATATACGGTAAATATCACACAGCCCGGCCAGAAGATCCGCCATGACTTCGTCATCCAGCCTGCCCAGGAGCAGCAGGGGCAGGGCCAACAGGTCGCAGTGCAGGCGAGCGCCTATTCGCCATACCGCTGCTCACGCATCGTCGGATGGGACTGGCTGCGGAGCAACGGAGCGGCCATCACCTTCGCCTTCTCTGGCGCGGAGTTCCGGGGCTGCGATCCAGCCGGCATTCGCCTGGAGGTCGAGGCCTTGTGTACCGACAAGGCCAGCGGCGGCGCCGGCTATAGTGCCGACCTAACCTTCCACCTCAGCGCAGGATCTCAGTCACACGTATGCAAGGTAGAGATGAAAAACCCGTTCGGGCCGCCTGACCCCAATCTGAGAACCGGCAAGGGCTACACGATAAACGGCAAGAGCGGAACGATACCGGCAGCCTTGATCAACCAGGCGATCGCCACCGGGCAGCTCACAGCGGCAATCACCTGGCCCTCGGATGTGAGTCCGCAAAACCGCCATGTCGCATTCAAACAAAGCTCCCTGACACTGAAGTCGCAATAGTGGGGACATTATGCCGATCTGAAGGGCGGTGTGTGAGGACGTAGCAGAAATATGTGGCATAGATGTCTTGACACGGGGCCTGTTTCACTACTATGATTAGTAGTACGTGTTATGGGGAATACTACTAGCAGGTAAGCAACTCGCCGAACCCGCTATCTGCGTCAACGCTCCAAGTAGCCGGAGGTGACCATCGTGGAAAAAGACAATGCGCCGGAGGTCCCCGTCTATCGCCCTGGCGAAGAGGGCCTGCAACAGACCCTGGGAGCCCTGGAAGCCCGCGTGATGAATGCCGTCTGGGACGTCGAGGGCCACGTCTCGGTGGAGCAGGTCCGCCAGAAGCTCGAGGAGCAGGGCAAGAAGGTCGCCTACACCACCGTCATGACCACCATGAGCCGCTTGTACAATAAGGGGCTGCTTAGCCGCGAGATGCGCGGCAAGGCCTACTACTATACCGCCGGCGTATCGCGCGGCGAGCTCGACACCAATGTCATCAGGCAGGTGATAGACGGCCTGCTGGGCACCTTTGCCGAACCGGTCATGTCGTACTTCGTCGAGGCGCTGCGGGACAGCGACCCGGCCCAACTCGATTCGTTAGCAGCGATGATCGAAGAGAAGCGCAAGGAAGATCAAGGGGGTTAGCTTCTTGGCCGCTGTGCTGGCCGCGGCCCTGCTGTTGATCGTCTCTGGCGCAGTAATACAACTGCTCATCGCCCTGCCGGCAACGGCTGCAGCCGAATCACTTTCCGATGACAATCCCGCTAGCGCTGCCCGTTTCTGGCTGGCGGTTTGCCTGTTACCCCCGATCGCCGCCGTTCTGCTCACCAGCCTTTGCCTGATCGCCCCCTCAACTGCTGCTCTCTCACCGCACCTGGAGCGCGTCCGCTCGCACTTCTGCTGGCGAGGTCTGACCCAGGCGCCTGACGCGGTCTGGCACTTCCGCCTAGCCGCCACGCTCGCCGCTGCCGTCATCCTCTTCGCCCTATCACGTTTCATCTGGCGCTGGGTAAGCTCCCGGCGAGTGGAGAAGCTGGCGGCGCAGATGGCAGCAGGCAAGGACCAAAGCCACCTGCTAATTGCGAGAAGCGACCACGACTTCTCTTTTACTGTGGGGGTGCGCGAGGGTTTCGTGGTGGTGTCGCGCGGACTGGTGGACCGGCTCACGGATGAGCAATTGCGCGCCCTGCTGGCCCACGAGCAGGCCCATGTTGAGCGCAAAGATAATATGTGGCATCTGATCGTCGAACTGGCCGGCACGCTTGCCTTGCCGATGCCGTTGGGCTTCCTCTCTGCTCAGCGCTGGCGGGCAGCGGCGGAAGCTGACTGTGATTTGCAGGCGGCCCAAGCTACCAGCCGGGAGACCGTCAGCCGGCTCCTGCTGATGCTGGAGCAGCAGACCCGCCCGCCGCAAGCCTCGCTGCCTGCCGGACTGACCCCCGTATATCATGCCGGCATCTCCCCCAGTCACCGTGCCGGCCGCCTGATCGGCTCGCCCCGACCTTTGGTGGCGCCGCCGCTGGCAGTCGTGATCGCCGCCGAATTGGGCGCCATACTGATAGCAGTTGTGCTAGCCAGACGTTGGCTGTGGGATTCGCTTTACTGTGCCGGTGAGAGCCTGCTCAGGGTGATGGCCGGCCGGTGACCGCGCAGGCCGTGGCGGATGGCGTATCTCTTTTGCAAAAACCACCGGTTTGTGCTAAAATCTCGGCGATGGAGAACCTGGGTTTTGAGTGGAGCACTATGCGCCGTGTCGGCATAATGGGCGGCACTTTTGACCCTATTCACCACGGGCATCTGGTCGCCGCCGAGCAGGTGTGTCAGGACTATGATCTGCAGCGCGTCGTTTTCATTCCCTCCGGCCGGTCTCCCCACAAGCCTGACGCCAAAATCAGCAGCGCTAAAGACCGCTATCTGATGGCGCTTCTGGCGACGATTGATAGCCCCCGCTTCTCCGTGTCCCTGGTGGAACTGAGCCGTGATGAGATCACTTACACCATAGACACCTTGCGGCAGTTGCGGTTATGGACTGGGCCGCGTTGCCAACTGTATTTCATTGCCGGCGCCGACATGGCCCTGGACCTGCCCACCTGGCGGCAGCCGGACGCCGTCCTGGACGAATGTCACTTTATAGCCGTCGAGCGTCCGAGGTATGATTTGACCAATCTTGAGCAGGCAATCGGCCCGCAGCGGGCGGCCAAAATGCAGGTGGTAGCGGCTCCCACCCCGGATATCTCGGCTACGGACCTCCGCAAACGGGTCGCTGCAGGCACGTCCCTGGCTGGCCTGACTCCGGAGCCTGTCAGCCTGTATATCGCGGCAGCAGGGCTCTACAGTTAGCTCCTGCCGTGCAGGTGTGGCGGCGTTGCGGGCAGCAGGGACCGAAACCAAACCAGCAGCAGTCATTCGGAGCAAGACATGAAGAGCTCTCTCGATATCGTCCTATACTTCCTGGCCATTGCCGTGATCGTCGGCGGAGCGCTGGGCGTGTACGACGCAGTGGTCTGCCCTACCGTGACCCGGCCGACCCCCGGTGTGGCTACCGATAGCGGTGAGCCGTGGTACCGGCCCAGCCACCTGCCTAGCGGCACGACCCTGCGCGTGGTCCTGCTGGGCGCTGATGAACGCAAGGACGACCCCGGCCGCTCCGATACCTTGATTGTCGTTTTCATCAACCCAAGCTTGAAGAAAGTGGCCCTACTCTCGATCCCGCGCGATCTCCGGGTCCGTATCCCCGGCCACGGTTACGACAAGATTAATGCCGCCTTTGCAGAGGGTGGGCCTCAACTCACCGTTGCCACGGTCCGGGAATTGCTGGACCAGGATACTGACTACTATGTGAAGGTCAATTTCGAGGGCTTTGTGAAGGTGGTGGACACCCTCGGCGGAGTTGACATAACTGTGCCTGACATCGAGGGGCCCAAAACTAATGGTGCCCATGAGGGCATGAACTATGACGACAACTGGGGCAATCTGCACATCGCGCTGAAACCGGGACGCCAGCACCTTGATGGCAGACAGGCTCTGGGATTCGTCCGCTACCGCAAGTCGAACGTTTACCGCACCCGCTCGGGCGTGAAATATCAGGTTGAGATCGGCGACCTGGAGCGCGCCGCCAACCAGCAGATGTTCATCAGGGAGCTGATGGACCAGAAGCTGCGGGTATCGCAATGGTGGCGACTGCTCAAGGCCGGCAGCCAGATAATGAACTATATCGAGACCGACATCGGCTGGCTCGAAGCCGTGGACATGTTCAAGGTCCTGAGGGCCGTCAAGCCCTCGGAGGTCCACTGTGCAACCGTGCCTATGGGCGGCCGCATGCACAACGGCGTCTGGTACGGCGAGCTGCACGAAACGGCCTTTCACGAAGAGCTTAGCACGATCCAGGACCATCTCTATGGCCGCATCAACACTGACTGCCCGGTAGCGGTCTATAACGGCTGCGGCAAGACCGGGATAGCCGGCCAGGCCGCCGAACTGCTGCGCCGCTACGGCTTCGAAGACGTCACCACCGACAACGCCGAGGAGTTCGACCACCAGCGCACCTCAATCGAGTACCACGGCGACACCAAAGCCATAGCCGAGCGCGCCGCAGAGGCCATCGGCTGCGGACAAGTCGTCGCCGCCACCGGCCAGGAGGCGCACGCGCGGCTGGATATCGTGATCGGTGAAGACTTCCAGCCGCCGAGTTAGATTCTTGAACCCGCAGCACCTAGGGCGGGCACCAGTTTGCACTCAGTTCAGGGAGGCGATTACTTGGGTTTGAATCCCAAAGAGAAGGCCGAGGCGATCGTCCAGGCGGTTCAGGACCGACGCGGCTTGGACATTGTACTGCTGGACATGCGACCGGTCACGACGATCTGCGATTACTTCGTTATCTGCCACGGGCGCTCGCCTCAGCATCTGGCAGCGATCGCCGAAGAAGTGCAGCAGCAGATGGAGAAGCTCGGCATCCGGCCCGGCCACGTCGAGGGCAGCCGCGAGGGCCGATGGATACTCATTGACTACCTCCACGTGGTGGTGCACATCTTTTCCGAAGAGACCCGCCAGACCTATGATCTGCAGCGCCTCTGGGCCGACGCCAAGGTCGTCATAGAGCCTAGCGATGACTGATGAAATAGCCGACGACAGTCAGGTCGAGCTCGACAAGCTCCTGGCACGGGGCCAGCTTCTGCTTCGGACCGGCGACTTGGCCGGGGCCGAAGCGGCGGCCCTTGAGCTCGCCGAGCGGCATCCGGACAGCACCTCAGCCCACGAACAGCTTGGCGATGTCTATCTGGCTATGGGCAAATCGGCGCAGGCCCGCAGGCACTACCGCTGCGCCCTCCAGATCGAGCCGGCCAATGCCGATGCCGAGCGCAAGTTCGCTGCTGCGCTAGTTAACATGTCGCCTGAGGAGCAGCGACGCCAGGCGATCCGGGGGCTTGTGAGCGGCTCTGACGATTATCAACCGAGTGCTCGCCGGCCGCTCAATGCGGTAGTAGCGGCTGTGATATTCCCGGGCCTGGGACAGCTCTATAACCGCCAGTACGAGAAGGGCCTGGCGCTTTTCGGCGGCGCCGCCGTGCTGGTCATGCTGCTGTTTTACGGCTTCGTCATCAATCCCTGGAGCATCGTGGCACATCAGGCCGCCGGCAAGAGCCTTACCTGGCAGCAACAGATCGAACTGGCCCAGAAGGTGCTCGCGAACATGTCAATAGGCTATTGGGCGCTGCTGATATGCGGCACTATGGTATTGGTGGCCGTCTATGTTTACTGCATCTACGACGCCCACAGAACCGCTCAGGAGCAGGTAGATACTCCCGAGGGACTGGGAGTCTAGCGGCGAATCCTGATAGGCCAGGTTGACACGTGTTGAACTTTTATACTAAGCTGTTCCCAAGCATGACGGCATATTTGCGATTGGGAGGCAACACAAGTGCGTGGGCGTGTAAAATGGTTTGACGCCCAAAAGGGCTACGGCTTCATCGAGCGCGAGGACGAGGAGGATGTTTTCGTCCACTACTCGGCGATTCAGGAAGAGGGCTACAAGACGCTCGATGACGGCGAGGAGGTAGAGTTCGACGTGGTGCAGGGCGACCGCGGCCCACAAGCTGCGAACGTCGTGCGCATGGGCGGCTCTAGCGCATCGCCGGTATCTGACGAAGAAGACGAAGCCGATACCGAGTCGGTTTGGTAGTCAAGCTCAGCACCAGTGCAGCTAATCGAGACCTAGAGTAAGCGACAACCCCGGGGTCCTCCGAGGGAGGAGAAGGCTGAGGGGTTTTTTGCGATTCCTAAACGGAGGCACGATAGGGCTTATAGACATACAACGCCCTGCCGAAGATGGCCAGGCGGAGAAGCATTGCATACAGGTTGGGTAGATATTATTTCCACATTCTTGAAAGAAGCGTCCGCCGTTCGGACCTTTCTCAGTATTCGCTGATTCTGGCTGCAGGAGCTCTGGTCGGGGTCCTAGCCGGCGGCGGCGCAGTTGCCTTCCGCTTGCTGATTGAGTACTTCCACATGGTGTTCTTCACGCAGCTACCTCACGCCTTCGCCTTCATGGGTGACAGCTACGTGATACTTGCGCCTGGGATCGGCGCGCTGTTGGGCGGCGCCCTGGTCCATCTGCTGGCACCCGATGCCGGCGGTAGCGGCATACCTCAGGTTATGGAAGCAGTGGTGGCGCAAGGCGGCAAGATCCGCGGCCGCGTCGCCGTGGTTAAGGCGCTCGCCTCCTCACTGACTGCCGGCTCCGGTGGCTCGGTCGGCCGCGAAGGCCCGATCGTGCATATCGGGTCGGCGCTCGGTTCGCTGATTGCCCAGGTTTGTGGCCTCAATCGCACGCGCATCCGCACCTTGCTGGCCTGTGGCGCGGCCGCCGGGATTGCTGCCACCTTCAACTCCCCCCTGGCCGGTGCCTTCTTTGCCCACGAGATCATCCTGTCAGAGGTCGGCGCCGAATCGTTTGCCGCAGTGGTGGTCTCCGCAGTCACTGCGTCAGTCATCGGCCATGCGGCCTTTGGCGATTCCCCGGCCTTTCTGATACCCGAATACAAACTCGCCACCTTAGGCGAATTGCCGTTCTTCTTCGTGTTAGGATTGGCAGCAGCGGCAGCGGCAGTGGTCTTCACCCGGGTGCTATATGCCGTCCAGGACCTGTTCGCGGCATCTCGGCTGCCGATATGGCTCACCGCAGCCATTGGCGGGCTCTTGGTGGGCTTGATTGGCTACTTCTATCCCGCCGTCCGTTGCATCGGGTATGACAGGATCAGGGAAATCTTGATCGGCCAGGAAACGGCCGCCGGGCTGCTATTGCTTCTATGTGTGCTTAAAATTGTGGCAACATCGCTGAGTATCGGCTCCGGCGGCTCCGGCGGCCTGGTGGCGCCTTCGCTGTTCATAGGAGCCGTTTTGGGGGCCGGACTCGCCCGCCTGACTGCCAGCTATACCGTGACGACCACACCGGCCTACGCGCTGGTGGGTATGGGGGCCACCTTTGCGGCCGCCAGTCATGCCCCCATCACCTCGGTCCTGACCGTGTTCGAACTGACCCGGGACTATAGCATGATACTGCCTCTGATGCTGGCCTGTGGCGTGGCTACCATCGCCGCCCGTATGATGTACCGCTTCTCGATCTTCAACTTCTACTTGGTGCGACGCGGCATCCACTACTCCCTGAGCCGGGACACGCGGCTGCTGGATCAAATCACCGTCAGCGAAGCGATGGCAACCGACATCATGACGGTGCCCCCTGACATGCCCGTGTCGCAGGCTGCTCACCTTTTCGATCAGACCAAGCACCACGGCTTCCCGATTGCCGATGACAACGGCATCCTGCACGGCATCATCTCTCTGGGTGATGTGCGCGAGGCCCTGGCGCGCGGCCGACACAACATCACCGTCCAGGAAGCGGGCACCCACGACCTGATTGTCGCCTTCCCGGACGAAACCCTCAATGACGCCTTGCGCAAGCTGGGCCTGCGCGATATCGGCCGGCTGCCCGTAGTCGAGCGCGATTGTCATACCAGACTCGTCGGGCTAGTCACCCGCAAAAACATTATCGGCGCGTACAACAGGGCCCTGGTCAAGCTGCACACCCATCTGGACGAGACCGTCAAACCGGAACACATCGAATAGCGGGGTGGCGATGGACTCCCAAGCGCGAGAACTGCTCATTATCGTCGCAACCTATAACGAAAGCGAGAATATCCCCATCCTTATCGCTAAGCTGAGGGAGCTACCGGTACCCGCGCACCTGCTGGTGGTGGATGACAACTCCCCCGACGGCACCGGCCGAATCGTGGAAGAACTCGCCGAGCAAACGCCCGCAGCCATCCGCGTCTTGCACCGCAGCGGTAAGCTCGGATACGCCTCGGCGCTGCGTGAGGGCTTCGCCCTGGGGCTGGCCGAAGGCTATAAGGTTATCATGACGATGGACGCCGACCTGTCTCACGACCCGGCCAAGATCCCCGAAATCTACGCAGCCACTGAGCACCACGATGTGGTGCTGGGCTCGCGCTATGTCCCCGGCGGCGGGACCGTCAACTGGCCGCTGCATCGGCGCTTGCTCAGCCGCACCGCCTCGCGCTTGGCCCGGTTGCTGGCCGGCCTACGGGCTTCTGACTGCACCGGCGGCTTCCGCGCCTACCGCAGCCCTATCATCACCGCCGCAGGTCTGCTTGACAGCAACACCGAGGGCTACTCCTTTTTGGTCGAGACGCTGTTCAAATGCCAACGTGCCGGCGCCAGTATCGGCGAGGTACCGATACTTTTTGCCGACCGCCGGCTGGGCACCTCGAAGATTTCCAAAAAGATTATCCTCGAGGCCGGCTGGGTGCTGCTGAAGCTATTCTGGTGGCGACTCACCCGTAAGCCCTGAGTGCAACACAGGCGACGTCGTGCTTGGCTTGGCAGGCAGACCCGGGCGTTCTCATTTCTCGATGCAGGTCTCTTTCCTTTTGGTTTCAGCAGGAAGGTATTCGGAGCAAATTGTGGAACCTAGACTGAGACACACAAGAAGCGATGGGCGGTGTCGGACACCGCTTTAGCACTCGTAATTGGGATACGATATAGGAGGAATACTCAAATGTCCGAGAAGCTAGCGATTGACGGCGGTGAGAAGGTCAGAGCAGAGCCGTTTCCGCCCTGGCCGTATTTCGACCAGGAAAGCATCGAGGCGGCCATGGAGCCGTTGCGCAGCGGCAAGGTCAACTATTGGACCGGCTCGGTCGGCCAGCAGTTCGAGAGTAAGTACGCCGAGTGGTGCGGCTGCAAGTATGGCATCTCAACCAACAGCGGCACCAGCGCTTTGCATGTGGCAATGGCCGGCGCGCTTAACATCGGCCCCGGGGATGAGGTGATCGTCCCCAGCTACACCTTCATCGCTTCCTCGATGTCCATCGCCCAGGCCGGCGCCGTGCCGGTATTCGCCGATGTCGAAAAACTCACCCACACCATTGCTCCGGCTTCCATCGAGGAGAAGATCTCCGACCAGACCAAGGCCATCGTTCCGGTGCATCTCTACGGCTGCATGTGCGACATGGACCCGATTATGCAGATTGCCGAGAAGCACGGGCTGTATGTGATTGAGGACTTCGCCCAAGCCCCCGGCGGTGAGTACAAAGGCAAGCAGGCCGGCAGTATCGGGCACGTCAACGCCACCTCCTTCTGCCAGAGCAAGCACTTCACCACCGGCGGCGAGGGCGGTTGCGTGGTCACCGACAACGAGGATTGGGCCTGGAATGCCCGCGCCTTCCGCGACCACGGCTATGACGTATCCGAGCGGATGCGGCTGCTGGAGCTAGAGGAGAAGCTGCCTTACATCCACAACCGCATCGGTTTCAACTTCCGCATGACCGAGATGCAGTCGGCCATCGGCCTGCGCCAACTCGAACTGATGGACACCTGGCATCTGCCTACGCGCCGTCGCAATGCCAAGATCCTTGACGAAGAGCTGCAGGACCAGCCGTACATCCTGGCGCTGCCGATTGATACCGAGGAGCGCAAGAACGCCTACTGGATGTACCCGATCATCCTGGATACGGATAATATCACGGTTGATGCCCGGCAGTTCTTCCAGGCGGTGGCTGCCGAGGGCGTGCCGGCCGGGCCTGTGATGTGGCCTGAAGGCTACAAGGAGAAGTGCTATGCCGAGCATGTCGGCTTCGGCGAGTTGGCCTACCCGTTCAAGGACCCGGCCACCAGGCCTGAGGCCGTGGACTACAAGAACATGGAGATGGCCAACGCCGTCTGGGTCGAGAGCCGCACCTTCTTCGTACCGCCGCATCCCACCTATGAAGAGCAAGACATGCGCGACATTGCCACAGCAATCAAGAAGGTCGGCGCAGCCTACGCCAAGTAAGCAGGCCTCAGCGGTTAAACCGCCGGAGGGCAGCTATGAAGCGTCGGGGCATCTGCCCGGCGCTTTGCTGTGTTCCGCTGACGATCTTGATGCCGAGCAAATAGTCGTTATGCTATAATACCAGCGCCAGAAAACACAAACAGCGAGGCCCGGGCTGCTGGCAGTGGTGCCGGGCTTGACGCAATTGTCATTCGGGCGACGGCCACGGCGCTTCTGGCCCAAAGGAGTTGCTGCTATGACCGCCAAAGATATCATGCAACCCGACTTCGTCTGCGTGCAGCCGGATATGCCTCTGAGGCAGGCGGCCGAGCTGATGACGGAGCAACGCAAGCTGCTACTGCCGGTGATTGACGCGGAAGGCTGCGGACAGGGAGTTCTGATGGAGGCCGACCTGCTACGGGTGGTGCTACCCAAGTATTTAGACGGTCTGGCCAGCCTCAACTTTCTGCCGGAGGCCTGCGACTTGTTCGACCTCAATGTGAAGATCCCCAGCCTCAAGGTCCAAGATGTTATCGGCCAGCGCAAGCTCTACACCGTTAAACCGGATACCAAGGCGATGGAGATCGCCCACGTCATGCTCACCGAACAGATATCGTCGGTAGCTGTCGAGAAGGATGGCAAGATCGTCGGGATCGTCACTCGCGGCAGCCTGGTGCGTCACATCTTCGAGCACCTACTCTGTGAGGAAGAGCAGCAGCAATGAATTACCCTGCCATAGGCGCGGTGGCAATATTCCTCGTCACTTACATACTTCTGGCCACCGAGAAGGTCCACAAAACCAAGGCGGTGCTGGCCGGCGCGGTCTTGATGATACTGCTCGGCATCGTCAGCCAGCGCACTGCCTTCCACGGGGGGCAAGCCAAGTACCTCGAGAACGTGTACATCGAGGGTATTGACTGGAACACCATCATGCTGCTCATCGGCATGATGATCATCGTCAACATCATCCGCACCACCGGAGCCGTCGAGTTTTTGGCCATCAAGTCCGCCAAGGCCGTCCACGGCCATCCCACTCTCATCATTGTGCTGCTTTGCGTCATCACAGCCGTATTGTCGGCATTCCTGGACAACGTGACCACGGTGATCATCATAGCGCCGGTGGCTATCCTAATCTTTGAGCGCCTGGAAAGCGATCCGGTTCCCTGCCTAATATCTGTTATCTGCGCCTCTAACATTGGCGGGACGGCAACACTTATCGGGGACCCGCCTAATATCATCATCGGCTCGGCAGCGCGTCTGAGCTTTCTCGACTTTCTATCGGTGGACGCCCCTGTGGCGATCGTCTCGATGCTGGCGCTCTTGGTGGCGATAGCTCTATTTCTACATCCCCGTCTCTCGGTAAGTCAGCAAGTGCGCGAACGCGTCATGGAGTTTGATGAGAGCGCGGCGATTACCGACTGGAGCCTGCTGCGCCGCTGCCTTGTGGTTCTGGGGATCACACTGATAGGCTATGTCGTTCATGACCGGCTTAGTCTGGAGCCGGCAACTATAGCTCTGGGCGGCGCGGCACTGCTGCTGCTGCTTCACACCGACGGCCCGGAAGAGGCGCTCGAGCGCGTTGAGTGGCCCACCATTTTTTTCTTCATTGGCCTCTTCATAATGGTAGCCGGCCTGGTGGAGAGCGGCGTAATGGAGATGCTGGGGCAAGGCTTCAGAACCTTCACTGGCGGCAACACCGCGGCAATGACCATGCTGATGCTCTGGGGCTCAGGTATCATGTGCGCAGTAGTCAACAACATCGCCTATACCACCATGATGACGCCGCTGATCACAACCATCGCGCTCTCCGCACATCCTGCAGCAGCCACCGCGTCATGGGTGGAAATATATCATTCGCCCGAAATACTGCCGCTGTGGTGGGCGCTCTCACTGGGCGCGTGTTTGGGTGGCAACATGACGTATGTGGGTTCGGCCGCTAATGTGGTGGTCGTGGGTATCGCTGACGGCAGTGATCACCCGATTGGCTTCGGTCGCTACCTCAAGTACGGTGTGCCGATTGCCTTCGCGTCGCTGCTGCTGGCCACCTTGTGGTTGTGGCTGCTGTTCTTGTAGGGGTGGGTAACGACGGGGCCGCCAGGAGGATAATGCAATGAGCAATACACAACGTTTCGGCATTTCCATGCCCGCTGATCTGCTGCAAGCCTTCGATGAACTCATCGCCAAGCAGGGCTATGCCAACCGCTCCGAGGCCATCCGCCATATCGTCCGCGACTTCCTGATCCAGCGCCAGTGGATGATGCCCGAAGGCCACGTCGTCGGCACTATCACTATCGTCTATGACCATCACGTCCGCGGACTGCAATCACGGCTGATTGACCTACAACATCAACATGAACACATCGGTCACATCTCCTGCACCACCCACGTACACCTCGACCATGAGAATTGCGTGGAGGTTATGGTGGTTGAGGGCACTGCGGAAGAGGTGCGCCAGCTTGCCGACACCATCATCAGCGCCCGTGGGGTCAAGCACGGCCAACTCTCCTGCACCGGCGTGACACCGCTCAAGCACGCTCACTAGGCAAGCTGAACAAGCCTGTGCCCCGACCGATTTTGG
Organism: uncultured Armatimonadia bacterium; assembly: GCA_964390495.1. Lineage (GTDB taxonomy): Bacteria > Armatimonadota > Zipacnadia > Zipacnadales > UBA11051 > UBA11051. Next base: position 37,821 of record CAYMIN010000009.1, read on the forward strand.
TTTGCAGAATCTGCCTGGCGGGAATATTGCTATTTGGGAATTGTTCAATCGGCACCTGACCGTACCCAAGGAGGAGAGCCGTTATGTCACCTGCGCTGATCTGGCTGATTGTGGGGCTTGGCCTGCTCATCATTGAGCTTTTCACCATGACCTTCTTCTTGATGTGGCTGGCCTGTGGCGCGCTGCTGGCGGCCGTTGCGGCCTTCTTCACCAGCGCCGCCTGGGTGCCGTGGATGGTCTTTTCGGTCGCCACGGTGGTGCTCTTGATCGCTACCCGGCCTCTGGCCCGCAGCATGCACGGCAGCGTCACCGTCCCCTCCAATGTGGACCGCCTCGTCGGCCAGACGGCGGTCGTCCTGGAGACCATCGACAATCTCCACAATACCGGCCGGGTGCGCATCGAATCCGATGAATGGCGCGCCCGCAGTGCCGGCGATGCTATCGCCCAGGGCCAACACGTCATCGTCAAGAGCGTCGAAGGCACTACCTTGATGGTAGAGCTCCCCGACGCCGAGACAACTGCAACAGACCAGTAGCCGAGTCGCCGCCGACGCCGTTCCGCCTCATCAGTATGTCCGTTAGTACGGTGCGAATGCGGTCGCAACCAAGGAGTTGACAAGCGATGAGTTGGGCAGGTTGGATTGTCTTAGCGATTCTGGCACTTGTGGTCGTGGGCAAGGCGGTCTATATCGTCCGCCAGCACCAGCGAGGTGTGGTGGTGACCTTCGGCAAATACTCGAGGACGGTGCAGCCGGGGCTGGTGTTCGTCTTCCCCTTCGTCCAGGGCATTACCCTGGTGGACATGCGCGAGACGGTCCTTGATGTGATGCCGCAGGAGGTCATCACCGAGGATAACGCTCTGGTGACCGTGGATGCGATCGTGTACTACGAGATCACCGATCCCTTCCGCAACCTCTACAATGTCACCGACTTCCGCATGGCGGCGGTCAAGCTGGCCCAGACCAACCTACGTAACGTAGTCGGCGATATGGAGCTTGACGAGGTGCTGACCTCCCGCGAGACAGTCAATGCCCAGTTGCGGCAAATCCTCGACGACGCTACCGATAAGTGGGGCGTGCGCGTCACCCGCGTCGAGTTGCAGACCATCGAGCCGCCCGCCGACATCATTCAGGCCATGAGCCAGCAGATGAAGGCTGAGCGCCTCAAGCGTGCCGCGATCCTCGAGGCCGAGGGCCTGAGGCAGGCCGCGATTCTCAAAGCCGAGGGTGAGCGCCAGGCCCGCATCAACATCGCCGAGGGTGAGGCGGAAGCGATCAAGAAGGTGGCAGACGCCGAGAAGTACCGCGAGATCGCGGTGGCCCAAGGCGAAGCCCAAGCTATCACCACCGTCTTCGACGCCATTCACGCCGGCGATCCCACACCCGACCTGTTAGCGATTAAGTATCTCGAGGCGCTCGCCGATATCGCCGACGGTGAAGCCACCAAGATCTTCTTGCCGCTGGAAGCGATGGGCGTCCTGGGAAGCATGGCCGCTATCGGTGAGGCCTTCAAAGACGTTCAGCCGCCGGCAGCCAAAGGTCAAGTGGCTCCATCGGACGGGTAGTAGCTAGCTCTGGATGGGAGCCGACGACGCAATGAAGCGGATCGTCAGCGTCAGCTTGGGGTCGAAAAGCCGAGACGCCAGCGCCACCGTTGAGATATTCGGCCAGCAGTTCCATCTGGAACGGGTCGGCACTGACGGCGACATCGCGGCCGCTCGGCGGATCATCTCCGAGCTCGATGGTCAGGTTGAGGCGATCGGGCTCGGTGGTATAGACCTCTATCTGGTCTGTGGGCGCCGTCGCTGGACGATCCGCGATGCGGCCAAGCTGGCGCGCGCCGCCAAGACCACTCCGGTCGTGGATGGCAGCGGCCTCAAGGACACTCTCGAACGCCGCGCCATCCGCGTGCTGCACGAAGAGGGACTCCTGGTCCCGCCTTCGTCTGCCCGTGATCCCGAGGCCGGCCCCCACTCCACCAAGGTCCTCATCGTTTCCGCGGTGGACCGCTTCGGCATGGCCGAAACCTTCGCCGAACTCGGCTACGACTGCCGCTTCGGGGATCTCATTTTCGCCCTGGGGCTGCCGCTCGTCCTAGCCTCGCTGACCTGGATCAAGCTCGCGGCCATAACCCTCCTGCCCCTTCTGACGCGCCTCCCCTTCACTGTCCTCTACCCCACTGGCAGCAAACAGGAGAGCCAGACCGGAAGAGCGCCTAAACACTTCGCGTGGGCCGACATCATCGCGGGGGACTTCCACTATATCAGGCGCAACTTACCTGCTGAGGGCGACTTACTGCGGGGCAAGACCATCATCACCAATACCACCACCGAGGCCGACATGCAGTTGCTGCGCGGCCTGGGCCTGCACCGGCTCATTACGACCACACCGCGCCTGGAGGGCCGCTCCTTCGGCACCAACATGATGGAGGCGGCGCTGCTGGCGCTGTCCGACAAGCCGTTTGCCGAGATCGGCCGCGACGATTACCTCGAAATGCTCGATAGAATGGAGTACGGCCCCTCGGTGGAACTACTCAACGACCCCAACAGGTGAAGCTGGCGTCTTGGGCTGTCCAGTCTCTGTATATGACTCTTCGGCGTGCGGTGCTTCATGGAAGCCAGGCCATGAAACTGGCTCTGATGCACAACAATCTCCAGGACGACGGGCATCCCTGCCTGTCGCGAAACGGGGACAGGCGAGGATGCCTGTCCTCCAGGATGGGGTTGTGGGGGCGAGGCGTCACCGGCTGCCTTGCCTGTCCACTCCTCTAACGCCCCAAGCTGAGCAATCACAGCTCCCGTCGGTGGCGCAGGTACTTCTCCTCCATATTCAGTTCTTCCAGCAGCTTGACGTAATCGGCGTGAAGCTCTCTGGCGATTTCCGGATGCTCGCCGATGACGTTTTGCTGCTGGCCGGGGTCCTCAGCTAGGTCATAGAGCTCCGGCGGCGGGATCCTGTCCCCTACTACCACGGCGTCGCGGCTCTCATCGTCCACGATGCTGGTGACATGCGATACCGGCGGCGCGTCGGGGCTGCCGAAGTGTACCAGGCACCAGTTGCCTTTGGTCACTGTTACCGGCCGTCCGCCGTTGGGATCGTGGGCCAGCGAGGCGGTCGTGACAGCGAAATCGCGATTGCTTTGGCGCTCGCCGTTGATGATCGGCAGCAGACTGGCTCCGTGCATGGTCCCGGGGTCGGGTGCGCCGCTGAATTGCAAAATCGTCGGCATCAGGTCAGGCGGCTGGGCATAAGCTGAGACGCGCTTGCCCGTAGTCTGTTCGGGCATCCGGATCAGCAGCGGAATGTGCGCCACCTCCTCATAAAGCTGGACGATGGCGTGACCCTGCTGTTGAATCAGGCTCTTGCCGGTCAGCCCGTGCTCGCCCAGATAAAAGCCGTGGTCCGTGGTGAAGATGACCATGGTCTCGTCCAGCACGCCGAGTTGGTCCAGGCGCTGCAGCAGGTAGCCCACCCAGGTGTCCACCAGGCTGACCTCGCCCGCATACAAGGCCCGCATGTGCTGCAACTCCGCCTCGGTGTAAACGTCGGCCGGACCGTAATTCGGGTAGTAGCAGATCTCGCCCCGATAGTTGGGATCAGCGTACAGGTCGGCGTACCACTTCGGCGGGTCGAACGGCTCATGGGGGTCGAAGGTGTCCACGTACATGAAAAAAGGCTGCTGGTAGTTGTCTTCCAGCCAGCGAGCGGCTGTCATCATAGTGCGGGCCGGGAAGTAATCCTGCTCCTCCCGCCGCCACGAGGTATTGCGGATATACTGCCTGACGCTGTTGACGCCGCCATAGCGGATCTTGGCTTCGGAGCTGGGCAGCGGCGGATCTGCCGGCGCTGACTTCCAGTTATCGTTCTCCTCCCCGCGGATCCAGTCATAGGCCGAGAAGCCGCGGAAGAAGTTCTGCTGGCCCCTGGCGATGTGGGGAGTATCCACGCAGAAGTACGTGGTGTAGCCGGCCCGGCCCAGCGCCTCCGCAACCACCGGCTTATCGGCAGGCAGCGGCGACCAGTCGAAATCAATGAAAGTGAACTGCCCTGTCATCACGTCACAGCGGTTGGGTACGGTCGGGAAAGACGCTGCGTAGGCGTTGTCGAAAATGGAGGCTTCGGCGGCCAGCCGGTCCAGGTTCGGCGTCCGTATCCAGTCATTGCCGTAGCAGCCCAGATGGTCGCGACGCATCGTGTCCGAGATGATGACTACCACATTCTTCATAATTGCAGCTCCTCTTGATGCTCATCACAGTGCCGCATTCCATTCTAGAACACGGCATAGTAACGCCTTGAAACGGCACCCTCGATGAACAGGCTGAGCACTGACCAGCCGATGCCGCCAATGAGGTAGTGGGCGACCACATAGCCGATGAACAGCGGTATCAGCCGGCGGAATAGCCGAATGCCTCCGATCTTCAGGATCGCCCCCTTGACGATCCACACACACAAAAAAGCGAACCACAGCGGTGTCGAAGGCCCGTAGGCCAGGGCCACTACGAAGCCAAGCGGATGCAGCGGGAAGCGCAGCCATATCATCCTGGCCATCGCTAGTCCTAACGTAATCAAGGCGCCGCTGGCGATTGCGCCGGTGTGCTGCCAGTCGGGACCGGTCGGCGATTCGATCCGCCCCACCATCCCCGTGTACGCCCCTACGGTGTCCGCCGTCCGCCAGTCCTGATTATTCGGGTGACTCTCCAGGACATTGAGCCCGTTCGCGTAGAAAGTGGTGAAATGGCCCCAGAAGGCCAGTGTCAGGCCGGCTAGGAACGCCACCACCAACAAGGCCGAGAGCGCCCGCCGGTTGAGGCCGCCGGCCTTGCCGATCTGGAAAGCATCGGTCTGATTCGAGGTCATTATCTGCGTCGGGTGGAAGCGCGACAGAAACGCCAGCATCTCGAATACAACCATAGTGCGTTTCCCGCCCGCTGCCAGCACCCCTCGCGAGCCGATCGCGTAGAGAATCGTGTATTGCGGTAGCCGGTAGGGATACACGAAGTCATGTGCCACACCGACCTCGGCCCGTACGCGACCGTAGGTAAGGCCATAAGCCAGCACGATAAGGAAAAACGGCAGCGCGATTTTCAAGCTCATTCCCGAAAGCGTCATCCAGCCCACAACCATAGCGCCGCCGGCGGCCATGCCGATTATCGCCCAGCGGTAAGGCAGCGGCTCACGGCTGTCATCTATCCCCGGCGCTCGCCCGAAACCCTTGGCGAATACCTCCCGCAGATGCCCCTTGGCCACCCACAGCACCAGCACCGCCATCATCAGGTAGCCGCCGGCGCTCTGCTCCTGCATGTACGGCCAGCCGGGCGGCTCGTACCCGACTATGGCCCCGCCGACTGCCGCCAACTTGGCCAGGGCCGTGCAGGCGAAGATGCTGAAACACAGCTCCTGGGAGACCAGATAGCCGAAGCCGAAATACTGCGGAGTGCTGGACACCACCAGCGGATTCACCGCCGACCAGGGCCGCTCGGTGAAGAATTCGTTGAGGCTCCTGCTCTGCTCGATGGTCGGCACCGCCGGGTTAACCGCGTGGGCGATGTTGAGGCCATTGTAGATGACTGCCATCAGTACCCCGACCCACGTCATCGGGTTAGTGAGAAAGTTGGCGAAAGCGCCTCGGGCGCTGGTGCCCTGCACCATCTCCATCGGCAGTTGCACCAGCGGGTACGGCAAATGCTCGCCGTCCGACCACTGCTTCGACATGATGCTCATCAGCGACATCGTGCATACAAATAGCCCCAGGAAAAACAGCGTCCACAGCGCCAGGGGCTTGCCCCACACCGCCCAGGGCAGCCCGGTCTCGCTCAGTCCCTCATACATCTCGGTGATCCGCTGCAGCGACTGCGGCGCGTACCACGAAGGGATCAGGTGAGTGTATTCGGCCAAGTGGTTCTCCGGGGTCGCGTAGTACTGCATCACTGTCAAGCGGGGCAAGAACGAGCGGATACCGTAGGTGCCACAGAACGGTATCGCGATGATCATCAGGATATAGACCACCAGCAGCTCGCGCCGGGAAATGTTGAACCGCCCCAGCAGGCGTTGTCCCAGGGGATAAAGCGCCACCATCAGCGCCAGCACGGTGACGGCCGGTATCGGTGGGATGCCGCTGGCAATGTAGCGGCCGGTGACCAGCTCGATACGGCTCACCATCAGGTTGAAGATGAATATGAAGACCAGCGCCAGCAGCACGGCTCGCAGGGTGATGCCGCCAAGCTCAGGCTGCGCGGCGGCTTGCTCTTCGGGACTTGCGCTAGTTTCCTGGGTAGCCATATCTACCTCGGGCGAAGACGCTCCCTTACCAGCACAGAATGCCGTGGATATCTATGCTGCAGTCGAAGATCCTGGCCTGCGCCTCGCGCAAGGCCTGGCGCACGGCAAATTCGCGGTTGGGTGCCGCGAAGAAGACCATCGTACCGCCACCACCGGCGCCGCACACGCGACCACCCGTCGCGCCGGCTGCCATCGCGGTCGCGAAAAGCTGCTCCAGACGTTCGTTAGTCACATCGGGGTGCAACTGCTTGTGAAGCTGCCAGACCTCCGTCAAGATCGGCCCGATGGTATCCACCTTGCGGTCCAGAAGCTCCCGCCGCAACCGCTCGGCAAACTCGCTCATGCCCTGCAGGGCGCCGACGACCTGCCCAGCCCCGGCCAGTACACCAGCGGCTACCGCATCGAGAATTGACTTGGCGGGCCGCGAGATGCCACTGTAGCATACCACCATGCTCTTCTCAAGCTGCGCCATGCTTCTGGCGTCCAGCGGGATCAGGTTGATCTCGATGCCGCGCCCGCTGGCGACAGGCCAGTGCTTCATGAACTTCATGCCCCCGCCAGTCACCGGGCTGTATTGGTCCTGCCAGCCGTAGGTGGTGTCCAGAGCCGCGGTCTCGCAGTCCCGGGCCATCTCCGCCATCTCGTACGCCGACAGCCCATGACCGGTCAGAGCATCAAGCGCGGCGATGATACAGGTCGCGATTGTCGAGGACGATCCCAGTCCGGCACCGCTGGGCATCTCGGAATAGGTGGTCAGCTCCATGCCGCAGGGAAGATCAAAGCGCCTGATCAGTTCCTGGGCCAGGCCCAGCTCGCCCTTGGCGTCCAATTCCTCTGGAGACGCCACCTCGACACGCAAATCGCCATGATCCGGTGCATTGAGGATGATCCGTTCGTCCTGGCGGGGCGCCAGATGGGCGTAGATGTACTTGTTGATGGTGGCGTTGATGATGCTGCCGCCGAACTGCCGGCAGGCGGGCACGTAATCGGTCATGCCCACCAGGTCCACCCGTAGCGGCGAACGCACTGTAATATCTTCGGCCATCCTCAGACCTCAGCGAAATCGCTACTTCTTCGCATCATCAAGATAGCGGCGCAGCACCTCAGCGTTCTGCGGCAGGATCTCCTCCGGCGGGAGCCACCCGATCCACTCGCCTGACAGCGCGCCCTGGAAGTCAATCGTGCTCAGCAGTTGCACGGCCTCGTCGTGAGGGATGTCGCCCTCGCCAGTCAGGCACAGCTCGACCTTCCCGTTCTCGTCTATGATGCCGTCATGGATGTGGCAGTGCCGCGCGTGGCCCTTGACATGCTCAAAGGCCTCGGCCATGCTCATGCCGTGAGTCACCGGGTGCATGATGTCCCAACACACCTGCACGTGCGGATGGTCGGCCATGTTGATGACCTCCATCAGGTCATTGGCCAGGCAGTAGGCGTCATGGCTTTCCATGCACAGATAGACTTCGGTGCCTGCAGCGGCCTCGGCAGCGGCCCGCAGTGCTTCGGCCACGTACTTCTTAGCATCGGCGAAGTCCATGCCCTCCGGGGTCCCGCCGCCGAACACGCGCAGGTGGTGGCAGCCCACATCATCGGCCAACTCAATGAAGCGCCTAGTGATGTCAACGCTCTCCTGCCGCTCTCTGGCCTCGGCCTTCGCGTAGCTGCGCGAGGTAGCGATGCAGCTCATAGTGATGCCGGTGTCCTCGAACGCCGCCTTGATCGCGGCCCGCTCCTTTTTGGTCGTCTCGAGCTCCACGCCGTGCTTCTGTTGGTCGGTCTCAGCCCGGGGCTCGACCGCATCGTAGCCGTAGCGAATCGCGGCAGTCAGGACTTCGTTGAGGTCCCAGTCGGGGCATACCCATGTCATAAAGCTCAGTTGCATGATCACTTCTCACCTTTCTCATGGCTCATTCTCTTGACCAGTACGCACCTACTGTCCGAGTAGTAATACCGCAGCAGCAGCTCTTCGCCGTGCCCCTCCGCCAGCCCGATGCGACTTGTCACCACCACGGGCCGCTCCGGCCGGCTCCGGTCCGCCGCAACGTACAGCGGGGACCCATCGAGCCGCGAGCGGTTGTCATCGCGGTCTATGCCTAGCGCCTGGGTCAGTTTCCCTGGGCCGCTGGCTAAATCCTCCAGCCGCTGGCGATTGCGCCGCTTTTGCATCAGCTCAATGCCGAGCAGCGGCTCCAGGGCGCGGATCAAAACGGCCCCAGGGAAGTTTATGGCCCCGGCGACCGCATCGAGGCAGCAGCGGGTGTGGATCGCATATACATAAGCCGTCCCTGGCGCTTCCCACATCACACTGTTGCGCGGGGTCTTGCCACGGGCGGCGTGACAGCCATCATCACCACAAGCCAAGTACGCTTCCGTCTCCACGATCCGCCCGGCGCAGATACCCTCTTCAGTCTCCTTGACCAGTATCTGCCCCAGCAAGCTGGCGGCGACCAGTTCAGCGGGCCGCGCATAAAAAGATGCCGGCAGAATCCGCCGGCGGAGCTGCTGAATCTCAGAGTTCCGCATCTGATGCTGGTTCTTCGGCGATTAGGCGCTTCCCTGCCTGAGCCGAGGTCGCTAGAGGGCGACTTCAGTCATCAGCCTTGGTCCACAGTGCATCCTTGGCTGTGGCCTCGATCGCGCTCAGCCACTTGGAGTGACCGTCGCAGTAGCCGTAGTTACCGCCGCCGTTGTGACGCCTGGCCACATTACTCAAGGCCGGGTCGTCGGCGGGGTTGTCGTCGACATCACGCTGGCTAGGGCCGTAGATGCACATGCCTCCGGCGTCGTGGAAGCCCTGGTCGGGGTCGTCGCCGATAAGTATGGTGCCGGCCGGTATCGGGATCCCACCCAGCTTGCAGCCCGCGCTGCTGCTGATGCTCCCGCTCGCAGCCCGATAACCGAAATTCTGGTAATTCCACCCGTAGCCGATATGCTGGTTGGGATAACTGGGGCAAACTATGATCTGGGTGTTCTTCACATATGGCATCAGGGCCTGGTACCAGTAAATGTTCGTCGGCGTCCCGGCCTCACCCCACGCGGAGGCATAGGGCAGCGTTTCATCATAGTCCTGGGCGTACATCATGATGCCCAGCATCAACTGCTTGACGTTTGACAGGCAGCTCGATTGTCGGGCCTTCTCCCGCGCGCGGGCGAAGACCGGGAACAAAATGGCCGCCAGGATCGCGATAATCGCGATCACCACTAGCAGTTCAATCAGCGTGAAACCTCGCCGGCTCATATCATCACCCCTATCCATAATACAGCGTTCTATATTTAGTTCGGCGCGGGCAGGCTAGATTCCTGCCGGAAAATGCTTCGCCTTTGAGAGAACTATACCCAAATCGTTGCTTCCCTACACCCCCGAAAACGCGCGGAACAGGCGACTATCCCAGTTCTTCCCAGGTGCTGCACTTCGAGCCCGAAAGCAGGTCTGGCGCTGCCAAGTGGTGAACTACTGTGTGTCGGCAAGCTCCTACCAATAGCCGGTTACTCACGGGAGGTCTTCCATGATCAAGTTAGGATTGTCGGGGCGCATCATCGAGGAGAGCGGGCCGAGCTATCGGATGCCCGTCAGCGACTTTATTGCCAAAGCTGCTGAGATTGGCTATCGCGGTGTCGAGTTGCGCTCCGGCCAGCTAGACCACGAGACTAGCGACGAACAGGTCGCGGAAATAGCTCAGGCGCTCACCACCAACAATGTCGCCTGTGCCTTTGCCAATTGTCTGGTTGCGCAGACGCCCGAGAATACGCAGAATCTCCGCCGCATGGCCGAGGTGGCCCGCTCGCTGGCCGCACCCTATCTGCGCATGGGCGCCGGCGATATCGAATGGGTACAGCAGGCCTGCGACATCAGCGTTGAGTTCGAGGTAAGCATCATCGTCCAGATTCACACCAATACGCCACTGGAGACCGTGGAGGGGGCGCTGCGGGTCTGCGAGCAGGTTGACCGGCCCAACTTCGGCCTTACCTACGAGCCGGCCAACTTCGTGCTGGCAGGCCGTGACTACGGCCAGCAAGCCCTTGAGCAGCTCGGCGACAAGCTCTTCAACGTTTCGCTGCAGAACCTCAAGCCGGTTGATACCACCGAGGGCGAGGGCGTCATCGCGCATCAGCAGCGCGGCTTCGTGCGTTGCCGTCCCGACGATCCCGAGGGCGTCAATTTCGACAAGGTCTTCGGAGCGCTGAAGGCGGTCGGCTATAACGGCTACGCCACGCTGATTGAGCCGATATCACCGGTGATGGACAACCTGGAGATGGCCGCAGCTTACTACGACAAACTCAACCCGCTGTGCTGAGGTCCGACGATTCCAGGAGATAGTGACATGCGAGGCCGTCTGGCTGAGGACATACTGGCGCTGCTGGTGGCTGTCGTGGTCTGCCAACTGGCCGGCGCGGTCGGTGCCCTGTTCACCGCTCCCGCGATACCAGGCTGGTACAGCCAACTTGCCAAGCCGCCGTTTAATCCCCCATCGTGGGTATTTGCGCCCGTCTGGATGTTGCTGTATCTGCTGATGGGCGTTTCAGCGTTCTTGGTGTGGCGCAAGGTCCGCGCCGTGCCCGGTGCCAAACTCGCGCTGGCTGTGTTTAGCGTCCAACTGCTGCTCAACGCGGCCTGGTCGCCGGTGTTTTTCGGTCTGCAATCACTCCTGGGCGGGCTCTGTGTCATCATTCCCCTGTGGATCGCGATCGTGGCGACAATAGCGTTGTTCTGGCGCATTTCCGCGGCGGCGGGTGCATTGCTGGTGCCTTACCTCCTGTGGGTGAGCTTCGCCGCGGTACTGAACTACTCGATATACACGCTTAACTGATAAGCGCAACGCCGGTAGGCACCTTCGTACTGGCGGAGGCGTTCAGCTTCGACGGTTTATTTCCCCACGCAGGAGGAATCCCTGTCTTGGTATCGAAGCTAGCCTAAGCACGCGGCCAGTCACAGTGGCCCGTGCTCAGTACCCAAACGTGTCGCTTTATTCGTAGGAGGTCGCAAATGGAATACCGACAGCTTGGTCGTACCGGTACGCGCGTCTCAAAGCTGTGTCTGGGCACGATGAACTTCGTCGGCAGCACGGACCTCGATGAGGCCAAGCGCATTGTTGATGAGGCAATTGACGGAGGTATCAATTTCATAGACACCGCCGACTGCTACGCCCGTGGCGGCTCCGAGGAGTATCTGGGCATGGCCCTGCAGGAGAACGGGCACCGCGACGATGTGGTGGTGGCAACCAAAGCCGTGGCGAACATGGGTGACGGACCCAACGACCACGGAGCCAGCCGCTACCATCTCACCCGTGCCGTCGAGGCCAGCCTCAAGCGTCTGCAGACCGACCGCATTGACCTGTTCTACCTCCACATCACCGACATCTCCACTCCCATTGACGAGATCCTCGATACCCTCGATGTCCTGGTGCGGCAGGGCAAGATTCTCTACATCGGCACCTCGAAGTGGCCGGTGCCGCTGATCATGGAGCTGCTGGCGCTGAGCGACAAGCACGGTCTGCCGCGCACCGTCGCCGAGCAGCCCCCCTACAACCTCACCGACCGGCGCATCGAGATGGAGCTGGTGTGGACCTGCCTGCGCCACGGCATCGGCATCGTGCCCTTCGGGCCGTTGGCAGGCGGCATTCTCAGCGGCGTATATCGCAAAGGTCAGCCGGCTCCCGCAGGCCATAAGTTCAAGGAAATCGGCCAGCGCGACGGTCACAACCGCTACACCGAAGCGACTATGGACCTAGTCGAGAAGCTGATGCCGCTGGCTGAGGCGCGGGGCGTGACGCTGGCCGAGTTCTCCACCGCCTGGCTGATGCAGCGGCCGGGGATCACCGCACCGATAGCCGGGCCGCGTACGGTCGAGCACCTGCGCTCTTCGCTCAAGGCGTGCGAGATCGAGCTGACGCAGGAGGAGTTGGATAAGGTGGATGAGGCCATCCCGCCGGGCACCAATCTGACCAACTACTGCACGCTGTATGAGCGGATGTGCCGCGCCGTCAACAAGCCCGAGCCGCTGGGGGCGTTCTAAGCCCGAAGTACCCACCAGCGCGTAGCTCGGCCTGCCCCGAGCCTGTCGAAGGGCAGGTGAGAATGCGTCAGCATTCTCAGCTTCCAGCCCGAGGCCGTTGGGGTGACCACAGTGCGCCGTTTTGCTCGCGTTCGCAAAAGCCCACGGCATCACTGTCAGCATGTTAGCAGAATCTACCTAGCTTCAGTCGGAAACCTGACCGACGCGACAAGAATAAGGAGGCAGTCATGGAGTACCGACAACTGGGCCGCACCGGAACCAGAGTCTCAGAGCTCTGTCTCGGCTTGATGATTGACAGTCTGACCGATGAACAGACCTTTATAGACATCGTCAATGAGGCGATTGATCTGGGCATCAACTTCCTTGACACCGCCGACTGCTACGGCACCGGCGAATCGGAGCGGCGCTTGGGCAAGGCGCTGGCGCAAAACGGCAAGCGCGATGACATCGTGCTGGCGACCAAAGCCGTCGCGGGCATGGGCCCCGGGCCTAACGACCACGGCGCCAGCCGCTATCACCTCTCCCGCGCAGTCGAGGCCAGCCTCAAGCGCCTGCAGACCGACCGCATTGACCTGTTCTATCTCCACATCGTGGACATCACCACCCCGCTGGACGAGATCTTCGGCCAGCTCGACATTCTGGTCAAGCAGGGCAAGATCCTCTATGTCGGCACCTCCAAGTGGCCGGTACCGCTGATCATGGAGGGCCTGATGATGCACGAGAAATACGGCTATCCGCGTATCGTTGCTGAGGAGCCACCTTACAGCCTCTGCGACCGCGGTATCGAGAACGAACTGGTGTGGACCTGCCTGCGCCACGGCATCGGTCTGTGTACGTGGGGACCACTGGCCAGCGGCATCCTCGGCGGCGCCTATCGCAAGGGCCAGCCCTTCCCGGAGGGGCATCGCAAGTCAACGGTGGACCCTTCCGAAGACAAGCGCTTGACCGAGGGTGCTCTCGACCTGATCGAGAACCTGATCCCGCTGGCCGAGGCCAGAGGCATAACGCTGCCCGACTTGTGTCACGCCTGGCTGCTGCAGCGGCCCGGCATCACCGCCCCCATCATCGGCGCGCGCAAGGTCGAGTATCTCCAGGCCGCGGTCAAGGCCACCGAGATCGAGCTAACCCAGGAAGAACTCGACAAAATTGATGAATTCGCGCCGCCGGGCAGCGCAGTCAGCAACTACTACGACGGCAATGTCTATGCCCGCATGCGCAATGCCATCAACACCGACAACCCGCTGGGCTACTGAGGCCGGCGCACAGCCACTGTCGCGTAGGTCGGGCTTCCAGCCCGACAATGCCGTAATGCCAACTCGCTGCACGGACAGACAACCATCAACTCTCAGCTAGCCAGGAGGAACACCATGGAGTACCGACAGCTAGGCCGCACCGGAACCAGAGTTTCACAGCTTTGCCTCGGCACCATGAACTTCGGCAATGTCACCGATGAGCCGACCGCCCACCAGATGATTGATGAAGCTCTCGACGCGGGGATCAACTTCATTGACACCGCCGATTGCTACCAACGGGGCGTCTCGGAGGAGTTTATCGGCAGGGCGCTGGCCGAGAACGGCAGGCGCGATGACATCGTGCTGGCAACTAAAGCCGTCGCGGGTATGGGCGAAGGGCCCAACGATCACGGCGCCAGCCGCTACCACCTGTCGCGCGCGGTTGAGGCCAGCCTCAAGCGCTTGCAAACCGAGCGCATTGACCTGTTCTACCTGCACGTCGTGGATATCACCACGCCGATGGATGAGATCTTCGGCCAGCTCGACGTGCTGGTCAAGCAGGGGAAGATCCTCTACGTGGGGACCTCGAAATGGCCGGTGCCGCTGATTATGGAGGGGCTGATGATGCACGAAAAGTACGACTACCCGCGCATCGTCGCCGAACAGCCGCCATATCAACTATGCGACCGCGGCATCGAAATGGAGCTGGTCTGGACCTGCCTGCGCCAAGGTATCGGCATCGTCCCGTGGGGACCGCTGGCCTACGGGTTGCTTACCGGAATGTACCGCAAGGGCCAGCCGATTCCCGAAGGCCACCGCTGGTCAGGTGCCGACCCCGACGCCAACAAGCGCTTCACCCATGCGGCCTTGGACCTGGTGGAGAAGCTGATTCCCATCGCCGAGGCTAAGGGCATTGACCTACCGGCAATGGCACATGCCTGGCTGCAACAGCGGCCCGGCATCACCTCCCCGATCGTCGGCCCGCGCACTATCGAGCATCTACGCGCCGCCCTGGCGACCACCGAGATCACCTTCACCCAGGACGAACTTGACGCGATTGATGAGGCCATCCCGCCGGGCACGTGGGTAAGCGACTTCTACTTCGGCAACACCTACGCCCACCTGGTGCGCTCGATCAATGACCCGGAGGACCCGACCGGATACCATTGAGCCGGCCGGCCTTCCTAGGCAGTCGGGCCAGCGTTTTGTGGGGCGGGGCTATATTGCCACCGCCCCATTAGGCCACTGCCCACTCAACCTCAATAGCAACAGCCACTGCCAGCCTGAGCGAGGCAAAGGCCAACAGAATGCGCCAGGTCAGAAATGTACCCGGCCAATCTTCAGCCGCTCGCTGCGCTGGAGGTTGGCCATCAGGACCGCGGTAGCGATGGAGTACAGTCTCGCCTCGGGACTATCGGCGCGCGAGGTGAGAATCACCGGAGCTGCTGCCCCCACCAGCACCCCGGCTATGCGTCCCTTGGCCAAGAAGCTGAACGACTTGGCCAGGATGTTGCCGGCCTCGATGTCAGGGACCACCAGGATATCGCACCTGCCGGCTACATCTCCCGTGATCCCCTTGATGTCAGCGGCCAATACCGACACGGCATTGTCGAGTCCGAAGGGGCCGTCCACTATGCAATCAGGGAACTGCCGGCGCGTCGCCATCGTGCGAAGCGCCGCCGCTTCAACGGTGACCGGCATTTTGGGGTTAACCACCTCGACGGCACCTAGGACACCGACCCGCGGGCGCTCGATGCCGAAGCAGCGAGCCAAGTACACAGCATTCATGATAATATCACCCTTGGTGGTCAGGTCCGGGGCAATGTTCATGCCGCCGTCAGTGATGAAGGTGAGTCGGCCGCGGTCGAGGGTTTCCAGGATGAAGATATGGCTCATGATCGACCCGGTGCGCAAGCCGGCTTCCTTGTCGAGGACCGCGCGCAGAAAGTCGTCGCTGTGGATATGGCCCTTCATCAGCAAATCGGCCCGGCCTTCGCGGACAGCCAGGGTGGCCAGGTGTGCGGCCTGCAGGTCATCGGCCTCGTCAATGATCTCAACGTCACTGAGATCGAGGGCGACCTCCTCGGCCAGCGGCTCAATCAGAGCGCGGCGGCCCACCAGCAGCGGGCGAGCCAAGTCCATATTCATGGCGGCCTTGACCGACTCGATGACCGGTCGCCTTTCAGCCACTGCCACGGCAACCGTGCGGATCGGGTAGTTGGCAGTAGCCTCAGCGAGTTCCTCAAATTTGGTGATCATATGGTGTGCTCCTCCTAAAGACGCTGCTTGAGAGCAGCATTGACGGCTTCGATGGCACTGTTAGGTGTGGAGGCGCCGGCAGTTATACCTACTCTGACAGCGCCGGCAACCCATTCGGGTTGGAGCTCCTCGGCGCGCTCTATATGGTAAGTGCGAGGATTGACTTCGGAGCAGATCTCGGCCAAGCGCGCCGTGTTGGCGCTGTGGTAGCCGCCGATGACGATCATTACATCAACCTCCCTAGCCGTGGCTAGGGAAGCCTCCTGCCGCTGAGTCGTAGCACCACAGATGGTGTTACTGACGGTGAGCAGCCGCACGCGCGGCAGCAGCTCACTGACCAGGGCGTCGAGATTATCCATGCGCTGGGTCGTCTGGCAGACCACGGCGACACGGTCCTTGAGCTGCAGTCCGTCCAGGTCCTGGGGGCCCTCGACGATGACTGCACGACCGCCGGTGTGCTCTCTGATGGAGCGGGCCTCGGGATGCTCGGGCTCGCCGAGGATGATGACCTGCCAGTCTTCGTCGCAGAGCCGTTGAGCCTCGCGTTGGGCCCGAGCAACAAACGGGCAGGTAGCGTCCAGTACCACAACACCGCGGGCTCGGGCCGCGCGCTCAACCGCAGGGTCGCAGCCGTGGGTGCGGATCATGAGCGTCTCGCCCGGCTGCATGTCACTGACCTGCTCCACCACCCGAACGCCCTGCTGCTGAAGCTGCTCGACCACCTGCGGGTTATGAATCAGAGGCCCAAAAGTGGCGCTGAGCTGCTTCTCCCGGATGGCTTCCCCGGCCATATCCAGCGCTCGCCGCACCCCGAAGCAGAAGCCGGCCCCCTTGACGATCACTATTTCCATGCCTGTTCCTTCTAGCTGTCGCGCTCCAGGAGCAAGTTCACCAGTTGCACCCACAAGTCGTTGCGAGCCTGCAGGACCTCGGCTGCGGCGATTGCCATCCGTGCCACCTCCTGCGCGCGCTGTCGCGAACCGGCTACCCCCAAAAGCGCCGGATAAGTCATCTTCTGCGAGGCCCGATCAGCCCCCACCGGCTTCCCGAGCCGCGCCTCAGTGCCGGTTGCATCCAAAATATCGTCAGTAATCTGGAACAGGAGGCCGAGGTGATGGGCATACTCGCTGAGCGTCCGCAGCGGAGCGTCTTCAGCAAGCGCTAGGATCGCGCCAGTACGGGCCGCTGCGACAATCAGCTTGGCCGTCTTATTGGTGTGGATGAAGCTGAGCAGATTGGCTTCCGGCGGTTGGTTCTCCGCCTCAATGTCTGCAGCTTCGCCCCCGATCAGCCCCATCGCGCCGGTCGCCTCAGCGAATTCGCCGATAACGCGGACAATTGCCGCAGGATCAATTCCACTCGTCCGCACCGAGGCAAGTAGCTCGAAGGCCCGCACGATCAGAGCATCCCCGGCCAGCAGGGCCGTATGTTGATCGAACTGAGTGTGGCATGAGGGCAGGCCACGGCGCATCGGGGAGTCGTCAATACACGGCATGTCGTCGTGAATCAGCGAGGCAGCGTGCATGAACTCGATGGCGACGGCGGCGGGTAGTACGGCTTCGGTGGTGAGGCCGAACATCTCAGCGGCCTGAATGGTGATAAAGGCGCGGACGCGCTTACCTCCCTGGACACTATACCTCATAGCGGCCAGCAAGCGCGCCGCCGGCCCCACCGGCTCGGGCAAGAAGCCGTTGAGCCCTTGCTCTATCAGGGCTTGGGTTGCTGCGAGGTGCTGGGCTATGTCCATTGTATGCAGTCTCAAAAAGGGGCAGCGATAAACGCCCCTCAGCTAATGTCACCGGTGCCGATCAGGACGCGCTTGGGCTGGGGCTCCTCAATGGTCTGCTGTTCAACGACTTCCTTGGCCACCTGTTTGTCGTTGTGCTTCTTGATGCGGTAGGTAACTTTGCGCCGCCCCGCCTTGCCAGGGAACGAGACACGCTTCTCGCCGCGTTTCAGCGCCGGCGAGTGCTGCTGGTTGACCGGCGGCGGGATGCTTTCTTCGCATGTAGCCTCCAGGACGGTCACCACAGTGATGGCTGGGACGGCGACACCGACTTTGAGCTTCTCGCCGGGATGAATCGTGCGCCCCTTTAGGCCGGGATTGGCCTGATAAAGCTCGCCCACACTCAGATGGTGGGCACTGGCGATCTTTTCCGGAAAGTCGCCCGCTTTGACGACATAAACCTTGGGCTGGCGCCTGACTTGGGTCAACTGCCCGACGACCTTGCGAATGTCCGTAGAGATGCTCTCGGGACGCTCGCCCGAGGCGCAGACGTTGACTTCGGGTACCAGCTTCTGAGACACGACGGTCGCGGCGTCGTCGCCGATATACTGAGACTTGAGCGTGTCGAGCACTTTCTGAGCGAGGTTTTCCGAGGCCAAAATCGCGATATTGACGCCGTTGACGTTGATGGCCGCAGCCTCAACCTTGACGCTGACCTTATCCTTGAGAGCCTCAACGGCCTCATCTACGGAGAGCACGGGCCGCTCATCCACAGCCCAGGTCTCGTCTTCCCATTTCTGCTCGATGCAGGCCTCGCCGGGCAGTTGCCCTTTGGCGGCGCCGACAAGGCGTTGGCGGACGGTCTCGGCATCCCTCTGACTGGCTACCAAGCAGCAGATTTCGTTATCCACAACAATGGCGCGGGCAAAGTGCCTGCGCTGGCCGAGGGCATTGAATAGAAGCACAGCCAGCACCAGCGCCACACAAACGGCCAGAGCGGCGCGATAGACGCGGAGGCTACGTTCCAGCCGCTCGATGTTGCGCCGGGCCAGGCGCAGCAGTTCGGCGCTGTCCTCGTTTTCGAAGGCCATCACTAGCACCGTCACAGGTGCGGCGCGGCCCCAAGAACGGTCTTATGCCGCGCCGCATAGGACTAGTCGGTTGCTGCTAGGTTATGCGTTCTTCTCGGCTTTGAGTAGCTCCACGGCTCTATCAATTTGCTTCTGGTGCCATTCCTCGAAGGTATAGGTGGCATCAGGGTCGGGCTCCGGGAAGATGTACTCAGGCTTGACGCCGCGATCGCCGTTCTCGTCCTCCTTGCCCAAGTCGGTAAGTTCCGGCGTCAGATAGACGGCGGTTGAGAGGAACAGGGCGGAGCCGTCGCGCATCTCGATAATCGTCTGCACCTTCGACTTCCCGAAGGTGTGGTGGCCCGCGACTTTGGCACGGCCGCGTTCCTGGAGCGCACTGGCCACGATCTCCGAAGCGCTGGCACTGCCCCGATCCACCAAAACCAGCATCGGCAGTGTGTCAGGGACCTCGGTGCCCGGGGAGGCATTGAGCGCCTGAGGCTCACTGTCACGCCCCTTGATATAGACTACCGGCCCACCATCGAGAAAGAAGCCGGCCACGCCTACAGCGGCGTCGAGAATCCCTCCGGGGTCCATGGACATATCCAGCAGCAAGGCTTCCATGCCCTGCTTGGAGAGGTCTGTGACGGCTTTGGCCATTTCATTCTCGGCGAGCTGGTTGAAGTTACGCAGCCAGATATAGCCGATCTTGCCATCCAACATCTCATACTCGAGGGTGGGCAGGTCCACCTTGGCCCTGATTATCTCTACATCAAAGCTGTCCGCGCGGCCTTCACGGATCAGGGTAAGAACCACCGGGGTCCCGCGCTTGCCGCGAATCTGGCGCACTACTTGCTGCAGGGTCTGGCCCTTGACGAGCTTCTGGTCAACTTTGATGATCTGATCCCCGGGGCGCAGCTCGGTACTGGCGGCTGGTCCCTCGGGGAGTACCGAACTGACTACCACCCGCTGGTCGTGGCCGGTGTCATCGCTCTGGGCCTCCAGCACGGCGCCGATGCCGTCGAAATGGCCTTCGCTCTCGGTGCGGAAGTCCTTGAACTCCTCGGGGGCCAGGAAGCGGCTGTAGGGGTCCTCGAGGGCGGCTAACATGCCGCGGACAGCGCCGTAAGTGAGCCGCTTGTCATCCTCCACAGGATAGACGTAGTTGATCTTGATCTTCTCCCGCACCTGCCAGAAAGTCGCGAGCGGGGACAGATCGGTGACCGTCGGTATGTCGTAGTCGCTAGCGTGTTGATAGACACCGGGTATTATCTGGGCCAGCGAGGCCGACAGCGGCAATATCTTGCCGTCACTCATTACCTGCGCGGTCGTGACGGCCCCGATGGCAAAGGAGACTGCAGCAACAAGCACGCCGGCTATGCCTAGATAGATGTTGCGCTTCATTTTAGATCCTAAGCCTCCAGGAACTTGCGGATTATAGGTAATTCATGGGATTGACATGTCTGCCGTTGACCCGCACCTCGAAATGCAGGTGGTTGCCGGTGGAGCGGCCGGTGGTGCCGCAGCGACCGATCATCTGGCCGCGGCTCACGTTCTGGCCCCGGCACACGCGCAGACTCCCCGACTGCAGGTGACCATAGACGGTGGACATCCCGCTGCCGTGGTCTATGATCACGCACACGCCATAGGCGCCGCGCCAGCCAGCATAGATCACACGCCCGGCAGCGGCGGCCTTGATCGGGGTACCACCGGCTCGCGCGATGTCAATCCCCGTGTGCATCTTCCGGTAGCCGAGGATCGGGTGCATGCGCATCCCATAGGGTGAGCTGAGGCGGCCGGTCATCGGCCAGGCGAAGGTGCCGGCCCATTTGCCCTTGTAGCTCCCGCCGACGCCGCTGCCACTGGCCAGCTTGGCCAGCATCTCGCCAATGGCCCTAGATTCGGCCTCAAATTGGGCCAGTTGCCTCTCGTAGGTGGCGCGGTCGGTGCTTGCCTTGTGGAGCAACTGCTGGGCCGTGGCCTTCTTCTCTGCTACCGCGTTGCGCTGCTGGGTGACCTTGCGCCGCAAGCTGATCTGCTCTTGCTCTTTGGAGCGAAGTTGCGCCTGTTGTTGGTCGCGGCGTTTGTGGTAGTCCAGCATTGCCTGGAGCAATCGGCTGTCCTCGGCGGCCATCCGGGCATTGAACTCGGCGCGGTTGGCGAAATCGTTAAAGTCGGCGGCATTGAGCAAGACTTCCACGTAGCTGGGTGTGCCGCTCTTAAAGGTGACCAGGATGCGCTGCTCGGTTTCGCTTTTGTGGCGGTTGAGCGTGGCTTCGGTGTTAGCCAACTCCTGCTTGACGCGGCGGATAGTCACGCGGGTGCTTTCGAGCTGCCACTCCGCGGCTTTGAGATGCCTCTCAGCCTCGGCCAGGTCCTGCTGGGCCTCGACAAGCTCGTTGCGATAGGTGGCCTGCTCGGCCTTAGCGGTCTTCAGTTTCCTGCGGGCCTCGGCTTTCTCCCGCTCAATACGATTGAGGCTGCGGCGCAGTTGCGACCCGCTCTGGGCGCTGGCCTGGTTGCCAGCAGTGAAGATGCTGATAGCAACCAGAAATGCCGCCAGCGTCGAAAAGGCCCGCAAGCCGTTGCTGTTGTGCATGCAAAGCTCCCCCGTTTAGGCCTCGGAGAGGTAGCGATTGGCGCTGATAAAGGCGCCGGCAGTGCCGAATAGCGCCCCGGCCAGGATAAGCCCCAGGGCAAAGGCTGTCAAGAACTGTGCCGAGTACACGATCTTTATGAACTTCAGGCTGTCGGCCAGATAAGAGTGCAGATACACGTAACCAATGATCAGCACGATAGCGGCCAAGAGGCCACCGACGATGCCCTGAAACGCCCCCTCAAACAGAAGCGGCGCTCTAATGAACCAGTTGGTGGCTCCGACAAGCTGCATGATGCGTATTTCGCGCCGGCGGGCATAGATGGTGAGGCGGATGGTGGTACTGACGATGAGCATGGTGCCCGCAACCAGCAGCAGGCCGAGTACCAGACCACTGACCTTAATGCCGTGAGACAGTATCAGGAGCTTGTCGAACACCGAGCGGCTGTAAGAGGCCTCCTCAACACCGGGCATCTGCTGGGCCAGTTCGGCGACGGCTGCCATGTCATCAGGGTCGGTGACTTTGACGCGGACAATGTCGGGCAAGGGGTTGTGAATGATCTTGAGGGCTTCAGGGTCCACGCCGGTCATCTCGGCCCATTCCTGGAGCGCCTCCTGCTTGCTGACAAACTCAGTCTTTTCGACGCGCAAATCGCCGTGGAGTTCGGCCTCGATATCACCGGCATTGGCCTCATCTTCGAGATAGACACTGATAAAGACGCTCTTAGCCTGGACCCCGGCCATGTAGTCGAGATTGATAGCGCCTACGACAAAGGCGCCGAGTATCGCCAGAGAGACGGCCATATTACCGATAGCGGCAAAGGTGATGAGCAGATTGCGGCGGATCGCCGTCCAGGTTTCCAGGAGGATGAAGTCAAGCCCGCTACGTTCCATCGTAGCTGCCCCCCTGCTTGGCATCCCTGACTATAGCGCCCTGGACGAGGTTGATGACGCGCTTGCGCATGCGGTCAACGATGTATTTATCATGAGTACCAACAACCACAGTGGTGTCGCGTTGCGCGATGTTGGCCAGGAGTTGGACAATATCCCACGAGACGTCGGGGTCCACATTGCCGGTCGGCTCATCCGCCAGCAGCACGGGTGGAGCGTTGACCAGGGCCCGGGCGATGGAAACGCGCTGCTGTTCGCCTCCGGAGAGCTGGTGCGGGAAGGCATCGCTCTTATCGGCAAGCCCGACAAGCTCCAGGCTGATTGGGACCTTGTGGTGCTTCTCCTTGCGACCGCTGCCGAGCACGTCAAGGGCGAATCCGACATTCTCCCAGACCGTCTTATCCGGCAGCAGGCGGAAGTCCTGGAAGACCACTCCGACCTGCCGGCGCAGATATGGCACCATGCGCCGGGGCAGGGCCGCGACATCCTGGCCGGCCACAACTACGCGGCCCTCGGTGGGAACGAAGTCGCGATAAATCAAGCCCAGTAGCGAGCTCTTACCACTACCCGATGCGCCGACCAGGAAACAGAACTCACCGCGCTCGATGTGCAGGTCTATGGAGCGCAAGGCCCGGGTCCCGTCAGGGTAAACCAGGCCGACACCTTCCATGTGTATCATAGCTGGTCGCCATCTTCTGTTGCGAAGCAAGACTGGGTATGTTTCTGCGAGATTCTGTGAATCCAGTATAGCAAAAACCGCAGTCAGAAGCAACCAATTCAGCTACGACAAGCAGTTTGGGGCCACCAGGCAGGTAATCGGGCCAAGGGCCCCGAAGTAATTCCAATCCGGCAAGCGATTCCGGCCCGGCGATGCTATGATGTAATACTAGACCGAGCGAAGAGGGGATATAGGGCTGCTATGAGAACTTCAACATTGCTTACACGTGTGTGGCTGTTGGTGCTAGTGGTAGTGGTTGCGGGCTGTGTCGGCGGCTGCAAGCGTCCCGACCGGCTGTTGAGCCGGGATGAGGAAGTCCGGCTTGGACAAGAAGCCGGAGACGACTTCGAGCGCGAGCACGGCCGCGATTATGATCAGCGGCGCAACGCGATGCTGCAGCGGATCGGGCGCCGGATCGAGCAGGTCGCCGAGCCACCGGACTATCCCTACGACTTCCGGGTACTCGCCGATGATGCCGTGAATGCGGTGGCATTCCCGGGCGGCCGCATCTACTTCTACCGGGGCATATTCCAGGCGCTTGGCTACGACGAGGCGCAACTGGCATGGGTTGCCGGTCATGAGGTCACCCACATATCGCGCCAGCACGCTTGTCGTCGCATCGAGAAGTCGTTGGGCTACGAACTGGTAATCCAACTGATCTTCGGCAAGGACACCGCCGGCCAGATAGCCGGCCTGGTGGCGGGCCTAATGCTGCAGGACTACGGGCGGGATAACGAGTTCGAGGCCGACCGTATGGGAGTGGAATACGCCCACGCAGCAGGCTATGACCCGACGGCGGCGCTGGCGGTACTGCAGAAGTTCAGCGAGATGCAGGGCGAGGACCCCAGCGATTTCGAGCTGCTGTTTATGAGCCATCCCGGAAGTACCGCCCGCAGCGATGCTATCAAGAGCCACCTGCGCCAGCGCGGCTGGCGCGGCAAGTACTTCGCGCCCTGAAGGGCGGGCGTAGAGGGATGCGGCCTTGGTGCGGCAGTTGCCGGTGAGCCAGCGCACGCGTTTGAGGCTGCGGTGATTTATGCCTGAGCCGATAGAGCTGATGCACATCTTCCGTTCTGCAGCGCCCTTCATCTGCAACCAGGCGCTGGCGCTGATCTCGCGCTTGCCCCGCCAACGCTTCCATACCACGGTTGCGGGCGAACTGGATCGGCGTACCAAACGGCGGCTGGCGATGAGCCGGGCGCGGTGGGTGCAGATGCCCCTGCCTACCGACCTCCAGCCGCTGCTGCAGATCGGTACCGCCCGGCGCCTGGCCCGCCTGTTTGCCGGTCAAGGTACCGCCCTGGTGCATGCTCACGGCTTCCAGGCGGGGTTTACTGCGCTGCTTGCCAGGCGTCATCTGGCCGATGGGCCGGCGATCATTTGCAGTCCGTACGGTCCGCCGGGACTGGCTGACCGCTCGGGCCTCGCCCGGCAATCGGTGGTGACGGCGGCGCGCTGGGTGATGCGCCAGGCCGATGTGGTCGCGGTGCAGTCTGAGCACGAGGCCGCACAACTCGCCAGTCTGCTCCCCGGCAAGCAAGCTAATCTACGGGTGGTGCCCGAGGGTGTTGTACTGGAGAGCCTGCGGGAGGACTTCGAGCCGGGCACTAAGCGCCGGCTGGTGGGCTTGGACCCGATGGCTGCAATCGTCGGGGTAATGTCGCCGCCGGACGGAAGCGGCATCTCGGAGTTCCTCGAGGCCGCACGCCTAGTGATGGATAGCAGGCCGAACGTGGAGTTCGTGTCAATCGGCCAGGGCGCCAAGACCGAGCAGTTTGTCGAGGCTGCGCACCAGTTGGGCCTGAGCGGATGCACCGTGTTTCTGGGCGACCGGGCCGATATTGTGGAGATAATCGCCTCCCTGAATGCCCTGGTGATCCCGGCCGACTACTCCGGCTGCCGGCGCTATGCGGTTCACGCTCTGGCCAGCAACATCCCGCTGATCGTCGCCGCCGATGGCGGGCTGCCCGACCTGGTGAGTGAAATCAAGCAGGCGCGCATTGTTGCTCCGGGCGATGTGGTCGCCATCGAGAAGGCGATTGCTGGGTTTCTCGACACCGTACCCCCCGGCGACACCGATGCGCTAGCGGATGACGAACTCGGCTTCAGCCAGCGCGAACTGCTAGTATCGGGGATGGTCATAGACTTTGATACCGTCGGTCTCGATCCGGTCCCAGGGCGCGAACTGAGCGAAGAACAGCAGGCCATACAGCAGACCATCGAGCGGTTCAGCATGCAGCAGGTGGCGCGTCATCTCGCCGATCTCTACCTGCAAGTGGCCAGCATCAGCACGGCCGACGAGAAAAGCATTGATTGAGCATGGCATACTTCTTGGGCATAGATGTCGGGACGACGCTAGTCAAGGCCCTGGTCGCCGATGAGGCGGGCCGGGTGGTTGAGGAGGCCGGCGTCGAGTACGGCTACAGCCAGCCGCACCCGGGCTGGGCCGAGCAGAATGCCGAGGACTGGTGGGGCTGCCTGAAACAGGTTACGCGGGCCGTTGCCGGCCGACTTGCGGAGCCACCGGTGGCCCTGGCGCTCTCGACCCACGGCGACACGATGGTGCCGGTGGATGCCGATAATCACCCGCTGCTGCCGGCGCGACTGTGGCTCGACAACCGGACCGCCGCGCAAGTGGCCCGCCTGGTGGACCAAGTACCCCAGCAGCAGTGGCTGGAGGTAACGGGCAGTCGCTTGGCGGCCTATGCGGCCGCCGCCAGCCTGGCCTGGTGGGCCGACGAGCGCCCTGCGATATTCGCCCGAGCCGCCCGCTTCTGCCTGGTGCAGGATTACCTGACGGCGCGGCTGACCGGACGCCACCTGGCGGATGCGCCCAATGCCTCCCGCACGTTGATTTTCGATCTGCACACCCGTGACTGGTGTGAGGCGCTGCTGGCCGCGGTCGGCGTCGAGCGCGAGCGGCTGCCGGTCGCCGCCGAGTCAGGTACGCCGGTAGGTAATTTGACGCGGGAGGCCGCCGGGGAACTGGGCCTGCCGCCGGAGACGTTGGTTGTGCTCGGGGCCCACGATCAGACCGCGGCCGCGATCGGCTGCGGGGCCGTCAAGCCGGGCACGGTGATGCTCTCCACCGGCACCGCCTGGGTGGTGCTGGGCGCCGCCGATGAACTGCATATTGACCCGGGCGGACGGCTGCAGACTTACTGCCATGCCATGCCTGGAGGCATTGCTATTCTGGGGGCCTATGCCGGCGGTTCGCTGCTGCGCTGGGCCCGGGATAACTTCTCCCAGCTTGCCGATGCCGACGCGGCCGACTATGACACCATCGTAGCTGAAGCACAGGCAGCCGAACAGGCAGGACGCGGCCCGCTGGTGTTCTTGCCGCATTTCTACGGCTCCGGACCGCCGCTGCGGCGCACTTATGCCCTGGGGGCGCTGACCGGACTGCAACTGCAGCACACCCGCGCAGACATATACCTGGCGCTGCTCAGAGGGGTCGCTACCCAGACAGCCGCGGCCCTGGCGACGATGGCGGAGATGGGCTACGATATCGGGGAGGTGCGGATGATCGGTGGTGGCGCCCAGAGCGACTTCTGGGCCCAGCTTGTGGCCGATGCCCACGGCGCGCCGCTGGAGTTGCCCGTGGTATCGGAGGCGGCGGCCTACGGTGCGGCGATGCTAGCCGCCATCGGTTCCGGCCACCTCGCATCGGCAGAGCAGGTGGCCGAGAGGGTCGCCATCCGCAAACAGATTGTCCCACGCCCGCAAGCCTCAGCCGTCGCGCCCGAATGGCACACCCGGTATCTTGAGGCACTTGATGGAACCTGGCAAGCGCTTGCGGGCTATCGCGCCGAATACCGCTAGTACACTGAATCGGCAGACGCCAATGGCCCCTGTCCCGGCCTTAGCGAAGGCCCCATCCCGATGGGCCAAGCAGCCAGCGACTTTTCGTCACTTCTGTCCGAGGCAGGACTGGGATCATTAGGCGCCTCGCTGAGATTACGTGTCCGGATAATGTCTTCTCCATCCGGTCAGGCCGCCTCGAGTTCGACACTATGTAAGGCTTGGAATCGTATGCTAAATGATGCAGAACTGACACCGATGTACCGACAATGGGCCCGGGCCAAGCGGGACTATCCCGATGTCCTGATGCTTTTCCGCATGGGCGATTTCTACGAGATGTTCGGTGAGGATGCCGAGATCGGCGCGCGTGTGCTGGAATTGACGCTCACCAGCCGCGGTATGGGCAACAAGGGCCGGATCCCGATGTGCGGCGTACCCCACCACGCAATCGGCCGCTACCTGAAGACACTCGTGGAGAAGGGCTACCGGGCGGCGATCTGCGAACAGGTCGAGGACCCCAAGCAAACCAAGGGCCTGGTACGGCGGCAGGTCACGCGCGTGGTCACGCCGGGGACGCTGCTGGAGGATGAACTGATCGGGGACAGCGGCTACAATTTCCTGACCTCGATTGCCAAAATCGGCCCGGCCTATGGGGTGGCGACAGTTGACGCCTCCACCGGCGAGTTTGTAGTGACTCAGATTGATGCAGCCAGCGACAGCCAGCCGGCTGTGGCGGCTACGCTGCCGGAGATGAGGACCCCGGGCCTGGAGCCGACGCTGGCCGCGATGCTGGATGAGCTAGTGCGGCTGCAGCCGGCTGAAGTGGTCCTCAGCGCCGACCTGAGCGAGGACGAACCGACTCACGCCGCTATCAGTGAGGCTTTGCCTGTGCCGATCAATCCGGCGCCGCCCGACAGCGGCTTCACATCTCCCGCCCAGCAGTTGCAGGAGCACTTCGGCGTCGCGACGCTGCACGGCTTCGGGTGCCAGGACCAGCCGGCGGCAGTGGCAGCGGCGGCTCAGGCCCTCCGCTACCTGCAGAGCGTGCAACTGGAGGCGATGCCCCGTCTCACCGGCCTGACGACCTATTCCACCAGCGATTTCATGGTGATAGACGCCGCGACACGGCGCAACCTGGAGCTGGTGCGCTCGTTGCGAGATGGTAGCAAGCGCGGCACGCTGCTGGAGCTGCTGGACCAGACGGAGACGCCGATGGGAGCTCGGGCGCTACGCTCCGCCCTGCTGCAGCCGCTTCTGAGCCTGGAACAGATCAATCTGCGCCTGGATGCGGTGGAGAATCTCAGCTCCGGGACGATTCTGGCCGACCAGCTGCGCCAGCGACTGGATGAGATTTACGATCTGGAGCGCCTCGCCAGCCGCGCCTCTGCCGGCACGGCCAACGCCAAGGACCTGCGTGCCCTCTGCAGCTCGCTGCAGCAGCTTCCCGAGATCCGCCGGGAGCTCGACAGCGCCACCGCGCACCTGCTCAAGACCATCCAGAGCCGCATTGACCCGCTGGAGGAGCTCACCGAGCTGCTGGAACGCGCCATCGTCGAGGACCCGCCGGTGCAGATCACCGAAGGCGGCATCATCCGCCCAGGCTACAACGCCGAGCTGGATGAGTTGCGCGACGGTGCCGCCGCCGGTCGCGATTGGATCGCCCAACTGCAGGACGGCGAACGCGCCCGCACCGGCATCAAGTCACTGAAGGTCGGCTTCAACAAGGTTTTCGGCTACTATATCGAGGTCAGCAAGCCTAACCTCGACCTGGTGCCGGAGGACTACGAGCGCAAGCAGACGCTGGTCAACGCCGAGCGCTTCATCACCCCGCAGCTCAAGGAGCAGGAGGCGCGGATCCTCGGCGCCGATGAGCGCAGTCAGGAACTGGAGTACCAGCTTTTCGGGGAAGTGCGACAGCAGGTCGCCGCAGTCAGCGACCGGATTATGTCCAGCGCCCGGGCGATAGCCGAACTGGACATGCTCATCTCCCTGGCGGCCGCCGCGGTGCAGTACAACTATACTAAACCGCAGGTCAACACCTCCGCCGAATTGCGCATCGTTGACGGCCGCCACCCGGTGGTGGAACAGGCCCTGCTCAGCGAGCTGTTTGTGCCTAATGACGCGCACCTCGACTGCGAGAAGGACCAGCTCCTGATAGTGACAGGGCCGAACATGGCCGGCAAATCCACCTACCTGCGTCAGGTGGCGCTGATCGCCTTGATGGCGCAGATGGGCAGCTTCGTGCCGGCGAGGTCGGCCACGGTCGGGCTGTTGGACCGCATATTTACGCGCGTCGGGGCCAGCGATGACCTGGCCAGCGGGCGTTCGACATTCATGGTGGAGATGACCGAGGCGGCCAATATTCTCCAGAATGCCACCGACAGAAGTCTGGTTGTACTCGATGAGATCGGGCGCGGCACCTCGACCTATGATGGCATGTCCCTGGCATGGGCGGTGGCGGAATATCTGGTCAAGAGCATCGGGGCCAAAACGCTGTTTGCTACCCATTACCATCAGCTCAACGAGCTTGCCGAGCTACTTGAGCCGGTCAAGAATCTGCGGGTTACGGTCAAGGAAGAGGGAGATGAGATAATCTTTCTACGTAAGATCGTCCCCGGTGGCACGGACCGTTCCTACGGCATTCAGGTGGCGCGGCTGGCAGGACTCCCGGATGCGGTAGTCGAGCGGGCCAAGGCAGTGCTGCATACGCTCGAGCAGCAGGACCTGGCGGCCGGTCCCAGCGCCGAAGCGGTCAGTAAGGTGGCCGATACGGTGCAGTTGCGGCTGTTCGAGGGGGTGCGCGATCCGGTGGTGGAAGAACTCAAGCAGTTGGACCTGGACACGATGTCGCCGCTGGAGGCGCTGACGAAGCTCAAGCAGTTGCAGGACGAGGCCGGTCAGGACTGAGCTTGCCATCGCGAGCCGCGCTGTTTACAACAATCCTCGGCGCGGAGCGAACTCCCCGGCGGCTCCCTCCATGATGTCCAACTGATCCAGGACCTTGCCGGTGCCCATTGCCACCGAGGAAATCGGGTCTTCGGGTACGTGTACCGGAATGCCGGTCTCTAGATACAGCAGGCGGTCCAGCCCATTGAGCAGCGCCAGGCCGCCGGTGAGAGTGATGCCGCGCTGAATGATGTCGGCGGCCAGTTCGGGCGGAGTACGTTCTAGCTGGCTCTTAACGGCCTCGATGATCTGGCTGATGTTCTCAGCCATTGCCTCCCGGACCTCATGGGAGCTTACCGCTACGGTTTTGGGCAGGCCGGAGACGATGTCCAGGCCGCGCACCTCCATCTCCTGTTCCTCTTCCGGCTCGAACGCCGAGCCGATCTCCTGCTTGATGGTCTCGGCCGTGCGCTCGCCGATGTCGAGGTTATAGACATGGCGGATATGGCGGGTGATGGCCTCGTCCAGCATCGTGCCTCCGACCCGCAGCGAGTCGCTGATCACTATACCGCCCAGGGAGATGACGGCGATATCGGTGGTGCCGCCGCCGATGTCCACGACCATATTACCACCGGGGCTGGCGATCGGCAGGCCGACACCGATAGCTGCAGCCATCGGCTCTTCGATGGGGATGACCTTGCGGGCTCCGGCGGCCCGGGTAGCCTCGAGGGCGGCTCGCTCCTCGACGGCGGTAGCACCTGAGGGGATACAGATTACCACTAGGGGCTTGAAGAATCGCGCACGACTGCCGCAGGCCTTGCGGATCAGGTAGCGCAGCATCTCGCGGGTGACCGAGTAGTCGGCTATGACTCCGTCGCGCAGGGGCCTGAGGGCGACGATATTGCCGGGCGTGCGGCCGAGCATCTCCTGGGCCTGATGGCCGACGGCGAGCACGCGTTTGGTCTGCTCGCTGATAGCTACCACAGAAGGCTCGCGGACCACAATACCCCGCCCGCGAGCGAATACAATGATAGTAGCGGTGCCGAGATCAATTCCGATACGTTCACCGATGCCAAGCATTCCGCGCCTTGTCGTCCTCTACAGATGGCGTGCTGGTTATGGTGGCGCCGAGCTGCTGCAGTTTGCCTTCGAGGTTCTCGTAGCCGCGCGCCAGGAACTCAGCGCCGCTAATCTCGGTATAGCCGTCGGCAGCCAGGCCGGCCACCACCAGGGCCGATCCGGCGCGGATGTCGGTGGCTTCGACCGGCGCCCCGTACAACTTCGGCACACCTCTGATGATTGCCACACTGTCCTTCAACTGCATGTCAGCACCCATCCGCTTCAGTTCATCTATGTAGTTGAAGCGGGCCTCGAAGATCGTCTCCTGGATCACCGTCGTGCCAACGGCGAGAGCCCCGAGAACGCCGGCATTAGGCTGCAGATCGGTCGGAAAGCCGGGGTAAGGAGCCGTGGTGACCTCAAAGGCGTGCGGGCGCTTGTCCGCGATTGCGTGTACGTAATCGGGCCCGCTTTCAACTTTTAGGCCGGCCCTTTGCAGCAGATTGAGCACCACCCCCATGTGGCGCGGCTCGACGGCTCGCACCGTAACATCGCCGCGGGCGACACCACACGCTATCAAGAAAGTGCCGGCCTCCATGCGGTCGGGGACTGAGCGGAAGCGGCAGCCGTGGAGCTTCTCGACGCCCTTGATGACCACGATGTCGGTGCCGACCCCACGGATATCGGCGCCGGCTTGCTGGAGGAACTGCTGGCAGCAGATCACTTCCGGCTCGCGGGAGGCATTCTCAATCACGGTCACGCCATCCGCCAGCACGGCCGCCAGCATGACGTTGACGGTAGCGCCGACACTGCGGTAGCGGCTGTCCATATACATGCGACTACCTGTGAGCTTGTCGGCGCGGGCGCGCATGATACCGTGGCGTTCCTCTACCACGGCACCGAGCGCCCGGAAGCCACTAAGATGGTAGTCAACGGGTCGCGAGCCGATGACACACCCGCCCGGCAGCGGCACCTCCGCCTCGCCGAGGCGTCCCAACAGTGCCCCGGCCACATAAAAAGAGCCCCGCATCTTTCGCACCAGATCATACGGGGCACTTACCGAGGTTATGTGGCTTGCATCAATGCTGAGTACCGAGCGCTCAATAAACTCGCACTTGGCTCCCAGGGCACGCAACATGTCAATCATTGCGTTGATATCGTCAATGCGGGGGACGTTTTCGATGATGCTCTGATCGGCGATCAGCAGGGCAGCAGCCAGCAGCGGCAGGGTGCCATTCTTCGAGCCGCTGACTGTGATCTCGCCACCGAGGGGATTGCCGCCGTGGATCTTGATGGTTGCCACGATAACTCCCTCCCAGTATCCCTCATTAGCTGCGTCTAGGCTGCAAACGGTTGCTGCGATGCCGGCGGGCCGGCCGTTGCCCTCAGCCTAGCATACCAGCTTTTCCCGCGGCGTGCAAGCGGTTCAGCGCTCTGGCCAAAGCCAGTCTGGCGCGGTCGGCATCAATCAACTCGCGTTCCACACCCCGGTAGGCGGTCTCCAGACGCTGCTTCGCCCGCTGCATCGCCTGCTGCGCTCGCTCGATATCAATCTCACTGGCCATTTCTGCAGCATCGGCCAGCAGCATCACCCGATTGTCGAAAACCTCCATCACCCCGCCGGCCACGGCAGCGTACTCATCGCCGGCGGGGGTATGCAGAGTGACTACGCCGGTGGTCAGATTGGTCAGAAGCGGGGCGTGTCCACGCCTGACTCCCAGGTAGCCCAGGCCGCCGGGCGCAACCACGCCCTCAACAGGCCCCTCATATTCTACACCAGATTGGGTCACAATCTCAACTACCAATTCGCTATCCATGGCGGCTCCGCG
The DNA here is from genome assembly GCA_964390495.1 of uncultured Armatimonadia bacterium. Classification (GTDB taxonomy): domain Bacteria; phylum Armatimonadota; class Zipacnadia; order Zipacnadales; family UBA11051; genus UBA11051. The sequence continues at coordinate 70,176 of CAYMIN010000009.1, forward strand.
TCACCGTCCCCTGACCGGCTATTTGCCCACATCCTCGATTGTGGCCACCATTCGGAAGGCCTGCTCCGGTAAACCATCGTACTCGCCGCTGAGGATCGCCTCGAAGCCATGCACCGTCTCGGCGACCGGCACATACACGCCCGGTATTGAGGTGAACTGCTCGGCAACGAACATCGGCTGGGTGAGGAACTGCTGGATGCGGCGGGCCCGCGCAACGGTCTGCTTGTCTTCCGCGGAAAGCTCGTCAATGCCCAGAATCGCGATAATGTCGCGCAGGTCGCGGTAGCGCTGCAAGAGCTGCTGCACGTCGCGAGCTACCTGATACTGCCGCTCACCCACCACGCGGGGGTCGAGTAGGCGCGAGGTTGATGCCAGTGGGTCAGCCGCCGGATAGATCGCCTGCTCGAACAGCTCCCGCGACAGATGGATGCTGGCGTCCAGATGGGCGAAGGTGGCTACCGGCGCCGGATCGGTGTAGTCGTCGGCGGGAACATAGACCGCCTGCACCGAGGTGATCGAGCCTTTGAGCGTAGAGGTAATCCGCTCCTGCAACTCCCCCATCTCGCTATCCAGGGTCGGCTGGTAGCCGACGGCGGAGGGCATGCGACCAAGCAGCGCTGAGACTTCGGAGCCGGCCTGAGTGAAGCGGAAAACGTTGTCAATAAACAGCAGCACATCCTGGCCGGCATCATCGCGGAAGTACTCCGCCATAGTCAGCGCACTCAAGCCGACCCGCAGGCGCGCGCCCGGCGGTTCATTCATCTGCCCAAATACCAGGCAGGTCTGGTCCAGTACGCCGGCCTCCTGCATCTCCAGGTAGAGCTCATTGCCCTCACGGGTGCGCTCCCCGACGCCGCCGAAAACCGAAACGCCCTCATGCACGGTGCCGACATTGCGGATCAGTTCCATGATGAGGATGGTCTTGCCGACACCGGCGCCACCGAAGAGGCCGATCTTGCCGCCGCGCGGGAAGGGACAGAGTAGGTCAATCACCTTCAGGCCGGTCTCGAACTGCTCCTCGGCCACGCTTTGGTCCTCGAAATCGGGGGCCTGGCGATGAATGGGCCGGTGCTTCTGCACCACCACCGGCGCTTGGTCGTCTATCGGCCTACCCAGCACGTCGAACATGCGCCCCAGGGTCTCCGGGCCGACCGGAACGACAATCGGGCTGCCGGTGTCCTCGGCGTCCATGCCCCGCACCAGGCCGTCGGTGTTGTCCATGGCGATGCAACGCACCGTGTCATCGCCGAGGTGTTGGGCGACCTCGACAATCAGCTCAATATCACGCTCGACGACGTCGATCCTGATGGCGCTGAGCAGTTCCGGAAGCTGGTCCGCGGGGAAGCGGATGTCAACCACCGGACCTCGTACCTGCGCGACCTTACCTGTCGCCATCCATTTTGGCCTTTCTGAATTGCAGCCTACTCATATTCACATTCTGCCCGACATCGGGACTGGTTCCTGGTCAAGCCTACCTGTCCACGTCTTAGAGATGCCCTAAGGCCTCGGCGCCGGCGGCGACCTCCAGAATCTCGTTGGTGATCTTCTGCTGGCGGGCGCGGTTGAGCTGCCGGACCAAATCCCCGCGCATTTCCTCGGCATTGTCCGCAGCGGCCGTCATAGCGATCATGCGCGCCGCCTGCTCGGAGGCCAGCGACTGCACCAGGTAGTAACGCAACTGCGCCTCCACCGCCATCGGCAGCAGCGTATTGATAAGCTCTGCGGGGCCGGGCTCGTAGATATACTCGACAGGCGCCTCGGTGGCTGCTATATCGTGCGGAATCGGCAACACCTGCTCCAGCGTAGGCGCTTGTCGGGAGATGCTAACAAACTTCGTATAGGCGATGTTCAGACTGTCGAGGCTGCCGGCATCGAAGTGCTGGCGGATGGCTCGGCAAATTTGGGCGGCCTTCTCGGTCTCCTGGACATCGCTGAGCGAGTAGTAGGTCTCAAGTGTATTCCAGCCGCTGCGGCGCGCGTGGGCGACGGCCTTGGCGCCCACCGCGATGACCTCAACCTGGCAGCCCATGTCGCGGATGAATTGCTCGGCGGCGCGGAAAACGTTGGCATTGTAGCTGCCACACAGGCCGCGGTCGCCGGCGGCTACCACCAGCCCGACGCGCTGTCGTTGGTCCGGCTGACGCAGATAAGCGTGTGAAATCGGCGTATCGCTGGCGCTGATGCGCCCGAGGATTTGGTTAAGCCGGCGGAAGTACTCGCGGCGCCGTTCGACGCGCTCCTGCACGCGGCGCAACTGGACTGCCGAGACCATGCTCATGGCTCGGGTGATCTGCCGGATGTTCTCGGTGGTGCGGATTTTGCGGCGCAAGCTGCGCAGGTTTTCCGGCATCGGCTCTATTCAACACCCTCGGTCTCGCTGGCGCACTGCTCCGTCTCGGATGCTGTCTCGAAGTGGCGGTCAGCCAGCTTGCTCTTGAAATCCTGGATAGCTTGATCCAGGCGCTCAGCCGTTTCGTCGGAGAGTTGCCGGCTCTGGCGCAGCCCGCTTTCTATCTCCGGGTAGCGCTCGCGGATGAAGCCAAGCAGCTCGGCCTCCAGGTCCGTAATCGGCTCTAGCTCAAGGTCGTCCCAGTAGCCGTGAGTGCCGGCGAATATGGCAATGACCTGTTCGGCGATCGGCATCGGTACGTACTGGCCCTGCTTGAGTACCTCCATCATGCGGTCACCACGGCTCAGGATATTGCGGGTCTCCTGGTCAAGATCGGAGGCGAACTGCGAAAAGGCGCGGTACTCGCGGTATGAGGCAAGGTCTAACTTCAGGCGTCCGGCGACTTTGCGCATCATCTGCGTCTGCGCATTGCCGCCGACGCGGGAGACGCTCAGTCCCACGCTGATGGCGGGACGCACCCCGGCATAGAACAGCTCCGGCTCCAGGTAAATCTGGCCATCAGTGATCGAGATCAAGTTGGTGGGGATATAGGCGGCGTAGTCGCCTTCCTCGGTCTGAATCACCGGCAGCGCGGTCAGGGAACCTCCGCCTTCGGCCTCACTGAGCTTGGCGGCGCGCTCCAGTAGCCGGGAGTGGAGATTGAAGATGTCGCCGGGATAGGCCTCGCGCCCGGGCGGCCGCCGCAACAGCAGGCTGACTTCACGGTAGGCCTTGGCGTGCCTGGTCAAGTCGTCGTAGATGACCAGCGCATGGCCGCCCTGGTCGCGGATATGTTCGCCCATAGTGCAGCCTGCGTAGGGCGCGATGTATTGCACCGCCGCCGGGTCCGAGGCCGCAGCGGCGACTATGCAGGTGTAGTCCAAGGCCCCATGCTGCTCCAGTATCGCGGCGGTGCGCCGGATCGAGGAGCTCTTCTGAGCGATTGCGACATATATACACTTAACGTCGGTGTGCCGCTGGTTGATGATGGTGTCAATGGCGATGGCGGTCTTGCCGGTTTGGCGGTCGCCGATGATCAGCTCGCGCTGGCCGCGGCCGATCGGTATCATCGAATCAATGGCCTTGATGCCGGTGTGCAGCGGCTCCTTGACGGGCTGGCGCTTGATTACGCCGGGAGCCTTGATCTCCAGAGGTCGCGTCTGCTTGCTGACTATCGCGCCTTTGCCATCGAGCGGCTCGCCGAGGGGATTCACCACACGCCCGAAAAGCTCCTCTCCCACGCGCGTTTCGGCGATACGACCGGTGGTCTGCACCTGGTCGCCCTCTTTGACGTGGTCGTAGGGGCCCATCAGGATGCAGCCGACATTGTCCGCCTCCAGGTTGAGCGCGATCCCCATCAATTCACCGGGGAACTCCACCAGTTCCGCCGCCATCACATCTGCCAGGCCATAGACGCGGGCAATGCCGTCACCGATCTCGATGACGGTGCCGACGCCGACCATTTCCACCTGGCTTTCCAGTCTCTGCAGTTCGTCTCTGAGTATCGCGGAGACCTCATCAGGCCTGCCTTGCACGGCGTTTCACCTCAATGCCTTGTGACGGCCGCCGCTATATCAATTGCGGAGAGCGGGCGACAATGAATGAGGGTGACGGTCATCTTCAATAGCTCTGCAGCCCCTCGGAGAGCTTTTTGAGCTTTCCCCGCACACTGCCCTCAATCAGCCGGTCACCCATGCGCACGGTCATGCCGCCGACCAGTGAGGGGTCCACAGTAACTTCCAGCTCGACGCTGCAGTTGGTCAAAGTGGCAAGGGCCTGTTTCAGTTCGGCCTGCTGGGGCTGAGAGAGGGCGAAGGCGGAGACCACTTCCGCTCGCACCAGACGCCGCTCTTCATCCCACAGCTCCAGGAAGGCGTCAGCGGCACCCTCCAGCACCTCGGCCCGTTGCTTGGTCAGGACCAAGTGCAGAAACGGTTTGAGGCTTGCGCTGGGCCGTTGATCGGCCTCGGCGATCTTCAGCAGCACCCGGAGCTTGTCCGCGACTGGCAAAGTCGGGTGCTTGAGGGCCTCGAGCAGTCTCGGATCGGCACGCGCCGCTTCCGCCACTGCCTGTAGCTGGGCATAGACGGTGCTCTGCTCGCTGTTCTGGGCCGCTTCGGCATAAAGCGCCCGCACGTATGTCCTGGTAAGGGCATCTACAACCATATTCGTAACCTGGTTAGCGCCCGGCGGCGTGAGGCCGCCTTAATGGCGGTTCACTACGCCAATTCGTCTTCCGGCATCTCCGCCGCGATGCGGTTGACATCGGCAATAAAGGCATCGAGCACGGCTCGGTGGCGCTCTTCGTCCAGGGCAGCGCTTATGACTTTCCCGGCCACCTCGGCCGCCATGGCTGCGACCTGCTGCTTGAGCTCGGCCAACATGCCCTCGCGGGCCCGGCGCAGCTCCTCCTCGCCCTGGGCGACCATCTGCTGGCGTTGGCTGCGGGCCTCGGCGTGCAGGTCGGCGATAGCTTGCTTGGCCTCACGGGTAGTACGGGCGATGTCGGCACGGAAGGTCTCGCGCATCGTGTCAAGCTGCTGTTGCAGGCTCTCGCGCTCGGCGGCGGCCGCGGCCCGGTCCTGCTCGGCCTGCTCCAGGTCGCGCTTGATCCTGGCGGCGCGTTGCTGCATGAACTCGCCGATGGGACCGAAGGCAAAACGCCGCAGCAAGTAAAGCAGTAGCAGGAAGCCGATGATGTTGACGACTATGGCCCCGGGCTGGATCCCCAAGGCTTCGAGGGTGGATGCCATCACTTATCCCCCGGCCGGGTGCTACCTGCCGACCTGCGTTTGAATCATGTCGGCCACCGGCGCGAGCTTGCCCTGCAGGGTGAAGAACACGATGAGGCAGTAGATGACCAGCGACTCGATGAGAGCCAGAGTGAGAAGCAACAGGCCGCGGACATTGGCGGCCATATCCGGCTGTCGCGCAATCGCCTCCATCGCCGCTACGGCCGCCTTGGCCTGTGCCATCGCTGCTGACAGAACCGCGATCGTCACTCCCAAGCTGACACCCAACGCTAACATCGTCTCGTAAGACATATCATATTGCTCCTCACATTTGTTGTACTCGGCAGCAGGCCTGAGGCTTGCTAGCGCCTTACAATCCTCGGCTGTTTAGGCTACCTGCTCAGTTTCAGCGGGCTGATGGTCATCTGCTTGATCTGCGTCATGGCTGATGGCCATATTGATGTAGGCACCGGTCAACATGACGAAAACTAGCGCCTGAACAAAGGCGATGAACATGGCCAGAAATAGAAACGGCAACTGGAACGGCAGCGGCACCCAGATCGCCTTCATCGCCTCGGCCGACAACCTGATGAACTCAGCGACTAGGGTATCGTCCCCGAAGGTGTTGCCGAAGAGACGAACGGCAAGGCTTAACGGTTTGGCCAGCTCACTGATGAGATGGACAGTGAACAGCACCGGGGCCAGCAGCCAGGCGTCGCCGGTGAAATGCTTCAGGTACTTGAGGCCATGCTCCTTGAAGCCGAAATACTGAACCGCAAAAAAAACCACTAGCGCCGGCGCAAAAGTGGCATTCAGGGACGCCGCCGGTGCCGCGAAACCAGGAACCAGCCCGACCAGCGCATTGAAGAATACATATAGAAAGATCGTCGTGATGAACGGCGCAAAACGCCCGCCGCCGGGGCCGATCATATCTACGCATAGCCCCTCCAGCGTCTCGATAAAGAACTCCCATACGTTTTGCAGCCCGCTGGGAACGCTGCGGAGGCGTCGGCTGCCGAGGTATGCCAGCAGCACCAGCAGGCCGACGATTAACCACGCCGTTATCACAACCGGGTCCACATAGCCTTGGGCCCACTCCGGTATATACGGCTGCAGGGCATTGAGCCACTGGCCGTGCCCGCCGAACCCTCCGCTGGAGCCTTCGTGCATTAGCCCTTGTCCAAATCTTTGACTGAAATAGTCCGCGCCCCTCGGTCTCGGTCCGGCAAGCTCCTGCCCTAGGGCTGGCTATCGCGCTCACTTGCTACCAGATGCGCCACAATAAAGCCTGCCAGCCCCAGCGTATATCCGCCTGCCAAGCCGACAATGTCTAGCTGGGGCCACTTCACCGCACCGAAAATCACCGCACCGATTAAGCCGTACTTGGCCACATGCACCAGCAGAAAAATCAGCCTGCGCCGACGGCCACCCGTTCCGGTGACCTCGCTGGTGCATACCGCCAGCAAGCCGGCCCCGAAGACCCACAACAACACGCCGCACAGCAGGCCGGCGGCCACTGCCCAGCGCCCGATACCAGCAAAAAACCCAGCAATAATTATGCCAGGCACCACCGCTAGAAGCCACGAGCGCGGTTTGATACGCTCCGGATCTGTTTTCAATCTGCGTCGCTGACCCGCTGCACGGTCCGCCATAGCTCCAGGAACCCGGCCGCCGCCCCCACTAGCAGTCCTGCCACCGTCAGCCACGGCTCCGTTCCCCAGTGCCGGTCCAGCCACATGCCGACGACTGCGCCGAGGCCGACACTTACCGCCAGCGTGATCCCGACAGTTGTCAGCACCAGCGTTCGCGACATACCGGCTCGGGGGCGGGATTCGTCGCTATTCTCGCGGCCTTGGGGCATCTTCAACTTGTACCTCAACATCGGCATGATATATCCTGTAACGACCGTGTGTCAAGCTAGCCGCTTGGAGCACTCCAGGCCCCGCCGATAACGCTACCAATGGCTTGACGCGGCCCTGCGGCCGATGCTAACATGACGTTCGCTGCCCCTGCAATACCAGTTAATGGGACGGGATGACCAACCATGCCAGAAGTCAGCCTCGACGAAGTCCGCCATGTCGCCAAACTCGCTCGCTTGGCCCTGAGTGACGAAGAGCTCGAGCGCGTGCGCCGCGAGCTCAACCGCATAATGGACTATTTCGCCGAGCTCCAGCAGCTCGACACCGAGGGCATCGGCGACACCTCGCACGCTATCCCCATGACCGATGTCTATCGGCAAGACGAAATCGGCGCGAGTTTGCCGGCGGCCAAGATCGTCCAGAACGCCCCCGATAGTGTCGAGAACTTCTTCCGCGTGCCCGCATTCATGGAAGAAGAGTAGTCCGAATCCCCAGTTCCGGGAGGCCTTGTGACGTGGAATTGCATGAAATGACCGCATGGGAGCTGGCGGGGTATCTGCACAACGGCGAGGTATCTGCCGAGGAAGCAGTCCAGGCCTGCTATGACCGCATCGAGGGCGTCGAGGACCGGGTCCGCGCGTTCCTGACATTGACCCCTGAAGCCGCTCTCGAGCATGCCAGAGAGATTGACGAGTTGCGGGCCTCCGGCGAACATTTGCCCGCGACCGCCGGTATTCCTATCGCCCAGAAGGACCTGCTGTGCACTGACAGCATCGCTACCACCTGTGCTTCCAAGATCCTGGAGAACTTCGTCCCCCCATATAATGCCACCGTCATCCAGCGTTGCCATGACGCCGGCATGATTATGATCGGCAAGACCAACATGGACGAGTTCGCGATGGGCTCTTCGACCGAGAACTCGGCCTTCCAGATTACGGCCAATCCCTGGGACCTGCAGTGCGTCCCCGGCGGCTCCAGTGGCGGCTCGGCGGCTGCGGTAGCCGCCGATGAGGCCACTACCGCGCTGGGTTCGGATACCGGCGGCTCGATCCGCCAGCCGGCCTCGCTCTGCGGTCTGGTCGGTATCAAGCCCACCTATGGGCGCGTTTCCCGCTATGGTCTGATCGCTTACGCCTCCTCCCTGGATCAGATCGGCCCGCTGTGCAAGGATGTGCGCGATGCGGCGCTGTTGATGAGTGTGATTTCCGGCCACGATCCCCTGGATGCCACCTCGGCTGAGGTCGCGGTGCCTGACTACACCGGAACCTTGGGCCGCGACCTCCACGGCCTCAAGGGCGGCATCGCCCATGAGTTGCTCTACGGTGAGGGGATTGATCCGGCGGTGCGCGACACCATCGAGCAGGCCGTCAAGCAGCTTGGCTCACTCGGCGTGGAGTTCGAGGAGGTAGCCATGCCCCATGCCGAATACAGCCTGCCGTGCTACTACATCATCGCCCCGGCCGAGTGCTCCTCCAACCTCGCCCGCTATGACGGCGTGCGCTACGGTCACCGTACCGCGCAGCCGACCGCTGACATCTACGACCTGTTCGCCAAATCCCGTGCCGAAGGCTTCGGCCCGGAGGTCCGCCTGCGCATCATCAAGGGCACCTACGTGCTCTCAGCCGGCTACTATGACGCCTACTACCTCAAGGCGCTCAAGGTCCGGACCCTCATTAAGAGCGACTTCGACAAGGCTTTTGCCGACCACGATTTCCTGATCTGCCCCACCTCGCCGACGGTGGCTTTCAAGATCGGCGAGAAGGCCAACGATCCGCTGGCGATGAAGCTGGCCGACATCTGCACCATCCCGGTCAATCTCGCAGGCATCCCGGCTCTGAGCGTGCCCTGTGGCTTCGCCGATGGCTTGCCGGTCGGCATGCAACTCATGGGCGCACCCTTCTCCGAGGACCTGCTGCTACAGGTGGCGTATGCCTACGAGCAGTCCACTGACTGGCACAGCCGCCGGCCGGCTCTATGATCCCGAGCCTCGCAACACCGCAGCACCAATCACGGCTCGAGCCTCAGCCACTTCGAGTTCAGTAGTGTCACCTCATCGCACGCGATCACCGGGTAGTCACGAACGGTAATCGAGTCCGGCGTCGTCGTCTCCACCTCAAAGCCGGTTTGCGGTCGCGGCACGTCCGCCGGATCCATTTCCCGACTGACCCACTGCTCGACCAGTTCGGCGCGAGGCTCAGGTCCACAGGCCAGCAGATAGGACCCACTCACGGCCAGTCCGGGCGGCAGCGGCTCGGCCAGATGATAGGTTCTATCGGATACCGAACGCACCCTCAGAGTAGTGCTAGGCTCCGGCACGTTGATCTGCAGTTCGCCGCACGTCAGGTTGGTACCGTTGAGCAGGTACGCCTGGAAAGCGCGACCGTCGGCATCAACCGATACGAAGGCAAACTGCCCGGTCACGCTTACCGGACCGTACTGCCGCTGCTGCTGGTCTTTAGTGGAGATGATATAGTCGGTCCGGTCGGCGAATTGCACCTCGACCGCGATAGCGCCGGTCTCGTGGTCATTTCCGAGCAGCCGCGCCGCGATTACCGGCGCCTCGGCTCCCTGGTAGGGGACGATTACGGCCGCATACTGGGTTGCCAGGGGGGCTTCGGGATCGCTGACACGGTTCTCCGCCAGGATCTGCTGAAGCGGCGGCCGGCCAGTTACAGATTCCCGATGTTGTCGCCACCCCGGAACATCGGCAATGATGATCCGGTCCACGGTCTCCTCGGTATTGAGCAACCTCAAGTCGAGGTTGACGTCGTGGAACTGCCAGGTGAAGGTGTAAGGCTGCTGGGGCGTGACGGCCCGAGTGTTATCCAGCCACATGTTCCAGGGCGTCCAGGGGTAGCCGTGCGGCTGGCCGCGCGGCGCGTCTATCGGTTGCGGCGGCGGCTGTGCCGGGGCCAAGTTTACCAGCGAGCCGTTGCAGTTGAAGCTATAGTGATGTGTCTGGCCCCCCTTGACGCGGAAGAAGTCAACAAGATAGCTCTGGCCCTCGGGGGCCTCGATCAGGGCAACGGTGCGACGATATTCCTCGCACTGGGGATAGACATTGAAGCCCGAGGCCTGGAGTACCTCAACGCCGGGGCTGACACCGAACAGCTCGAGATTAGCGCCGCTGGGGTTGACATGCTGGTCCCCGTCGTCCACCACCACTAAATTATGCGACTTGGTGCTATAGACCCAGTGTTGTCCGGAGCGGCCATCGGGAGTCTTCTGGACGCTGCCGGAGAAGTAGCCTCGGTCCGAGGCCAACTCCTCACCGAAGGCATAGTAGCTGATGCTGAGGATATCGCGGTGGCGATGTCCGGTGCTGGGCAGCGTCCAGCGCTGTTCGTTCCCCACCAGGTAGAGGGCGGTGTCGTTGGCTCGACGGCTTCCGCGCAAGATCCCGACATGCCACCCCGGGAACCACTCGGTCCGCAGCCCCACATCCACTTCCGCCTGGCTCTCAACCTGGAGGTCGGCCGGTCGGTACCACAGCGCATACTCAGTCCCGTGTTCAGCGAGGCTGCCACCCTGAATCTGTTCCTGCAACGCGGCGTATCGCGTATCCAAGCGGGCGAGGAGACGTTCGGAGATGTCCGGCGACAGCTTGGAGCCAGGCTTCGTGTCACCGATGACGGGTCGGACATAACCCGGCCCCATCATCCGCACCATACCCAGCAAGGCCAGGCGCAAGCGGCCGGCCGCGAAGGGATTGTAGTTGTCAAGCCTCGGGCCCTGCTGCGGCTGGTAGCCGGGCGGGTCGCTGTAGCCACACAGAATATCAGGTACCCAGCCGAAACGCGCGAAGCTCGAGGCCGTATAGCCCGGGGTATTGTAGTAAAAGCCGTCGAAATGGTAGCACCTATCGAATACTTGGCTGAAGAGGTCCATTGCATGCCGGACCATGTCGGGCCGCTCCAGGATGATTCCGGCGGCGGCCTTGAACGCGACACTGTGACCCGCCTGGTTGCCGATGCTGGGGACGTGCATTTCAGCAACAGCCCCGGCCTGCATCAGGTCATCGAGGATGCGCCGCTCCATCTCGTCATTCACCACGCGCCGGCCATCGGGATAGCGGGCCTCGCGAATCAGGTCATAGGCTATTGTCAGGTGCACCAGCGGGCCGCCATCTCTTCCTCCATGGGCCTCAAGCCGTCCCGCTCCTCCGCCTCGCCCCAACGTGAACTCCGCATCTTCAGGAGGTTGAGCGCCGCCGTCGGCGCTGAAGAACTTGTCGCGCTGGCCATATAGGTCCCAGCCATAGGCATTGCGGATAACATCCTTAGGGAAGCGACCTGCCGGGGGGTTTTGTCCGATGTTGGCGGCTACCTCTGCCGGCGGCCAGTCGGCATAGCTGCCTACATAATCATGGTACAGGTAATGCGGATATACTTGGGCGAAGCGGTCCACTAGCCACGCGGCCCGCTCGGCATAGGTGATCTCACCGGTCACGGCATAGAGCTTGGCGAGTGTCAACGCCTGCTGCCAGGCCCAGTGGTTCTTGTACATCCTGATCAGGCCGGTGAAGCTGGTCATCTCGGGCCGGTTGAGCCACCTGAGGGCGTGCTTGCCACGCTGGTCGGGATCGGCCCGCTCCTCGGGAGTCTCATAGTAGGTGAAGCTCTGCCCCATGCGCGGGCACTCCAGCACCCCGGTCTCGGGGTACTCCGCATTGGGATAGACCGTCCCGCAGCGGCTGCAGGTAACCTGGTCGGGATGCCTGACGTCCCACTTGAAAAGCCAGCCCTGGCCCATCGCCGACTTCTTGCCGACACATGCCGGGCAGTTCTGACCGTACCAGGTGCCGGGGCTTAGGTCCGAGATGAACTCCTGGAAAAACTGCCGGTCGTGCTGCATCGAGACTGCAACCTCGCTCTTCCACCCCTTGACGATCTCCTGCGCCCACTTGTACCGCTCCAGGTTGCGGCGCGCGTTCTCAATGTCCTCAGGCTTGTACATGGTGCGGGGTTGGGCAGATGCCACAGCGCTACTCAAAAACAGCACCGCTAGCCAGAGCCACACCACGTACGGAGACATAATGCCTTTCGAGATCTCGACTCCGTACATCATCACACCTCCGCAAGATGGGGGGTGAAGTTGCCTCTCTCTGAAACGAGGGAAAGTCCCAGGGGGCAGACCAACCTGGTTGCCCCGCATACTGTCCGCTACCACACTCTGGCCGCAAATCCTCGCGGGAAAGCTGCTGCGTAGCCTGGAGGCTCACTCAGCGAAGGCCTCTACCTCCGCTACCCACATAATATTGGGGCGGAAGGCCGGCCCGCCGCCGTGGTGCTGCAGGACGCGCAGGCGCTCAACCGTCACCGGCTCAAAACGGTGCACATTGAGGCGACGCTCCTGTCTTTGCTGCACCTCCGCCAGCTTCTGCCACTGGCCGGCTACGAAGGCCTCAATGTCATAATGACGCGAGGTACACAGGAAGCCCTTCTCCGGGGCCCAGAAGATATGCACCCGGCCCACTTGCGTGGGTTGCTGGAAGCTCATCTCAATCCAGTGTTCCCCCGGCTTGTCCTGCGAGGCCCAGGCCAGCTCAGACCAGTCGAGCTTCGCTTCATCGGGGTAGCCCCTGCCGTCAGTCAAGGGCCCGGGATTGTATTTGGTGCCGGCATTGCTGTCGGTGGTGACCGTGGCCTGATCGGTGGCCAGCAGATTGTGCTTGCGGCTGGGGTCCTCAACCACCCAGATGTCATCGAACCAGGCCGTTCCGGGTCGGTAACGAAGTAAGCAGTAAAAAGCAATGGACTTGATCGGCTCCAGCGGCTCAATCAGCGCCTCTGCGTATTCCCAATCATGAGTGCCCTGGGAAAATACGGCTCGGCGACCGTGGGCCGCGCCTCCACTTTGGTAGTACGCATCAGCATATAGCGAGTATTGGGCACCTCTGACATTCTCGGCGCGACTGAAGCCACGGATGATAACCGGGCTGCGAACCCGCTGGTTCAATCCCAGGCCCTGCGAGGCTCCGGCAATACCTCCGGCGTCAAGGCTAGCGCGGATGGCCGCGGCGCCGGAGAGCTTGGTCTCGCGGTCAATGCTATAGCCGTGTTCGCCATAGTTGGCCCAATTCTGGGCCCCACCGTCGGCAATCTGCTCGAACCCCCAATTCCTGACGAGATTCGGCGCATCGCCCAGGAAGGTGAACTGCTGAGGCAGCACAACCGGTTCCTGGCCCGGCCCGCTAACCTCCACTGCGAAATCCACCGGGCCGGCATGGGCCTCCGGGCCGAAGGTGAGAGTGAAGGGGGTGGTCTTGACCTGCTGCGGCGCGAGAGTGATCGTGGCGGGCAGATCGGTAGTGGTGTTCTCTAGCTGGCGTGTGACGAGCTTCAGGGCCAGAGCCTCCACCGTGCGGTTGGTGGTGGTCAGCTCGAAGCTGTAGGTGTGATTGTCAGGAGATATACGAGCCAGTCGCAGACTTGCCAGATACGGGCCGACCAGGCTCGCCTGTTGCCGGGAATGTAGGCTGACCAACCGGCCCTGCCACTTGCCGGTGACCTGTGCCTGTAGCTCTAGGCTCTGCCCGACCGGCAGTTGCGGCGGGACGTGGATGGTGTTGTCATCATCCACCTGGCACTGCGCGACGCTAAGTTGGAACTTCGGGTCCTGCAGCGCAGTTCCCGGCAGATGGAACTCGGCCTTCACTGCGCCGCCCGGCACCAGGGGAGTACTCAGCTCCAGCTCCAGCGGGCCGGCACCGGTCACGTGAGAGGTGGCCAGGTCCAAAAGCTGCTCGACATCGCGTATGTCACGTTGAATCCGGTCGGCCGCCGACGCCAGCTTCTCAGCAGAGACTAGCTTCTCGAGCGTGGCCAGCGGCTCGCGGGCCTGTTCGATGTGCGAGAGGGCCGCTTGCGGCTCTGCTGCAACTTCGGCCGCCGCGACGGCTTGCTTGATGGCCTCCAATTGCCGCGTGGCCTGCTCTTCCGTAGCCGGTGGCAACACCCCGTCCTCGAAGCCCGCATAGCGCAGCCGGTTGATACCGCTGTTCTCCAGGCCCAAGGACACCTGATCGAACCAGACCTTACCGGCAGCGCCGCCATACTTCAGTGTTATGTCAACCATCCAGATCGGGTAAGCGGTGACAAGGCGCTGACTTGCCTCCAGCCATTCGCCGGTGCCCGAGAAGGGGATGGTGAAGCTGTCCTCACCGGCCTCTCGACCGCGGGTAGCAACCTCGACGACGCACTTGGCGCGGTCCTCTGCGCTTACGCCCTCGAAACGCGCATGGGCGGTGACGATTAGAGCCGCCGGGTCGAAGGCCACGCGCGGAATCGTCTGGGTAGCGCCGCTGGGCTTGTCGCCGCCCTCGCAGCGGATACTGGCGGCACCCTCCAGGGCCACGGCATGATCAATTGCGTATCCGCCCTCCAGCGGCTGCCACCAGGTGAAGTGCTCCTGCTGGGCGATCTCACGGGCATAGACTTGCCGTGCCTCGATGATTGCCGCAGCGCGTTGCAGGCGAGCCTGGGCCATCTGCCAGGGCTGGGCGATCCGTACCACCGCCAGGTCAGAGGCAGGCACCTTTAGCGGAATTACGACGCGATTACCTTCGCGCTCACCGGTTAGGCGCTGGTGGCGAACCTCCTCATGGTATTCGAGTGGTGCTTGCTCAAATCCTAGTTGCCCGCCGGCCAAGACCAAAGCACCCTCATAATCAGCCACGGTATCGTTGAGCAGCGTGATGAAGAGCTGCCCCTCATCCAGGTGCCCAAAGCGCTGCAGCGTGAGCGGGCCATCGGCTTGAGCCCGGGTCACCGGTTCCCAACCCGCCGCAGCCAGGTCCTGAGCCAGCGGCAGGTACTTGCGGAATAGGGCGCGATCACGATTGTACCACTCCGGGTGGTACCAGTAGCTGGTACCGGGGTTGCTCCGGCTGGGCGTGATGTCGAACATGCCCGGCATGTGGCCAAACGCCACCAGGCGTTTCATGTAGGTCTCTACGTCAACGAGCGTGTAGCGGTCGAAATCGCCCTTGAGCAAGGTGCAGAAGGGCTTCTGATAGCAGACAGCGCGGCAGTACGCCAAGGTCTCCAAGGGAATGTGCAGGCCGGTCTCGGCGCCCACAACGTCCACCGTGTAGGAGTACCACGCATAGTCATCCATCGCCGAGTTGTTGACCATGGTCAGGCCCTCATCCGGGCGCAACTTCCCGACGTCCTGATAGACCTTCTCCGCCCACTCAATCGAGGTAAACAGATTAAGCAGCCCAACCTGCTTGGCCGCGGCATCATATATCGGCGGGAACTCAGCAACCGCCAGGTGCTCGCGCCGGTAGTTGATCCCGCCGGCCAGCCCGTCATAGTACACACCGGTTGTGGCACCTTCCATATACCTGGCGATGACGGCGTCGTGGTAGCTGGACAGCGGCAGGTCGGGGTCCATATTGCCCTGGCCGGTAATGCCGCCGCTATATGGCCGGATCACCGGCTGGCGTTCGGCGTCATAGACCACCGACTTGCGTATCCGCTCCAGCCCCTTGCCCCCATAGTGTGAATAATGTACCTCGGCCAGCTCGATCAATTCATCGAGTGACGCCCCTTCAGGAGCCTTGCGCGCCGTCGCATGGAAGGCCGAGGGGAACATATACACCAAGGGATCAGCCCCCAGAGCCTTGGAGAAAGCGCCATCTCGGGGGCTCTCGTGAAACTGTATCCCGAACTCGTTGGCGTCCTTGAGGTTGCGCATATTACCAAACGGCATCCACATGCCTTGACGTTTGGCGCGGTTGCGGAAGGCCTCCGGGAACAACTCGTAATACCGGGCCAGAGCGCCGCGCATACCGAAACTGCCGTCAAAAGTGAACAGCACAAGGTGGAAGGTAACCTGCTGTGGGTACTGATAGGCAGGTGAAAGCCCGGTCTCGCACTCAACGCTCAGAGCCTCGACGCTGCTGTCGTAGGCGAACCGCGCCACCGAGGGCTTATCGGGCTGTCTGCCAACAGCCAGCCCTATACTCCCTCGCGTCACGCAACCGAAGAACCACGGAGAGAACTCACCGGCGCCCGCTATCGGCGTTTCCGGCTCGTAGGGCAAGCTCGGGAAGGCACGGATTCCCCGCACCGTGCGGTACAGCCCGTCTGCCTCGACCGCTCGGCTGGTGTCGAGTGAATCCCACCACCTCAGACCCTCTGCCTTCATCGGCATGACCAGCCGCACCGCCGCACCGCGGTCGCGACCGGTGGTATCCTTCAGCGTCACGACCACCCCTATCGCGTCCGAAGCCAGCGGCGTAAAGGCGGCGCTAACGGTCAGGCCGAGTTGCCCGGCTTCACCGGAAAACTCCAGCCTCCCCTCCTTACTACTGACCGGGCCGATGACGGGGACCCACACCTCGGGCTTATCCAAGTCGGCGGCAAACCAGCCGCCCCCGTCGCCGATGGTCCCCTTCTGTGCGTCCCAGTCGAGGCTGATACCGCGCCCCAGCTCGATGGTGGCAGCCATCAGTGGACTAATCAACAGCAACGACAGTGCGAGAACTAGGCCAATCCTGCGCATGGGCTTACCTCCGGGAGACGAGTGGTACTGCGATGTGAACGGGCCCGCTATGACCACGGGCAATCCGCCTTTCCAATCCGGCCGGCGGCACCTGCACAACCGCTTGCGGCCAGTTGGGGACATACGAAGGAAATGCTAGTATTGCGCCACAGATGAATCACTCTTAGCCGCACCAAAAATGCAACTGGTCAGGTTTCTCTATGAGCCGCTGGGCTGGAAATCACATGTAATCGCTTGAGACGGGGCCTTCCTTGTAGTAATAGACATCTGCCGGCCACACCTGCGGCTGTACCGCACACGTAAAGTCTATCCGCGGATCGTCCTGCAGCTTGTGCCACTTGGCGTGTCCGTCGGCGTAGGTAAGGTTGCCCCCGCCCTGATGCCGTGCCGGGATAAAGCCGCTCCAGATATAGTGAGGTGGCGATATGCTGGCACCATCGGGCTGGGGACCATAGACGACATATGAATTGTTCGTTGGGTAAGCGGCGCTGGTGTGGCTCCAGTCGGAGTCGGCAAAAAGCATGGTGTTGGCGGGGAACTGCACCTCGGCCATCTTATAGGAGGTCTGTGAGCCGCTAGTGAGCGTTCTGCACAGAGCAGAATTGCACCCGTAGTGCTGCGAGTCGTAGTTCCCGCGGATATCGTACCCCGCCTCGCAAGTGGCCACGTCATAGTTCTTGATGTAGGGCTGCAGCAGCATGTACCAGCGACTGGTGGTACTGGTGTAGGCCTCGCCAGTCCAACTCCGCCACAGCGCCGGGGCAGTGGTATATGAGGGCACAATCGTCTCATCGTAGTCCTGTGCATACATCATCGCGCCCAGGCCGAGCTGCTTGAGATTGCTCAGACAAGTCGCTGCCAGCGCCTTGTCGCGGGCCTGAGTGAAAACGGGGAAGAGAATTGCTGCCAGGATCGCTATAATCGCAATCACCACCAGCAACTCAATTAGTGTGAAGCCTTTTTGGGGACTCATCTTAAGCGGCCTCCTTTACGCTCTAAGCATACAACGATCCGCTACCGCTGATCCATGTATCATAACAGCAGCACTAATCCGTCCGGCTCACCACCCAACTTTGACGCCGGTCGGGATCAATGTCGGCTGCACCGGACAACGCGTCGCGCATCCCGGGTCCTCTTCCAGCTTGTACCACTTGGCGTGTCCGTCAACGAACCCGATGTTGCCTCCCTCATTGTGGCGCGCCGGGATGAAGCCGGCAAAGCGCCAGGAACCACTACTACGGATGCCATAGGAAACCGAATACGGCCTCACGGAGGTATCATGGCACCAGTCCGAATCGGCAAGCAGCAAGGTTTCGGCCGGGTTCTTCACCCTCTGTATCACATTGCGGCCATTGAGTACCGAGGCGACTCCCGGGTCGGTCTTGCTGTAACACAGCCCGTAGTCACAGCCGATGCCGCCGCGGCTGTGCGCGCCGTTCTTGCTGTAGGCACTGGGACAGTGGAAGATCTGGGCGTTCTTGACGTAGGGCTGAACGTTCTGGTACCAGTAGCGGGTAGGACCCGTGGTGTAGGCCAGCGGCAACCTGCGATTGTAGTCCTCGGTGTACATCAAGACGGCTGAGACCAGTTGCTTGACATTACTCAGGCAGCTCGATTGCCTCGCCTTCTCCCGCGCACGGGCGAAGACAGGGAAGAGAATCGCCGCCAGGATCGCTATAATCGCGATCACCACGAGCAATTCGATGAGCGTAAAACCCTTTCTACTGCGCATGTCGCGTCATCTCCTTCCGGTCTGTACCCGCCATACATCTCGCTGCTGCGACCGCCCAACCTCGTGCTTGCAGACCAGCATATGCTGCTGTTATACTACATGCCGCTGTTGATTGTCAAAGGCTACCAGAATACCAAACACTAACTAGCTGCAAGCCGCGCTCGGACAACACCATTGGCAGTCACCCGACGCCGGCTACGTGGCTATTCCCAGAGCCCGTTCAGTAGCCGCAGGGTGTGTTCCACCAGTTGCTGGCCGCCTTCGGGGCCGACCTCGTTGCAATACGCACCGGCCCCATAGCTACCTCCGGCGACTGCGCGCGCTGTGGGCAGATAGGTGCCCGTGTGCTCGCCGCCGCCGGCCAACTGCACCACGAAGGTCTGCTGCGCCGGACTCCGCGCCTCAATCCTCAGCCCATAGTCGAGATATAGCTCGAAGCGGTTGGTGGCGAAGGCCACGTCGCCCAGGCGGATGGCATGGACCTCCTCCATCAAGTGCGGCTCCGTCTGTTGGCTCTCGTACCGCCGTATCACGCGCTGGCAGCGGTTAATCCACACGTGACGCACCGAGGCGGCACGGTCGTCAGCAGGCACCTCCGCCTCGGCTCGCGCCAGGTCCTCACGGGCTGTCGCCAGTTCCTGGTCAGTCACCATCCAGCGCGCCACCGGCACATTTTCCATAACATGCCGCAGCACCAGGCGCTCGTGCGGCTCCTTGTGCGCCAGCGGTAGGACGTCGTCAACAGCATCGGCGATCCGGCGGCCCAGCTCCTGCCGCCGGCTTGTCCCCCGCAGCTTCAGCATCCGCTCCTCCTCCGCCTTGTGCAACAGCGGGTGGGGCGACTGGTCCCCCGCTGCGCTGGCCTGCGTCAGGACGAACAGGCTGTCACCGTGCCGGCTTCGCAATTCCGTCCGCACATCATGCCAGAAATCGGCTGATACGTAGTACGCCGATTCCACCTCCTGAGACGGACAGGCCAGATTTACCACCACGCCGGTCAGCTCGCCGGCCTCGTCCCAGCTAAACAGCAGGTCCACACCGTGGTCCTCATAGCCCTCGATGTGACTGAAATCGGGATCGTCGGTGTTGCCATACATCTTGCTGACGCCATCGGCGCCACGAGCCAGAGCCTGTTTTTCTCCCTCCCGCTCGCCGTAGCGGCTGAAGTAACTGACGCGCCGATTGTGGCCCACCACCGCATGGCCGAAGCCCCACCCGACACTGCCCGGCTTGCGCTCACGCCAGGCCTCCGCGACGGCCTCCGCCACGCGCTCCACAAACAGGTCCGCGTACTCCGTCGCCGACATCTCCCCCTCCACCTGAGGTGGAAAAGTGCCTTCCACAATCCACGGCGAGGTGTGGGTATGCGTGGCACTGAGCACCACCTTTTCCGGCGGCAGCTCCGGCACCCGCTGCCGTACTGCCTCCCGGCAACGTTGGCAAATCGGCGCCGGGATGGTGCAGCGGTCACACGATACCAATACTGCGCAGTCGCCCGCTTCACCCTCTGACAGCGCCAGCGCCGTCACCACCAGCGGATCGTGGACCTCCGTGGCGACCCGCGCATGGAACTGCCCGTACAACACCGTCGGCAGGCGGGGCGTAACATCCCGCTCGGCCCAGCCCACCAGTATCCGTTCGCTCGTATCAGAACCCACAGCATCATGCCTCCTTCACAGTAAGAAACCTCACCGCAAGAGGTTCTCCCCCGCCACGCCAATCCCTGCTTGGCTGGCAGAATCGCGCTGCAGTTACTTCGTCGCAACTGACAACGGCCTTCCCCGAACCAGAGCCTTGCCTCCGGTTACCGGTAAGCGACCGGCCTCATATCGCTCCCTCCAGAAGGGCTTAGGCCTCTGGGCGGAGAACTCCTCCCTACAGACGGTAGAATCGGGAGCCAATGCTGGGGATGGCGAATGTGCAGGAATATCAGGAGGCGATGTTCGATGATCGAGCCAGATGTAGTAGCGACGACGTCACTAGTGAGCGTGCTACTGATGGTAACGCTGTTGCTGGCGGTACCGGCGCTTGGGCAGGAGCCGGAGAAGTTCACGGATCACGGAGTCGCGGCGGACGTATCCCGCTCGCGAGGTGCTGCCGCGACGGTGGACGGCGAGGGGCGCAGAGTTGTGCTCATCTGGCTCTCAGACCATCGCGCCTGTACTTCCATGCTGGTCATAGACGCGGCAACGGGCGAGACCCAGCAGGTCCCCGTAGAGCGCAAGAGCGCCGATTCGCCCTTCGCGGTGTTGCTGTCGACCCGCAATCGGTGGTACTCGCAGTTCGCCGACCGCTTCTACGAGTTCGATCCGGCGACTCTGAGCTTCAGCTTCGTAGGTGATACGCCGGCACGCTGCGCGATGTCCATGACCGAAGACGCCTCCGGCACCATCTGGGCGGCGCTGTACCCCGGCTCTCACCTGGTCAGCTTCGATCCTGACACTCGCGAGCTGGTGAGCCATGGCGCCCTCAATGAGGAGACCTGGCCGCAATATCCCAGCTTCCTGGCCACTGACGATCAGGGCTGGGTGTACACCGGCATCGGCAATACTCTCTGTCAAGTAGCCGGCTTTAACACTGCGACCGCTGAAGTGCGCCATTATGTGGACGAGCAGAGCCGCGTGCAGGGCTGCGGGCAGGTGTTCCGAGCCACTGACGGCAAGGTCTATGGCCGCGGCCCCGGCTGGGGTTGGCACGTCCTGGCCGGCGGTGAGGCTACGCCAGTTGATGAGCCGTCAGTGAAGCCGGCACGGGGCAAGACCGGCTCCCAGCAGTCCGTCTTCCGCAATTTCCCCGACGGCAGCCGCATCGCCGAATTGGATGTGCCGGAGCGACTGCTGCGGGTCCAGGAGGCCGACGGTACCGTCCGCGAGTTGACCTTTGATTACGAGTCCGAGGGCTCGGGCATTCAATCCATCGTCCAGGGCCCCGATGGCGCCATCTACGGCTCAACCGGGCATCCTCTGCGAGTGTACCGGCTCGACCCGCTCACCGGCACCTGCACGCATCACGGCTTGGGGGCGGAAATGGGGCATCTCAACGCAATGACGGTACAGCGCGACCTGCTCTTCGGGGCCATGTACGGTGGCGGCATACTGTACCAGTATGACGTGACGCGGCCCTGGGCCCCGCAAGACCAACAGGACCCCAACCCCCGCCGGCTGGGCGGGTCCGCCCCACACATTACCCGGCCCCATGCGCTGCTGGCCCATCCTGACGGCCGGCACCTCATCATGACCGGAACGCCGGCGTATGGCTGCACCGGCGGCGGCATGTTCATCTATGACCTGGAGGCGGGCAATGGCGAGGTCTTGTCCCACGAGCAGCTCTTGCAAGACCACAGCACCTTCTGTCTCGTGGCGCTGCCTGACGGAAACCTAGTTGGTGGAACCACCATCGCTCCCGGGACCGGAGGCCAGGCCCAGGCCACCGAGGCGGAGCTGTACCTCTTCGACTGGGCCAGCCGCCAGGTGGTGTGGCGGAAGGCGCTGTTCCCCGGCAGGAGCGCGATCACTGACCTCCTGGTAGCACCGGACGGTCTGGTTTACGGCATCGCCGTCGACTCGACCTTTTTCGTCTTCGACCCCAACGCCCGCAGCCTCGTCCACCAGGAGTCGCTGTCCGCTTATGGACCGCCCGCCGGCTCTCAGGGGCCGCGGATTATGGCCCTCGGCCCTGACGGGTTGATCTATGTTCTGTTCAGCAAGGCAGTGCTCACGATCCAGCCCGGAAGCTTCCAGCACCGCAAGCTCGACGACAGCCCGGTGTCCATTGGGGCCGGCATCGTGCTGCATCAGGGCCGCATCTACTTCGGCAGCGGGTCGCACATCTGGAGCTACGCGATTCCGGGGCTGTAGCCGCGCTGAAGCAAGCAGAAAGTGCACTGCGAGAGGAGCGGGTGCATGATCCGCCGCGAAACCATTGTCTCCACTATGTACCAGGCCACCTGCCTGGCGGCGACGAAGCTGCCGCCTGATGTCGAAGCGGCACTGGTGGCAGCCCTGGAGGAGGAGACTGAGCCATTGGCCCGCCGGCATCTGCAGGTGAGCCTGCAAAATGCCCGCGAAAACGGCGACGCCGCGGCCCTGGTCTGCGCGGACACCGGCTTCCCGCTCTTCTTCGTTACGGCGGGAAGCCGCACACAGCTTGAGGGAGGCTTCGGCGTACTCTGGGAAGCCGCCGGCGAGGCCACCGCCAGGGCGACGGCGGACAGCTTCCTGCGTCCGACCATGGTCAACCCGCTGACCCGCGACAATCCCGGCGATAACGTCGGCCCGGGGATGCCCAAAGTGGAACTGCGCTTCGTAGGCGATAGTGATGGGCTTGACATCATCGCCGCGCCCAAGGGCGGTGGCAGCGAGATCTTCGGCACCTTCTACCGCATGATGTATCCCTCCGATGGTGAGGCGGGAATCCTCAAATTCGCCATAGACGCGATCCGTGATGGCTGCTATGCGGGGAAAGTCTGCCCGCCGGCCATTGTCGGCGTCGGTATCGGCGGCACGGCGGACCAGTGCATGAAATTGGCCAAGGCGGCGGCGCTACTGCGGCCGGTTCGCCGACCCCATCCCGACCCGCGCGTGGCGGCAATCGAGGCGAAGCTCTATGTCGCGGCGCGCCACCTGGGCATAGGGCCGATGGGCGTCGCCGGAATCAACGCAGTGCTGGCCGTACACGTGGAGACGGCCATGACGCACACAGCGGCGCTGCCGGTGGCAGTGAACGCACAGTGCCTGGTCGGGCGCCGCTGGCAGGCCACGATCTCAAGCGACGGACAAGTAAGCTATACGGGGGAGCTACCGTGAACGATACCGTCCGCCATCTCCAGTTGCCGCTGTCGGAGGCCGTAGCGCGGGAACTCGAACTCGGACAAATCGTCACCGTCAGTGGCTTGTTGTTCACCGGCCGCAGCCGCTTTCACATCCGCGCCATCGAAAACGACCTGCTGCCTCCGCTCGATTTTCGTGAAGTCAATTGCTTCTTCCACGTCGGCCCGGTAATGCGACAGGTCGAGGGCACCTGGGAGATCGTCAGCATCGAGCCTACCTCCAGCATCCGCTTCGAGCGCTACGGCGGCGCTGTGGTCAGGAAGCTGGGGCTCCGGACGCTGATCGGCAAGACCACGATGGGTACCGGCACCGCCCAGGCCCTTCGCGACGTGGGCGCGGTGCATCTCACCAAGATCGGCGTCTGCGGCAATTTGCTGCGGAGCCAAGTGCGGCAGGTGGTAGCGGTACATTTCCTCGAAGAGCTGGGTAAGACCGAGGCGACCTGGGTTTTCGAGGTGGATCACTTCGGCCCGTTTTTTGTGGACATGGATGCTGCCGGCCGCAACTACTTCGAGACTCTCGATACCCACGGGCGCGGGCACCTGGCAGAGGTATATGAACAACTCGGCATTCCTCCGGACTTCACATACACGGAGGTGAATCCGTGAGCGCGGTTGAGAGCCGGCAACTACGGATGGTCGCACTGTGCGGGCTGCTAGGATACGGCTATCCGTTGGAAAGCCTGGAGCGTGCTCTCGCCCTGCGTCCGGACCTGCTCGGGGTTGACGCCGGCTCCACCGACCCGGGGCCGTACTACCTCGGGGCCGGCGAGAGTTTCGTCAGCGCTGCTCAGGTCGCACGCGACCTGGAGCCGGCCTTATGCGCGGCCATCGCGAGGCAGATCCCCCTGATTGTCGGCACCGCCGGTGGCTCCGGGGCCAAGCCGCACCTCGAGCGCTGTCTGGAAACGGTGCGGGCGATCGCCGAGCGCAACCGACTTCACTTCCGCCTGGCCGTGATTCCGGCGGATGTGCCGGTCGCAACCGTGCTTGAGGCCCTGCGGGAGGGACGGCTTGCTCCGCATGGCCATTCCCAACCGCTCACCGAGGACTATATTCGGGCCTGCAGTCACCTCGTCGCCCAAATGGGCACCGCGCCGATTATTCGGGCCCTTGACGGCGGCGCTCAGGTGGTCATCGCCGGGCGCTGCTGCGATGCGGCCATCTTCGCCGCCGAGCCGATCCGCCGTGGCTTTGATCCCGGCCTCGCCCTCCACCTCGGCAAGATCATGGAATGCGGCACACTCTGTGCCAGGCCCGCAGGGGCTAATGATGTGCTGATCGGGACGATCGGGACGGACTATTTCGAGGTGGTGCCGGCCAATCCCGAGCGCATATGCACGCCCGAGTCGGTGGCGGCCCACTCGCTGTACGAGCAGCCTGATCCGAATTGCTTCTATGAACCCGAAGGCAAGGTGGAGCTCAGCAATTGTCTCTTTGAAGCTGTGGGTAAGCGCGCGGTGAAGGTGAGCGGCACGCGCCTGATACCACCCGCCCGAGAGGCCGTGAAGCTGGAGGGTGCCCGTTGTGTGGGCTATCGTTCCATTACTATTGCCGGCGTCCGCGACCCGGCTACCATCGAGCGGCTGCACGACCTAGAGCGTTCAGTAAGTGCGACGGTGACGCAGGCCCTTGGCGACGTGGTTGCGCCCGATCAGATCAGCCTGCGGTTTTTGCGATACGGCCTCGAGGGCGTGACCGGTCCGCTGGAAGGCCGGCCGGCGCCGCTGCCGCGCGAGGTGGGCCTGGTCATTGACGCAGTCGCCCCTTCCCAGGACCTGGCCGATCGCGTGTTGAAGCTGGCCCGCTCAACGGCCTTGCACCAGCATTACGAGGGCCGCAAAACTACCGCCGGCAACCTCGCTCTTCCGTTCTCTCCGTCCGATTTCAGTGGCGGGCCAGTCTATGAGTTCGCCGTCTATCATCTCATGCAAAACCCGGACCTGAGCGCCCTGTTTCCGGTCGAGTTCCAGGAGGTCTGATGATGCGCCTCTACGATTGCGCCACCGTGATCCGCAGTAAAAACGCCGGCCCGTTCACACTGACCATTGACTTGGTGCTGCCCGATGTTGCCACTTTCCGGCGGGTTGCGGAGGCGCCCGGTTTGCTGCCATCGAGGATTGCCGCGCTTTATCGTGTGCCGCCAGACCGCGTGCGGGTGATCCCCTTCGAGCCGGTCCTGACGATCAAGGTGACCCTGCCGCGGCCCGGTGCTAGCTCGGGAGCCCCAGGCGACCGCGACGTGTACGGCTGCCAACAGCATTTCCCTCTGGCCGACGTAGAGGTCTGATAGTTCTTTTTCCGCCGCGAATACCACAGAGTGTCGCTTTATTCCCCGCCCACGATCTTCAGCCGGCTGGCCGGGCCGCGTACATCGTAAAGGCTTACCGCCCGCACCTCCAGCACGTTCTCGCCGCCGTGCACTTGCCACGTGAAGTCACCGCTGTGTTTCGTTGCACTCGGGCCTTTGTCCGTGATCACTTCATAGTGGCTGAAATAGGACATATTGTGCGACAGCATCACCCGCACGGCCCCGTTGCCGAGATACTGCGGCCGGATGAAGCATTCGTTAACTCCCCAATACATGTCATCCCAACGGTCGGTGTTGTAACTGAACTCGGGGAAGAAGCGCACTCGCGGGTCCTGGTACCACAGCCGCCCGTCCCAGCGGAAGGTATGCACTCCGTCCCAGGTCGGGTACGGAGCCGGCGCGTCCATGAAGTTGTTGCGCAGCCAGATACCGTAAGCCTCATAGCCTTTGGGACAGTCTCGCGCGCCTTCAGGCACAGCCGTCTCTCCCCTATGAAGCTGGGCGGCATAGGCCTGGCATGGAACCAGGGATATTCTCTGGTATAGCGCTTCATCGAACTGCGCGCCCCGAATCTCTCGGGTGTTCATCGGCACCCCGTCGTCGCGGAGGTAGCACACATTGCCGGTCGGATCAATCAGTACCCACTTATCGTGCTCGTTCGACCACACCTCCGGGAAGCAGTGCCCGCCCGAGGGCGGGAACATGCGCGTCATCAGCAGCGGCCTGGCCGTGTACCCCAGCGCCTGGCAACAGCCGACGAAGGCGTGAGAGTACTGGTGACAATGGCGCCCGCCATGCCTCTCCAGGTGCCCGTGGCCGCGCCTGATCATGTCAAGTTCCCACACCGCATTGTTGGGCAGCCAGTGGGTGGTGCGCTTGTCAATGCCGTACTTTTTCTGCTGCTCATCACTGCGCAGAGGCGGCTGGCGCAGGTAGTTGTGAACCCACGTGGACAGCAGCAGCAGCTTCTCCAGTTCACTTTGGCCCTCTTGCACCACCTCATCCAGGTCGTACCATTCCCGCAGTCTCTGCAGCATTTCATTATCGTAGGAGTTATAGCGCGGCGGATAGCTGCTGAGGCGCAAAGGCGGATTCTCCAGGGCCTCGACCTGCAGCGCGTCTTCCCCCGTAACCACGCGCTGTTGCCCCTCAACCCGGACCTCAACGGAGTGTAAGACCGGTGTGACCAGCCGCGAGTCAGTACTCAGCACCGCCCGCCACTGCATGTAGCGGAAGCCTGCTCCGGGAACCTGGACGCTCATCGCATCGCCTGTGCGCGGCGAACTCCAATCGGTCCAGGAAGCCTCGTCCGGTATCAGATCAGCGCCGAAGCGGACCTGTGTCATCACTTTCGTGCCGGCCGGCACGTCCGCCTGGGGTGTAATGCTGATGGTGAGGTCCTGCACCTCTCTGGTCAGGCCATTGTCGCTTTCCGGGCCAAGCGCGAGCGGCGGCGACCAGACCAAACCCTGCTCGTGATAGCGCTGCAGCCAGAAGCGTATCAGGTACTCACCGTTGTCATTGGCATTCTCACCCAACCGATTGTAGTCCCAGGTCTTGCCGCCATCCGTGCTGCGGGCGCTGCGATTGGGTTCCAGCGAGTTTTCGTAGCCAAAGCGCCAGTCCCCGCCGGCAGTGGTATGGATGACCACTTCATTTAGGCCCGATTTCAGTAGATGCCTGGGGAACTCCACCAGCCGCCAATCGTCGCTGCGATTGCGCCACTCAAGGTCGGGCGGGATCGGCTCAAGCTCGGTGCCATTGATCGAGACCAGCAGAGGTTCCGGATGCCCCTCTTCGACATATAGGTAGCCTCCCTTGCGCGGCGAGTGCGCCCATAGCTCGTAGAAAAACATCAGGTAGGCCTTCTCAGTCTCGGGGTCCGTCAGCACCAGGTCTTTCTTTATCCATATCGTGTCAGTGACTTGCTCGCCTATATAGTAACCGGCCTCGAGGGCGTCAGACGGCTCGAACACGGAGCGGTCAATGTTGAGCTGGGCGTTTCCGTCCTCATCCTTGACCAACTCTCCGCGCCTGAGCCGGGCACCACCGGCTGCCTCATCCATCTCGATATGGCTGTCGCGCAGGCAGTCGCGAAGGTCTTCATCCGCGAGCACGCGAGAGAACGCCAGCTCCTGCCAGCGCCCCTCTGTGGCCGGTTTCTCAGCGCAGCTCACCGATTTGCGCACGGACGGCTGCGGGCCGGAGCGCTGGCCCCGGTGCAGGATGCGCCACTGCACATACGGCAGACGTACCGGAGCAATAATCGCCTCGGAGCCGGCCAGTTGCACCGTATGCCACGGCGTCCACAAGCTGGTCTGCGAACCGGCTGCCCCATCCTGCGGCTCCGGTGTAGCGCCGAACCGCAGCTGGACAATATCACCATCTGCCCCATCGGCAAGCCGTGCCCTGAGGCTCTCCACCAAACGTCCTTGCTCCCCTCGTGTCAGGTCCTCGACGGCCGAGGTCGTCACCGGCCTTGCGGGTGCCTCGGTCTCGTCCGCTACCGGCGCAAGCGCAACCGGCTTGCCGCTGGTATCAAAGAGCCGAAGCGCGTACTGCCCCACCAGGCTGAAGTTGTACCCGAGATTGCGCGAGTACCAGCTCTTGCCCCGATCGTTGGATTTGGCGCTGCCTTGCGGGTGCTCGGCGTACTCAATGCCCAGAGCCCAGGTATCGGTGGAGCGATTGTCCGAGCGAAATACAACCTCATTGACGCCCTCCACGAAGTACTCCCGAGGCACCCGGCACTCATGCCACATGAAGCGCCCATGCCCTTCGCCCGATGCGTAAGACATGGCATTGCCATTGATGACGATCTGGAGTGACACCTCATTTTCGTGGTACTGGTAGGCCCAGAAGGCCAGTACTAGGTCGGTGTCCGGTGCTGCCATCTGGAAACGGTGCCGCGCCCACCCGAAATGAGCGATATCTTCAGCGATGGTGGGGTACGCTTTGGGCACTTCGGCACCGGCGGCACACACCAGCACCACGAGTGACACCAATGCGCAGGAAACACCCACAAGCACCGGCGAGCAGTGATTACAGTACTCCATGATTGCCTCTCCCTAAGCGATAATCTGCCTGCAACTCTCAGCGCGTAAGCGCCTCGGTAGTCGGTTCATTCGTGCGGGGGCCGGAGACATAGTCTCCGGGGTCGGGAGCCCAACTCCGGCGCTCTCACGCCATGTTCTTCCCACTCAGTCCCTGCTATTCCTTCCGGGAGCATCGAGCCGCCGGCCAACAACTTGGTAGAACCCGCTCCAATTGCCGTTCGGCTACCCGGACTGCGGTTATAGTACTGCGACCGTTCATGGCCCCGCGAAAGCGCCGGCGATGCTTATGGTCTTGCCGACGCCCACCAGAATGAAGTTCTCGCCGTATGCTTGCCTAAATAGCTGGCGCGCCAAGTCGCCGGAGCAGTGACAGGGCGCGGCCTTCTCGACGCCCTGTGTCTGCAGCCCACGGATGACCCTATTTATCTGCGAGGCGCTGCTCTGAGACAAGTGGAATCCTCCCACGACCAGATGGACATCCCTCCCCACCATTTGCTTGGCCCTCTTTACTATAGTCACGACCCCCGGGTGCGCGCAGCCGGTGACAACTACCGGGCCGCGGCTCGTCTTTACCACTAGCGACTGCTCCTTGAGCGCGCCGCCCAACTCGCCGGTCGAATAAACATTAGGGCAGATTCTCAGCGATTGATCTACCTCGATTAACTCAGCTCCTGCAGTGCTAACTCCCTGCTTGACACTCTGAGGCAACGACTTCGGCATATAGACCTTAACCTCACTATTCCGCCGCAGGAAGTCAGACAGCCCGCCAATGTGATCGTGATGGACGTGAGACAGCACGATCACATCCACCACCTGCGGATCAACGCCCAGTTTCGCCATATTCCCCAGCAGTACCGAACCCTCACCGCCGACATCGAATATGATTGTCTGCTCCGGCCCCTGCACCAAACAGGAAAACCCCCACCTGATCTCCAGACCTTTGGTGTGGGGATTATTGTCGTAGAGTATAGTCAGCTTGAGGTCGCTCTGCTCTGTGCCGGGGTGGTTTCCAGGTGCGGCGAAAGCAGCCTGGCCCACTCCCGAACCTGTGGTGCAGCCGCCGAGAACGCAGGCCAGGCTCAGGAGTGTCAGGGCCCAACCCAACACGCTCCGGCGCTTGAGCTTCAACACTGCTGTTCCCCCCTAGGGGGCGTACCAGCCTGGCCCGGGCCAATTGCGGGGCAAACCTACATGAGTGTTATAGCATGCAGAGGACAAGCCTGAGCGCAATCGCCGCATCCCTGGCACAGGTCCGGATAGACAATCATCGGCGGCTCATACAGGCCCTCTTGCTCCAGGATATCATGCGTGCATGCCCGCATGGCTGGGCAAATCCCATCATCGGGAGCACATTTCTCAGGCATACACGCATCATAGTTGATTATCGCTTTTCGTTTAGGCATTATCCTGTTCACGTTTCCTGGCGAAGCCGGCATCGCCCTGTTCCCTTATCGCGCGCATCTCGTCTAAAAGCAGCCCCTTAAGCCGGTCCAGAGAGACCGGGTATGGCTCGATAGGCAATCGCATCCAGTCCGAGAATTCAAGTAGCTTGTCGGGATAATTGCTGATATATTGGTCATATATTCCCAGAGGGTCCAGAAGCACGGCCTTATCGTTTTGGGGGAAGGTCTCGTTAGCCTTACCGGGATCCCAGTCCTGGAAAATCCGCTTCCAGTACTTCAGCCAGCCCGCGGTGAGCCAATAGACGTGTTGCCCTGCACTGATCTCCTTACGCTGCTGTCTGCTAGCTAACATATCAATGCAATTTCCCGCTTTGATCCGCGAGCTCTGCCCGCCCTGATCATTGATTATGTCGTCAACCAGTCGAGGCGGCTCTGACGACATATCAATGTAGCAGGTCTCACCATACACGACGATGATTTTGTCCGAATACTGCCGAGCTCGGTCCAACTGACGGGTCAGATGATACTTCAGCTTCTTGTTGTTTTCGTGTAACCCCGGCTTGGTGTACAAGATTTTGTCTGCATCCAGAAAGCCGCTCGCAGCCAGGTGATTCAATTCCAGACTCAAAGTCCCGCACGAGACAACAGTGAACCCACTGAAAGTATCCATAGCTTCACCTCTGTGCAGCGATGCCGACTAGTCATTTGATTGGGAATTCGGCGGTGATGTCTGCTCTTGGAGGGCCGCCCGTTTCTGTTCAATCTCGTATTCGAGGTCCTCGATCCGCTGAAACATCGCAGGAGAAAGCGAATGGACTGGCAAACTGCTCTTCAAAGAGGCCAGTTGCCTTTCCAAGTCTGCGATCTCCGCTAGCAGCGATGCTCTCTGTGGATCGCCGGCCTCAGTACTGCCCATTGGAGCACCTCTTATTCCCTCTCCGCGGTCGCGCCCACTAAGCCAACGCCCAGGCCCATTCTGCTACCTGTAACCCTAGCTCGGCCTTGCGAGGCGGTGGCGTCATTTGGTGGCCGAAGCAAATATAAAGTGCTCGCCCGGCACTTTTTCCACTCGCACGCCCTGGAACCCGACCCCTCTCAACATTGCTCGGATTTGGCCTGGGGTGAAGTAATCTTCATCCCAACGCGTTTCGCCTTTGGCAAAATCAGCGATTAACAGGCGGCCGCCCGCCTTGAGCACTCTTCTCATCTCGCGCAGGGCCGCGTCCGGATTAGCGATCTCGTGGAGAGCATGGACACTGACCACTGCATCGAAACGACTATCCGCGAACGTCTCCATATCTTGTGCGTCCACCTGTGCGCACCACACCGTCCGCAGCTCACCGTTCTGCTCACACTGTATCTGCTCACGAACCGGATCAGCATTGATGTCAATGCCTACAGCTTGCCTGGCTACCTGTTGGGCCAGGAAACGAACCAATTCACAGTTCCCACAACCGACATCGAGAACCGCCTCAACTTCGCCCACTGTCGCCACGATCTGTGATCGGATCTGCTCATTTGCCACCGGCATCGCGGGCCCCCTTCCAAATGGCCGGTCTTGCCAAGACAGCTCTTGCAGAATACACCTTGGGAGTGCTGGCGGGGATTGAAAAGGCCCTTGCTCTAGCTACTCCTGCTCTCAAGCCAGGTAGTGCTGCGCAGCGACACCGAATAAACTTCCCCTTGCCTGTGCTAGCCCTAGACTAGCCCAACGGTGTGGCTAGATTGTCGGGGGGCACTATTCCCGGTGCACTGCTAAGATGTCTTCCTCATTCACAATCAGGTAATCCTCACCGTCAATCTTCACCTCTGTACCACCGAAGGAAGCGTACACGACTATGTCTCCTTCGATGACCGTACCCTCGTTCTCCTCGTCGTCGTCTTGTGGGTAAAGCGGCACTGTTCCTACCGCCACTACTCTGCCCTCACGCGGGCGCTCCTGAGCCGTCTCCGGCAGGATGATACCTCCTGCGCTCTTCTCTTCCGCTTCAAGCGGCTTGACTAGGGCTCTCGCTCCAAGAGGCTTTAGCATCACGAATACCACCTTTCTTTGCTTGTGCAAGATTGTACGTCAACCTAAACCGACTTACCTACTTACCTCGGTCTCTAGAGTAACTCAGCCACTGGGAGCCCTCGCTGTTACCGAGTGCTAACATAGGCATTTCACACTATGGATTGGCGGCGACGAACCTTAACATTCCTCAGCCTCGACCAGCGCCTTCGCAGATTCACTTGAGTCCCAAGAGCCGATCAATTTTGGGCTTGTCGAACCCCACTATTGCCTGGCTCCCGATCAGCAATACGGGCACGCCCCGAATATGTCGGCGCTCCAACTCCTTTTGGGCCCTGGGGTCTCTTGACGCATCTACTTCGTGAAAGCGAATACGCTTCTCCCGCAAATACTGCTTGGCCGCATTACACCAGGGGCAAGTCGCCCCTGTGAAAAGTACCACCTTCGGCTGACGCGGACGCTTCATTTGTGCTTAGTTGCCCTTCCTTTATGCTCGATTGCACTGCTAGCCAACGCCGCACTCCCTACACCGGTTGACCTAATCTGTCCTCAGCTTCCTGGAGCAGCTCCCTAACCGGCAGGCTCTGGGGACAAGCCTCTTCACATTGCTTACAGTCCAAACAATCCTCAATGGTCTTGTCGAACTCGGCATACTGCTGACGGCCCTGGGGCCATTCCCAACTGATCCGCTTCTGGTAGTCGAGAAGCCTCAATATGCCGGGGATGTTTATCTCCGCCGGGCACGGCATACAATAGTTGCAGCCATAGCAGTACCCCTGGCCCAGTCTCTTCCCGAACTCGCGCAGCTCTTGGTCATCCGCCGCGCTCAACGGCTGGTAATCGTTGGCGATCCCCACGTTTTCCTCTATCTCATCAGGCGTCTTGACGCCGGTTAGGATCATCGGGAAGTTTTCGTTGGACAGGGCAAAGCGCAGGCACTCTGGGACCGTCGGGCTCCTGTCTTCATCAACCGGCGCCAGCTCGAGCAGCCGCGAATTCCCCAAAACCTTCATCACAAAAAGCCCGATGTCAAGTTCCCGAGCCAGGGGTATGACTTCGCTTTCAGCCTCCGTGTTGGCGAGATTATAGGTGACGAGGGCGGCATCAAAATGACCGCTTTTGAGCAGCTTTCGCATCAAGCTCCAGTTATGCCCGGTCACCCCCATGCAGCGGATCTTGCCCGCTGCTTTAGCCTCATAGAGAGCCTCAACGCCGCCTTCGTTCAGCAGCGTCTGATACATTTTCGTAGTCGAGACATCATGGGGCTCGTACAGGTCAATATAGTCAACGCCCAGCGTCTGCAGGCTCTTGTCTATGTCAGCCTTCATCCCCTCGTAATCCATCTTGGGCGAGCGCGAGCTGAGGTAGCATTCCGCCCGCCGCGTCTTCATCACCTCGCCGATTTTAGACTCGCTGTCCCCATAAGCGCGAGCCGTATCCAGGAAGTTCACCCCCAAATCCAGAGCTTTGTGGACTGTTGCCACGGCCTGCTTTGTGCTGACCTGCGGAATGGTCATACCGCCGAACCCGATACGACTGACCTGCAAATCGGTTCTGCCTAATCTACGCCTTTCCATCCGTACCGTCTTCCTTCCTCATCTCATTGATTCTCTACGCGACCTGCGGAAGGCCGCAGACTAACCGATGGCCTCGGCAATATCGGCGGCCAAATCAATTATCTCAGCAAGGCGTTCATCGGCCAGCCGGTAGCAGACCTGGTTGCCTCGGCGCTCGGCAAGCGCCAGGCCGCGGTCGCGCAATACCGCCAGATGCTGGGAGATGTTAGCCTGGCTGCGGTCCAGATGCTCCTGAAGATCGGCAACACAGAACTCCCCGCCGATGGTCTTCGCCAGCAGAGCTAACCTCGTCGGGTGCCCCAGCGCCTTGAAGATACGGGCGAGGTGCTCGTAGTCCGGAGGCCTCGGCTTGGCGTTGCCGGCTTTCACCCCATGATCTGACCTGGATTCCATCTCCTGCCTCACCTCTATCACCTATCCCGTGGCTCTTGCGCACCGGTCTCAATCACGACTGTGCTATCCAGCAAGTCGGCCCTGCGGATCCGCCCGCGAATAGTCTGCGGCGGTGCGAATAGGAAACCGATTACGACTTCCCCCTCTTTGCACTCGAGTTGGGCGACATCCTCAAATGCCGGCTCAGTCGCCACCGAGCCATCCGGGTGCTGCAGATAGACCGCTACAAAGCACATGGGCTTTTTCTCCCCTAACCTCGGCTTTGCCGGCTGGGTATTACCCCGCCTTGCTGTGCGGCTCCAGGAGTCTGTCAACAATACCAGCGACCGCGTCACCGCTCAGCTCTACGCGACGGCCTGCCAGACAGGCAGCGAATAGCTCTTCGTGATAAGCGATAGTGCCCAGGGTCGGCACCTGGCGGCTAGCAAGCTCAGCGTTAAGAGCGGCGGCAACCTCTGCTGAGGGCACCTTGTTGACAATCGCGCCCGCGAAGTTTGCGCCTGCCTGTGAGGCCAACTGCTGCACCTTTTCGGCCAGGGCCAGAGACTCCAGCGATGGTTCAACTACCGCCGCGACCGCATCAAGGCTTGTCTCCACCCCGCGACCGAAATGCTCTATCCCGGCCTCCATATCCACAATCAGCATCTCATCATCGGCCAGTCGCAGCTTCTTCAGGAATTCGCGACTGAGCACGCCCATCGGACAGGCACAGCCTTCCAAGGACTGATGAATCTTGCCGACAGTCACAAGCACTCGCCCGTCGCTCTCCACCACATAATCGGCGGGCAGATCGCCAACCCCAAGCTCGGGACGTGACAGCACCGTCATGTCAACATCCTCGCCGTCCGAGTAGGTCTTCCGCATCTGGCGCTGGACGTTCTTCTTCCCCCCGACTAGTTCCAGCAGCGGACGCGGCGGCCGCTCGAAGCCCAGCATCCAGTGCAGACAAGCATTTGACTCATCCGAATCCACTACTATCACCCGCCGGTCTCTGGCCGCGAGCTCCTCAGTCAGGAGGGCTACTACCGTACTCTTGCCGCTACCACCCTTGCCGCATATCGAGATCCGTCTGTTCATCCTACTCTCAGATGCCTCAGTCATTGCTCCATGCCTTCCCGGTGTGTAGCCTGCACCTCGGTGGCGAGCGACACCTCTACAGGATCGCGCTGCCTAGCGCTCGTACCACCGATTTCAGTACCGCATCTCTCGCCCTGGAGAAGCCGCGACCATCCGCACCGCACCAACCGGGCACTGCATCGCGCACAGTGCGCAACCGCGACACAGCGCCTGGTTAATCTCAGCCTTGCCTTGGGTATTTAGAGAGACCGCTTCTGCCGGGCACACCTGCAGGCAACGTTGGCAGCCGGTGCAGAGTTGGCTGTCCACCTCCGCCACCTGCCGCGTCACAGTAGGTGCTGGCCGCGTTTGACTTCCGGCGCTGATTACCGACGGCGCTGACCCGACGGCAGGTGCGGGCCACCAGTAACCAGGCCGGCTTGGGCCTCCACGATTGCGCCTTCGCATAGCTTCTTCCCTTCATTCCGCGACTGCTTGAAGCTCGACCATCCGCTCCTACTCCTGCAGCGATGCGGTCATCTGTGCCGCCTCGACCAAGCTCTGCATTGCCGGCGAATAATTGATCTCACTCGGCGATTGGGTAGGCGCCAACGGCTGACCCAGAGCCGTCACCCGTCAGAACACCTAAACAACCTGGTAGCAGAGCGAGGGGTTGGCCACAAGCGCATTCCTGTGCATGTCCGAGGGCGAGCCGCAAGCATAACTAAGAATATTCGAATTACCTTATATGAATGTTACCTTGCCTGCCGATATATGTCAAGACCCGACTTGGTCCCTAGTGACGTTGACAGCTCATCCGGGGACGATCTCTGAGAGGGGGGCGCGAGCGGCCACGGGGTCCAGCCCGAATAGTTAACAAGACGCGTAGCTTCGACACACCAGGATGATGGGATTTCATACCCTACGACTAGCTCAGTCCCCAGTCAGCCGCCGACGCTGAAGCCGTGTATGCAACCCTTAGCGGTGGCTAAGATAACGCCAACGCCAGCTTGCATATCAGCCCGCTCGATGTGCGTGGGCCGCCCTGTGACTGCTCCGAGCCGGACTACGTTTCCGTTACCGTCCAGCAGGGCCACGGTCCCGTCCTCACAGCCGACTACAATCTGGGAGCCGACGCCGTCCGGAGCCGGAACCGACTTGAGCACCGCCGGCGGACTTGGAGTGCGCTCCGACCAGATCTTGACGCACTGGTTGCTGAGCGCTACGACGAGGCCCTTGGCGGTACCGACTATGATTTCCTGGCTGCCGTCGCCATCGAGGTCGGCGACATCCATGGCAACGAGATTGGCTCCCGGCCTATTGCTAACACCCGGGCCGAACTGAGCGTTGTAGAGAGCCTTCCCGTCCCCTGACCACACGGTGACGCGGTTCCAAACCCCGTTTTCAGCGGAGATGAACTCCTTCGTCCCATCGGCGTTGATGTCTTCGTAGAAGAGGCCGACGCGATTGAGGCCGGTCCAGCCGCCGACCATGGTATGGCCGGCCGGCACCCCATAGAAGCCGCGCCCCACGCTGAGGCTCTTGTTATTGACGACGGCGAGTGTGTCATTACCGTTGGGCCATCGCGCAATCAGCAGATTGATGCTGTCATCCGGGCCGTCAATCAGCTTCATCTTCCAGCCGGGACCCCAGAAAACCGGCAGGCGCTCGAGCAGCTTCCCGTGCTCGTCAAGGATCTCGAGGGTGCACGCGCTGCCGACGAAACACTGCTCCTCGCCATCCAGGAAAACGCCGGTGTGCAGACAGTGAATGCCCTCATGTCCTGACGCGGTCTTGAACCAGTAGCTCTTGGCCGCCCGATATACGGCCGGGTCCATAACTGAGGTAAAGCTCCAGCGCCGGTTGCCATCCAAATCGAAGGCGATGACCTGTTCATCCCTGCAGCCAACCAGCAACAGCTTCTGCCGGGCCCACCAACGCAGCACCCGAATCGGTCCATCGGTCTGCATGGCGCGGATTTCTTCTCCGGCAGCCGTTAGCACATGTACGGTCTGGCCTTCGGCGACACAGACTAGGGGGCGCTTTGAGGACGGAATCACGGTCATAGCGACCGGCTTGCCGCCGATTTCCGCGGTCATGGCGGCCGTAAGCTCCGGCGCACTCAACTTCTGCGGCTGAACCTTGGCGGCGGCCATATCGGTGGTTCGCTGTCTCATAGCCGCAGCCAGCGTTTCAGCGATGCTGATATTGGTCCAGTGAAGGTCGAGCCGATTAGGCATAGCACCTGTGAAGGTATGACGGCCTGGGGGAAGCTCGAAGGCAGTGTAGCC
This sequence comes from uncultured Armatimonadia bacterium, assembly GCA_964390495.1. GTDB lineage: Bacteria > Armatimonadota > Zipacnadia > Zipacnadales > UBA11051 > UBA11051. Next base: position 107,324 of record CAYMIN010000009.1, read on the forward strand.
GCCATCTCCCCGCGTGCCTTTGCCTGCTTCGCCGTCAACCATGACCTGGTCCCGCGCCTCGAGAGACAACTGGACGCGGCTGTGCTCGGCGGCCACAATCTCAAGCGCACCGCTCGCGAAGTCCCAGTCCAGATCAACGGGAGCGTCAGAGCGTACGAGTGGGGGCTGCCGCAGAGAGGATATGGGTGAGGGTTTGGCTCCGGCAGCGCGCAGGCGATATCCGTACAGATGATCACTCGCCAGGATGACTAGCTCCCCCTCGATGACCTCATGTTTCCCGATGACTGCAATAGCGGGCGAGGGCAGGGCCAGGGCGGCCGCATTGTCGGCGATCCGCACACATTCCAGCGGCTGATCGGCCCCATCAGTCGTCTGCCCCAGCAGATGGAAGAAGATACGGTGCTCGCCTTGGTTCACCGCACCGCGCCAGGTCATGTTGATGACGCCTCTACCGCCGGCCTCGGTGACATCACAAGGGTGGAGTTCGAAGAGAGGCTTGCGGGACGGAGTCGGCATCTTGTCAGGCTTGATGCTCAGTCCGGCGAGGCCGATATAGCACTTCTCGCCTGCCGGCTTCTCGACAACCTCGAGGCGCAGGGCGTGCCGGCCGGCAGCCAGTTCATGACGCCCGATGGCCGCTCGCTTCTGCGTTGCGCTGGGGGCATTATGCTCGATGTCGTCTCCGCTACACTTGCCGTCGAGATAAACCCTCACCTTCCCGCGGTCCACATAGTCCACCAAGTCCACGTAGAACTCACCGGCGGTCGGCTCGGCGAGCGCAAACGGCATCTCTAGCCACGAGCCGATTGCCTCGGCGCGCAGCAGCTTAATGCCGTGGCTCTCCAGAGCGATGAGCTTATCCGCCCCGGCAGGCTGACTGGTACATTCGGCGGCCAGCGCCCGTATGCCGATCCAGCCCTCCGGTACGGTAATACCCCCCCCGCCGGCGATGCGCACGGCATTGCGTTCGGCATCCCAGGCACCACCCAACGGCTGCCATTCGGTCACCAATTCCATGTTCTCGCTGTCGGTGCGGAAGGTCAGGTCATCGGTAATGAGTGCATACTTGCCCACCCGCTGGGTCAGGTAGCGGCGCCAGTTGCAGTAGGCAGCGGCGGGCACTTCGCCCACCGCCGCGACCGTCGCGCCGGTGACATCGCAGTGCAGCAGGGCCGCGTCCATAGCCACTCGCGGCTCGACCATGCCATCGGCGCTGGGCAGTACCTGGTTATGGTAGCCCCGAAGTAGGGTATAGCCGTTGATGCGCAACTCCAGAACCCCGAAGGTGTGATAGGGATTGCGGGAGGCTCCATTGAAGCCGTCAAGCAGAATAAAGTCGCCCGAGGCATCAACGGTATTGTGATAGCTGCCGAAGAGGAAGGACCGTTCCAAGGCAATGCCGCTGCCACGACGCTTCCAGAGCGGCTCAGGAACCGGGTTGATGCTCCACGTGCCGGTCATGTCTAGCGGCAGTTGAGGTTGCAGGTTATCGGCGGGCCAGAAGGACTGGCCGAGGCGGAATCCGTCGGTATCCAGCCCAATGCGCTGCCGGTAGTGCAGCCAGCGCCCATCGCCGGTGACATACGCCGCCTTGTGCAAGAAGCCCAAGGAGGCGGAGTTGAGGGCCGTGTCATCAGGGACAGCGGAGGCAAGAATCTCCTGACCACGCAGCAGAATCTCGAGGACACCGTTCTCCAACGGGATGCGGTCACCGGTCAGCACCAGGTAGGTGAAGATCGGCGCAATGCCGGTGCTGTACCAGAACAGGTTGTCGCTCTCACCGGATACCCAGGCGTGTTGGTGCAGAGATGCAAAATGCAGCTTCCCCGCTCTCACGCACTGGTCCCAGATGGGGTCGGGGTAGTACTTCTGAAAGTAGCGCCCCAAACAATAGAGGGAAATGGCCGTCCACTGCCCGTGCCGCGACCCAACACCGCTAGGCACGCCGTTGAGCCGGTAGGCGCTGGCATTATATCCACTGCCCTGCTGGGGGTGCTCAAGCTGCTTGGCGAAAGCGTTGGTGACGCGCAACCGTTCCTCATCGGTGAATGCCGGGCTTTCCTCGATCAAGTCCCAGAACAGGATCATCATGTGAGCATTGTAGTGATACGGTCCGGCCAGCGGTTCGGCCTTGTTTTCGAGCCGCTCTCCGTCAATCTCCTCGATCTCCTTGCGCGCCTGGGCATCCGGGAAGGCCAGGCGGATGAATTCGCGGGCGTGGTGCTCGTCGCCGGTCATATAGTACATCGCCATGTGTTTGCTGATGCTGTTCCACCCGAAGTACCCGACCGAGCGGTAGCCCTTTGACGCCTCCCAGGTCTCCATCTCCTGGACATCAGTCGGGGGTGTGATGCCTTCCCCCAACCTGATCTCCATGAGCCGGCCGACGGAGAGCTCTCCCCGGGCCGATTGGGCGGCCTGCAGCTTCCGGACGAGCACCTCAGCGGCCGCCGCCACGCCTCTGGTGCCACTCCCTCCGGCAAAGATGACGTTGTGCCCGTCGCCGAAGGGATCATGGAGAGTCCGGACCACCGATCCACCTACCCCCGGGTACTTGAGGTCAAGCAGTGTGTAGTAGAGATCGTAAAGCGCGTTGATGGTCTTATTCGTCGAGCGGTTGCCCAGGATGATGAGGTTGCCCTGGATGGGGACGGCGGCCTGCGGAGATGCGTCGCTGACAATTGGGACACTGACACCGCTGAGTTCGCGAATGCACTTCTGGATAGCCTGGGCCGGCTGGTCATAGATACCGGAGGCAGGCGCGACGATTGCGACGGTAGCCTGGCCCCGCTTGACCAGGTCGGTCGTCAGGTGCAGGTCCTTGAGCTTGTCATACTGGGGGCTGATCGGCTCCGGAAATGGAGGCGGCGGAGGCGGCGGCGGCTCAACACCAGCTACCAACTTCACATTATCCACCATCACTTTCGGCGTAGGCCCGGCGTGGCTATAGAGGTATATACGCACGCTTCTGGTGTCCGGCGGCGCAACCTTGATAACCGAGACCGCCATGAACTTGCCCGTAGGCGCCTTGCCGAAGTCGGCCTGCACAAGCTCACCGGAAGGCAGAAAGCGCATCTGAATATGGGCGCCGGCTCCGGACCCCACTGCGATGGCTTGTACCATCACAGTCGCTTGATAGGCCATATTCGAGGTGGGTTGCACCGGGATGTCCTGATAGACCCCTATTTCGGCCTCGGGGTCGCCATCGTGGATGAGCAAGGCCTTGCCACCATCCATGCCCCCTTCCACCACCTGCAGTTGCAGGTCCTCGCCTTTCCCGGCATAGCAGCTCCACCCCTTGGGGATACCATTAGTACCCACGCCCTCTTCGAAGGAGGGGTTTGCTAGCGGCTTTTCGAGTATCTCCCCAGCGGCTGTCAAACCAGTCAACAAGCTAACACTGAGCAGGGCTACTGACAGCCACATAAACCCAGTTCGGCAGGTCATTGTCGCACTACCCCACTTCCTGTTGCAGGGGGCTGAAGGGCACGGCCCCGGCTGCTCGGCATGAGGGTATGTGACCCCGATAACTGCGTGGTTAGCATCTCTCCGCATCTATCCTCTTGGGGCAAGCAACCGGTATGTGATGCAGGACGGGCGAACCTCGGTCGTCCTTACTCTTCAACCAGTCGGATCTCGTCCGAGGTAATAGTTGACTTGTCAATTGTGAATTGCGCGTCGGGCGGGATGGGAGCGTGCGCTGCTCCCCTGACATATACAGGCGGCTCTTCGTCGAGCCTAATGCCCTGTTCCACCAGAGCGGCTCGCAACTCCTGCGAGGCGATCTCGCGCGGCGTGGTCGCTTGGGCCACCGCCAATGCCGCTGCGGTTCCTGCCGCCTGGCCCATGGTCATGCAGGTGAGTATCAGCCTGGCACCGGACTGCGCCTCGAACGTCGCGGACAGGCAGCGGCCGGCCACCAGCAGATTCTCCACCTCAAGCGGCAATAGGCACCGATACGGTATCTCGTAGTACTGCCCGGGCTTGACATAGGCGTCGTAGCCGCCCGTAGCCTCGTTGGGCACGCAGAAGGCGGCCTCGCAGGCCTCGTCGAGATGGACATGCTTGATGTGCGGCAGGTCTGTCGGGTTGTGAATATCGAAGCCGTGGGTGTCTCTGGCGATCGCGTCCGAAAACTTCCTGGCGCAGGCCACATCCTCCCCCGTCAGCACGTACTCCCCGATGATGCGACGCGAATCTCGCACTCCCAGCAGCGGCGCACTGTCAATCAGCCAGCAGTCCTCGAAGCCAGGCACGTACCGGCGGTAGAACTCCACCATTTCCTTGATCTGCTGGCGCTGGTCGAGCGCCGTCGCGGTCAGATCATCGGGGTCGGTGGTGCGACAATGTCGCCGATGGGCCGTACACACATAAATCTCGCCGTGCTCAGGATCGCGTCCTGGAAACTGGCCAACGTAGCCCGTCTCCACCAGGTGTGAGAGCACGCCCTCCTCCACCGCCCGGTGGGCGACAGACTGCATGAATGCGTGTGTGCTCTTGATTGCTTCTTTGAAGCGCGGCAGGTTAACATTCCCCAGTTTGAAGTCCAGAGAAACGGCCTGATTGTAGCCTTCCATCTGGTCCCAGCCCGTCTCAAATGGCGCCCCCGCATATGCCGCTACGGCGGCATCACCGGAGCAATCAACGACCGTCTTGGCGAGGATCGCCTGGGTGCCGCCGATGTTGTGCACCAAGACGCCGCGGATGGCCCCAGCCTCGACGATACTGTCCACCACGCAGGTGCCGTAGAGAAGCTTCGCTCCGGCTTCACACACTATCTCCTCCATGACCCGCTTGCACTTCTCCGGGTCACATATCCGTCTCTCCACGCCCTGTTCCGCCTCAAGCCTGTCGAACAGCTCCTGGCCGACGCCATCCGGGTATCCGGCGACATAGTCCACCAGCCCAAGCGTCACCAACCCACCCAGGGCCCACTGCTGCTCCACAAGTAGTGTATCCATGCCTCGGCGCGCCGCACACACGGCCGCTCCGACACCTGCCGCGCCTCCACCAACCACCAGCACGTCAACTTGCTTCGTCACCGGAACTGCCCTTGACCACTGCACCGTGTCATCACTGGCATGTTTCATGATTTATGTCTCCTTCTGAGTGTCCTCCACATTCGGTATGCGCAGACAGTCTTCCCCGATTCCTTGTTCCTCCAGGCCTCCTCATCCCCTCCAGCAAGCGAAATGCGCGTTGACCCTCACAGGCCGGAGAGCATCTCCTTGGTCTCGGCGAGTTTCCAGCTCTCGCCACCATCGGGCGACATCAGCACCGCGCGGCGATTGCCGACATGGTCGTTGCGGTAGAACCAGTGGGTGGACCAGTAGTCATACGAGATGAACAAGCGGCCCTCGCGATCAATCGTCAGGCGATGGTAGAACACGCTATATTCCGAGAACGCCGCCCTGACCAGGATCCGTGGCGGCTCCCAGCCCTGCCCCGGCCGCTTGCACTGGTACGCCAACGTGGCATGACTGCTGTTCGGGAAGGGCTCGCCCCATTGCCACAACCGATACACCACATGCAGCGTGCCATCCGCGGTGCATACCATGCCGATGTATGTCTGGTTGAGCTTCTCCCCGGCGGTCAGCGGCTCGCTCCATCCTCCGGCCGCGTCATTCGGCTGCCGCGATTGGCAGTGCTGGAACGGCCGCCCGTGGGTGCCGATCAGAGCATGGAGATAGCCCTCCTTATCCATGGTGATGCTGGGCGAGTTGTGGACATCATTCGCGGGCGGGCCGTAGCCCAGTAGCGCCGGTGTCCCCAGGGCGCCGGTCTCGCGGTCATAGGTAACGCAATAGGTCGGCACCCCGGGCACCTTCTCCTCCGGGTCGGTAGCCTCGCCCCAGACCACATGCACCTTCGCGCCGCGGGAGACGACTGTGGAAGGGATGCCGGAGTGGGCCGCCAGCCCGATGCAATCGCGAGTGATTAGGATCGGCTCCCCGATCTCAATGCGGCCGTTGACCATCGTCGGCACGAACAGCTCCAGATCATTGAGACTGCGCCAGATCAGCTTGGGGTCCTTGGCCGTGCGCCGGAACCGGACCAATGGCGGCGGGTTCGAGGGACTATTCTGGCCGGAGAACTCCTCGATGTCCACGGTGCCCCTCTCGCCCGGGATCTCATAGACACTGAATGTTCTCCCGCTGTCGTGGGAGTACACCAGAGCGTTCTTGCCCGCGCAGTCTGCCGGCAGATAAAGCCCGCCATCGCTATCGAAGGCGAGCTTGCTTGAGATCAGACGCACTGTCTGGCCCGCGAAGGCCTCAGGGCGCGAACTGATGGCCTGGTTGATAGCCGTCGTTACCCACCCGCCCTCACGCCATGTGGCAATGCCGTGGCCGTCCCGCATGAAGGGCGTGTTGTCGGGGGCGAAGTACGCCTGGTTGTCCAGCGGGTAGTCGGGCAGATAGCCGAATTGTTCGTTCTCATGCCGGTAGGGATGCAGCTCGATGGGCATATCCAGCGGCTTTGCCGCCGGGGCCTCGCCCAGCTTGACCGTGAGCGTGGACCAGGTCGTCACCGCCGGCGTATCGGCTGGAGTGACGCGGATATGGCATACGTGCGGCCCGTCGCCCTCCGGCACGGTGAAACTGAGGGTGACAGCCGCGGAAGCCCGGGCCTCCAGGCTCACCTCCGCCGGGCTGAGCTCCACCGGCCACTCGGCCCCGGGGAACTCCAAGCTGAGGGCGAACTGACGCGCCCGCGGGGCATTATTGTTCAGACGCAGCGTGATGTCACCGTGCTGGCCCGCATCGGCGTACAGAGTCCGCTGATACGGCGTAAGCAGCCAGCGATTCTCGATCAGGGGGAACCACGAATCGGGGTCCGGTGTCCAGTAGCAGGCATTGGAGATGGGCTCGGCATTGCCCCAGCGTGTCACCCCATCAATGTTGATGGTCCCCTTGCCGGCAGGCAGGCGGAGCTGCCACGGGAGCGCGTCACGGTGAATCTCGGCCGGTGCGGGCCACATGGCGGTGCCGTCATCGTCGGGAGTAAACTCTCCAAACTGTTCGCCGCTCGCATCGCAGACCGTCAATGGAGCGGGGTTGGCGGGCAGTCCGCTCAGTTCGATAGTAAACTCGCCTTGGCGTGGGTGGAAGCAGACTGCCATCGGCTTCTCCGGGCTTTCGAGAACAATCGGCTCCTCGTGACGCCGGTCCCGGTGGCCGCGCGCAGTCTCGATGAGGTAGCGCTGGCAGTTCGTGCGGAAGCCCCAGACCATGTTGTCCCCATAGCGATCCCGGGACACGGTGATATTGAGCCCGTAGATGCCCGTGCGCTCGACCCTGGTCGTGAGTGTCGCGGTCTGCGCGGGGCCCAGGCCACTGCCAACGGCCTGACCGTCATCGGGGATAAACTGCTCGCCCAAGACCGCGCGGTCGGGACCGACCAGTATCGCCCGCAGCTCCGATATCGTGTTGCGGACGTTGCGGTCGCGCTTGACCACTTCCACCACCAGCTCGCCGGGCTCGGCGAGAAAATAAACGCCTCCACATCCGCCCATCAGCGGCTCGAAATCTGGCTTGGCCATAGCGACCTCCGTACCCGCGCCTATTTCCGGTCCCTGGGCCGGGCTGTTTTGGGGTATGAGTACAAGGCTCAGAAGAGCAAGGGCGACACCCAGCGATCTGGCGGTCATGCTGCGGCTCCTTTGCGGTGTCCGACCCGGCGCACCCTACGGCACACGTACACCTTCCGGGCCAGGCCTCTATCCCCGCGCCAATGGCAAGTGGTATCTTGTGGGAATAGTTCGCCACTTCGCGGAGTGTACCCTTGTGGGCATGGACAGCGAGGCAGGAATGTTTCTCCAAGCGGGCGAAAGTTTACTCGCGGGAATCGGCGGCTCGGCCGCTTGCCCCTTGCTCTCAACTGTTGCCGAAAGGATGAGTTTTATGGAGACGTTGCGCATTGCCTGCATCGGCGCCGGATCGGCCATCGGTGCCCGTACCAGCGGATACCTGGCAGTCATCAACCAACTCCATGATATGTATGACCAGTTTGCCATCATGGACATCAACGAGGACAACGCCAGGGCCGCGGCGGCAGCCTACGACATCCCGGAGGTCTATACGAATCTTGACGACCTCTTCACCAACGGCAAGCCGGATGTCGTGGTACGATTGGCGCCCACTGATTCGGCCTTTGCCATTTGCATGGCCGCCGCCGAAGCCGGCTGTCACATCCTCAGCGAGATCCCGATTGACTTCAGCCTGCCTCGTGCCGACGCCATCATCGCCAAGTGCCGCGAGCAGGGCGTCAAGCTGGAGATCGCGGAGAATGTCTGGACCTGGCCCCGCGAGCGCCTCAAGCAGATGATCGTGGCGCAGGGGCTGATCGGCGAGATCACTCACTGCCGCCTCAAGTACCCCTGTGGGGCCTATCACGGCTTTTCGGCCATCCGCAAGCTGGTGGGGGCCGAACCCGAGCGCGTGTTAGGCTGGGACGGCAAGGTCCCGGTGGTCAACATGGTCAGCTACGGCGGCGAACCGATGAGCGACACCACGTGGGACGGCGGCCTAATCAAGTTTCCGGGGCATGTGCAGTGCATCTTTGAAATGCCGCCGAAACGCCCGGTCTGGCGACATGCCTGGGATATCGAGGGCACCAAGGGCTTTTTGGGCGCTGTCGCGGGGGCCGTTGACAAGGCTAAAGGCCACCGCCAGGGCGAGGCTCTGGTGCTAGATGACCCTGAGACCTTGCAGCAACTCACCGATGATTTCGAGGCCGGAGCCACCGACCGCGAGCGCCACTACCCCATCGAGTGGGTCTATGGCGAACGCGACGGTCAGCAGGTGCTCGAGTGCGTTAAGGTCAACACCGACCCGCCCGTGGTGTGGGAGAACCCCTATGCCAAGTATGGCATCTGCGAAGATGATGCGGTCGCGAAAGCCACGTATCTGGAGGGCCTGTATTGGGCTGTCGTCGAGGACCGGCCGCTGGCCTATGGGGCCGAGAACGCGCGCCGTGACATGGAGCTGTGGATCGCCATCCGCGAAAGTGCCTGGAAAGGTAATGTCTGGGTGGACCTGCCGCTGACTGAGATCACCAGCGTCGAGCAGGCCATGCACGAGGAGTTCCAGCGACGCTATGGCTGCGACCCGCTCGGCGATCTGGATAAGCAACTGCAAGTGCCCTACAACCGCACGGCGGTGATGTGGATAGTGGCCGGGTGGCTGTAAGGGCTGTCGGGCACAGAAAACAGGAGCTTTCAAGGGCACGGCCCATCCGCGACCCGTGAGCTCTAGTGACCTGTTGGGTCGTCGTGCCCCCAAACCGGCATCCTCAGAACTCAAGCCGAAGCTGCGGACGGAACAGGACTTGGGCGCTCTCGCGTGAGGGGAACTGGTAGTCGCACTGGTCCGGGGGGCGGTCGGCCTCGTTGACCAGGCGGATGCACACGCCGTAGTTCTGTCTCTGCCCCGACAGGCACTGGTTGACCAGGGTTGTGATATCGAGATCAATCCAGCCCGTCGGTGTACTCGGCTGAACGATTGCCAGGGGTGTCGTCTCGATTGCCGGCTGCTGCGCCCAGCAGAGCACCCCCGGGCCGGCCAACCGGTTGTCGGCGAAAGCGGCAGTGCCCTCCCTCCACTGCTGGTTGACCGCGTAGGCCGCCAGAGGAAAGGCACCGTTCCCGGACTTGCTGGAATTGTACAAGCGCAGCGTGGCCTGCTGCACTGCAGCAACCGCTGGCAGATCGAAGCGCAGATACGCTCGCTTGGCCCCGCCGATCGGGTACCAGCCCGCACAAAGCTGCGGGTCCGCGCCCCAATCGCGCTGGTGCCAATCTTGCCATTGGTGCGCATACACATAGCTATCGGCGACGGGGGTAAGTGTCTGAGCGGCGACAGTTGCCGGCGCACCACCGGAGGCCCCCGGCTGACCCCAGATGGGATCATCAGCGTCCACAAAGCCATTGACCTGGGGCGACAGGAACATGCTTTCGGCTAGAAGCAAGGCTAGGTGACCTCCGGGTGCTAGGGTCCCGACTGCACGAGATCCCGCCCGCAGGGGGATGCTATCGAAGCTTGACACTGAGAACCGGGTGGAGCTCTCCCCGCACACCGACGCCAGACGAGCCTGACCTTGGTCGGTCCCCGCGATGACCACCTGGTACTGCTGGCTGTTGGGGAGGAAGTAGATCTCCACATCGTCACTGGTGCGAACCTCGGCCCCGGGTATCTCGTTGATCACCTTGCCACCGATTACACCCGTCCGTCGCCCCTGCGCATCAACGAAGTGCGCATCGGCGGGGCAACGCAGGGCGATGCCCGCCAGGCCGTTCTGCTTCATCCAGTGAGCCATTGCGTAGATAGTCGCCTTCGCCGCCGTCCCGGTCGCCTGCACCTCGCCTTGGGACAGGTCTCGCATCCACGGCACCGCGGCGATGCCATCAGTGTAGGTGCGGGAACGGATGTTGTCTGCGTTATAGTTCGTCTGGTGATAGACCATCTTCATGTTGTCCGGCATACCGAACCCACCGGAGCCGAAGGTGAACTGTGTCATGCACCGCTGGTCCTGAATGTAGGCGGAGGCATAGGGACGATTCGGGTCATAGACGTACAGCGCCGCATCTCGGCCCTGCACCTTGATGAGCTTGAAGCCCAGCAGCGCATGCCCCCAGGTGCCCACCTTCTTCCCATCGGAGTTCTGCTCGTAGCCGGCCAGGGAGATCTTGACGCACTCCCGCCTGGCTTTCAGAGCGGTCTCTGCGACGGCAAGAGTCTTGGCCACTCCGTACTCTTTTGAGTAGAAACGGGTGTTCGTGAGCATGGATGGCCCCAGACGAAGCATCTGGGTGGTGTGGTAGATGCTGACAGTCGGCCCTGCCTCGTCACGCGTCAGTGCCGAGACGTCCTTCGCAATCGGGCGCGTACTCGGGTCCTCGAAGTGGTCCTTCGCCGCATGAACGAAACCGTGGCATACCCCACCAATGTGCGAGCGGCCAAATGTCTCCATATACTTTTGATACCGCAGGTACGAGATCATATAGAAGGGGTCGTCAATTAGTGGGCGCTTCGGCTGCTTGCGGTCCAGACACCCCGCCACCAAAGCAGCCTGCTTATCCACCAGCGCGGCGATGCCCCGCTCGCCTATGCCGTAGTTCTTGAAGCTGAAGGTATCCCTGGCGAAGCTGAATGCCCGGGTCCCGTTATGGGCGTAGTAGATGCCTTCTACATCAATGTAAGCGTAGTTGTCATTAGGGTTGGTATCTGCCACGCCCTGACAATATGCATGAGCGTAGAGGCGGAAGTCCTCGATGCTCTGGCCCTGCAGATCCCATGTAGCGTGGACGACGGTGTGCTTCCCCGGAGGCAAGTCGCCTGCTGGTATCGGGTTGCCAATGTGGGTGCCTTTGCCCTGCCTCGGCCCCGCTGACAACTGGACCAACACGCCCTTCGCCTCCATCGTAGGGTGCGCGTTCTCAACCTGTACGGCGACGCACTGCTTGTCGGCGGCCTCCTCGATCTCCATGAAGGTGTTGGGCGTAGGCCAGGAGAGCACGATGCAATCCGGGGATATATGCAGGTCGGCCGCTGAGCCGATCCGCTGCAGGTATGAGGCGCCGACCTGTGCGCCATCGGCGGCCGAAATCGCCACGGTGATGCCACAATCAGTCGCCGCACCCGCCGGCGCGGTCCACGTCGGGCTCTTGGCGGCCGGATTGTCGAAGCTCCCGCCGGTGGCCGTCCACGAGTAGGTGAGTGGCAGGCCTTTGCCATGCCGGGCCTCTACGTTGCAGCGCACCTGCCCGCCCGGCGCGACTGGATTAGGCGTGCCCTCGGGCCCGGCGGTAATCTCCAGCTTCACCGGCGGCGGTTGTACTAGGCGATTGAGAATCTGACCCGCCCAGTACTCGGTCAGCGCGCGCATCGGCTCCCGGGTTGCCTCCCTGAGCATCCCGGGACTGAGGCTGAACTTGATCGTGACCTCCCACAATCCACGACAGACCCACAGCCGCTCCTCATCGCGCGAGACGGGAGGCACCCAGCCGGCCCAGTCGCCCAGCCGGATGACCTTGTCCGCCGGGATGTTGGTCGGGCGCGCGTAGTCCAGCTCCGGCTTGCTCAGGTGTTCTCTCACCGTGACATCGAAATGCGTCTCCCACACCTGTTGCTGTTGCGTCGTGCCCCGCCAGATTGCCATTTCTTTGACCGTGTACGACGCCCACACCGTCTCGATGATACCTGCCGGCTTATCTCGGTACAGCGCCCGGGCGTCATTCAGCGTCACCGTTGCCTGGCCCGGGAGCTCAAAGGGCAAGCTCTGTGGGTCCGCGGGACGTTTGATAACCGGGAACACCGTCCAGCCCTGTATCTCCGACGGCCTGGGGAATATGCCTGCGAAGCCTCCCTGGAGTTTGTCCAGGTCAACCTTATCCATCGCGCTTGCAGGCACCATACACATCAGTGTTACCGCTAGCGCCATCACTCCAACCACGCGTCGCCCGTGATTCATCAAAACCCCCTGTAATCGTGCCAACGGACGCCGTCACTCTGCGTCCGCTACTCTAGAAACATCGCTTTCTTGCTGAAGTTCAGCCGACTCGCGAAGAGAGAGCTGCGCATGTGGCACGGCAGACTCTTTCACGCACTGAATTGGTATTCTTCCCCCACCACCCCCTGCACGGCCTGGCACATTCTACGACAGTTTGTAGTTGAGATGCAAGATATCGGCAGTGCCTCTTATCATCCAAGCCTACCAACCTGATAGCCGGAGCTTCGATACGGCACTGGTCGCTGCTTGATACGGCATAATCGCGGCAAGACACTGGGCTGCCAGGGGCGCTGCGGTCCACTCTCAAGCTATCGGTACCGCCAGTGGAGGCACCAGATGCTTTCCGAGGATGCAGGTATCTGCGGCGGGGAGGCGGAATAGACAATCACCACATGCTGCATTGGAGAGGAGTGTGCCGCACATGTCGCCAACTCGTGTCCTTTGTTTGGTCCTCATCTGGGTGATTCTGCTCGGGGGGCACGTATTCTATTCCCAAGCTGGTTCAGCCACTTACGCTGCAGAAAACGAAGGGGGCAAACCTGCCACCAGGGATGACGAAGTCACAAAGGCCGTCGAACCTACCAGCAGGGATGACAAAGCGCCAGAGGTCGTCGAACCTACGAGTAGGGATGACGAAGCCCCAGAGGCCGTCGAACCTGTGGAAACTCCCGAGCACGAAATCCCGGCTTGGACCCGGTTACCAAAGCAATGGCACCTGCCTGAAGACATGCGGCTGGGTAATCTCAAGAGGTTTGGCGCGGATCTGTTCGCGCAGGCCGGTGGCGAAGAGCCGCGCACACTGAATATGCCGATCTCTCCGCAGTATGCGCTCGGGCCGGGCGATGAGTTGGCGATTCGTGTCTGGAGCAAGGGCATCGAGCACGTCAATACAACTGCAATGGTGTCGCCCGACGGCAAGCTTTACTTACCTTTGCTCGGCGAGGTGATAGTTGCCGGGAAACCGCTGGGGGCCCTCCAGCAAGTCATAGAACAGCAAATGGGCGAGTTCTATATCGGTAGCAGGACCTCGGTTACCGTCAGCAGTACCCGCGTGGTGACTGTATATGTTACCGGTGATGTGGTCAAGCCGGGCAGATACGGTCTGCATGGAACTGCGACCGTACTGACCGCTCTCTACGTGGCAGGAGGGCCGACCGATGCCGGCTCACTGCGCAATATCCGCCTTAGCCGCAGGGGCCAGCCATCTGTGGATATTGACCTGTATCCCTATCTGCTGTCGGGGGAGTTGCTGACCGAATCTCTGCTCGAGACGGGCGATACCGTCTTTGTCGGCCCGGTCGCCGCTGAGATTGGCGTAACCGGTGAGGTGCGGAGGCCAGGACGCTACGAAACAGCAGAGCCAATCACTTGCGCCGAGGCAATCAAGCTGGCAGGCGGCTTCGCTGCCGAGGGCTCGAACAGCAACGTTCGCATATGGCGTATTGCCGACCACGACGAGCAATTGGTGATCAATGTAAACATGAGCGGCTCCGCAGGTGATGGCGAAGCTAAGACCGGTGACTTCCCCGTGCAGGCCGGGGACGTAGTCGTGGTTTCTCCGGTAGATCCAATGCCGGCTAATGCAGTCCGCATTACCGGGGCGATCACAAAGCCGGGGCTGTACCAAGTTGAGACTGGAATGACGCTTGGGCAATTGATACAGAAGGCCGGTGGTCTGGATGAGGGCGCCTTTCTCGGCTATGGTATGGTCCGCCGGCTGGATGCCCAGCGCCAACACCGTTATGAGAGTTTCTCAGTGGAGAGCGCCGTGGAACAACCTGCGGCCTCTTTGAGCCTGCGGCCCTATGATGAAGTGTATATTTACTACCGTCGCGAGGTTACGCCGATAACTGACGTGCAGGTCCGCGGCCCCGTTCAACAGCCCGGCAAGTATGAATGGGCTGCCGACATGCGGGTCAGAGATCTGGTGGTGCAGGCCGGCGGGGTCAAAGATAATGCATACCTCAAGCAGGCGCGGCTGCTGCGGCTGCAACCCTCGGGAGACCGAATTGTCCTGAGTATCGCCCTTCAGGAAGTGCTGGCGGAGAAGCCAGACAGCAATATCGAACTGCAAGCGGGCGATATTCTCGAAATCCTGTCTCAGGAGGAGGCACGACCTGCGCGACTGGCCCATATCGCCGGCTTCGTCCAACGGCCGGATAGCTACCCACGCTTTGAGGGCATGAAGGTCAGTGATCTGGTCTTTGCGGCCGGTGGTCTGGCACCAGGAGCAGGTGACCAACTTGAGTACGCTCCAGGCCGGCAGACCGGCACTGCGCAGATCCAGGTGCTGAGCCTGGCTGTCGGTGCTGAGGAGAGGGTGCAAGTCGAGCCGGACCTGGTACTGAAGGATGATGATCAGATCACAGTGGTGGGTAAGGGTGATTTCGCCGCGCGGCCGCCCGTAGTGCATGTAAGAGGGCAGGTGGAGCGCCCTGGCGCTCACATTCTGCGCAGCAGTGCCGAACAGAGGGAAACGCTCTACAACCTCTTGCAGCGCGTCGGGCCCCTGCTGGATGACGCCAACCCGGACGGGATCATGATCCTGCGGCCTACTGAAATGGCTATGGCCAGCGGCAGTCAGCAGAGTCTCGAGCAAATCGTCCACATGTACAACCAAGAGAACTCTGCAGAACAGACCATGATGCTGGATGAGATGCAGGCCGAACGCGCAGTCATGGCAGAACAGGTTACCCGGAACGTGGCCTATGTGGTCAGCGGTGAAAGCGGCACCTCGATTGTGCTACCTCCGCGGCGCATTAGTCTCACCGATTGGGTCACGGCAATACCCGTGGAGGGCTCGCAGATCCTGGCCAGTAAGGGACAGGAAGCGGATATTGAGCTGCATGATATGGATACAGTCATTGTTCCCGAGTTGAGCAACAGTGTGACCGTGTTGGGAGCTGTGATAAGACCGGGGCAGGTACGTCACCGGGAGAAGGCCTCGCCGAGAGATTATGCGAACATGGCAGGCGGTCTAGCTAGCGATGCAGCGTTCGACCATGCCGTCGTGGTACGCGCCAACAGCGCGGTTCACCGAATCCAGGAAATCAAAGACGTACACCCCGGAGATATTATCGTAGTACCTTCACGACACACTGTACGCACCATCCGTACCGAAAGCACCTGGGAGCGCGTGCTCAAATCACTGGGGAGTGTGGCTGCCACCTTCCTGCTGCTTCGGTAAATGAGCCCGGGGGGCTGAGCGGCTGAGTATGGCGACCAGACCTACCAGCAAGGGCGGCTTTGGCTCCCGGGCACGTCGCATCTGAGTGGCAGCTATCAGCGGCACCACAAATCTCACCTAGCAGTTGGGCTAGACAGTCACAGTCTGCCGTTCCTGCGGTTCTGCGCAGTGGGTTGCCGGAGAGAACAAGCGGTTGGCAGGTACCCGTGGGTTGCCGGAGCTTGGCTGTGAACGACGGCGCTCCTGCAGCCATATTTGCTGTTACTTCTGGGCTTAGAGGCGCGTTACCAGACAGCCGTTGCTCTAGCCGATTTTCCCCTTGACGTGCCTCTCCCCCCTGATATAATGTAAGTCCGTACTCCTGCAGCAATCTCTTACATGTAAGCCGTCCTGGCTCGCGGCCGCAGTTCCCAGCCCGAGCCATTGCAGTCCTGTCCGCCTAGGCAAACAAGAATAGGCCAGACCAGATATAGGGTCTGTGGTCTGCGGAGAGACTGAACTAGTTTCGTGTTCGGGCAGCGCCGCATGATCCCTTGAGCAGTCTAAGGTGTACTCAGTACGGATTGGAAGCGCGAAATGCACATCGGCTTCATCTCTCAACTGTTCGCGCCCGAAGTAGGGGCGTGCATAAACCGCGTGTCGGGGCTGTGTGAGCACTGGCATAGAAACGGCCACGAAATCACGGCGGTAACTGCATACCCGAACTACCCGACAGGACGGGTGGCAAAAGAGTACCACTGGAAACTATGGGCCAAGGACACAAACGGAGCGGGCTACCAAGTATGTCGCTACTGGCACTGGCCTGCTCCGAACAGCGGAGTAGTGAAACGCACCGTAAGTCAACTGTCGTTCGCCTCTTCAGTCCTGGTGGGTGGTCTGTGGGATCTGCGCAAATGTGACGTGCTGGTAGTTACCTCGCCCCCGATCTTCCAGGCGCTGCCGGCCATGTTCCTCGGCCGCCTGAAGAACACTCCCTGGGTCTATGACATGCGTGACCCGGTGGTAGAGACGGCCAAGCGACTGGGCATGGTGGGCGACGGGTGGCGATACCGTTGCCTTAGGGCCGTCGAGGGGGCTTGTTACCGTTCCTGTGCCAGTGTAGTAACAGTCACCAAGTCCTTCACCGAGATGCTAGAGCGTGAGGGTGTGGATCGTGACAAGGTATCACTAATCCCCAATGGCGCTGACCTCCAATGGGCTGATGCGGTCGAAATTGATCGCGAGGCGGTGCGCGCCGAGCTAGACATGAAAGATCAGTTTGTGGTTGCATACATTGGGACGCATGGGGTAACCCAGGGCGTCGAAGCGATAGCGGAGGCGGCTGAGGTCCTGCGACATGATGATAGCATATCGTTCTTGCTTGTCGGGGACGGCGCGCTCAAGGAAGCGATAGTGCGACGGACAGAGCAGCGCGGCCTATCCAATATCCGTTTCCAGGCCCCCCAGCCGCGGCAGGAAGTCGCAAAGCTATACGCCGCAGCAGACCTGGCCGTGGTTTCACTCAGGCCGGACCCCTTCTTGGAGAACTTCATACCCTCCAAGATGTTCGAAATCATGGCGGCGGGGCGTCCGATCCTGGGAGCCGTGCGCGGCGAGGCTCGCGAGATACTCGAGCAGTCGGGGGCGGCTGTGATATGCGAGCCCGGCGATCCAGAATCGATAGCTCAGGGCATTATACAGGCAAAGAACGAAGGCCACAGGCTTGAGGAACGGGGCCGGGCAGGCCGCCGTTTCGTCGAGAAGCACTATGACCGCAAGCTCCTTGCCGAACGCTATGAGCAATTGCTGAAGAGAATCGTTGCCGAGAGCGTTTGAGAATATTACGCCATTAGCGTATACTGTATTGGTCCATCCTGGGGCAGTCCGGCGGGAAGCGAGCGGCGGGCCGCGCGGCTAAGGCCGGAGAAAAGCGTAGCCGTACACGTGGTGGCACCCCAGGGACGCCGGGTACCGCTAATACCTCTATGCACTCAGTGCCCGAAGTTCTCAGGACTTGTCGCGAGTTTCCCACATGCTGACATTCGGAGTACCAGCTATTCTGCGAAACACTAGGGCGGGCATTCTGTAGGCGTTACCTGATCTGGCTTCACTAGGCACCTAAAGACCAGGTTTGGCCTCGTGAGTAAGGCTGATGCATTGATATGAATGATGTCTGCGTGGTAGGAATCGGGCGGATCGGGTTACCAATTGCACTGCTACTCAGCTCGAATGGTCTGCGGGTGCATGGTGTTGACATTGACCAACGGAGAATTGACAGGCTAGCGGATAGCTCCCAGTCGGACCCCGAGCCGGGCATAACCGCACTATTGCATGAAGTCCTCAGCAAAGGCCTGTTCTCCTTCAGCAGCGAAGTGCTGCAAGCAGACGCCTACGTTATCGCTGTGCCTACCCCGCTATCGTCGGAGGGTGCGCCGGATTTGAGCGCCGTAGTGCAGGCGGCCGAGAGCATCGTTCCCGCATTGGACAGAGGCAATCTGGTCGTTGTTCAGTCCACCGTGCCTGTCGGCACAACTCGCGACGTTGTAGTGCCGATACTCAATCAAGCCGGCCTAAGCGCCGGCGAGGACTTCGATGTCGCATATTGTCCGGAGCGAGCTCTGCCCGGTGACCTGTTGGGCGAGATATGTAACAGCACCAGAGTGGTTGGCGGATTAACCTCTGAAGCAAGCGACAGAGCAGCCGAGCTATACGGCCGTTTCGCCACAGGCCAGATCCACAAGACCACGCTTGAGGTTGCGGAAATGGTCAAGCTGGCTGAAAACACGTACCGTGATGTGAACATTGCTCTCGCCAACGAGCTGGCGCGACTGGCTGAGCGTCACCGCATCAACGTTTGGGAGGTACGAGAGCTGGCCAATCTGCACCCACGGGTCGCGCTCCATTACCCTGGCGCAGGCGTCGGCGGTCATTGCATACCTGTGGACCCATATTTCCTGCATTATTCCGATCCGGATAACGCGACTCTGATCTCGGCCGCGCGTACCGTTAATGATGCCATGCCCGGCTATGTGGCGGGCCTGATAAGAGATTTGGTGGGCGATCAGGACACAACAGTGGCTCTCTTGGGCGCTACCTATAAGGAGGCCACCAATGACACTCGTAACAGCCCGGCCACTGCGGTGTTGAGGCACCTGGCGCAGGCTGGTTTCGAGGTGACAGTCACTGACCCGGTGGCCGAGCAGTTCGAGACGCCCATTTTGCCCTTCAAAGATGCCATAGCCTCTGCGGATTTGCTTGCGTTCCTCGTCGGCCATGGCGAATACCGACGGTTGGATGCGCGCTCTGTGGCGCAACAGACCAGTGCCCGCATGGTGATTGATGTCTGCAATTGCCTTGATCATCAACTTTGGCGAGAAGCCGGGTTCCAGGTTTACCTGCTGGGAGCGGGCCTTCTGGGGACAGAATAAGTCACGCTGATGAGTAGAACCACGACCACGTATCTTGAGTGGCTATCGCGACGGTGGCTGCCCTGGCCATCTACTCCCCCTGATAAGGAGCAGGTTAACAACATCCTCATCTACGGTCACATGGGTATCGGTGACCTGATATGTCTTACGCCTGCTCTGAAGGGGATACGCGATTTCTACAGCCACGCTCACATTGCGCTAGTGGCCTCGCAAGACAGCACTCGCCAGCTCATGGAGCACAGTAGTCTGGTGGATGAGCTGCTCGCCATGCCGCCTGGCGAGGGCTTAACCTGGCGCCGCCTGGTCTGGGGCATCGCTGTCGCCAGAAGGCAATGGGACCTGGTGGTGGCATCGCACCATGGGACCAACCTGGTAGCGATCACGTTACTGAGCAGGGCACCCTTCCGAGTCGGCATAGTGGAATACACCGGGCGCTGGCAAGCACCTCTGCCCTACGTGTATAATCTACCTATCTCGGTGCCTGGGATTGAGCACCGCAGTCGCAGTAATATGCGGATCCTCCGGGCGCTGGGGATTCCTGTACCGGATGTACCAAGGGCTGCGCTCGAGATACCGCAGCGTGCCCACGATCAGGCAAGGGTGTTTTTGGAGCAACTGGCGGCAAAGCCAGCCCAACCATTGGTCATCTTGCAGCCAGGCAGTAGTGCCGGTCAGCACTGGAAAAGCTGGCCGAGCGAGCGCTTCGTGCGGTTGGCGGCGCTTCTGCAGGATGAACTCGACGCTGCGGTAGTCGCCGCAGGCTCACCTGACGAGGACGAACTGATGCGGCAACAACTGTCAGGCGTGCTCTCAGACAATCAGATCGCGGCCGGCAAACTGGACCTGCTGGCAACGGCAAGCCTGATACAACAAGCGGACCTATTTGTGGGCAATGACAGCGGGCTGGCACATGTAGCTGGAGCTGTGGGTACGCGAGCGGTGGTCATATTTGGGC
The DNA here is from genome assembly GCA_964390495.1 of uncultured Armatimonadia bacterium. Taxonomy (GTDB): domain Bacteria; phylum Armatimonadota; class Zipacnadia; order Zipacnadales; family UBA11051; genus UBA11051. The sequence goes on from CAYMIN010000009.1 coordinate 127,383, forward strand.
CAACCGACCCCCGCATATGCAAGCCATTAGGCGAAGGCCATCGCATCTTGCAGGCTGATTTGGACTGTCAGCCCTGCTTCTTCTACGGGCCCTCACAGAACCAAGCTGCAGCGGCCTGCCATAGGGAATGCCTTTCGGCGATAGAACTGGAGCGCGTGGTAGGGGCCTGTCAGGAATGCCTACACGACTCTGCGAATTCAACTGAGATTTGAGGTCAGTCATGGGCAGTACCGAGGAAAAGACGAGAATTGTGGTTCTGGGCATTGATGCGCTCACACCAACGCTGGTGCGCAGGTGGGCTGACGAAGGGCATCTGCCTCACTTCGCGAGATTGATCAGGGAGGGATGCTTCGGCAATCTGAGGAGCACCGGCGAATACAGCAGCCCTCAGGCATGGCCCAGCTTCATGACCGGGGTCAATCCGGGCAAGCATGGCATGTTCTCTTTCCTGCAGAGGGTGCCGCGCAGCTATGAATTCCACCACAACACCTCCCAGGACATCAAGGTCGAGACAGTGTTCTCGATACTCAGTCGGCACCAGCGTCGAGTGGCCGCCCTCAATATCCCCTGTACCTATCCGGCTCAGCCGGTCAACGGCATTGTGGTGGGAGGCTGGCTGACACCATCGCTGAAGGCTGCCCGAGCTACCTATCCGGCGAGCCTGGCCGACCAGTTAAGGGCACAATGGGGTGGATATCCGTTTCATGCCGATGCCAAACGGCATGTGATTGCCGGCAGATACCGCCGGGCGCTGAATAACCTATTGAAAGCCCTGGACACCAAAGCGCAAGTGGCAGAACACCTCTACCGTCAGGCGGATTGGGATCTGTTTGCCGTAGCACTGGTGGAAACGGATGCCGCTCAGCACTACTTCTGGCCCTACTGCGACCCTAAGCACCCGCTGCATGATGAGGTGGACCGGCGATGGTGCAACGACCCGGTATTGGAGATCTACAAGCATGCAGATGCAGCCCTAGGGCGGTTGATGCAAAGTCTAGATGCCAACACTATCCTCATCGTCATGTCGGATCACGGTGGCGGAATACTCAATGAGGGGCGGGCCTACGTGCGCAGCTTCCTCTCCGAACTGGGCTTGCTTGTCCTCAAGGCCGGGAACACTCCACGCGGCCTGGTTGGGACCATTCGCGGTAAGCTGGGCTCGGTTGCCGAGAAAGTGGGGAGAAGCTTCCTACCCAAGAATATCAAGAGCATGATACTATCGAGCCGGTTGGGGCGTCGTGCGGTCGAGCGATACTACGCCCGCTCCTTCACCAGGGACAACGACTGGAGCCGGACCAAGGCCTACTCGTTCTATTGGGAGACGCAGCCCTGGGTCAATCTTGCAGGGCGCGAGCCCGACGGGATAGTGCAGCCGGGCGCCGAATACGAGCAAGTTCGGGACTATATCATCTCTGCGCTGTCACGAGCCAAGGACCCGGCGACCGGACAGCCGGCCGCCGCTAAAGTGATGCGGCGCGAAGATGTCTATCAAGGCCCTCATGTCGAGGATTTCCCCGATATAGCCATCTGGTGGAATCTCGATATACCGCTGTCAGGACTGGTACTGGAGGACAATGGCCGGCTACTGCAGGCCAAGCACGAGGTTGACATGGCCGGTCTCTACGGCGGGCATAGCCCTGATGGCACGGTAGCACTATGGGGACCAGGCGTTCACGCAGGCCAAACCCTGGAGGAAGCCAAGATCGAGGACCTGGCCCCGACGATTCTGTATCTGCTGGGGCATGCGGTGCCCGACTATATGGACGGCGCACCCCTGCTGCGCGCTCTGGAAGATGACCTGGGCAGTTCGCCATTAGTGTATGAGCAAGGCCAAGAGAGCACCGCTCAGTCCCCAAATGAGGTTTATACAGATGATGAGGAGGCTGCAGTCAAAGAGAGACTGAAGGACCTCGGCTACATCTAGCACCCTCAAACAGCGGCACGCGTTCGAGTAAAGACCCCATATGCAGACGGAAAAGCTAACGTGAACGACAATGCTGAGGATATAGGCAGTGAACTGCGTCAGGTCGCCAAGGGGACTGGCATCTCAGGGCTTGGCAGCTTCGGTTTGTGGGCGTTGCAGTTAGCCCTTGGGTATGTGCTGGCTCATACGCTGGGAGAACGAGGCGTCGGGGTTTACTCGCTGGCGAACAATGTGGTTCGCTTCACTCAGAAGATCGCGGTCGGCGGGCTGAACGTGGCTGCCCTGCGGTACGCCTCCACATACGAGGCCAAGGAAGAGCCGGCAAAGGTCAAAGGCGTCTTGGTGTACTGCATCCTGGTGAGTGCTGTTGCCGGCGCAGTCCTGCTGGTGGTGTTGTCTGCCGGCGCTGAATCACTATGTAATCGGCTCTTCCACAGTGCCGAGACGGGCAAGATCTTGCGGATAATGGCCCTTGCCGTACCGTTGTTTGCGGTGTTCGAGGTCGTGACTAATGCCGCCACCGCGCGGCGCACAATCACCCCGGCGACAGTCAGTACCCTGGCCTTTGAGGGCACACTCTTGGCTGCTTTCGGCCTGTTGTGGTTGGCACGACCGGACATTTGGGCCGTCCAATGGGCGTACGTCATTGCGGCGTTAGTGTCGTTGATCGTGGGCTTCAGGTTCCTGCTGCGACTCTTTCCGGTGCTGCTGGACCGCCAGGTCCGCCCTACGGTATCGATCCGCGAGCTTCTGCTGTTCGCCTTTCCCCTGATGCTCATGGGGCTGGCCACCTTTGGTATATCACGCTTGGACATTCTCTTGGCCGGCCTATGGTGCTCCGAGGCGGATGTTGGGGTCTATGCCATAGCACATTCGCTGGCCTTCTTCGGGGCATTCGGACTGGGGCAAGTGGCCGCGGTGTTTCGCCCCATCATCAGTGACTTGCACAGCCGCCAGCAAATGGCCAAACTTGGTGCCATATTCAAGGTGGCCACCCGCTGGGTGGTGACCATATCCCTGCCGATCTGCCTGTTTCTGATAGTACAAAGGCAGGAGTTGCTAGGAGTTTTCGGGAAGGGGTTTGAGCGCGGACATTGGGCCCTGGCCATCCTGGCCGGAGCTCACATTGTAAACGCTTCGGTGGGCCACGTAGGCTGGATGCTAATAATGTCCGGGCGCTCCTGGCTGGCTCTGGTCAATGACATGGTTGCTGTCGCCGCCAATATCGGATTGGCCTATCTGCTCATACCACTCTACGGCATTGTCGGTGCAGCGGTGGCGGCGGCAGGCGGTCTGGCCCTGGCTAATCTGCTCAGGCTTGTTGAGGTTTGGCTGATAATGGGCCTATCACCGTATTCAATGAGTATACTCAAGCCGTATATCGCTGGGCTTGTGGCTGCCGGTGCCGCCTGGTTCATTCCTCTCGAAGGTTTGTTCGGACTGGCTGTGTGTCTCTTGGTTTGCATGACTGTTTATGTTGGAATATTGTGGCTATTGGGCTTCAGCAAGACGGATAACTTGGTTTTGCAGCGCATTGCGAGGCTGACCGGATTAGGCAGATAGCGCAGCACCTGCATCAGTTGGGTTACCTCTGAATCCGCTGCAAATACCGGTGACCATCGCGCCAACCAATTCTATGCTCTGCCAGCGGGATGGAGTTCACCGTAGGCCGAGACATTGGGGACAGACATGAAACAGGTGCTACACAACTTCCGTACAGGGCGGCTATCGGTATATGATGTGCCGCGGCCGGCGCTATCAGAGGAAGCGCTGCTGGTTGCCAACGAGTATTCCCTAATCAGCGCCGGCACTGAACGGACACTCAGGGATTTTGCCCAGAAGGGCTTGCTAGGCAAGGCACGTGAAAGGCCTGACCTGGTGCGCAAGGCTATCCAGAAGGCCAGGCAGGAGGGCCTGGTTTCAGTATTCCACAGGTCCATGGCGCGCCTGGACCAGCTCGCCCCTCTGGGCTACAGCTCAGCGGGAACGGTAGTCAAGGTGGGCGGCGGCATAACGGACTTCTCCCCCGGGGATCGAGTCGCCTGTGCCGGTGCCGGATATGCCTGTCACGCCGAGATCGTGAACGTGCCGCGTAATCTATGTGTACCTGTGCCCCAAGAAGTCACGCTGCAAGATGCCAGCTTCGTAACTCTGGGCGCTATCGCAATGCACGGCGTCAGGAATGCCCAATGCGCCCTGGGAGATGAGGTGGCGGTAATAGGGCTTGGCCTGGTGGGGCTGCTGGTAGTCCAGATATGCAAGGCGGCCGGATGCGCGGTACTGGGCATTGACGGCGACCGACAGCGCGTGCAATTGGCTCAGGACTTGGGAGCAGATGTCGCCAAGGTGCGCGGTGAGGGCGACGTTAAGGCCGCCTTCGAGTTGCCACATGGTCACGGCGTTGACAGCGTCATCATCACTGCCGCGACCAGCAGCAATGACCCGGTAACTCTGGCGGCTGACATCGCCAGGGACCGCGCACGGGTATCGGTCGTCGGGCTGGTCGGCATGGACATACCCCGCAAGACCTACTATGAGAAGGAGCTGGAACTGGTAGTATCGCGGTCCTACGGCCCGGGCAGATATGATCCCAACTTCGAGGAAAAGGGCCTACACTATCCGGTCGGCTACGTACATTGGGTTGAGAGCCGTAACATGCAGCACTTCCTTCAGCTCATCGCCTCGGGGAAAGTCAGAACCGCTGAACTGATAAGCGAAATCATTGACATCGAGCAGGCCGAGCAGGCCTATGAGCTAATCACCCAACAGGCCGAGGCACGCCCGTTGGCCGTGCTTCTGAAATACCCTGAAGCCGCGTCAGCAGCACAGGACGTACGGATTGACATCTCCGAGCCGGATAGAAGCAAGCCGGCCGCCACAGACCAGTTGGGGGTCGGCTTGATTGGTGCCGGGCAGTTCTCCCGCGGGGTTCTGCTTCCCGCCTTGCGCGGAGTTGGCAACTGCCGCCTGCGGGCGATTGCGACGGCCACCGGGGCCAGTGCCATACACGCTGGTGAGCGCTTTGGCGCGGACTACTGCACGACTGAATATGAGCAGCTTTTGGAGGACGAGCAGGTCGAGGCCGTGTTCATCGCGACACGGCACAATCTGCACGCGCAACTGGCAATCGAGGCATTGCGGGCCGGGAAGGCGGTCTTTGTTGAGAAGCCTCTGGCGCTGGATATGGCCGAGCTTCAGAGTGTCCTCGAGGCAGCCCAGAGCAGCAGAGGACTGATGGTGGGATTCAACAGGCGCTTCTCCCCCCATACGCGTCGGGCCCAGGAATTCATGGCGTCTGTGGAAGGTTCCCTGGTAATGGACTACCGGGTCAATGCCGGTGCTCTGGAGCCGGATTCATGGGTGCTCGATCCCGAAATCGGCGGAGGGCGCGTCGTCGGAGAGGTATGTCATTTCGTGGATATGCTGAGATTTTTTGCCGACAGTAGTATCGAGGACGCTTGCGCCTGGCACACCCCCAACAGCACTGATCCGAGCACGCAGGCTCTGCTCAGATTTGCCAATGGTTCAATCGGCACCATCACCTACGTCACCAGTGGCGCTGAGGCCGCCGGCAAGGAACGCCTCGAGATACATGGTGGTGGCGCCACGGTAATACTGGATGACTATTCCCGTACCATGCAGTTCCGAGGTGGCCGTCGGCAGGTCTATCGGCCACGCGGCCAGGACAAGGGCCATCAGCAGGAATTGAGGGAATTTGTGAACGCGGTACTCGCCGGCGGCCCCATGCCAATTCCCCTGCAGCAAATCGCCGAAGTCCATGAGGCCACCTTCGCTATCAGTCGCCCCGCGCAACCTGGCAACTGACCGGAAGCGCCATCTTTCCCATACGATGTTGGCAGCGCTCAGTGCGGCAATGCCATGAGACGCGCATTAACCGTGTGTTCACCGATGCCTATCTGATAGCCGGTAGGCTGACGGGTGAGGGCGATTTCCGCGTCGGGCGCTCCACTGATCACATAGCCGAAAGCTGCCGTTTGCTCTGCGAGCGCCTTCTCAAGACGTATGATAGGATTGTTCACACGCAGGCCCAGCTCGGGGCAATACCAGCCCTCGGCTAGCGCTACAGTATCGGCCTCCAAGCATGTCAGGAAAATCTGCGTTCGGGCGAAATCCAGCACAAAGTTATTGGTCCCGGTCTGCTTCACTACAATCTCCGGATGTAGGTGCAGGAAGCTGTGTGCTCTCTTCCCGCGTGGGGAATAAACCTGATCCCATATGAGCCAGGTGTGCTTCATCGCAGCGATGGTTCGGGAGTGGCGGAAGTAGCGGTCATAGCTCTCGATTGAGGCTTCCAGGCCGGTCTGTCGGTCAGTTTCCCAGAGACTTCGTGCCAGCACTCGCGCGCGCCGCCCGACTCTGAAGCTATGCCACATCTCTGACTGTTCGCGCCCGTCCACAGTCACTGTATTGTGTGCTGCCGTGCTGCGGCAGTAATCACGCATTGCCCCCGGCGCATATTCATACACCCCGCTATCAACCACCAGGCGCTGCCCCTGCACGGAAAGCTCAAAACTGAGCATGTCACAGTGGCTGTGACCCGCACAACGAGAGTCCGCAGGAGGACCACAGTCGGCAATCAGGAAGTCGTCACCGTGCCGTGCCGACCAGTACCCGCTTGATTGCACTAATGTCTCAGATGAAGGCATAGGCACTGTCAGGCCAAAGATATCCACGGCCACATCTTGTAGCTGCGAGGCCTCAAGGGCTGTGCTAAGAGATGAATCGTTGAAGAGCGCAATACCGCCGTCGGGATGGCTGATGCTCCGAGCGAAGCCCAGCATGCGTGATATGGTCGCCTCAAGAGCGATCTCGCCAGCGGTGGCTTCAGTCTTGCCCAAGATAGCTGCCAGAACCAGCAAATCCTGCAGTACCAGGCAATGGTAAGTGGGACTGAGCTCATAGTGAGCACCATCAGCTAGTATCTGCTGATCCAGCTCGCGGCTGAGCACCCGCAGGCCCTGCTGGCGCCATTTGACGGCGCTCGGCCCCTCGAAAAACAGGGAGCCGCACACCAATGCGACAGCTTCCCGCAACAGGTGATTGCCCAGGAGGTCGTATTCCAGATTATGGCTGAGGAAATGCAACTGCGCGGCCAATGAGCTTCTTACAGCCTTCCATAGATCATCAGGTACCCCGCTAGGTATCGGCTCCGGTGCCAGCCTCAGCACGGCGTAGGCAGCCATCCAGTTGAGACTGCGGGTGCTGATCACATAGGGATGCCAGCCCCATCTTGTATCTCCGAGCTTGCTATGCGCAATCCAGTCCGCGATCAGCTCTGTCAGCCATTCCACATATAGGCGTGCCAGGTCGGGCTTATCAGACATGAGCTGAGTGGCACGGCGAGCGACGTACGGGGCGTACTCAAAATAGTGCAGATTGAACTGCCACAGGTCAGAGGCCCCCGGGGCCTGCCAGAAATCTCGGCTCGCCGCGCCGAGTTCCCGCGTGATGTTGAGGAACGAGAAGCGCCGCGCCAGAGCCTCACGAAGCCAGGCATCGCAGATGAAGGCAGGGGGCAGTATTTCAGCGGTTGCAGCGAAGCCCGATAGCTTGTCGGTCACGCCGAGGTCAAATGGGCGGTGGTAGTGACGATGGTATCTGTGCGGGGCCAGAGATATGAGCCTGTTCTTGCCCAGACGCAGCACACGATTGACGATCTGCGAGGGCTGCAGGTGCCTGGCCATATGGAAGAGGCGCTGAAGTTGCGTCAAGACACGAGGCAAGGGATTTCACGCAACCTCTACTTCGTCTTGGGTATGTGGAGTTGCCTCAGCCTCGTCGTCATCGGCGAGTTCTGGGAGCTTGAGCAGAGCACCGGCCAGGAAGACAAGCGCTATCCCACTCGGGGTCTGGTTCATGCTGGGGACCATATACACGTCGAACATCTGGTGAGCGAATATGCCGGCGAAGGTGGCGAAGAAGGCGGCGCCCAAGAGACGGCCGCCAATCTTTCGCACATGCATGCGCCAGGCGGTGCCTAGCAGCAGCCCCATGTAAGCAAGCATCCACAGAGCCGTGCATAGCCCCGTCTCTTCCGCCAGCCTGATGTAGGCGTTGTGGGCAGTGGAGAAGCCCGCCACTAGTAGATTCCGCCTGCGCACGAGGTGGGCGCCGTTGATGCCCAGACCAAACCAGGGGCGCTTCGCCATATTCTCCGCCGCGCCCTGCCAGATTTCCAGGCGGCCGCTGGTGACATCGGCCTTGAGGAACTTGATCACCAGGTAGTGCGCGCTGATGGGGAGTCCGTACTCGTACACGACGACATAGACACTACCGACGACCACGGCTGCCAGGAGTACTATAACCAGGAAGGTATAGAGGAAGGCGCGTCTGGAATATAGATAGGTAAAGGCCATTGCGGCGACGATGGCTGCTCCCGCACTATTCCGGCTACCTGTAAGCAGCAGGTAGATGACAATTCCCGCCATCAGCAGTGCTAGGAGCAGTCTTGACCTTCTGTCGGTACCGGTGACTATGAAGTAAAGCGTGGGCACAATGCAGATGGCCAGGAAACTGGCCATTGCGGAAGGGTGCCCAAAGAAAGCCACGGGGTAACGACGGGTGGCCCCGAAAGCCTCTAGCTCCTCTTCACTTGCGGCTCGCTGCTTGCCCTCCCAGTCCGCCTTCCCCCACCAGCCTACACGAAAGCCTCCATATTCGACAGGCCTTATGGCGGTCAGAGTATTGAAGATGACGACGAAGGCGGCAATATAGACGATGAAGCGGAGCACGGCCTTGACATGGCGCGTGTTCGTGAGGGATGCGGGTACTACCCAGTGTCCCCACAGCATCACCAGCGGCAGAGCTATCGTGGCGCGGAGACTCGTATTGCGATCAACAGCGGTGAAATAGCTCAGCGCGGTCCATCCCACAAAGAATATCACGAACAGGCTGACGTACCGGCCATTGCCATGGAAAGGGCGTTGGATATGACCGTGCCAACCAGCGATCAGCCAGCAGAGGACCGCCAAACCAAACAAAGCTGCCATGATAAGGCCACCCGCCAGAGCATAGCCGAACCGATAAGACACCGCCGCACGCAGGCACCCTCCTATCATGGCCAGGTAGCATAGATCCAGCAGGGACCAGCGCCTGTAAAAACATCCCGCCACTGCAGCGGCTGCAACCAGCATCGCCGCCACCGACATCAGAGGCCGGCCGCTCAAGCACACCAGGCCCACCACTGCAAAGACGCTCAGCAGCAGAAGCGGCAGGGCCACAGCCGGTCCTCGAAGTCTGTTCGTCACATCCATTGCCGTCTGCTCGGTGACTCGTGCTTGGGATGGATTAGGGGTGACGCCGACCCAGCCGCCTCTCTAGCCCAGATGCCTCCGATGTGACCATCGCGGCGACCTACCCGGTATCGCAATCGGCGTTCCGGGATTCTGCCGATCGGTTTCCGCTGTTACGTCGCGGCGGTATCAACAACACAATCAGCGCAACAATGAACGCCGCCGCAACGGCATTCAACAGCGCTGAGGGGGCGCGCTTCTCGGGTGGAGCAAGTGCCGGATCCAGTATGTCGAAGGGCTGGTAGGTGGCCTCCTCCTGGATCGCGGCCAGTTCGCGTTCCTGGTATAGCGTGGCGCGCGCCTGGCCTAACATCTCAACCTGGGCTCTCAGAGCAGCGTGCTCCACACTACCGGTGGGGAACTTCCTGGTCGCTTCAAGCAACCGGCTGCGCTCGCGTTGCAGGGCTTCTACCTGCGTATCGGCGACCGTTTCTTTGACGGCCAGGGCCTGCACCTCAACATCTAGTTCTTTTGCCAGTCTTTGTCGCCCCTCCTCTATCTGGGCTAATAGCCGCTGCACATCAGGATGCTTGTCACTCTTATTCTCCACATGGCGGGCTTGGGCCAGCTCCATCTGCAGCCTGATCAGGTTGCCTTTGAGTTCGTCAATGACCTGTGCCTGTGAGGCCACCATTGACACCTCGCGGCTCTCCTCACCTGCCGCTTGCCGGGCCTGTCGGGCCGATTGTGCCTCCGCTAGGGCTTTGGCCAAAGCGCCGTCAACCGAGCCGATCGAGGCATAGAGTGCCTGCAACTGCACTTCCGGTTGCATGATGTCGGTTTGCTGCTGGAAGGCTGCAAGCTGGTCCAGGGCCTCCTGGAGCTGCTCTTCCGCTTGGCTGAGGCGCTGCTCCACAAACACCCGCTGGCGCTTGCCTGCTTCATAGGTGGACTCCTGGCGGTAGAGCTCCAGTTGTTCCACCATGGCGTTTACAATATCGGCCGCCAGTTGGGCCGTTTGCTTGTCCACACCGCTGGAAATGAGGCCGCGTGGACTGCCTTTGAGCCAGAAGGTAATCTCCAGCACACCGCCGGTCCGCGCCTCTAGCCCTAGGTGGCCGCGAAATATGGGGACGGCTAGTAGCTCATTCTTCTGTCCCCAGCGGCGGTCGAGCTGGAAGCGGCGTATCATCTCCAGGGCGAAGGTGCGGCTGCGCAGTATCTCGGCCAGCGTTGTACCGATATCTGCTGAGGCGGCCGCCTCCACCCCCATCTTCTGGGCGACCTTCGAGAGGGCGGAACCGAAACCGCCTCCCGCTGTCTGATACAGCAGGCGAGCCGAGGCGGCATACTCACGTGGCACGAATAACCAGGTGCAGAGCACTGCCAGCACCCCGGTCAAGAAACACAGGCCCGCCAGAAGCCGGAAGCGCTGCCGCACCAAGTCCCCCAGATTGGCTACAGGATCATAGTCCATAGGGTCACAGTGCTTTCCTACAATCTATGCGCAGTACGTGGAATTACGTACTCAGAATCTGCTCGTAAAGCTGCTTGATTCTCTCGACCATTACCGGACGACTGAAATGCTGCTCAACACGCCTGCGACCGGCCTCTGCCATCTGGCGGCGTTGCTCCCCGTCGGTCAGTAGGCCAATGAGGCGTTCAGCCAGTTGCTGATGGTCCCGCACCGGAATCAGGTAGCCGGTTTCGCCCTCAATTACCAGTTCGTCATTGCCTGGTGCCTCGGTTGCCACAACCGGAAGCCTGGCCGCCATCGCCTCCATCAAGGCAAGCGGTAAACCTTCTGACAGGCTGGGAAATGCGAAAGCATCGAATTCACGCAGCAGTTGTGGAACATCATTGCGGAATCCCAGGAAATGGACATTGCTACCAATTCCCTGTTTCTCTGCCAATTGCTGCAATTCCTCCTGCAGGTATCCAGTTCCGGCTACTACGAAGTGAGTACCAGGCACCTTCTCGAGCACCAGAGAGGCGGCCTGCAGAAGACAACGATGCTGCTTCCGAGGTGTCAGCTTGGCCACATTGCCGACTACCAGAGCATCTGCGGGGATGCCTAGCTCCGCACGCAAACCGAGAGAATTCGGCTCAATGCTGTCAAACCGGTCAAGCTCCACTCCGTTATAGACAATCTCGATTTTCTGCCGAGGGGCGCCTTGCCGTTTCACCATCGCGTCTCGGCTGGCCTCAGAGCAACACACAATGTTGTGGGCTAAACGGTTGACTATCTGTTCGTGAAGCCGGTATATCCAGGTTCTGGGCAAGAAAAAATGGCTCCGCCCCGGCATTGTCGCAGGTACAATAGCACTTTCCTGGACTTCAACTATTAAGTGCGGAATACCGGCCAGCCGCGCGGCTATTGCTGCATGGAAATTGCGCCGGTGTCCGTGACTGTGCACGATCATAGGGCGTTTCTGCCGAAATAGTGAGCGCAACTGGCGCAACAGCCGAAAGTCTATTGCCACCCCGTCTCTCTCCGGGAGATATGTCAGCGGCATGCCGTCGGCCTGGCACTCGGCAGTCACTTCCGGCAAGGGTTCAGACAGTGAAACCATCTCTATGTCGTATCCGGCCTCACGCAGCCCCACCGCTTGGTAGTAGGCCATACGATAGACGGCATGGAACGGGTCCCCCCGCGCCACCATGAGCACTGAAGGCTTTGAGATAGCTATGGCTGTTTCCTCTCTGAGGCTTGAGCGACTGAGCGGTCCCAATGCTGGTGGTTGGGTAGCTAGTCCAGGTATCCCAGGTCCCGCAGGCGCTTTTTCACCTGTTCTTCCTGCTCGGCGCTATAAACATCCTCCTGTGTATCTCGGGCCTCGCGATGCATTTCTGCTTCCGTCTGAAGCGTGGGGTTGGCCCGGACGAACTCGCCGGCGAACATGTCGGTAAGGACCTGGCCGTCGCAGTATGCCGGCACTGGTAAGCCGAGCGCATATAGCACTGTGGGTACGACGTCAACAAGCTGGGCCTCGCTCGGCAAGCGTCCGGGCTTCAGATTAGGCCCGCCGGCAATCAGAATGCCGTTCATCTGGTGAAGCCCGCTACGACCGTCCGCACGCAACACCTCTTCCTCTGTCAAGAAACCGTGAGTACCGCGGGGATCCGGGCGTCTCATCAGACGAATCTTCCCGTCACCGATTAAACCGGTCAGGTCAGGAGCATCAGAGGCATACGGGCCATGATACAGCTCCTCGCGGAAATTTACATCAAAGACGGGCGCATCAGTGAAAGGATGGCGGAACTCATCCAGGAACTGGCGGATCTCATTGCGTTGCTCTTCGTATTCTTCCTCAGGAATACAGCCCTGCGGCTCCCGGCCCTTGACATTCAGACGCAGCCCCAGATAGCTGCCGATATTCAGCGCGCGGCTTTGAGGCCAGTCTATCCGCCCCAGCCTGTGGCTTTGGAAGACCCGGGCGCTTCTGCGGTACCAACTGCGCGGCAGCCTTGCCAACAGCCGATCCGGTATCCGATTGCGTATCCACTGCACCAACCCCAGGCCCCGATTGCCGACATCAACAGTATCTGCCTTTGAGACCATCAGCTTGCTGTCCAGCAGGAAGCGATCCATGTTAAGTCCGCCTTCGAGGGGGCCAAAACCATGGTCGGAAATGATGAAAGTCGTGGTCTGCTCCCCGCAGAACGCCAAGAGCTCGGCAAGCTGCTCGTCCGCCCGCTGGTAGGCGTACAGGACCATGTCCTCGATCTGCTGCCCGTCAGGGGTGGTAAGGCTACGTTTTTTCCAGAAAAGGTGCTGAACATGGTCTGTATAGCTGCACACCACTATCACCACATCAACCGGATGCTGGCGCAGCAGCCGCAGGGTCGCCGCTGCACGGCTCTGCACCTGTTGTTCCAGTCTGTCGAGTCGGTAGGTGCCCTCCCCGCCCACGACAAGTTCCCGCCGAAGCATCGGATAGTCGCTGGTGGCTGAGCTTATGTCGGCAATGATCTCAGTCGGGTAGCAGGCGCTCTCGTTCAGTTCCGGGGCGCCCATCATCCCTGAAACCATCCAGCCCTCGAGCGGTTCGGCAGGATAGGTAATGGGTACATTGAGAACCCCAACTCTAAGCCCGCTCTGGTTAAGCAGTTGCCAGATCGCCAGAGTTTTGCGGTCGGCACTGGAGGTCATGCGGGTGAGATACGAGTCTTTCTGGAGGGTCGCGAACTCAAATACACCATGTTTTCCGGGGTTTACACCAGTCATTATTGTGGGCCAGGCAGCGCCCGTGATCGGTGGTACTATCGAGTTGAGAACCCGCCAGCTCCCCTCTTTCATTAGTCTGCCAATGGTAGGTAACTGCCCCGCCTCTACCGCCGGCTCAATAATATCGAAAGTGCCTCCATCAATGCCGAAGAGAATCAGACGCGGCCTGGTAGCGGGATCATTCATGCGTTTCTAACACTCCTTGATGCTCGCTGGTTCGTTGGCTGCGGATTATACCATTCCGCATTACCGCTGGCAACTGCCCTGCTTTGTTCAGCAAGGCGCTTGACTGATTCAGCAAGCGGGCCTTCAGCAGCCGCCCTTCCGGTCATCAGATCGCGATCCTCAACTGCGCCGTTTGGACGGCGCATTCGGCGAGATCGGGGCCGCTCGGGCGGCATCTGTTACGTCAGCATGTCCAGGAAGCCCCGGCAAGCTGATGAGAGAAGGACGCTTGTGGCAGATAGTTCCCTGCTTAAGAGTTTGCCTCAGTACCCTTGAACTCCTCCACGGTGGCGTGACCAGCTTGCGAGATGCCTTCGCGCCTTAGCACTGTCCCCACCGTCGCCAGCAGAATCCGCAAATCCAGCCACAGGTTCCAGTGGTCCACATACCACAAATCGTACTCAAACCGCTGCTCCCAGCTTATGGCATTGCGCCCATTGATCTGCGCCCAGCCGGTGATGCCGGGCATCACCTCATGCCGCCGCGCTTGCTCGGGAGTATAGCGCTCCAGGTACTCCATCGGCAGCGGCCGCGGCCCCACCAGCGACATCTCGCCTTTGATTACGTTCCACAATTCCGGCAGCTCGTCGACACTGGTCTCGCGTAACAGTTTCCCGAATGCTGTCAGGCGCTCGGCGTCCGGTAGCGGCTCACCTCTGCTGTCGTAGGCTTCGCGCATGGTGCGGAACTTATAGATGGTGAAGGGTTGGCCTTTGTACCCCGACCGCAGTTGCCGGAAAATCACCGGCGATCCCATCTTCAGCCACACCGCCACCGCGATAACCAGCAGCAAGGGCCCCAACACGATCAGGCCTAGCAGTGCGACCACGAAATCGGCAATCCGTTTGAGTCTCAGTCCCATCTCAGTTCGTCTCACTACCTTGCGCCTTACGGCGGGCTGCCTGCACCGGGATACGCACTCCCTTCTCGTGCAGCAGACGCTGGTATTCCCTGTATAGTGCTGCCCACCGCTCTTCCAGGCAAGAATCCCGCAGCACTCACATGCGGCCAACTTGATCGTCCCGCCGCCGTAGCTCGGGACTCTTCGGATAGCGCTTTAGCCCGGATTATCTGTAAGGGGAAACGAAGGGGCAACTACTCACCTTGCGCTTGCGAGACAGAGCCTCTTGCCCGTCCGAGCTCTCACAACCGCTCGAAGATGACTCTTCTACTAACTCGGGGCGAATCCTCCTTTGCCCTACCCGCCTATTAGTCCGTATCGCTGGACACAAGCCCGGTCCGCGCGCCTGGCAGGGGACCGCAGCCGGCATGGCGAATTGGTGACCAGTAGCTACTGCTGGTAGTCGGGTGACGATAATGCCTAGCCACAAGCTCCTGTCAGGCGTCCTGGTTGTGGTGCTGGTCTTGTCATGCGGCCAAGCCCTCGCCGCTGAGAATGATTTGGTGGCTTACCAGCCCGATATTGTCGCCACCGGCCGCATGTTCGTGGTTGTTCTCAGGGTCCCCACCGACGCGCCGCAACTAGAGGTAACCTATCCCGACAGCGTCACCATGTTTGACCGGACCCCTCTGCCGGCCAAGTCGGAGTTGCGCAAGTACTATTTCCGGGCCCTGCAGCCGGCCTCGCAGGCCGATATTGGATTCGGTCATCCCGATGGCGAGATCGTTATCTCGATAGAGATCTGGTCATTCGATGATCTGCGAAAGTTCCGTGAGCTCAAGGGCATTCAACTCCCACGGCGCTGGCCGATCGGCGAACTTCTGCCCGAGATCAAGTCCAGCCAGACCATCACTACCGAGGCAATTACAGAGCTCGCGAAAAGCCGGGGAGCGCCCGGCAGCGACTGGCTGAAGATGAGCGATGAAAACATCTGGGCTCTGCAGCCTGATTGCACGATACCCCGCTACTATTGGGTGAACCTCGCCAAGGGCTGCCCGGTTCATGGCACCGAAATCTACCGCAAGCAGGCCTACTACCCATGGATCACGGACACCTCCTTCCCCTACCGCTGGAAGACCAAATGTCCGGTAGGTGACGAAGAGTATCCCTCCAACGATTTTGCGAACGGCGACATGACCAGCGGGGAGTTCGTAGATGATGGCCTGAGCCGGGGCTGCGAGTACCAGGGCGCGTGTTATGGCTTCATCGGCGTGATCTGCCAGGCCTATTGTCACCAGATGCTGCGGGTAGCCCCGCAGTGCGCTGATGGCTATCTGGCGACCGGCGACATCCGGTACCTGCACAAGGCGCTGGTGGCGATGGCGCGACTGGCCGTGGAATATGCCTACCTGGCGACCATGACGCAGCACCGCCATCGTCTCGGCCGCGTCAGCCCGGTACCACAGCTTGGGCCGCTCAAGTTCAGTGACGGGCCGTTCTGGGACAAACAGAGCTGTCTCACCGTGATGTCCGGGCAATCCGGCAACCAAATGCGGTATGCCGAGGCCTATGACAAGATCTGGCCTGCCATCGAACAGGACCGGGAGATCCTCCCCTTCCTGCAAGCCAAGGGCTATGAGGTCAAGACCCACGAAGACCTGCGGCGCTTCATCGAGGAGAACCTCTTCGCCGTCTGGATCCAAGCGACACTCGACGGCGCGATCATGACCAACGGCACCGGCGACCAGCAAGCAGTCGCGCGCATGGCTGAAGCGCTCAATTACCGCCGCGGCGATGAGTTCATGGATTGGCTCTACGACGGCCGCGGTAGTATGCGCGTTTATGTCCCCAATACCTACTTCCGCGACGGCTCCCCCTATGAATCTACCGGCGCGTACAACAACTGGCACCTGGTAGGCCTCGGGCCAATCGTGGAGTCTGTTGAGCATCTCCGCCGCCTGCGGCCCGACGTTTACCCGGAGGACAAATACCCCAACTTCACCAAGAGCCGCCGCTACCACAGCATTTTCGATTTCTCGATGAATACTATCAACATTGACCGCACCTATCCCAAGGTCGGCGACGATGGCGGCATCAATCCCTACCCGCAGTACCGGAAGCTGGACAAACAAGCCTGGCAGAATGGCGGCGTCGGCGCCTTCGAGCACGCCTACAAAGTCTTCCGCGACCCCAAGTTCGCTTGGGCCCTGGCTAATACCCCAGGCTGGCAGCCCTCTCCCCAATTCCCTTACACGCGCGAGCAGATCGAGCAGGAAGCCGCCAAGTGGCCCGAGAACTGGAATGACGCAAGCTGCCTGCAGGACGGCTACGGCCTGGCGATGTTGCGCAGCGGCCAGGGCGAGGACAAGCGCGCCCTGTGGATGCACTACGGCCGTGCCCGCGGCCACACTCAGGATGACATCATGCAGCTAGGCCTGGATGCTTACCAAAGCCAGATTCTCAGTAACATGGGCTATCCCCGCAACTGGAATCACTGGGAAACCTGTTGGATTACTCACAATCTCGCGCGCCAGATCCCCTTCGTCAGTCTGGCTGCTACCGCCCAGCTCTTCGCCGATGCCGGGCCGGTGCATATTGCCGAGGCCCACGCCCAGGGCTTTATTGACAGGGTCAGCGACGGTGAAGGCTATAGCCTCCTGCCGGACGATTGGCAGCGCCGCATGTTGGCGCTTGTTGACCTCCCTAATGACCGTTTCTACTGCCTCGATTTCTATCGCATCGCCGGTGGCACCGAACATTGGTGGGCCCTTCACGTCCAGGAGGGCGAGTTCAGCAGCGAGGGGCTGCAACTCACCAGCCAGCAAGGCGGCACCCTAGCAGGGGCCGAGGTCCCCTATGGCGACACCACCTGGCTGGAGGCCAACGGCTGTAAGTACTACACCAGCGGGCGGGTGGGATGGCATGGGCCGATGTTCCCCTTCGTTTACCTGTATAATGTGCAGCGTGATACACCTGCAGCGCATTCCCAGTGGCCTGCCTCGTGGTCAGCCGATTGGGCGCTCGAGGCTGCCGACGGTCTGCACTTCCGCCTTACAGTGCCCCAAACTGAGGCCGCAGAGGTCGTGATATGTGACGCCAAGTCTCCGGTCGAGCCGTCACCGTATGAGATGAAATGGGTCCTCATGCACAATCAGGGCGAGAGTCCCGTGAAGACGCAGGTTCTGAGCGCCATGGAGCTGTACCAGGGTGAGCCGGCCGTCCGGGCGGTGCGCCCACTTCAGGTATCCGGTGAGGACGAGGCCGGCTTCCGGGCTGCCGGCGCAGTCCTGGAGCTGCCTGACGGCACCGATGCCGTCTTTGCCTCAGCGGATGGCTCCGTCCAGCGTACCGCCGCAGGTGGGTTTAAGTTCGCCGGCCGCTTCGGCCTCTACCGCGAGCACAACGGTGTGCCTACAGAGATGGTGCTGGTGGGCGGTACCAAGCTCACCAAAGGCGACCTCGGCATCACTCAAGCAAGCGGCGAGTGGCGCGCCAAGATCGTAGCGGTGAACCGGCCGACCGATACCATAACCGTCTCCCCGGCACCCGCGAAGCCGGCTGCCCTGGTCGGCGCTTATATCTACGTGACCAACCCGCTGCGGCGGATCGCTTACCAGGTGCTGGAAGCCAGGCAAACGGCTGAGGGCGCCGAGCTGCGTCTGGGCTTCGACTCGCGCATCGGCATCGGCAAGGTGAGCGGAGTCGAGGACCACAAGCTGCTCACGGCTACACCTTTCAAACTCAGAGGCTACCGCTACTATCACGGCGCTCGCCTCGTCAATGCCGAGGGCAGTGCCGAATACCAGCTCGCCGGCATAGCCAGCGAGCACTTCGCCCTGATCGACGCCGACGTGCATCCGCAGGTTGACCCGGAGCACCTAGGGACACAATTTCCGCAAGGCTCCTGGTTCGAGGTCTATGATTACGGTGTCGGCGATGAGGTTGTGTGGCCCAAGCCGGTTAGCGTCAGCCTGGTGCGCCCCGGCGTGTACCGAGTCACCGCCCCCGGCGAAGTTGCAATCACCCTACCCAACAACGCCCAAATCGAGTATGCTATACGGTAAGCTGGGCCGCCGCATTGGCTCAAGCTAACCATCGTGGAGACACACTCAGGCGTACTTGCCTTGCGAGTACGCCATGTGGTTATTGCAATAGTGTTCTGCAATACTGAATTGGAGCGTGGTCCGATCATGGCCTGTGGCGGAAGCTGTTGGCCAAGGGGCGGTACCGGTATGCGCCCCGCACCCGGCTTCTAATTGCAGCCGGAGCGCGGGGCCCGTGGACCTGCCGCACCGTTACTGATCCCTATGAGATGAGGAGACGATACCGTGTTGAACCATACCTTTGCCCAGGCCGATCCGCAGGTTTACCACATCATGGAGCAGGAGTTGGAGCGCCAGCGCTCGACGCTGATGCTGATACCCTCCGAGAACTACGCCTCGCGCGCGGTGATGAGCGCGATGGGCTCAATCTTCACCAACAAGTACGCCGAGGGCTATCCCGGTGCCCGCTACTACAACGGCTGCGAGAACTATGACCGACTTGAGAACCTGGCCATCGAGCGGGCCAAGGAGCTGTTTCATTGCGAGCATGTCAACGTCCAGGTGCACACCGGCTCGCAGGCCAACATGGCCGCATATTACGCCATGCTCAAGCCGGGCGATAAGATTCTGGCGATGAGCGTTGACCAGGGCGGCCATCTCACCCACGGCAAGAAACAGAACTTCAGCGGCCAGTTCTACGAAGCTCATTCCTACAGCGTGGACCCTGAGACTCATCTGATTGACTATGACCAGGTGCTGGAGAAAGCACGGGAGGTGCGGCCGCAGTTGATCGTCGCCGGTGCCAGCGCCTACCCGCGCATCATTGACTTCCAGATATTCCGCGAGATCGCTGACGAGGTCGGGGCCTATCTGATGGCCGACATCGCCCACATCGTCGGTCTGGTGGCGGCCGGCTCCCATCCCGACCCGGTGCCCTACTGCGATCTGGTCACCTCGACCACTCATAAGACCCTCCGCGGGCCGCGCGGGGCGATGATCATGTGCAAGCAAGAGTGGGCCCAGCGCGTTGACCAGGCGGTGTTCCCCGGTGTGCAAGCCGGCCCGTTGATGCAAATAATCGCCGCCAAGGCGGTCTGCTTCAAGGAGGCGCAGAGCTTCGGCTTCCGCGAGTACCAGCGCCAGATCATCCGCAACTGCCAGGCGCTGGGCCAGTCGCTGATCGAGGAAGGCTTCGAGCCGGTCACCGGCGGCACTGACAACCATCTACTGCTGATTGATCTGACCAACAAGAATATCACCGGTCGCGAGGCGGCCGACCTCTTGGAGGCGGCGGGAATGGTGTGCAACAAGAACCTGATTCCCTATGACAAACGCTCCCCGGCCGAGACCAGTGGCATCCGCCCGGGCACGCCGGCGCTGACTACTCGCGGCATGCGCGAGCAGCAGATGCACCAGATCGGCAAGTGGATTGCCGAGGTCATCCACGAGGGCCGTGGCGAGCAGGGCGTAATGTCCTTTGATGTGGCGAACCAGGCCTCCGGCGCTGGCGAGGATGACAAGCCGCATAGTGAGGGGAGTGTAATTGGGCGCATCCGTGGCGAGGTAGCCGACCTCTGCGCCCAGTTCCCGATCTACCTGGACCTAGACGACTAGCCGCCTCACCGCCGCCTGGCACAGGGTTTGCGGCCTGTGAATGTCTTTTGTTTCTCGCGTAGGTCGGGCATCCTGCCCGACTCCATTTAGCGAGCACAGATCCTGCTTGTGGAGAATGCTATGGCGGCGACCGATTTCAGAGCATACGTCAAGGCGGCCAGGGCGACCTGGGGCTTGGTGGGGCAGACACTCCTGTCTGCCCAGGCCAGGATACGTGCTTAACGACTAGCAATGGAGACCCGTCAAGATGGCTGACAAACTGCAAATTGGTGTCATGTTATCCGCACGCCCCACCGCCGATGAAGCGATGGAAAAGGTCGCCGACCTGGGCTTGACCGCTTGTCAGGTCCACTGGTCCGCGAGCGGGAGTCTGGAGGCGGCCCAGGAGTTGCGCGCCGCCGCTGACAACTACGGTATCAATATCGCCACACTTTGGGCGATGCCCACGGGCCGCATGGTCTGGGATTTCCTGCAGGGCCCGGCGACCATCGGCCTGGTGCCGCCGGCCACCCGCAGCCAGCGCACCGCCGAGCTGATCCAGGCCGCTCAGGTCGCCGCCGCTATCGGCGTGCCCTCGATCACCACTCACCTCGGCTTCATCCCCGAATATCCCGGCGACGAAGACTACTACGGCACGATGCACGCGATAAGATCCATCGCGCAGGTCTGCCTGGCGGAGGCCATCGAGTTCTGGTTCGAGACCGGCCAGGAAACCCCCGTTACGCTGCTGCGGCTCATCGAGGACGTCGGCACCGGCAACCTGGGCATCAACCTCGACCCGGCCAACCTGTTGATGTACGGCAAGGCGAATCCCGTTGATGCTCTCGACGTCTTCGGCGAGCACGTGCGCGGCGTCCATGCCAAGGACGGCGAGTATCCGACCGATGGTGCCAAGCTGGGCAAGGAGAAGCCGATGGGCGAGGGCCGGGTCAACTTCCCGCTACTGGTGCCGAAGCTGAAGGCGAAGGGCTTCAGCGGCGTGCTAGCGATTGAGCGGGAGATTTCCGGCCCGCAGCAGATCGAGGACATTAAGCGCGCCATCGCGATTCTGGAGCCGCTGTGCTAGCTGTCCAGCCTTGGCAGGAAGTCAGACCGTAATCCTTGCAGAATGGGAGCGTTTGTAGTATCTTCCTGACTAGGACGGCAAGTCCGCTCGTTTGTGGGCCGCTGCCGCAGAAGCGGGGTGACTAGGCTCATGAGTACGCGCACCGACCTTTTGGAAACGGTCAGAGACAAGCGCGAGGATATCCTTCGGATCGCGCGGCAACATGGCGCATCCGATGTCCGCGTTTTCGGCTCTGCGGTACGCGGTCAGGAGTGTGCCGACAGCGACATTGACTTCTTGGTCCGCTTCGCCCCCGGCGTTACGCTGCTGGATCATGCCGCGATGCTGCGGGAGCTTGAGGACCTCCTCGGCCGTAAGGTAGATGTGGTTAGCGAACGGGCGCTACGGCAGAGAATCCGCGACCAGGTCTTGCGGGAGGCCGTGACCGTATGAGGGATGACGCGGGGAGACTGCTTGACATCCTGGAAGCTGTCGAGAAGATCCAGCAGCGAGCCAAAGCCGGCAGAGAAGCGTACTTGGAGGAAGAGCTACTGCAAGTCTGGATGGTTCATCATCTCCAGATCATTGGCGAAGCTGCCGGCGGTCTCTCCCAGGATTTGCGCCACCGCCACGCGGGCGTTCCATGGCCGGACATCATCGCCATGCGCAATGTCTTGGTTCACCAGTATTTCGGTATAGACCTGGAGCAGGTCTGGGATACGGTGGTGACCGACCTGCCGCGCCTCAAGCGCGACATCGCCAGCATACTGGCGCAACTTCAGGAAGATGAGTACTACGTCGAGCACTACTGGCGGCTGTCATGGCCTGAACCACACCATCACCATCCTCGAGCCCCTGTGCTGACACAACTCGGCCCGCGAACCGCGCCCTCACCCCAGGTCAATGACGACCCAGGCGTCGGGGCCGGCGTGGGCCAGCTTGCGTGGGAAGCCCGACCGTAACCACTCCATATATCTGACTACCTGCTCCAGCTCCGCCTCCACACCGTACCGGCGCGCCAGTTCCTCGCGGACCTGCCGCGCGGTGACCGGCTGCAGCTCCTCCACGATAGCCATTACCCTATCACTGTTCTCGTCACAGAGCTTGCTCAGGTCATTCATAGGCTATCCATCCGGTCGCGTGCGGTTACTGGCTAACCAGTCGCCTTGTGATCTAGAGCACGTGAGTACCGACCTTGTAGCTTGGCCTAAACCGCTTCTGATTCCCCCTTCCCTGGCAGGGAAGGGGGCTAGGGGGTTAGGCCAGTAGTTCCGTCACTTGCCTTCGGCCTGAGCGATGGCCCGGCGCAGCGCCTCGGCCACGCGCTTGGCCTCGTCCTCGGGTATCATGCACGTGGTGTTGACCAGGCGCGGCAGGATCGCCTCGGCGGTCGGGCACAGGCCATCACGGTACTCGTAATCACCCTCATAGTACGGGCAGTTATGTAGCGGGCAGCCCTTATTCTGATAGGCCATCGGCTGCGTGAACAGCTTGTACTTGTACGCCGGCACCTGGGTGAAGCCGATATTGAAGTTCTCGCCGGTTGCGAACAGCGCCTGCTTGAAGTCCTCCAGCTCGATGCCCTTTTCATCGCCCCGGAACAGGCACGAGAAGATATACGGTGAGTTCCCGCAGCCCTCTTTGATCGCGCGCGGCTGCAGCCATTCGCACTCGGCGACCGCCGCCTCCAGCACCCGATACGATTTCTGATACTCCGCGATGTAGCCCTTGACCTTGTCCAACTGGGCCAGACCCACTGCCGCCTGTAGTTCCGTCATGCGGAAAACCGTGGCCAGTTCCGGCGGCGATTCACCGAAGGCGATCATGCTCCTGATGCGCCGGTCCAGTTCATCATCATCGGTCAGCGCAACGCCGCCGTCGCCGGTGGTCATGTGCTTGCCCTGGCAGAAGCTGAATACGCCGATATGGCCCCAGGTGCCGACGTATCTGTCCTTATAGGGCAGAAACATCGCGTGAGCGCAGTCCTCGATCAGCACTACCCCGGCCTCATCAGCGACTTTGCGCAGGGCGTCAACCTCGCACGGCAGCCCCCACAGGTGCGTGCAGCAGATGGCCTTGGTCTGGGGCGTGATGTTCGCCCGCGCCGATTCGGGGTCCATCAGCCAGGTATCCGCGCAGACATCGGCCCAGGTCGGGTGCGCGTTCTGCCACAGCGTGCTTATCGCGTGGAATTGCACCAGCGGATCGCACATCACCTCATCACCGGCACCGGCACCGGCGGCATAGACCGACGATATCAGCAGCGACATCGCCGAATTGCCCGCGATCGCGTGTTTCACCCCGAAAGCCTCCGCAAAGGCGCTCTCCAGCTTGCCCTTGAAGCCCTCGGCCTGACCCGACAGCCGTCCCGAAGCCAGGACCTCCTGCAGATACTCGATCTCCTTACCGTCAAACCGGTCAATTCTCACTGTAGTGGCCTCCTTCAGCGCTCCTTGCCTTGTAATCGCGAACTTCCACCGCTCCGCTCTCGATGTCACCGATCAATTCCCGCACCGTCATGAATGTGACTTGATAATCCTCCCGCGCCACCTCCAGGAGCCGATGCAGTAGCACCCGCGAATGGGGGTGTTCTGCGCCGACCTCCTGGACGTGGCATATCAGCAGAAATACTCCGTCGGCTTCATATACCCGCCTCAGGTCCTCCACCGCCAGGGCCAGATGCCTCGCGATCTTCTCCGGCGTCAGTTGCCAGGCGTACTCGCTGATCATCGGCAGGTTGATGACATCCTGCGTCAGGTAATACGGTCTTGGTGGCACCTGCGGGTCCCAGTCCACCGCGGTATCGTATCTGCCGCCGATATACTCCCAGCCGCGCGGGTTGACTATCTTGTTTGAGACATAGCGCATCCCCACCTCAGCCACCGCCTCATACAGCTCGGCGGTTTGCGCAAGTGCGCCGGTCCTGAGCACCTGCGGCTTGCGCCCGAAGGCTCTGTCGAATATCCCGATCGCGGTTTCCAGCTTCTCCACGTACAGGTCGCGCCGCCACAGATGCCCGGACTCCTGGCGGGCCTCATGAAGCCTCTTCTGCGGATCATCGCCGCCCATGGCGAATACGAAGCTCGGGTATGGCCCGAACTCGTAACGCCCATGGTCGAGGCCGTGCAACTGGCAGTCATGGCCCTGCTGCTCGGCCTGCTGCGCCACCGCCAGCCATTCTTCTTGCCGGTCGAGCTGCCAGCCGCCCTGGCCGCGCGGCACCACGAAGAAGCTGGCCGGCACGCTTTCCTCGCCGAAGAAATCCATCACCCGCTGCAGTGTCGGAATACCCTGAATTAGGCCACCTGGATCATCAACTGTGACCACGAACCGCTTCTGCGATTGAGGCGAACTTGGCATGGTCGCTTGCACCTCCGGTCACATCGTCCGCGCCGGTATCAGTCCATGAGGCGCGCGTTGTACTGCCGCGGCCCGCTCACATAGCCGCCAAATGCCGGTTCATCGAGCGGCTCCGGAGTGAAAACATAGACCGTCGGCGTACAGGGATCGTAAACCACCATTTCCTCACGCTGGTCCCCACAGACGTTTGCCGGGATGCAGTGATACCAACACATTCGGTGGCAGGCCTGCCCCCTTGGCGGCGGCAGTTCCGGCAGCGGAATACCCTCGCGCTTCTGCAGGTCCCACAACCACCCACCGTTGAACAGCATTGCGCGCTGATCCGGGCCGCCCCAATCCACCTCAACCATCCCGGTATTGTTCGGCGACTCGTTCAACGACAGCTCATCAACAACCTGCCCTGTGGCGCTACTCACTACGCGGACCTGCGGACGATGGCCGTCATACCGCACCACCATCTCCGGTCCCGGCAGGTCATCACGGAAATCGGCGATGCGGACTTCCTGGCCGTGCGGGACCAACTCCGGCCCCAGCCGCAAAACCGCTTCACCCTGCTCATCCATCACCTGGCCGAAACCGGAGCAGATCGCCCGCATCTGACCGTTGTCCCACTCGGTAATGGCCACCGAGTCCATGTGCTCGCCGATCTGAGCTTCCCACAGCGGCTCGCCATCAGCAGCCAGCAGGAAGTAGCCACCATTGACCTCATCAACCCCGTCACCATTCAGGTCACCCACCGAGGGGATGTAGGCGGGGCATCGGCCGTATTCATGCCACCGACTCCGGTAGGTCCACAGCACCTGGAGGGTCTCGTCCAGCGCCACCACGGTGTCCCCTAATTTCACCACCAGGTCGCGTGGCGTATCGGTGCCCCGGAAGTTGGCTATCAGCAGGCGCTGATGCACCCAGTTGGAGCCTTCCCCCCGCCGCTCGGTAATCTCTGCGGGGGCCGCCTGCTGTTTGACTTCGCCGCTGCGACCGTCCCGAACCTGCACCACGATGTCGGCAAGTGACGTCTCATCGGCATCGCCGTCGCCGACATGCCACAAGCAAACGACCTCGCTGTTGCCATCTCCGTCAAGATCGTGGATAGCCACCGACATTGGGCGCGCAGGCTGTTGTCCGCCCTCCCCGGCACTCCACAGCGGCTCCCCCCTGAGGTTGAACGCGCCCATGAAACACGGCTTCATGCCACCGTCGGCGCAGCGGTACACAAGCAAGTCAACCTGGCCGTCACCGCTCAGATCGCCGATGCGCACATCACCACCCAACCTCTGCCCCTCGCCGGTGGTCACAAAAACCTCCGGCACCTCAACCACTGCGTGGATCAGGGGTCGAGCCATCTCGGACTGCATACATCACCTCCCGCCAACGCAGCTAATCTACGGATATACGCTACTGACGCCCCGCGCGTGGAGGTATCGCTCGATTCCGCCATCCCCCAGGATGCTATCGAGCTGGATCAGCCACTCGCCATCATGCCGAACCAATCCGTACTCCACCGTCACTTGCACCGTCTCGCCTGCGGTGCCGGTCTCATAGTATTCGTGCACCTTGACGGTCTCTTCATCCTCCAGCCTTCCCCAGGCCCAGCGCAGCCGTTTCGGAAAGCTGTCGGCCACTTCGAAGCCAGCCAGCCGACAGCGACTGGCAGCCCTCACATATGCCATCTCCAACTGCACCGGGGCATCCATAGCCAGTTGCACGTAGTCCCAGGTCCCAGCCTGTTGCGCCACCAGGAAGCGCTTGACCGTCTGTTCGGGCGAACCGGGCAAGAAATGCGGGTAGGCGTATGCCAGCACCCCACTGAGGAAAAGCAACAGCCCCACCGT
The DNA here is from genome assembly GCA_964390495.1 of uncultured Armatimonadia bacterium. Classification (GTDB taxonomy): domain Bacteria; phylum Armatimonadota; class Zipacnadia; order Zipacnadales; family UBA11051; genus UBA11051. The sequence continues at coordinate 153,748 of CAYMIN010000009.1, forward strand.
CGCCAGCACCGTGATCCTCCCATCCCTAACCTCTACCGCTTCCGACATCTCCATCTGCTCGCTCAACTCAGCACCTGCTCCCAATCTGGTGTCGCCGACATCATTATCTCGTGCAGCCGCGCGTCGGCTTGGCGTATCCAGTCCCGGGCTGCCTGTTCGGTCGCCTCTGCCCCACTCAGCCCGCACACCTGTTGCATGACTGCCTCGACCCCCTGAGGCCATAGCTCCCGGGCGAATTGCCGGTCTGCTTCGTACATCTTCCCGGCCTCATCGGTGGCCCTGAAGCGCATTCCCGCAGCGGCGCACAGGCTGGTCATCCGCGGCTCGAGGCCGTTGTTCAGATCGCACACGATCGCCCCCGTCACCCGGTCTTCTCGCGACAGCTTCCTTGGCACATCGCGCCCGACGCGATACAGCGTATCTCCCAACGCCCGGTTGGCGAAGCGTGACAGCAGATCGTCAACGTGCTCGGCCTGGTTGGCTTCATCAAACTCCTCGGGGTACTGCCGCATCAGCGCCTGCGCCGATTCCCACATCCCGGCCCGTATCGCCGGGCCCAACACCTCATGCTCCACCGCCTCATAGGTGTACTGCAGCGCCGGCTCACAGACATGGCCCAGGTAGGCACACAAGGCGTGGCCGAGGTTGTGGATGAACAGCTTGCGGTCAACGTACGCCTTCATATTCTGCTTGGGGTCCAGCCCCGGCACCTCGGGGATTTTGTTCTTGAACCCGCGCGCATCGCAGATTAGGGTATTGTAAGCCTCCGCAAACACTAGCAGCGGGTCCCGGGCGCGGTCGGCCTGGCTCATTATCGGCACCATCTTACCGATGCTGGTTTCCACCAGTCCGACGTTTTGCTCCAGCGGGAAGTCGGCCGGCAGATGCTCCCGTAGGCCTTTGCGGAAGGCCGCCGCCGCCTCGCGCATATTCTCGCAGATGATAATATCCAGCGGGGGCTGGTCGGTTTCCAGGCGCTTCTGCAGGGCCATAGCGACTGTTGGGAAGATTGCCGGTAGCACCCCCGGGCCGACGGCCGTAGCGCACAGCCGGCAATCGGCAAGCTCAGTAGCAGCCGCCTCGCGGTCGCGGCCATTTACCCCTCTAACGCCCTTGACCCGAATGGTGGCGGGCTCTTTGTCCTTGATCTCGACGCGGTATTCACCCTGCCGGTTGAGGGCCCTGATGATGGCCGGCACCACGTCAATGAAAACGACCTCGAACCCGGCGCCGGCAAACAACTGGGCGACGAAAGACCGCCCGATATTTCCCGCGCCGATTTGCACGAACTTCTTCTCATTCATTTGCGCCACATCCGTATTCCCTATTCCTCTCGATGTCCCGCTTGACCTACTTGTTTCCTTTTCGCCGAGGTCGGAACGGGCGAGGCCGGCCGATGTAGGGGTACATGGCATGTGCCCGCGCCGTTAGCCGCCGCCATTGTCTCCCCAGCCATTTGACTTTTCGTGTAAGACATGGTATAAGATTAGGGCCGAAAGCCTGCAAACAGCTATACCCAAGTATCGCTGCTCGGAGGGCCTAACATGCGACGCTTTCCGCCCTTGTGCGGTGTTGTGTGTCTGCTGACACCTCTGCTTCTGGCCGGCCTAGCCTCCGCCCAAGAGACCGAGAACCTCACCCCTCCGCCGGTACTTTTTGCCGTGCCGCATTTCAGCCTACATACTCCTGACGGGAGTACGAGGCTGCTCGGCGGCGTTGATGCGGCCCTGGCCATGCCCTTGACGCTCCGCAGCAATCTTACCGCCAGCCATTTCTTCAATGCTCGCGGCTCCAACTCCAGTTCCGCGCTATTCAACTACGATACGCCGCTCGGTGATGACACAATCCTGCGCGGCCTTGTCGGCCTGATTGACGACGATTTCGGATATGGTATTACCGCCCACCGCTCCCTGAAATACCTTGGCGTCGGAGCCTATGTGCAGAGCGTTGACAGCGACTGGCAGGCCGGCCTGATGCTGACCACCCCGATACAGTGGGGCGTCAAGCTGCGGCGCGTAAGGCAACCCACCGCCGACACCCGCTGGTACAGCAGCGCCGGCTCGGTCGCCCGTCTCGGCGCTTGTGCGGCCCTCGAGTACCGCGATCTCGATCAGGGCTATCAGCTCTCTACCCGCACCGCCTTTTTCCCCAGGTATGACGAGCACAGTTGGCCCCGGGGCGGAGCCGATGCCCAGTCGGCCTCGGCAACCGGTGTGGACTTCTCGCCGCCGGCGCATCTGGTCTGGAGCTACAAAGCCGAGGGGCCGATCCGCACCGGGCCGGCAGTCCTCGACGGTGTCGCCTATGTAGCCAGCCATGACGAGTGGCTTTATGCCGTGGACATCCGCAACGGCGAACGTCTCTGGCGCTTCCCCGCCAATTCGCCCATCATTTCCGCCCCGGCCGTCTCCTCAGGCCACATCTACTTCGGCACCCAAGCCGGTGAGCTGTTCTGCATCAAGGCTCCGGTAAATGGTGAGGTCCCGGCCGGCCATCTGGTCTGGCGCTTCAAAGCCAACGCGCCGATTACCGGCTCGCCGCTGGTAACCGACGCCGGCTTGGTTTTCTTCGGCTCCGGTGACGGCACCTTCTACGCCGTCGAGACCGGCAGCGGGAGACTGCGCTGGCTGCGCAAGACCGATGGTGCGATCCTGGCCGGCGCCTCTAAAGGCCTCTACCCGATCCCCGCCGGCCTTGATGAAAACATCAAGGCCACCGGCCGCGCCGGTGCTATACTATGCACCAGCACCGACGGCAAGGTCTATGCCTTCGCCGAGAGCACCGGCGAACTGGTCTGGAGCGTTGATACCGGCGCGCCGGTGACTGCAGCGCCCGCCATCTACCGCACCACCGTCTATGTCGGCAATTACGCCGGCAAGGTCTGGGGCCTCAGCATCGCCGGCGGGCAGATCCTGTGGGACGCCAATCTATCCGCGCCGGTCGTCGCCGCTCCTGCAATCACTCCCAGCGTGGTGTGTATCGCCACCCGCAATGGCCATGTATTCGGCCTGTCAGCTAAAGACGGCTCGGAACTGTGGCAGACAGCGCTGCCCGCTGCCGTCTCATCATCACCCACGATCGTCGCCGGCGGCAAGCTTTATGTCACCTGTCACGACGGCTACGTCCGCGCCCTGGACCTGGATTCCGGCGAGCCCCTGTGGGAGCATTTTGCCGGCGAGCCGCTGACCACGGGCGCGACTATTGCCGAAGGCCACATGCTTATCGGCGGCGAGAATGCCGGCCTTTATGCCTACCGCCGGGGCCCGGGCAAGTCCGTGCAGATCGCCTACGCCTCCCAAGAGCCATTCGCGGTCGGCCCGGCCGGCTTCCCTGCGCCCACGCGACCACGCCCCGATACTACCCAGCCGCCTAGCACTTCGGTTGGCCCACCGACCCAGGTGAGCACTCCAACACTCCCGGTCACCTTCCCCAGGCCCACTCATGGGACGCGGCCGTCTCGACCCTCCGTCGCCCCGGGCGAGGTCCATACCACCAGCCCCGGCTCATATCCACCGCAACTGCCCGCTCCGGCCCCCGCTGCCGGCCAGAGGACAACAGCAACCGACCGCCGCCTGGCCGGCAAGCCGGGTACCGAACAGCCCCCGGCCGCTTTGGTGGATGACGAGCTTCTACACATGACACTGCTGACCGAGCCTGCCGCAGGCGATACTCCGCTGCTGGTTAGCAACCGCGATTACGTCTTCATCGGCGGTACAATCGCCGACCCCTCCACAGTCGCCGCCATCCAGGTCAACGGCAAGCCGGTGACCATCGAGGACAACAGGTTCATGCACCGCGAGCAATTCCCCGGCCCCGGTGAATATCTACTGCGGGTAACGGCAACTTCAACTCAGGGCGCTGCCTCGGAGCGGGTGCGCCGAGTGCGTGTCATCTCCCCCTCCGACCCGCAAGTCCCTCAGGAGGTCCGCATTGCAGCGCGTCCCGCTCCTGATGCGGACTGCGTCACTTTTACTCTCGGCCTCGGCGGCAAGATCCCTCGCCAGCACATCATCGCCGAGATCCAGGAGACCACTGGCCGTGTGCTACAGCGTTGGACACATTCCGGTGCCGGTCCCTTCCGCATAACCTGGGACGGCATGTCGCTTGCTGATGAGGCTCTGCCCCCGGGCGACTATATGGCGGTGTTCGCCCTGGTCGTCGGCGACCAGATGCTCGCCCGCATCCGCCAGCCGCTCATCCTCGATTACTGATATGAGCCACATACCGCACCTCGGCAACTGGTATGGAAAGTGCAATACACAATCTGGCAGTATCCAAGGCGACGCTTGGCCCACTACTAGGACAGGCTAATGCGTATCACCCCAAAAATCTTCCGCGCGTACGATATCAGAGGCACGGTCGGTGACCAGATTACCCCGCAGGTAGTCCGCACCATCGCTCAGGCCTATGCCGGCTACTTGCCCGCGAACGCTACGGTTGTCGTTGGCCGCGACCTGCGCGAGAGTTCCGGCGAGTTCGCCCAGGCTGCCATCGCGGGCCTGACGGCCGCCGGCTGCGAGGTCATGGACGTCGGCCAGGTCCCCGCCCCGCTGCTTTACTTCGCCATCGGCAGGTGGAAGGCCGACGGCGGCCTGATGGTGACTGCCTCCCACAAGGCTCCTGAGTTCAATGGCGTCAAACTGCGCCAAGGCGACTTGCCGTTCTATGGTAAGAAGCTCCAGAAGCTTTACGGCGCAGTTGTGGCGGAGGACTTCCCCACCGGTCAGGGTACTTGTACCCAGCGCGACATCTATGACGAGTACTTCGGCATCGCCGCCGCTCAGGTCACTCTCCAGCGGCCTATCAGGCTGGTGCTGGACCTCGGCAACGGCTGCGGCACTCTGACCGCTCCCCGACTGCTTGCCGAGATCGGGGCCGAAGTCGAGACCCTTTTCGAGCAGCCGGACGGCACCTTCCCCGGCCGCGGCCCCGACCCTCTGCTGGTCAGCAGTGTCGCCCCGCTGGCCGAAAAAGTCCGCGACACCGGCGCTGAGTTGGGCATCGCCATTGATGCCGATGGCGACCGCATCGCCGTCGTTGACCACACCGGCGAGATGGTCTGGCCCGACGCCTATGTCATGCCGATATGTCACAGCCTACTGCAGGCCGGCCCCCAGACCTTCATCGCCGAGGTGCGGTGCTCTCAGTCGCTGATTGACGATGTCGAAAATCGCGGCGGAACGGTGGATATGCGCGCTTGTGGGTATCCTTTCATTCTCGAGGGGATGCGGGAGAGGGGCGCGCCGATGGGCTTTGAGACTACCGGCCACTGCTATTTTGATAATCCCTACATCAAGTTCGATGACGCCACCTTCGCGGCTGCCCGGCTGCTGGAGAGTCTCTCTGCCACCGACAAGTCTCTGCGCGATATAGTCGCCGAGGCACCGACCTACTACACTTCAGAGGAAAAGCGACTATACTGCCCGGATCAGCACAAGTTCGCTGTCGCCGAGCAGGTCGCGGCCACTTACGAACCTGACCATGAGATCCTCAAGGTGGACGGTGCTCGCATTAGCTTGCCTGACGGCTGGGCCCTGATCAGGGCCTCCAACACCGGCGAAGAGCTGGTAATGCGCTGGGAGGCCAACACTCCCGAGGCCTGTCAGGCCATCGGCGAGCAGCTCCTACAGCGTACCCAGACCGCCCTCCAGCAGGTCATCGGCTAGAAGCCCTTACACCCTCCGGTCGCCCTCAGCGAGCCACTCGCGTGAAACAGCTTTGTGTGCCTGTGAATCTCCGAACCGGTAGGATAGCCATCTTGACGCTGCTGCTTTTTGGCGGCTAGTGAAATTAGGGACTCCTCAGATTGGTC
>CAYMIN010000010.1:0-99586 GCA_964390495.1 uncultured Armatimonadia bacterium
CAAGGTCGCTGGATGCCTCTGAGCAAAATCTGCATAACTACAGTTCCAGCCCGACACCGCAAAGAGGAGACACTCTCTATGAGTCTCAAACTGGTCAGCTTCCTCACGGAAGGCAATGCAGACGATGTCAGAACCGGCGCATTCGTTGGTGACACGATTGTTGATCTGAGCGTCCTGGGCGACGGCAAAAGCGCCATGCCAGGCGAGTGCGACGTGAGCGTGGTTAGTCTGCTAGGCTGCGAAGAGGCCCTGGACTGGGCGGCGGAAGTCGCTGAGAATATGGATGATGTCGCACCAGATGCCAAATACGCCCGTGAGGAGGTGAAGCTGCTTGCGCCGATTCCGAACCCGGGCAAGGTCCTGTGCCTGGCCACCAACTACCAGTCCCACCTCAACGAAAGCGCGATGCGGCGGATGTCGGGCAACAAGCCGGAAATAGAAAGCCCGCGCGTGTTCATGAAGCCCTCGAGCAATACCGTCTGCGGCGACGGTGACCCGGTATGGATCACCCGGCAGACCCGTTTCTGCGACTATGAAGGCGAGCTGGCCGTCATTATCGGGAAACGCTGTCGCTATGTGCAGGCCGAGCAGGCAATGGACTACGTGGGCGGCGTGAGCTGCTGCAACGATATATCGGAGCGGAGGTTGCGCGTGTGGGAGCGGTCCGAGGACAAGGACTGGGACAAGTTCTTCGACTGGCTCAATGGCAAGTGGTTCGATAACGCCTTCCCGCTGGGACCGTGCGTGGTGCCGACCAAGTTCGTCAGCGATCCGCATGACCTGGAGCTGCGAACCCGCGTCAATGATGTCGTCAAGCAGCAGACCTCGACCGGCCTGATGATCTTCGACATCAGCCAAGTAGTGGCGTTCATATCCGAGATCATGACGCTGGAGCCGGGAGATGTGATCGCCACCGGCACTCCCGCCGGCGTTGGCAGCATTGATGGTGCCAACCTCAAGCCGGGGGATGTCGTCGAGGTCGAAATATCCGAAATCGGCACGCTGACTAATCCGGTAGCGGCCGAGCCGGAGTTCTGACAGAAATATTGAAGCGCTTCCCCAGTTCCGTGCAGAATGCTATAGGTTCAATACAAAATGATAGAGAATAGGGGAAACGCCCCATCCTTACTGCGCGATGCCCCATAACGACCAGCGCAATATCTGTCTGGTGGACGGGCATGTGAAGAGCTATGCGGAGGGCCAGGACGCATATCTGTACGGGTGGTACGCAACGGAGCCATTTAAGGATAACTAAGTAACAAACAGCCCGGAATTGCGGTGACCAGTAACGCCGGCCGTCAGAGGCACAGAAGCGGCACGAATCGGGATGGATTCGTGCCGCTAGCGTTTTTCGGTAGCAGTGCAGTGGAGTCCCGCTAGCCGCTCTGGGTGCCGACCATGCGGGCCAGGCGCGCCTTGCGCCGTGAAGCAGTATTGCTCTTGATAATACCGTGCTTGACAGCCTTGTCTAGGCACTTCTGAGCATGACTGAGGGCTTCCGCAGTCTGTTGGCTATCGCCCTGCTCAACTGCTTTCTCGAAGGCCTTGATGGCCTCCCGCATTGCGCGCCTCCGGCCCAGATTGCGGGCCCTTCGCCGCTGTGACTGGCGCAAGTTCTTTTTCCGTGATGCTGTCTGCGGCATAGCTTACTATGCTCTCCTTCGCTTGGCGTATCGAACTGTCTTCCTAGCAGGAAAGTCCGGCGGGCCATCAGGCCCGCCCCTTGTATTGATGGACAACTGAGTATAACATATAGGAGCTTTCAAGAGCAAGTTCTCCCCAGAAAGCGGGAACAGTCCTGAACGAGAAGCCGACCAAACCCGAAGCTCGCAAGCAGCCGGCCGGCCAGTCGCTGGCCTCGGCCGCGGTGCTGATGGTATTCGCCACCCTGGGCGCGCGGGTCGCCGGCCTGGTGCGGGTGATGGTGCTGGCGCGCTTCGGCACCAGCGGCGAGATCAACGCCTACTACCAGGCCTTCGTCATCCCCGATCTGGTCTATTTCCTGATCGCAGGCGGGGCACTGCGCACCGGCTTCGTACCGGTCTTCACCGAATACATCACCAAGGGCAAGTGGGACCAGGCCTGGAAGACCTTCAGCTCGCTGTTGTGGATACTGCTGGTATTCGGCGGGCTGATCGTCACAGCCGGTATCGTCGCGGCACCGCTGCTGGCCGTGCTGATCGCACCCGGCTGGGTCGGCGGCGAGCCGGAGCTGCTTAAGCTCTGCGGCCACCTGATGCGCATCATCTTCCCCGCCCAGCTCTGCTTTGTCGTCGGCGGGCTGTTAATGGGCACGCTGAATGCCTACAAGCACTTCTTCTGGCCGGCGATGGGGCCGATCGTGTACGACCTGTTCATCATCAGCGGGGCCGCCCTGGCTCTGGGAATGCCCGACAGCTTCGGCCTCCCAACCATCGCCTACGCTGTGGTGTTGGGGGCGCTGGTGGGCAATGTGCTGCTGCAAGTACGCCCCCTGGCGGCGCGTCAGGCCCGGCTGCACCGGATACTCGATATTCACGATGAGGGCGTGAAGCGTGTCATCAAGCTGGCCTTGCCGGTCATCTTCGGCCTGGCGGTGGCGGAGATCAACTATATCGTCATCCGCACCTTCTCGACCATCGTGGCCCCGGACTACGGTCCGGCGGTGATGGAGTTTGCCAATCGCCTGTGGAAGCTGCCGGCCGGGATCTTCGGAGCCGCCATCGCGATTGCGCTTTTCCCGATGCTGGCTGAGCATTACGCCAAAGATGATGAAGGCAAGTACCGGCGCGACTTCTCCTTCGGCATGCGCAACACGATGTTTCTCACCGTGCCGGCAGCCATAGTCATGGGCCTGATGCCGGCGGCGATCGTGCGTCTGCTGATGCAGTACGGGGATTTCAGCGCCCAAAGCACCGCCGCGGTCGCGGAAGTGATGAGGTGGTTCGCCCCCGGTATCGTCGCGCTCTCGGGTCTGTACATCGTGGCCCGGGCCTTCTATGCTCGCCATGACACCAAGACGCCGCTGCTGGTCGGTGTCATCTCGGTAGCGGCCTGCATTGTGCTGTCGTTCGTCCTGATGGAGCCGATGAGCCTAGCCGGCTTGGCGCTGGCGATGACGGTGAGCAACTTCGTCAACGCGGGCGTGCTGATGGCGGTACTCAAGCGCCGCGTCGGGCAGCTAGACGGGGGAGCGATGCTGAACTCGCAACTGCGCTGCCTGCCGGCGAACCTGTTCCTGGCGGCGGCCTGCTACTGGGGCCCGGCGTATGCGGAGAGTTTGCTGGGCGCGGAGGGCGTACTGAGCCGGGCTGTGGCAGTGTTCGGCCCGCTGATTGTCGGCGGCGCGGGCTTTTTCGGCTTGAGCGCGGCCCTCAAGGTGGGCGAGCTTTTCTCGGCACTGAGGCTGGTCGCGCGCCGCTTCAGTGGCAAAAAAACAGCCCCCAAAGTCGAGGAGATCACCTGATATGGAAACCGGAGTCACGATTTACGAACCTGAGCGCTGTTTCAGCGGCTACACCCTGGTGTGCGAAAGCTATGAGGACCCCTCCCTGACCGCCGACGGCACCGGCAAGATCTATCTCATTGACATGGAGGGCAAGGCTGTCCATCACTGGCAGGTGGAGACCGCGCTGCAGTCATTCTGCCGGCTCTTGCCGGATGGCAATCTGCTGTATCCGACCCGTGACCGCTCCGACATCACCCGGGCCGGCATCCGCGAGCTGGATCCCGACAGCAATGTCGTCTGGTACTACCACTGCCGCGTGGATCACGACTTCCAGATACTAGCCAACGGTAACCTGCTGATTCATACCATCACCGACAACATGTACCCACGACTCGGCCCGGGGCTGAAGCGCCAGCCGTATATCATCGAGGTGACGCGCGCCGGTGAGCTACTGTGGGAATGGCATGGCGAGGACCATCTGCGCGAGCTTGAGGAGCTGCTGCCCGCGCAGGGGTGGGAGCACTTCCGCGAGCGGGTGGCCGGTGAATTCGCCTTCGATTGGGCGCACAACAACACCTGCCAGGTGATCCCGCCCAATGCCACCTATGACAAGGAGCAGGCAGCCGGCGGGCCGGTTCGCTTCCAGCCCGGCAATATCGTTTTCTCGTACCGTAGTCTGGATATCATCGGCGTCATCGAGCGCCCAAGCGGCCGGATCGTCTGGGCCTGGGGACCGGGGCAACTCGATGGTCAGCATAAGCCGCACATGCTTGAGAATGGCAATATCCTCATCTTCGACAACGGGACGCTGCGCGGCTATTCGCGAGTGATCGAGCTGAATCCCCTGACTGAGACGATTGAGTGGGAGTACACCGGGACTCCGCAGGAGAGCTTTTTTAGCCAGTACATCTCGGGAGCTCAGCGCCTGCCCAATGGCAACACCCTAATCTGCGAGGGCGGCAAGCGGCACCTCTTTGAGGTCACGCCTGAGAGGGAGACCGTGTGGGATTTCGTCTTCCCCTGGCACGAGGAGGGCGGGCTGGGTTCGACCTACCGCTGTCTGCGCTACTCGCCCGAGCACGTCCAGCCGCTGCTGGACCGGATAGGCTAGCAACTATGACCCAAGCTACGAAGCAACAAAACATCCGCACTTTCTCGATAGTCGCCCACATTGACCACGGCAAGTCAACGCTGGCCGACCGGCTGCTAGAGCACTGCCATACCATCGGCGAGCGTGATATGCGCGACCAGGTCCTCGACGATATGGACCTGGAGCGGGAGCGCGGCATTACCATCAAGGCCAGCGCCGTGCGGCTGGAGTATGCTGCCGACGACGGCCAGAGCTATGTGCTCAACCTGATTGACACACCCGGGCATGTTGACTTCAACTACGAGGTGAGCCGGGCGCTGAAGTCCTGTGACGGCGCGCTGCTGTTGGTTGATGTCTCCCAGGGCGTCGAGGCCCAGACCGTAGGCAATATGTACCTGGCGATGGAGGCGGGCCTGGCGATCATCCCGGTTATCAATAAGGTTGATCTCACAGATTTCGACGTCGAGCCGGTGCTGGAAGAGCTGGAGAGCGCCTTCGGCTTCGACCCGGAAGAGGCCCTGCTGACCAGCGGCAAGAGCGGCCAGGGCGTGCACGAGCTTCTGGAGGCGATAGTCAAGCGCATCCCGCCTCCGACCGGCCAGGCCGATAGCCCCCTGCAGGCGCTGATCTTCGACTCCAAGTTCGATACCCACCGGGGCGCGCTGGCCTATGTGCGGATATTCAATGGCACCATCGAGCCGAGCGACCGCATCATGATGATGTCGGACGGCAGTCAATTCGAGGTGGATGAGGTCGGCGTCTTCGCTCCGAATATGCAGCCCAGGGCCGCGCTCTCAGTCGGCGAGGTCGGCTATGTCATTGCCGGCATGAAGCAGACTAAGGACTGCCGCGTGGGAGATACCATCACCCTGGCCGCTCAGCCGGCTCCCCAGCCGCTGCCGGGCTATCGCGAGCCGCAGGCGATGGTGTTCTGCGGCCTGTATCCCAGCGACAATGCCGACTATGCGGTGGTCAAGGACGCGCTGAGCAAGTACAGTCTGAACGATGCCGCTTTCCGCTATGAGCCGGAGACCTCGGCGGCGCTGGGCTTCGGCTTCCGCTGCGGGTTCCTGGGCCTGCTGCATATGGAGATCGTGCAGGAGCGGCTGGAACGTGAGTATGACCTGGATTTGGTGGCGACCGCGCCCAGTGTCGTCTATCGCGTGCTGACCAGCGATGGCGAGGTCCGGGAGATCGAAAATCCGGCGCTGCTGCCGACTCCGGACAAGCTGGAAGCTATCGAAGAGCCGGTGGTCAAGGCCAAGATCATGACACCGCACAAGTATGTGGGGGCGTGCATGAAGCTGTCCGAAGACCGGCGCGGAGCCTTTGAGAAGATGGAGTATTTGCATGGCGACCGGGTGGTCCTGCACTACGTGCTGCCGCTGGCGGAGATAATCGTGGACTATTTCGACCGGCTCAAGTCGGCGACCCGTGGCTATGCAACTCTCGACTATGAATTCGCCGGCTTCCAGGAAGACGAGTTGGTGAAGGTGGACATCTTCATCAACGGCGACCCGGTGGATGCGCTGGCGATTATCGTTCATCGTAGCTTCGCCGAGCAGCGCGGTCGCAGCATCTGTCGCAAGCTGAAGAAAACCATTCCACGACAGATGTTTGAGGTGCGCATCCAGGCCGCCATCGGTGGCCGGATCATCGCCGCCACCCGCAATGCGCCGCTGCGCAAGGATGTGCTGGAGAAGTGCTACGGCGGCGATGTCACCCGCAAGCGCAAGCTGCTGGAGCGGCAAAAAGAGGGCAAGAAGCGTATGAAGCAGGTCGGGATGGTCGAGGTCCCGCAGGAAGCCTTCATGTCAATTCTGGAGCTTGATTGAGAGGTCTGGCGTGCAGATCGGGCTCTACGTCCATTTCCCCTTCTGCAAGAGCAAGTGCCTCTACTGCGATTTTAATTCGCAGGTGGCCTCGACACAACTGCGCGAGCGGTACCTGGCAGCGCTCATTCACCAGTTGCAGCGGCTGCCGGCGGGCCTGGCTGGAACCCACATCACGACCGTTTTCTTCGGCGGCGGCACGCCTACGATCTACAGTGCAGGCGACCTCGCCCGGGTACTTGACACCATTTCGACCAGCGACAGGCTTCAGGCTGATGCCGAGATAACCTGCGAGGCCAACCCCGATACCGTTGATGCAAGCAAACTGGAGACGCTGCAGGCAGCGGGTATCAATCGCCTCAGTCTCGGTGTGCAGTCACTGATAGATGCCGAGTTGGAGACGCTGGGCCGCAGCCACGACAGCGCGACGGCGTTAGCAGCCGCCGCCGCGGCCCGCGACATTTTCGGCAATCTCTCGCTGGACATCATCTACGGGATTCCGGGCCAAACCGCCACCTCCTGGGCCGCAACCCTGGCCGGCGTCATTGCGCTGCAACCGGATCACATATCCGCCTACGGGCTGATGATTGAGGAGGACACACCACTTTTCGAGATGGTCGCAGCCGGGCAGTTGCAGCCGCACGATGATGACACCTATGCCGACCTTTACGAGCAGGCCCAGAGCACGCTGGCGGCGTCGGGCTACGAGCAGTACGAGATATCGAACTTCGCCCGGCCGGGCCGTCGCTGCCGGCATAATCTGATCTACTGGCGCAACCAGCAGTATCTGGGAGCTGGTGCCGGAGCCGCCAGCTACCTGAAGGGGCTCCGCAGTGTCAGTGTTGCCGACCCGGAAACGTACTGCAAGGCCGTGGCGGCGGGGGAAGATGTGATTGCCTCGGCCGAGAGGCTGGACAAGCCGCACCGGGCGGCCGAGACGATCATGCTGGGGCTGCGGACCACCGAGGGCGCGGACCTGCGGCAGCTCTCACAAGCCTGCGCCCTGGACCTGCAGAGCCGGCATCATGACACCATCGCGGCCCTGGTAGCTGAGGGCATCGCTAGCTACGATGACAGCGTGCTGCGGCTAACGCCTGAAAAGGGCTTTCTGCTGCACAGTCAGGTCGCCCGTCGATTCCTTGGGTAGCCCCATAATCTGCCGATGACGAGCAAGCAACCGTCGGAGCAATCGAGGCTGTTTCGGCCCAACTACAAGGCCTACATATTTGTGGTGCTGTTCACGGGTGTGGCTGCCGGCATCTACTGGGTGGGGATGCGCGCAATCAATAATCTAGGGAATGCCACCGTGCTGGACGGAACGCGCTCGACATACCTGGCGATAGAGCTGGTCATCTGTGGCCTGGCCTGGTTCTACGTAATCGAGAATCTGTTGCGGCACTACGAGACGGACGAACTGGGCCTGACTATCTACCGGATACTACTGCCGACGCTGCGGTATTCGTGGCGGCAGGTCGTGCATATCCATGCTTATGGCTATGGTGACGGGTTCCGTCTTACCATCGCCGGGCGGGGCCACCTGACGGTGATGCTGGAGTGCCTCACGCGCGGCCAGGAGCTGGCCGGCTACATCCAGCGTATGGCAGGCAAGAGATGAGGCTGAGGCCCACACTAGCTAGATAGCGGTGTGACAGGGGCGGGGATTGTGGTATAATAAAAGGCGCGGACCTTGTGGTGGAAGGATAAGGTGCCTCAGAAGAACAATTCGGTCACTAGGAGAGTCAAAACAACCGGATAATCCACTAGTTAGCTTGCCCTATGACCGGCAAAGAGGGTGACAGTATGACACGCTCCGCGCAGTTGATTGGCTTAATCGTGGTGGTGGCAAGTCTCGTCCTGGTGGTAGCTTGCCAGGCGGACCGCGAGCTGGTGCTGTTCAGCGGCGACCTCGACAAGGTCGAGGCGGCCTCGTGGGGCTCCGGTACGGCGGAGCTTACTGAGGATGAGAGCTACCTGGAGCGCGAAGTCCTGGCGATAGGGACTAAGGGCTTCTACGAGGGCGCTCGGCTGCAACTGAAAGCGCCGGCGGCGATGTCGCCATACCTCAGTGACCCGGAAAAGAGCTTCTTGGTGCTGATAGTCAAGGTCCATCAGGAGGAAATCAAGCAGCCGGAGAGGCGAGGCGGTCATGAGTTTGGTCCCGGGATGATGGGACCTGAAGGCATGCCAGGGCCGATGCCTCCCGAGGCGGAGCCAGGCGGGCCGCCGGGCGCGCCACCGATGCCCGGACAGCCGGGCATGCCGCCGGAGCCAGGCATGCCGCCCGAGCCGGGAATGGAGCCGCCAATGCCCGGTGACATGCCGGGAATGATGCCAGGTGAGCAGCCCGGCAAGGCCGCCGCCGAGGCTCCGCCACCCATGGTGACCAAAGTCAGGGCCCTGATGGTGACTGACAAGGGACAGGTCGATTCCGGAGCCATTGACATACTCTCCGCCGAAGACGCTTTGGAGAATTGGTCCACCCTGGTGGTGCCCCTGGCGCAGTTCGCTGGGGAGGGCAAGGACCCCGAAGCCATGCTCCAGGACATCGCCCTGTTCGGTAATGCCCAGGAGAAGTTCTGGGTCGCCACCGTCAAGCTGGTAGCTGAGGACGATCCCCTGGTCGCCGACGCCGGCCAGCAGCGGATAGTCAAGGTCAACAAGCCGGCGGCATTCGAGGCCAAGGAGCAACCCGGCTCGGCCCGCGTGCAGTACTCCTGGGACTTCGACGACTGGGACGGCATCGCTGAGGACAACCTGGGCCAGAAAGTGACCTGGACATTCCCGGAGCCGGGCTTCTATGTGGTGACGCTGACTGTTACCGACCGCACGGGCCGGCGCTTGCCGCAAACCGCGCGAGTGGACGTGAAGGTAGATGAATGACGCTGCCGACAGACGAACATCACCAGGACCCTCCGACCACTCGGCGAGGGTCCTTTTTGTATGTGAGGGCATGGGATGGCGGCTGAGAGTTTTACGCTGAGCGGTGGCACCGTGATTGACCCGGCCGGCGGCTTTGTCGGCCAGGCGGATGTGATCGTGGCCCGGGGCGTGGTGCAAGAGATCGCTGCGGGGGAAAAGCGTGCCACGGTGGGGGAGAGCATTGAGGTTAGCGGCAAGCTGGTCGCGCCCGGGCTGGTTGATATCCACGTCCATCTGCGGGAGCCGGGACAGACGCACAAAGAGACCATCGCCAGCGGCACCCGCGCGGCGGTTGCCGGCGGCTTTACCTCGGTCTGCTGCATGGCCAATACCACGCCGCCGCTGGACACACCGGACCGCGTGCGGGAGCTGACAGCCAGGATCAAGCAGACGGCGGCCTGCAAGGTCTATCCCCTCGGCGCAGCGACAAAAGCCCACGGACAGGAGCAACTCAGCGATTTCGCCGGGCTGCTGGAGGCGGGCTGTGTGGCGATCACCGACGACGCCTTCCCGCTGCAGGCCCGCGAACTGAAGCGACAAGCCTTGCTGCAGGCCGCTGAGGTCGGCTGCGTATTCATCGCGCACCCGGAGGATAAGTCAATCAGCGGCAACGGTATCATCAATGAAGGTGAACTCAGCGCCAAGCTGGGGCTGCCGGGGATGTCCAGGCGTGCGACCGCTGAGGCGGTGGCTGAATGGGTGGAGCTGCACGATTGTGGGGCCTATCTGCACCTGGCTCACATCGCGACCGAGGATGAAGTCGCGTTGGTGGCCGAGGCGCTGCCGCTTTGGGCCGGGCGGCTGAGTATGGAGACAGCGCCGCATTATCTTTGCGTGGCCGAAGAGGCGCTGCTCAAGTTCGGGGCTGATGCCAAGGTCAATCCGCCGCTGCGTACCCCCGATGATAATGCCGCCATCACCGCGGCAGTACGGAACAACACTATCGCAATAATCGCGACCGACCACGCCCCTCATGCGCCGGATGAGAAGGCCTCGGGTCTGGAGGCAGCCCCGTTCGGTCTGGTGGGTCTGGAAACCTCGCTGGCGGCGACGGCAACGGTCTTGCAGCCTAGTACGCCGGCTGAGTGGCTGTGGCTGCTTGAGAAGTTCACCGCCGCGCCGGCGCAATTGCTGGGATTGCAGGCAGGCCGGTTGACTAGCGGCGGCCCGGCTGACCTCGCTATCATTGATCCGCAGGCAGAATGGACTGTGTGCCCGGAGCGGTTCGCCTCTAAGGGCCGAGCTACCCCGTTCGCCGGGGAGACCCTGCGCAGTCAGGTGTGGGCCACAGTGGTTGACGGCAGATTCGTGTACCGAGAAGGCGAGCTATTGGTTTAGAGCTGGGCATGCAACGACACTGCATCTAGTATACGGCGTTTTCGTAGGTCAAAGGGTTTGCTGACGAAGGACTGGCTGCACCCGGCGGAGAACACTGGTAGCGATGGCACGAACGCCTCATAAACGCGGAGCGTAGATGAAAAAGGCGATACTGGCTTTGGAAGACGGTACGGTATTTGAGGGCTACAGCTTCGGTGCCGAGGGAACAACCACCGGTGAAGTGGTTTTCAATACCGGTATGACCGGCTATCAGGAGGTGCTGACGGACCCGTCATACCGCGGCCAGATCGTGACCATGACCTACACCCAGATCGGCAACTACGGCATCAATCGCGAGGACAACGAGTCATGGCGGCCGTGGGTGGAGGGCTTCGTGGTGCGGGAGAATTCGCTGCAGCCCAGTAACTGGCGCGCCGCCATGAGCCTCGCGGAATATCTGAGTGACAATAACATCGCCGGCATCGAGGGCCTTGACACCCGCATGTTGACCAAGCACCTGCGCACCTACGGGGCCAAGATCGGCGTCATCACCAGCGAAGTGACCGACCACCAGGAGGCCGTCGAGGTTGCCAGGGAAGCGCCGCAGATGGTAGGCGCCGACTATGTCAAGGACGTTACCCCCGAGGCGCCTAGACGTTGGATCGGCGAGGGCTATGACCAGGCCACACCGGTGCCGGACCGGCAGTTGCGACTTGAGGTGCCGGCCCCGGTCAGCGGCCGGCCGCAGGCGGTCTCATTCAATGGCCAGCCCTACGAGCCGCGCCGTAACTACCTGATTGTGGTCATAGACTGCGGAGTGAAGCAGAATATCCTGCGCCACCTGTACCGCCGAGGTTGCGAGGTCATCACCGTGCCGGCCGAGTCGACAGCCGAGCAGGTGCTGAGCTGGCATCCTGACGGTGTGGTGTTCTCCAACGGGCCGGGCGATCCCGAAGCGCTTGACTATGTGATACGCACGGCACAGGGAGTGCTGGGCAAGGTGCCGGTATTCGGCATTTGCCTCGGCCAGCAGATCCTGGGCTGGGCGCTGGGTGGGACCACCTTCAAGCTCAAGTTCGGTCACCGCGGCTGCAATCACCCGGTCAAGAACCTCAACACTGGGCAGGTGGAAATAACCACGCAGAACCACGGCTTCTGTGTTGACCTCGACAGCCTCCCCGAGAGCGATATCGAGATCACTCACATCAACCTCAATGACGGCACTCTGGAGGGCATGAGACACAAGCAGTTGCCGATGCTAGCGGTGCAGTACCACCCGGAGGCCGGCCCCGGTCCGCATGACTCGGACTACCTGTTCGACGACTTCATCGCCCTGATAGACGCCCAGAACTGACAGATAAAGGGGGAAAAGTTAGGGGCCCGAGGTTGTTGATGACCCCGGGCCCGCACCTGGGTGGGAGAAGCGAAGTCCTGCGAGCCATTGAGGCTAGCGCAAAGACTACACCCACAGATACTGCAAGTCATGTGCCAAGTTCGGGCCCGCCGCAAAATACTTTCCGGCGACGTCATATTCCTGAACGGATAGTCCTGAGGCAGCGGTGACATTGTTGAGCTTTGGACACACGACTTTATACAACTCTATACAAAAAAGTTTGATTTGAGCGTGATTTGTGGTATAATAAGAGTAGCCGTAAATCAGCAGCAGCGTTCCTTTTCAGGCTGGTAAGTAATGTACCTGGGAGGTGCGAAATGACCGATCAGCGTGCTGGCATACCCACCCACGCCCTGGTCAGCGCCGTGGCAGCCGCCGACAGCGGCCAAACCGGCATCGCCGTCATTTTGCGCGACCACCAACGGGACACTGTTTACTCTACCAGCTACAGCAAACAAGGCAGTCCATTGGAAGCAGCAGCGTACGAAGCAATTTCCGAGGCCCTGCTGACGGCCCGTGAGTCGGGATCGCGTGCGATGACGGTGTACTGCGATGTGGCGTCGGTAGTCTCACAACTGAATAAGCAAGAGGAAGTTCCTGCGGAGCTGTTGTCTCACAACTTGCAGGTACGGGCTCTGTTCAACCGCTTCCGCTACGCCAAGGTCAAACTGGCGCAGTCAGGCGAGTACTTCATCGCCCACAAACTGGCGGCGGGAGCGGCGCAGGGCTGCAGCGGCCAGGTGCCGGTTCAGACGGCCCTCCGGCTGCCCCTGAACACCCCATAGGTCACCATTACTCGTGCGGATCCGCAGGCATAGACTGCCTCAGACGCTTAGCTGTCTGAGGCAGTTTCCCGTTTGTAGGCAGTGGCTTCGGGGACACTCAAACCATGGTGGCTGTAGGGGGAGAGCGGTTCAGAACCGCCAGGCCAGGGCCGCGTCGTACATCGCCATTGCGTTCTCCGGCGGCGTGTCAGGCTGGAAGGCGTGAGCCGGGCAGACAACGTAGCCGCCATCAGCCCCAAATACCGAGATGACGCGCTCGACTTCCTCAGCCACCTGGGCCGGCGTGGCGTATGGCAGCAGCTCCTGCTCGTCGATGCCGCCGTGGAATGACAGCCGCCCGCCGAACTGCCTCTTCAGCTCCTCAGCCGACATCCCCTCCGCCTTCGGCTGGATCGGGTCGAGGATGTCCAGCCCCATCTCGATCAGGTCCTCGATGACCGGCACGATGCTGCCGCAGGAATGGTACATGGTGAACAGGCCCAGGTCCTTGAAAGCGGTGATCAGCAGTGCCTGGTTGTGCTTGATGTACTTGCGCCACAGGTCGGGAGCCAGCATCATCGCCCGCTGGGTGCCGAGATCCCCGCCGCTGTAGAGCATGTCAATGGCCCCGTCGGCGGCCTCCAGCGCGCGCAGGGCCCGGGCCTGGTAGAACTTGGCCGCGTGATAGGAGATGGCTTCGGCGATGTCGGGCGTCTCCACCAGGTCTATCAGGAAGCGGTCCAGGCCGCGCATATACCAAGGGGTTTCAAAGGCGCCGCCGACAAAAAACAGGATGCAGTAGCGGCGCTCGCGGTTGATCTGGGCGATCTCGTCCTTCAGGTGCGAGAAGTCGAACCAGTCGGGGTCGGGCCACGCATACTCCTCCACTTCCTTGACCGTGGTGACATGGCCGAGCGGGTGGTGGGCTATTTCGTTGTAGGTGGCGAACCGATTCTGCATCGGCTTCCAGACAATTCCCAGAAAGTCCCGGCCGTCGGCGTTGACGCCGGCGGCACCGCTCAGTTCCGGCGGCCCCACGTACTTGCCCGCCACCCGCCGGATGTCGCAGCCGATGCGCTCCAGCAGTACTTGATCATCATCGGTGCCCAGGTGCTTTTTGAGCATGCGGTCGAACTCGGGAGTGGTATAGTAGTCAATGCCGGGGCGGTCCACCGGCTGGCGCTGCGCGATTCTCATTATGCGTTCGTAAGGCTCCATAAAGCGTTCTCCAGGGCGTAGAGGTCAGTCCCCCGCCGCCGAGGGGAGCGTATAGGCTGTAGGCGTGCGGGTGATGCCCTTGGCGAGCAGTGGTAGGAAGTGCTTGACGAACCGCGGGGAGTAGTTGAACACCACCCAGCCGGAAGCGCCCTCCTCGCGGGCGATCTCGATCTGCTGCATGAGTTGATAAGGGTCGGCAAAGGTGCAGTTGTTGGCATTGACGCCGATGCCGGCATAGATCGGCACCTGCCCGGCAACCCATCCGTTCTGGCGACGCACGTAGCTACGGAAGGTCTCCGCGTCGTCGGTGTAGTCCATCGGGCATACGAAATCCAGCCAGCCCTCGTCCACCCACGTCTTCCAGTCCTGTCCGAAGCTGTCGCGGTGTGACTCCCAATTGATGAAGACTGCCGCCGAGACCTGGGCATGGGGCTTGGCCTGGCGCACAGTCCGGCTGATTTCGGCCACCAGTGTATTGATCTGGTGACGGCGGAATTGCAGGTACTGCTGCCGATAGCGGCCGGTGAAAGCGTCAGCCGGCCAGGTGGCGACCTTGACCCCCAGATAGTCCTCGAAGGCGGCCCGGCAGCGGTCGCAGAAGCAGACGTCTTTCCAAGGATAGCGGAGGTAGTCGAACTGCAGGCCGGTGATGTCATAGCCTGTGACTAGCTCGCGCGCCAAATCGAGTTGCAGCCGGCGGTTGTCCGGGTGCGTTGGGCAGAGCCAGGTGCCGGTCTTGCCCTCATTTGTGATCACCAGGCGGTGCTGGGCCTTGAGGCGGCTGGTGGTCTCTCCCGAGGCCCAGAGGGTTGCGAGATTGAGGATGCGGGGATGGCAAGCAAGGCCATA
Source organism: uncultured Armatimonadia bacterium (assembly GCA_964390495.1). Lineage (GTDB taxonomy): Bacteria > Armatimonadota > Zipacnadia > Zipacnadales > UBA11051 > UBA11051. Next base: position 14,810 of record CAYMIN010000010.1, read on the forward strand.
CTTATTACATGCGGCGGCCGCCTCCGCCAGCCAATCGCCGTGCTGGCTGACCGAGCCATGGTGGGGCAGCAGGCGGCTGTTATAGAAGGCGACGCCGCCGCTGCAGACGTAGGGGAAAACGGCGTTGAAGTTGGCCTGCTTGAGGGTGGCGGCGGCGTGATCCCAGGAGGGTTCGGCGTGGTAGTGCATCCAGATGCCGCGCATTTCACCCTCGACAGTAGCGAAGCTCTCCCACAGAGCGCGGCTGGCGAGTTCGTCGGCGTGCTGAGCGGCGGCCAGGGCCTCCTCAAACCGGCTGCGGGCCTTAAGCTCACCAGCTTGGCTCAGCAGCGCCATAGCCTCACCGAGGTCGGCCAGAGCCGGCCGGATATCTTGGCCGGCGGCGGCTTTGCGCTGCGCGGCCTCAGAGAGGTCGGCCAGGCTGCTATAAGGCCCGTATGGCCCGAGATGAAGGGGCGAGGAGGGGATTGACTGCTCCCAGACACGCGGCGTGAAGATGCCGATGAGTGCCCGTAGCAGTTGGGCCGTCTCGGGGTAATGGTCGGTAGTGAGCCCGCAGGTTATCAAGGCGCCATTGTCGCTGATGATGACAGCCGGCGCGGCCGGGACACGGTCCTGCTCCCAGTAGGCGATAATCCGGCCGGAGGGCAGCGGCTCACAGGCCATCACATACTTGGCCGGCTGGCGAACCCGTTGCGGCATTCCTACCGCCGAGGTGTCGGAGACCACGATGTCGGCGCCGGCAATGCCAAGCTGCTCGGCAGGGCGCGGGCCGGCCGGGTCAACGCCCAGGGCATAGACCAGATCGTTGCGGCCCAGCAGACAGGCGATGATCTTGCCGCCGCGATGGATAAAGTCGAGCAGATGGCCGAGCTCGATTTCGCCGACAGCGCGGTTGTAGGGCAGGATCAAGAGCTCGACATCCGGTACCCCGCTACGCTCTATTTCCGAGTCGGAGGTTAGCAGATAGGGTATGCGCACGGCTTCTAGGGCTTTGGTGACGCCTTGGAGGTGCTTTTCGGCCAGGGAGGCCATGGCTTCGCCGTCACGACCGAGGTGGTCACCTTTGACTACGGCGACCGCTGGGCGCGCGCCGGCGGCTGGAACCGAGGAGTTTTCCATGCAGAAGCACACACCGATAACGATCAGGAGGCCCAGGCCCAACGCCATAATTACGGGAACGCGGCTGGGCATGGGCCAAGCGACAGGCACCAACGGCGGTCTGCTGACGGCGCCGCCGCTGCTCATTCCTTGGCGACCAGCTCGATGCCGAACTTGAGGTTGAGGTCAACCTCAAACAAGCGGCCCCAGGGCAGGGTGACGCGGGTCTCTTCGAGTTCTGCCAGGGCCAGACTGGTGGCGTTCTCGCGCGGGCCGATCCGCACCGATTCCTTGCCTAGGAAATGGGTGGCCCAGAGGTCGGCCACGGCTCGCACCAGCAGGTCGCTGACCATGTTCTGGACTCGCGGCTTGCTGTCTGCCAGGTCGAATATCGAGGCCCGCAGCATCTTAATCACGTGCTCGGTGACCTGTGGCCGGATGCGGGTCTGATAAAGCCAATCGTCCGCGAGATGGCAGAAGAGCAGATTGATGTGAGCCTTCTCCGAGTCGATCAGCGTATCGAGCAGTTGCAGATAGCGCATCGGCGACAGATCAACTAGCAGATTGGCCAGGTCGAAAGCGCCTTTATCCTGCAAGGCGGTGAGGCGGAGGGTGCTGTGGGCCAGGGCTGAGCCGACCGAATTGGCCGCCGTATTCCACGCCGCAAAGCTGAGCAGCCCCTGCAGAGGCAGCTTGCGGGCCAGCAGCGCCTCGACAAAGCACTCTTCAGCACCATTGGGAAATGCGACATCACAGACCGCCAGGCTCCGGTCACCCAGATTGTCGGCGACGGCTTCGAGGAAGTCTTGGGCCTGCTGCTCGCGGGCCTGAGCGGCCTCGGCGTCCTGGTAATCGCTGCGTTGTCGCGGTGCGGGCGGGTTGATAGCCAGGACGAAATCGGCGGTGGCAGGGCTGCTGGAGAGCTCGACGCCGACCGTTTGCATCTGGCCATGAAGCGTCTCGCTGAAGGGGCGGTCCTCAAAGGTAGCGATGTTCTCAGCGTCCTGGGGATTGGCGTACATCACATAGGCGGTCGGGACTTTCTCCATGTGCTGGTGGATGAAGCGCGCCAGTAGCGTCTGGCCGAGTTCGTCAGCGCCGGGGTGCATTGATACCCGCTGGCTGAGGCCGTGGCGCTGGACAAGTTTGCGCAAGGCGGCCTGCTCCTGCACGTGCGGGCCATACTGAGCGGCGTCCTCCTGGGCCAACACCAAGAAATCGAGATTGCTCTTGGCGGTCTCCTCAACGGCGCGGAGATTGACCTGATGGTTGCGCTCGCGACAGGCGTTGTACTTGCCCAGCAGCGAGATGGGGATCTGCTTTTCGAGTTCGGTGAGGCGCTGGCGGTCGCTTTCCTCGCCCAGCGCCTCGAGACGTCCCTGGGTCTCCGAGTAGTCGCGGAGCAGTTGCCAATTCGCCGCCGCTTCGTCGGAATTGGCGGTGATGGAAAGGCGCATGATGGCGTTGTGGGCATAAATGGCAGCTTCCGGCAACATCTGGCGGAGGTCCGCCAAGGTATTGAGGCGCTCGAGGGCCAACTGGGTGCGTACATGAGGCGAACGCGAGGCTACCAGGCCACCATAGGCCAACATATCGAGAGAGAGCACCGCGCAGTCAATGCTGCCGCCGGCCGCCTCGCGCAGCAGCCACTCGATGATGTCTTCGACGCTGCCCGGGGTGGTGTAATGGCCCAGCAGCTCCCCGGGTGGTACCAGCAGTTCGTAGTCCACCATGCGCGCCAGCATCTGGACATGCTCGACATTGCAGGGCCGGTTATCCAGCGGCACGTATATGATGCGATGCACGCGATGTCTTATGCTCACGGTGGTCCTCCCTGGTTGACCTGTGGCCGGTGACAGGCTCTAGACTAAAGCCTCCAGCGCCTCCCGGAACTGGCCGGTGGCCCGAGCCAGGCCGGCAGGCTCCTTGCCCGTCACGATTGCACCAATAAGAATGCCACGAATGCCGACTTTATGCAAGCTAGCAGCTTCCTCGGCCAAGATCGCGCGCTGGCTGGGAACAATGATAGGTAAGGGGCTGAGTACCTCAGCCAGGTAAGCATAGGTTTTCACATCGGCCAGGCACAGCGGCTTGCCGTAGGCCTCATGGGGCAGCACCGAGGCCTCGATCATCCGCACCTGCGGCACCAACGCCAGGCCTGCAGGCGTGCCGTGGGGCGGTAGGTCCTGGTAGCCGACGGCCGCCATTATGTGGACGCCGGTCTGCGTATCCAGCATCCAGGCCGGCATGTCGGATAGATAGGCGTCCACGAAATCCATTCCGGCCTCAGCCATCGCCTGCATGTCGGCGGGGGAGCAAATGTTGTCGGCAGTCCCCGGGACGATGCCCACCGGGACACCGAGGGCGATAATCTGCTCGATAGCGGCGGCCTCCTGCGCCCAGGAGCCGAAAGCCACTCCGGCCGCGGCGTGATGGAGGTTCATGTGCACCTTCAAGCCCTCGGCACCGGCGTCAACCGCAGCCTTGCCTAGGTCCGGGTCGTTCTGAGGCAAACTGACCAGCAGCACGGGTCGGCTGACGGCGGCGGTAACCTCAAGGAGACGCTTGGCTGCAGAAGGCATCGTGAACTCCCCGCAATTGAGTTGGAGCAGGTGATAGCGGCTTGTCTAATCAGTTGGCGCGGGCAGCACCAGTCCCAGGCCCTCGCCGGCGGTCAAGGCGTACTGCCAGAAGCTCTGGTGACCGGCGATGATGACCGCCCGCTGTGCCCAGGCCAAGCCGGAAGCGGCCCCGAAATGCTCCAGGAACTCGCCGGCGCTCATCAGGTCAACCTCCAGCGCCGCCGATACGGCCTGGCACCTGGCGACAATGCTGGTGACCGTGTGGTCCTCCAGGTCCTTCAGAACTGCGATGACCCGGCTTTCCTCCGGCAGCACGGCGATGCAGTCAAATGCCTGCCAGCGCCGCGACAGGTGGGGCCGGAGGCCGACGGTCAATTCCGCAGCCAAGCCGGTTGCCTGTTGCTGCTGCTCGCGGCACAACATGCCGAGCCACAAGGCCGTGGCGGACGAGTTGACGAACATGCACAGACTTTCGCGGCCCAGTCTGGAGGTGCCCAGCACTGTCAGCTTCTCAAGCTCCCGGATGTGGTAATGAATTGGCTGGTAGGATAGCGCGACGCCTCGGCAGACCGCGCTGATGCTGAGCTGGCGGCCGTAGTTGGCGCGCATGTACCGCAGTATTTGCAGGGCCGAAGTATAGCGCACTGGCGGCCTCAGAAGGCGGGTCGGGCTAGAACGATAGTCCGGCAAAGCCTAGGCGGCCAAACTCCCGGACCTGGATCGGTCCGGACAAACCTGCCTGGCGACTAGGGAAGCCCGACTTGCGCGATGATGTTGATGAGGCTCGAACCACGGACCTATGGTGTCGGCCTGGCAGTTATCGGCTACTCGCCCGGCGCTAGAGAGCTGTCCGGCTCTTGGGGCCAGTAGATGTTGCGCGGGAAAACTATGCGCAGGTGCGTGAGGCCGCGTAGAGCTACATAGGCGCTGCCGGGCAGAGGGCTGTATGGCTTGAGATTGGCCGGGATGCGCCATAGGCCGCGGCGCCCGCGCTCGCTCTGTGCCCCGTTGTCGGTCTCGACCTCGGGATCCAGGCAGATCCTGGGCATGTTCTCCCACTCGCCATCATTATAGCGTACTTGCACCATCAGGCGCGAGAGCGTTCGGTTCATCCAGTCGGAATGGGGTCCGGTGATGTCGTCAGGCCGGTAGCTGGGCAGTAGGTATCCGGAGAACAGGGGCGCCACACCCTCCCAGGACGGGTCGCGCACGTCGGCAGGCCCGACTACCATCCATTGGGTGTTCTCGCGAATGTAACGGACCTCGGGGCTGCCGGCGTGCTCGCGAGGCACGATCTGAAATCCGCCGATCTGGCCGATGGGAGATGTAGATATGTCAATGACGCCACAGTGATTAGCGCGCAAACGGCCCGGGGCGGCGTACATGGTGCCCTCGAAGCGGCCAATCCCTACCACCGGCCGCAGCACCTGCCCGATCAGCCTGCGTGCTTGCTTTTCGTACTCAATGGATATTTTGCCACCGAACTTGTTCTCGAAGGTGCAGTAAAGCGGCCGGCTCTCAGGCTCCCGGCGGATAATCTGCAGGACATCGCTCTGCGCCGGCACGTAGTCGGCAGCCAGGGCGACCAGCTCGTTGCCGGCTTCGAGATAGACGGGCGCATTGACGTAGGGACCGTAGCCGCCGAAGATACCGGTGCCGCCCGCAATATCGGTGACCAGCGAGGCCCCGGGCAGCTCGGTCGCTGCGCCGACTGCCTCGGCACCGGGGATGATGCTGAAGATGATACCTTTGTCGTTGTCGGGGTTATTGGCTATCTTGATGTGGATGCCGTTGACGGCGGTGGCGGCGACGGCGCTGTCCTGGGCCCATCGGCTGGCCGTATAGCCGCCGGGATTGACCTTGAGCGCCGGTCTCACGACATGCCCGAGGGTGCGCCAGGTCCTGCCGCCGTCGTTGCTGGCGGTGATCTCTCCGCCGGCGGCATTGACCAGGCGCAGGCGAATCGCTTCGTGACGCGGCTGGTCTTGCTCGAAGAGGATATCCTGGCTGGGGCCACGCGGGAAATCGTCGCCGAAGGCCTGCGCCGCTACCAACAACAGCGCCAGGATGACGACGCGACTTGCCCTCATGCGCCGAACTTCCCCCCGGCACCGGCGTAATTGCGCAAGAGATTCATCACGTCGGAGCCACGGAAATTCCCCAGATCGCCTTGCGCGCACGCCCTCTCACCGTAGCTTGGGACCTCGTCGGGAGTGACGCCATAGCCGAAGAAAGCGGCGGGTACGGGGTCGCCGGAATGGTCGCGCACGCTGATGGGGGTGCAGTGATCGGCGGCCAGCATCACCACGGTGTGGCCGAAGTCGAGGTTGTCGAGAATATAGCCCAGCGCCCGGTCCACCTTCTCAATGGCCGCCATCTTCTGCTCGACATCGCCATCGTGGCCGCCAAGGTCGGGAGCCTTGATGTTGGCGAGGACGAAGTCGTGGTCCTCAAAGGTTGAGACGACGGCGGCGGCGATTGCCAACTCGTCGGTGTCGCGTCCGCCGCTAGCGCCCTCGCAGGCGATAACATCCATGTCGAGGTAGAGGCCCAGCCCGCGCACTAGATCAACCTCGACCATCAGCGCCCCGCTCAGCTGGTAGCGCTTGGCAAAGGCCTCCAGCTCGACGGCGGTGCCGACACCCCGCGGCAGAATGATATTGGCCGGCTTTAGACCGTCGGCCTCACGGGCCTGGTTTACCGGGTGGTCGTTGAGCGCCTGCCGCGACCTTTCCACGAATTGATTGACGATATCCGCCGTGCGGTGGGCTGCGGCGTTGTCCTCGTAGCCGGCTAGCGACTTACACTCCAGGTAATCCGCCGGCTCTTCCAGGTGAGGGTCAACGTCGCCGACATGCTCGTTCAGGCCCTCGCCGCGCAGCACCAGAGCGCAGCGGTGCTCGACCGATTCCTTGAAGAGAATCTCGACACCGTCAATTTCGGGTATCTGCTGGTTGAGGGCCTGGCGCAGTTGGTCGGTGTCCTTGTTGATCCTGCCGGCGCGGCGGTCAATGACCGTGCGGTTCTCCAGGGCACGGCCGTTGTCAATCGTGGCGAAATTGCAGCGGAAGGCGACATCCCCGGGATTTACCTCAAGCCCGACGCCCTTGGCTTCGAAGGGGCCGCGGCCGCGGTAGTACTGGTACGGGTCATAGCCGAGGATCGCCATGTGCGCGGTGTCGCTGCCGGCTGCTACGCCCGGTGATATGGGGTTTAGCAGGCCGCAAGCGCCCTCCGAGGCAATCTTATCGAATGCGGGTGTGTCAGTGGCCTCAATGGTAGTGCGGCCGTCAAGCTCCGGCACCGGGCGACCACCCATGCCATCGCCCAGCAGTATCAGCATCTTGGCCTTCGCAGCCATCTGGTCAACTCCCTAGTCGTGTTAGTACCTGCGGATTCTACTCTCTGATGGGTGGCAGGTCAAGGAGAGCCGTCGGGGTGGCTGCGTGCACGCATCATCGCTAGCGCAGAAGACTCCTGAAAAACCTGGAGGACAGGCATCCTTGCCTGTCCGAAGCTATCTCTGGCTGCCCGGAACCCCGACAGGGAGGGATGCCTGTCGTCCAGGACGGCGCTGTGGGGGTATCCAGAGGTACACACTCCTTTGGAGTGGGTCAGGCGTGGGTGAGGCTGGACTTCGCGCCTGCTGACCGGCGGCCCGGTCTCCCTCGGTGGGCTAGGCGTCTCGCCTGCGCGATCGTGGCCTACGAACAACTGCAGTTGGCCTTTTGCGCCCCACCGACGGTCTCTGCTCGCACCCCGTCCGGACGCTGAACCGGTGGCGACGCGGCCTGGTAGCTCAGGCGGCAGCCCCGGCAAAGCTGTAGCCGACGCCGGAGATGGTGCGAATCAGTTGGGGGTGGGCGCTGTCGGGCTCGATCTTGGAGCGCAGGCGGTTGATGTGAACATCCAGGGTGCGCGTCCTGATGCTCTGATCGTAGCCCCAGATATTCAGCAGCAGCCAGTCGGACGAGACCACGTTGCCATGGTTTTCAGCCAGCGCCAGCAGCAGTTCGAACTCCTTGGGGGTGAGATGGACCGGCTTGCCCTCAACGGTCACCTCTCTGCTGTCCGGCTCGATGACGACGCGCTCAAAGTGCAAAGACGGGCTGTGGCGAGGGCCGCTGCGTCTGGCATAGGCGGTGCGCATCAGAGCCTGGATACGGCAAGCTAACTCAGCCGGATGAAACGGCTTGGTTACATAGTCATCGGCGCCCAATTCGAAGCCGCAGATGCGGTCGAGCTCGGAGGTTCGGGAACTGACGATAATCAGAGGGATGCTGCTTTGCTTGCGCAGCCGCCGGCAGACATCGAAGCCGTCCATGTCCGGCAGCATCAGCTCAAGCAGGATGAGTGCGGGGTTCTCCTCAACGACCAGCTTGAGAGCAGCGGTGCCCGTGCTGACACAGCGTGGCAAGTAGTTGCACTCGGTCACGATGGTTTTCAGTAGGGCTAGGGACGCAGGCTCATTTTCGATGACAAGCACCGTGTACGGCACGCTCTTTACCTCCAGCCGATGGTTCAGCCAATTCCGCGAAGGGATGTTGGCAATTACCGGGCGGAAGCGAAGAGCTTGACCGCGATGTGCTTCGAGAGGGCCTGGCGGAGCCTCGAGGGCGCCGGTCCCCGGCCGCAATTCCGCTCTACTTCCACCCACCCAGTGTATTTGTTATCGGCGGCGGGGGAGTGAAGTTTAGCCGCCCCGGTAAACTTCGTGTTTCAGTCTCAGGAACACGCAGGAAACCGGTAGCTTAGGCGGAAATAGACGTCTCTGCAGTCAGCATCACAGCGGCACTAATCGGGCCGGCAGAAGCTTTCAGAGCGGTAAGCTGACCAGGCAAGGTAGGACGGTAATCACTCACCTAACCCTCTTTTGATTCCCCCTGCCCTGCCAGGGAAGGGGGGAGAGGGTTAGGCCAAACCACAGCGTCAACACTTGCGTCACTGCAAGTCACAAGGTGAGCAGTTGGCTGAAATGAACGAAAAACGCATCAGAGTGGCCTATCTGGACCATGCCGGGGATATCGGCGGAGGTGCGCAGGAAGCGCTGCTGGATATTCTGCGCTATTTGGACCGCGATGTCGTCGCGCCGGTGCTACTGCACGCCGAACGCGCCGAATGGCTACGGGATGTGGACCTCTCCGGCGTCACCTGTCGCGCCGTATTCCCGGCCTCGGCAGCGGTCCTGGAGCACTCACGTGATGAGCTGGCCGGGCTGGGCGCGCGCCTGACCGGCATCTGGCAAAGCCTCAGACCGCTGCGGCAGTTGCGCCGGGCCTTCCTGGAGGAAGATGTTGACATCGTTCATACCAATACTCTGAAATGTCACGTACTCGGCGGCCTGGCTGCAAAATGGGCCGGGAAGGCTCTGGTATGGGATGTGCGCGATATTCTCGAGCCGGGACCGGTGCGCTCGCTGCTGATTAGGGTGGCGAAGATGACCAGACCGCATATCGTGGCGATGTCGGCAGCCGTCGCCGCAAGCCTCGCCGACGCCCACTGCGACACCACCGTGGTGCTGGGCGCGCGACCGATTGCCAAGTATCAACCCCGGCCGCCGAATGAAAAACTGCGCGAAGAACTGAGGCTCCAGGCCGGGGCCAGAGTATTATCTGTAATCGCCCGGCTGACGCCGTGGAAGGGCCATCAGATACTGCTACGGGCCTTCAGGGAGGTGCTGCAGCAGCAACCACAAGCGCGGTTGCTGGTCATCGGTGACACCGGCTTCTGGGATAGCGACTATAAGCAAGCCCTCCAGCAGCAAGCCCAGGAGTTGGGCTGTGCCGAGGCGATCAGATGGCTGGGGTTCCGCGAGGACATCCCGGAATTGCTGGCGCTGACCGATGTGGTGGTGCTGCCCTCCAGGGACGAGCCCTTCGGTATGGTCCTCATCGAGGCAATGGCGGCGGAAAAGCCGGTCATCGCCACCCGCACCGCAGGCCCGCTTGAGATAGTCGAGGAGGGCGCAACCGGCTTGCTGGTCGAACACGGCAATGCAGACGAGCTAGCCGAGGCCATTGTGGAGTTGCTACGGGATCCGGACCGAGCGCAGGCGATGGGGAAAGCCGGTCGCCGGCGCGCCGTGGAGCTTTTCGACATCAGCAGACTCATCAATCAGCTCTATGGGGTGTACGAAGCGGTGGGCAGGTCGCAGCGGTGATATGCCCCGGTCCTTGGCCGGCATGGACCGGGCTTGCAGTATTGATTACATACTCTCCGGCGCGCTGATGCCCAGGAGGCCCAGGCAATTCGCCAGCACCTGACGCGTCGCCTCCGTTAGCGCCATCCGCGCCGTTGACATCGCCATATCCTCGGCATTGAGCACCTGGCAGTTGGTGTAGAACTGGTGGAAAAGCTGTGTCAGCTCGCGCAGATAGGTCGTCAGGCGGTGGGGTGCCCGGGCCTCGGCGGCGCACTCCAGTTCGTGCGGATAATCCGCCAGCTTGCGCATCAGAGCCGCCTCGCACGGATCGGTCAGTAGCGACAGGTCCCTTTCGCTGTCAAATCTAAAGCCCCGCTTGTCCGCCTCTCTGGCGATGCTGCAGATGCGGGCGTGAGCGTACTGGACGTAATAGACCGGGTTCTCGTCCGACTGCTTGACCGCCAAATCCAGGTCGAAGTCCAGGTGCGAATCGTTGCTGCGCATCAGGAAGAAGAAGCGGGCGACATCACTGCCGACCTCGTCAATCAGGTCGCGCACCGAGTAGATCTGCCCCTTGCGCTTGGCCAGCTTGACCGTCTCGCCGCCGCGTATCAGGCGCACGTTCTGATAGACGATGATCTCGACACGCTCGAGGTCAAAGCCACAGGTAGCCAAGACCGCTCGCAGCCGGGGCACATAGCCCGCATGGTCGGGGCCTAAGACATAGATGAGCCGGTCGAAGCCGCGGGCGAATTTGTTGGCGGCATAGGCGGCATCGGCGGCGATGTAGGTGGGCCGCCCGTCGCTGCGCACCAGCACGCGGTCGCTCTCATCGCCGAAGTCTTCGGTGCGCAGCCAGACCGCGCCATCTTTCTCGTAGGCCATGCCTTTTGCGGTCAAGCCGGCGATCTCGCGCTCGATGTCACCGTTGTCGTACAGCTCCTTCTCGGTGAACCAGCGGTCGAACTCGATGCCGAAATCGCGCAGGTCGGCTTCGGCCTGCTCCACGACCTCATCCACCAGCAAGCTGAAGAAGTGGTAGGCGGCCTCGTCATCCCGCGGCAGGTCAGCGTACTTGGTGCCGTGTTCGTCTGCCAGCCGCCGGCCCATCTCGGTGACGTAATCGCCGTGATAGCCGTCCTCCGGGAACTCCACTTCACGGCCCAGCGCCTGCAGGTAACGCGCCTGAATTGATCTGCCGAAATTGAGTGCCTGGGTGTTATAGCGGCCGTCGTTGACGTAGTATTCGCGCTCGACCTCGTAGCCGGTTGCCTGCAGCATGGCGGCCAAAGCGTCGCCGAAAGGCGCGCCGCGAGCATTGCCGATATGCACCGGACCGACCGGATTAGCGCTGACGAACTCGACCTGGACCCGTTCCCCTGCGCCTCGGTGGCTGCGGCCATAGCCGCGTTCCAGGCTCAAGATTTTTCTCACTGTACTGGTGAACCACTCGGGGGCCATGAACATATTGATGAAGCCGGGACCGGCAACTTCGACCTTTTCCAGCGGGAGTTGGGATTGCCGCAATTGGTCAGCCACAGCTTCGGCAAGCTCGCGCGGAGCCATGCCGGCGTGCTTGGCGGCGACCAGGGCGAGGTTGGTGGAGAAATCGCCCATCTCCGGGCTGGGCGGATGGCTCAGTTGCTCGTTGATAGCGGTGTTGAGGCCATCAAGCTCTTCAGGCGTCAGTTCAGCGACGTTGCGTAGTGCGTCAACTAGAGCTGTGATAATGTCTGCGCGGGTCATAGAAGTGCCTCAGTGCGGCTGTTTCTGGGCAATGTCCTAGAAATCGAGCCAGATGTGTAAGTGGGTATGGACATAGTCGAGCAGGTGCATGGCCAGGAACAGGCCGATGAGCATCTGGGGCAGGCCCCGAATCCATAAAGACCGCAGCCACGGTACGCGGCGGTCCGGGTCCTGACGCCAGCGTTCCAGCAGCGTCTCCCCGGCCTTCATGCCGGCCCGCAACTGTGTCGGCGTCGGCGGCTTGGTGGTGAAGTGATTTTGCACGAAGTAGCCGGTATGGTAGCGGAAACGCCAGCCGAGCAGGCCGCCCAGCGCCGCCAGCGCCCAATGCACCGGCAACAGCGAGAAGAACAGCCCAACCGCAACCAGCACGCCGAACAGCAGCACCGTACCGCAGCGGGGGTGGACGCGAGGCATCTCGACGACATCATCATAGCGCAGATCGCCGAAATGCTCCATGGCTGTGACGACCTTGTGCTCCGCAGCATGATAGCCGGAGAGCGCCGAGACGCGCAGGATCAGCAGGAAGTTGATTAGAACTAGCACCTGAACGAAGGCCAACTCAGTCGCGGGAGACTGATCGCTACTAACCTGTAGGGCTATCCATGACAGTGACACTCCGGAGGCCTGCTGTAGCACCCAGGTCTCGATGTAGGTGAGGGCTGTGGCTAGGGCGAGCAGAGTCATGATATAGACACCGCCGAGCAGCAGATGCAGGCTGCTGGCGGAGCCGTAGGCACCATTGGACAGATGCACGCCAAGGGGCAGCGCCGTGCCGGTTATCCTCCTGGGGCGGGCACCAGGCAGCGCGCGGCCGGATGCTGCCGCGGACGGTCGTGGAGCCGCGTAGGGCACAGGTGGCCCGAAAGCTCGCTCTTGTGTGCTTGCGTCGTCGCGCATGAGTATGCTATACTAAGCCTCTCGTGGATGATATCGAGACAATCAGCGGCGCCTCGACAGGTGCTTGATGCCGTTGCCGGCGCCCGGCAATAGAAGGGACTGAAGTACCTTGGCCAGAGTTTGTCGAATCTGCGGCAAAAGACCTGAGTTTGGTGCTCAGGTGAGCAATTCACAGCGGCACACCAAGCGCAAGTTCATGCCGAACCTGCAGCGCATCAGGGTGAAGCAGCCCGGCGGCGGGTCCAGGCGCATGTGGGTATGCACCTCCTGCATCCGGGCCGACAAAGTCCAGAAGCCGTGATCTTCAACCCTGTGTGCATGACCTGCAACGGCCGGGCCAGGTCCCGGTCGTTTCTATTGTGAATATAGCGTTATGGCGTCAGATGTGGGCCGAATTATAGCACAGCGGGCGAATTAGGCGCAACTTGACCAGGCGACCAGCCCACTGTCAAATCCCCGCGCCCGTCCGCGAGCAGAAGGTCCGGCCGATGCCCAGACCCACCGCTGCCATCAAGACCCTCGGCTGCAAGCTCAATCAGTACGAGAGCGAGCAGATGAGGGTGCAGTTGGAGAGCCTCGGTTACTGCATGATTGACTACGAGGCCGGGGCCGAGTTGTGCATCGTCAACAGTTGCACCGTCACCTCCCGCACCGACCGCGATACCCGCCGTCTGGCCCGCCGCGCCAAACGCCTCAACCCTGGAGCCTATGTGGTGGTGGCCGGCTGCTATGTGGAAGTGGCCCGCCAGGACCTCGAAGCGATCCCCGAAATAGACCTGCTGATAGGCAACGCCGACAAAACCCGATTGGCCCAACTGTTGCCTTGCGCGGACGACGCCCCTGCTATGGCTGCCTGCTACGGCGACGCCGGGCCGATTATCTCCCACTTCTCCGGCCATACGCGGGCCTTCGTGAAGGTGCAAGAGGGCTGCAACGCCCGCTGCGCCTACTGTATTATTCCCGAGGCGCGGGGCCCCTCACGTAGCGTCGAGCCACAGCAGGTGCTGAGCCAATGCCGGGCGCTGGCCGAGGTCGGATGTCCGGAAATAGTCTTCATCGGCACCCACCTGGGGCAATACGGCCGCGATCTGGAGAGCAACATTGACCTGGCCGAACTCCTCAGCCGGGCCTGCGAGCTGCCGGTGCCGCGAGTGCGCTTGAGCTCGCTGGAGCCTCGCGAAATCAGCCGCGAAATCGTCGCGATGATACAGGAGGGTGGCCGGGCGCTTGAGGTTGGCCTCACCCCCGACCCCTCTCCCGGCGGGAGAGGGGCAAAGGCAAAAAACGGACAAGGCCGGGTCCTTGATGGCGATGGCGAGCTGGCTGTTTTCGGCAAGCTCTGTCGGCACCTGCATATCCCGCTGCAAAGCGGCTGTGACAGCGTGCTGCAGCGCATGAACCGGCCCTATGACACTGCCTTCTATCGCGAGCTGGTGCTTCGAATCAAGGATCTCCAGCCCGACACCGGCATCGGGGCTGATGTGATCGTCGGCTTCCCCGGCGAGACCGATGCGGAGTTCGAGGCGACGCGTCAGTTCATCGAGAGCCTGCCGCTTTCGTACCTGCACGTGTTCACCTACTCCCAGCGGCGCGGGACACCGGCGGCCGAGATGCCCCAGCAGGTTGATTACGAGGTGCGCAAGGCCCGCAATCATCTGCTGCGTCATATCTCCGAGCATAAACGCGAGCAATTCGCCCAAAGCATGGTCGGCAAGTGTCTGGAGGTCGTCTTACAAACCCCGCAGGACAACGGAACAGTGCGGGGAATAAGTGACAACTATTTGCAGGTTGAGGTAGCAGGCGCAGCGGGGAAGTCCGGCGAAGTGGTCAAAGTCGAGATCGAGGCCGCCAAGGCCGCGCGCCTCGCGGGCCGCTTGGCGGAGTAGAAGGCGCTTTCAAGGAGATGAAAAGATGGCAAAGCTGGCTATCAACGGAGGCGAGCAAGTTCGCACCAAGCCCTGGCCGTCCTGGCCGATCTGGGACGAGCGGGATGTCAAAGCCATGGAAGACACTGTCCGCAGCGGGCGCTGGGGACGTCTCGGCGAGAATACCCAGGCCGAAAAGTTCGAGAATGTTTTCGCCGAATACCAGGATGCCAAGTACGGTGTCGCCGTCACCAGCGGCACTGCCGCGCTGACCATTGCGCTGAAAGCCGCCGGTGTTGACATCGGCGATGAAGTGATCGTGCCGCCGTACACCTTCGTGGCCAGCGCGAGTTCGGTCTTGCAGAATAACGCTATACCGATCTTTGTGGATGTTGAGTTGGAGACGCGCAACCTTGATCCTGACGCTATCGAGGCGGCTATTACACCCCGCACCACGGCGGTGATGCCGGTGCACTTCAGCGGCCGGGCCTGCGACATGGAGCGCATCCTGGCGATTGCGGAAAAGCACGGTCTGGCGGTCGTCGAGGACGCCGCCCACTGCTGGGGAGCGACCTGGAACGATCGCAAGCTGGGGGCCGTCGGCGACATCGGCGGTATCAGCTTCCAGGCCAGCAAGCACCTCAACTGCGGCGAAGGCGGCATTATACTGACCAATGACGAGGAACTGGCGGCCAAGGCCTTCTCCTACCATCACATCGGTCGCATCCCCGGGCGGCCCTTCTACGAGCACCATTTCATCGGCTGGAACTTCCGCATCACCGAGTTCCAGGCCGCGATACTGCTGACCCAATTCGAGCGCCTGGAGGAGCAGACCCAGCGCCGGCATGAGAACGGTCTGTATCTTGACGAGCAGCTCGGCCAGATCGAGGGCCTGACTCCGCTGCGCCGTGATCCGTATATGACCCGCATCGCCCGCCATAGCCCCTGCATGCTGTATGATGAGGCGACTGTCGGTGTGCCGATCGGCAAGTTCCAGGAGGCGGTTCGGGCCGAGGGGGTCGGCTGCGGCGGCGGCTATCCTCACCCGCTTTACCGGAATCCACTATTCACGGGCAAGCAGTTCGGCCGCATCACCGAGATGGTGGACTTCCCCGACTATGCCGACATGTACCTGCCCAACTCCGAGCGGCTGTGCCAGGAGCTAATCAGCTTCCCTCAGACCCACCTGCTGGGCACCCGCGAAGACATGGCCGACATCGTCGCCGCCGTCGCGAAGGTCGCGGAGAACACCGACGAGCTGCGCTGAGGTGCCTCGCCCATGCCGGGACAGCGCCTGGCAGAGGCGGAACAGCCCTGCTAGGTAATACAAAGGTGCGGTCATCCGGAATGGGCCGGCTCCGCAGCCGCCATCCGTAACCACATCGAGCATGACCTGATCGCCAACGGTGCCCGCACCATGATGGAGGATGGCGCCAAGGGCTCGCGCTAGTACGGCGGCGACAGGGGTGATGTCGAGTACACCGTGGCCTTGCTGGGGGTGGTGGTTGATGATGAAGGGACCAAGGAGGAACTGCTTGAGTGGCCCTTTACGGTACTGATTTCAGGCTCGAACTGCCGGTGGCCCAATATCAGGGCATCATCACCGATATGGA
This sequence comes from uncultured Armatimonadia bacterium, assembly GCA_964390495.1. GTDB lineage: Bacteria > Armatimonadota > Zipacnadia > Zipacnadales > UBA11051 > UBA11051. The sequence continues at coordinate 30,759 of CAYMIN010000010.1, forward strand.
CCTCGACATGGACGAACACAACTGCGTTTATACCGATCTCGAGCTGCCCGTCGGCAAGGCCCTGGCCGGCAACTGGCTGGATATCGCCAACGACGGGGGCCAGGACGCCCGCTACGAGATTAGGGAAATCCGCCGCGAGGCAGGTCGCACGGTCATAGACCTCGGTGATATTACCTTCATTCGTTCTGTCAAGAACCCCGAGAACTACGAGGCCGGCTATATCTACAATTTCGAGATCGGCAACAGCTTCACGATTCCGGCAGCGGCATGGATGGAGCGGGATAGCGAGGACCAGTAGGAACTCGGGGCGGAAAGCCTTCAGAAGACACCCAGGGCCTGACCGATCAGCATCCGGTCAGGCCCTGTTCGCCCCCTGCCCGTCCCCCCTAACGGGCCTCCCCATACCGCCTCACTCATCACCCTCTGCTCGCCACCACCTGCGTTTGCGGTCGCTTCTCCCGCCCTGTTTCATCTGCGCAACAGATACCTTCCCGGGTCACTCGGCTGTTGGCTCTCAACACCGCGCACGTACCCGATGCTCTGCAGCCACCAATGGGTCCTGGCGTAGAAGTCTTGGCGGCCCTCGGTTCCCAAGTGGTCCTCATAGTCAGTCACCGCCAACTGCTTTTGGCTGCGCAGATGGTTGTAGATGGCCAGGACCTGTTCCGGTGTGGCGATTTGGTCTTGCAGGCTCATCGTCACCAGAGCCGGCGTTGTGACCTCCGGAGCGAAGTTGAAAAAATCGAAATATGTAAAACTGCGGCGCAGTTCGTCATCGGTTTTGCGGCTGGCGACCTGGTTCAGCGGGCGCAGCACTGTCGGCGAATCGGCGGGTGTGCCCATTTTCAGATAGTGAAAGCCGGGCACCGGCTGGTGAACGGCGATGAAGGCGACCAGGTCCGGCTCCAGTGCGGCTAGAGCTACCGCAACTGCCCCGCCCAGGCCCTCGCCGACGATGCCGACGCGTGGCTCGTGAACGTCCGGTTGGGATAGGAGGTACCTGAGGCTGTGGCGCGCCGCCAGCACGACATCCCTCAGCGGACAGCAACTTCGGTCAAAAGCGCCGCTCATGGCCCAGCCCTCCCGCCGCGAAGAGTCCGGCAGCAGCGTCAGATGCAGGCTCACCTTGCCCTCCAGCGGGGCGATATAATCATCAGCAGCCCACCAGTCGGTAAGGTGCAGGATCGGGACCGTCAGGGTGGCTTCCTTACATTCGGTCACCTCTCCGCGACAGGTTTGCTGGTTGCCGCTGGCGAAGATAGAGAACGGCTTTACTGCCGAGACAGCGGGGGCTTTGGCTAATACGGACTGGTAGGCGGCGGTGCTCCAGAAGGCGTAGAAATCATCCTGCCTGGTGAGCTCGGGGAGCCACTGCTTCCATTCGGTCGGGATACTCCAGGCGGTGGTGGCGAAGAGCAGGCAGATTGCGAAGGCCGAGATGGGGCGGTGCATTTGGTCACTTCTTCCTTTCGTCCCCGGTTGGCGGAGGTCGGATTGTGGGTCCGACACCAGCTTCGAGGGACGGGTGCGTGGGTGGTATCGCTACTATCGGGAGAAGGGCAGCGGCGGCCTGTAAGCTGGCTGTAACCTGGGAGTAAATTCACCTGCCGGTAGCCGCTGCGGTAGTGATGCCAGAGAGCGGCGGGTCTGGGAGTGAGATTCGGGGCAGGTACTCGGCCCCGGGCGTCCAATAAACAGATATGAGACTACTGCAGGTGGTGAAAATAATGAGAACCCTGGGCGTGACCATGCTGGTGGTTGGCTTGGCCGTGGCGGTCGGCTATTGCGATAAGGTTTACTATCGGGCGGCTGATGGCTCCTGGGCGAGTATGGAGGCTGCCGTCGCGGCGGGGCGGCTGCACATTCGGATCGGCCCGCAGGCGGCCCCCAACGGTGAAGCCGTTCTGGTCATCAATAAGCCCGAGTGGATGGTACTGGATGACACGGAAGCGCCCGCCCTGTCGGGTTTGAAGGTCAACGGCCAGGCTCGGCCCGCTTCGACCGATACCTTGCAGCTTGGATGCTTCGGCGGGGATACGGCGGATGTGGTCATCGGGGTCAAGGATGACAAGAACCCGATAGAGGCTGCGAGCGCCGGCTTCCGGCTTAGCGAGGCTCCGGAGGTGACGGTGGAGATTGACCGCAGCGGCCTGGGTCCGCCCCAGAGCTCCGGGCGGCTGGTGGCGAAGTTGGTCGGGCTGAAGGCCGGGCAGTACCAGGGCACGCTGAGTCTGTCGGATATGGCTCCGCTGAGCAACTCCCGAAGCTGGCCGGTGAGTTTCACCGTCATGGGCATCTCGGTCAGTGAGGACAAGCAGACGGTGTCGCTGGCCGGCCTGGGAGCCGGCTATGTGATGGCGACCGGAAAGAAGGAACAGCAGCTTCTGCTGCCCAACGGCCTGTGGGCCAAGCTGACCTCGAACATGGGAGGGGGGCGCTACTACTATCCGCGCGAGTTCACTGATGTCGAGATCACCAAGGATACCGAGCAGGAAAAGACGGTGCTGATCACCGCCAATGTCGTGGACCTCGAGGACAACCCCAGCGATGGTCTGGTCAAGCTGGAATATGAGCTTACCGTACGCTCCGACACACCGGCGGTGCTGGTCACCACCCGCTCCATCAACATATCTGACAAGGATGTTGGCAATAGCCCTAACTGGGGCTGGCTCTCGTGTCCCTACTACTTCACCCCCGCCGGCAAGCAGGAGTGGAGCAGCGGCGAGGGTAAGGACAGGTACAGCACTATCGGGAAGGTGGGCTGGCTATGGCTGGCCCCCAGGAGCGAAGGACAACCCGGTCTGCTATGGGCCTCGGCTGACAAGTTCGGCGAATTCATGGGTGGCAACATTCTCTTGTACGGCAGCGGGCGCACCACCAAGCCCGGCGAGTTCGTCACCATGAAGCTGGCCTTCGCCCCGGCTGACAGCCCCGGCGAGGCGGAGAAGATCTACCAGGACCTGCTGGCTAAGGGCCTGGTGACAGCAGTCGAGGAGGGTGAATAGCTCCATGAACAAGTCTAGCCTGACGTTGCTGGTCTTGTGCCTGGCTATTGCAGCGGGCTATGGTGATAAGGTTTACTACCGCGCCGCCGGTGGGTCCTGGGCGAGCATGGAGGCTCCGGTACGAGATGGACGGCTGCAGATCGAGATCGGTCCCCAGATCGCGCCCAAGGGCGAAGCTATCCTGGTTGTTAACAAGCCCGAATGGATGGTGCTGGACGATACCACGCCGCCGCAACTGAGCGGATTGAAGGTCAATGGCACGCCGCGGCCCTCCTCTACAGACAGGCTCGAGCTGGGCTGCCTAAGCAGCGCTACCGTCGAAGTGATTATGGGCATCAAAGATGACAAGAACCCGATATCTGCAACCGATGTTAGCTTCAGCCTGACCGACGCGCGCGGGGCAACGGTCGCGGCTGACACTAGCGGCCTTGGCCCACCCAAGAGCTCCGGGCGGCTGGTGGTGAAGATGTCGGGGCTGCAAGCCGGCAGCTACGAGGGGCTGCTGAAGCTCACCGACCTGGCTCCGCTGGGCAACTCGCAGTCGTGGCCGATCAGCTTCACCGTCGTGGGCATATCGGTGAGCGAGGACCTGCAGAGCCTATCGCTGGCCAATAGTGCCGGCGGCTTCAGCTTCGAGCCCGGCCTCAGCAAGCAGATCCGTCTCCCCGTTGGCATGCAGCTCTATCTGACCGGTACGCTGGGTGGGTGGGTGTATCCCGCCGAACTGACCGAGGTGGAGATAATCGAGGATACCGCAGAGGCGAAGACGGTCCTGATCAAGTCCACGCGGCTGCTCGATGACAAGCAGCAGCCCGTTCCGGATGGCAGAGCGCGGATCGAGTACGAACTGACAATCCGGCCTGATACGCCCTGCCTGCTGGTCACCAGTCGCCTCTACAACGTTGGCGAAAACGAAGCTGATGCCCATTTCTTCTGGGGCTGGCTGCCCGGCGCCTACTTCGTCACCCCGGTTCAGGGCAAGCAGGAATGGGAGGGCGTAGCCAAGGACCAGTACATTGATCTCGGCACCGTCGGCTGGGTGTGGCTGGCACCACGCAGCGAGGGCAAGCCGGGGCTGGTATGGGCATCTAACTGCAGGTTCACCCAGAGCCGCTTCGACACCATGATACTACATTCGCCATCGGCCACGCTGAAAACCGACGAGTGTGTGGAGATGCGGTTCGCGATCGGCCCAGCCGATACCCCCGGCGCGGCCGAGAAGATGTACCAGGAACTGGTACAAAACGGCCTGGTGCCCGAGCCGCCAGCGCCCGAAGGCCGATAGCGCATTCCACAAAACACCACGCAAATGTCAGAGAACCAAGACGACCATCAAGACCACCCGGCAGGTTTCTGGCGCGCTCTAGGGGTATGGCTCAGCAGATTCGTGCGCGAGCGAATGCCGGGCTGGGAAGGCACCAGCGAGACCGCCTCGCCTTCCACCCGCGAGATCGGCGATCGCGGTGAGCGCGTCGGGCGCTGGTACCTGGAAAAGCGCGGCTACCGAATACTTGAGACCAACTGGTGGGCGCCGGGCCGACGCGGCGAACTCGACATTGTGGTCTTCCGCGACAATACCCTCATCGCCGTCGAGGTCAAGTCATATCCGGCAGGTGAGCTGTCGCCCGCCGAAGCCCTGCCCTCCGCCAAGCGCCGCAAGCTGGTGCGGCTGCTGCAGCAGTATGCCAAACATAAGGGGCACCTCGACTGCAACCTGCGGGTGGACTTGCTGCTTGTTGAATGGGCCGAGAAGGGCAAGGTCGGGAACATCAAGCATCTGGAGAGCGCGGCGATCGGCGACGATCTGTGATTGCCTGGTCGGGGCGAAGTATTGTCCACGCGGGCTGTTTCGTGTAGAATATGGCTACCACACACCAATACGTTCCCGCAAGGGAGCGTTTTTTGCACAGACCCGTCCCAAGGCATTAGCGATTTCAGTGTAGCGAGGCAGAACTATGTCTGCAGGCATGACGATAACCGAGAAGCTACTGGCGCAGGCGGCCGGTAAGGCTAGCGTCCGGCCGGGCGAGTTTGTCACCTGCCGGCTCGATCTGGTGCTGGCAAATGACATCACCGCGCCGATCGCCATCCAGCAATTCCGCGACATCGGCGCCACCGAGGTATTTGACCGCGACAAGGTCGTCCTAGTGGCCGACCATTCGACGCCCAACAAGGACATCAAGACCGCCCAGATCGTCAAGCACATGCGCGAGTTCGCTCGCGACCAGGGCTTGACCAATTACTACGAAGGGGCCGGCAGTGGCATCGAGCATATTATCCTGCCCGACAAAGGCCTGGTGCTGCCCGGTGACGTGGCCATCGGTGCTGACAGCCACACCTGCACCTATGGCGCGTTGGGCGCTTTCTCGACCGGCGTCGGCTCTTCCGATGCCGGCGCGGCGATGGCGACCGGCGAAACCTGGTTCCGCGTACCGGCGACGCTCAAGTTCGTCATCGAGGGCGAGCTGGGCAAATGGGTCGGCGGCAAGGACCTGATCCTATATACCATCGGCAAGATCGGTGTTGACGGTGCTTTGTATCGCGCTATGGAGTTTGCCGGCTCGGCCATAACCAGGCTGCCGATGGCCGGCCGCTTCACTATCTGCAACATGGCTATCGAGGCCGGCGGCAAAAGCGGCATCATCGCCCCCGATGACAAGGTCGAGGAGTTCGTCAAGAGCCGGGCGCAGCGCCCCTATGAGTGTCTGAGCAGCGATGAGGATGCCGAGTATGAACAGGTCTATGACTGGCAGGCCGATGCCATCGAGCCACAGGTCAGCTTCCCGCACCTGCCGGAGAATGCCGTAGGAATTTCCCAAGTCGGCGAGATCGCGATAGACCAGGCGGTGGTCGGCGCCTGCACCAATGGCAGACTGGAGGACCTGCGCATTGCCGCCGAGGTGCTCAAGGGCCGTCAGGCGGCTGCGGGCGTCCGCTGCCTCATCATCCCCGGCAGTCAAGCGATTCATCTGCAGGCGACGAGGGAGGGCCTGGTTGAGACCTTTCTGGAGGCCGGCTGTATGGTCAGCACTCCTACCTGCGGGCCGTGCCTGGGCGGGCACATGGGCGTACTAGCCGCCGGCGAGAGGGCGATTGCGACCACCAACCGCAATTTTGTGGGCCGCATGGGCCATCCCGAGAGCGAGGTCTATCTGGCCGGTCCGGCCGTAGCTGCGGCCTCGGCGGTGGCCGGCAGAATCTGCAGTCCTGATCAACTCTAAGCGCGGTGAGAACATGATAGTCAAGGGCAAAGTGCACAAGTACGGTGACCACGTGGACACTGACGCGATCATCCCGGCGCGTTACCTGATGACCACCGATCCCGACGAGCTGGCCGGCCACTGCATGGAAGATATTGACATCGAGTTCGTCTCCCGGGCCCAGCCCGGTGACATCATCGTGGCCGGCAAGAACTTCGGCTGCGGCAGCTCGCGCGAACATGCCCCGATTGCCATCAAGGCGGCCGGGGTGAGCTGCGTCATCGCGGCCAGCTTCGCCCGCATCTTCTATCGCAACTGCTTCAATATCGGTCTGCCGATTGTCGAGCAGGCAGAGGCCGCTGCCGCGATCAATGACGGGGACGAGATCGAGGTGGATTTCACCGACGGTTTGGTGCGAGATCTGACGACAGCTAGTGAGTGGCGCTTTGCCGCTCTGACCGGCCCGGCCGCCGCACTGATCGAGGCCGGCGGGCTGGTCAATCTCACTCGCAGTAAGCTACAGGCCGGCGGCTAGACCATGCTACCGATTGTCGCCATAGTCGGGCGCACCAATGTGGGCAAGTCGGCGCTGTTCAATCGCCTGGTCGGCGAGCGGACGGCGGTGGTGGAAGACGTCCCGGGCATCACCAGAGACCGCATCTACGCCGAAGCCGAGCTGGATACCCGGCGCGTGATGCTGGTTGATACCGGCGGTCTGGCCGGCGCTGAGAGCGATGAGCTGATTACCCAGGTCAAGCAGCAGGCGGTCACCGCGCTGCAGGAAGCCGATGCCTTGATCCTGATGGTGGACGGCCGCGAGGGCCTCACCAGCCTCGATTATGAGGTGGCCGAGGTGGTGCGACGCACCGGCAAGCCGTGCGTGTTGGTTGCCAACAAGATGGAGAAGCTCTCCGCCGATTCGACCGACTTTCTGGCTCTAGGTATGGGGCCGCCGCTTGACATCTCCGCGATTCATGGCCGTGGACTGATGGAGATGGTGGAGGCGGTGGAGGCGGTCCTGCCGGAGCCGGAAGCGGACGGCGAGCTGCCCGATGAGCTGGCCCTGGCGGTAGTGGGGCGGCCCAATGTCGGCAAAAGCGCTCTCGTGAATGCCATCCTCGGCCAGCAGCGCGTGATTGTCAGCGAGGTCCCCGGCACCACCCGCGACGCCGTTGACGAGGTCTTCGAGCGCGACGGCCAGACCTATCGCATCGTTGATACCGCCGGCCTGCGCAAGCGTTCGCGGCGGCAGGATACCGAATACTATTCGAGCCTGCGCACCTTTCGAGCCGTAGCGCGCGCCCATATCGTGCTGCTGATGGTTGACGCCGGCGAGGGCCTCGTCAGTCTCGACGCCCGAGTCGCGGGGGAGGTAATGGAGGCGGACCGCGCCGTCATCATCGTCGCCAACAAGTGGGACGTGGTAGCCAAATACGCCGAGCCGGATGAAGAATACCCGGATTTGGACTACAATAAGGTCGAAAAGACGCTGCGGCAGGATTTCGCGCGGATCCTGCGCCACGAGTTGAAGTTCCTGGCCTATGCGCCTCTGGTATATACCTGTGCCCTGACCGGCGAGGGCGTGGCAGAGCTGCTGCAGCAGGCCGGAGAAGTCAGAGAGCAGTTCGAAAAGCGCATTGATACTGGCCCGCTCAATCGCGTGTTGCGGGATGCCCTAGCCGCCCATCATCCGCCGACCAAGAAGGGCAGGCAGCCGCGGCTCTACTACGCCACCCAGGTGCGCAGCGGCCCGCCGACCTTTGTGATATTCGTCAATGACCCAAGCCTGATACATTTCTCCTACAAGCGCTATCTGAGCAATAAGCTGCGCGAGGCCTTCGGGTTCGAGGGCACGCCGATCCGTCTGCTCTGGCGGGCCCGCAGCAAACGCGACCGCCGCAAGGAGTGAAGCGCAGATGCCGGTCAAGGTGGCAGCGCTGGTCGGCTGTTTTCTGGTCGGCGGCATTCCTGCCGGGCTGCTGATCGCCCGCGCCTGTGGCATTGATGATATCCGCAAGTACGGTAGCGGCAACATCGGCGCCTCCAACGTCCTGCGCACAGTCGGTGCCAAGGCCGCTCTGGTGGTGTGGCTGGCCGACGTAGCTAAGGGTGTAGTGCCCACATCGCTGGCCGGCGGAGTGCTCCAGCTTGAGGGTTGGTGGTACGCCGCCGCCGCGCTTGCCACTATATTAGGGCACTGTTTCTCGCCCTATCTGGGTTTCCGTGGCGGTCGCGGTGTCGCAACCAGTCTCGGTGTGCTGCTGGCCCTGGATTGGCGCGTGGGCCTGTCGGCGTTTGCTGTCTGGATCATGCTGACCGTCATCACCCGCTACATCTCGCTGAGCTCGATAGTGGCGGCACTGTCCGCAACGCTGCTTTACTGGCTTTTCAACGGTACAGCCCATAGCGAACTACTGGCGTGCATATTGGCTATGGGCTTGCTGATTGCGGTGCGCCACGCGCCGAATATCGGCCGGCTTTTGAGCGGCACCGAGACCAGAATCGGCCAGAAAGCCAAGGAGCTCCAAGAGGAAGCCGAAGATGATGGCTAGCCAGAGGCAGGCTGAGCAGGTGACCTGGGCGGTAATTGGTGCCGGCGCTTGGGGTACGACGCTGGCGCGGATGTTGGGCCAGCAGGGCTGCCAGGTGCGGCTATGGACACGCCGCGCCGAGGCCGCCGAGCAGATCCGGACCAGCCGTGAGAATGCCAGGTATCTGCCCGGCTTTACGCTGCCTGATACCGTCGTCGCCGAGGCGGACCTGAGCGCGGTACTGGCCGGTGCTGAGGCGGTGATCATTGCCGTGCCCTCGGTCGGTGTGCGGGAGATAGCCGCGCGGATAGCCGGGAAAATGGCCGACGAGGCCTTGCTCATCTGCGCCACTAAGGGCCTGGAGCGGGACAGCGGCAAGCGCATGAGCGAGGTGCTGATCGAGGAGCTGCGGCCTCTCGACCCCGACACCCTGGTGGCGCTTTCCGGGCCGAACCTCAGCAAGGAGATCGCTGAGGGGATGCCGGCGGTAAGTGTTGTCGCCAGCCGCAATCGGGCGGCAGCCGAACGGGCTCAAGGCCTCTTGAACAATGACCTCTTTCGGGTTTACACGAATTGTGATATAATTGGCGTGGAGTTGGGGGGTGCGCTCAAGAACATTATTGCCATAGGTGCCGGGATGAGCAACGGCCTGGGCTATGGCGATAATGCGAAGGCTTCCCTGATTACCCGGGGCCTGGCCGAGATTTGCCGGCTGGCTCAGGCGCTGGGCGCAATGCCGGGGACGCTATGGGGCATCGCCGGCGTTGGTGATCTGATCGCCACGTGTAACAGTAGATTGAGCCGCAACTGGACCCTCGGCTATCGGATCGGCTGCGGCGAGGGGGTCCGCGACATCCTTGCGAGTATGCACGATGTGGCGGAGGGCTATTACACGGCCCATGCCGCCAAGCAGCAGGCCGACCAGGTCGGTGTCGCGGCGCCGATAACTCAGGCGGTGTACGAGATATTGTATGAGGGCGGCTCGCCGCCGGCGATTGCGCGGCGACTGATGAGCCGCCGACAGCGGGCCGAGCATGAGGCGTGGTCCAGCCCCGAGCCGGACAACTGGTAGAAGATTTGTCCGCCATGCAGGAATTGGCAGGCCATTGAGTGAATTATCAAACGGGTGTCCACAAAATCTGGGAGGTGCGTGATGGCGGTTACCGCTGGCAAGTCGGACATCGTTGATGCTGTTGCCGAGAAGACCGGTCTTACCAAGAAGGATGCACAGAGTGCCTTGGACGCTGTACTGGAAGCAGTCACTGAGTCTTTGCAGCGTGGCGAGCGGGTCCAGTTGACGGGTTTCGGGACCTTCGAGACCCGCTACCGCAAGGAGCGCAGGGGCAAGAACCTGCAGACTGGCGAGACCATCATGATACCGGCCACCACGGTACCCGCCTTCAAGGCCGGCAAGGCGCTCAAGGACGCGGTCAAGTAAGCGATTAGGTCGGGGCGTGGCGCAGTTTGGTTAGCGCGTTGGTCTGGGGGACCAAAGGTCGCCGGTTCAACTCCGGCCGCCCCGACCAGACAATGATGAGGGCCGCTTCCGGCCCGGGCGTTCTCATGTCGCTTCGGTCACTTGCATGGTGGGCGGCGGCTGTCGTGCCAAGACAAATGGTGAAGGCAGGCCGCCCACTTCGATTCGTGGGCGGCCTTCCCATATCCGCCGCCTGTAGGCCGTCTTGATACCCGCCTCGGCGGCCGGGGAGATAAACCGATATGGATTCCCGCGAAGTCTTCAAGCAGACCTTTGAGCGCTACCAACAACATGTCAACCCCGGCATCGCCAGCCTCACCAAGTTCATGGGTCTGGAGGTCGCCGAGCACCGCGCCCAGGGCTGCTATGTCTATGGGCCGGAGGGGGATGCCTATCTGGACTGCCTCGGCGGGCCGGGCGTATTCACCATCGGCCACCGCCATCCCAAACTGGTCGCCGCCCTCAAGGACCAGCTTGACCTGATGGGCCTCAGCAGCCATATCCTGCTCGATCCGGTGATGGCCGAAGCGGCTGAAAGAGTGGCCGCTTTGTGCCCCGGTGACATCCAGTACGTCTTCTTCTGCAACAGCGGCGCTGAGGCAATCGAGGGGGCTTTGAAGGCCGCGCGCATGCACAGCGGTAGGCCCGAATTCGTCTGCGCCGCCGGCGGTTTTCATGGCAAGACTTTCGGCGCGCTCTCGGCCTCCGGACGGGAGGTCTATAAGGCGCCGTTTGAGCCGCTGCTGGCCGGTTTCAGGCATGTGCCTTTCGGCGATGCTGAAGCGCTGGCGGCGGCCGTCAACGATGCTACTGCAGCCGTGCTGCTGGAGCCGATCCAGTGCGAGAACGGCATCATCATTCCGCCCGATGGTTATCTTCAGGCCGCCAGGGAAGTCTGTGATAACAGCGGGGCGCTTTTGATACTGGACGAGATTCAGACGGGCCTGGGGCGCACCGGCAAGCTCTGGGCCTGCGACTACGAAGGCGTGGTGCCTGACATCATGACTCTGGGCAAGGCCCTGGGCGGAGGCATGATGCCGATCGGGGCGTTCGCCGCTAGGCCGGAGGTATGGGGCATATTCAGCGATAACCCCTACATCCACACCACAACTTTCGGGGGCAACCCGATGGCCTGCAGAGCCTGCCTGGCGGCCCTCGAGGTACTGCAGGAGGAAGATATTGCGGGCCTTTGTGCCCGGCGCGGCGAGCAACTGCTGGCAGGAGTGCAGCAGGTCGCCGCCGAATTTGACAATGTGATCGCCCAGGTGCGGGGCCGAGGCTTGCTGGTCGGTATCGAGTTCACCGACCCGGACATCGCCAACCTGGTGATCGCCGGCCTGGTTCAGGAGAAGATTCTCACCGCCTTCACCCTCAATCAGCCGAAGGTGGTGCGCCTGGAGCCGCCGGCCCTGATAACCGAGGCGGAGATCGAGCGCGTCGTCAGTGTCTTGAGACAGGCGGCGGCGAATACCGTGGAAATGCTGCAACTCTAACGGAAGGCTGCAACTATGGTGAACAAGCGAATAGCTCTGATCGCAGCAATCGTCGCAGTAGCCGTGCTGGCCGGCTGTGGACGCGGCGAGCCGGGGGCAAGCGATCGGCCTGCCCGGGCTGAAAAGCCGGCTTTGCCCTCGCGCATCGTCCATGTCTTCTGCTACCACGGTATCGAGCCGGAGCCGGATAACTTCTACTTCAACCGCACCGCCGATTTCACCCAACAGATGCAGACTCTGGCCGAGGAGGGCTTTGAGAGCATCACCTGCAAGCAGCTCGCCGACTACCTGAGTGGCGAACAGGACCTCCCCGAGAAGTCGGTGCTGCTTAGCTTCGATGATGGCAACTTGTGCGTGTATGAGAAGGCCTGCCCGATAATGGAACAATACGGCTTCAGGGCGACCCTTTTCCTGATTACCGGCTCGATGGGCGGAGAGGCGCACATGGGCTGGCAGCATATCCGCGACCTGCACGCTAGGGGCTATGAGATCGGCGCCCACACTCTGACCCACGCCAATCTGACGAAACCGGCTGAAGGTCAGAGTCTGGAAGAGCATCAGGCCGCCGTTGTCGAGGAGCTTACTGCACCGAAAGAGAAGATTGAGCAGATGATCGGTGAGCCGGTGGTGGCGGTGGCCTATCCATATGGGAACTATGATGAGTTCGTGATGTCGGCGGTTCGCGAGGCCGGCTATCGGCTCGGCTTCTCGATTGATAGAGGCGCAGTTGACGAGCAGTCGAATCCCTGGCGTCTGCCTCGGCAGATGGTGGTGCGGGACAATTCGCTGACGACCTTCAAGCGCTGGCTGGCGCAGGAGCCGCTGCATCTGGCCGGCCTCTCGCCGCCGATCGGCGAGGTGCTCAGTCAGACCGATGTTGAGATCCGTGCGCGGGTACTGGATGAAGATGTCAACCCCTCCGCCTTGGCGGTGGAGGCGGGCAAGGATACGAAGCTGAGTGTCAGCGAGCAGACCGACGAGCTAGTCATCACCACCAGGCTCAGCGAGGGGGCCAATAGCATCCGGCTGCAACATGCGGGCAGCCCGTCACGCGAGAGGTCGTGGGTGATCGTGTGCCGCCCGTCGTGATCCGGCGGCCCTGAAACGGATGCGCACAATACCATGCGCCAGGAGCCCTTGAGACTGGTCAATCAGCAATCGCCGCGGAGCTTGCGCCGCCAGCGGCAGGCCCAGCAGCGCTCTAATTGCTGCTGCTGTCTGCTGGTGGTCGTCTCTGTGGTAATCATGCTGATTGCCTTTCGCGGCCCGGCCGCAAGCTGGCTGGCCCGGGTCCGCAAGCGCCCACCTCCAGCACATTCCACCGTGCTTTTCCCCCTCGAACTGGCGGCCAGCCAGTCGGCCTATTTCCGCTACGCTCTGGTCGAGTTGAATGCCACGCTGGTGGACCATCACGGCCAGCCGGTGGTCGCCGCTGAGGACCCGCTGGTCACTGTCACTCGCGACGGTGAGGTGGTCAGCACCATCGGCAGTGTGGAGAAGGTGCACCTCAAGTACAATCGCAGCCAGCAGCAGTACTCCACCTACTGGCCGGTGCCCTGGAACGCCAAGCCGGGGTACTATGTCGCCGAGACGCGCGTCGAGGTCAGCGACCCGCAGAACTGGCCCTGGCGCACCGAGCAGGAGCAGAAACGCGCCAGGGATGAGGAGCCGCCCAAGGTCGAGGGCACGACCTGGTGTGTGGCGCGGACGCGCTTCGAGATTGTCGCTGCGGAGAGACCCGAGTTGGCCCCCGGCACCTGTATCGCCACCTGGGAGCCGGACTTTCGTGCCACCGGCATCCCCAAGCCCGAAGGCGGCACCGGTGACTGGAAGACCATGCTCGACTGGTGCGAGTATATCGGTGCTGATACCTTCTGGTTCCGAGGCGCTGTCACTGAAGCCTACCAGGGCAAGTTGACGATGGAGCAGCCTTTCAACCCGGTCAACCTCGAGGCCATCCCCAAGCTGGCCGCCGAGGCGCACCGACGCGGCATTAAGTTCGGCGCCTGGGCCGTCGCCTACGCAACCTATCCCAAGGTCACCAAGACCAACCCCAGCGGCAGCAAGGCCAAGAAGCCGCCCTATGATTTCGCCCTGGACATCAGCCGCAGCACCGGCGCGAGTTCGGAGCGCGAATTCGTCTCCCTGCTCGACGAGCGGCGGATTGACCATCTGGCCCGGTTTGCCAGCGAAATGCAGCAGCAGCCGGACGTGGACTTCATCGGCTTTGACTACTTCCGCAGCGACCGCGGCGGTTATGAGATGGTTGAGAAGTTCGCCCGCGAGATGCCGGTGCGCTTGCCGGAGGGATGGCACGACTACAGTCTCAGCCGCAAGCAGCGCTATGTTGTCACCAAGGTCGAGGAGCAGTGGCAAAGCGACGCCGACTTCTACGACTGCTGGAACTGGTGGCGGGCCCACCTCGGCGCTGATATTGCTCGCAAGATCAAGCAGAAGTCACAAGCTACCAAGCCCATCTGGATATTCGTGCTCAGTTGGCGCCATGGCGTACAGCATGGCCAGGACCCGCTGATGTTCACCGACGCCGGCGTGGCCTTACTGGCCCCGATGCTCTACCAGGTGCCGGATCGCCTCCATTTCGACACCATGACCCGGGAGTGGAACCAGTACCTGCGGCCCGAGCAGGTCAATTTGGTTGTCGGCGACCAGGTGGACTTCTACTGGCATCAGAAGATGCTGGTGCCGGCTGCTCCGGAGGAGCTCTATGACCGCATCGTCACCGCGCACCAGGACTACCAGCCGGGAGATGCAATGACTAAGGGCGCCTTCTGGCATGACATCAGCCGGGCGGCGCTGTGGGGCAATCGGGGACCGTACCCGGGCCGGGAGTGGGCCCTGGCTGCCGCTGCGGCCTTCACTACCATACGCAATAACTGGGGGGTCTATCCTCTGCGCGTGAGCCTGAAGAGCTTGCGGCGCGACACCGGCTCAGGCTTTACAGCAGACCTCTCGATTGAGAACCTCTCGAATAAAGAAATCACCGACATTGGCGTAAAGCTGATGGACACTCCGCTAATCGAGAGCACCGGCAAGCAGCAGCGGCGGATCAAGGGGTTGGGACCGAATGAGACGATTCTAGTGCCGTTTGAGGGGCGAGTTGCCGGCCCCTCGGCGGCGCGGGCCGGGCGCTATATGGTGGCCTTGCGCGTCACCTGGCCACGGGGCGATTACGGCAAGCAGTTCCGCGCCGACCTGCCCTGCCAGCAGACGGTGATGAAGTACCTGCAAATCGGCTCCAGCGCCCCGAAAAAGGCCCAGTAATTGGGCCAGACTGAAGCTGTCGCCTGTTCGCGTTACGGCCGCAGCCAACAATAATGACAGAGGAAGTAGTCGGTAGATGACGCAGCAGCCAGACTATACCCGCCCGGGCGCCGGCGAATTCGACGAAGTTGCCGACTACTACGATCACCTGATGCGCACCGTCCCGTACGCCCGCTGGGTAGATTACGTGGAGCGTCTGCTGAGGCGCTGGGACAAGCAGCCGCAGGTGGTGCTGGACCTGGCCTGCGGGACGGGCAAGGTCGGCAGCGAAATGATCAGGCGTGGGTATGACGCCCGCGGAGCCGACCTATCCGAGCCGATGGTGCGTCATTGTGCGCGCCAGGAGCCGCCGCTGCCGGCGCTGACCTGCGATGCCGCTGAGATGGCGCTCGCCGACGAGAGTTTCGACCTGATAGTGAGCCTGTATGACAGTCTCAACTACATACTGAACCCGCGCCGGCTTGCCGCATGTTTGCGTGAAGCCTATCGCGTGCTGCGGGCGGGTGGGCTACTGATATTCGATGTGAATACCGAGCGGGCGCTGGCTCTCGGGCTCTTCACTCAGCACAACCTGCGCACCAGCGAGCCGCTGCAGTACAGTTGGGAAGCGAGCTGGGACCCGGCCACCCGCATCTGCCGGGTTGACATGCTCTACTATTGGAACGGCGCCGGTGGGCCGAAGCATTTCCGGGAGACCCACTTCCAGCGCGCCTATGGCAATGACGAGGTGCTGGCGATGCTGGGGGCGGCCGGCTTCAGCCGTTTCGAGGCATATTCGGCGTACAGTTTCAGGGCCGTTACCACCTATAGTGACCGTGTCTATTATGTGGCGCTAAAGGAGTGAACCATTGTGAGATCATTGAGCTGTGCCGGACTCATTGCTGCCATCACGTGGGGCGTCATCGGGCTTGCGGGCTGCGGAGGTGGGAGCCCCAAGGGCGTCGCCAAGGCCTTCGTCGCTGCCATGCGCGACGGCGACAGCGCGCGGGCGGCCGGCTACTGGGACTACATCACCTACGCCCGCCAGGAAAACCCCGACTGGGACAACATCGCCACAGGGCAGAGGAACCTGATAATCAAGGAGCTGCAGAAAAAACGCGCCCAGGAGTTGGAGTACTGGCAGCGTTACTTCCCGATCGGCTGCAAGGTTTCCGAAATAATGGTGGAGGGCGATAGTGCCATCGCCACTATTGCCGACGGCCGCGCCAACGAGGTCCATCTCATCAAAGTTGACAATGGATGGTATGTGAATGAAGTCAAGTAAGCTGGCCGACTTCACCAGGCCGTCCAGCCGCCCTCGACGCCGATGATCTGCCCGGTCAGGTACTGGGAGGCGTCGGACGCCAGGAAAACCGCCGGGCCCTTGATGTCCTCCGGCCCGGCCATGCGCCCCAGCGGACAATGGTCCTCATAGCGCTTCACGAATAGCGGGTCCTGGTCGGCGAACAGCCCGCCCGGTGCCAGGCAGTTGACCCGCACCCTCGGTGCCAGCAAGGTCGCCATAGACCGCGTCAGGTTAATCATCCCGCCCTTGACGAAGGCGTACTCCGCCGGCGAGGTGACGTCGGTACCCTCGTATATCGGGAAGGTCGGCCCGACCAGCCCGTAAATCGAGCTGATATTGATTATCGAGCCGCCGCCGGCCTCATACATGTACTGCCCCAGGTGCTTGCATATCATCAGCACGCCGGTGGCGTTGACCTGCATGTAAGCGGGCCAGTAATCCGTTTCCGTCTCCAGCAGGTTCTTCACCGGGAATCTGCCGACGGCGTTGTTGATGAATATGTCCAGCCGTCCGTAGGTCTCATCAATGTGATCGCGCAAGGCCAGGATCGAGGTCTCATCGCTCTGGTCGAGCCGGGCACCGCTGGCGCTGCCGCCGGCCTGCTGCAGCTCTGCGGCGTACTGCTGGCAGCGCTCCAGGTTGCGCGAGGCCACGATTACATGCGCCCCGGCCTCGGCTATCGCCTGGGACAGCCAGCGCCCGTAGAGGCCGTAGCCTCCGGTCACCAGTGCGACTCGGTCCTTGATGTCATAGAGCTGCTGGACGGTTCGGACTTCATTTTGGTTGCTCATCTTTATCACCTCTCTGCTCGATTCTTCGCAGCTACTCCTCTTTGGCCTGCAAAGCAAATGCAGAGGCGAGGAGGCTTGCCATCCGCATTGCCTAAAGCGGCACAGCCCTTTCTCCTAGCCTTCCTGGAGGACAGGGGACCCATGTTGCGCACGGGTGCCCCTGCCTGTCCATGGCGTTACCACAAGTCGCGACAGGCAGGGATGCCTGTCGTCCTGGATAGACTTTGCGGGGGCCAGTCGCGCCCTGCCGGCTTGTCTGTCGCCCGTTCTAGCGCTACAGGGCGACTAGTCACAATTCTTCTTCGTTTCATCACGAACCTGCTTTGAAGGGTTCGCGGCGCCGACGGCGAAAACTATGGGGCGTAGCAGCCCGCGGTGCGCAGACCGCGAGCATTATGAGAGGTGATAGTAATGCTGAGGCGCAAGGTGATTATTGTGCTGGCGTGTCTGGTGCTGGTGAGTTCGGCGTTGGCCGAGGATCTGGTCATCAACGGTGGGTTCGAAGAGCCTGCTGACGGCCCGGCCACTGCTTTCACCAACTGGGGGCGCTGGCAGTCCTCCGCGCAGACGGCCTACAGGGTCACCGACCAGAAGACCGAAGGCGACTGGGCGCTTTTCATCAAGATGGACATTGCCGGCGGCGCCCAGGTCGTTCAGGGCAAGCTCAAGGACTACCAGCCCAGCCAGCTTTACGAGATTGTCTTCCAGGCCCGCAGTGCCGAGGCCTACGACTCCTTCGTAGTTGACGTGCTCGACCGCCACTCCAGCATGATCGGCAAGGCGCCGATTATCTCGAAGGCCTATACCAACGTCGGCTGGACCCAGTACAGTCTGCGCTTCACTGCTCCGAAGGAGGCCGGCCACCCGCTCTATCTGCGTTTCTACCCGCGCGGGCCGAAGATGGACTCGGCGGTCTATCTAGATGATGTCCATGTCTTCTCCGTGTCGGAGGCCGCAGTCAAGTTCACCGAGACCTACCAGAGCGTCGAGCTGGACACCTACAATGCCATCACCGAGATGACCTTCGACCTGGACACGCAACTGGAGACCGCCCGCTGGCGCTTACAGGATATGCGGGTGGATAAGGCCGCCGCCGATGACAAGCTCGCGGCCCTTCAGCAGCAGGTCGAAGACCTTGCCGACAAGTTGCACGCCTCTATCAAAAGTGTTGAGGCGCTACGCGAGGATAATCTCTTTTCAGGCATCATACTCTCCGCCTTGCCCGATGACGAAATCGCGGCCAAGACAGCGCATCTCGAGAAGCTGGTTACCGATGTCAATACGGCAATCGCGGCGACGCGGGCCGAGTTCCAGCCCAAGCTAGCGGCCCTTCGCGAGCAGATGGAGGCAGCCGCTCCCGGCTGGCAGCCGCCGGCCGCGCGCACCGCAACCTACAGCCCGGGCATGCTTGCCGACCGCTTCCATCGCATCATCTCGTACCACGGGTACATGCCCGCCAGCGAGTACCTGCACCGCGCGATGTGGGAGCTACAGCCGACCGCGATCCAGGGCTACCAGCAGCGCGACTACCGCCAGGAGAACCGTGCCGAGTTCCTGCGCCTGAATCAGCCTCGGGTGCTGCCCTATATCGAGCAGATGCGCGGGCCGGGGTGGCTCTTCGACCTCACCGAGACTAAAGCCTCGATAGACGCGGTCTTCAATGACATCGGCGATGATCCCGCTTTCAGCGGCATCGAGTTCGATGAGCCCGGCATCGTGGACAAGAGCGTCACCACCCCGGAAGGCTATGCCCAGTTCCGCAACTGGCTGGCCGCTCGCCATGCCGAGGAGGTAGGCGGCTTCCCTATCGCCGAAGCCCTGACCTGGGAGCTGCCCGAGAAGATCGAGAGCGACTTCGATAGAGTAATGTGGATGGAGCTGCAGCAGTTCAAGACCTACTGGTTCGCCCATAGGCTCAAAAAGATCCAGGACTACATCTACTCGAAGGACCCGAACAAGGTCTTTATAGTGGTGATCTGTCAACTCCTTCCCACCCAGCCGCAGTGGTCCTCCTATGTGACGACGGCCGCCGCCCTCGACTGGATCGCGATGGACCCGTATAACAGCGCCAGTGTCGGCGAGGCGCTACTGATGGATCTGCTCCGGTCGCACTCGAAAGGCCCCAATCTGCTGGTGGTGGGGACGTGCTACGACAGCACCGCGGGCCGCTTTGCCAAGGACATGTCCATCAGCTTCGCCCACTGCGGCGGGCTATGGAACTGGTGCTGGGTCTATATGGCCAAGCACCGCGCGCCGGCCGGCGTCACCCGGGGCAATTGGCCGCCGCAGTATCGCGGCTACTGGAAAGAGGGCATGTACGAGGCCGCCCAGGAGATCATGGGCAAGATGGCCGCCATCGAGCCGTACCTGGTACACACCGACACCGCCGCCAATGTCGGCTTGGTCTATAGCGAGCGCACCGGCATTTATGGGAGCCTTCCTGACGTGCCTCAGTGCTATATCAGCAATCTAGGCATCTATCAGGCGCTGCAGCAGTTGCAGATTCCCTGCGAGGCGCTGTTTGCCGAGAGCATGACAGCCGAGAAATTGTCCAAGTTTGCATCTTTAATATTGGTAGATGCTGAACTCCTGACCGATAATGAAGTCGCTTTGCTTAAAAACTGGTGCCGAGCCGGCGGCAGTCTCATCGCCTTGGGCGGCGTCGGCACTCGTGACCAGTGGGGTCGAGAGCATGAGGACTACGGTGGGCTGACCGAGCTGTTCGGCGTAAAGCGGGGCGAGGCCAAGACCGGCGCGGCGACTTGGCAGCTTGATGATGGTGCCGAGGTGAAGCTGGCTGATACCTGGGCGTACGATTCCGTCGAGCCTGCGAGTGACAGCGCTCAGGCCATCGGCCATTTCGACAATGGCGACATCGCCGCTGTGACCAACAGCTTCGGGAATGGGCAGGTTGTGCTACTACCGACCCACGGGCTCGGCCTCAGCTTCGATGGCAGCAAGTACATCAAGGGCATGTACAAGATCTACTGGCCGGGCTTTAAGGATAACCTGCGCCAGTTGGTGCTGGAGGGCGTGCGTGAAGCCGGCAGTCGGCTGCCGGTCCGCGCGGAGAACGCCCCTGACAATGTCGAGGTCGGAGTGCGCAAGCAAGGCGAGCGGCTGGTGGTGCACCTGCTCAATTACGATGACGAGGGGCCGGTCAGCGGGATGACGCTGCTGGCCGACGGGCGGGGCGATCAGAAGGCTTTCTATCCGGCGGACGGCGAGGAGATCGCCGCGACCAAGCATGGCCGCGACCTGCAGATTCTGGTCCGCGATTTCGAGCATCACTGCTGCATAGTCATCGAGCCGCAGTAGCCCGCTCTGTTGACACCAAGGCTAGCTCGACCTGCCCTAGCCTATTCCATGAGGAGGCCGTTTTATGTACAGGTTGACAATTGCAGCGGTGCTGGTGATGCTGAGTGTGGGGATGGCTGCGGCGGCGACGGTCGGATACGTAACCTACGGTGGACTTGAGAATCCGGCGGTCAATGACGAAGACGGCTGGGTCCAGGCGATGCGGGAGGCGGGGCTGACCGTCGAACTGATCAAGACCACCGACCTGCCCGATCCCGCTACGCTGGCCCACTACAACGCCCTGTATATCCCCGGCACCATCGCTTTCACCGAAGCCGGCTTCGCCGCCCTGCAGAAGTACGTGCAGCGGGGCGGCTACCTATTGCTTGAGGGCTATTACAGCGCCACCTCGCTCGACACCAGTGGTGAAAACGTTTTCGTCAAGGACAAGCACGCCTGGAAGATAATCTACCTGGAAAAAGGCGCCTGCCGCACCGGCATCCTGCCGGCGACCGGTGCCGGCGCTCGGGGCAGCGGCGTGACTATCGCCAAGCTGCGGCTGGCCGACGGCTTTGCTCTGACCGAGGGTACTGAAACCGGCACGGTGCTGGACATGCCGAGGCGACCTAACGGCAAGCCGTATCTGTGCGCGACACTGCACTACTTCCCGGCGATCGGCGCGCGCCCGCTGATCTCAGGCGTACCGGAAGCGACCGAGGACAACCAGCAGCCCGAGCCGGTGGTGCTGGCGGTCTATAACGAGTACGGCTCCGGCAAGTGCTTGTGGGTGACGTTGCCCTTGGCGGAGATGGCCGCCGATGGCGTGGAGTTCGCCCGGATGATCACCAGCAACATTATCAGCGCCCTCGTCGCCAATCCGGCACCCCCAGCCGAAGAGCTGGCAGGCACAATCCCTACGGTGGAGGAGGCGATGGCCGACCTCAAGGCCTATGATGTGGCCTTCCGCGGCGGCAAGGGCTACTCGGACAGCCCGGATTCGGACATGCTTGGCTGGGCCGAGGCATCGCGGCTATTGATGTACATGAAGTGCTATCGCGTGTCGCAAGATGCCTACTGGCTGGACAAGCTAGTAGATCATTTCGACCGGATGATAGCCAACCTTTCCGATCCCGACGGCGACGGCTATCTGGGCTGGAGCACGATTACCTACTCGGATGCTCTGGGTTGGCCGAAAGCGGATGAGAATAACCAGGGCAATGGTGAAATCGCTCCGGAACTGGTGCGCGCCCGCAAGAACACCGAGGTCACCGGCCACACCTACACCATCGAGTTTGTCGAGGCTGACAAGTTTGATGTGATTGACACCGAGGCGGCGATGCTGGTGGCGCGGGAGGAGCTTTACAAGTCTGGCGCGGCGATCACGGCAATCCCCGGCATCAAGGTGACGATCAGCGGCACTCCGGCCAAGGGCGACAAGTTCGAGGTACATACCGAGGCCGTCATTCCGCTGGAATGGGCCTGCCACGACGGCACCATCACCTACCCGCTAGCGCTCTTCGTCGAGACGGTGAAGAAGGACGAGGCGCTGCACGAGCAGTATGGTGAGAAGGCCGACGAGTATGCCAAGCTGCTGACCGAGAACTTCCTGAAGAAGTGGGACTATGTGTGGGTCGAGCCGGCCGAGGGGATGGGGTTTTTGAAATGGGAGCCGCTAGTCGCCAACCCCTACCTGCGCAGCATCGCCCCCGCTGAGATTCCCAATACGGTGCGCCCGATCCCGCATAATCAGTACCTGGCGCTGGGCCGTACCTACCTGGTAATGGCCGATGTGGTTGAGGAGCCGCTGGCCGGGCAGTTGCGGGATAAGGCCGCCAAGATGGCCCGCTATTTCAAGAGCAAGCTGCGCAAGACCGGCGCGGCCTACACCTTCGCCTACTGGGA
This sequence comes from uncultured Armatimonadia bacterium, assembly GCA_964390495.1. Lineage (GTDB taxonomy): Bacteria > Armatimonadota > Zipacnadia > Zipacnadales > UBA11051 > UBA11051. The sequence goes on from CAYMIN010000010.1 coordinate 53,022, forward strand.
CCCCATCGAGGAGCTTTCCGACAGCGCCGATGACATCAGCCACGGCGGGCTGTCGCTGAGCTTCGCCATTGAGGCGGCCAATCGCGGGCTAGTGTTCACCGCCGAGGACATGACCCGCTTTGCCCACACACTGCTGGACCAGATCTGGAACGGCTCGGTGGAGGAGCCGCAGTTCGCCCGCCGCGTCAATGGTGAGGGCAAAATGGCAGCGGCGGGGACGGGCGGCTACTGGGCCGGGCTGTGCCGGTGCGACGACGAGGTCTGGCGGCTGCTTTGGGCGATATTTCGTCAGAAGCCTGATGCCAACGGCTTCCTGACACTGCGGTACGCCCGGCCGGAAGTGCCGGAGGCCCCACCGACAGCCCGCGGCGGTGACTGAAGCCTATTCCCCACGAAGCTGAGCGACGCCTTGGCGGAATTGGGTAGCCAATTCTGCCATCTTGCTGGGGTCCTTGACGCCCGGGGCACGCTCCACACCACTTGAGACATCTATTCCCTGAGGTGAGACTGTCACCAAGGCTTCCGCTAGGTTGCCCGGGTTGATGCCGCCCGCCAGCATCACCGGCAGCGGCGATTGCTCCACTAGCATCGCGGCGGCCTGCCAGTTGCTGACCTGGCCGGTGCCGCCGATGCCCGCGGTGGTGGCTGTGTCCAGGACAATGCGGGCTATGCCGGCCTCGGTAGCTTGATTGATGCGCTGCAACGGCTCACCAATCGGCAGCACCTCGGCGGCGGCTCGCGGCGGCAACCCCACTGCCAGCCACAGCTCAATCTCGCGGGCAAGCTCTGACCTGATCGCCGCAATGGCCGAGGCGTCGGCGTTGGTATGAAGCTGCACTGCGGCGGGGCGACAGGCGGCGGCGATGTCGGTGATCGTCGCCGGCTCTGCGGTTTCGACCACGCATACCTGCGGGATTCTGGAGGCGCGGCCCAGCATCGCCGCGCGCGCCACCGAGATGCTGCGGGGCGAGCGGGCTATCTCGACGATGGTGCCGAAGCAGGTGGCACCGGCCCGCTCGGCCAGGCGCAGATCGGCGATCCTGGTTATTCCGCAGACCTTCAGGTCAACTTGCACGGCTTGGTCGGGCCCTGCGGAGGCGCTCATGGCGTGTCCTCGGCGTCCTGCTGGCCCCGCTCAGAACGGATCAGCAAGCGATTGAGGGCATTCAGATAGGCCGCGGCGCTGGCCTCGATGACATCGGTGCTGGCGGCGCGGCCGACGGCACTTGCCCCGTTGGTCGCGATGCGCACCGTTGCCTCGCCGAAGGCGTCCTTGCCCCGGGTCACGCTGCGAATCGAGTAGTCGTCCAGCGTCGCCTGCACTTCGGTTATCAGGTTGATGGCGGCATACACAGCGTCCACCGGGCCGTTGCCCACTGCTTGTTGCTCGTATTCTGCGTCCTCTTTGCGCAGCTTGACGGTGGCACGGGATTGCGCTCCGGTGGTCGAATTGACCTGCAGATACGCCAGCGACCAGGTCTCCGCCATCTCGGTGGTGGCCTCGCGCATCAGGATTTCGAGGTCCTCATCGTAAATCTGGTTTTTCTTATCGGCCATCTCGATGAAGCGGGTGTAGATGCCCTCCATCTGCTCATCGGTGACGTGATAGCCGAGGTCCTCGAGGCGCCGGCGGACGCCGTGCTTGCCGGAGCGCGGGCCCAGGGTCAGCTCGCTCTCGACCCAGCCGACATCCTGCGGTAGCATGATCTCGTAGGTCTCGCGGTCCATGATTACACCATGTTGGTGAATGCCGGCCTCGTGGCGGAAGGCATTCTGGCCGACGATGGCCTTGTTCGGCTGCACCGGGAAGCCGGTGAAGCTGGAGACCATCTTGGAGGTCTTGACGATCTCTTCGGTGTTGACCTCGGTGTAGGCGTCGAACTGGTCGGCGCGGGTTCTCAGGGTCATGACGATCTCTTCCAGGGAGGCGTTGCCGGCCCGCTCGCCCATGCCGTTGATGGTGCACTCGACCTGACCGGCGCCGGCCCTGACCCCTGCCAGGGAATTGGCCACCGATAGGCCCAAATCATCGTGGCAGTGGACGCTGATGACCGCCTGGTGGATGTTGGGAACGTTGTCGAACAAGTCGCGGATGGTCTGCTCCATGACCCACGGCGTCGTGTAGCCGACGGTGTCGGGGATGTTGATGGTGGTAGCACCGGCCTCAATGGTTGCCTCGACGACGGCGCGCAGATACCCCAGGTCAGTGCGCATGGCATCCTCCGGCGAGAACTCGACATCGGTGGTGAGGCTGGCGGCATACCGGACGCTATCAACCGCCATCGCCAGGACCTCGTCGGCGGTCTTGCGCAACTTCTTCTGCAGATGCAGCGGCGAGGTGCCGACAAAGGTGTGAATGCGGTGGCTGGGAGCGTGCTTGATCGCGTTGTAGGCGGCCTCGATGTCCTCATGCTTGGTGCGGGCCAGGCCGCAGATGGTCGGTCCGCGCACCTCCTCGGCAATCTGTAAAACCGAGGCGAAGTCCTCCGGCGAGGAGATCGGGAATCCGGCCTCGATGACGTCAACATTAAGCTTAGCCAACTGCTCCGCCAGAGCCAGCTTCTCCGACATAGTCATGCTCGCGCCGGGCGACTGCTCACCATCGCGCAGTGTGGTATCGAATATCACGATTCTGCGTGCCATTGCTGCTACCCCCGTCTCACCGGTCAGTAATCGGGCCGGCGGTCTCAGATGAGAAACCTCCTGCGACGGAGAGCAAAAAACCCTCCGTCTCGATGAAGAGACGCAGGGACAGTATTCCCGCGCGGTACCACTCTTCTTAGCGAACCTATGCGGCTCGCTCGCTCTGTGGATGCGGGAGCAAAGTCAGGCTCCGACACCCTCTTCAGATAACGGTGAAGACCCGTCGGTACCTACTCGGCAGTGGATTAGTCCAACTGCCTTTCAGCCCGCGACTCCAGGGCGAGATTCGGCGGTGCTGCGATAGTCGTCTTCCAGCCCGAGGCTTGATGCGCTCGGGACGACCTCTCTGGATCGCGCCAGCCGCCTACTACTCCCTTTCACAGTCTTTATGTGACTAGGCGTAACTATACCGAGTTTGCAGCGATTTGTCAAGCCAAATGCGGTCCGGACACGGGGAGTGCGCTAGAGGTCCGGCTGTTGGCAGCACGTACGGCGGCTAAGTATAGTCAATCGTCGGATAGGCCCAGAGGTTGTAAGGGAGGACGTTGCTGATGCGCTCGATGATGTCCGGTGTGGCGTTGAGCATGCTGACGATGTCGCCATTTACCGCGCTGGCGAAATCCAGCCGCCGGCACAGCAGCCGATGAATCGCCCAGTCCTTGGCCTCAATCGTGACTTCAGTCCGCGCCTCCGGGCCCTCGTAGAGCGTGTAATCCCGCGTCGGTGTCCAGACATTGATCTTGAGGTCGGCGACCAGCCCCAAATCGGTGCAGACCTTGCCGAATAGCCGCTGAGGCGTCAGCACCTGGCCCATGATCATCGTGTAACGCAGGTCCGGCTGGAAGCCGGCGTCAAGGGCAACCTCGCGGCAGGGATGCTCGCTGGACAGTAGCCACGAAACCGGCTTGGCGCGCTCGACCGCCAGATTGGCGAGGGTCCGGAGGCAGTGCTGGAGGGCGTCAGGGCCAGTCGCCGCCGCGTCCTCAACCTGCAGCGGCTGGTCGGCGCGGTCTCCGGTTTTCTCGCCGACAATCATATAAGCCTGCAACGGCCCGGCGGCCGGATAGCGGATATAGTGAGTATTTTGTGGTATCACCATGTAGATGCCGCGCCGCATCGCCAGGGCCCAGTAGCCGGGACCGTCGCGATAGGGAAAGCCGCCGTAGTCGCCGAACATCGCCGTGAAGACGGAGAGAATTCCTTCAGAATCGGCATGCAACTCATCCACCCCGCCGAGGGTACAATCGCCTGCGGGAAGCTGCTCCGGCTTCCAGGTAGCGATACGCAGGTAGATGAGGTCCACGTGGCCGGTCTTTTCGTAGAAGCGATAGCCACGGCTGCGTTCGGCGCCGCGATAGACCATCAGCATCTCGGCGCGGTCCTGCAAAAACTCCCTCGCCGCAGCGATCATGCCGGAGCCAATGCCCCGCGAGCGCATGTCTTCGCGCGTCCCCACCGCGTGCTCGAAGGCGGTGTCAATCACCGCGCCTGGGGCGACCTGGAAGGGCCGCAACTCCAGCGGAATGGCGCCGACCGGCTCGTCGCCGATATAGGCCATGGCAGCGGTGTTGGTAGGCTCCAGCTTGCGCCACTGCTCCAAGGTCAGCGGCGGGAAGATGGCATTGCGGATTCCTAGCAGGTCTTCGGCATCTGCCGGGGTGTACTCGCGGAAAGTCACTTCAGACATGGCGCGCCTCCCTAGCCAGATCGCGGTGGTCGCTTGGGGAGTTCGCCGCGTACGAGGATGGGTCCTGCCACGAAAGTGAAGCGAGCCGGCCACTTTACGGCGGGCAGGCGGATAGGCTAATATCAGGGCAGGCACTAGCACATGATGAGGCAATACTGATGCAGAATACGCCGATTAGATCAGACAAGGTACCGCACCTGGCAACCAACGACCTGATCTTCATAGACTTCGACGGCACCATCAGCGTCAAAGACACCGGTATCGCCGTGATTGATGCTCTGGACCTGGATGAGGCCTGGCAGGTCGAGCACCAATGGCGGCGCGGAGAGATCGACTCGATGGAATGTCTGCGGCGGCAGTGGGGGATGGTGGACCTGCCCCCGGCAGCAATCTACCGGATGATAGACAGCTTCGAGCTGGACGAGGGGTTCAACGAGCTGGCGGAGGCGGCGATTCAGATCAGCGCCGGGTTGGTGGTCGTCAGCGACGGACTGGACTTCTATGTGGACAGGATGCTGGGGCGGCTGGGTTGGGAAGCCTGTCCGGGGGAGATGGTACTGCAACGCCCGCGCCGCTGCATCCCGCGCTACGCCAACCACGGACAGGTCACCGACCACGGAGTCAAGATAACCTTCCCCCACCGCAGCCGCGACTGCCGGCAGTGCGGGAACTGCAAGACCAGCCACCTAATGCGGCTGCGCCCCCACTTCTCCCGTACCATCTACCTGGGTGACGGACATTCCGACCTGTGTGCGGCGCGCTTTGCGGATGTGGTGTTCGCTAAGGCGGCCTTGGCCGAGGACTTCGCCCGGGCCGGCCGTGAGTTCATCAGGTTCGACCGCCTTGCCGAGGTCAACAGCGTGCTGCTGGCACCGTACCAGGGTTGACGTCGGCAGTCGTGTGCGCTTGCGCAAGCGGCGCTTATGCAGTAGAATCCAGACCCATTGCACTGCAGCATCATCCCGCAGGCCGGCATGAGTTCCGGCCGGCGTGCTTAGGAATATCCGGAGTTGATTGGAGCATGGATACAGGTCCGTTGAGTGAACCTAAGATCACCTCGCTGATCGTGGAGAGCTTCGCCCGGGATTTCGGCGAGTGCATCGAAATGGATGTGGCTATTGTGGGGGCCGGCCCGGCCGGTCTGACCGCAGCACGAATACTCGCCGCCGCAGGCTATAACGTGTCGGTGTTTGAGCGCAAGCTGGCCGTCGGTGGCGGCATCTGGGGCGGAGGCATGCTATTCCCACGCATTGTGGTACAGGAAGCCGGCAAACGAATAATGGAAGATGTGGGTATCAAGCTTTCCGCACATGAGGGCTACTATGTGGCCGATGCGGTGGAGACGGTGGCCAAATGCGCCGCCGCTGCGATTGACGCCGGCGCACGCATTTGGGTCGGTGTGACGGTCGAAGACGTGATGATTGATGACGATGACGAAATATGCGGAGTGGTAATCAACTGGGGGGCGGTGGAAGCGGCCGGCCTGCACGTTGATCCCCTGGCGCTGACGGCCAAGTGTGTTTTGGACGCCACCGGCCATGATGCCGAAGTGGCCCGGGGCGTACTTCGTAAGATCCCCGGCGCCCGCTTCAATACCGAAGACGGGGCAGTACCCGGCGAGCGGCCGATGCACGCCGAGGTCGGAGAGGCCGCGCTGGTCGGCAACACCCAGGAGGTCTATCCGGGGCTGATCGTGGCCGGCATGGCTGCCAATGCCGTATTCGCTTCACCGCGCATGGGGCCGATCTTCGGCGGGATGTTCCTGTCCGGCGAGCGGGCGGCTGAGGTCGCTAAGAGCATCATCAAGCGGCGCGGCTAACTCACCGCTGCAGACAATACAATTCCCCAGAAGACAAAAGGGGCTACCGCTGGTAGCCCCTTTTTACCGTTGAGCATTGCGGATAGGCACGTCACAGCTCCACGTGGCACTCCCAGAGGTATCCGGAGCGGTAGGGATTGTCGGTTTCGGCGACGTAGAACACATTGCCCTCAGCACGCTCAAGATCGTGGGTGCGGTAGCAGGTCTCATCCAAATCGGGATCGTACATAGCGCCGAGGTTGTGGAAGGCATGACTCTCGCGGTCGTAGCAGAAAAGCTGGCCCGCCCCGCCGTCGCCTCCGCAGCCGTAAATCAGCCCGTCCTTGCCGACCATCAGCCCCGGCATCCGGCGCGAATCGTAGGCCTTGCCCAGGTACTGGCATTCGGCGGTGTTCGGGTCCAGACGAATTAGCTCCCCCAGCGTCGAGCCGATGTAGAGATAGCCGTCGCCACCATTGATCATGCAGTCCACCGGCCCGGCGCCCGGATACATGATGTCCTTGCCGGCAGGACCGTTAGGGATGCTGTGGTCGAACCAGGTAATCTCGTCGGCTTCGGGGTCGTAGCAGAAGAGGTTGTGCTGGGTCCAGTGCCAGGTGCCCCAGAAGCGGCCCTTATCATCCAGTGCCGAAATATGCGTGATCGAGCCGATGAAATCGAAGTCGGTAACCGAGTCGGCATCAAGGTCATACTTGAAGAATCTGAACACCGGATAGGTCAGCCCGTAGATGAGGCGGCGCTGGGTGTCGAAGGTGATGGTCTGGATATAGTCGCGCTTGACCGGCGTGCAGAGGACCTGGTACTCCCCGGTGTCGGGCTTGTAAGTGAAGATCTTTCCGCCGGGTGCCTCCAGCCGCCGCGATACGTCGTGCAGACAGGCCGTAGCCCCGTAAATGGTGCCATCGGTATCGAACTCCAGCGAGCGGTGGATCTTGACATCGAACTCCTCGCCGACGTCGGCCCAGCCGAGACTCGTCCACTCCAGCGTCTGCGTGTTGAACTTGTAGAAGATGTCCGCATCATAGGCGGTGATGCCACAATAGAGCATCCCGTCGTTCTGGCTATAGAGCAGACAGGTGAAGGCGACGTAATTGCGGCGGCGCTGCTCGTCGAGGTCCGCGCCGAACTCATCCGACTCCATCGGCGCGTTTTTCATGTTATAGTCACGCAGAATATGGGCCTTGCACTTGATCGGCATCGGTGATTCCTCCGGTAGTTCTGATTGATGTTGCCCTGTCGGCATTGCACACGGCGTTGATGGGTGAGACGGGCCGGCCAACGACGTAACGGCTGGGCCGGATGCTCAGTGTAAACGACACACTTCGCATGCGGCCCCTCCTGACGGCAACGGCTGTCGGGCTGGAAAGCCCCGCCTCCGCCAAAGCTACGGCGCGCAAGGCCGACCCACGCGCTGAGAAAGGACAGGAGCTAGAAGCGGCCTCAAGACCTGGTTTTTCGCAACTCGCACACTGGCAAGGCCCTGCTGTTGACTTAGGGGACAGTCGCTAAAGGGAGAGCCCGTCGCATTCACGCGATGCGAAAGTACAGGAGCTAAGTGTCCAGGCGACACTCCCACAGATAGCCGGAGCGGGCGGGATTGTCGGTCTCGGCGATGTAGAAGGTGCTGTCATCAAGCGCCGTGATGTCATGGCTGTAATAGCATCCGGTGTCCAGTTCCGCATCGTAGAGGTTGGCAAGATGGGTGAAAGACCGCTCCTCGCGGTCATAGCAGAAGAGCTTGGCCATGTCAGCCTCGCGCGCATTGCCGGCAGAGCCGTAGATGAGACCATCGTCCCCGACAGTCAGCCCCGGCATGCGGCCCTCAGGATAGGGCTTGCCCAGGTATTCGCACTCGGCGGTCGCCGGGTCCAGGCGGATTAGTTCCCCACCCGTCGAGCCGACGTAAATATAGCCATCGCCGCCGTTGATCATGCCGTCCACCGCAGCGTCGTTGGGAAGACCGTGATCGAACCAGGTGATCTCGTCAGCGTCGGGATCGTAGCTGAACAGGTAGTTGCCGCGCAAGCGGTAGCAGCCCCAGAAGCAGCCGTTATCATCAAGCGCGGAGATGTGGGTGGAGGAGCCGATATAGCTGAAGTTGGTGACTTCATTCTCAGCGATGTCATACTTGAAGAAATTGGCCACCGGATAGGTCTGGCCGTAGAGCAACATCCGCTCGGGGTCGAGGGTGATGGTCTGGATATAGTCATACTCAATCGGCGTGCACAGCAGCTTGAGCTCGCCGGTCGCGGGGTCGTAGGAGAATAGCTTGCCACCCGGTGCCTTGAGGCGCTGGGTTACATCGTGGAGGCAGGCAGTGGCCCCGTAGAGCACGCCGTCGTTGTCCATGCACAGGGAGCGGTGCACCTTCACATCATACTTCTCGCCGACCTCGGCCCAGCCGAGGCTGGTGAACTCGCCAGTTTGTGGGTTGAAGGTATAAAAGATGTCCGCATCGTAGGCGGTAATGCCGCAATAGACCAGTCCGTCGGCCTGGTTATAGAGCAGGGAAGTAAAGGCGACGGCGTTGTGGAGGCGCTCTTCGGCAACACCCTCGGCGCCGAACTGATCCCCGGCTGGGCCGTGGTGCTTGTCGTAGTCCCGCAAGATATGAGCCTTGACCGTCGTAGCCATTGTTGATTCTCCCACGTGTATAAACTTGTGGCAAACAGAAGCCCTCAGTCGGCGGGTTGATTCCACTCGCCGAAGAGGCGCTTGATGACCTCACCTTTCGGCGAAGTGGGGCTCTGATGGCAATAGACATGGACGCCGTCGGCGTGCTCGTGGCCGCAGTTCATAACCTCTTCACAGTACTCCGGGGTCGTCTGGCCCAGGCGGGAATGGCCGGTGGCGTAGAAGCCCAAAACGATCACCATATCCGGGCCCATAATCTCGCGAACCGCAGCAATCTCCGCTTGGCACAGGCTGGGGTCGGTGAGGTTGGCGCCGGCCGATTCGTGGCGGTAGTAGAACAGCAGCCCGTCCAGCAGATCGCTGTAATTCTCGGCCAGGTGGGCGGTCACCCTGGGAAAATAGGTGCAAGGCGCGAAGGCCAGATGGGGGTTGTGGGCGTGGGCGGCATCCATCATCTGCCCGAGGTATTCCGGGGTGTAGAAGCTGAGATTGTGCGTGAAATCGTCAATACTCCATGCCACCAGGTTGGGATACTCGACGCTGAGTTGGCCGATGGCGTCGGCCCAGGCGACATAATCCAACCCAAACGGCTCCGACTTCTTATTCTTCGATTCCGAGGGCGGCACCAGCGAAACCCAAACCTTGAGATCGCTGTCCTTGGTCGTCTCGAGGAAGCTGTGGAGGTCCTCCCAGTCAGTCGCGGTATGCCAGACGAGGAAGTCGTAGGTGTTGCAGTGCAGCTCCTGCAACTCCGCGACGAGGCGCGGGATGTCCACATGGCGCTTGGGTTCTCGGCGCGGCTCGCCGTCGTAGGTCGCTAATGTTCCTCGCAGCAAGGCTCGGCGGACCTGCTGAGCTTCCGGCGTGTCCTGGGCGCGAGCACAGCCCATAACGATCGGGAGTACCAAGGCGACAGTGATAAGGCTTCGCAACATGGTCTTCTCACCTCCATAAGACATTCCAGCGTCGGACTACTCTATGGCGAAGATGTCGGCGGCGGTGCCCCAGTAGATACGCTCTTTCTGCTCGGTGGTTGCACCCATCAGGTTGAGGATTTCCTCGTAGCGGTCAATTAACCTCTGCGGCGGATGGGTATCGGAGGCCCAGACCAGCCGCTCCAACATGCCCTGCCAGATTTCCTCACCTTGGCGCAGGAAATGCTCCCTGAGCCACTGGGTATCGAGACGCAGAAGCCAACTGCCGGTCAGGTCCCAGTAGATGTTGGGCCAGGTGGCGATGATGGCACAGGCCTCCTCGACCCAGGGAAAGCCGAGGTGCGGCATGAGGATCTTGAGGTCCGGGAAGCTGCGGGCGATGGCGTCGAGACATACGGGCCGCTGGTAGCGTGCAGAGGTGTCGAGGCCGCCGTCGTTGGGCAGTCGCCCGGTCATTCCGCAGTGGAAGTTGATCATCATGCCGAGGGCTTCGGCGCGGGCATAAATCGGCCACAGGCTCTGGTCATCGTAGAAGGTGGCGGGGATGATGACCTTGAGCGCCTCGAAGCCCTGGGCGTAGAGTTCGTCCACCTTCTGCGGCCCGTCCAGACCCAGGCGGACGTAGCCGAAGCCGATAATCATATCGGGGTAGAGCTCCTTGGCGCGGATCACGCCCTCATTGTCATACTGGTTGAAGAGCGGCCCGCAGGTGGACATGCCGACTTTCTCGACACCGGCCGCTTGGGCCTCGGCGATATAGTGTTCAAGTTCGCCTGCGGGTACGTGGTAATGGCGGTGGATATCAAAATAGCGCATTGGCATTGCCTCCGGACTTACTGCTCAGGGGTCGGGCCTGCGGGCGGCTGTTGGTCGGAGACCGGGTAGGGCCCGGGCTTGAGCACGGCCTCGACTTTGGCCGCCTGCATAATCTGGAGCTTCTTCTCACCAGTCAGGTGGGCCAGGCGCTCGCGTTCCAGAGAGCCCTTGAGGGCCTCCTGCACCTCCTCGAAGGGAGGCAGGCCTTCAGGCTTCCTCTCCAGGCGCTTGATGATGTGATAGCCCATGCGGGTAGGGACCACCGGGCTGATTTCGCCATCTTTGGTGAGGGCGAAGGCGGCTTGCTGGAACGGGTCCTCACCCTTGGCGATCCAGCCCCACTCGCCGCCGATGTCTTTGGTCCAGGGGTCAATCGAGTTAGCCTTGGCGGCCTCGGCGAAGCTGATGGTGCCGGCCAGGATCTGGCTGCGAAGCTCTTCGGCCTTCTGCTTGTCGGAGACGCAGATATGGGCGACCTTGACCCTGTCCGGCTGGCGCAACTTCTCGCGATTGCGATTGTAGTACTCGGCGACCATCTGATCGGTGATATTAACCTGGTCTGCGACCATCTTCTCCAGTAGCATGGTCAGGTAGATGTTGTGGCGGAAGAAGTCGGGGGTCATTTGGTTGCGCTCGAGCCAAATGGCGAAGTTGACGCCGGTGAGGGGGGCATTGACCTCGATCTGGCGCTCAGCAGCCCCACAGCGGGCGTCCAACTCCTCTTTGGAGACCGTGACGGCGGCTCGTGCCGCGGCCTGCTCGATGGCCGTAGCGGTGATCATATTCTGGAGCACCTCGCTCCCGAAACGTGCCAGGCAGCCCTGAACCAGGCGGCTGTAGGGGATGCTCTCACCATTGACGATCGCGGCGGATTGCGGTGCATCGGTCTGGCTCCAGCCGGCCCCGGTCAGGCCCAGAGCCAGGATCAGTGCGATTAGGAGTGTCTTAGAGTGATTCATTGCCTTGCTCCTCTGTCGGCTTAGTCTGGTTGGTCGCGGCTTCGCTGGGCTCTGCGGGCCGCCGGATGTTTATCCACACCTTGTTGTTCTGCTCAGACACCTGGGTGCCGAGGTCGGCGGAGAGCTCGGCCAGGCGAGTCGCGATCTTGTGGGCCCGCGATGCCTCCGGATAGATCGGTCCCATGCGGCTGCGCGGTATCCAGACCGGCTTGGCAAAGAGATTCCAGCCATAATCCTCGGTATATCTGAGATGAAAGATCGCGCTTTCCATGCGCTCGCCCTCGCGCTGGTCGAAAACGAAGTTGCCCATCGAGTAGAGAATCGGACAGCCGTTGTAAACTTCTACGCCCTGCAGCGTGTGAGGATGATGGCCCAAGACGACGTCAGCGCCATTGTCCACCAAGTAGTGAGCCAGCTTCCTCTGTCGGTCATTGGGGGTGTTATCGTACTCGTCGCCCCAGTGCACCGACACAAACAGCAGATCACAGTGGGCCTTGGCGCCGGCAAGCTGCTCGGCCAACTCATCGTAATTCTCGATCTTGGCATACGAGCCGTGCTCAAAGGTCAAATCGGTATAGGCCATGAAGCCGAGGACATAGTCATTGACGGCGAAATAGGTCGGCTTCCAGGCGTCAGCCTTTTCGTCGGGACGACGGCAGCCGCAATAGGCGACCCCGTACTTTTCCAGCGTGTCTATGGTGTTCTCCACGCCTGTTTTCCCAGCATTGAGCGTGTGATTGTTGGCCAAGGAGACGATATCGAAGCCGCCGTCCACCAGGACCTGGGCGGTCTCCGGCGGCGCGCGGAACAGCAGGTACTTGCTGGGGGAATGGGGCCCCTGATCCGATAGCGGACACTCGAGATTGGCGAAGGCAATATCGGCGGAGCGAGTCAAATCGCGGACTTTGGCGAGAATACTTCGGTAGCCGTTGTTGCGAATAGCGCGCCAGACGTTGCGGTCGAGCATAATGTCGCCGACGGCAACCATAGCGAAGGACCGTTTAGGCGGCGGTTGCGGGGCGGTTTGAGCGGCCTGGAGCGCCTGGTCGGCGGCCCCGGCTGATTGCTCGCGGCAACCGACGCCGATCAGCAGCACAGCGATTGCCACAAGGACGACTATTGGTGTGCGTGCAAAGCGGGTTCGCATCAATTCGGCCTACTCCACGGGGGTCAGATGATGGCGTTTCCCACTGATGATAGATTATCTGCACGGCAGCGTCAACCAAAGGGGGCTTATTGACAGTGTCTCGCACGGCTGACTATAATCTGCCTGAGTGGCGAGAGACCGGCTCGGCGGCTGTGATATGGCATGGCACAAATGCTGGTGTTGTGGCCGGGCCTAACCCCCTATCCCCCTTCCCTGGTAGGGAAGCAGGAATCAAGAACGGGCCGGGGGAGTAGTCACGAAGGCAGATCGCATGGGCGATGCGCTGACAAGATACGCGGTAACTGCTGCGGTAATCCTGGCACTGGGTTGTAGTCCAGCATACTGCGCAACAGGTACGCTGGGCCCCTACGAGCCGGCCTCAGGCTGCTACATCGGCGCCTATATCGAGTTGGACGGCCATATCAAGGGCGATGTCGAGGCTTTCCAGGAGCTTGCCGGCAAGCCTCACGCGACGTTCTTCCGCTATGTCGGCTACGGCCAACCGTTTCCCTTTGAGTGGGCTAGGAGCCTGAAAGCCGCCGGAGTAGTTCCGCATATCGCCTGGGAGCCGAACCACGGTCTGAGTGTGGTGCGGGATGATGACTACCTACGGGGCTGGGCCGAGGCGGCCAGACATGCCGGGGTACCGATATTTTTGCGCTATGCCTCGGAGATGAACGGCACCTGGCAGGCCTATTCAGGCAACCCCGCCGAGTATATCAAGAAATGGCGGCTGGTCTATCGAGTGATCAAGCAGACCGCGCCGAATGTGGTGATGGTATGGTGCCCGTTCGCCACGCCGCGTCCCACCATCCCCAGCTATTACCCGGGAGATGAGTACGTTGACTGGGTCGGTGTCAATATCTACAGTGTGGTGCATCAGGATGGCGATCTGACCAAGCCGCCAACCGAGGACCCAGTGGCACTGCTGAGCCATGTTTATAACCTCTACGCCGACCGCAAGCCGATCGCGATCTGCGAATATGGCGCCACCCACTACTGCCGCGCCGAGCAGAAAGACGTGACGGATTTCGCCGTCGAGCGGATGTCGCGGCTATACACGGCGCTGGTGGATCAGTTCCCGCGCGTGCGGATGATCAACTGGTTTTCGGTTGATGCAATCAACGACAATTTAGCGGACAACAATTACTCGCTGACCGATAATCAGCGGGTCCTGGAGCTGTACCGGAGCCTGATAAGCGGGCCGCATTTCCTGTCGGCGGTGGTTGATAGCAGTGGGCAAGTGGCTGTGGCAGGGGAGGGAGTTGAGGCGCCCATCGGTCCGGTGACGAGTCCACCGGCGGCGACGGTGGTGCCTGCGACGACCAGTTGGCCGCTGGCTGCCGATGATATCGGTCCGCTGGACTTGGAGGAAATATGGGTGGCGGTCCTCGGCGCGCCTCCTCACGCCGTTACCGGCATAGTCGAGATCGCCGTCGAGGTGCCGGGCGAGATAGAAGGCGCCACGGTCACGATCTCGATAGACGGACGGTTTTGCTGCATCACCAACGTAGCGCCGTACCGCTATCGGTGGGATGCGCGGCATTGGCAGCCGGGCGAACACAAGATCGAGGTGGAAGTGACCGAGGCATCGGGCCGGGTCGCCGGTCGCAAGCAGGTTTGTGCAATCGTTGTGCAGGAATCGCGGCAATAGCCGGCGAACCAAGAGGTGCGCACTATTGCATATCAGACTGCAGCAGCGTACTGACCGGGTGCGTCAGGAGAACAAGTAAGATGAACAGGTGTGACAGCGGCTTCACGCTGATTGAGCTATTGGTCGTAATCGCTATTATCGCGATATTGGCGGCGGTGCTATTCCCCGTATTTGCCAAGGCGCGTGAGCGGGCCCGCATCGCCAACTGCATCAACAACCTCAAACAGCTCGGCACGGCAGCTTCAATGTACGCTAGCGATTACGACGGAATACTTAGTATCGGGATCCAGCCTTCGACGCCGGGGACACAGGATGGGACGTGGTACTGGCGGTGGTACGACTACACGACCAACATCCAGGTTTACGTGTGCCCATCAGGCGAGCAGGAGAACACCGCGGCCTTCCCGACAAACGAGCGCGGGCCGATCAGCTACGCGCCGATCTGCGAAGACTGCTTCCCCAACCGCATCTGCAACATCGGCAAGATCATGCGCCCGGCCAATACAATGCTGCTAAGCGATAACCCGTGGTCGGCGGCGCGCACCTGCCCGAAATCGCACGCGGGTCGCCCCGGTCACATGGCGCTGGTGGACATGCAGCAGGCCTACGATGACTTCCCGTGGCACGACCCGTCCATTAACATCTGCTTCATGGACGGCCACGCCAAGAGCATCCAGTGGACCGACACCGCCGGCGGGCCCAGGGACCCGCTGTTTCTGCATCAGTAGATACCAGTGACCTACCGCTAGTGCCTCGTCAGATACTCAGATGATCGGGCGAGGAGCACAGAACCATCAGGTCGCCGCAGACAGTGAGATCAACACTCACGTGGCGGCGGCCTTTTTTCAACACCTACGCGGAGCGTGACAGTAGTCATGGCGGCTGTGAGGCTGGTCAACCTCACCAAGCTGTACGGTGAGGTCAGAGCACTGGAGAATGTAAGTCTGGAGATCGCCGACCGCGAGTTCTTGGTGCTGGTAGGCCCCTCCGGCTGCGGCAAGACCACCTGCCTGCGGATCATCGCCGGGCTCGAAACAGCTACCTCGGGCGAAGTCTGGATCGGCGAACGGCTGGTCAACGAGATTTCGCCGAAAGACCGCGACATCGCTATGGTCTTCCAGAACTATGCCCTGTACCCCCACATGAGCGTATTCGATAACATGGCCTTCGGGCTGAAGCTGCGCGGTCGGGGGAGGGAGACAATCGCTCAGGAGGTGCAGGCCGCTGCGGAGATGCTGGGCCTGGAGGGCTTGCTGGAGCGGCGGCCTAGCGCGCTCTCCGGCGGCCAGCGGCAACGGGTAGCGCTGGGCCGGGCAGTGGTCCGCCAGCCGGTCTGCTTCCTGATGGATGAGCCGCTGTCCAACCTCGATGCCAAGCTGCGCCTCCAGACCCGGGCGGAACTCATCAAGCTGCATCGGCGCCTCGGCATCACCACCATCTACGTCACCCACGACCAGGTCGAGGCGATGACGATGGGGGACAGGATCGCGGTGATGCAGGACGGCGTGATTCACCAGTGCGACCAGCCACTGGGGCTTTACGAGCGGCCGGTGAATAGGTTCGTGGCCGGATTCATCGGCAGCCCGCCGATGAACTTCCTGCACGCTCAAGTGCAGGAGGCCGGCGGTGAACTGTGGGTCAGCGGCGAGGGCTTCCGCGCCAAGATTGATACCGCGCACCGAGACCGTCTCGGTGAATATGTCGGACAGGCGGTGACCTTCGGCATCAGACCGACGGATGTGTATGAGCAGGCTATGGCCTCGGGCGCTATCCGCGATAGTTGCCTGCAGGTGGAGGTGGAGGTGGTGGAGCCGATGGGAGCCCACACGCTGGTGTATCTGAACCTGCGCGGGCAAAGTCTCGTCGCCAGCCTCGACAGCGCAACTCAGGCGATTGAGGGTGAAGAGCTTGCCATATGCCTGGATATGTCCAAGGCGCACTATTTCGATACAGCCACTGAGCTGAGTATCCTGTAGCAGCCCGGAGCCGGATGGCAGAGGATGGACGAGGCGAAAGAGCAGACATTAGTAGAGCATATCGAAGAGTTCCGCCAGTGCCTGATACGCTCGCTGGTGTACGTTGCCGTCGGCATGGCGATATGCTGGGGACTGCGCAATACGCTGATGGGCTGGCTGGAATATCCGGCGCTGGAGGGCGCCCGGCGGGCCGGGCTGGAGGACTTCAGCTTCCACATCTTCGAGCCGGCCGGTGGGATCCTGCTGATGATGCAGGTGGCGTTGCTGGGCGGCGTAGTGCTGATGTCGTTGTTCATCGCCTGGGAGGCCTGGAAGTTTCTGGCGAAGGCGCTGAGCCGCGAGGAACGGCGCTACTTCTATTTCGTGGTACCGATGGCGGTAGTGCTGTTCGCCGCCGGCATCAGCTTTTGCTATCTGGTGACACCGGCGGCGTTCGGCTTTCTCATCAAGTTCAATACTCAGCTTGGGGTTGAGCCGCAGCTCATCCTCTCCGCATACCTGCGTTTCTTCATGCGCTTGCTGCTGGTCTTCGGCCTGACCTTCGAGATGCCGCTGGTGATGTGGTTCTTGGCGCGAGTGGGGCTGGTCTCCAGCGCAACCTTCATCAGGAGCTGGCGCTGGGCTATGGTCATCATCATGGTGATCGCGGCGATGGTCACCCCCACGCCCGACCCCTTCAACATGCTGCTGCTGGCCGGGCCGATGGTGGTTCTGTACTTCCTGAGTCTAACTCTGACGGTGCTGGCGCAGAAACAGCGGCGCAGGCAACAAGCCGATGCCGGGTCTGCCACGGCTGCGGCACAGGCTCAGCAGTCGGCGCGCGGGGAGCCCCAGCCGATGGATATCGGCCCTGAACTGGAGCCCTCCGAGCAGCCGGAGGTCGATTTAGAAGCCCGGGACAAGACTACCGAGCGACTCTACGCCGAGACTGGTGGCCAGCGCAACGACGACCAGCATACCGATGATGACGGTACGGACCGTGAGAGCTGATGGACCTGCAGCAGGTACTCGAGGCCATCACCGAGCGCCGCGACTATCGCGACCAGCTTGTGTACACGGCGGCAATCCCGCGACGGCGGGCACGGTACGGCAAGCTGACAGCCGAACTGGCCCCCCGGGTGCAGGAGATTCTGACCCAGCTTAAGATCAAACGCCTCTATAGCCACCAGGCCGAGGCGATAGATGCGGCTCTGGCCGGCGAAAATACCACGGTAGTCACCGGTACGGCCAGCGGTAAGACGCTGTGCTACCTGGTGCCGATAGCGCAGCGGCTTTCCGAGAAAGCCTCAAGCCGCGCGCTGCTCATCTATCCCACCAAGGCCTTAGCGCAGGACCAGTTGCGCAAGCTGGCAGATTTCGGCGCCGGTGAGGTCTTTGCGGCTGCTACCTACGACGGCGACACGTCCAGCGCGGCGCGGCGGCAGATCAAGAAGCAAGCCCAGGTGGTACTGACCAACCCCGACATGCTGCATGTGGGAATCCTGCCCTACCACCACACCTGGGCCAATTTCTTCCGCAATCTCGACTATGTGGTAATAGACGAGGTCCACACCTACCGAGGCGTATTCGGCTCGCACACGGCCAATGTGATGCGGCGGCTGCGGCGGATAGCGGCCCATTACGGCGCTAATCCGCAGTTCATCTGCTGCTCGGCCACTATTGGCAACCCCCTGCAACTGGCGCGCGAGCTTACCGGCGTGGATTTCCATCTGATTGACCGGGATGGTGCTCCGCGTGGCCGGCGCATCATCGGCTGGTGGAATCCGCCGCTGGCGGATGCGGCTAGCGGGCAACGACTGAGCGCAAATGTCGAGGCGGCGCGGCTGTTGGTGGAGCTGGTCCGCCGGCAAGTACGCAATATCGTCTTCACGCTGGCACGCAGCACCGCCGAGCTGATTCTCCGCTACGCCCGTGACATGCTGAAGCAGGAGGGGCTGGCCGACCGGGTGATGGCCTACCGGGGCGGCTACCTGCCTGAGCAGCGCCGCCAGATCGAGAAGCAGCTTTTCGATGGCGAGCTTCTCGCGGTGACCTCAACCACGGCGCTGGAGTTGGGGGTGGACATCGGCGGGATAGATGCGGTGATAATGGTCGGCTATCCGGGCAGTATCGCCAGCGTCTGGCAGCAGTCGGGCCGGGCCGGACGCGGCGGTGAGGATGCTCTGGCGATCCTGATTGCCGGCGGCGGCGGCATCCACCAGTACCTGATGCAGCATCCGGAGTACCTGCTGGAGGCCAGCACCGAACATGCCGTTGTTGACCCCGGCAATGAGTTCATCCTGGCCTCGCACCTGCTGTGCGCCGCCTACGAACTGCCGATCGCTGACGTTGATGCGGAGTTATTCGGTCCGCGCATGGAGGAGCTTCTGGAGCTGTTGAGGCAGGAAGGCTTTCTGACCCACCGCCAAGCAGCTTGGTACTGGATTCACCCGGAGCTTTACCCGGCGGGGGAGGTGAGCATCCGGTCAATCGCAGGGCAGCCCTATGACATCATCGAGCAGCCCAGCGATACCCTCCTAGGCACCGTTGACGCCGAGTCGGCCTTCAGGATGATCCACGAAGGCGCGATCTATCTGCATGCGGGCGAGACATACCGGGTGGAGGAACTGGATTTAGAGGAGCGCCGCGCTCTCGTGGGGGCCGTGAAGGCGGATTATTACACCCAGCCGATGACGGCTTCGCAGGTGCATCCGGAGGATCCGACCGAGAGCCTGCAAGCTGGGGAGTTAAGCGCCCGCTATGGGCCGGTGAGTATCAAGTCGCAGGTAATTGCCTACCGCAAGATTGCCCAGAGCCGCGAGAGGGAGCTGGGTGTCGAGGACCTGGATCTGCCGGCGCAGGAGTTCGAGACCTATGGCCTATGGCTGAGCGGGGCGGATGCGGCGGAGCTGTGCGAGGCCGAGGGCTTTGACCTAGCCGGAAGCCTGCACGGCCTCGAACACGCAATGATCAGCCTGCTGCCGCTTTTCGCTTTGTGCGATCAGCGCGATGTGGGCGGTGCCTCGGAGCCGGCGCACGCCGACACCGGCGTCCCCACGGTTTTCATCTATGACGGCTACCCGGGGGGTGTGGGGATTACGCGGACGGTCTATCTCCGCCTCGGGGAGCTGCTGGCGGCAGTTGCGGAGACAGTCGCCAGTTGCCCGTGCGAAAGCGGCTGTCCGGCGTGCGTGCAGTCACCTTTCTGCGGCAGTGGCAACCAACCGCTGGACAAGGCCGGAGCGGCGGCGCTGGCGCGGCAGTGGGCGGAGGCCCTGCAGAAGTACGCGCCCCAGTCCGACCAGGCGGAAGGAAACTGCTGAGGGTTTGCAGAAGGTAATTCAACAGGGCGGTGCTATGGCAGTAGATTTGCACATACATTCGACCGTATCCGACGGGACTCAGACACCCGCAGAGATCGTGGCAACAGCCACACACCTGGGGCTGTACGCCATTAGTATCACTGATCATGACGATGTGGCCGGAGTTGCGGCGGCGCAACGGGCTGCCGGTGAAAAGCTATTGGTGTTGCCAGGCGTGGAGGTCAGTACCGACCTGGGCGACATCGAGGTGCATATTCTCGGCTATCTGATAGATTGCCACAATGAGCCGCTGGTGGCGAAGCTGGCGGAAGTGCGTGCCAGGCGCGTAGGGCGGGCCCACGAGATGGTCGAGCGGCTCAATGGTATGGGGGTGCGTCTGGATTACGCTGAGGTGGAGCGGATCGCCGGAGATGGCAGTATCGGGCGGCCGCATGTGGCCCGGGCGCTGCTCGACCAAGGTATAGTCGGCAGTCAGAGGGAGGCCTTTCAGCGCTTTCTACGCAAGGGCGGCCCCGCATACGCGCCTCGATACAAGCTCACGCCGGCCCAAGCCATTGCGCTGATTAGGCAAGCCGGCGGAGTGGCGGTGCTTGCACACCCCGGGCTGTGTCGGAATGACGAGGCGGTCAGGGAAGTCATCAACTTGGGCGTTGATGGCTTGGAGGCATATCACACCGACCACAGTGACTCTCAGACGGACAAGTACCTGCAGATGGCCGAGCAGCAGGGCTTGTTCGTGACCGGCGGCAGTGACAGTCACGGCCCTGGCGGACCTAAACCGGTAGCCATCGGCAGTGTAGAGGTACCTGACGCGGCCGCTGAGGCCCTGGTACGGTGGGCAAACAACAACGGCGGACACATCACGACAACCGGGTGAGACTATGGAAACGATCGTTCGCGTAGCGCCCCAAGCTCCGGATGTCACCATTCTCAGCATCGAGGGGGAGGCCACCGACGCGGCGCGGGATTTGGGGCGACTGGCCCCATTGCTGCAAAGCCTGCTGGCTTCGGAGGTCAAGTACGTGGTGGTCAATCTGTCAGGTCTGGTCTCAATCGGCTGCGAGGCGCTGGCGGAGTTCATGCTGGCGGCGATGCTGCTGCGTGCCGAGAGTGGGGACATGACCTTCGCCGCAGCCAGTCCCGAGGTCGCCGCAGTTCTAGCCAAACTCGGCGTGGACCGGATGGTGCAGCAATACGCCACGGTGGACGAAGCGGTCGCCGCAGTCCACGGCAGCTAGACAAGAGCCGGTGGAGATAGAGGCTACGAGAATGGGCTTGAGCAGGGCACGATGACTGTGGATGAATTGACGATAGTGTGTTTTGGCGACTCGGTGACCCTGGGCACGCCGCATGTGCCGGTGGAGGACAGCTTCCCAGCCCTGCTGCAGCGGCGGCTGAAGCAGTTTCTCGGAGAGGCCGGCCCGGCGCTGCAGGTAGTCAACTCCGGCGCAGGTGGCGAAAACTCCGCCGAGGGACTGGCCCGCTTTGATAGCGATGTAGCAGCCCACCGGCCCTTCCTGGTAACCGTCGAGTTCGGCCTCAATGACCTGAGACCGGAGCCGGATAAGCTGATCGAGCGTGAGGATTTCGCCGGCAACCTGGGTGAGATATACGACCGCTGCCAGGCGCTGGGGGCGGAGGTAGTGCTGATGACGCCGAATCCGGTGATTGACCGGCTGCACAGCTCGTGGGGCACTCACGCCTACGACCCCTACGGCGGCTGCAACGGCGCTGTCAGCGCCTATGCCGAAGTGGTCAGGGAGGCGGCTGAGAAAACCGGCGCGGTGCTTTGTGACATTTATGCGACATTCATCGAAATCGCGATTGAAAAGCAGTTTGCCGGGGAATGCTATGATTACAGCGACCTGACGTGCCTGGCCGACTATATCAGCCGCAACGACGGCGTTCACCCGACCATCGCCGGCCAAGCGGTGATAGCCCGAGAGCTTTACACGACCGTACTGCTGTATCGGCTGCTGTGACGCAGGCGCGAATCGTTTGACAATTGGTTCGCGTTGGGGGTACAATTTCACAGTTGGAGCCTGTGGCTGTATCGCACTTATCTGGTGAACGCGAGGCGGTACCGGAAAGCACATGCGCAACGACCGAGAGATGGACAAAGCGGCGGGAGGACGGAGTGTCGCGGCCGCCTTGAGCGCCGGACACAGCCTCGAGCGCGTGCCCGACAGCGAACTGGTGCTGGGGGCCCAGCAGGGGCTGGAGCGGGCGTTCTCGGCAATCGTTGACCGCTACCACGCCAAAATCTACGGCCTGGTCTATCGCATGTGCGGGGCCAAGGAAGCCGAGGACCTCACCCAGGACGTTTTCCTGCGGGCCTTGAGCCGCCTGGACAAGTTCGAGCTGCGTAACGAGGCCTCGCTGCGCACCTGGCTGTACCGCATCGCGATGAATGTCAGCATCAATGAGCTGCGCCGCATGAGACGCCGTCGCCAGCTTGAGGGCCCGTCGCTGGATGCCGCGGTGCAGACCCCGGAAGGCGAGATACCACGCGGAGTGCCGGACCTCTCGCGGATGCCGCACACCATCGCCGAGCGCGAAGAGACTAGGGAATTGGTCCACGCAATCATCCGCCAAATGCCCCCCAAGTACCAGCAAGTGCTGGTGCTGATAGACCTCGAGGGTATGGAGTACGAGGAGGCCGCGGCTGTCATCGGTTGCCGGATCGGGACCGTCAAGTCGCGGTTGTCACGCGCCCGTGAGGCCCTCGCCATCAAGCTTAAGGCCTGCATGAAATCTCCTGGCAGGTAAGAACAGCAGGCATGGCAATGTCGGTCAAGGCTCAGGAAACCGAACTGACCTGTGAAGAGGTCAGCGATTTACAGGATGCCTACCTGAGCGGTACTCTTTCGGCCGAGCAGCAAGCGGCGGTCGAGGAGCATTGCGCCCATTGCCACTGCCAGTCGTGCCGCGAACTGCTCTCCCCAGCGGCCGAACCGCAGGCGCTGCCCAACGCACCGGAGCCCCCTAGCCCACCGCGATACCTGGCGGCCCAGATCAAGAGCGAAGCCCGACAGCGGCGCTCCCCCGAACGAGCCGCCGCCCGCAAGCGGATGATCGGCTCCCCCTCCTTCCTCGCCGCCTGCGCCGTGATCATCGCCGGCGTGATCGCGACCCTAGTCGTTACCTACCACATGAACAGTATCCGGGCGCGCGCAGACACCTGGGCGCCGGCTTTTGTGGTCACCTCGGGCGGGGGTGTGATTACCCTGACCGACCCGACCGACCCGATGCGCGAGCAGACCGCCGACGAACTCCTGGAGAAATTCCACCGTGCGAAAGAGGCCCTGAAGGGGAATCAGCTCGAATCTGAGGGGATACCGGGGCAGGTTGAGAGCAACAGCTCCCCCAGGCCGCCCGGCGAGCAATAGACAGGCTGGGGCAGTGGCATCTGCAGGTATTAGCAATCCGACACGTCGCCCCAGGGCATAAGGGGCGGCTTTGTTTTGGCCTATCTCGCACTATTCAATCCGTAGCTCGGCCTGCCCTGAGCTTGTCGAAGGGCAGGTGAGAATGGGGGTACCCGCGCCGGAGGCGTGGGTCAATTCTCAGCTTCCAGCCCGAGGTCGTTGGGCGGCCTAGGGCACGCCGGTGAAGACAGTTGCCTCGATATGCAGCCGCAGCGTCTCGCAGCCGGGCCGGCAGATGTCCATATAGCCGCCGTGATAGTCAATCTTGGCCCCCAAGGCCTCGGCGACAAAGCGCAGCGGCACTCGCACCCGGCCCGCCACCAGACGCGGCGGCACCTCCAGGGCCTGCGCCCGGCCATTGACCCAGGCGGTCGGGTAATCAACCTGCAGAATGATGAGAGCGCCGGGCTGACTGATTGCTACACTGCGCGTCGGGGCTGACCATTTGACCTCGGCGCCCAGCCACTCGGCGAGGTCGCGTATCGGCACCAGCAGGCGGCCCTTTTCCGTCACCCGCGCAACCATCGGCGGCGCCCCGACAGCGACATTCACCAGAATGCAGAGCACTCCGGCCCAGATGAGCAAGGCCCGCGCAGTCATGGCGGCATTATAGCAGGAAATTGGGGACAGTCACCTATTTCTTTCCGCTGCGATTATGATGTCGTCGAAAATCAGTGGAAATAGGTGACTGTCCCCAATTTCCCGAGGCAGGAAGGAGTTCGGGCCGCGGTGGGGAAACTGAGACGCGGTATGGAAAAAGTGGCGCAAGTGCCTCCGCCGATTAGGTGCGGAGCGCATCAACTTAGCTTTGCGACCAAGACGCTGGTGATGGGCATCATCAACACCACACCGGATTCTTTCTCCGGTGACGGCATCGGCGCGGATGTGCAGACGGCCTTGCAGCAGGCGCGGGCGTTTGTGGCGGCCGGCGCTGATATGCTGGATGTCGGCGGGCAGTCCACCCGCCCCGGCAGCGAAGAGGCATCGGTCGCGGAGGAGATCCGGCGAGTCGTCGGCCCGATCACAGCCATCGCGCCTGAGTTGGCGGTACCGATCTCGATAGACACCTCGCGGCCAGAGGTGGCGGGAGCGGCCCTCGATGCCGGCGCGACCTTCATCAATGACGTGTATGCCCTGCGCCGTGAGGGGATGGTGGAGGTAGCGGCGGCCAGTGGTGCCGGCGTGTGTCTGATGCACATGCAGGGCGAGCCGCGCACGATGCAGCACCAGCCGCACTATGACGATCTGATGGGCGAAATCGGGGAGTTTCTGGCCGAGCGCATCGCAGCAGCGACGGCCGGTGGCGTGGCCGAAACGCAGATCATGGTTGATCCGGGCTTCGGCTTCGGGAAGACCGTGAACCACAATCTGGAGATGGTGCGGCGGCTTCGGGAGCTTGGCTCGCTGGGCCGACCGATCCTGATAGGCCCATCGCGGAAGTCCACCATCGGCAAGGTGCTAAGGCAGCAGGACCCGCAGCAGCGGTTGTGGGGGACGGCGGCTGTTTGTGCGCTGAGTATCGCCAACGGTGCGGCGATGATCCGCGTCCACGATGTCGAGCAGATGGTGCAGGTGGCGCGGATGAGCGATGCCGTGATCCGCGGCGTGGGCGAAGAAGAGGGCTTGTGATGCCAGGGCGGAAACGGGCACTGCGCAAACAAGCCCTCAGCAGGCGCGATGCCCTGCCCGCAGAGGAACGGGAAGAGAAAAGCCGCCGGATTGCCGAGGCGGTAGTAGGTCTGCCGGAGTTCCGAGCTGCGCAAACGGTGCTGCTGTTCGCCTCCTACGGCAGCGAGGTGGACACCTGGCCGCTGCTACGCCGGGCGTTGGAAGCCGGCAAGACCGTGGCATTGCCTCGGGTGGAAGAGGCCAAGTGGACACTCAGTATCAGGCGGGTGCGGGACCTGGACCAGGACCTGGAACCCGGCCGCTGGGGCATCATGGAGCCTAAAGAAGACTGCCGCCTAATCGAGCTTGATAAGCTCGATTTCGTGCTGGTTCCGGGTGTGGTTTTCGATGAGCAAGGCCGGCGCTTGGGCTATGGCGGCGGCTTCTACGACGATTTGCTGCGTAGCCTAACGAGAGCCGAGCACGGTCCTGCGCTGGTGGCGGTAGCATTTGAGATGCAGGTTGTTGACGAAGTGCCTGAGGATCCCAGCGATGTGCCGGTGCCGCTGATCGTCACCGAGGAGCGCACCATCAATGTGCCACTGCAAGATGAGGCGCCCGGCTAGGAGGCCGAAGAGCTATTATGCAGCGCGATGTCATCCGCATGACCAATATGACTTTCTACGGCCATCACGGAGTTGACGACTCGGAGCGGCAGTTGGGCGGGAAGTTCTCGCTCGACATCGAGATGTTCTGCGATCTGCGCGAGGCCGGCAGCAGCGACGACCTGACCAAGACGGTGGACTACAAGGCGGTCTATGACGTGGCACGCAAGGTGGAAGGCGGCCGCGGCTACCAACTGCTCGAGGCCCTGGCCCACGATGTCGCCCAGGCAATCCTAGCCAATTTCGCGGTGGACGCTGTGACTGTGCGCGCCCGCAAGCAGAGCGTGCCGCTGGGCGGCCTGATTGACCATACCGAAGTCGAGATCCATCGCACCAAAGCAGACCTTTGATCACGAAGCCCGGGGGCATTCTATGGACAAGCCGGCTGCAATCAGGAAGGGCGAGGACGAGCTGTTGTTTGACGCCGAGCAGATAGCCGCGATGGAGACTGAGGACATTGCCTTTCGCGATGTGGCGGTGAACAACGCCACTCTGGTGCCGGGCGGCTGCCTGGCTCTGGGCGTACACGATGACAAGCTGGAGGTCGTTACCCCTGTGGCTCTTGGCGATACACAGGGGCCGATAGTGCGCTACACAGATGACGAGGGCGGCTACGATATCGAATTGGCCTCGTATGACAGCATCGTGATCCCGCGAGGCGTCAAGCACGCGGCCTACAACCTCTGCGATTGCACGGTCGCCCTGTTCATCACCAATTTCAGCTACAAAGAGTGACGCCGACGTATTGCCTTCTGTCCTATGTGACCTAAGCCATTCCCTTATGCCGCGTAGGTCGGGCTTCCAGCCCGACTCGGCTCAACACAAGAGCATCGCCACTTGCGGCGAGGAGAATCTGGTATGCTGACTGCGCTTGCGGTATCTGAATATGCAGAGCAACTGGCCTCCAACCGTCCGGCTCCGGGCGGCGGAAGTGCGGCCGCCTTGGTAGGTGCTTTGGGAGCCGCTTTGGGCGAGATGGTGGCGAACTTCACCGTCGGCAAGCCGAAGTTCGCCGAGGTCGAGGCGGAGGTCGGCGCGGCCCTGAGTACGCTCACGGATTTGCGCCGGCGGCTGCTTGAGCTTACCGATGCCGACGCCGAGGCCTATACCAGAGTGGGTGCCGCCTATGGCATGCCTAGAGATACCCAAGAGCAGAAAACGGCGCGGGCGCAGGCCATCGAGCAGGCTCTACAAGCGGCCGCCGAGGTACCCCGGCAGGTGGTGCTGACCAGCGCCCAGGTGCTCGCCGAGCTGCCGGTGCTGCTGGAGAAGGGCAACCCCAACCTGGTCAGTGATGTCGGCGTAGCTGCGAAGCTGGCTCTGGCGGCTGCCGAGTGTGGCTGGCTGAATGTGGAGATAAACCTGGCCTCTATCGGGGACGAAAACTTTACCGGCCAGTTGCGGGCGGAGATGAAGGAGAATCTGGCCGCGGCGGGGAAACTCTCAACGCAATTGTGGGAGGCCACTACGGAACGGATCTGCAACTGATTTGCTTGATTAAGGAGGTCGCGTCGTGAGCGCAACAATTCTAGAGGGCGCGCCCATCGCCGAAAGGATCAAGGGCGAACTGAAGGCGCAAATACTGAAGTTGCAGGACACCAAGCCGCCCAAGCTGGTAGCCATATTGGCCGGCGACAATCCTGGCGCGAAGTTCTATGCCAAGAGCCAGCAGAAAGACTGTGAGGAGCTGGGCATCGGCTACGAGCTCAAGCAACTGCCGGACGACTTCTCGCAGGAAGAGGTGCTGTGCACGATTGACGAGCTCAATGCGGACGCTGGCGTCACCGGCATCATTCTGCTGGTGCCCGTGCCTCAGCAGCTTGATGCGCGCCAGTTGCAGGCTGCCATAGCCCCGATCAAGGACGTGGACGGTGTGCACCCGGCCAATCTCGGCCGCGTTGTACAGGCTGACAAAACCTTGGCTCCCTGCACCGCCCAGGCTGCCGTGGCGATGGTCGAGGCGGCCGGAGTCGCGCTGGAGGGCGCTGAGGTAGTCATGGTCGGCCATTCCGAAATCGTCGGTAAACCCACCGCCCTGCTGCTGCTCGAGCCGCTGGCCACGGTGACGGTCTGTCATATCGGGACCAGAGACACCGCGGCCCATACCCGCGAGGCCGACATCGTGATTGTGGCAACCGGTGTGCCCGGCCTGGTGAAGCCCGACTGGATCAAGCCCGGAGCCCTCGTGGTGGACGTGGGTATTAACCGGGTCAAGGGCGAGGACGGCAAGACCAAGATAGTCGGGGATGTTGCCCCGGGAGTTGAAGAGGTGGCGGGGATACTAACGCCGGTGCCCGGTGGCGTCGGTACAGTGACGGCGGCGATGCTGATGAAGAATACCGTGGCCGCCGCCGCCATGCAAGCAGGGCTGTAGCCTGCTGCCGCACACCCAAACCACTAGCCATCGCCGGCGGCAGTAAGCCAGATGCGGATGGCAAAGGAGAAGCGATGCAATGTCAATGCGCGAAGCCATAGACTCAGGCAAGTTCATTCTCACAACCGAAGTTGGGCCGCCCAAGGGCTGTCATCTGGAGGAAATGGTCGAGGAGGGAGAAGCCTGCCGCGGCATGGTGGATGGCATCAATGTCACCGATATTCAGTCCTCGGTCATGCGCGCTTCCTCGCTGGTCGGCTGCCTCAAGCTGCAGGAGGCGGGCCTGCCGCCGGTACTGCAGATGGTCTGCCGGGACCGCAACCGCCTGGCCCTGCAAAGTGAGCTACTATCCGCCGCGGTGATGGGCATCACGGATGTGTTGTGTCTGACCGGCGATTACACCACTCTGGGCGACCACCCTCAGGCGAAACCGGTGTTCGATCTGGATTCGGTACAGCTCATCCAGGCCGCCAAGATGCTGATGGAAGGGCATGACATGGCGGGCGAGGAGTTGGACGGGGAGCCGCCGACCTTCTGTCTCGGCTGTGTGGTGAACCCGGGCGCCGAGCCGCTGGAGCCACAGATCATGAAGCTGCGCAAGAAGATCAGGGCCGGCGCCGAATTCGTCCAGACCCAGGCGGTCTATGATCCCGAGCTCTTCGCCAACTTCATGGCTCAGGCCGGCGATCTGGGAGTGCCGGTGCTGGCCGGCATCGTCATGCTCAAGTCCGCCGGCATGGCCAACTATATGAACAAGTTTGTCGCCGGCGTCAGTGTGCCCAAAGAGATGATCGCGCGCATGAAGGAAACCGACGATAAGGTCCGAACCTCCATCGAGATAACCGTCGAGCTAGTCAACGGGCTTAAGGATAAATGCCAGGGTATTCACATGATGCCGCTGGGCTGGAATAAGCACGTCGCTACCGTGCTCACGGAGTGCGGCCTGGCCTAAGCGCAGTATCGCCCAAGGGTAGGCAGACTTGATCGGAGCCGGCGACCGCCTAGTGTCGGCTCTTTTCAGCAATTGGTTTCTCGGTGACAGAAACTGAGGTGACTGGGCATGGACTACAAGATCGGCATCATCGGCTGCGGCGGGATGGGCAAGGCTCATATCGGCTGGTGGAACGCGCTCGAGAACTGCCAGGTAACCGCCCTCTGCGACGTGGTGGCCGAGGCCCTGGACGCGGCCGAGGAGGTATCCGGCCCCGTCGCCCGCTATCAGGACTACGAGCAGATGCTTGAGGAGGCGGGTGTTGACATCGTCTCGATCGCCACTTGGCCGAACATGCACGCCGCTCCCACCATAGCCGCGGCCCGGCGGGGCGTCCATATCTACTGCGAGAAGCCGATGGCTCTGGACCTCGAGGAATGTGAGGCCATGATTGCGGCGTGTGATGAGAACGGCGTGTCGCTCATCATCGGCCACAACCGCCGCAACGACCCGCACTTCGACAGGGCCAAGCGGCTTATCGAAGACGGCTTCATCGGGACGGTGCGGATGGTACACGGCCAGGGCAAGGGCTACCAGGCCGGCTACGGCATGATGAATATGGGGTCGCACCTGTTCGATTCCATGCACATTCTGTTCGGCGATGTGGAATGGGTCTGGGGGAATCTGCGCAAAGAGGGCCGGCCGGTAACTGCTGAGGACATCGAGCCTGACGGTCACCGCGGCACCGGCTATGTCGTCGGAGAGACAGGCACGATCTACCTGCAATTCCGCAACGGGGTCGCTGGTATCGCCGAGTGGATACCGGACTTCGACCAGACGCGCTATGGGATTGAGATCATCGGCTCGCAGGGACGACTGGCCCTCAAGAGCCCGGCGGCCAATCTGTACCACTATCCGGCTCCGGTTTACGGCCCGACCGAATGGGAGGCCTGGAGGAAGATCGAGTTGACGCCTGAAGAGAATCCCTATGGGTATCCTGACAGAGCCAGAGCCGAGGGCCTCTTGCGGCAGATGCTGGCTCATATTGAGGGCGGGCCGGAGCCGTCTGCGTGCGGCCGCGAGGCCATGAAAGCCATCGAGGTGATCATGGCCGTGCAGGAATCCAACCGGCGCGGGTGCCTGGTCAGGCTGCCGCTTAGCGACCGGCGACATCCCCTCAGGGTCTGGCGTGAAGAAGCGGGACTGGAATAGATCTCTGGAAATGCGAAAGTGGGCGGAACCATGAGCAAAAGCGGCGAGAATGTCGGTGAAGGGGCGCAAGCAGCGATGTCGGGCAGCGAATTGAGATCACCGGAAGCCGAGCCGATTGAGGTGCGTGCCCACCACTTGCTCTGTGCGGTGTGTGTGCGCGGCGGCTGTGATACTCCGCCCTGCGGCAAAGAGACGCTCCAGCCGCTGCTGGACGCGATGTGGGAGTATCCCTACGTCGCGCTGAAGATCACTGCCGACCTGGAGCTCAATCGGGCACACTATTTCGACGTGTACCAAGGCCGCGCCGAGAAGGACTTGCCACAGGAGTTCGCAAAGCGGCAGGCCGATTATAGCGACCGCAGGAAGGACCTGGAGGTCTGCCGGCTGCTGGGGATCGCGCCAAATACGGTGCTGCCGGCGTTTTGGGCCTACCGGATGCTGTTCGAACGCGCGCCGACGGTGGCAGGCATCTGTAGCTCAACGGTGCCGGAGTCGGCTGACTGGCCGCAGTGTCCTCATGCCGCTGTCGGCGACTATGAGAAGATCACCCAGGCTCAAGACCTGGACCCTGAAGAGCAGGTGGCCTTGGGCGAGCCGGCCAATGCGCCCGGTATCTGGGCGATGATGCGGCCCCGTACGCGGCAGGAGATGGATGCAGCGAAAGCGGCCTCGGCTGAGGTCATTCGCAAGGCCCAGCGGCTGTTCATCCGCCCCCAGCACCTGCTGTGCATTCTCTGCACCGCCGACCAACAGGAGCCGCTGGTGGAGGACAATCTGGTCGAAGTCCGCAAGCGCATGGAGGAGAACCCGGAGATACCGGTGACCGTGACCGAGGGCTGCTGCATGGTCTGTGACTGCTGCAACGTGTACGATCCCCACGAGCATATATGCTATCCCGTCCACATCAAGAATCAACTCCGCGACCTCAATATCCTGGAGAAGCTCGATCTGCCGCCGGGAGCGACCTTGCCGGCCCGCGAGCTTTACGCCCGGATCTATGAGCGGATCGGTTCCCTGGCCGAGGTATGCGGCTGGGGTGACGGCACCAGTACCGCCCCGTTCTGGGCTCCGTGCGGCGGCTGGCAGGGCGACGAGCTTGAGAAAGCCCGCCAGGCGGGGCTGATCTCCGGCGGCAGCTAGAGCCGTCGAGCTGTTGCCTGGCAACCTCTTGGCTTCAGCCTCGAATGGGACTAAACTTATTGCGTACCGATTTGCACCGTTACCTATTCATCGCGTGGGGTACCCACTCCCAAAAAGTGGGCTAGACGTCGAGCCCGACACCACTATCCTCAACTGGCAGCGCCGTTGCGCCGTTTTCGGAGGGACGACTATGACCGGCGAGATACAACTGCAACTGGCTCTGGACTTCGCCAACCTTTCACAGGCGCTGCGAGTGGCCAGAGAGGCCTGGGCAGGCGGCGTGCGGCGGCTCGAGGCCGGTACTCCGCTGATCAAGAGCGAAGGCCTCGACTGCGTGCGGGCATTGCGCGGTGAATTCCCCGAGGCGACGATAGTCGCCGACATGAAGATAATGGACGCAGGACGTGTTGAGGTGGAGATGGCCGCCAAAGCCGGCGCCGATGTCGTCGTGGTCTTGGGCGCGGCTTCGGATGCAACCATTCGCGAGTGCATTGAGGCCGGTGACAGCTATGATGCCACTATTATGGTAGATTTAATTGAGGTACCAAATCCGGCCGCTCGTGCCCAGCAGGTCGCCGAATTGGGAGCCGGCATCATCGGTGTGCACTGCCCGGTTGATGTGCAGATGGAGGGCGGCAGCCCGATGGACAGCCTCCGCCAGGTCGCGGAGGCCGTCAGTATCCCGGTGGCTGTGGCCGGCGGCATCAATTCCGAGACCGCGCCGCTGGCCGTCGCCAACGGTGCCGGTATCGTGATCGTCGGCGGTGCCATAATCAAGGCACCGGATGCCAAACAGGCGGCCGCCGACATCCTCCAGGCGATCCGCTCCGGCGAAGCGGTAGCCACCGACAGGTTCAAGCGCTATGGTGCCGAGGACCTGCGCCAGACCTTCCTGGAGGCAAGCGCTGCCAACATTTCGGACGCCATGCATCGCAAAGGCTGGGTGCCGGGACCGCTGCCGATAAGGCCCGGGCTCAAGTGCGTCGGGCCGGCGTTGACTGTCTGGACCTATCCGGGCGACTGGCACCGGCCGGTCGCGGCGATAGATGAGGCGGAAGCCGGCACGGTGCTGTTCGTGGACGTAGGCGGCAAGGGACCGGCGGTGTGGGGCGCGGAGGCCTCGAGAAGCTGTCTGCGCAAGGGAATTGCCGGCGTCGTCATCCACGGCGCTGCCCGCGATATCTCCGAAATAGCTGAGCTGGGTTTCCCCTGTTTCTCGACCTTGCAGGCCCCGGCAGCCGGCGACCCTCGCGGTGTCGGCATGATCGGCGTGCCGCTGCACATCGGCGAAACCGACATCCGCACCGGCGACTGGGTGATTGCTGATGATGACGGTGTGGTGGTAGTCCCCGCCGAGCGGGCGGTCGAAGTCGCCAATCGCGCCCTGGATGTGGTGGAGCGCGAGGCGCGCGAGAAGTCCGAGATTGATGAGAAGGGCATGACGCTGGGGCAGGTCTCGGAGCTGATGCGCTGGGAGCAGCAGCGCGGTGACTAGTGCCGCCGAGTCGCCATCGCCTGGCAACGCTCGCTCGCCTTGCCGCTCGTAGGGCTGGTGATGATTGGAGTTTTTGAAGGGTGGTTTGGAGGGGGCCTTCCTGGAAAAAGTCCCCGCCAAGAGCCTCTGGGTGAGTTGACCGCTGTGGAACCGAATCCCCATGTTGTGATTATCGGCCCCGGCTCGATGGGACTAACCCATGCCGCGCTGCTGGCCCGCGCCGGTGCGGATGTGACGGTCCTGGACTACCGCCCGCAGCGCGCCGCTGAACTCAGTGCCTCCGGCATTAGTATTCGCGGCGCGGCCGGGGATTTTGCGGTAAAGGTGCCGGTGACGGCTGTCGCGTCGCAGCTACGTCCTCCAAATCTGGCTGTATTCTTCGTCAAGGCCTACAGCACCGCCGCAGCTCTCCGCCACGCCCAGGAGGCTCTGCAGGAGCCAACGATTCTGTTGACGCTGCAGAACGGCTTGGGCAATTACGAGCTGCTGGTCGAGTTCGCAGGCGCGCACAGAGTTGTGGCCGGCACGACCTCGTCTGCGGCTTACCGGACCGGAGCGGCCGAAGTCCATGTCGCTGCGATTGGCGATATTCAGATCGGCGGCGCCGGTGCGGCGGCGCAGGTGGCGCACCAGGTGTGTGAGCTCTTCAGCAGCGCCGAATTGCCGGCGGCGGTGTGTGACGACCCGCAGGCGATGCTATGGCGTAAGGCGATAGTCAACGCCGGCATCAACCCGCTAGCGGCCTTGGCCGGGGTGCGCAACGGAGCGCTGCTGCAGGTTCCGGCGCTGCGTCTGCTGCTGGGTGGCCTGGTGCGGGAGGCTCAGGAGATTGCCAGAGTCGCCGGCATAGGTCTTGATGAAAACATGGTCGCCGTGGCCGAGCAGGTAGCGGCCCACACTGCGCAGAACCGTTGCAGTATGCTCCAGGACCTCCGAGCAGGGCGGCGCACCGAGATCGAGCAGATCAGTGGCCACCTCGCTGCAGTTGGCTACGAGCACAATGCACCCGCTTATCTCAATCAGACACTAGTGAGTATGGTCAAAGCCGCCGCAGCAATGAAAGGAAGCCGGCCACTATGATCATAATCGGAGAACTCATCAATGGCAGCCGTAAAGCAATCGCGAAGGCCATTGCTGATCGTGACGAAGCCTGTATCAGGGACCTGGCCAGCAGTCAGGCCGAGGCCGGGGCCAGCTTCATTGACTGCAACCCCGGCACCGTCGGCGAAGACGAAATCAGGGATATTCAGTGGCTGATTGAGACTGTGCAGGCGGTCACCGATGTGCCGATCAGCTTCGATACGCCGAATTGCGGGGCGCTGCAGGCCGCCTTTTATGTATATGAAAACGCTGCCACGCCCATGATCAACTCGATCACCGCCGAACAGGAGCGGCTCGACGAGATGCTGGAGTTCGTCGCCCAAAGCGGTGCGAACATCGTGGCATTGGCGCTGTCGGATGCGGGGATGCCGGCCTCGGCTGACGACCGCATCGCGACCTCGCTGGGGCTTATTGACACTCTGACCGGCGCTGGTATCGCCCCTGACAAGGTATTCGTGGACCCGGTGGTCGCACCCCTCGGCACTGACGCAACCTGTGGTGGTGGGGTGCTGGAAGCGGTCCGGGCCATCAGCCAGCAGCGGCCCGAGGTGCACATCACCTGTGGGCTGAGCAACATCTCTTACGGGTTGCCGGAGCGCAAGCTGCTCAATCGCGTTTTCGTAGCTCAGGGAATTGCGGCAGGGATGGACTCGGCGATTATGGACCCGCTGGATGGGCAGATGATGGCGACGATTTGGGCCGCCGAGGCGCTAGCCGGCCGCGACGAATGGTGCATGAATTACATTCAGGCCTCACGCGCTGGTAGGCTGACGCAATGAGAGGGCAATGGTCAGATTCCGCTACGCGGCACTCGCAGCGACAGTACTGACGGCCGGCTGGTTAGCCTGGCTGGGATATGCGGCCGGCTGGCAGACCGGCGAGTTCTACGAAGGTCTGGGCCAGGCGGCGCTGTCATGGCGCTTAGCCGGTCTGAGCGCTGGCTGCTATGCCCAGGCGGCTAAGGTTCACCGGGCCGATTGGCTGTGGGCGAAGTACTACGCCGATCGGCCGGCGGAACAGCTTACCCTCAGCAAGCTCGTGCGCGCCCGGATGACTGCGGCGCGCATTTTGCTGGCGGCGCAAAGACCTTCCGCTGCCCTGGCCTTCGCCGAAGACGCCTATCGTGCCGATTACTCCAACCTCGCTGCTGTGGCGCTGCTATGGCGAGTGCGGTATGCCGGCGGCATGACCGGCGAGGCCAAACGCGAACTGATACTTCTGGGACTGGACAATCAGGCTCCGGAGATTCTGGCAGCGCTGGGGGAGCTGTTCTTAGCGGAAAGCGATTTGGAGCAGGCCCGCAATTTTGCCGAGCGTGCCCTCGGCGAAGCCCCAAAAGTGGCCGCAGCGTGGCTGCTTCTGGCCCGGGCACATGCCCAAGGCGGGGATACCCAGAGCGCGCGCCAGGCCGTGGCCAAGGCCTGGTACTGGACGAGCGACCAGCCCGTGGTGCGCCGGCAGACGGCCGACCTGTACTTGCAGCTTCACCGTGACCGTAGCAGCCTGCTAGTTGCCGGACGGGGGATTGACTACTGGTGGCAGGTGGTCGGCTATTGGGTCGAGGCTCATTGGGTTTTTCTGGTCGGTCTTGCGGCTTACCTAATCTTCCTGTTCTCCCCCGCCATCGGAGCCCAATTCCGCCGGCGAGGGAACACTCCACCCGCATCCGTCCCCTAGGCGACCAAGCAGGCCTCGCGCACGATGCCACCTGAGCCCAAGTGGAGAGTTCGTCTCAGCGGGCAAACTGTGACAGCACTTGCTCTACCACTTCGGCCTGGCGGTCCCAGGTGAAGGCCAGCGACTTTTCGTGAGCGGCCAGCCCCATCCTCGAGGCCGCCTCGCGGCTATCAGCAAGCTGCTCGACATGGCGGGCCAGGTCCCGGGCCACGGCGAACTCGGCGTCCTCATCCTCGGCCTGCCCGACCAGATAGCCGCTGACACCGGCTTCGACAAGCTCCGGTCCGACACCGGCGGGCGTAACTATCAGTGGCAAGCCACAGGCCGCGGCCTCGGCCATGACCAGGCCGAAACCCTCGACGCGGGTGGGGAAGACGAAGCAATCGGCGGCGGCGAAGTACGGCTCCGGCTGCTGGGGCCCGGTGAAGTGAAGGCGGTCCTCCCAGCCGGCTGGTATCAGGTGCGCCACCGCTGCCGGCTCGCCTTTGCCCACAATCACTAGGTGCAAGTCGGAACGGTCGAGCAGACTGGCGGCGGCCAGCAGACGGTCAATACCCTTCTCGAGCCAGCGGGCGCCCATGAACAGAGCCACGAAGTCGTCCTCCGCCAGGCCCAGCTCGGCCCGCAGTGATTCCCGGTACTGCTCACGCACGCTTAGATTGAAGCGGTCGTGGTCAACTCCATTAGGGGCGGCGAATACTTCGTCTTCCGCAAGGTGATAGCGGGCGATGAGATTGCGGCGAAGCTGCTCGGAAACGGCTATTACCGCACCTCGGCATCGCTGCACCACCCGGCCCTCGTTGCGTAAGGCGGCCCGCTGCCAGCGGTTGCGGACGCGGCGCTCCCAGCCGGCCATATCGGGCTGGCTGGCGAAAGCGAACTGCTTGGCGGCGGCCAACTCCGCCTGCGAGATGTGGACCAGTGTGGCGTTGGCTACAAAGCAATTGCCGCCTTGGGCCAGCACCACGTCGAATTCGCGGGGGTTGACGATCAGGCGGGAGACTAAGGGAATCAGAATCTCCTGCACTATCGGCCGGTGTCGCAGCGGACATGGCATGATGTGAACTCTGACATCAGGGTGCGTGTCCGCGCCCTCAAAGCAGAAGATATGCACCTCATGGCCGGTGACGAGCCGCCGCGACAGTTCCGCGATCACGCGGTTCTGTCCGCCCTGCAGGTCAACTTTCTCGATGACGATAGCGATCTTCACAGGTTTTCCGGACGTGGCGTTTTGAATAGAGCCGCGCTGATGCCGGAGATAGCTGCGCCGAAGCGGGCGACCGGTGCCCGCTCGGAGCCGAGTACTTGCAGCACGAAAACCAGCAGCCCCGGACAGCGGCGACTGCCGATAAGCGTCAGGTAAGGCAGCCAGCAGAGCATC
Organism: uncultured Armatimonadia bacterium; assembly: GCA_964390495.1. Taxonomy (GTDB): domain Bacteria; phylum Armatimonadota; class Zipacnadia; order Zipacnadales; family UBA11051; genus UBA11051. The sequence continues at coordinate 89,606 of CAYMIN010000010.1, forward strand.
TGCCAGCGCGGCCTGTGCTTCAGCAGCAGGTGGCAATGGTCGTGGGCGTCGAGCCGGACCTGGCGGGGGTCGGCAAGGTCGCGTCCGACCGGGCTATCGGGGCGCGGCTCCGGGTAGTGGTCCACGATTGCCTGGGGGTCGTAGATAAGCTCGTAGCCCGCCGCCCCGACCGCCAGCGATTGGTCGGTGTCGTTGAAATGCGGGCCCCAGATGCCTGCATCGAACGGCCTAATCAGCTCGCGGCGGAAGGACATATTCACGCCCTTGAGGTGGTCAACCACGGTCGGCTGGCTGGCGGAATCGCAGTGGTGGTTGCCGACGACCTTGCCGTACCAGGTCAGAAGGCCTACTGCTTTCGCCCGGCACTCCAGGACTTGCTCGCCGTGGTGCACCACGTCTCGGCCGCCGGCGCCCCCCACTTGTGGGTCATCATAGTGCGATAGCAGCCGCTCCAGCCAGTCGGCTCGCGGCACCGCGTCATCGTCGGTGAAGACCACTACGTCGCCGGTGACTTGCTGCAGTCCGCGATTGAGGGCCGCAATCTGGCCACGCTCGGTGACCTCGGCGATATGCAGCAGCTCGGGATGAGGCGCGCTCGCCAGCCAACCGTCCAACATGCTGTGGCTGTCGGCGTCGGTATCGCGCAGCACCACGATAATCTCATCCGGCACTGTGGTGCCGCTGAGGACCGCCTGCAGACAGTCCAGCAGAGCACGCCCGCGCCGGTAGCTTGGTATCAGCACACTGGATTTCATGCTATCTAACCGGACGGCCTATTCAGTCGCACATCTTGCTCCGGGACAGCGACGTATCCGCGGAAAGCAACGCGTGAGAGCGGGAGGAATTGTGGCTGAACGTCGTCCAGCCGGGCCGACCTAGCCTATAGCGAACTCGGCTCTTTGAGGGCTTCGGTCAGGGCGGCGATGAAGCGCCCGTTTTGCTCGCCGGTGCCGATGGTAACACGGACCCAGGTAGGCAGGCCGAAGATATCGCCGGTGCGGACGGTAACCCCGCGCCGCATCAGGGCATCGAACATCCAGCGGCTGTCGCGGCCGGTATCAATCAGCATGAAGTTGCCCTGGGTCGGCACATATTGCAGCCCCAACTCGTCGCATTGCTGGTACAGGTACGCCTTCCCCTCGGCCACCATCTTGACCGAACGGGCGACCTGGTTGGGGTCCTGAAGACTGGCGAGAGCCGCCGCCTGCGCTATTGAGCTGACGTTGAACGGCGCTCGCACCAGCTTCAGCGCCTCCGCCACAGACCGCCCGCAGGCACCATAGCCGATGCGCAGCCCGGCCAGCGCGTAGGCCTTGCTGAAAGTCCGCAGCACCGCCACCCTGCGGCCCTGCCGAACGTAGCTCAGGCAGTCGGGATAGCTGGGATCGTCCACGTACTCGAAGTAGGCCTCATCGAACACCACGACCACGTGGTTGGGCACTTTCTGCATGAAGTCGGCCATCTGGTCGGCTGGTATGATAGTGCCGGTGGGGTTGCAGGGGTTGCCGATGAAGATGAGCTTGGTCCGGGGCGTGATCGCCCGCGCCATCGCCTCCAGGTCATGCTCGAAGCCGCGCGCCGGCACCTCGACGGCCTGCGCGTCGGTAATCCATGCCGTCAGTGGATACAGGGCGAAGGGGTATTGCGAGAACATCACCTGGTCACCGGGATTAACGAAGGCCAACCCGAGCATGGAGATGACCTCATCCGAGCCGCGACCGACGAGCACGGTTTCGGGCAGCACTTGCAGGTGATTAGCCAGCGCCCCAGTCAATTCAACGCACAGCGGGTCGGGATAGACGAAGACCTCTGCGGCGGCCTTTTGCATCGCCTCGATAGCCAGCGGCGAGGGCCCCAGCGGGTTCTCATTGGAGGCCAGCTTGGTGACCTCGGTGATACCCAGCTCCTTAGTGACCTCCGCCGAGCTTTTCCCCGGCGAGTAGGGCGTGATGCGTTTGACTGTAGCACGGATCAGATCGCGGGTGCGGAACATGATAGGTTATCCTTCAAGCGCAGTAGCAATACGCCTAGGTTGTATCACAAAAGCCCCTGCCTTGACAAGCCACTGCCCGACTTTGATTAGCGTGCCCGCTGTGCTATAATCCGCACCTATAGCCGTCGTCTCACCACGCTGCAAGTTGCCATAGACCGCGGGGAGAGCTGATTGGACTACCGCACCCACTGGCAGCAAAAAAGGCGCCGCCGACAACTGCTGCGGCTGGCGGGGATACCGATTGTCATCCTCGGCATCACTGTGGTGGGGCTGCTGGTGCAGTCGCTGCGGGCTAATGCTGTTGACTGGTCCTATTCCGGCCCTGACGACAATCTGGCTGCCCCGAGCATCATCGGGAATCTGGTGATGGCCGCTTTTTCCGAAGGTGAAATCCACTGCTTGCGAATCAACGATGGTAGCACCGTATGGCCCGTGCCCCTGCGGCGGCCCCAGCGTTTTGTCAGCCCGGCGGCAGTGGCCTCCGGCACGGTGATTATATGCGCCGACTACGGGAAGGTCTACGCAGTGAGGCTCACGGACGGTGAAATGCGCTGGGAGACGGAAGCCGAAGGGCCGCTATGCGGAACGCCTTTGATTGCGGACCGGACAGTCTATATCGCCTCCAAGACCGGCAAGATTTACGCCTTCGCTATCGAGGACGGCAGTCGCCGCTTCGTGACCGACACCGGGGCCGCGCTCGGTGGCCAGCCGGCACTATGTAACGGCGTGGTTGTTGCAGCGGGTTCGCATGGTAGCATTGTGGGACTTGACCCGGCCAGCGGCAAGCAGCTATGGAATTGCCGGGTGAGCGCAACCTTCATGTGCCCGGTCGCCGAGGCCGGCGGTCTGGCGGCAGTCGGCTCGGAGCAGGGCCGGATGTATGTTGTGGACCCACTCGAGGGCAAGGTAAAGTTCAGTGTCGCCGTCTCCGGCTTGCTCCGGAACAAGGCCGTCAGCGACGGTCAGAGCCTGTATTTTTGCGACAGCACCGGCTGGCTGTACTCGATTGACCTCAGCAACGGTGCGAGACGGTTTAGCAAGCGCCTTGGCAACTCGGTCGAGGCCGGTCCCTGCCTCCATAGAGGTGCCCTGTACTGCCTGGTTGATGGCAGTCGCGTGGTCGAGGTGGAGGCCGAGAACGGTGAACTTAAGCGCTGCTGGCGCGGCTATGAGAAGGCTTGCTCGCTGGCTGTCGGCTCCTACTACTTGGTGGTCGGCACCTATACCGCACAACTGCTTGCCATAGAGCTTAGCTCCTAAATTGGGGACAGCCACCTATTTCTGTAGAAACTTAGGAGTGGAACTTGCACAAATCTTCAGAAATAGGTGACTGTCCCCAATTTCTAATTCACCAGGAGACAGGTCCGCGTCAGGACACGAGGAATAGGTGGGGGACACCTGACTATTTCGCCCGCTCTGCAATCATAGCGTATGCTGCACTGAAGGTGCTTCACCACATTGACGCAACCATCACCCCCTGACAATTCCACGCTGGATCGCCACACCTTCTATGTCGGCATGGCCAACGGCATCTTCGTGTTCCTGGCCAATGCCTGCCTCGACCCGGAGACGGTCCTGCCCGCGTTTGCTTTGCAGGTCATGCCGGGCGGAAGTGTGCTGCGGGTGGGTATCATCTGTTCGGCCATCAACCTGGGTTGGTTCTGGCCGCAGATATTCCTCAGCCGTCAGATGGAGACCAAGCCGCTGTTGCTGCCGTACTATGGCTTGGCTCAGGGCTTGCGGGCAGTCTGCATGACGCTGATCTGCATAGCTCTGTACCTGTTCGCTGTTGAGAACCCCGGATTGACTTTTGCTATCGTTGTGCTGCTGCTTTTTGCCTCTTCCAGCGGCGGGGCATACAGCATGATCCCCTTCATGCGGATATTCCGAGACGGTCTGCCACCCCGCTGGCTTGGCGCCTTCTTGGGCTGGCGCTATGCCCTGGGCGGGCTTACGGCATTCGCAGTCGGTTTCTGGATCAAGAGCATTCTCAGCTCGGAGACCGGCCCCACCTATCCGGTCAACTACATCCTCGTATTTGGGGGCGGCGGTATCTCTGCTGCGGTCTGCGGGCTGCTGTTTATGATGATCAAGGAGCGCCCCCACAAAATCGCCAAACACACGCTGCCGATGCGCTACCACCTGGCCCGGGGCCAGCGGATGTTGCGCGCCGACGCCGGCCTGCGACGCTTGGCCAGAGCGCGAGCCTTGTGGTCGGCCTCTGCGGGTATGGCCTTCCCCTTTGTCGTACCGTTCGCGATCAAGATAATAGACATGCCGATCGCGGCGGTGGGGCTGCTTCTAGCAGTCAAGATGCTCAGTTACAGCATCACCAACCCGCTCTGGGGGCACTTGAGCAGGATCCTGGGTAATCGCTGGCTGATGATATTCGGGATCTTACTGCAGATCGCAGTGCCGGCCTTGACGATCCTGTCCCCGTGGCTGCCCCGCAGCGTTCTGTTTAGCTGGTTAGGCATATCATACGATTATCGCCTGCTGGCGATAGTCCTGGCCTCCGTCTTCATCGGCACCAGCCAAGCTTGCCTCCAGGTCAGCATCAACGCCTTTGTGATGCAGATCCTGCCGGCGCGCAAGGCTGCGACCTTCCTGGGCTTTTTCTTCTTGGTGACTTCCCCGACCATGGCTATGCCGGTGGTAGGCGCGCTGGCGGTTGGGGCCGCCGACCGGTTCGCTCTGGGCATGTCGCTTGCCATTGTGCTGGGGATGGCGATGCTGCGGGACGTTCTGCGCCTCAAGGAGGTTCAGGCCGAGGTTAGTGCTAGCGGGGACGCTTACCGGGAGCTGTCCTAGCGGCAGGCAAAAAAAGAGCCACCGGCCTAAGTGGGTGCTGTTCCCGACCACTCACCTAGCGATGGCTTGCCCTCTACAGGGTTGACTGCTTAAAGACCCCCACTGCGGAGAGCTGGGTTTACACTAATCGAGCTTGCTGTACTTATACTAACGCACGAAACCCGGATTTGTTCCAAAACTATCGGAAATTGAAATTGGGGACAGTCACCCATTTCTCGCGATTTCTGTAAGTTCCGCTCCCATTTCTCTGCAGAAATAGGTGACTGTCCCCAATTTCTGGAGGTGAGAGGCCATGAAGAGCCATCGTCATCCGCATCCGCACAAGGACCCGCGCCGGCCGCGCGACCATACCAGCCCCGGCACTAACCCACCGTTGTTCGCCTGGCTGCCGGTGGAGGACGCCGACGAGTACCTCCTGACCGTCGCCCGCGATGCTGACTTCAGGGACGTGTGTTTGCAGGAGCGGCTTACCGATCAGCCGCTCTATCTGCCCCGGAACGCCTTCACGCCCGGCAGATATTACTGGAAGTGGTCGGGCGGCTCGGTTGAGGGTGAGGTCTTCACATTTGAGGTAACCCCTGAGGCCGTGGTCTTGGAGGTGCCGGCGGCTGAGGAGTGGTTGCGCCGCCTCTCCGATGGCCATCCGCGCATTTACATCCGTCCGGAAGAGGTTGCCGCCTTGCACCAGTCGCGCCACAACACCCGGGCGGCACAGTCGCAGCAGCTCAAGGCAACCGCCGACGAGATCCTTGCTGAGGACCACGAAATTGCCGAGCCGCCCTTCCTGCCCGACCGCCAGGCCGACTATGAAGCATGGTACAGCGTCTGGGCCCCGATAATGTGGGATTCCCGGCGCTTTGTGAAGGGCGCTGAAATCCTGGCACTGGCCCACCTGACCAGCGGTGAAATTGCCTATGCCCGCGCCGCTTGCCGGCGGATGGCATCCATATCGCGGTGGGACCCTGACGGCTCCAGTCATTTGGCCCACAATGATGAAGCCCACATGTCAGTTATCTGGGACGGTACCAAGGCCTGTGACTGGGTATGGAATGAATTCACGGACGAGGAGCTGAGTTTGGTCATAGACCAGTTCCGCCGCCGGGGGCAGATAACCTACGAGCATATGCACGACCGCGGGGCCTACGGGGTAACTCGCTTCGATTCTCATGCAGGCCGTGAGGTGGTGTTTCTGGCGCTGCTGGCTATGGTCTTCCACGAGCACATCCCCGAGGCGCAGCAATGGCTCGAGTGGCTACGGCCGGTGCTGTGTGGCATCTGGCCGGTATGGGCCGGCGATGACGGAGCCTGGGCCCAAGGCGTCTCCTATGGGCTGGCTTATGTGGGGATCAACACCATGTTTGCCACCGCTCTGAAGCGCGGCACCGGCATAGACCTGTATCGCCGGCCCTTCTGGGCCAATCACGGGCGGTGGCGGCAATGGTGCTTCCCGCCCTATGTCGAATGGATGGGCTTCGGCGATCACAGCGAGCGCTGGAAGAGCACCTGGGAGCGCAACGCCGATCTGGTGGACATCATCCGCCGCGAGACCAACGCACCGGACTTGGGCCGCTATGTGACCGAATTCCGCGCCGAAGCGCAGAAATGCGACACTCGGCGCATCCCAACCATACCGACATTGGACGCCCAGCTCCACCTGGCCGAGCCGCCGGCTCAGCAGGATGCCGGAGAAGCTGCCGGCGGGGTACTCAGAGTCTTCAGCGATGGCGGCTGGGCGGCGGTGCGGACCCATCTGCACGATGCGGCCAGCGACGTGGCCCTCATCTTCCGCTCCAGTCCCTACGGGGCCATTAGCCACTCCCATGCCAACAACAACGATTTCATCATGCATGTGGCCGGCAAGGTCATGGCGATGCCCAGCGGCTACTACTCCGGCTACGGTTCGGCCCATCACGTGCACTGGGTGTGGCACACCAAGTCCCACAACTGCGTGACGCTGTCAGACGCCTCGCAGTTGATGCAGAGCCACGACTCCCTCGGCGCGATTGTCAACGCCTATGAGGATGACCGGGTCGCCTACATGGTCGGCAAGGCGGATGCCAGCTACAGCCTGCAGGCGAGCAGGTGCCGGCGGCATGTGATGTTCGTCAAGCCGCACAACTGCTTCTTCATGGTTGACGAGTTTGTCGCCGCGCCGGGCGTAGCCTCAGCCCTGCAATGGAATATCCATTCCTGGAACCAATTCGTGGTGGACGAGCAGCGCCGCAGCTTCCTGCTTGAACGCCAGGGCAGCGCACTTGAGGGGCATTTCCTATTCCACAACAATGCCTTCTTCTCTCTGAGCGAGGGCTGGGACCCGCCGCCGGCTGCGCTCAAGTCAGCCGAGCAGTGGCACCAGCAGTACCATCTCCGCTTCACGCCCCTGGGGATGCCTGAGCAGCGTAACTTGGGGGTGGTCCTGTGCCCGGGCCACGCCACGCTTGAGCCGGCTGAAGTGGTCAGCGAACGTGCAGGTGGGGCCGAGGTGGCGCGCATCGAGGATGACGTGCTCCTGGTGAACGATGGTGACACGATGGAGTACGCAGGCTTGAGCTCGGCGGCGATTGCGGCGGCGGTGATTGGCGGCGTGGCCTACCAGTTCGGCGACGACGGCTTACAGCACTGATTCCGGAGGCTATCGCCTAAGTTTGGCTTAAGCGCCGCGATAACAGCAATCTGCCTGATATGCAGGATAACGCGCCCAGGGCGAGAAATAACCAGTTCCACGCATTCACAACGGAGGGTTGACAGAGGCTGGACCGCCCGGTGGACAACCCGAAGCTCACGCTAGGTCGGCCGGCTCAAAGGAGGCCTGTAGATGAACGTTTTCTGGATTATGTTGGATTCACTGCGCCGCGACCACGTGGGGGCTTACGGTTCGCAGGTCTGCAAGACGCCCAATCTCGACGCCTTCGCCCAGGAGGCGGTGCTGTTCGACAACGCCTATCCTGAGGGGCTGCCGACGATTCCGGTGCGCACGGCGATGGTCACAGGCTGCCGCACGCTCCAGGGCCGGCCCTGGCAGCCGCTGGCCCCGGAAGATGTCACTGCCGCCGAGATTCTGTCCTGCCACGGCTACACCTCCGTGATGATTACCGACACCTATCACATGGCCAAGCCCTGCATGAATTTCCATCGCGGATTCAATTCCTACCAGTTCATCCGCGGCCAGGAAAGCGACGCCTGCGAGCTAGTCCCGCACACCAAGAACCTGGACGAATACCTGCATCCGGCTCTGGACGAGCGCAAGCGCTTTGTGGTTGGCAACTTCCTGCGCCACTCCGAGAGCTGGGAGTCGGAAGCGGACACCTTCCCGGCCCGGGTATTTCGGGAAGCGGCGCGAATGGCCGCCGGCCTCAAGGACCAGGATAAGCTCTTTTTCTGGGTCGATTCGTTTGACCCTCACGAGCCCTGGGCGCCACCACCACCCTATGATACCATGTACACTGATCCCGACTATAATGGCAAGCGTTTGATAGATGCCAACTACGGCTCGCCGGATTACATGGCACCGCAGGAACTGGCCTACCTCCGCGCCATGTACGCCGGCGAGGTGACTTTGGTTGACCATTGGTTCGGCCATTTCATAGATACTCTGCGGGCCAACGGCTTGCTCGACAAGTCGGCAGTCATCGTCCTGGCCGACCACGGCCATCCCCACGGAGATCACGGTATCATCATGAAATCGCCAGCCAACATGTACAATGAGCTTTTGCGCATCCCCTTCATGGTGCGCCTGCCGAACGCCGAGCACGGCGGCACGCGCATCGCCCCGCTGGTCCAGACCGACGATCTGCTGCCTACGACGCTCGACCTCCTCGGCCTGGAGCACGAGGCCGTCTGTATGACTGGCAAATCGGCGTGGAAGTTGGTCACCGGTGAGATCGAAAAGTTGCGCGATGTCGTCATCACCGGCTATCATGATTCACCATACCGTTGCGTGCGCGATGAGGAGTGGTCGCTGGTCGTCAATCCTGAGGGCCGCCACGAGCTTTACGACCTGGTCAACGACCCGGCTGAGCGTAGCAACCTATTCGCGGACCGCGAAGAGATCGCCCAGCGTTTGTTCGAGCGTCTCGGGTATTTCAGCTATACCAAGCTAGCTGCTCGCGAGTTCGAGAACGTCCAGGAGGCCTACGAGTGGGCCCACACCTCAATCGAGTAGCGGTTTGTTGTCGTGCAGACCAAGCCTTTGTCAGCGGCCCCGGTGAGACTTCCCGGCCTGATAATGCTGGCGATCGGCCCCGGGACGGGCTTAAGACCGCCACCCGGGCCGATTTCCGTTTCCCCCTTGGGGGGTAAGCACCACAAACTAACGAGGAGGTAGCCACAATGTTCCGAAAAGCGCTGTTGACGACCCTGTTGTTGGTACTGATGCTGGCGGCTTGGGTGATAATGGCCGGATGTCAGCCGAAACCGGAGGAAGCTCCTATGGAGCCGCCGGTCCCGCCGCCTTCGACAACCACCCCCGTAGAAGCCCCTGGCGAGTTTGAGTGGTCAAAAGCCCCTACGCTCGCCTCCATCCCTGACGGCCCGATAACCGGGATGATAAACGGCGAGAAGTTCGAGGCCAAGACCGTCCGCATTGAGAAGACCGATGACGGCCCGGAGCTGGAGATTTCCAATGTCGCTGCCGAAACCCCCACCGGCATGGTTATGGACGATACCGGCATCGAGCTCTCCTTCTCCATTCCTGAAGGCACGACTGGCGAGTTCGCCAAGACCTTCGATGATGATGTTGATATGGAGACTGCTCACGCATGGTACTGGTACGAGCAAGAGGGCGACAAGGGCCCGATGAGCGTCAACCCGACTTGGGGTTGCGCCCTGCAGATTAGTGACTGGACCCTCAAGCCGGATGAAGAGGACAAAAATATCCTCGGCAAGGTCAAAGGCAAGGTCGCTATCTGCTTTGATGAGCTTAGTGACGAGCAGAAGGGCTGGGTAGCCGGTACCTTCGACTGCATCTACTACGAGTGGTAGCCGTCTTTAGTGCTGGGGACACCGCACCCAATCCTGAGGCTTTGTAGCCGCGGGCCGAGTTGACACGCCTTCAGAACTAAGTATGGTGTCCCCAAAACTAAGGATATTCGCGTAGGTCGGGCTTTCTAGCCCGACATACGACTGGTAGCCGTCTTTAGTGCTGGGGACACCGCACCCAATCCTGAGGCTTTGTAGCC
>CAYMIN010000010.1:99686-141994 GCA_964390495.1 uncultured Armatimonadia bacterium
TGGTAGCCGTCTTTAGTGCTGGGGACACCGCACCCAATCCTGAGGCTTTGTAGCCACGGGCCGAGTTGACACGCCTTCAGAATTAAGTATGGTGTCCCCAAAACTAAGCATATTCGCTTAGGTCGGGCTTTCTAGCCCGACAGCGGCTGTCGTTGAGAGGCGCCGACACAGCCAGAATTGCAGCACTTCTGGGAGAGTGACGCCGTGCGCAAGCCGAACGTAGTGCTGATTCTCGTTGATGATATGGGTTACGGCGATTTCGCGGCCTTCAACGACGGGCTGTCGCACACCCCTACGCTGGACGCTCTGATGGGGGAGAGTGTCTGCTTCACCCAGCAGTACTGCGGTTCGGCGGTGTGCAATCCCTCGCGCGCGGCCCTGATGACCGGACGCTATCCCCACCGCACCGGCTCGATAGATACCCTTGACGCCCGTGGCCTCGACCGGTTGGCTCTGCGCGAGGTCACTATGGGCGACATGTTCAGGGCCGCCGGCTATGCCACCGGCCTGATCGGTAAGTGGCATCTCGGAGCCGCCGATCCGCGCTACCATCCCAACGCCCGGGGCTTTGACGAGTTCGTCGGCTTCCGCGGCGGCTGGTGGGACTATTATGACTGGACGCTGGATTACAACGGCTCCTTCAGGAAAAGTGATGGCCGCTATCTCACCGATGTATTCACCGAGGAAGCCGTCCGCTTCATTGAGCGTCATAGCGCCGAGCCGTTTTTCCTCCATCTGACCTACAACGCTCCCCACGGCCCCTTGCAGTGCCCTGAGGAGGATGTGACTCCGTTTGCCGAGACCGGCAAATTCACGACCGGCGTGAGTACGCTCTACGGAATGGTAAAGCGCATGGACCAGGGCGTCGCCGGGGTTCTGGAGGCGCTTGCGGACCAGGGCGTGGCTGACAACACCATAGTGATGTTTACCAGCGACAACGGCCCGCAGTTCTCCGGCCCCGGTGCTGGCGACATGAGTACCACCCGCTTCAATTGCGGCTTCAATGGCTGCAAGGGCGTTGTCTATGAGGGCGGCATTCGTGTGCCGATGATTATCCGCTGGCCTGATGGTCTGGATGGCGACCGCCGAGTGGACTACATGGCGCACTTCACCGACTGGTATCCGACGCTGGCTGCGGCCACCGGCGTGGCTATGCCCGATGGCCCCGCGATTGACGGATGGAACGTGCTGCCGGTCATGCGCGGCGAAAGCGACCGGGTCAACTCCCGCCGCTTCTGGCAGTGGAACCGTTACAGCCCGATTGCGGAGTGCAACGCGGCGATGCGCGACGGCGAGTGGAAGCTGGTGCGCCCGCGCATTGCCGAGGCGATGGTCGTAACCGCAGAGGACCTGGCGATGGACCGGGCCACGAAGGTTGATCCGGAGAGCCGCACTGACATCTGCCGCGATCCCGAGCCGGAGCGCGAGATTCCGCCGCCTCCGCCGCCGGAGCTTTACAATATCGCGGACGACCCGCTTGAGCAGCATAACCTGGCTGACCAAGAGCCGGAGCGCGTAGCCAAGATGGTGCGCGAATTGGAGAACTGGTTCGAGGAGGTCGAGGCCGAACGCGCAACCATAAACGACGTGTGGTGATGAGCGGCTACGCAGGATACTTGAGGAGGTAGTACCGTGAGCGACACTCGCCCGCGCAACCTATTGATACTACTGTGGGACGAGTTGCAGCGAGACACTCTCGGCCTTTACGGCGGCCCGGTTCCCACTCCGGCCTGCGATGCCCTCGGCCAACGTGGCGTCGTGTTCGACCGCTACTATTGCGCCAATCCCCTGTGCGTGCCCACCAGGCCCTCGATGGCGGGTGGCCGCTGGCCGCATGCCCACGGCTCCCGCAGCTTCGGCAAGGGCTATGACACCATGCATCCGGGCGAGAAGCTCCTGTTCGACAGGCTGCTGGATGCGGATTACCACATCGGCTACGAGGGCATCTGGCACATCATCCGCGCTCCGCAGGATGATCGCAGCGACGAGTTCGCCTATTTCAAGCCCACCGGCTTTGCCCGCGAGCAGTACCTGGAGATGCTCATCGAGCAGGGCGGCAAGGATGGCGACCAGAGCGGGCCGGCCAAGTTCGTCAGCGATGACGGGGTGATCGAGGCCAGCTTGAGCATCCCGGTGCCCGCTCGCTGGACCAGACCCCTCGAAGAGCATCTCGACATGCAGCACGCCCTCAATATCGCCGATTTTATCCGTAATGCTCCCGAGGACCGGCCCTTCGCCGCATGGTGCTCGTTGGGTGTTCCGCATCCGCCGTTGCTAGTTCCTGATGAATTCATGGACCTGTTCGATGCCGCCGATATGACACCACCCCCCGGCTTTGGTGAGGACCGCTCCGCCATGCCGGAAGCCGTGGCCGAAGCCCCGGGTTACCAGTGCATAGCCGACTGGGGCTGGGACCGCTGGGCCCCGGCCATCGCCGCCTACTGGGGCTTCGTGGCTTTCGGCGATGCCTGCCACCAGGTGCTCCTGGATGCGCTTGAGGACTCGGGCCGCGCCGATGACACTCTGGTGATCATGACCTGCGACCACGGGGAGATGCTGGGCGCTCATAACCTGTACCAGAAGGGCTGCATGTACCGCGACGCCATTCGCCTACCGTTTGTGATTTCCGGTCCCGGGATCGAGCCGGGCCGTCGCAGCCAGTTGGCCTCCCAGACCGACATGGCGCCGACGGTCTTGGAGCTTCTGGGGCTGCCGCCGCTTTCCAGAGCTCAGGGCCAAAGCCTCGTCCCGATAATCGCGGATGAGAAAGCGCCAGGCCCTGACTACACCTTCTCCGAGTTCAACGGCCAGATTGAGGGCGGCTTCAAGGAAAGATGTTGTATCTCAGAGCGCTACAAGTACGCCTACTATCATGGCGACCCCATTGATCAGCTCTTCGATTTGCACAACGACCCCGACGAGCTGAACAACCTCGCCACCGATCCGGCTCATGCGGAGGTCCGCCGGCAGATGCGAGCAGCGCTGGCCGACTGGATGGCGGCGACTGACGACTACATCGAGCCCCACTGGCCCGACTGAGCGGGTGCACGTAGGCCTTGTCGGCGTGCATAGGCGGGTCCCCGCCAATGTCGCGTAGCTCTCGGGCCTGCAGCCCGAGGCGGTGGGCGGCCTGTCTCCCATCTGCCAGCCATCTCCGTATCCCTCGCACCTGACAATCACTATTGACATGATGGAAAAAGGCTCTTATAATTGCTTTAAGCATTGAAATGCCTCAATATACCAAGTCATGAAAGGGGGCCAGCATGAGGTGCATTCATCATCTGCGAGTTGAGATACTCAAAGCTCTAGCCTCGCATACCCGGCTACACGTCCTGGATCTGCTCAGCGCCAGCGAGATGACGGTCTGCGAGATCGCTGAGGCCTTGGAGGTGAATCAGTCCACCATGTCGTGCCACTTGAGCACACTGCGGGCCAGCGGGCTGGTCACTACTCGCAAAGAGGGCACTCATGTTTACTACGCGCTCAGCGATGACACGGTTAATCGCATGCTTGAACTGCTGGACGAAATACTCAAATCCCAGTGTCTTAGCGACAGTGAGATCCTGGAGTTGCAGGATACCGGCTGATTAGGTCTCCCTAGCGTCCAGATGATGGGAGGAGGTGATAGACGTGTGCAAGTGCTGTGACAAGCCAAAGAAAGAAGAGAGCAAGTGCAAGGAGAAAAAGGAGAAGAAAGAGAAGAAGTCGTGTAGCTGACGGCAGTCCAGGGACTTGCGCGCCTCGCAATTAGGGCGCAAGTCCCTTTGCCGGCTCCTGCAACTTGCTCACCTCCGTTGTTTCCCCTCCGGCTTGCCCCGTTCATCCATGAGACCCGTGGCTCGAGCTTCCCGCGTGCTGTTTCCGGGCCGGGTTCGGCCCGCCTGCAGAGGACAATTTCTCTGCCGTGGCGAACTCACACGCAGTCGCTCAACCGAACTGCAAGGAGAGCTCCGACATGGCAGACCTCAAATGGTGGGAAAGGCCGATCCGCATGGGCAGGCACGAGTGGATGGCTGATCTGGCCCGCCTCAAGGACCGCGACCTCGATCAACTCGCAAGGGACAAAGCCGAGCAGTGGCACATCAACTGCGAGTGGATCATCGGCACGCCCGGCATCGCTCCCGGCCTCGGCTGGATGACCACCTTCAATACCGACAAGTTCGAGAAGTACCCCGCTCTGGGCGATTTCGACGTACTCCGCGAGTATGTTCCGCACGCCAAGCAACACGGCATCCACCCGCTGTCGTATCTCAACATGCACTGGTACTCCTACGAGTTCGGCGAAAAGCACCCCGACTGGGTGCAAATTATGGCCGACGGGCGCGAGTACGGTCGCGTCAATCCGCTGTATGGCTCGGGCACCACCCTGTGCATCAACAGCCCCTGGCGCGACTGGGCCTTCGAGCTGGTCCGCGAGGCGATGCAGACGGGCCTGGATGGGGTGTTTTTGGATGGGCCGGTAGTCTATCCAAGCTGCTGCTATTGCCCCGCATGCCTGGCCAAGTTCCAGGCCGTCTATGGCCAGGAGCCGCCCCGTCAAGAAGACTGGGCCGACCCGAGTTTCAAGGATTTCATCGAGTTCCGCGAGCAATCCATGGCCGATTTCCTGAAGGAAGCCGGTGACGCAATGCGGGAGATCAATCCGGAAGGTGTGATCTTCCTCAATGCCGGAAGCTGGCATGGCGGGGCCTGGCGAGTAGCCCGTGACATCGCCAAGGTCGGCCCCTACCAGAACTTCAATGGGGCTGAGGCCTTCTACCATCTCGGCCGCGAGACCCCGATGCTATTCTGGTCGCTGGCGGCCAAGCACCTGGTCGCCGGCGGCAAGCCGGCCATCGTTTTCGTCCACCACTGCCTCGGCGCATGGCATTACCTGCCGCTACCGCCGATCGAGACCAAGGTGGCCGCCGCTCAGACCGTCGCTTGCGGCTCCGGCACCTGGATGGCGGTATTCGATTACTCACTCGACAACTCCCCGGAAGAAACCATCGCGCCCATGCGCGAGATCAACGGTTTTCTCGAAGAGAATGAGCCGTACTGCACCGCCGCCGAATCGGGTGCCAATATCGCCCTGCTGTATTCCGGACAGAGCGGCAAGTTTTATATATCGAGGCTGGACGATCTCTTCACTGATGTGGAGACGACCAGCGAGCAGGATTTGACCTTCAAAGCCGGTACCGGCGAGAGAGTGGCGGATCTGCCGGCCCGCAAGAGTCGCTGTGACAAGTGGCAGGGGGATACCTATCGCGGGTGGTTCAACGCCCTGACTCGCCGGCATATCCCCTTCGACGTGATACTTGATGCCGGCCTCACCGATGGCTCGCTGGCCAGATACGACACGCTGATTCTGGGCAATGCCTCGTGCCTCAGCGCCGATCAGAAGCAAGCCATAGCCGACTTCGTGCAGAATGGCGGCAATCTGGTCGCCGAGTTCGAGGCCGGCGAGTATGACGAGCGCGGCGGGGCTACTGACGCCAATCTGCGTGCGGTCCTCGGCTATGACTCCATCGAGGGCGCGTTCGAGCCGGCGACAACTGAGGAGTACGTTGATCTTGGCCAGGCCGACCATCCGCTGCTTGCGGAGTTTCATGCCGGCCAGTGGTTACCCCGGCCCGTCAACGCGCTCAAGGTCAAGGCGTCGCCGGATACTCAGGCCCTGGCCCACTATATGAACCCGACCGGCAAGGTTTACAGCAAGCCGCAGGGGACCTCGGAATGGCTGGCGGCTATCTGCCGTGAAAACGGCGGGCGCGTGGTCTATTTCCCCGGCCTGTTTGGCGAGTTCTACGGCGTCTATAAGATGGAGAAGATCGAGGAATTGCTCGCCGCCGCCGTCTGCTGGACTCACGGCAAGCCGCTGCCGATGCGCGTCAGTGCCCCGCCGACGGTGGAGGTCGAGCTATGGCGGCAGCCCCAAGACGGTCGCATTGTCATCCATCTGGTCAACAACACTGCCGACATGCAGCGCCCGATGACCACCCTGATTCCGATTCGCGACATCATCATCGAGCTGGACTGCGAAGCCGCGGCCGGTGCGTATTCGGCCAGAGGCGTCGAGGTTGGCATGGAACGAATTGATGGCGGCGTGAGGCTGACGGTTCCAGTGCTGGAGCTGTATGATCTCGTGATCGTCGAGCCAACCTGAGGAGGTAGAGGAAGATGCATTATAGCACCCTACTGGCTGTGTTGGTCGGCAGCGCGGTGTTTGCTGCTCAGTTCGAGATGCCGCATGCCCGTGTGATAGCCTTGGACATAAACGCGCCGGACAACAGCAGCGGCGGGCTGATAGCCGCCGATGTTGACGATGATGGGGAGATGGAAATGCTCATCAGCGCCCCCGGATATGTTGGCGCGTACAATACTGATGGGACGCTTCTGTGGCGCAATATCGCTGACGTTCGAGTTGGCGGCTCCTCCGAGCGCGAGGGTCTGCCCGGTCATCACGGCCCGGGTCTGCAGGCAGCCGACATTGATGGCGACGGCCACACCGAGGTGCTGTTTCTGACCCAGGACAGCGTTCTGCATGTCGTATCCGGTAGCACAGGCCAGGAAATGTGGGCCGCCAGCCCACCCGTGCCCGAGGGCGCGCAACGTTGGGAGCATCTGGTGGTGGCCAACTTCTCCGGAAATGGCGACAGCGACCTGCTGTTGCAGGCCACAAACAAGGGCGGCTATCGCATGGGCCGTTATCTGGCGGCCTATCGCCTCGCCGACCTCCAGGCGGGCAAGATGCAGCCGCTGTGGCAGACCGATGCCTTCCTTAGTTGCGCCCACAACGGCGCGCGCCTCACTGACATTGACGGAGACGGCAAAGATGAGGTGCTCGGTGGCACCATACTTGGCCCAGACGGTCAGCTTCGCTGCGCCATGCCTGTAAGAGGGCATCTCGATTCGATCTTTGTCGCCGACGTGCGCCCCGACAGCCCGGGGCTGGAGGTAGTCGCCCTGGAAGAGGGCGGGGGCAACCGCGTATTCCTGGCCAACGCCTCCGAGGTCCTGTTCATCACCGACTACGAGCACCAGGAGCCGCAAAACGCCGCGGTCGGCAGGTTCGATCCATCCAGCGAGGGACTGCAGGTGTGGTGCCGCAGCCGATACAACGAGCACCAGAAGCCTTTCGTTTTCGACCAGCACGGTCAGCTCCTCGCGCACTACGAGATGGACGATGTCGCACCCGCAGGCTGGACGGTTCGCGGAGTGGAAGTCATTCACACCATCCACTGGACCGGTGAGGAGAAGCAACTGGCGGCGGCCAAGGAGCGGCACAAAGAAGGCGACCTCTGCATCTTCGACCCCATCTCGGGCGCCTTCCTGCTGCGGATACCCGAGCATGCGAACCGGCTGTATGTCGCCGATGTGACAGGCGATTGGCGCGAGGAGTTGATCGTCTGGAACGGTAATGAGCTTCACATCTACGAAAACCCGGTGCCCAACCCACGTCCCGACCAGCCGCGGCTCTGGGAGCAACAGCACTACCGCCGGAGCAAGATGACATGGAATTACTACAGCCCCTGATGCAGTTGGCAGACGACGCAGGGCGCTTGATGAGATGTATGACGACGAGCCGTGGAACCACCGAACAGCAGATAGTCGGAATCGCAAATGGGAGAGAAGCACGATGAGCGACTTACACGAGGTTTCTGCTGATGTCGTCGTAGTTGGCGGCGGACTGTCCGGCGTCTGTGCCGCGCTGGCGTCGGCCCGCAGCGGTGCCTCGACGATTCTGATTCACGACCGCCCGATGCTGGGCGGCAATACCTCCAGCGAGATTCGCGTGCATGCCGGCGGCGCGGATCATTCCGGCGCCCGCCCGCACTGCCGCGAGTCAGGCATCATTGACGAAATCCGCCTGGAGGACGCGGCCCGCAACCCGCAGCGTTGCGCCCAGATGTGGGACCTGATACTTTACGAAAAGTGCCACGAGGAGCCCAACCTCGTCCTTTACCTCAACACCGCCTGCACCACCGCACAGACCGATGACCAGGATCGGATTGTCGAGATAGAGGCGGACTGCCAACACGCCGAGGACCGCTTCATCATCGCGGGGCGCTTCTTCATTGATTGCACCGGCGACGGTCGCCTGGCTGCCGAAGCCGGGGCCGAGTGCCGTGTCGGTCGCGAGGGTCCGGAGGAGTTCGACGAGCCGCACGCCGAGGGCCCGGACAACCAGACCATGGGCGCATCTCTCATGTGGGTCGCGGAGGACGTGGGGGTGCCGGTGCCGTTTACTCCTCCCAGCTTCGCCCGCAAGTTCACCGATGAGGAGCTGCCCCACCGCAATCACGCCCAATTCGACCACGGTTACTGGTGGGTCGAATACGGCGGCAAACTGGACACCGTCAAGGACAAGGAAGCTATCCGCGACGAGCTGCTGGCGATTATGATGGGCATGTGGGACCACCTCAAGAATGGCGGGCGTCACGGGGCCGACAACTGGGTGCTGAAGTGGTTCGGCTGGGTGCCGGGCCATCGCGAGTCGCGCCGTGTTGTCGGCGATTACATGCTGACGGAGAATGATCTGATGGAGTCGCGGCTGTTTGAGGACCGGGTGGCTCACGGCGGCTGGCCGATGGACACTCACCCGCCCGGTGGCATCTACAGCGATGAGCCGCCCTCCAACTACCTCCATACCCCTGATATCTACAGCATCCCGCTGCGGGCGCTGTACTCGAAGGATATTGCCAATCTGTTCATGGCCGGCCGCTGCATCTCGGCCACTCACATGGCGATGTCCTCGACGCGCCTGGCGGCGACGGGGGCGGCGATGGGCCAGGCTGTCGGCACTGCGGCGGCCATGTGCTGTGCCCGGGACTGCAGCCCCCGCGATTTGGCTGAGCGCCACATCGCAGACTTGCAGCAGCAGCTTCTGCGGGATGATCAGTACATGATTGATTTGCCGTCACAGGACGCCGCTGACCTGGCCCGTGTGGCCGTAGTCAGCGCCTCTTCGGAGGCCGAGGGCTGCGGAGGCGACAAGGTCACAGACGGCGTCACCAGGTTCCGCCACCAGAATAGCCATCAGTGGGCCTCCGATCCCTGCCAAGCGATGCCCCAGTGGCTGCAACTGGGCTTAGCGGAAACCGCTCGCCTAACTGAGATCCACCTGACCTTCGACAGCGGCTATTCCCGGCCGCTTACTCTGACCGAGAGCGATGCCTTCAACGCCCGGATGATTCGCGGCCCGCAGCCGGAGACGGTGGCTGACTATGTCATCGAGGTCGGGCGGAATGGCGAGTGGACCGAAGTGGTGCGCGAGACGAACAACTACCTACGCAAGCGCGTCCACACAATTGAGTCGGTCGAGGCCGAGGCGGTACGCATCACAGTCAATCGCACCAATGGTGACCCCTCAGCCCGCATCTACGAGGTCCGCCTCTACGCCTGAACTCCAGGTGTGATGCCCCCACAACTCGCGCGGAGGCAAGCTTCAATCCCATGCGCTATCTAGTGATTGCTCTGGCCGCGCTGACTGCCTCTGTGGGCTTTGCCGCACCGCAGCGAGGGCGGAACTTACTCGAGAATCCCAGCTTCGAGCGCACCAGCGGAGCTAGGGCCTCCGGTTGGCAGCCCTTCGGCCAGGGCTACGTGCTCAGCAGCGATGAAGCTCGCGACGGCCGGCTCTGCATCGTCTGCACCTCCGCGGCACCGGAGGGCTCCTATGGAGCGATGCAGGAGATTACTTTCGCCCCGCCGCTTCAGCAGGAGTTCAAGGTTTCCGGCTGGGGCAAGGCCGAGAATGTGGCGGGCGACGATTACTGCATCTGGCTGGATTGCTGGTATGAGGACGGCACCAATTTGTGGGGCAAGCGTGGCAGCTTCCAGCGTCACACTCACGACTGGCAGTATCTCGAGTGGGTCCTGGAGCCGGCCAAGCCGATTTCCAAGATTCAGTACTTCGTCCTCTTCCGCCGCTGCACCGGCCAGGCTTGGTTTGACGACCTTCACCTCAGCCTCATGCCCTTCGCGACTGAGTGCCAGACACTGGCCCCCAGCCTCTATGGGGGCAATAGCATTGATTACCGGGCGCGGCTCTCGATGCCGTGTGACTGGAGGGCGTCGGTACTCAGCGGCGGGCACACGCTCCATTCCAGCCGAGGCCAGGGCGAGGCTATTAAGCTCGCCTGGCTGGGAACTGACCGCGATGGCCGGCTGTTGCCGGGCGGACAGTACAGCTTGCGGATAGTCGCCGAAGAGAGCCAGCTTGGTGAAAAGCTGCATCTGAAAAAGACGGTGAGCACGCGCTCGGGCACCGGACGCGGCTATGCGGCCTGGGTCGAAAGCAGTATGAAACGCGCACTTGTGGATTGTTTCCCCGAGACTGTTGCAGATTCGCCGACGGCCTCGGTTGCGCTTGCCGGGAATGAATGGGAGAGCTTTCAAGTGGCGCTGCGCGCGGCTCCGGGGCGTGACCTGCGGGATTGCCGGGTCGAAATCAGCGATCTGCAAGGCGACGGCGAGGCCGTCATCTCCGCTGCGAACCTCCAGTGGCACCAGGTCGGCTTCGTCGAGCTGAAGAGGCTTTTCCGGCACCCGCAGATGCGCCATGCCTTGCCGGGCTGGTGGCCGGACCCGTTGCTGCCGGTCAGCGAGTTCGATGTACCCGGCGGGGTAACGCAGGCGCTGTGGGTTACGGTCTATGCACCGCCCGGTACGCCCGCCGGCAAGTACCACGGCAAGGTCACGGTGACGCCCGCTAATGCCCAGCCGTTCGCGGTCAGCCTCAACGTCACCGTCTATGGCTTCGACTTGCCCGTCCAGCCGCATATCAAGACCGCCTTTGCTCTGATGGACGGATACCTTGAGAGGATCTACGGAAAGCTCACGCCGCAGTTACGTCGGGCCTATGGCGATTACCTACTCAAGCACCGGCTCAATCCCGACGACATTTCCCGCGCCGCGCCGCCCGCTGTTGATGATATCGCCTACTACTACGACCGCGGCTTGAACGCCTTCAATGTGCTCAACCTGGTCGAGCCGCGCGGCAGCCGGCCCTGGGTGTGCCGCAGCCCGCTGAGCGTTTACGTCCCTGAATTCAAGGCCGAACTGGTCCGCCGCCTCGACGCTTATGTCGCCGAGCTGAAGCGCCGCCGCCTGATTGACAAGGCCTACGTCTATGGCTTCGACGAGCAGGGCGAAAGCTTCTACCCGGTTATCAGAGAGTACTTCGGCCTCATCAAGCAGCGCTATGGCTTCCCGACCTTGACTACTGCAGCCGTGCCACAGACGCCTCAAGCATTGCAGGAGCTCAATGTGGACTGGTCTTGCCCGCTGGCCTCGAGCTATGTGCTGGAGGAGGCCGAGAAGTGCCGCGCCGCCGGCCTGCAGGTGTGGTCATATGTCTGCAACAATCCGCGGTATCCCTATGCCAACTGGCTGGCCGATGATCCGCTGATCGAGGCGCGGGTCATCTGGTGGCAGGTTTATCATCAGAAGCTCGACGGCTTTCTGTACTGGGGGCTGAACATCTGGCACCGTCGCAACAACGACTATGTCATCAATCCGGCCAGCGACGGACCGCGTCTGAGCTGGAGCATCACAACCGCAACCGAGGGCTGGTGGGCCGCGGTTCATGGCGACGGCGAACTGCTCTATCCGGGGCGGGAGGGGCCGATCGGCAGTATCCGGCTGGCCAACATCCGCGACGGCATCGAGGACTATGAGTATTTGTGGCTGCTAGCGGACCTGGAGGGGAATGTGGAGAAGGGCCGGGCGGCATGTCTGCCGGTTACCCGCAGCCTCACGGAGGTCACACGCGATCCTGACGAGCTATATGCCCAGCGCGAGAAAATTGCCCGCCGCATCGAGAGATTGCTAGCGCCGCGCGACTGAGGCGCGGCCGGAGGCATTTCGCAGCCTAGCCGAAATAGACGATGTAGCCGGCGAGGATATCCGGCCCGAAGATCGCCATCAGGATGCGGCTGAGGCCGGCGATCAGCAGGTCCGCCATCGCCAGCCCCAGGAAGAACGGCATAAGCTGCCGGAACAGGCGCGCGCCGCCCAGCCGATGGATGATTGACTTCAGCACCCACGCCGTAAAGAACGGTGCCCATAGCGCGTAGCCGTGGTTGAGTATGGCGATATAGCCGAGCGGGTGAAACGGCGAGCGCAGCCAGAACTGCCGCAGGGCAACCAGGGCTGTGGTGACGGCAGCGCCCGCGCCGACGGCGGCGATGCGGTTGGGGTCGGGCAGCTCGGGGTTGGTGATGGCGGCAGCGAACCCGTTCAGCACTCCCAGCGAGGTGCGGATATTGTAGCCGCCCTGGGCCGTGCCGCCGTGCAGCACCAGCGCCCCGAAGCCGTAGTAGCTCTTCAGGTTCACATAGTAGGCTACCACACAGCCGACCAGAAACGCTCCCATCATCAGCACCGGCAGGCTGCGCGAGGTCTTGTGCATTTCATCTGCCAGCGCCTCGTTCTCCATCTGGTAGCCCATCTGCGAGCTGAAGATGCCCCGACTCAACCACGAGAGTGAGGCCATCATCGCCAGGTTGGAGATGTCGTTGCCCCGCATCAGCGCGCGGTCGCCGACCAAATCCCGGATCACCTGGTAGTGCTGGTTGAACGGGTAGGCCCAGACGCTGGGCACTGCCGCCTCGGCCCGCACCCGCGCATATACCAGGCCGAAGCTGATCAGCATGGCAAAAAACGGTATCGAGTAGGCCGGCGACAGGCCCACAGCCGCCGTCCAGATGATGATCGCCGCAAAGCCCGCGAGGCTCCCGAAGAGTGCCCAGCGGTGCGGCATGTGCTCATCGGAATCATCTATTTCAGAGGTGTTATAGAAGGCCTTGCGAACGGCCCGCGAAAGCTCTTGGCGGGCGACCCAGAACAGCACCACCATCATCGCCAGATAGGCCCCGACGCCTTGTTGCTGGACAAAGGGAAAGCGCGAGTCGGCGTGCAGTCCCAGAACATCCGAAAGCAGCGTCAACAGCGGTTGCAGCAGGTGGAAGAACCAGCCGGAGAACAGCACATCTAAAGACACGAAGTAGGCCAGGCCCACCATCTGCGGGCGATGGTGGAAATGGACGTAGCGATAGGCGCTCCAGGGACGCTCGGTGAAGATTTGCCCCACATGGGAGTAGTGCATCAGGGCCATCACGTTGGGGTTGTAGGAGTGCAGCACGTTCAGCGTGTGGTGGATCACCACCAGCGAGAAGGCGATCCAGACCAGCGGGTTGCGGAAAAAGGAGGTCCGGGAGCCGGGCGCCTCTCTCGCCACGATACTGAGCGGGATAAACAGCAGTGGGAAGCGCAGCCGCTCGCGCTCTACCCACTGCTTGCGGAACAGACTCAGCAGGCACATTCCGGTGAAGAACATCAGCGCCATCAGCCCGGTCCACACCGCCAGCGGATAGGCCCACGCACGCCAGGGAACCGAGCCATTATCACTACCCTCGTACATCTGGCGGATGACTTCGGCGTCGTGGGGGTAGGCCCACTGGGGCATGGCCTCGGCCAGCGCCAGGAGGTTGTCCTGGGGCGTGTGGAAATAGACGGGATTGGCCATCGTCGGCAGCAGCAGGCCGACGATGCCCATAGTGGTGACCGGGATAGCTAGGACCAGGAACATATAGACGGTGACGAGTTCCCAGTTGGTCAGCTTGTGTCTGAAGATCCGAGCGCTGAGGGGGACTAGAGCCACCAGGAGAATCAGGCAGAAAACGGCGCCCACGGGAGGGACCGAAAGCAGATAGACGGGGGCATAGACATTGCCGGGCGCTTGGGTGAGCGAGGCCTGATGAATCCACAGGATTGACAGCACCGCCAGTACCAGGGCGATGACTATGGCGCGAAAGGTCACAGTCGCAATTCACGACCTTTCCTTCCGGCAACAGCTTGGTATCTCTTCAGTTCGCTAGTTTCTGCTTGCCCGGCAATGGCGACAGAAAAGGCCACGGCTGGCAGATGCTATTTCAAGAAGTGCCGCACGGATTCCTGTACAAAGTGGCTACAAAAGCCCCTGACAAGTTGGTGGGTACAATACTCCAGACGGTCTCTCAAACCGCGAAATGGAGAAAAAGGTTAACTTGCCTCTGGCCTGGAAATGGTTTGTAAGTCTGATGCCGGAACAGCGGGATGCACACTACAGCACTCTCTGCCGCTTCCAGCCCGAGGTCACTGCTGCTGAGGTGGCGGACTGAGAGCCCCAGGGCAAGCGGAACTGCAGCTTCACAACGGTCTCAAGATAATTGCTGGCACCAAGGTCAAGGAGGGACACGAAATGTCGAGAAGAACAGGTTTCACCCTGATAGAGCTACTGGTGGTGATCGCGATTATTGCGATCTTGGCGGCGGTTCTATTTCCGGTATTTGCGCGCGCGCGGGCCAAGGCCCAGCAGGCCTCCTGCCTGTCCAACGTCAAGCAGATACTGCTGGCGACGCTGATGTACACAGACGACTATGACGGCAGGTACCCGCTAGTTTACACTGAAGAGCCGGATGGCAACTGGCTTTACTGGCCTTATGTGGTAGAGCCCTATATTAAGGCAAATGTAGCCCCAGCAACTGACCCGGGGGGACTTAACGTTTGGGCGTGTCCGGGGGCCAAGCTTGATTCACGATGGTCAGACGGCTTCTACTCTCATTACGGCCTCTCATCTCCCCTCAATGGCACGAAGGCGAGCGAGTATCCTGAACCATCGCGCACGGTTATCATCGGAGAGAGTCGCAGAATCACCGGGGTGAACCGCTATGGGTATTACCTCTTCCATCATTTCTACGACAAGCCATCTTGGACGACCGGATCTCGGTATGATCACAATGCTTCCGGCAACTTCGGCTTCTGCGACGGTCATGCCAAAGCCGGCACCGAGGCCTCGATGACCAATGGCTACTATTACGACTACTGGACGTGCTATCCAGGATACTGGGCGAGGTACTAGGCCGTAGTTGAAGCCTTGCTCAGGCTGTCGCCATCTACGGCGGTATAGACGGGTTGAGGCACAAGCGGTGCTGCATGCCGTCGTTGGTAAGAGCGAGTTTCAGCAGCACTCTCACTAGAGGCAACCTCGGGGGAGATCATACGACGCCCGAGACTAACGGTATTGATGCGGGGATGGGTATGCGAGATCGCAAAGAGGCGAAAAGGATGACGACAATGTCAAGCGTTTGCTGTGCCGTGCTGATTGCAGTCGGATTGATTGCAGTGGCGCACAGCGGTATCGCCGCCCCCGTACAGGTCGGGGTGCTGCCTTCGCCCGGCAGCCAGGGCCTCAGCCAGGCCTTGGCAGGGCAGGCGGACCTGCAGGTAACGCCGCTCACCGAGATTGAGGCGGACAGCCTGGCCCAGATTGATGTCTTGGTGCTTGGCGCGGCGTCCGGGCTTCCCGGCAGCCAACGAGAGGCCGCTCGAGCTGTCCGAGCGTTTGTGCGCACCGGTGGTGCAGCGATATTGCATCATAACGCCACCGGCTATAAAGACTGGCTTGAGCCGCTGTTCCCCGAGGTAGCTGTAGGCACTGCGCGGAGTGAGACCCAAAACGTCAGCGTTGGGGCAGCCTCGCCGCTGACTGCAGGTCTTCCTCCGACCTTCACACATGCCTACTGGGACCACATCACTCTGGAAACCGGGCCGCAGGGCCAGGTTGCCGTGGTTGACGACAACGCCAAGCCGGTCGTTGTGTTTGGAGCGTACGGAGATGGCCGCGTGGTGGTCAACGGCATGGCCACGGGGCTGAAGGACAACCTCGAGACTCCGCCCACGGATGCCGAACTGCAGCTCTTGCTCAATGCTGTGCGCTGGGCCGGCGAAAAAGCTGCCAGTGCCGGCGTGTCCCGCGAACAGCGGTTGCACGAGGCAATCATGGCCGCACAAGCAGCCGCCGGCGACCGCACCTCAAACACTGATTGGTACGCCAAGCAGATGCTGAACGAAGCGTATATCGCCCGCCCGCCGGTCGAGCAGCTTGGTGGCCGCATGTGCCTGTTCGCCAGTAGATACATCTACCAATACGGTTACGAACGTACTCGGCTGAACTGCCGCCAACTGCGGTGGTTGGGCGTCACGGACATATTCATTCACGACCAATCAGGCGCGCGCATCGAGCACCCCACTGACATACCCGGCGCCAAGCCTCGCTACACCGACAAGGACCCACTCATGGATCTGGTGAGAGCGGCCCACGAAGAAGGACTCGATGTATGGGGCTTCATGCACTCCGGGGCATACCCACCCGAAATGTGCGCCCGAGATGCCCAGGGTAATCTCTATCTGCGTGGCAATCGCGGGGGCATTGATGACGTGTTCAGTCAACAGCTCCGCGGTTTCTTGGGTCAGGTGCTGGATGAGTATGCCACCAAGTACAACCAATACGGTAATTTCAGGGGCATTTACTATGACGAGCTGTTTTTTAACTCCATTGACTGCCACGGGGACGACCTCGACCGGTTTGCCCAGTTCTGCCAGGAGCGGTTCGGAGAACAGCCTCCTGCCGATGTTGGCGACCGGTTCGCCCGCGGCCGCGAGTGGGTCGAGCCCCAGGATGTGTGGTGGCGCCGCTACGTGCTGTTCAGGAACTGGGGCACCACGGAATTCCTCCGCGACCTAACCGATATGTGCCACCAACGCGGCCTAGAGATGATGCTCGAACTGCGGCCGACTGTCGGCCTCAGCGGCTGGCGGATGGGGCTGGACAATGTGGCCTTGACGCGAATCGGTGCGGATTGCTATTTCGTTGCTTCCGGGGACTATTGTGAGCCAGGCTTCCCTTACCCCAAGACTGTGATGGGTGGACATGTCTATGGACCCACGTGGGGCTACTGGAACACCATCTCGCTGCGCGGCCATGAGGCCGGCATGTACTTCGTCTTTAACCAGTTGTGGCGCCCACTTGTAATTGGCCTCAATCCCAACAAGCCAGAGGCAATTGCCCAACACTTCCAGAACCTGCGCGAATGGTCAAATGCCGAATCGCTCACCCGCGCCGCACTACTGACCAATGAGGTCGGAATGATACTGCGTCACGGCAACACCCAGCAGCAGTCGGAGAATGAACTGCGCGCTCTCGACCGCTTCTCACATTACCAGGACCTCGACCTTGTTTACAGTCAGGCTCGCGAATTGCACCCCAACTACCGTGCCCTGGTTGCTCTGCCCGAAAGCGTGCAAAACCTCGCCCCCGATGATATGGATGCTCTGCAAGCTTACGTGGAGAAGGGCGGGGTCATCATCTCATTAGGGAGTCGCTGGAGTATTGCTCGAGCCGACCTGACGGATGAGAAAGATGTGACAGGCGAGATGGTCGGCATCCGCATCACCGGCGACCAGGAGGCCCAGACACTGATAGCGGCCGACAAGGAAATCAACCTCGGCATAGAAGCTCTTACCGTCCAAACGGCCTCCGACACGGTCGAGGTCCTGGCCAGCTTCAAGCCTTCGGGCAGCGCGGCCGTCACCGCACACGCCATTGGTCGAGGCAAGGTTATCGCCGTGCATTTCGACCCATATCTGATTCTGGGGGAGGAAGCCAACCCGGTTGAGGAGTTCCTGGCGGACCTGATCGCCCAATACAGCCGGCCTGAAATCCGCGGCAGCGGTCAGACCAAGATCGTCACCACTCTGAAGAAGGGCAACTGGGTTGCTGTGAGCCTTTTCGCGCAGCAGTTTCCGGCTCACGGACAGGTCAGCATTGACACCAAAGCGCTGGGCTTGCCCGGCGAGGAGTTCCGGCTGCTCTCCCACGCCCGCAATCGCGAATACGCGCCTCCTGGAAAGTTTACGAGCCAGTTGCTCTGGGGTCATGATCTGCTCGCGGGGGGCGTAGAAGTCACAATACCGGTGCGGACCGACCTGCACCTACAACTGCCTTCCGACTTGGGCCTTGATGCCTACAGCGAAGAGCCGGCGCAGAACGCGGAATGGCTTGACAAATACTTACGCGAGAGATGGGATAGTCGCCGAGGACAGGGCCGCAGCTACGAGCACGAGATCCTCGTCGTTTGCCCGCCAAACGAAGCCGGCCCCGAGATC
This sequence comes from uncultured Armatimonadia bacterium, assembly GCA_964390495.1. GTDB lineage: Bacteria > Armatimonadota > Zipacnadia > Zipacnadales > UBA11051 > UBA11051. The sequence goes on from CAYMIN010000010.1 coordinate 117,657, forward strand.
ACGATGGAGTGAGACGGAGACACAGTATAACGCCGATTTGGGGATCGTGCCCCTTTCAGGCGCCCAGTGCGGCGGCCTCAGCGATTGCAGAGCGGGCGCCCTACCCTCTGGGAAGTATCCCCTCCGGCCCTAGCCGAAGTGGACGATGTAGCCGGCGAGGCTGTCCGGGCCGAACACCGCCATCACGACCCAGCTCAGGCCGCCGGCCAGCAGGTCTGCCATCACCAGGCCCAGGAAGAAGGGCATGAGCTGACGGAACAGCCGTGCCCCTCCCAGTGCATGAATGATTGATTTCAGGATCCACGCCACTAAGAACGGCGCCCACAGCGCATAGCCGTGATTCAGAGTAGCCAGATAGCCCAGCGGATGGAACGGCGAGCGCAGCCACAGGGTGCGCAGCCCAACCAGGCCCAGGATCACTACCGCACCGGCGCCGATGGCCAGCATCCGGTCCAGATTGGGCGGCCCGGGCGTTTCCACGGCTGAGGATACGGAGTTCCACGCTCCCAGGGAAAGCTGGATGTTGTAGCCGCCGTTGGCACTGCCGCCGTGCAGCACCAGCGCACCGAAGCCGTAGTAGCTCTTCAGGATCGCGTAGTAGGCCACCAAACACCCCAGAATGAACGCGCCCATCATCATCAGCGCTAGCCCGCGTGTTTTGATGCCTTGTTGGCCGGCCAGGGCCTCGTTTTCGATCTGATAGGCGAACTGGGAGGTGAAGTAGCCACGGCCGACCCAGGCGAAGGCGGTGAGCATCACCAGATTGCTTATATCCGGCCCCTTGATTAAGCCGCGTGTACCGATGGCATACTGAATTGTCTCAATGTCTTGGTGGAACGGGAAGGCGTACATGGTGGGCACGCCGGCCTCGGAGCGCAGCCGGGAATAGACCAGCCCGAAGGCAAGCAACATCATGAAGTAGGGGATACCGACACTTGCCGAAAGCCCCATCGCGTGGGTCCAGGCGATAAGCACCACAAAGCCGCCGACCGCCCCCAGCAGAGCCCAACGATATGGTATGTACTCGGCCGAGTCATCAATACTGGCGTCGTTGTGAAAGGTCTTGCGCACAATCGCAGCGATGTGCTGACGCCCGATCCAGAACAGCGTCACCGCCAGCGCTAGATAAGCGCCGGTGCCTTGCTGCTGAACGAAGGGGAAGCCGGGGGTGGCCTGCAGACCGAACATGTCAGTCAGCATAGCCAGCAATGGCCCCATTAGGAAAAAGAACCAGCCGGAGAAGAGCACGTCCAGGCCGACGAAATACGCCAGTCCGATTATCTGTGGCCGCTGGAAGAAGCTCAGACCGCGAAAGTGGGTCCAGGGGTATTCGGTGAAGATCGCGCCGATGGCGTAGCGGTCGCCCAGGCACTTCACCGCCGGGTTGTAGGCATGCAGGACATTGAGCACGTGGTGAGCGATGACGATGGCAAAGGCGAGCCATACCAGCGGGTTGCGGAAGAAGGAGGTTCGGGAGCCGAGAGCCTCTCGTTGCACGATGCTGACGGGGATAAACAGCAGGGGAAAGCGCAGCCGCTCCCGTTCGGCCCACTGCTTGCGGAACAGACTGACCACACACATGCCGGTGAAAAACAGCAATGACATGAATAGGCCCCACATCCCCAACGGCACGGCCCAGGCCGACCACGGCACCGATCCGTCGTCGGAGCCCTCGTACATCTGGCGGATTACCTCGGGGTCCTGCGGATGGGACCAGCGAGGCAGGGCGTCGGCAAGCTGCATAAAGTTGTTCTGCGGATTGTGGAAGTAAGTGGGGCTGCCCATCCAGGGAATCAGCATCTCGACGACACCGAAGGTCACCGGCGGGATGGCGACGACCAGGAACATGAAGATGACGAGCAGTTCCTTATCCTCGAGCTTGCCTCTGAGTAGGCGCAGGGTAATGGGGGTCAGGGCTACCAGAACAATCAGGCAGACGACCGCCGGCACCGGCGGGACCGATAGCAGATAGACGGGCGCGTAGTAGTTGCCGGGGGCCTGAACCAGGGAGGCCTGGTGGATCCAGAAGATCGATAGCACCGACAGTACCACGGCGACGATTATGGCGCGCAAGGTCAAGGCTGCGATTCACGCCCTTTCTGCAAAAGCCTCTGACTGCAGGTTACGGGCCAGGCTTGGGCACCTACCGGACGCTTGCAACAATAGGGCCCTGCCGCAGGTCAGGTCCGCGGGCAAGGCCCGTGTGCGTTGGTATGCGATGCAAAGGCGCGGCACGTCTCGAAGCTACTTGGGCTGGACGAAGAGCCTGATGGCGGTGCGCTCATTGCCGTCAACTTCGACATCCACGAAGGCGGGCCAGCAAATCAGGTCAATGCCGGAGGGCGCCAGGAAGCCGCGAGCTATCGCGATGGCTTTGACCGCCTGATTGAGCGCGCCTGCGCCGATAGTCTGAATCTCCGCAGTTCCCTCTTCGCGAATCGTTCCTGCCAGTGCTCCCGCAACTTTGTTGGGGTTGGAACTCGAGCCTACTCTGAGTGTTCCCACGAATAGTGGCCCCCTTCGGTGCTGCGCCCGGTGCCAGAGCGTAAGCTAGCTTGCCAGATGCTTGTACCTAACTAGATCAGTTGCTCAATAATTGCAGTAACGAGACCGATGTACTGCTACAGTGTGAACGGTCAACAACTCCAGAGCTATCGCGAAGACCTACCCTCAATTATTGCGTGATTCCACCGAAACAGACCCCTAAAGTCCACTCCCTTCGCTGGCAGGTATCAATCTCTCTAACCTTTGTATATGGTTTGCACGCCCTGTGTCAAGAGAATATTCGAAAACAACCGCACTGAATCGGGCCTTCCCGTGCTTGGGAACCTCGAATCGCTGCGGCATCATCGTCAGGAATCGCGCCAAGACCTCCGGTGATTTGACGCCGATTATCGTGTCTTCGATTGGCCCGGTCATGCCCACATCGGTGAGGTAGGCCGTGCCCCCGGGCAAGATCTGCTCGTCGGCGGTCATCACGTGAGTGTGGGTGCCGATCACCGCAGCCACGCGACCGTCGAGGTAGCGGCCCAGAGCCAGCTTCTCGGACGTGGCCTCGGCGTGGAAATCAATGACGATCAGTTGGGCACCCTCCGCCCGCAGTTGCTTAATCTCCTCATCGGCTTTGCGGAAGGGGCAGTCCAGTTCAGTCATAAACACCCGTCCCTGGAGATTGAGTACGCCGACATTGACGTCATCGGCGGTGGGGAATACCCCAGCTCCGCTCCCGGGGCACTGCGGCGGATAGTTGGCCGGGCGCAGTAGCCGCGGCTCGCCGTCCAACAGCTCCTCCATGCCCTTCTGGACCCAGATGTGGTTGCCGGAGGTCAAGCAGTCGGCCCCGGCCTCGATAAGCTCCCGCGCCGGCCTCCTGGTGATGCCGAAGCCTGCAGCCGCGTTCTCGCAATTGATCACCACAAAGTCGAGGCGTTCCTCCTCCCGCAGCTTCGGCAGCAGTTGTTGCACGGCGCGACGTCCGGGCCGGCCGACCACGTCACCAACTAGCATTATGCGCACACTGGTTGCTCCGTTCCCCACAGGACCTTCGCGTACCGCCGGCTATTTCGCATATTCGACGGCGCGCGTTTCTCTGATGATGGTCACGCGGATCTGGCCGGGGTAGTCCACCTCGGCCTGAACCCGCTCGGCTATGCCCTTGGCCAGCCGGTAGGCGGCCAGGTCGTCTATCTTCTCAGGCTTGACAGTCACGCGGATTTCGCGGCCGGCCTGGATCGCATAGACCTTCTCGACCCCGTCGAAGCCGTTGGCGATCTCTTCGAGTGATTCGAGGCGCTTAACGTACTTCTCCAGGGTTTCGCGACGGGCCCCGGGGCGGGAGGCCGAGATGGCATCAGCGGCCTGGATGAGCGCGGCCTCGACCGACTGAATCTCCACATCATCGTGGTGGGCTTGAATCGCGTGCACTACCGCCGGCTTTTCCCCACAGTCCATGGCGATCTCCATGCCGATGAGAGCGTGAGGGCCCTCGCGCTCGGCATCGAGAGCTTTGCCGATGTCGTGGAGTAAGCCGGCGCGGCGGGCGATCTCAGCGCGTGCCCCCACCTCCCCGGCCATCCGGCCGGCCAGCATCGAGACCTCGATGGAATGCTTGAGCACATTCTGACCATAGCTGGTGCGGAACTGCAGCCGCCCCAGCAGCCGTACCAGCTCCGGATGCAGGCCACTGACGCCGGCCTCGAAGGCGGCTTTCTCACCGACGCTACGAACCCGGTCCTCGATCTCCTGCTGGGCCTTGAGCACCATCTCCTCGATGCGCGCCGGATGGATCCGACCATCACTGACGAGGCGCTCCAGGGCGATCCTGGCCACCTCGCGCTTGATCGGGTCAAAGCCGGAGAGCACGACCGCCTCGGGGGTATCATCAACGATCAGGTCAATGCCGGTGAGTTGCTCGAAGGCGCGGATGTTGCGGCCCTCGCGGCCGATGATGCGGCCTTTCATTTCATCGCTGGGCAAGCTGACGACCGAGACGGTTGACTCGGTGGTGTGCTCGACCGCACAGGCCTGGATCGCGCTGACGACTATCTTGCCCGCCTGGCGCTTGGCCTCCTCGTCCGCCTGCTGGCACTTGCGCTTGATGAGCTGGGAGACATCCTGGGCAATCTGCTTCTCGGTCTCGTTCATCAGCTCGGCCCGGGCTTGTTCGGCGCTGAGACCGGCGATACGCTGCAACTCCTCCTGCTGTTGCTGCACCATCTGGTCCAGTTCCGCCTCGCGGCTTTCCAGGTGCTTCTCACGGTCGTTGAGGCTCTGCTCCTTACGCTCAAACTCCTCCTTTTTGCGGTCGAGGTTGTCTTCGCGCTGTTCGAGGCGCTGCTTGGTTTGCTGGGCCTCGCGGCGGGCCTCCTTGACCTCCTCCTCCACCTGATGGCGGAATTGCAGTATCTCCTCCTTGGCATTGACCTCAAGTTCGCGGCGCTTAGTCTCGATGGCGCGCTGCTGTTCTGCGCTCTGCTTCTCCAGTTCGCGATGCTTGGCGAGGAGGTCTTTACGCAGTTGTGTGTTTCGGAAAATGGCGTAAATCAGGCAAATGGCTACGACTGCTGAAGCGCCTAAGACTAGGTACGACTGTGTATTTGAAAGGAGTTCCATCTATTGGCACACCTCCGTGAAATGTGCCTCCCATCACCTCGACACGACACGCCTGGCCGGCAATCAGTGCCTTAGTCAAAGGTTTCTTCCGGCTCGATCGCCGCCAGCGCCGCCCAGATCAGCTCGCTGTCAAAGCCGCGCCGCTGCAGGTAACCATGAACGCTCCGCTTGACTTTTGGCCACTCCCGGCCCGGCATGCGATTGGCCCTTTCCGCAGCCAGTTGGTGGGCCCATTGCTGCTCTTGCTCGGCGCTGACGGTTTGGTCCACCATCTCCTGCGCCAGGGCCCGGGGCACTCCCTCAGCCCTGAGTTTGGCTACCAGGCCCATTCGCCCCCGCTTGTCAGTGCTCAGCAGGTGATCTAGACGCTCTTGGGCATACTGCGTGTCGTTGAGGTAGCCGCGCTCAATCAACCACGCAACTACCTCGGCTATGGTGTGTTCGGCAAACTTGTTCTTGTGCTGCAAGCGCTTTGTCAAATCTGCTACCGTGCGGGCCCTGTGACCGAGCAGTCGCAGGGCTGCCGCTTTGGCCTGAGATAGCTCTTCAGCCTGCTCAAGCCGGCTGATCTGCTGCTCGTCCAGCATCTCGCCGACTTTCAGATTGTGCCGGCCTAGCAGTTCGGCCGAGCACCCCAGGCGGTACTCTCCGTCAACGTAAACCGATATGCGACTACTATTCTTCTTCTGCTGCTTGATAGCGGTAATCCTGTTCACAGAGCCGGTTACCACCTCCGTTGTCTAGCCATCAATTCACTCGTCACTATCATCATCCTGGCCTGCCTCGTCGTCGGGGACGGCGAATGCTTCGAAGCTGGGCAGGCCGGCCTGTTCGCGAATCTGGCTCTCCAGGTCCCTCACTATATCCGGATTGGCGGCCAGGAATTCGACGGCATTTTCGCGGCCCTGACCCAGGCGCGTCTCTCCGTAGCTGAACCATGACCCGGACTGCTCAACCAGTTCACGGGCCACCGCCTCATCCAGTACGCAGCTCTCGTGAGGGATCCCGGCGCCGAAGATGATGTCGAACTCGGCCCGCGTAAACGGCGGCGCGACCTTGTTCTTGGTGACCCTGGCCCCAACGCGACCGCCGATGACGTCGGTGCCGCGCTTGATTGATTCGCGGCGCCGCAACTCGATGCGCACGGAGGCCCAGAACTTCAGCGCGCGGCCGCCGGGCGTGGTCTCCGGGCTGCCGAACATCACGCCGATCTTCTCGCGAATCTGGTTGATGAATATCACCACGGTGCGGGCATTGGACACCGAGCCGCCGATCTTACGCAACGCCTGGCTCATCAGGCGCGCCTGCAAGCCGACGTGGGTATCGCCCATCCCGCCCTCCAACTCGGCCGCCGGCACCAAGGCCGCCACCGAGTCAATCGCGATGGCATCCACCGCGCCGCTGCGGATCAGTGTGTCGGTGATCTCCAACGCCTGCTCGGCGGTGTCGGGCTGGGAGATGAGCAGTTCGTCGAGGTCGAGGCCCATGGTCTCGGCCAGCTCGCGGGGGAAGGCGTGCTCGGCGTCAATGAAGGCAGCCGTTCCCCCTAGGCGCTGGGCGTTGGTCAGGATATCCAGCGCCAGGGTTGTCTTGCCGGAGCCCTCCTGGCCATAAAGCTCAATAATCCGTCCGCGTGGCACGCCGCCGATACCCAGAGCGATGTCGAGCGTAAGCGCGCCCGTGGGGATCGCCTCCACAGCCAGCAGCGTCGGCTCCTGGCCCAGCCGCATCACCGCACCCTCGCCGAACTGCTTGTGTATCTGTGACAACGCTAAATCCAGAGCCTTCTTACGCTCGTCATCTTGCCCGGCCATCGGTTTGACCCCCTTGTCATTCAGTGCTGTTGGTGTCGCCTCGCCACAGCCGCCCTCAATCCGGCAAAGTGAAAGCCTCTAAGGTCTCATAGACCTCGCCTGAGCCCGTCAGTGTGCTCTTGATCAGGCATAACTCGGCGCACTCCATCGGGCCGATCTCGGCTTGGGCATTAGCCTCGATAGTGGCCGCCAGCGCCGCGCTGGGACGTTCCCGCACCCGTCCCAAAGTGCAGTGCGGCACAAAGGGCTTGCGCTCCGGATCGGCAAGGTTCGCAGCTTTCAGCGCCTCGATGAGCGCCGCATGCAGGGCCTTGAGTTGCTCAGCACCCTCAGCGGCTCCGAGCCAGATGGTTCTGGCCCGCGGCGGCGAGGGAAACGCTCCCACGCCGCTCACTTGGGTACTGAACCGCCGGCAAGCCGCTGCGGCCTGGCGCCCGGCCTGAGCCAACTCTGCGACCCGCGCCGGCGGCGTGTCGCCGATGAAACGCAGAGTATAGTGCAAGTTGGGCGGCTTCACCCACGTGACCCGGCCGCCGGCTTGGCGCAGCCGCTGCTGCAAGGCTGCAATGCCGTCATGCAGGTGAGCCTCGATAAACACACCGTAGAAAAGCCGCAGCTTGCCACCCTTATTAGCGTCGTGGCCCACGCCATCAAGTCTCCTGCTCGTTGGTCTGCAAGATCCGTTTGCGCAGCGAACTGAGCGCCATCTGTGACACGCGGCGCTTGAACTGCTCGCGTGTGCCTGGCCAGTTCTGCTCCTGGACCTCGACACCGCGCTGGTCAGCGACTGCTAGATAGACCAGGCCGACGGGCTTCTCCTCGCTACCGCCGCCGGGACCGGCGATACCGGTAGTGGCAAGGGCGAAATCGGCTCCGAACGCAGCTCGTGCGCCCTCAGCCATCGCCTCGGCACACTGACTGCTGACAGCCCCATAAGTTGATAGTATCTCGGAGGCGACTCCCAGAACTACCTGCTTAAGGTCGTTGGAATATGCGACCACGCTGCCCAGGAAATAGTCTGACGCGCCCGGCACATCGGTGATGCGGCTGGCAATCAGCCCGCCCGTGCAGCTCTCGGCCACTGCCAGCGTCGCCTGCCTCTCGCGCAGCAGTCGCCCGATGACCGCCTCCATGGTGTCTTCATCCACGCCGAAGATGTATTCCCCAAGCAGCTTGCGGATCGCGGCTTCGGCAGCGTCCAGGCGCTGGGTGGCGGCCTGCTCCTCGGCGGCCTTGGTAGCCAGCCGCACGCGCACCTGAGCGGGTGAGGCATAGAGCGCAATCGTGGGGTCAGTCTGGGCGGCGATGGGATCGGAGAGCACCTCGGCGACGGTGGATTCGCCGATGTCGGCCAGTAGCAGACTGCGGGTGTAGAGCCGCTCGCCGCGCTGCCCGGCCCTCTCCAGCAGGTAGGGCACGACCTCCGCTGTGAACATCGGCTGTAGCTCGGTCGGTGGGCCGGGCAAGGCGAATATGACCCTGCCCTCATGCTCCAGGCGGATGCCAGGGGCGGTGCCGTAGGGATTATCGAGTAGCGCTGCACCTTCAGGGGCCTCGGCCTGGCAGAGGTTGTTATCACTGAGGATGCGGCCACGACGGGCGAAAAACTCACGGAGCTTCTCAACTGCTTGAGGGGAGCGGATCAGAGGGCGGGCGGCAACCTCGGCAATCGCCTGCCGTGTAATATCATCCTGGGTAGGCCCCAGGCCTCCGGTAATGATTACGGCGTCGGCTCTGTCGAACGCCAGCCGCAGAACTTCCACCAACCGGCGTAGATTGTCGCCTACCGTATGGCGATAATAGACATCAACACCAATTTGAGCCAGTTTTTGCGACAGATAGACAGCATTGGTATCGACAATCTCGCCGAGCAGAAGCTCCGTTCCAGCGGAGATCAGCTCTGCTTTCAAAGTTGGGCACTGCTTTCATAATTGGCCGCCACACCGCTTATGGCGGAAGCCTGCAACCTCAGTGTGACGGCCTATATCTGAATTGGCCCGACGCGGGCCACGGGTGTGTAAGTGCCTAAGTATAAACCAATTCCCGCCTCAGGTCAATGAGTCAATTCTTGTCCTGAATCCCTTGAGCCCAGCCCGCTCCTTGTCGCTGAGTCGTTTAGTCTGTCCGCCGTCTCCTCCGCCACGGCTCCGACCAATCAGTCGGCCTAGTAACCCAATCCCAGCGCCGCCAGGCCGATGATTAGCCCGGCCACCATATTGATCGCCTTCACGTACACCGAATCCCGCACCGAGGCCGACAGTAGCGGAATCAGCCCGTGGCCGTCCTGCACGATGCTGATAGCCAGGAGCACTGAGAACGGGATCGCTCCCTCGGCGAACAGCAGCACGAAGGCCAGGTGCGCGCCGCTTTCCGGCAGGATCCCGATGCCCGCGGCGATCACCACCAGCACCAGGTTGCTCACCGGCAGACCCCGCACATCCATATATGGCTGAATCAGCTCCACGACCACGAAGGCGCCCAGCAGCCACAGAAACAGGCTGGGCAAGTGCTGGCGGATGATATGGTGATACACATGCTCGCGGACGAAATGCGCCGGCGAGAGGCCGGGGCCGACCAGGTCCTCGTCATGCAGTTCCGGCTCACAGTCCTGGCACAGGACGATACCGAATTTATCCACCAGCCCATCTGCGACACAACCCACTGCCACACCCGCGACCCCGCAGATAGCAAATAGCAGAGGGGCGACCTGTGGTGTCTCCGTCAGCAGCACGAAGGCCCCGTCGCCGGAGGTGGCGATCAAGACCGCCGCCAGCGCCCCGAAGCTGGTCAGTCCGCGCATGTACAAACTGACGACGAAGAACGCCCCCACGCACCCCGGCGTCACTCCCAGAGCCGCAGCCACCAGGTATTGCACCCATCGCGGTCCGGTCAGGCCCCGCCGCATTGTTTTGCGATAGCGCAGTTGCAGATACTCGATGACCACCATCATCGCGAACACGATGAAGGTGATCTTCACGGTCATAGTCAGGATGTGAACGATTGCTGCCATCATTGTGTGTGCGCCTAGACTCCGATTACCGACTCAACCATCACGTACCAGGGGCCCGACTTGGCTGCCATCGCCTCATGCGCGGCCTTGGAAAACGGCAGCACCATGCTCACTTCGCTGACTGCCTTGGTAAAGCCGGCTTTCTCATAGAGTTCGGCAAGCGGGTCCTCTTTATCAAGTAAACAAACCACAGTTCCCTGGGGCGTCGTTGCCAGCAGGCTCACCAAGGCCTCCGCTGCCTGGCACGCCTCGGCGTCATAGGCGAAATCCGAAAGTGCCGCCACGGTGACCGTCTCACCCTTCAGCAGCACCGGCACCTCAGCATAGGTACAGGTCGCCGCCGGTTCGCCGGCGGCCTCCGCCACCAGCAGCAGCGGTTCCATGCCTAGCGGCCTGGCCACCTTGTGCCACTCCCATAGCTCGGCGTTCAGCGGCGCATAGCCCTCGTGCGCGCTGTAGAATCGATTCAGCATCCCGGCAATCGCCTGGTGCTCGAGCGCCTGCGCCGGCCTCACCCGCAGCGGCCCCTTCGCGGCAGGCCTTGCGCCTTCCAGCATCTGGCAAACCGCACGCGTCTGGTAGCCGAGCCGCTGATAGAACCGGTAGGGATAGTCCTCAGGGTTGGTATAGAGCACTGCTGCATCCGCGCCGGCTAGGCGCATCTTGGCGTGCGCCATTTCCATCAGCTTGCGTGCCAGGCCCTGCCTGCGGTGTTGGGGATGAGTAGCTATCGAATCGATGATCCCGCAGTCCAGCAGCTTGCCGCCGAGTTGCAGCGGCTGAATCGCCACCAGCACCACCGAGACCATCTGCTCATCGTCCAGCGCCGCCACGCACAGGTCTGCCGTGGAGCCGGGGCGTCGCAGATACCATTCGGTGAAGTCCTCATCAAAAGTCGGCGAGCCTTCGTACTCGGCGAAGGCCACCGCCTCAAGCAGAGTAATCTGCTGGGTCAGATCGCATACCTGGGTATGGTCAACGAATCTGTAATCGCCCATCTACCAGTCTCCCTACAATTCACAAGACGCGTGGCTCGGGCTTTCCAGCCCGAGGTCGTCACCTGGACCACTAGGGTGTCTCTACCACCAACGGCTATGGGCGCATGCCATGCGCTCCCACAAGAGCGCTGGTGTCCGTAGGGGCGCGATTTATCACGTCCTGGCGTACCCGCCGAGAATCGCCCGTACGCCTCTCTCAACCATGATCCGACAAAGGACTTCGCTGCGAGGCAGAGAAATCCTTGCTAGCCGCCCGTTCAGCGGCATCCCAGAAAGTCCGCCCGGAGGTAGCCGCGATGCAACTGCTCGACCTCAAAGCCGACGAAATTGATGAGCTGATTGAGCATTTTGCGCTCGTCTTCCAGGACGCGGCCCCCCGTGAGCGGTTCGAGAGGGCCCTGTACGATGACTCCACTCTCGAGCTCTCACAGGTAAAGGTGGTCGTGGAGGATTGCAAGATCGTCTCAGCGGTGCGGGTGGCAAACCGTCCCGTGCGCATTGGTGGCACTCGCGTGGAAATGGGCGGCATCGGCGGCGTCTCGACCCATCCCGACTATCGCCGGCGCGGCCACGGCACCGCCCTGCTACAAGCCCAGGTCGCCTACATGGAGCAGCAGGGCTATGATATCAGTATGCTGTTTTCGGGCCTTACCGGCTTCTACCAGGGCGTCGGCTGGGACTGTTTCCCGGAGCATTCCTGCACGGTGCCGGTGCCGGAGAACTTCGAAGGCCCCGGTGACAGCCGCTACACCGTGCGCGAGTACGTCGAGGCCGGCGATCTGGCCGCGGCTATCCGTTGCTATGATGAGTTCAACGCCGAGGTGACCCTCTCGATGGTTCGCCACTCGGCCTACTGGCAGGACCGGCACTCCCAGTTCCTGGGGTGCCGGCCCTGGCTGGTTGCCGAAGCCGGCGGCGAGGTCTGTGCCTACGTCAGCGGCTCGCCCCGGCGTATCTACGAGGCCTGCTGCCGAAACGGACACTTGCAGGCCTTCGTGCCGTTGGCCGCAGCCGCCATGGCAGCCGCCGGCGAACAGCAGCACGACCCGCTCACCTGCCAGTCGCCTTTCGGTCATCCTCTGCTCGACCGTCTGCGCATGCTCGCACCCACCCGTACTACTCACACTCTGTCCGAGGGCATGATGCTACGGGTGATCCGGCTACGGCCGCTTTTGGAGAAGTTGGTGCCGGAGTTCAAGGGCCGTCTCAGCCAGGCCGGCTTTGCTGTCAGCCAGCCGCTGACCGTCAGCCTCAACCAGGTCGGCCAGAGCGCTACCTTGCGCGTGCTGGGACCCGAAATAAGAGTCTGCGATGATGAGCCGGAGTTGGCGCTTGACCTGAGTGGTCGGGAGTTCTTCCTGCTGTTGTGCGGGGCTGCGACTATAGATGAGCTGGCCGAGACCCTCGCCCTGCGCGGCCTCAGCATCCCGCAGCCGTACCGCAAGCTACTGCGGATTCTGTTCCCCAGACAGGACTCGATCTACTACGCCTGCGACCATTTCTGACGCCACAATAACCGTCGCGTGGGTCGAGCTTTCCAGCCCGACAGCCGTTATCGCTATCCAATCTCCCACCCGATCCGCACTTGCTCGCTACACTTCCACTGTATCCTCTGTTGTCTGCTGCCAGTCTCGGATCTTGGCGGCCAGTTCCTCCACCGTATCCTCGGTGCCCGCTTGCCCATAGCGATTGTCCAGTTCATAGGGGTCCTCGCGCAGGTTATACAGCTCGCACCCATCATCCCGGCGCAGGTTCAGCTTCCAGCCCTGCGGCGTGATGACCGTCCGCACCTCCGCCGAGCCGGCCTTCTCCTGCTCCTCCTGTGACCAGCGCTTGTCCTCAATGGAGGTGAAGCCCTCGGCGGTTTGCCATTCGATGAACACGTCCTCGCAGCTTAGTTCACCTGCGCCGCTCAGGTAGGGCACCAGGCTATAGCCCTGCAGTCCGTCAGGGCTCTGGCACCCCATCAGCTCTAGCAGTGTCGGCACCAGGTCCACCTGGCTGACCGGTTGGTCAATCATCCGCTGCTGGTGGCCCCATTGCGGCACGCGCATAAACAGCGGCACCTTCACCGCCTCCTCGTACATCACCGTCTTGTACATCAGCGCATGGTCGCCCATCATCTCGCCATGATCGCTGGTGAACACCACGATGGTGTTGTCATCCAGCCCGCACGCGCTCAGAGTATCCAGCATCTCCCCGACATAGTAGTCAACCAGACTGACGAGACCGTAGTAGCGTGCCTTGGTTTCTCGGTAGTAGCTTTCCGGGTGCTTGCCGTACTGCTCCTGCAGTACGCGGCACCGCAGCGGCGTCTTATCGTCCCCGGGCACCAGGAAGTTGGGGGAGAACTGCATCTCCGCCGGGTCATACATCCAGTCGAAGGGCCCGTGGAAGGGCATGTGCGGCTCCAGGAAGTTGACGTAGCAGACGAACGGCCGCTGCTGATTCTTCTCGATGAACTCACACACCCGTTGGGCGGTAAACGCCGGCTTGGTCAGCTCCCTGGGGAGATGGCAACAGAGGTTGCGCGAGAAGACCGCGAACCCATCCTCTCCCACTTGGTCGGGCTCAATCCCATGCTGCTTCAGGAAGTAGTAGTAGCTCACATGGCGGTGCTTGAACAGCTCCTGGGTGGCGTACACGTGGTATCCGTCCTCGGTGGCCGCCCAGTTCTTCTCGAAGCCGTGCTGACCGACCATCTCGTCACCCAGGTGCCACTTGCCGAAGTAGCCGGTTTCGTACTCGCCCTCCGGCAGCATCTCGGCGATGGTGGGGTACTCGCGGGTCAGGGGGATGTTATTGGCGATACACGCGTTGGTATGTGGGTACAGGCCGGTCATGATACTCGACCGTGAGGGCGTGCAGACCGGCTGGGTGACGTAGGCGTTGTTGAACACCACACTCTCGGCGGCCAGGCCGTCGAGATTCGGCGTGTCCATCAGCTCATTACCATACACCCGCAGAGTATCCTGGCGTTGCTCGTCGGTGAAGATAAACAGCAGATTAGGCCTCGGCATTGTTATCCCGCGTCTCCTTTCTGCTGGCATGGCTCAGCCATCACAACAACTATCCCGTGGGTCGGGCATCCTGCCCGACGCCGTTGCCGTTTTCCCCTCTCCCTGCGGGAGAGGGGAATGAAAGGGGTGAGGGCCAGCCGCTCTATCCCAGTCCTCCCCCGGCCTCTCTTATGCCCCGCTCCTGCTCGATCTGCTCCTTGTAGCCGCTTGCCAGATAAGCCGCCAGCGGCTCCGGCTCCAGCCCCATCTCCTCCCGCACTACCATCAGCAGCGGCTCGACATCGCTGCTGAAGGCCTCTATCAGTACCTGCTCAGCGCCGATGATATCACTCTCGTGTCGCGCTGCGGCTAGCTTGTGCCGGTCCACCAGCAGCGCCTTGGCGTAGGTCCGCTGGATGTTCAGACAGCTCTGAATCATCCCCGCTAGCTTCGGCTTCACATTGAAGCTCTGGTCAATCATATAGGCGATCTCGGCCGCCGCCGGCTTGCTCTCGGCCACCACTAGCTGGTCGAATATCAGGAAATCCTGGTATGGGTTGACCGAGCCGGTCACCAGGTCATCGTCGGCATACTTGGCGTTGTTGAAGTGGAAACCGCCCAGCGCCCCTTCATCCAACAGTGTCGCCACGATATGCTCGATGTTAGTCCCGTGCAAATGGTGGCCGAGGTCAATCAGCACCTTGGCCCGCTCGCCGCAGCCCTTGGCGAACAGGTAGGCCATACCCCAGTCGGCGATATCGGTGTGGTAGAAGGCCGGCTCGAAGGGCTTATACTCGATCAGCATCCGCATCGTCTCCGGCATCGCCTGATAGACCGTCTGCAGGCTCTCGGCGACGCGGTGGCGGCGCTCTATCAGGTCATCCTGGCCCGGATAATTGGTACCGTCGGCGAACCATAGGCTCAGGTTCCGCGAGCTTGCTTGCCGGCCGATCTCCACCGATTCGAGCATGTGGTCAATGGCTTTCTGCCGGATGCGAGCTTGTGGGTTGGCGATGGTGCCCATCAGGCCCTCGGGGTCCTCGAAGCAGGTCGGATTGATCGCCCCGATCCGCACCCCCAGGCTTGCCGCATACTCAACCAGCGCCGGATCGAAGCCATCGGGGAAATCCCAGGCCACATGCACGGCGACCGCCGGCGCTATGCCGGTGAACTTATGCACCTGCGCGGCATCGGCCAGCTTCTCCTCGATGGTGAGCGCCGCACCGGGCTGCGCATAGGTCCCGAACCTGGTGCCGGCATCCGCATAGCCCCACGAGGGCGTCTCAATCGCCTGGGCCTTGAGCCTGGCCTTGACAGCTTCGACGTCAATGCCGCTGTCGGCCAATCGTGCTGCCAGCAGCTCGTATTCGGCTTTGTACTCGCGCATTTTCGGCTGCCCTCCACAGTCGCTGACTAGGTAGCATCCACCTATCCATTCGCCGGCCTGAGCCGATGTCCTCCGCCCTAGCATGCACGGTTCGCCCACTGCATGCGTACCCGCAGCCGCCACGGAAGGACTTGGCACGCCTGGCGCGAATAGAGCCTCCCAAGCTGCTGTTCGTAGGAAGCGAATATGAGTAGAGACGACTCCGGCCGAATCTGTCCCAACTGCGGCCTGCCACTGTCAAACGAGAAGCTCAGTGGCAGGTGTCCGCGATGCGGGTACGATTTCGCGACCGGCACCGCCCCGCGGCCCCGGGCCTATCTCACCGTCTTCGGCCACGGCATGTGCGGGCTGGTTGCCGGAGCCTTCAGCGGTGCGGCCTGGGCCCTGACCTTGCCGCCTCGGCTGCAGCGGCCGATGATGGTACTGCTGCCGCTGGGGATGGCGGCGGCGTTGGCGCTGATTGCATCCTGGCTGGGCCGGCACCTCGACCGGCAGCATTATCGCGGCTATGAGCTGTTGCTGTTGGCTGCGGATGCCGGGGCGATGGCGACGATGGCTGCGGCGCTTTTGGGGGTTTATGCCGGCGCGGTGCTATTCGGGGTCGGGCTGGTGGCAGCGGCGCTGGTACGCATGGTTCTGGCCCGCCTACGAAAGTTGGACGCCGTGCCCGGATCCGGGGGCCCCTGACACCTTGCACATTCCCGCCGCCTGGTACAGGCCTCACGGTCCTATCCCCCTTTGATTCCCCCTTCCCTACTAGGGAAGGGGGCTAGGGGGTTAGGAAATCTCATCCCGCAACAAAAAAGCCCCTGCCGAACTGCAGCAGGGGTTTTGGTATTGCTCGCAAGCGAGTTGGTGACTAGCTAATGACTGTAACGTTCTCAGCGCGCGGACCTTTGGCGTCCTGCACGATCTCGAACTCGACTTCGTCGTTCTCGTTGAGAGACCGGTAGCCGTCGCCGGCGATAGCGGAGAAATGCACGAACACGTCTTCGCTATCTTCGGTCTCGATGAAGCCGAAGCCTTTGGAGTCGTTGAACCACTTGACTTTGCCTGTAGGCATAAAAAACGCACCTCCTTCTTCTTATAAGCTAGCCATTCGGGCCTAGCTTGGGAAGGGGTGCGTCTCTGCATCAAGCTGTCAGCCTACGACTCTAGCTTTTTTGCCGCATCACTTTGGCATGCATTTGACCACCAAAGCAATTTGAGCATAGCATCTTCACGAAAGAAATGTCAAGTAAAATCTTCATGTACCGAATTTCAGCACGCGGATGGATTGGCGTGCAGGCGTGATTCTGCGCCGCTGGCGCTCTATTCTGCCTCTGGATACCCTTTCACTTAGCCCCGATTTTGCCCTATACTATTGTGAGCACGACCACCGACGCGTAGCTCGGGCTTCCAGCCCGAGGGCGTTGCGGATAGTTCGTGCGCTAGCATGCGCAGGTCGGTCCCTGAACTACTGAAGGCGAAGCGGGAGGTGTTACATGAGCCAGGCTGGCGACAGCTTCTATGCGTTCAGGGAGCGGGGGCTGAACGATTGGCTAGAGCAGCGCAATCGAGACATTCGTGAGGAGATCGAGGAGGAGCCGGAGAACTACATCCTTAGCGTGAACGAGACGGAATACGTGAACCATCTGGGTGAGAAGTACCGCCTCGATTTCCCCACCATTGATTTCGCGCATTTCTGGATTGAGGACTGTGAGAAGGTTATTCCGCACGACCAACTGCAACCGTGGGCGGACCATCTGCACGCCGGGCGAAGCTACCGTCGTAGTGTTCTCGTCTGCTACCTCCCATTCCGGGGTGATGCTGACCTACTCAAGTGGAAACCGAACGGCGGTCGCCTGTGGGAGCGCGAGCTCACAGTAGCACGAGAAGAGCGGGACGCGAAGGAGTACCTTTGCTTCGAGGTGATCTGCTTCGTCTCTGTCGACAAGGGCAAGCAGGAGGTGGCAGAGGTCATCGATAACATCAAAGTCCAGGTTGAGGCTCTGGCCCCCGACGTTATCGCATACAATGAGAAGGTCGAGGAGTGCGCCCGCCAAGCGCTACAGGGACGCAAGGCACGCATTCATAACCGCCGTCAGCAGGTTGATGCTCTAGATATGCCGGTTAAGCGCCGTGACGCTGGCGCCCCTGAGCAGGCCGTCGAGGAAGCACCGGGCTATACGGAAGATGAAAAGTCGGTGGCCAGTGAAGAGACGAAGGAGCATCGCTATGCCTTCTTCTCGATAGATGTGGTGAATAGTCAGGGCATCGCCGCTAATGCGGACTACCACCCAAATGACATACAGAAGACTATTAGCAGTTACAGGAAGCTCACGTACGAAGAAGCATCCAAACGACACATGACCACGGCGCAGTGGGCCGGCGACGGTGGCGTGATTCTCTTTCGTGGCGAGGAATCCCCCCACCGTGCTTTCGACACAGCACTCGCGGTGCTGCTGGCCATGTCCGACTTTAATGCCAGGAACAACACAATTGGCGAAGCTCTGGATATCAGAATCGCCGTGCACACCGACTTCCTCAAATTGCCGGAAGATCCGAGTGAACTGGAACACCTTTCCATCAATCTCGTGGATCGTCTTCAGAAAGAGGCAGTACCGAATACAATCGTCGTCACCGAAGAGGTTTACAGGCGCCTCTGTCGGCACTCAAAGGACAAACTCACGAGGTTGGCCGCCAAGCCCGGAGACATACAGCTCTACTGCCGTGGGCGGTACGCAGAAGACATTGTGGATGGTCAACTGGAGATTCCCTTAGCCCCTGATTCCCTGGTCGACTTCCTAAGCTTGAGGGTGCCCGTCGAACACTGGGAAGAACTCGCTAGTGAGGCTGGGATCGACCCGTACAATTGGGTTCCAGGCCGCAAGTACAACATGGAGGCGACATCTCGCCTATTGTGCGTTCTCCATGCCATAGGCATGTCCACGATAGCTAATTTCGACGAGCTACTCGCGGCAGTTGAGCCCAGAGCGCAAGAGAAACTTGGAAAACTGGCCAGACTTCAAAAGGAGAGGGGGTTCGAGTTCTGCCGGATTCCACTTAAGGTCTTGGCAGCCCTCGTCTATCTCTTTAACTGTAAGAACTTGCCCAAGGGCTTTAGGTGGGAGCCCGGCTTCGGGCCCGAAGTAGAGCAGGCCCTGAAAGATATGTGTCGAGACGATGCATGATCGCTGGGCACGTCTCACCGCTCAATAACGACCTCGGGCTGGAAGCTGAGAACGCTGACCCACTCCTTCGGAGTGGGTACCCCCCGCGTTCTCACCTGACCTGCGCATAGCGCAGGTCAGGCCGAGCCACGCGTCAGTGGGTAATCGGCGCTAGTACGAACATCGCTACTATGCTGTCGCAGCAATACTCGGCGCCAGGAGGGTAAGATATGGACATCAGGCAGGAAGTATTGAGCAAGGCGCGGGCGGCTAAAGAGGCTGCAGCCAGTCTGCGCATCAGTAGCGATGAGAAGCGCAATGCCGCTCTAGGCGCGATGGTGCGCAAGATACGCGGCAGTGTGGATGAGATTAAGGCGGCTAATGCCGCCGATATGCAGGCCGGCGAGGCAGCCGGGCTGTCCTCGGCCATGCTCGACCGGCTCCTGCTCACCGATGCGCGCATCGAGGATATGGCCGCCGGCCTCGAGCAGGTCGCTACCTTCGATGACCCGCTCGGGATCGTGCTCTCCGAGACCGTCCGTCCCAACGGCCTGCAAATCAAGAAAGTCACCGTGCCACTGGGCGTCGTCGGCATCGTCTATGAGTCGCGGCCCAATGTGACCGCCGACGCCGCCGGCCTGTGTATCAAGTCCGGCAATGCGGTGCTGCTGCGCGGGGGCAAGGAGGCCATCAACTCCAACATCGCGCTGGCGAGGCTGCTGGCCCAGGCCTGTGAGGAGGTCGGCCTGCCCGGCTCGTCTGTGGCGATAATCGAATCCACCGACCGCCAGGGCGTGCAGGAGCTGATCCGCACCGACGAGTACGTGGACCTGATCGTGCCGCGCGGTGGGCAAGGCCTGATCCGCGCCGTGGTCGAGAACGCCTCGGTGCCGGTGCTCAAGCACGACCGCGGCCTGTGCAACATCTACGTGGACGCCACCTGCGACATCGCCCGTGCGGTGCCCTGCATCAACAATGCCAAGACCCAGCGGCCGGGCACCTGCAACGCGGCCGAGAACCTCTGGGTACATGCGGACAATCTGGAGGCCTTGCAGGCCATCGTCGCGGATTTGCAGGCCTCGGGTGTGGAGGTGCGCGGCACCGAGCGGGTGCTAGAGGTATGTGAAAACGTCGTGCCGGCGACCGAGGCAGACTTCGACACCGAATATCTGGACTTGATTATCAGCGTGGACGTGGTAAACTCTCTGGAGGAAGCGATTGCCAACATCGAGAAATACTCGTCCAGCCATTCTGAGGCGATCTTCACGGAAAACGCGGAGGCAGCCCAGCGGTTCATGGCGGAGATTGACTCTGCCTGTCTGTATCACAACGCCTCGACGCGTTTCACCGATGGCGGGCAGTTCGGGATGGGTGCGGAGATCGGCATTTCGACGAACCGGCTGCATGCCCGCGGGCCGGTGGGGATCCGTGAGCTGACTACCTACAAGTGGCTGAGCACGGGCGACTACCTAGCCAGGGAGTAGGATGCCGTTGTCGGGCTGGAAAGCCCGACCTACGCGATGGAGAGAGCTGAGCAGCGGGGATTATTTGGCGAGAGAGTAGGGCAAATGTCAGAAGGACCAGCAACCGAGCGGAGCCAGTTCAGCCGCTGCCGGCGGATCGTCATCAAAGTCGGCACGCGGCTGATCACCGGCGGCGCTACCGGCCTTAACACCAAATTCCTCGACAGTGTCGGCCAGCAGATCGCCGTCCTGCGTGAGGACGGCCACGAGTTCATCATCGTTACCTCCGGTGCGATCTTCCTGGGCCGGCGCATCCTGGCCATTAGCAGCTCCGAGGACAGCATGTCCCTGCGCCAGGCGACGGCAGCGGTCGGCCAGCCGGCCCTGATGCGGCACTGGTCGGAGGCCCTGCGCGCCCGCGGACTGGCCTGCGCCCAGATACTGCTGACCCATGACGATATGTCCGAACGCAGTCGCTACTTGTACCTGCGCAACACCATCGAGACCCTGCTGGACAAGCAGGTCGTCCCGGTGATTAACGAGAACGACAGCGTCTCCATCGAGGGCATCACCTTCCAAGAGAACGATAAGCTGGCGGCGATGGTGGCGGCCACGGCCCGCGCGGGCCTGGCGATCTATCTTTCCGACCAAGAGGGCCTGTTCACCGCCGACCCACAGGTTGACGCTAACGCCCAGCTCATCAGCCGCATCGAGCCGGACGATGATTTCAGCGCCTGCGCCGAGGGCACCGGCGGCCCCGAATCGCACGGGGGGATGGTGGCCAAACTCGCCGCCGCCAAGATGCTGACCGACTGCGGCATCGCCGTGGTCATGGCTAGCGGCCGGGCCCAGCGGGTCATCACTCGCATTCTAGCCGGTGAGCAGCTCGGCAGCTTCTTCGTGCCCGGGGAGCCGGTGCTGGGGCGCAAGCTGTGGATTGCCACCGCGGTCCGTCCTGCCGGCATCATCAGCGTTGATGAGGGCGCGCGCCGGGCCCTGCTGGACCGCGACGGCTCCAGCCTGCTGCCGGTGGGCATTACCCAGGTGCGGGGCAACTTCGCCGCCGGCGACTTGGTACGCATCGTCGGCCCGGATGGGTCGGAGGTCGCCAGAGGGCTGAGCAACTACTCGGCCGGCGAAATCGAGAGAATCCAGGGCGCTCATACCAGCCAGATCCCCGCAATCCTCGGCCACATCGGCAACGATGAGGTCGTCCACCGCGATAACTTGGTGCTGGCCGAGGCGCGCGAGGCGTGAGGCCGTGGACCGCTCTCGCCATACGGCAACGCCGGCTCTCAATCGCTCAATTGCCCTCTCTGCGCGGGCGCTGATGTTCCCCCACGACGTAATCCACATGCTAGTCAAACCGGCAGGAATCCTGCGTCCGGCAGCGAAATAGCCTCTTGGAGTACCACACCGGAGTCGCAGCACCACCCGAGCCTGCGGAAGGGTCGTGCCACTACTCTGTCAGCGCAAGCCGCTATCAGGAGGATATCATGACAAGCGAGAGAAGTAGATTTGCTTTGTTCTTCGGGAATCGCGGCTTCTTTCCCGCATCCCTCCAGGCCGAAGCCCGCAAGCAATTGCAGGACCGGCTCAAACAGCTTGGCTACCAAACGCTGGTGCTGGGGGCCACCCATACCCGCTACGGAGCCGTCGAGACTCCCCAGGAGGGTAAGCTGTACGCCGAGTGGTTGGAGAAGAATCGCGGCCGCTACGACGGCGTCATTCTGTCGCTGCCTAACTTCGGCGATGAGACCGGCGCCATCGCCGCCCTCAAGGACTGTGGAGTGCCGATCCTGATCCAGGCCTATCCCGATGAAGTCGACAAGATGGCGCCGGAGCTGCGCCGCGATGCCTTCTGCGGCAAGTTTTCGATCATGGATGTGTTTTATCAAAACGGGCTCAAATTCACCGCCCTGCAGCCCCATACCGTCAATCCCGCAAGCGCGCGATTTGCCGAGAATGTTGACTACTTCGACCGCATGTGCCGGGTGGTCAACGGGATGAAGGACATGGTGGTCGGCGCTATCGGGGCCCGCACCACCGCCTTCAAGACCGTGCGCATTGACGAGCTGGCCCTGCAGCGGGCCGGCGTCACTATGGAGACGCTGGATTTGTCGGACATCTTCGCCCGCATGGCGGCCCTCAAGGACACCGAGAGAAAGGTCACCGCGAAGGCCAAGCGCCTGAAGGCATACACCAACTGGACGGGTGTACCGGAGGCGGCCTTCAACAACCTATGCAAGCTGGGGGTGGCGATAGACCAGGTCGTGGAGGAGTACGAAATGGACGCGGTCGCCGTCCGCTGCTGGATCGAGATGCAGCAGCAACTGGGCATCTCGCCGTGCGTGCTGCTCAGCGAAATGAACGACCGCGGCGTAGTCACCGCCTGCGAGGTTGACGTGGGCAATGCGGTGGCGATGTACGCCCTCAGCCGAGCCTCGGGTAATGTTGCCACATGTCTCGATTGGAATAACAACTACGGCGACGAGGCTGACAAGTGCATTCTGTTCCACTGCGGGTCGGCACCGCGCAGCATGATGACTAACAAGGGGCGCGTCACCGACCACGCGATTCTGGCCAACGCCGTCGGCCCGAACAGCTCCTTCGGTCCCTGCCAGGGCCGCATTAAGCCGATGGCCTTCAGTTTCGGCAGTATGATGACCGAGGCGGGCCGGATGAAGTTCTATCTCGGCGCGGGACGCTTCACCAAGGACCCGATCGCCGACGACTTCTTCGGCTGCGCCGGCGTGGCCGAGATCCCCAACCTCCAGGATGTGCTGCAGACCGTCGGCTACACCGGCCACCGTCATCACGTCAGCGTTACGCCGGACTATGTTGTGGAACCAGTGCATGAGGCACTGACGAAGTATGTGGGTTGCGAGGTGGCGCTGGTGTAGAAGCCGGGTCGCGGGCAATCGCCAGAACAGAGAAGCCCCTATCGAGGGGCTTCTTTCTATCATCAGGTGCTTCCGAGCACGGGGCGTCGTCTCTGTTCAGCTATCTACCAGAGCGATCATAGCTGGGGCAGCTCCCAGACCAGCAGCGTGGTGTCCTGGCTGGCCGAAATCAGACGGCTACCATCAGGAGTCACCGCTAAAGATAAGACATGCCCCTGGTGGCCCGTGAAGGTCGCCGTCTTTGCGCCACTCGCCAGGTCCCAGCAGGTGATGATCCGGTCCTCGCCGCCCGCGCAGACAGTCTTGCCGTCAGGAGTGCACACCAGAGCCCGCACCCAGCCGCCATGCACCATCTCCGCCGCGATTTCGCCGGTTTTCAGGTTCCACTTGTAGATTTTCCCGTCCCGGCCCGAGGACAAAGCGTGTCCATTATCGCCGGCGAAACACACGGCCTCCACCCAACCGCGGTGCCCTGTGCAAGTCTGTAGCAGTTCCCCCGTCCGCAAATCCCAGAATCTCACCGTGGCATCGCGGCCACCACTGAGCACAAAGTTGCCATCCGCCGATACCGCCACCGAGAGCACTCCGCCCCGATGCTCCTTGAGGACATGAACCGGTTCGTCCGTGTCCATGCCCCATACGCGCACCGAACCGTCACCGGCACTGCTGACCAGGTGCCAGCCTTTGGGGGTATAGGCCACCGAGCGCACATAGCCGCGATGGCCTTCGAGCTGGCGAATCAGGTCGCCCGCAGGCAGGCTGAACTCGCGGATAATGCCATCCTTGCAGCCGGCGGCGACGCGCGTGCCATCGGGTGAGACAGCCACAGCATAGGCGCCGAGCGTGGCCCCTTCGATGGTGGACAGCCCCTCGCCCGTGGTGATGTCCCAGGTGCGCAAAGTCGCGTCGGCCGAGCCGCTGACGGCAGTGGAGCCGTCAGGCAACAGGGCCACAGCTTCAGCCGGGCCGTTGTGACGCTCCCAGGCCACGGTGAAATGCCCGTCAGCGAGGCTGGTCTCGGCGACCATGCCGCTGCCATACGATAGCACCCGCTCGCCGTCAGGAGATACCTGGATGTGGGTGACGTGGCCGTTGTGCGGGCACCAGCGCAGCAGGACCTTGTTCTCCAGGCGGTTCCAGCGGCGAATCGAGCCGTCGCGCGAGCCGGTGAGAAGCTGGTCGGGGTCCTTGCAGTAGGCCACGGCAGTGACGGCATGGCCTTGATGGCCGCTGAACTTCTGCAGGAGCTTGTGGTCGGCGACCTGCCATTCGGTGGCACTGTGACGAGTGCCTGCCAGCACCCGCTCGCCATCGGCAGAGAGTACAATGCTTCTGGTGTGCGCGTAGTAGTCCTTGTGCCACTCGTGGATGAGTTCTCCGGTGGTCAAGTCGTAGTGAGCGAGAATGGGACCGGAGCCGGCAGCGCCATTGACCAGCGCCGTCTTGCCCTCGGGGCCATAAATCGCCTCGCGGAAAGAGTGCATATTGCCCGTGATACTA
>CAYMIN010000011.1:0-7569 GCA_964390495.1 uncultured Armatimonadia bacterium
AACGGCTGGGCCGGATTCTCGGCCTTCGCCAAGCTCAGGCCTCGTATGCGGCCCCTCCGCAAGGCAACGTCGTCGGGCTAGAAAGCCCGACCTACGGGCAAGTGATTACGAGCGCCGACGGCGGCAGCTAGCTATTGACATACACAGTCCGAGAGGCAACGTCTCAGCCTTTCGCGGTCTTTTTGTCGTGCGGAAAGGCCGCATCGGCTGAACTCTGCGCAAGCAAAGTCAGACCATCCGGCCCAAGACTTGTCAGAGCACCATCGCCTACGATCACAGAGGCGCGGAGCACACATCGGGCATCTGCATAAAGAGTGGAAGCCCGACCCACGGGATTGTTGCAGACAAAGAAAAGCGGGCGGAGTGGAGAGGCCACTCCGCCCATTGGGTTCTGTACTCGGCTGGTGTAACTACGAGGCCTGGGTGTCGGCGCTCTTCAACTGCTCCTGCACCTCGACTATGTCCTTGGTCTCGCGCTTGGACATAATCAGAGCGATGGCGACCACCACGGCCAGGACGATGCCGACGATGACCAGTCCGGTGCCGGGCATCATGTTGCTGTCGCCGTGGGAGGCGGCCACAATCACCGGCGCGATCAGCAGGCCGACCAAGTTCATAACCTTGATCAGGGGGTTGAGGGCCGGGCCGGCGGTGTCCTTGAAGGGATCGCCGACGGTATCGCCGACTACCGCAGCCTTGTGCGCCTCGGAGCCCTTGCCCCCGTAGAGGCCGTCCTCGATGAGCTTCTTGGCATTGTCCCAGGCGCCGCCGGCATTGCACATGAGCACCGCCATAAGCTGCCCGGAGACGATGATGCCGCCGAGATAGCCGCCGAGACCGGGCCAGCCCAGCCAGCAGCCGACGATTACCGGTGCCAGCACCGCCAGCAGGGCCGGGGCGATCAGTTCGCGGAGCGCCGAGGCGGTACAGATGTCAACGACCTTGCCGGACTCGGGTAGCACGCCTTCGCGACCTTCCATGAGGCCGGCGATGTCGCGGAACTGCCGGCGCACCTCGTTGATGATCAGGAAGGCCGCGCGCGAAACCGCCCGAATAGTCATCGAGCTGAACAGGTACGGCATCGCCCCGCCGATGAGCAAGCCGATGAACACCTGCGGCTTGTCAATCTGGATGGAGAGCCGCTGCAGCGCGCCGAGCGAGACGCTCTCGGCACCGCCAGCGGCACCGGCCTGTCCCTGCGCCACCTTGGAAAGGAAGGAACCGAACAGCGAGACTGCCGCGATTACCGCGGAGGCAATCGCGATACCCTTGGTAGCAGCCTTGGTGGTGTTGCCGACCGCGTCCAAAATCTCGACGTTGGCGGCGGCGTCTTCGACATTGGCCATCTCGCAGATGCCCTGGGCGTTGTCAGCCACCGGGCCGTAGGTGTCCATCGAGATGATGACCCCGGTGGTGGTCAACATGCCGAGACCGGTCAGAGAGACGCCGTAGAGGATCTCGACGGCGTTGGCCTCGCTGCCGAAGACGATAATCGAGCCGAAAATACAGCCGGCTATCACCAGTAGGAAATAGACCGAGCTTTCCAGACCCTCGGCGAAGCCGGTGAGCAGGTTGGTGGCGGCACCGGTGCGCGCGGCGCTGGCGATGGACTGGACCGGCTTATAGACGCTGGAGGTGTAATACTCGGTGAGCTTGTACATGGCCACGGCCATGATAATGCCGAACAGGGTGGCCCAGAACAGACGCATGTCGTGGGCGTAATAGTTGGCGACGAAGAAGAACCCCACCACCGATAGAGCCGCTGACCAGACAAAGCCGCGGCCGATGGCATTGAGGGGGAATTCGTCATCGTAGCGGGAGCGGACAATGTGAATCCCGAAGATGGAGGTAAGCACACCGATGGCGCGCACCAGCAGGGCGAACATGATCCAGATGACGGCGTCCTGCATGTTGCCGGTGATGCCGCCGTGGGCCAGCGCCAGGATCATGGAAGCGACCAGGGTGACCTCGTAGGATTCAAAGATGTCGGCGGCCATTCCGGCGCAGTCACCGACATTATCCCCGACTTGGTCGGCGATGACTGCGGCGTTGCGCGGATCATCTTCGGGGATACCGGCTTCGATTTTGCCGACCAAGTCGGCGCCTACGTCAGCGGCCTTGGTGTAGATGCCGCCGCCGACGCGCATGAACAGGGCCAGCAGACAGCCGCCGAAGCCGAAGCCGAGCAGGACCTCGGTGGCGCGCTCGTAGAAGAGCATGAAGATAATGGTCGCGCCCAAAAGCCCCATGGTCACGGTGAACATGCCGGCGACGCCGCCGGAGCGGAAGGCTACCAGCACGGCATCGGCCAGGTTGGTGCGGGCGGCCTGGGCACAGCGGACGTTGGCCCGCACGGCCAGGGTCATGCCCATATAGCCGGCGAAGGCCGAGCAGAAGCAGCCCAGGATGAAGGCCAGGCCGCGGCCGATGGCAATGTCCCAGCCCGCCGAGATGCCGCTCAGAACCAGCGCCACAAACAGCACCACGACGAGCATGGCGACGGTCCGGAACTGGCGGCCGAGATAGGCATAGGCGCCCTCCTGGACCTGGCCGGCGATCTCCTGCATCTTCTCCGTGCCCTGGTCGGCTGCCAGTACCTGCTTGCGCAAGTACAGGGCATAGGCGATGCCAATGCCCGCGCAGACCAGCACACCCCACAAAGCGTTGCGGTCAAATGCTGTCAGAACTTCTTTCACGAAAATCTCCTCCTGTACTAATCGCCCGGGCACACGTTATTGTGTGTGCCTGGAGGTGTAACAGCTTAAGGCTTGGAGCTATTCTAGACCCAGCCGATCCAGCCGGCTACCAGACTCGCACTGCCCAGTACCAGACAGTAGATGCCGAAGCGCACGAACAGCCGCCCCTGCTGCACCGTCCGGATGACAGCATATATCGAGCCATAGCCGACCACGGCTGAGACCACAAAGCCACAAAGATAGCACGGCCACTGCGCCGCCCAGTCGCCGCCGCGCAAGTCTGCCAGAGCCATGCCGAAAGCCCCGGCAATCGGCGGGATGGACATCAGGAACGCGAACCGGGGCGCCCACTGCTGGCTCAGGCCGCGCCACAAGCCGGCGGCTATGGTCGCGCCGGAGCGCGATATTCCGGGCATAATCGCCACCGCCTGCGCCACCCCGATGAGCAGGGCATCATACCAGGCCAGGCGGTCGGGAGCCAGCTTACCCTTCATGCGGTCCGCGATGAACAGGGCCGCCGCAGTAATCAAGAGCGCCACGCCAACGGGAGCCACTCCGGCCTCATCGAACAGCGCCTTGATGCTGTCCTTCCACCGGAAGCCGACAACCCCCGCCGGAAGGGCGCTGATAATGATCAGCAGCGCCAGGTAACGAGGGCTAGTATTCCCCGGAAGTGAGGCCGCTTCCTTCTCCGAAGCCGGGAAAAAGATGCCTCGGGCTATTGCCACCAGGTCCCAGCGGTAATAAGCAACCACCGCCACTAGGGTGGCGAAATGCAGGACGATCACATAGTCGAAATACTCCGGGGGCAGCTCGTCCCAGCCCAACAGCGCCGCCATCAAGCGCAGATGACCGGAGCTGGAAACCGGCAAAAACTCGGTAGCTCCCTGGACTATGGCTAGGATTATCGCCTGCAGAAAGCCCATGTGCGGCCCTCAAGCGTACGGGTTGTTCGGGTGCGGATAATGGTGACTCGGGCTAGAAAGCCCGAGCTACGGTATTAGGGTGCCCTCCCCCCCGGCCCCTCTCCCACAGGGAGAAAGGAGAACGACAACGACAGCCGTCAGCCTAGCCCTGTCCCAAGGGGAGAGGGGAGAACGGCAACGGTTGGGCCGGATTCTCGGCCTGCGACAAGCTCAGGCCTCGTATGCGGCCCCTCCCCGCAGGGCCTAAACAACGGCAACGGCGAAAACAGCGGGCCCACCCACGCCTTCGGTGCGGCTACCCGATGCGCGCGATAACGGCGCCTACCCCCCCGGCCCCCTCCCGAAACGGGAGGGGGAGAACGACAACGATAGCCCTCACCCCCGGCCCCTCTCCCACAGGGAGAGGGGAGAACGACAACGGCTGTCGGGCTGGAAAGCCCGCCCCACGCGAGCTCATTGTGAAGCCCGAGCTACCGGATGGATGAGGCCAATGTCAAATGATGCAGACGGGACCCGCCAGGCACTAGAAGCGGTCTCAAAACCTAGTTTTTCAGGACTTGCGAGCTGGTAAGACGCTGCTTCTGGTACCCAGGGGGCAGTCCCTAAAGGGACAGTCCCCCATTCGGGGTTTTGAAACAGCTTCTATTCCGCCGTCCATGCGAAATCGTCCGGCCGCTGCTGGGAGATGCCGAAATGATACTCCAAAGCGTCGCAGATGCGAGCGGCCGCCTTGCCGTCACCGTAGGGGCAGCCCCCCCGGCTCATCTGCGCATAGGCCGACGGATTGGTGAAAAGCTCCGTGGCATCGGCCACGATGCGGTCGGTGTCCACGCCTACCAGCCGGGCCACGCCGGCCTCGATGCCTTCGGGGCGCTCGGTGGTTTCGCGGGTGACCAGCACCGGAACACCCAACGCTGAGGCCTCCTCCTGGATGCCGCCGGAGTCGGTGATAATCAGATCGGCCCGGCTCATCAGGGGCACGAACTCAAAGTAATCCAGGGGCTCGCACAGCACGATGTGCTGCTTGCCATCCAACAGCTCGTGAGCCGCCTGGGTTACCGCCGGGCTGGGATGCAGCGGCCAAACAATCGTCACACCCTCAAGCCCGCGCGCTAGCTGTTGCAGGGCGGCGCAGATCTTGGTGAAGGCCACGCCCTGGTTCTCGCGCCGATGCACCGTCACCAGCACCAGCCGTCCCTCGACCTGCTCAAGCAGCCGAGCGGTGGCTTCGGGCACCTGCTTGGAATCATCAGCCAGCATCTGCAAGGCGTCAATGACGGTGTTGCCGGTGACGAAGATGGTATCTGCAGACACGTTCTCAGCCAGCAGGGCGTCCTTGGACCGCTGGGTAGGCGGGAAGTGCAGGTCGGAGAGCACGTCGGTCATGCAGCGGTTGATCTCCTCGGGGTACGGCGAGAACTTGTTGCCACTGCGCAGGCCGGCCTCAACGTGGCCGACGGCTAGCTTCTCGTAATAGGCCGCCAGCGCGCCGGCGAAAACGGTGGTGGTGTCGCCCTGCACCAGCACCATGTTGGGCGCCAGCTTGTGGAGGGTCTCCTGCAAGGCTTCAAGCGCGCGGCAGGTTATCCGGCCGAGGCTCTGGCCCTGCTCCATGATGTTGAGGTCCACATCGGGCTCGATGCCGAAGACCTCCAGCATCTGGTCGAGCAGCTCGCGGTGCTGGGCCGTAACCACGACGCTGGTAGCGAAGCTGTCGCCGCGCGCCTGCAACTCCCGATAGACGGGCGCCAGCTTGATCGCCTCGGGCCTGGTACCATAGACCAGGCAGATACGCGGTTTCACAGTCTTGTCCATAGGGTGATGGCCACCAGGCACAGGATTGCAGTCAGTCCGTAGATTACCAGCACCGCCTGTCGCGGGCTGAGGCCGCGGTCCAGGAGCCGATGGTGCAGATGCTGCTTGTCCGCCGCATAGATCGCCTTGCCCTGACGCAGGCGTTTCCAGATCGTGTTGAGCGAATCAAATATGGGCACCCCCAGCACCAGCAGGGGAACGAACACGGCCACGGCGGTCGGCGACTTGAAAGCGCCCGCGACCGACAGTGAGGCCAGCATGTATCCGAGAAACATCGCGCCGGTATCACCCATGAAGATGCGCGCCGGCGCGAAATTGTATGGCAGAAAGCCCAGACACACCGCCGCCAGCATCAGCGCCGGTATGGCGACGGTGCCCAGGGCACTGTCCCAAGCCATCGCCGTCAGGGTCAGGGCCGCCATCGCGCTGACACCGGCGGCCAAGCCGTCCAGCCCGTCGAGCCAGTTGAGGGCGTTGATGACCAGGACGATCCACAGTACCGTCAGCGGCCCGGAAAGCCAGCCGAGGGAGATATAGTGATACTCCCCGAAGAGTGAGAGCGGATTGGTGAAGCCACTCCACTGTACACCCCACAAGTAGGCCAGAACTCCGACCAGCACCTGCCCGCCGAGGCGGGGCAAGGGTGGCAGGCCGACGATGTCGTCAACCAGACAGATTGCCAAGAGTATCGCCGAGCCGACCAGCATACCGACCAGCGGTCCGGCCAGCGGCCGGTTGAGCAGCAGCATCGGGACCCAGAAGGCCACGAACATGGCGATGCCACCGGCGGTGGGAATCGGAGCGGTATGCACGCGCCTGGGGTCAGGCTTGTCCACCGCGCCGAGGCTGGGGGCCAGCCGAATCATCAGCGGCGTCAGGGCCAGGGACATGACTAGGGCTAGGCTCAGCGGGTAGAGAGGCTGCACTATCGGCTATCTCGCTTCTGGGGCGGCTGGTATCGTACTAGCTCAATCCCGGCTTCCTGGAGCATGTCCAGGGCCATCTGGTCGGGGTAATCGCCTTCATAGACGATCCGCACGACATTGGCATTGATGAGCATTTTAGCGCAGGTGACGCAGGGTTGAGTTGTGACATAACAGGTGACATTGTCCAGCTTGACACCGTGGACGGCCGCCTGGATGATAGCGTTCTGCTCGGCGTGAACCGCCCGGCAGATCTCCTGGCGTTCCCCCGGCGGCACTCCGAGCTGCTCGCGATAGCAACCGCCGAGGTCGGCGCAATGGGCCAGCCCCTTTGGTGCGCCGTTGTAGCCGGTGGCGAGGATGCGCCGGTCGCTGACCAAGACCGCCCCGACGTGCCGGCGCAGGCACGTGGAGCGCTTGGCGACGACATGGGTTATCTCCATGAAATAGTCATCCCAGGCCGGGCGCTCATCGCGGACCGGTGTTGCCGGCTGATCTTCCGACATGGGGCGACTCCTCTTCTGCAGCGGCCGGGTGTATCGGGCCGTTCTAGTGGCGCTTGCTCTGCTCCAGCCGGCAAACCTTGTCGCGGCGTCGCTGGTGACGGTCGGCGGTGTCGGGTTCGGCCGCGAAATAGGCCTTCAGGATCGCCTTGGCAAGTTCGGGCCCGGTAACTCGGCCGCCCAGACATACGACATTCGCCGCATTGTGCTCTGCCGCCATGCGGGCGCTGAAGCAGTCACTGAGCAAGGCGGCGTAGCAGCCCGGGACCTTGTTAGCGCTGATTGTCATGCCGATGCCGGTGCCGCAGGCCAGGACGCCGCGTTGGCACTGGCCGGAGGCGACCGCCTCGGCGACCTGCGCGGCATAGTCAGGGTAGTCCACCGCGTCGCTGGTGGCTGTGCCGAAATCGGTGATTTCATGACCGAGGCCGGTGAGAA
Organism: uncultured Armatimonadia bacterium; assembly: GCA_964390495.1. Lineage (GTDB taxonomy): Bacteria > Armatimonadota > Zipacnadia > Zipacnadales > UBA11051 > UBA11051. The sequence continues at coordinate 7,302 of CAYMIN010000011.1, forward strand.
CCTCTATCACCGTATCGCGCAAGGCGACACCGCCGTGGTCGAAACCTATCGCCACCTTCATTGGCTTTCTCCTCCGCAACGGTGGGCGGCTGCCGTGGTTGTCGGTCTAGGCACCGGAGTAGCGCGCATCAGTGAAAAAAAACGGCCCCCGACACCAATGGGCAGGGGGACCTGGGTCTTGGTGGGGCAGACACTCTTGTCTGCCCAAGCCAGGATACCGCAGACAAGAGTGTCTGCGCCACCGAGAGGCCATTGTGATATGGGTGCG
>CAYMIN010000011.1:7669-135468 GCA_964390495.1 uncultured Armatimonadia bacterium
GATACCGCAGACAAGAGTGTCTGCGCCACCGAGAGGCCATTGTGATATGGGTGCGTGTTGCGGCGAATTGGACGGCACCCCCGCCTCGGGGGTGGGCTGCAGCATCGTTCAGTCCAGGCCCTGGTCCGCCCGCGGGTCCTTGGGTAGGCGGAAACTGAAGGTAGAGCCCTTGCTCACCTCGGAATGCTCGAGCCACACCGATCCCTTCTGACCGTGGGCGCGCGCCAGGTGCTGCACCAGGTAAAGCCCGATGCCGGTGCCTTTGACCGCGCCGCGGCCGTCCTCGTCGTCCACGACGTGAAAGCGCTGGAAGATTTTGTCGCGGTGCGCTTCGGGAATCCCCATACCCTGGTCGCTGATGCTGATCTTGATGGTGTCGCCCTCGTCCTCGCCGGTGACTGTGACATCGCCGCCCTCGGGTGAATAGCGGACGGCGTTACCGATGATGTTTTCGAGGATCTGGACGACCTTATCAGCGTCGGCGATGATAGTGGGCATGTCCGGGGGGAGTTGATTGACGATATTGTGGTCAGAGGTGTAAGCTAACTGGCTTTCCACGACTTGGTCGGTAAGCTGGTTGAGGTCAACCTCGCTGAGCTGCAGCTCGATTCCGCGCCCGGCCTCGATGCGGGAGACGTTGAGCAGATCGGTAATCAGGCGAGTGAGGCGATCGCACTCGGAGTTGATGATGTCATAGAACTCGTGGCGCGTCTCGCAGTCGTACATGTCCTCGGTGTCGTCCATCAGGGTGGTGATGAAGCCCTTGATCGAGGTCAGCGGGGTGCGCAATTCGTGCGAGACCGTGGAGACAAAGGTCGTTTTCATGCGCTCGATCTGGCGGATTTCGGTAATGTCGTTGAAGATGGCTACCACCGCCGGCGGCTCGTCGTCGTCGGCCTGCATGAGGGTGAGCTGGGTCTGGTAGATACGCCCGTCGCCGGGGCCGGTTAGCTCGGTGCTGGTCTCTTCGCCGGACTCAACGGCATTGCCGAAAAGCTCCATGACCTCGGCGGAGTGCACCACCTCGGAGAGCTGGCTACCGACGGGGTCCTGCTCATCAACACTGAACATGCGCCGCGCCGCCGGGTTCATCAGCCGGACGTCGCCGTTGTTGCCGACGACGATGACGCCGGCGTTGATGCTCTCAAAGGCGCCTTCGAGTTGCCGCTTCTTCTCGGTGAGTTCGATGTAGAGCTGGGCGTTGGAGATGACGGCAGCCGCCTGATCGCCGAGCATCTCCGTCAGGCGCAGGTCGTCGGTGTTGAACTCCTGCTCGAAGCGCTTGTTGAGGACATGGAGCACGCCGATGGTCTTGCTGCCGGTGATGCGCTCTTCCTCGTCGCGTTGCTGGATACTCAGGGGGACACAAACGCCGTTGCGCATGCGCAGCAGCGAGACTTTGTCCTTGTCGGTGCGCTCGTCGCCGATGGCGTCATTGTAGAGGATTGATTCGCCGCTACGGAATACCATGCCGGAGACGCCGCGGTCGGCAGTGAGGCGGAGTTCGGCGGCCTGCTCATCGGTAACGCCGAGGGCCGGCTGCAGGACCGTCAGCTCGCCGGCTTCGGCCTGATAGAGCATAATCAGGACTTTTTCGGCTTGCAGGATCATGGCGATTTTGCTGATTAGTCGGGAGAGGGTCTGGCGGAGTTCGGGCTGGGTGACGACCACAGAGGGGACTTCGGCCATAGTAGCGGCGGTGCTGAGCTCGTCTTCGAGAGCGGAGATCTTGCCCTGCAGCTCTGTAACTACCAGCTTGTAACGCTCGAGCTCCTTGCGAAGCTGTTGCGGATCGTCGGGCATAACGTCACCGGCCATCCCACGATGCCTCCTCACGGCCCGTGCAGCTAATCAGAGGGTAAACAGAATGAGCCCGGGGCACAAGTATCATCTTCTTACCACAGGCCGGCTGACCGCACCTCTCCATCGCAGGGGCCTGCGGCTCCGCCGGTCCGGCAGACGGCCGAGTTGCTGCGGTGTCTTCAGCGGCCCTTCCTGCGGCGGTTGTCGCGACTGCGTCGCAACTCGTTGAGGCGCTGGGAGCTACGTTTCATGAAGTCGGACAACTTGTCCTCAAAGGATTCCGCGCCGCTGTCGTGGTGTCTGGAAGTGCCGCGGTCTGAGGCAATGTTGGCCGGCCCCAGAGGCGTGCGCGGCTCGGCTTGCTTGGCCGACAACTCGTAGCGGCCCTCGGCTTTAGAGGCCAGTACCTTGACCTTAACCCGGTCCCCCTCGCGGAAGTAATCCGAGACATCGCGCACGTACTCGTCAGCTATCTCGGAGATGTGAATCAGCCCGGACTCGCCTTCGGGCAAGGTCACTATCACACCGTAGTTGAGCAGTTTCTCGACTGTGCCCTCGACTAGGGCCCCCAGCTCAACTGCCATTCTCAATATGCCTCCCGTCAACGACTTAACAGGCTCTGAACGGCGGGCTCGCAAAAAACGGCTGGAGTAACACTATATAGTAACCCAGCCCACCCAAGGTGTCAAGGAGGCCTAGGGGCCGCCAAACCGGCTATGGTTGCCGTAGGCAGACCAGCCGTCGGGGCGATAGCCCCAGGCCCTCAGTTTGCCCGGGTACGCGCGCGGTCACCGCAACTCCATCAGTACTTGACCGCCGTCGCCCGGCCGGTGCGGCCGGATTCCCAGACCGCTTCGGTCAGGCGAATCACTGCCAGGCCGTCCTCGGGAGTAGCCTGGACCTGCTGCCGGCCCCGCAAGGCCTCTATGAAGTTGCTGTCGGGGTCGCAGGTGGGTCCCAACGCCGCGCCGCTGACGACCTGGTTGGTCTCGTCCTCCCAGCGCCAGACCTCCTGGCCCATAATCGCCAGGGTGGCATCTTCGCAGAATAGCGCGATCTCCTCGTGGAAATTCACCGCATGGCCGACCACCGAGAAGTTGCACAGCGCGCCGTTGTCGAACTTGACCGCTATCGCCGAGAGGATGTCCACCTCGGCGTCGAGGTTGTCCTGGTAGGCGAAGACCTCAACCGGCTTCAGAGCCGTCATCCACAGCACGATGTCAAGCAGGTGGCTGCCCGAGTCATTGAGTTGCCCGCCGCCGGCCCACTGCATCTGTGAGCGCCACGTTTTTCGCGGCACCTGGCTGCCATACCAGTTCTGCGACTGCCAGCAACTGATGAAATGGCAGTTGCCCACTGCGCCGGAGCCGATGGCCTCGCGGCAGTAGCGGTACGGGGCCATTCCGTGACGCTGATAGGAAACTCCCATGACCAGGCCGGTGGCTTCGACCTTGGCCACCACCGCTTCAGCGTGCTCGACGCTGCAGACCATCGGCTTCTCGGTCAGGACGTGTAAGCCGGCGTCGAGAGCGGCGATGATCTGCTCGTAATGCAGAGTGTGAGGGGTGGAGATCTCCACCGCATCCATCGGCAGCTTTCGCAGCATCTCGGAGTAGTCAGCAAACGCCGGGACGTCTGATAATCGCTCATCCACCTCCCGGATCGCGGCAAGCGCCTCATCCGTCGGATCGCACAGGCCGACGATTTCCACGCCATCCAGCGTCAGCAGGCGCTTGGCGTGCCTACGGGCATTGCCTCCACAGCCGATCATTCCCACGCGAACGGTCTGGTCCGCAGCAACCATGACTGCACTTCCTTTCAGGGGGGCGACTAAGTCACCGCAGGGCGCTCTTAGTCCGGCCCGATCTATCCATGTCGGTTGCCCATTCTCCGTGATGGGGCGGCAGACCTTCTTACAGTTTTGTGGCAGATTGGGCAGCGCGATTTAGATGTCTAAAAAAGCTGCTTTTCGGATGGTAAGACAGGCCATTTTGGGACCTGCGGCGCGATGCTGTGAGCCGAGGTTCAGCGGCAGGCGCTATGTATAGGTATATAGGCCGAAACCTATACATAATTTGCTCAAAATAACCGGCTTAATAAGCCGCGAATCGCTTGACTTTTGCGGCCAAATCGGCTAGAATGCAAACATCAAAAAACCAGGCCTTTTTCCCCTGAAATTACCCACAACCAGGGACAGAATCTGACCTTCCCGAACGTGCTCCGCTAGGCCCATGGATCGTCCAATCGTGAGTACCTACTCACCCGGCGAAGATCCCAGCGCGTCCAGCAAAGGCGGGCGCGGCAGAAGCCGTCACCCCATCGAGAGCAGGTAGATAAGCAGGATGAGTAACATCAGCGCCCTCCTCGCGGCCCTCACCTTGGTTTTAGCCGCCTGCACCGTGGCCTCGGCCCAGCAGGGGGACTACTACGAGTCGTTCGAGGACGGGATTCCGGATTACTTCACCGCCACGCGACCCGAGAGTCTGGGCGTCGGTCCGTGGCACAGCAAGCAGGGCGACAACTCGCTGCGTTGGGATTGGTCCCAGGACGAGGAACTGGTCATCCGCCACGGTATCGGAGATGTGAACCGCACGGGCGGCTACCGTTGCCGGGCCTGCTTCGGTGTATGGGTGTATATGGAAAAGCCGATTGCCGATGCGCTGGTCTTTGAGTTCCGCGAAGGCGAGGCAGTCACCGGCTCCTTCCGCTTCCCCTTGGAGTTCACCGGCTGGCGCCAGGGGCGTCCCGCCTATAGCGATTTCCCTACCGGCAAGCCGACCTCGCAGGTGGACAATATCCGCATCCTCGCGCCCAGCCAAGTGGCGAAAGGCACCGTGTTTTTAGACTACATCAAGTACAATACGCTCACCTATGGCAGCGGCGTTGTCATCCCCGAGAAGGTGGCCCAGTGGCAGCGCTTCGTGCCGGATGAGCAGCGCTTCCCCAAGCCCGAGCGCGTGACCGAGGCCGAACTGGCCGGCATCCGCAAGCTGCTGGGTCCTGATGAGGGCCCCGGCATTGAGGAAGCCCAGGTGCAGGAGCTTTGTGACAAGGTTGAGGCGCTGGGGATTGTGCGGGATGAGCATGGTGTGCATGGTGGCCCCGGCATTGACGCCCACTATCAGTATCTGTCGGCGCCCGGCGAATTCGGCCGCAGCGATATTCACTATTTCTCGGATGAGCACGGTCCCGGCTGGCTTGACATGCAGACGCCTGCGGCCACCGCCTACCTTGCCAATCGCGTCGCCACCGCCTATCGCGCCAGCAATGATGCGGAGCAACGCCGGCGATTGGCTGAGGCCTTCCTGCTGGTTTCCGACCATCTCTATGACCAGGCGCTGCAGGCGGCCTCCGGCTTTCGCTGGCACTGGTGGGTCGGAGGCGCGTGGGCCGACGCCATCTTCCTGATGCGGGACGTACTGGCGGAAGCGGGACGATTGCAGCCCCACACGGACTTCTTGCTCTACACTTACGGCGGCGGCTCGATCTTCGCCGAGGGTGCTGCGCCCTCCAACATGGACTTCTACAACCTTACCGTCCCGCGCCTGCTGCGCCAGGGCCTGTTGCAGGTTGAGCCCGCCGAGCAAGTCCGCTGGCTGCGGGCCTTCAAGGCGATGCTGGAGCGGTCAATGCTGCAACCCAGCAGCGCTTTCAAGATTGACGGTTGTGCGTACCATCACGGCGGCCACTATCACTCCTATGCGCGGGGCGCCTTCGCGCACCTGCCGCCCCTGTTCCAAGAGCTGAAGGACACGCCCTGGCAAATGAGCGCGGAAGCCCACGAGCGGCTGCGCCGGGCCATGCTCGCCCAGCGGCTCTACGCCAATCGCTTCGACTTGCCCCTGGCCCTGAAGGGGCGCAGTCCCTTCGCATCCGGTTACGGTACTATCCGTCCCTCAGGGATGCAGGACCTGGACGTGCTGGCGCGCTGTGGAACGCCCGACGGTGCGCAGGAGATTGATGCGGAAGTAGCCGCGGCGTATCTGCGTTTCGTGCCGGAGGCTGCCGATAATGAGCCATATGGCACTCTCGGGATCGAGCCGGAGCCGGACCCCAACGGGACTTTCGTGATGCCATACGCGGCTCTGCTTCTGCACCGCCGCGACAACTGGCTGGCCAGCCTCAAGGGCCAGAACAAGTATGTGTGGGGCAGCGAGCGCCAGGCCCAACGTAACTGCTTCGGCCTGTTCCAGGGGCTGGGGTATCTGGAGATCCTGGCCGGTGGAGACCCGGTTAGCGCGGAGGCAAGTGGGCGTTCGGCACCCGGTTGGGACTGGCGACGCTACGAGGGCATCACCTCCCCGCAACTGCCGCTGAGGACCATAGACAAGGGCTGGACCTCGGTGCGTTCGGTCGAGACTTTCGTCGGCGGGCTGTCTTACCAAGGTCGCCAGGGCACTTACGGCATGATTCTGAATCAGCCGATGCCGGACAAGAAGACCCTCACCGGCAGAAAGAGCTGGTTCTTCAACGACGACCAGATTCTCTGTCTGGGCTCCGACATCTCTTGCGACGAGGCCGAGTATCCGACTCAGACAACTCTGTGCCAGAAGTCTCTGCCCAAGAACGAGGAAGATGAGTTTGTCCCGACGCCGCTGGATGGGGCGGACTTCACGGCCTTTCCCGAAGAGCGAGTGCTTGATGCGGCCAAGCCCCACTGGTTCCTTGATATTCAGGACAGCGGCTACTACGTGCCTGCGGGGCAGAGGCTGACAGTGGCCCGCAAGCGCCAAACCAGCCGAGATATGTTCGATGTGGGGGAAACCGAAGGGGATTTCTTGGCGGCCTGGATTGATCACGGCAACGCTCCCAGCGCGGCAAACTATGAATACATGCTGGTGGTGCGGGCGACGCCGGAAGCGATGCAGCAGTTTGCCGCCGACCCGCCCTACCGCGTGATGCAGCGCGACCAGGCCGCCCACATCGTCTGGCACAAGGGAGCGGGCCGCTGGAGCTGCGTGTTTTTCGTGCCGCAGGAGGTCAGCCCGCACGCAGTCGGGACTGAAACGCTGCCGGTCAAAGCGGTTGATCAGCCGTGCTTGACTATGGCGGAAGCGTTGCCGGACGGGCAGTTGGCTGTGAGTGTGGCCGACCCCGATCTGAACCTGGAAGACGGGGGGAATCAGCCGCGGCCGCTGCAGATCACCCTACGCGGCTCCTGGCGTCTAGTGGAGGCGACAGGCAGGGTCTGTGCCTGGGATTTGGAGAGTGTGGCTGATAAGGTGCGAATCGTGTCGGCAGGTGATGAGGAAACGGTCCTGGAGATTACCTGCGAGCACGGGGCCAGCTATGACCTAAAACTAGCCCACTGATGACACGGGGTGCCATCGCGCAACTCAACCGGGCGAACCAGCCTGAGTAGCTACAATACATGAAATACCGGCTTTTGTTGTCCGCTACCCGGCGGACTGCTGGACAGTCCCTGTCTGCCCGACCATATCTCAATATGGAGGTAGAGCCACGGCATAGAGTTGGTATTCACCAGTAAGGAGCAGTGCCACATGGCGAAGAAGACGAACCCCTACGCCGCAGCACAGATCAGAGTACTCAAGAAGCTCGAAGGCGTGAGGCAACGGCCGGCGATGTATATCGGCTCCACCGGCAAGGTCGGCTTGCACCATATCCTCTTTGAGGTGGTGGACAACAGCATTGACGAAGCCTTCGCCGAGGAATGCGACAAGATTGACGTAGTCATCATGGCCGATGGCTCGGTTTCGGTAGCCGACAACGGTCGCGGCATCCCCGTTGACAGACACCCCACTGAGAAGCGTTCGGCTCTGGAAGTCGTAATGACTACGCTGCACGCGGGCGGCAAGTTCGAGGGCGGCGGCTATAAGGTCTCCGGCGGGCTCCACGGCGTCGGCGTATCGTGTACCAACGCGCTTTCGGAGTGGCTGGAGGTGGAGGTATGCCGGGATGGGGGCAAGTACTACCAGATCTACGACCGGGGGGTGCCTCGGGCCAAGGTCAAACAGACCGGTAAGTCCAAGAAAAGCGGCACCTACACCCGCTTTCTGCCCGACGCCGAGATCTTCGACAGCACCGAGTTTGACTATGATATCATCGCCGCGCGGCTGCGCGAGCTGGCCTATCTGGCCGCCGGTGTGACGATTACACTCACCGACGAGCGCCCGGGCATGCGGCGCGAGGAGAAATGGCAGGAAAAGGGCGGGATCAAGGCCTATGTCCAGGCCCTGGCCGAGGGCAAGGACCCGCTCCACAAGCCCATCTACTTCCAGCGCACCCGCGACGATGTTGATCTCGAGATCGCGATTCTGTACACCCAGGGCATCTATGAGAACATCGTCAGCTACGTCAACTCGATCCACACCATTGAGGGCGGCACCCATCTGTCCGGCTTCAAGACCGCAGTCACCCGCACCATCAACGCCTACGCCTTCGAGCAGGGTTTGCGCAAGGACAAGGAACGCAACTTTACCGGCAATGAGGTCCGCGAGGGCATGACCGCCGTCATCAATGTCAAGCTGCTCCACCCCCAGTTCGAGGGCCAGACCAAGACCAAGCTGGGCAATTCGGAGATCGAGGGGCTGGTGAACTCGATCGTCGGCGAGGGGCTGAGGGACTTCCTGGAGGAGACGCCGCGGATTGCCAAGCGCATTGTCAATAACGCGGTCACGGCAGCCCGGGCTCAGGACGCCGCCCGCCGGGCCGCCGAGGCGACCCGCAAGACCGCGCTGTCCACTGCCGGTATGCCGGGCAAGCTGGCCGATTGTGCCAGCCGCGACCCCGCCGAATCCGAGCTGTTCATCGTTGAGGGTAACTCCGCCGGCGGCAACGCCAAACAGGCCCGCGACAGCAGGTACCAGGCCATTCTGCCGCTGCGCGGCGTTACCATCAATGTCGAGAAGTCGCGCCTGGATAAGGTCCTGGATAATGAGGAGATCATGTCGCTGATTACCGCGCTGGGCGCCGGCATCGCCCCCAACGGTGAGAACGGTGAGAACGGTGACGAGGAAGCCAGCAGCAAGTTCGACCTCGACAAGCTGCGCTATCACCGTATCATCATCATGGCCGACGCCGATATTGACGGCTCGCACATCAGCGCCTTGTTGCTCACGTTCTTCTTCCGCTACATGGAGCCGCTGCTGCACAAGGGCTATGTCTATGTCGCCCAGCCGCCGCTGTTCCGCATCAAGGCCAAAGGCGAGACTTACTATGCGCTTGACGAAGAGGAACTGGACGAGTTGCAGCAGAGTCTCGGCAACCGTGACATGACCGTCAACCGTTTCAAGGGCCTGTCGGAGATGGATGCCAACGACCTGGCCGAGACCACTATGGACCCCGAGAAGCGGGTGCTGCGGCAGGTGACCGTGGAGCACGCCGAGGAAGCCGACAAGATCATCAGCACGCTGCTGGGCGATGATGTGCCACGGCGCCGCGACTTCCTGGTCGAGCACGCCAAGGTCGCCCACGCTCTCGACCTGTGGGCTTGAGGCGCGCGGCCGATTAGCGTGCAACCCAAGCCTGGAACTGCATCTGCGGGAGCCCGTTGGTAGCGGCCCTTCCTCATGTGCTCTTTCCGGCAACTGCCGCAGCCGATTGGACTGCCCGATTCGTAGCACCAGCCTAGGAGCGATTTGATGCCTGAGAAAGTTGACAGCAGCTCACTCGGACAAGTTGAACAGATAGCGCTGCAGGACGAGATGCGCGATTCGTATGGCCGCTTTGCCCTGAGCGTGATCACGGCCCGCGCCCTCCCCGACGTGCGCGATGGGCTGAAGCCCTCGCAGCGGCGCATCCTGCAGGCGATGAATGACGAGCGGCTCTATCCCGACCGCGCTCACGTCAAGTGTGCCAGCATCGTCGGCGAGACCATGAAGACGTATCACCCCCACGGGGACCAGTCCATCTATGATACGCTGGTGCGGATGGGGCAGGATTTCAGCGCCCGCTACCCCCAGGTGGACCCGCAGGGCAATTTCGGCTCGGTGGACGGCGACCCGGCCGGCGCTCCCCGTTACACCGAGGCGCGGCTGTCGCCGGTGGCCATGGCGATGCTCGAGGACCTGGATAAGGACACCGTGGACTGGCAGCCCAACTTCGACGAGCGCATCGAGGAAGCCACCGTACTGCCGTCAATGTTCCCGAATCTGCTCGCCAATGGCGCCTCCGGCATCGCCGTAGCCTATGCCACCGAGATCCCGCCGCATAACGTGACCGAGCTATGTGACGCCCTGATCGCTGTGCTCAATGACCCGGACTTGTCCACCAAGAAGCTGATGAATATCATGCCGGGGCCGGATTTCCCCTCAGCCGGTTACGTCCTCGGCCAGAAGGGCATAGCGGACTACTACGAGACCGGTCATGGCCGCGTGATCATGCAGGCGAAGGCCGTGATCGAGCCGCTCGACCGTAACCGCAACGCCATCCTGGTCACCGAGCTGCCCTACCAGATCAGCAAGGCGGCGCTGCTGCAGCAGATCGCCAAGCTGCATGATAGCCGCAAGATTGACGGTATATCCGACCTGCGCGATGAAAGCGACCGCAAAGGCATGCGGGTGGTCATCGAGCTGAAGCAGACGGCCAACCCCAACGTGGTGCTCAACCAGCTCTACAAACGCACCGACATGCGCTGTGCCTTCAATGTCAACACCATGGTACTGGTCCCCGACGGCGGCAATCTGGTGCCGCGGCTGTGCAATACCCGCGAGCTGATGCAGCAGTTCCTCGACCACCGGATCGTGGTCATCACCCGGCGGACCCAGTTCCTGCTCGACAAGGCCGAAGCCCGCTTACACATCGTCGAGGGCCTGCTCAAGGCGCTCGACATCCTGGATGAAATCATTGCCCTGATCCGCGCCAGCGACAACCGCACCGCAGCGCGTAAAGAACTGATGAGCGAGTTCGACTTCAGCGAGAAACAGGCCGAGAGCATCCTGGCGATGCAGTTGGGGCAGTTGACCAAGCTCTCCCGCATTGACCTGGACAAGGAGCAGGGCCAGCTCGAAGAAGAGATCGCCGGCTACCGCAAGATCCTGGGCAGCGAAGCCGAAAAGGCCAAGGTGATCATCTCCGAGCTGCGCCGCATCAAGCGCGAGCACGGTGACGAGCGGCGCACGCGGGTGATGCCTTCGGAGGCCGATGAGATCGAGATGGCGGACCTGATCGCCCAGGAGGATATGGCCGTCACCATCACGCGGGACGGCTACATCAAGCGGATGCCGCTGGACACCTACCGGCTGCAGCGTCGGGGCGGCCGCGGCATCGTGGCGCTGTCGAAGAAGGAGGAAGACAGCGTCCAGGACCTGTTTGTCGCCACCACCCACCACCTGCTGCTGTTCTTCACCGACCAGGGGCGCGTCTATCGCACCAGAGCCTACGAGGTGCCGCTGGCCAGCCGCACCGCCCGAGGCACCCCGATCGTCAACATCGTGCCGATCGAGGCGGATGAGAGCATCACCGCGTGGGTCGCGGTGAGCGGCTACGACCAGGGCGGCTTCCTGGTCATGGTCACTCAGCAGGGCATGGTGAAAAAGACCGCGCTGGAAGAATACGATACCCACTTGCACAGCAAGGGCCTGATCGGCATCAATATCAAGAAAGGCGACCGCCTCAGGTGGGTGATGTGGACCGATGGGACTAAGGACATTATCCTGGCCACCAAGCTGGGCAAGGCCTTGCGCTTCTCGGAGGCGGATGTGCGGCCGATGAGTCGCAGCGCCGCCGGCGTCAAGGGCATCAGGCTGGTCAAAGGTGACGAGCTTGTCGCCACGGTGGTGGTTGACGCCGATGATGATCGCGACTTGCTGACGGCTTCCGAGAAGGGTTTGGGCAAGCGCACGCCGCTGGCGGAGTATCGCACCCAGGGCCGCTACACCCAGGGCGTGATGACGCTGAAGGTGACCAAGAGGAACGGGCCGGTGGTGGGGGTGCAGGTGGTTGATGAGGATGACGAGATCATGTGCATCACCTCGGAAGGGGTGCTGATTCGCGTGCCGGTGGCAAGTATCAGGCGCACGGGGCGTTCGGCCCAGGGCGTCAAGATAGTCGTTCCGGGTGAGGGTTCGGTGGTCAGCGCGGTGGCGAAGGTGGTGAAACAGGCCGCAGAAACGGCCGAGGAGGGCGACTAGGCAACTAGCGATTGCGCCGGCAGGAGGTGGGCGAGGGGGCCTCGAAAAAAGGTTCTTGACTCCAGCCTGCGGAAGTCCTATAGTGTAGCCTCATGCAAGTTGACTGGGCAAAACCTGTATAAGCTATAACTCGAGGGCTGGCGCAAGCCGGCTCTTGTGAGTTACACGCAGAAGCAGACACAGGCCGGGCGAGCCATTCTGGGAGTGGGCAATAATGACTGTTGCTGGTCGCACTGAAGTCAACCTCAGCGACAACGCAATTGCCGTGCTGGAGCGCAGATACCTCAAGAAAGATGACCAAGGCCGGGCTACGGAGAGCCCGGCTGATTTGTTTGCCAGAGTGGCTGAGAATATCGCCTCGGCCGAAGCCCTCTATGGCGCCGACGAGGCCGCCGTCAGGCAGTGGGAAGACAAGTTCTATGACCTGATGGCCAACCTCTACTTCCTGCCTAACAGCCCCACCCTGATGAATGCCGGGCGCGAGTTCCAGCAGCTTTCGGCCTGCTTTGTGCTACCGGTCGAGGACTCGATGGAGAGCATCTTTGAGGCGGTGAAGAACACCGCCTTGATCCACAAGAGCGGCGGCGGCACCGGCTTTGCCTTCTCGCGCCTGCGGCCCAAGGACGATATCGTCAGTTCGACCAAGGGCGTCTCCAGCGGGCCGGTTTCGTTCATGAACGTGTTCGACGCTGCCACCGAGGCCATTAAGCAGGGCGGTACCCGACGCGGCGCCAACATGGCGATTCTGCGCGTTGACCACCCTGACATCATGGATTTCATCGAGGCCAAGCAGGACAAGTCGAAACTCACCAACTTCAATATCTCCGTGGCCGTTACCGAGGACTTCATGGTCGCGGTTGACCAGGGCCGTGACTACGAGCTGATCAATCCGCGCAACGACGAGGTCACCGGCAGCCTCAACGCCCGCGAGGTCTTTGACCGGATGGTGCAACTGGCTTGGGAGGGCGGCGACCCCGGCATCATCTTCCTCGACCGGCTTAATGCCGATAATCCGACCCCGCACCTCGGCGACATCGAGAGTACCAATCCCTGTGGCGAGCAGCCGCTGTTGCCCTACGAGTCGTGTAATCTCGGCTCGATCAACCTTTCCGAGGTCGTCAAGGGCGAGCTCACCAAGGGCAGCATTGACTGGGACATGCTTGCCGACATCGTGCATGCCGCAGTCCGCTTCCTCGATAATGTCATTGACATGAACCGCTTCCCGATACCGGAAATCGAGGAGATGACCAAGGGCAACCGCAAGATCGGCCTGGGGATCATGGGCTTCACTGACACCTTGATCAAGCTGGGCATCCCGTATAACTCCGAGGAAGCCGTCGGTGCCGCCGAACAGATCATGTCATTTATCCTCAGCGAGGGGCGCAAGGCCTCCGAGCAACTCGCCGAAGAGCGCGGCGCTTTTCCCAATTGGGAGCAAAGCACCTACAATAGCGACGACGGTGGGCCCAAGCTGCGTAACGCCACCATTACGACGGTCGCCCCGACCGGCACGATCTCGATCATTGCCGGCGCCTCCAGCGGCATCGAGCCGTTGTTCGCCGTGGCCTTCAACCGCAATGTGATGGACGGCACGCAGTTGGCCGAGGTCAACCCGGTGTTCGAGGAGGTCGCCAAGGACCGCGGCTTCTATTCGCCGGAGATGATTCAGGAGGTCGTAGCCAAGGGCTCGGTCGCAGAAGTGGCAGGGGTCCCGCCGGACGTCAAACGGCTCTTTGTGACCGCCCATGAAGTTGCCCCGGAGTGGCATATTCGCATCCAGGCCGCCTTCCAGAAATATACCGACAACGCCGTCTCCAAGACCGTCAACTTCGCCAATGAGGCTACCGTTGAAGACGTGGAGCATGTCTATCGGCTGGCCTATGAGCTGGGTTGCAAGGGCGTCACCATGTACCGCGACGGCAGCCGCGATGAGCAAGTGCTCACCACCGCCAAAACTTACCAGGACCAGCAGGTCGGTATCGCACTGGAGCCGCAACCCCGGCCCGAGACCGTGACCGGCGTGACCCGGGCTTTACCCACCGGCTGCGGCAAGCTCTACATCACCGTCAACAGCGACGACCGCGGGCCGTTTGAGGTCTTCGGCAATATGGGCAAGGCCGGCGGCTGTGCCTCATCGCAGACCGAGGCGCTGGCGCGGCTGATGTCGCTGGCGTTGCGCTCCGGCATCGCCCCCGAGCATCTCGTCAAACAGCTCAAGGGCATCAGTTGTCACATGCCGGCCTGGGAACGCGGTGGCGGCAGGATACTTTCGTGCGCCGACGCCTTTGCCAAGGGCCTGGAGCGCGCCATGAGCGACAGCGGCACGCAACTGTCAATCGAGTTCGAGGACAACACCGTCAATCACCTCGGCGCTTGTCCTGAGTGCGGCGGCAACCTTACCTACGAAGGCGGCTGTGTCACCTGCCACGCCTGCGGCTACAGCCAGTGTGACTAACTGCCGCGACCAACTCGACACCGGGGGCCTGCCACTGCGGCGGGCCCCGCTTTGGTTTTCAGAGTTGACTGACTACCGCTCAGCCCCAAAGAGTCCGAGGCTCTCAGCAGGTGAAGCGGCCACCACCGCGAAGGAATCAATCCGCTTGTGAGCGTCCGTTTCTGAAGAGGTGCGATCATGTCCACGGACCCGGGTATCGGCCCCAGGTATCAAAACAGCACCAAATACCATCGCCAGCGGGTAGTTGCCGCACCGGGTTGGGCCCAAGTGCCGCCCTACAAGCAGTACCAGAATCCGCTGGGCTATGTCGAGCTGCCTGAGCCGCAGCAGGACGGCCCGGGACTATGGCAGACCATCGCCGCCCGCCGCTCGCAGCGGCGCTTCGCTGATGAGCCGATCAGCCTCCAGCAGCTTGCGCAACTACTCTGGGCGGTCGGCGGCGTGACCGCAGAGGAATTTGGTCGCGCTTTGCGCACCGCCGCTTCGGCCGGAGCGCTTTACCCGAACGAAACCTATCTGTTGGTCTCCAAGGTCAGCGACTGCCCTGCCGGCATTTACCACTACGAGGTGCTGGAAAACCGCCTCGCGCGGCTGGCGGAGGGCGATTTCTCCCTGGAGATCGCCCAGGCCTGTTGCGATCAGCGCTTCTGTACCAGGGCCGGAGTGGTATTTGCCTGGGGTGCGGTGGTGGCTCGTTGCGCGCACAAGTACGCCGACCGCGCCTACCGCTATATCTATCTCGACGCCGGCCATCTCGGCGCCCATCTGCAACTGGCCGCCCAAGCCCTGGGCTTGGGCAGTGTCAATATCGGCGCCTTCTTCGATGACGAGGTCAACCACCTGCTGGGTCTTGATGGCACCGCCGAGACGGTCGTCTATCTCGCCGCAGTCGGCACACTTGAAGATACGGGATAGCCCCAACATGCTGATGACCATCTTGATCATCTTAGGCTACATCGTGTTTGCTCTGGTGCTGCTTGCCGGGGTGCTTGCCGCGGTTATGGGGCTGCCCGGCACCACCCTGATCCTGATTGACGCCATCGTCTATTCGGCGATCAGCGGCTGGGAACGGCTGCCGTGGTGGGTGCTGCTGATTCTGGGGGTCATGGCCGTCATCGCCGAAAGCAGCGACAGTCTGATCGCCGCGATGGGCGCCAAGGCCGGCGGCGGGAGCAATAAGACCAGCGCCGTGGTCCTAGTCGGGACCATCATCGGCGCAATTGTGGGCGGGGCAGTGCTGTCTCCGATTCTGTCGCTGCTGGGTCTTGCCGGCGGGCCAATCGGCTTTCTGGTGGGAATCGTGCTGCCTCCGCTGGTCGGCGGCCTCGCCGGCGGCTTTTTCTCGGCCTACTACTACGAGAAGCGCAGCGGCAAGAGCCGTGAGGAGGCGCTGCAGGCAGGCTGGGGCGCTTTCCTGGGACGGATGGGGGCCGGGCTGATGAAGGCGCTGGTGGGGTGCGTAATGATCGCGATCATCATCTACACCATCATCGCGACTGCACCATCGGGCTAGTTCATGGTCTTGGCTGCTGAGGCACGCGGCTGCTTCAGGGGACAATGAATCTGATGAGGTTCGGTGTCGCCAACGCCACTTTGACCGCGCTGGGTGCCCAGGGCCACAGCGCAGGCGCATAGGGCATTATCACGCACCTGGCCGGCCACTCCACCGTCGCCAGAGGCACTGCCTCGACCGCCGTGCGGTTCAGCACCTGCAGCTCGGACTCCACGTGAAAAGCCTTGAGCGCGTTCTCCAGCTCAGCGGCCACCCGCTCTTCGTGCTCCGAGGCCATTTCCACCACGGCGATTTTCAGAGGGATGTTGAGCGTCGAGCACAGCTCACCGGCCAGGCTCAGCGAGCGGCCGCCGGCGGCATCGTCGCGGTAGATCAGCATCGCCGTGTCCAGCGCGTGGTAGTTGTGTGGACATACCATCAGCGGGGCCGGACAGTGGCGGAGCAGATGCCGCAGATTGCCGCCGAGATGGTGACGCTGGCCGCGTTTCGGCTCACTGCTCTCGCCGACCACCAGCAACTGGTAGAGCCGCGCCATCTCGGTCAGCTTCTCGCCGGCACGGCCGAATACCTGACGCGAGCTACAGGGCACCTTGGCGTTGCGGCAGGCTTCCACTGCCGCCTCCAGCGGCGCTTCGGTCTGCAGCGAGGTATCGGGTTCGGCTTCCAGGCCGGCTTCGGCGGCTGCCAGGGTGGCCTCGACCGGCCCCGGCTCGGCGAGCAGGGCAAGCTCGGTATCGCTGCCGACAGTCTCCTCGGCATGGACCAGATGAACCCAGGCCTGGGCGGCCTCGGCGATATCCAGCGCCTGCTGGAGGGCGGCCCGGGCACTGCGCGAATCGTCATAGCCTACCAGGATATTTCTCAGCATCGCGACTCACCGTTCACCTCGGGGTCGTCTGCGGGTTCGGGAGCATCCGGGGCTTGATCTTGCTGGAGCTCGCCGGCGGATTGCTCCATCTCTGCGAGTATCCGCCGGGTCTCAGCCGCTGCCTCCGCCGCCTGCTGCTCGGCGGCGGCGAGCTGCTGCTCGGTGGTGGCCACCTCTTCCAGGCCGATGATCTCCTGACCCGCTACTCCCGCCTCCTCCGCTATCTTCCTGTCGATCATAAAGCCGACCATACCGCGCTTGCCGAGCATGCGCAGGTATTCGGTCAGGGTCAGGTCCACCTCCTGGCGGTTGAGCTTGTACTTGGCGGCCAAGACCTCGACGATTTCCCTGACCGTGTACTGGCCGTCGCAGTGGTGCCAGACCACCGAGCCCAGCTCATCCAGTTCGATCGGCTTCTGCTCGGGCACCATGAAGAGCCATCCCAGGGCCTTGCCGGCCAGGTCGCCGCGCCGTGGCAGGGTCACCACCACATTCCCCTCATCGTTGACCTTCCACGGCAGGGAGGGATTGCGCACAGGCCGGGCTCCCATCGCCTGCTCGCGACTCAGTTGCGGCTTAGGCTTTCTCAGCCTAAGCCTGACCAGCAGGTTATTGATATTGTCCATTACGCCCAAGCCGCTGCCGCCTCCTTTAGATTGAGGTTAAGTGCGTGACTGCTTGGGGCTCGAGTCTGCTGGACGCAGCTACTTCACCAGCCTCAGGTGGTCGGCGTAGCCCTCGGAGAGGGTCAGTATGGTCACTTCCGGCGGGCAGTTGAACCTGGCTACGACTCCTGCGCCGGCTCCTCGGCTGACATAGCCGAGGGTGTGTTCCCCCACCCGCATCAGCCCCGCGGCGCGGTGGCGGTGACGCCACACCGGGGCCCACGGTGCGCCGAGGTACGGAAGCTGCACCTGGCCCCCGTGGGTGTGGCCGCATAGTATCATGTCCGCCCACTCCACCCCCGGTTCGTCAAAGATATCAGGGCTGTGTGCCAGCAGAATCTTGAAATCCCCATCGGGCGCCTCCGCCAGGGCTTTAGCGAGATCATCGTAGCCGCAGGAAGGGTCGCCGATCCCTGCGATGACCACCAACCGGTTTCTTACTTCTACACAGCGGTGCTCGTTGACCAGCGCGTCCAGACCGATGG
Organism: uncultured Armatimonadia bacterium; assembly: GCA_964390495.1. GTDB lineage: Bacteria > Armatimonadota > Zipacnadia > Zipacnadales > UBA11051 > UBA11051. Next base: position 25,550 of record CAYMIN010000011.1, read on the forward strand.
CGTTCATCGCGGCGACCCACTCCGGGATGGCTACGGGTGTGGGCGTGTCCCAGAATACCGACATCTCCGGCGAGTGGTCCAGGTCATGGTTGCCCAGTACCGCATATACTCCGTACTCCGCGGCCAGCGGTTCGAGTACCTCAGCAGCCAGGTCGGCGTACCACGAGCGGTGTCCCAGGTCGCCGGTGAGCAAGATCATGTCGGGTTGCTGGGCCATGATCTCGGCCACCGCCTGCCGCCCGATGGCTATCACCTGCCGGCTGTTGCGCAGGTGCAAGTCGGACAGATGGGCCAGCTTGAAACCCTCCAGCTCCGCGGGCAGGCCGCCGCTATGGACGCGCACCTGCTCGGTTGCCAGACGCCTGGGCTCGACCCGGCAGGCATAGTACAGAAACGCCGCCGCCAGCAACAGTATCGCCCACAGTATGATACTAGTCAACAGCATTATCAGCATCTTCCTGTTCTGCTTCCGGCGGCTCAGGAGCCGGAATCCGCCTGACCTGCCAGACCACCAGCGCCCAGAGGCCGACAACAATAATCACCGATACCAGCAGAGCCGCCAGCCTGCAAGCGTCCAGATTGGCTGTGCGAACGGCCGGTGGGACAGTATCCACCTCGATCAGCGGGCCCCCGACCAGATAGCGATACGCCATCATTACGCCCACCGTGCCCAGCAGGGCCGCCCAGAAGGTCGCCATTACGCCGCCTATCTGCCTGGCCGACTGGCCGGCAGCCAGCGACTTGACGTAGATCATCAGGCTGATCAGCGCGCCTGCGGGTATCGCCACTGCCACTAATCGTCCCCAAGCGCCCGGATCATCCATCATTGCCCGCTGCCTCCCGCGGTGTTAGCGCGAAGTAGTGCGCCGATTTCCCGGCTGTGCTCACCCGCGTCCACTCCCAGTAGGTTGCAGACGGCATCTCCGACCAATCTCAGGCCTGCGATGGTGCCCAGATTGGCCGGCTGAATCCGCTTTCCGTACATAATCAAGGGCACATACTCCCGCGAGTGGTCGGTGCTCGGCGTAGCCGGGTCGCAGCCGTGGTCAGCGGTGATGATGAGGACCTCATCTTCGGCTAGCTCGGTGATAAAGCCGCCCAGCCAGCTATCAAATTCGGCCAGAGCGTCGGCATAGCCTGCGAGATTGTTACGATGCCCGTAGAGCGTGTCGAAGTCCACCAGATTGGCGAATACCAGGTCGCACTCGCCGGCTGCCCACAGCTTTTCAATTACCCGCATTCCGGCGGCGTTGTCGGCGGTATGTATCTGCTCGGCGCAGCCACGGCCACTGTAGATTTCGCCGATCTTGCCCACCGCGCAGATGCGAATGCCCGCAGCCGCCAGCAGGTCGAGGGCCAGCGGCTCCGGCGGCGGCAGAGGAAAATCACGGCGCCGCTCGGTGCGCACAAAGCTTCCCGGCGGTCCCGTGAAGGGCCTGGCGATCACGCGCGCCACGGCGTGTTCTCCGCTGCAGAGCCGCCGCGCTTGCCGGCAACACTCGTATAGCTCCGCGACCCCGACAACCTGCTCGTGGGCGGCTATCTGTAGCACGCTGTCGGCCGAGGTATAGACGATCAGGGCGCCGGTCGCGAGTTGCCGGGGCCCCAGCTCTTCGATGATCTGGGTACCCGAGGCCGGCCGGTTGCCGATGATCTCCCGGCCCCAGGCGCTACTCAGCCGCCCAATCAGGTCGGCAGGGAAGCCGTCGGGGTAGGTGGGGAACGGCTGCGGCATGACGTGCCCCATCAACTCCCAGTGGCCGACGAGGGTATCTTTTCCGGCTGAGAGGGTCCTAAGCCGCCCGATGCCTGCCTGCGGCGTCGCCCGTGGGAGGCAACTTACGCCCTCGATAGCGCCGAGGCCGAGGCGGGTCAGGGTCGGCAACTGCAAGCGGCTCTCGGAGACGACGTGGCACAGCGTATGACTGGCCTGATCACCGTAGCGGTCGGCATCCGGCAAAGCGCCGATGCCGAGACTGTCGCAGACGATCAGGACTATGCGCCCTAGCGCGCGGCCCAGGGCTCATCGCACCCCCACGGTGACTTCATAGCCGGCTGCGGCCAGCTCTTCGGCCAGCTTGTCGGCCTGTTGGCGATTGGCAAACGCCCCGACGTTGACCCGCCGGTAGGTCTTATCGCCGACGGTGGCTTTGGTTAGGTAAGGCTGATAGCCCTTGGACTTCAGCTCCTGCAGCATTCTTTGCGAATTCTCGGGGTTGAGAAACGAGCCGGCGATGACAACATAGCGGCCGCTCGGGGTGGTTGCGGTTTCCTCGGCGCTAGCTGCGCCTGATTCGCTGTCGGCCTGCTCGGAGGTGTAGTCGGACCACTGCGAGGTGCCCTCGGTTTCGCCCTCCTGGGCTGCGCCTTGAGCCGAGGTGTCTGCGGCCTCCTCGGCGTCGGCTCCCTGCTCGGTGGCGACGAATTCGCGATTGGCTCGGGCGGCCTCGGCCTCTGAGCCCTCGCGCTCCTCGATCTCGACCTTGGCCTTCTCAGGTGGAGGCTTCTCGGCCTCCTCCGCCTCGGCGGCACTGTCCTGCACCTGCACGACGATTTCCGGAGCGCCTTGCTCAATCTCGGCTTCGCTGAACATCGTGCCGAGATAGCGGCGGCCGATGTAGAAGGAGACAACGCCCAGTACCAGGCACATCGCCACAACCTTGGCCCAGAATATCACTATGTCTTGCCACGTGACCCGCTCTGCTGCCGATGCCATCTGTCTTCTCCAGGGGCCTGCGCAAGCGCCGCCACTAGTCGGTGGCCGGGCGCTGATTGTGGCGCAAAGTGGAGGCCGCCTCGCGACCATTCTATCACGGATTTCAGCATCTGCGCAACTCGGCGGACCCGATACCGTCGCTAGCCGCACTACGGGGCGCGGGAAGGACTGCGGCATCAAGCGCGGGAACCTTGCTACGCCGTTACTATCAAGAGCGGGAGATACCTTTACGATGCCCGACCAGATCACCGTAGATGAGATGCTGCAGAAGGCCCAGGCCTATCTCAAGTCACATTACGGCGAGGACACGGTGCGGATGGACATCCTGGAGAATGCCGTGGAGAACGGGGATGGCACGATCCGGGTCGAGTGCACGGTGAGCCTCGCCGGCCGCAACTCCGACTGGGTCAAGACCTTCTATTTCGCCGCCGGTGAGGTCGTCAACATGACGGCACGCCGTATCAGCTAGGCTCCTCGCAACGGCTCAAGTGGTGGGCTAGAGTCCCTACGCAACTACGCAACTCCCAGTCTGGCCGCGGCTTCAGGCCGCCCAGGCGTGGAAGGTGGCCCACAACATGAAGGCCCCGATCATCCCCAGCAATAACCCCTCCACAAGCCGCACGTACTGCAAGGGCACGGGCGCTTTGGGTCTCTCCAGCTTGCCGGCCGTGAGCTGGTAGCCGATGATGACCACCAGCAGCGGGATGATGAAGGCGACATTATACGCCAGCAGGATCGGCAAGGCGGTGAGGCGCTGGCCGGGTAAGCTGGAAACATACGTGATGGTGGGCAGATAGACCTGGCCGGTGCAGCCGAACTCGATAAGAGTGACAATCACTGCGACCGGCGCGGCCAGCAGCACCGCATGTTCGGCCTTCACTACCCGCCGCACGATCTCGTGAATCCGCAGCAGCCAGCTCCTGGGCAGCTTCAGGATCGTTTCCGAGCCGCCGGTACGCATTCGCTCGATGAACTCGGCGAAGGCCAGCAGGGCCACTGTCAGAGTGGGGAAAGCGATAAGCGGATAGATGATGCGCCGGCCCCAGTAGGCGCTGACAGCCATGCTCGATAGCCGCCACAGGCCCAGGCCGATCAGCAGGTAGGCGGCAAAACAGCCCAGCGCAAACAGCAGTCCCAGTCGCAGGCTGCTGCGTTGCATGCCGCTGAGCGTCAGATAGGACAGCAGGAAGATGATGGTGGATATGGCGCAGGGGTTGATGCCATCAATCAGCCCTGCCAGCGCGATGACGCCCCACTGATACTGCTCGAAGCGCTGCATGACCGCCAGTTGGCCCTGCTCGAGCCAATCCCACGAAGAGCCCATGCGCAAATATGGTCGCGGGCCCTCCAGCGCCCCTTCCAAGGCGGCGTTCTTGACTTCCTCAACTCCCAGCCACGCTCGCGCCGGGCCGTACAGCGCCGGCGTAATCTCGCGCTGCCGCCTTGTGTCAACGCCGTAGCTTGCGCCCAAGGCCGCCGTCAAGGCGGGGAGATCGATCAGGTTGGGGTGGAGCCAGAGGAAGTTGAGCTGGGGATTGGCGGCCTCCAGTCGCCTGACATTGTCGTTGGCCGCCTGGCACGAAGGGCAGGTCGTCAGCACGTAGAGGAAATCGGCCTCGGGCAGGTTGGCGCGGATCCGCACGCTCTCCCACTCGGAGTTCTCATCCTGGTAGCCGGGCACCAGACCGTGGTGGTTCCCGCTGAAGTAGGCGTATTCGGCAGTAAACACGACCGCCGCCAGCGCCACCCCGACGGCGAACTTGAGCTGAAAGTCTTTGTTCATAGTCGCGTCCCAAGCCTTCGGCCAGGCGCGGCCGGTCTCAGTCCAACTGACATCCCTTTACGTGGGGGAAGGGAGGGGAAAGTGTACTACTGGCTGAGCTTGTCCCGCAGGATCTGGTTGACCAGCGCGGGATTGGCCTGGCCGCGCGTCTCTTTCATCACATACCCGATCATCGCGCCCAGAGCCTTGGCCTTGCCGCCCTGGTAGTCCGCCACCGCCTGTGGGTTGGCCGCGATGGCTGCGTCCACGATCCTGCCCAGCTCGTCCTCGTCGCTGATCTGGACCAGGCCCTGCTGTTCGATAAGCTGCTGCGGGTCGCTGCCTTGCGCGAATAGGGTCGGGAAGATGTCCTTGGCGATCTTGCTGCTGATGGTGCCGTCATTTATCAGGTTTATCAGCTTGCCGAGGCCTTCGGGCCGCAGCTTGCAGGTATCGGGAGCTTGCCCGTTCTCGTGCAGCAGATGGGTGAAATCGCCCATTACCCAGTTACTGGCGCTCTTGGGGTCTTCGCAACTCGCTGCCACCGCCTCGAAATAGTCGGCCACCTGCTTGTCTTCGGTCAGCACCTCGGCATCATACTGCGGCAGGCCGTACTCCTCCACGAAGCGACGCTCTCGCGCCAGCGGCAGTTCCGGCAGGCTTGCGGCAATCGCCTCGACCCATGCGCGGTCCGGCGTCAGGGGCACCAGGTCCGGCTCGGGGAAGTACATGTAGTCATCCGCCGATTCCTTGGTGCGCATCACCGTGGTCTTGGCCTCGGTTTCATTCCAGCGGCGCGTCTCCTGCTGCATCCGGGCAGCGTTTTCCAGGCACCAGTACTGCCGCTCGATCTCGTAGCTGACGGCATCGTGGACCGCCTTGAAGGAGGCCAGGTTCTTGATCTCGACTTTGGGGGTCGCCCGGTCGGCCGCTGCGTCCACCAGATTGACGGTCGGCTCGCAGCGCATCGCGCCCTCTTCCATGTTCGCCGTCGAGACGCCCAGATAGCGCAGCAGCCGCCGCAGTTGCACCAGGTACTCGCGCACCTGATCCGCCGAGGTGAAGTCCGGCTCGGTCACCACCTCCATCAGCGGCACGCCGCAGCGGTTGTATTCCACCAGGCTGCGGCCGTCGGAAAGATGGAGGTTCTTGCCGGTATCCTCCTCCAGATGCGCCCGGCGCACGCGGATGCTGAAGGCCTCGCCGTTGACGGCCAGATCAACGCGCCCCTCATAGGTGAGCGGCTCGTCGTACTGACTGATCTGGAAATTCTTGGCCAGGTCGGGGTAAAAATAGTTCTTGCGGTAGAAGCGGCAGTATGCGCTGACTTGGCAGCCCAGCGCCAGGCCGGTTCTGATGACGAACTCCACGGCCTTGCGGTTCGGCACCGGCAGCGAGCCCGGCATACCGGTGCACACCGGGCAGCAGTTGCTGTTGGGCTCGGAGCCGAACGCCACCGGGCAGCTACAGAACATCTTCGAAGCGGTGAGAAGCTGGGCGTGGACTTCCAGCCCCACCATCGGACGAAACGCCATATCTATCACTCCAGAACTGAGCAAAGCTCCCCGACCATCACACGCGCTCACGCGATACGCAAGCGCCAGCCTTACGCCACGATTCTAACAGTATGGAGCTGGCGAAGCAAGAGGGGTATGCCGGACAAGACCGGGGGCAGTCGTCTGTTGTTGCTCCCACGGACAGGCATCTGACTTACGAGAAGTGCCAGAGAAAAATGACTGTTCCCAACTTGTCGGGATTGTGGGCCTTCGAGTGACTCTGCCACCGCCTAGCGCCAGTCGTAGAAGATCTCGTTGGCCGCCACACCGCCGAGCAATTGCTGCTTAGTGTAGCCCTTGGCGTGACCGTCACACCACGCATAGTTGCCCCGATCGTTGTGGTCAAAGCGCGTACTGCCGGTGGGACTGGTCACTCGGTACCAGCCGTACACCTTTCCGCTGGAGTGGTAGTAGATAGATTCGCCGATCAAGACGGTGCTGCTGGGCTGCTTCACCGCCACATCCCGGGCTATTGTGGGAAAGAACCGTTGCGACAGTTGATAATTGATGCCGTACTGGGAATACGCCCCGCTGTACCAGTTATGGTCCCACCTCATCCCCGGACAGCCGAAGATGCCGTAATTGCTAGTGCTGATAGTCGCCTGGCCCAAATAGGGGAAGATCATCAACGGCCAGTAGGTGCGCGGAGGAGTGTAGTAGGTTACGGGGAAGAAGCCGTCGTAGTCCTCGGTGTACATCAGTATCGCCAGGGCGATCTCCTTGACGTTAGACAAGCAGGTGGCCTCCTGGGCTTTGGCCCGCGCCCGCGCGAAAACGGGAAACAGGACCGCCGCCAGGATTGCGATGATCGCGATCACCACTAACAGCTCGATCAACGTAAAACCTCTCTCGCGTTTCATACTATCCCTCCTTTTTCAGATGGCCCGTTCGCGTCCTTTACGTTGTATGGGCCGGGCACGTGGCGATGCCCGGCCCTAAAGGCATCAATTCCACCGACACGACTGGAACTTGTTTGCCTGCATCCATTTGGCGTGACCGTCAACGAAGCCGACATTGAGGCCGCCATTGTGCAGAACGGCCTGGTAGTCTGGGTTGGCCGCGCTGGAGGACCAGAGGCGGTAGATGCTGGTGGCCGGCGGGGCCTTGTGGTGGTCGGCGACACAGACGGTCTCGGACGGGTAGTCAATATCGGCGAGCTTGACACCCTGATAGGTCGGCCCAGTGCGGTCCGGATGGTTGCCGATGTAACCGATATGGACGTTCCAGCCGTAGCCGATCCACTGGTCGTCGCTGGGGCAGTAGAAGATCTGCTTGTTCTTGACATATGGATAGAGCAGGTCGGGCCAGTAGTGGGTGCTGGAGCTGCCCCCATACCAGGGCCGGGGAACGGATATGGAACCGTACCGAAACTCGGAAAACAGCAGCGTCTCGTCATAGTCCTGAACATACATGTGGGTTGCCAGAGCCATCTCTTTGACATTGCTCAGACAGCTCGTCTGGCGTGCCTTCTCGCGGGCGCGGGCGAATACCGGGAAAAGTATCGCCGCCAGGATCGCGATAATGGCAATCACAACCAGTAGCTCGATAAGCGTGAATCCACTGCGTTTTGGTGCCACTTTCATCATCCCTTTCCCAATCTTACTAACACAGCCCCTTCTCCGGTAATCCTTATTCGCCACCGCCTGCCTCTTCTCCTCCTATTGGTATGCACATTTTTCTGCATTTTCTACTCCCCGATAGTGAACTTCAGGGTCGCGCCCGGCCGATCGTCAATGCTCACCGTTACCTCGTACTCGCCCGGCGCGAAACTCCCCTGCGAGCCGCAGCTCAAGCTATTGAGGATTTGCCGACTGCCTTTGGCCCGGATGATGCGCCCCGAAAGCGTCTTGGGGCCGTGCCGCCATCGGATCTGCAATTGCCGCGCCACAGCTCCGAAGTCAAGGCTCACATACAGACAGATGCGCTCGATGTCGGCGGGGAAGGCGGCGCTCACCCCATAGGGCCGGTTCTTGTCATCCACTCCCCGGCACAGCACTATCTCGGGCAGCAGGTCGGGCGCATGCACCTGCCATGTGCCGGCGGCCGGGGCGGTTGGGGCTGCCGGTGGCTGCGCGGAGGCGCTGACTATGATCGGCGGCTCGACAGGGGGTATCTGGCCGGCGGCTGTGTCGCTGATGCCGGTCGGTGTAGGCGGCCCTGCGGCAATATCGGCGTTGCCCAAAGGCAGCGCAAAGGCCACCTGCAGCGGGGCGGCGCGGCCGGGGCCCAACAGCCGCTGGTCAGCCATCACCGTAACCGTCTCGCCCGCTGCCACCGTAACCGTGTCTTTGCCTTCGCGCTCCAGGCCGGCTCTGCCTGAGATCACCCCGAGTGTCGTCTCACCGGCGAGGTTCACGCGCACCGCCACGCTCGCCGCCGCGACCTGGAAGCGACAGGTGGGGGTGCTGATCACCGCCGGTCCTTCAACCAGCAGTTGTCCCTCCGCCACATACAGTTCCGCCGCGCTGCGCAGCTCGCAACTGAGCTCGGGCCCCAGCAGCACCATAGTCGGCCCGGCCATCTGCAGCAGGCTCAGGCCTGCGCCGGTACGGAGGCGGTCACCGACTTCGAGACTCATGCTGCGGCCGCCGGCGATGGCGGTCCCGTTCAAGCTCAGGTCCAGGGAGGCAGCCGGGTCATAGGTCAACAGGCAAGGGCCGGTCTCCTGCTCCAGGGACAACTGTGCCGCCATCTGGGTCACAGACGCGGCCAAGGTGGTCCCGGGCAGCCCGCCGTACAACTGCCTAGCCAGCAGCCATTGCTGCATCGTCCGCGCCGGTAGCGGCAGCGCCGGGCTGCGGCGGCTATGGGCCACAATCGTCTGGAGGAAGTCGGCATAAGCCCGCGCCGGCTCAGCACTCAAAAGCTCGCCATAAAGCTGACAGAGTCCCGCCAGTTGGGACATCACCGGCGAGGTGGCGCGCACAGTCGCGTAAGCGGGGCTGGTCAGGGTCTCCATCAATGCGACCAGAGCGGCATCAACCGCTTCGCCCTCTGTCCGCTGGAAGCCGGCGAAGGCGATGACGAAAAAGTACGCCGCCGTTTCCGAGAAATCATCATAGGGTTGCGCCGGCTCTGTGTCGAGCAGCCGCACCGCCCCCATCAGGTCGGGACATTGCGAGGGATGCCAGTACAGTCCCCGCAGCCGCTGGGGCAGCAGCGCGTAGGCAAGCTGATGGCCGATCTGATGTAACACGTACCAACTCGCTTGCTCGCCGCCTATGCGGATAGCTCCGTCCGGCGGGGCCGGTGTGGTTTGCGCGCTCGCCTGCTGCTCGACGACATTGAGTTCCGCTATTGCTGCGGCTGCGGAGGCTAGGTCTGCCTCGGGGAGCGGCAGCGCATTGACGAAGCGGAATACACTCGGGGAGATGCTGTGGAGATAGGCGGCCGGGTCCGCGCCGGCCTGCGGCTGGCAAAGCACCACAGCCAGCACCAACTGTGCCAGCAGCCACCGACAACTGCCGGCGATAGGCTTGCGCTCAGCGGATTGCCGTTGGGTCCTCAAGCCCATATCCCCGTGTCCAGGTGTGCTAGGGCCGGCAAATCAGGCCAAGGGCGACCGACAGCCGGCACTATGAGTATCCCCATTTTCCGGCTCGCCTATTCGCCTGCCGTCCGGAGAGCCGGGGAGAGCTTAGGCCGGTGCGGGCCGCCGCCTCTTAATGGCCTTGCACGCGTTGCCTCATTGTAGGCATAAACGCGCCGGGAAGCAAACAAACTGCTGGGGAAGGCGTCCGCACAGCCAGTGAGTTGGGGGAGTTGTGGATTGTTGAGACGGGGCAACTGCCGCATCAGGTAGTGGGGGCTGGCGGGGTCCAGCCGGCCTGGGCTGGCGACTGCTGAACAGGGCTGGAGGCGTGCTCAGGCGGCAAGCTCTCGGCGGGGCGTCGCCTTAGTGATCTGCACGGCTAGCTGCCCGTCGTGGATCCCCGGGACGCCGATGAACTTGTGTTCGCCCGCGATCACGATCTCGACCCACTTCGCCCGGCTGCGTGCCGAGTGAAGCTCAATCACATCCCCGACTGCCAGCCTGGACATTTGACTTAGCGACAGCCGCGACCTGGCTATAACCGCTCTTACCCCGACCAGACAGGGCGCGACCGAGGTCAGTACCGCCCTCTCGCCTTCCTCGGCGGTGAGCTGCTGCTTTTCGCCTCGCGTCAGCAGCCGGTGCATTGTCGAAGATGGCAGCCCGAAGGTCATATAGCCTTTGTGGGAGCCGAGACGCAATCGGTAGCTGGCACAGACCAGCCATTCCTCGTTCGCGTCGCCGGCCACGGCGACGGGAGACAGATAGACCTCCTTCATCTCGACCGGGGCCGCCTCGAAGCACTTGGCGGTCAGCTTCATTACGGTGATTATCTCTTCAACGAGCGAGCGGAATAGCTGGACTTCCACTTGGCTCATTGCGCGGCGTGGTGTGTTGGCCTCCTGTCCGGTTCCGCCCAGCATCATATCCAGGGCACTGCTCACCAGCGGGCGATCGAGATGGACTAAAGCCTCCGCGGCATCGCCTGGGGAGCCGAACGACGCCAGAGCTGCATCCTCGGGCAAGGCCCGCAGATACTGCCGCGAAGTCATGCGGTCCACGGCAACGAAGCTCACCTCAACTACGCGGTCGAGATAGGCGCGCAGGGTGCGATTGAGGGCCGAGCCGACAGCTTCGCAATCCCGCTCGATTTGCCGTACCTGGGTGCTGGAAAGCCGGTGAGCGCGCCGAAAGTCGTAAAGAGTTATCTCGACATCGTCTCTGTCGCTCTGGCTAAGATACTCGTTCAGGGTGGCATGCAGCGTTTCAAGTTCTCTCTGGGAAACAACGTTACCCGAGGGGTCATTAGGCGGCATCGAGGGCTCCCTTCGACTTACAGGTCAGAATCCCTGTCCGACAAGGCTACCCGCTAGGACTATCTGAGGTCTGTCCCATACTATTTCGGCCCGGCCCCCCGAGACTTTAGCTTCATCGGCCCACGATCAGCTCTCGGCGTCGTCCAGAATCTGCTCCAACTGCTTGCGAAGTCGTCCCAGCTCCTTGGAGCGGAATGAGCTCTTGGTCGCCTCCAGCACGCTGATAGTCTCCTGGAGAGCCTCCACAAGCGCCGCCAGCCGTGGGCAATCCATCAGACCGCAGACGTTCACTTCCGGCTGCTGGTCGGCCAGGGCCGCGGTCAGGTGGCTCAGGTCGAACAGCGCCGTGAATACGTTGCGCAAAGTCAAGCTGACGAAGTTGCTGATGTCAAGCGGGGCGGCCTTGCCGGAAAGGAGCCGCAGGCGCTTTGCTATGGCCTCCAGGTCTTTCTGCCACTGGCTGAGCTGCTGATTGGCGGCGCAGACTGCGCGGTAGCTGCGTTGGCAGTTGACGCCCGCTCGCACTACCTCCAGCAGCCGCTGCGGCTCGATCGGTTTGACCATATAGGCCAGCAGGCGCAGCTCGAGCCCGCTGACGGAGCAGTCCGGATGCGGCTCGTCGGTCACCAGGATTACGGGGATGGCCGCAACGATGTGCGGCAGCTCCGCGACCACCGCCAGGGCCGCGGCGCGGTTCAGCTTGATGTCAGCGATCAGCAGGTCGTAGTCCGTGGCGCGCAGCATCGCGGCCGCGGTTGTCCCATCGGGTGCGCAGTCACACTCATAACCTTCGCCGCGCAGTAGAGTGGTGGTCCCGCGGGCAAAGGCCTCGTCGCCATCCGCAATCAGTACGTAACCGGAGTCGCTCATTGTCGCTCGCCTATCACCTGTCTCAGTAATGGCTGCTGAGCCGGATTGCCGGGTGGGGTCCCTGGGCAGCCCGAGGTCGTTGCCGGGTCGTAAGCAAAAAAGAAGGCACAACCGCAAGCGCTGTCCCAGGGACAGTCACTCGATTGCACCTCCGACTTGCAGGCCTTTTATCCTGCCCGGCAAGGCCAACCTGTGTTCAGGCTCAAGATTTGCAGACCACTCACGCCCGTGTCCGTCCTTGGATTATCTAGACAGGTGTCCTTACCCACCACTGTATTCTCCAACGCCCAACTCGACTCCTCGTGAGAACAACGGGGTTCTGCGACTGTTGCGGCGCTTGAGGGCACCGTGCCATCGTCCTCGCACGAGCAATCGGTCTCAAGATCAGGAAACTGGGTAACGACACTCGCCTGCTCGCTGCGCCACCACATGCGAGCCTAGTACTGACTTGCGCAACTCCGCGAAAGCACCCCGTCGGCCTGGGCAGGCAAGGATGCCTGCCCTCCAGGAAAGCATTATTGCGTGTAGTTACTCAAGAGAGTACTAGCCTGGCGACGTTCAGCGACGCCGGCTGACTGCAGATGAGGAGTTCAGAGCTTGCCTCTGGTGTAGGGCGTGGTATAATTGGCCGAGCGCAGGTGACCGTTTCGTCCACAAGCGCACCATCGGCGTATCCGTGGCGGGGCGAAGTTGCACTTTGCCTTCGGCAGACATCGAAGGGCTGTTTGGCATGTCACTACTGCTGAGAATCCTGGTCTTCGCGCGGCGCTATCGCTGGATGCTGGCCTGGGCGCTGTTTCTGGTCTTTGTGGCCACGGCCCTGAATATGGTAACCCCGTATTTGTTCGGGCTGTTGGTGGATCGTATCGCCGGCTACGAGAAGCTGGGCGAGCTGGGCAATGTACCACCGGTCGAGCTGTCGGCTTATCGCGACGAGGCGTGGGTCTTTCTGCTGCTTATCTGTGGCGTAATTCTCGCCGTGGCCACCATCGCCACGCTTACCACCTACCCGCAGCAGATGATGCTGATCTTTGCGGGCAACCGCATCGTTTACGATATTCGCCGGCGGCTCTTTCGTCACCTGCAGCACCTCTCAATGCGCTACTTCGACAGCAACCCTCATGGCCGCATCATGTCCCGCGTCTTGTACGACGTTGAGGCCGTGCAGGGCATTGTCAGCAGCCAGCTTGTCGAGATCGTCACCAATGTCATCACCCTGACCGTAGCCATCGTGGTGCTGTTCATCTACAATGTCAGGCTTGCCTCGATCGCCGTCGGCATCCTGCCGCTGTATGTGTTCAACTTCCTGCTGATCAGGCAGCACATCCGCCATTCCGCCGCCGAGGCCCGCGAGCAGTACTCGCAAATCTACACCACATTGTCGGAGAGCATCTCCGGCATCAAGGTCGTCAAGTCGTTCACCAGGGAGAGCTCGGAGGCGCGCGGCTTCGCCCGGGAAGTGCGCGAGAGTATCGGGATGAACATGCGCCTGGGCCACTGGCGCATCGTCCTCCATATCGGCGCCAACGTCATCACTCGCCTCGCCAATATCGGCATCCTGCTCTATGGCGGCTACATGGTGCTCTACACCGGCGAGATCACCATGGGCGACCTGGTCGCCTTCAGGTCCTATCAGAGCATGCTCTACACGCCGGTGATAATGCTAGTGACCATCAACAATCAGATTCAGGTGGTGCTGGCCGCTATCGAGCGCATCTTCGAGACCCTCGACACCTCACCCGACATCGAGGAGCGCCGCGATGCCATCAAGCTCGAGAAGATCGAAGGCCGTGTCGAGATGGAGCATGTGGACTTCGCCTACGAGCCGGGCGAGTTGGTGCTGGATGACATCAACTTCATCGCCGAGCCCGGCACGGTCACGGCCCTGGTCGGCCCCAGCGGCAGTGGCAAGAGCACTCTGGTCCATCTCATCCCCCGCTTCTACGACCCAACCAACGGCCGCGTCCTCATGGACGGCCACGATCTGCGCGATGTCTCGATCAGCTCCTTGCGCCGCAACATCGCTATGGTGATGCAGGAGGACTTCCTGTTCATGGGCACGCTGCGCGAGAATATCAAGTACGGCCGTCCCGAGGCCACTGACGAGCAAGTCCTGCAGGCGGCGGTGGCGGCCAATGCCCATGACTTCATCATGGAGTACCCGGATGGCTATGAAAGCATGGTCGGCGAGCGCGGCACCCGGCTCTCCGGCGGCCAACGCCAGCGTATCTCCATCGCCAGGGCCATTCTGCGCGATCCCAGAATCCTCATCCTCGACGAGGCCACCAGTGCCCTCGACTCCGAATCCGAAGCCCTGATCCAGGAAGCTCTCGAACACCTGATGAAGAACCGCACTACCTTCACTATCGCCCACCGGCTCTCCACCGTCATGAACGCCGACATTATCTTGGTCCTCGACGAGGGGCGCATCGTCGAGCGCGGCAAGCATGTCGAGCTGGCGACCGCCGGCGGGGTCTATCAGATGCTGTGCGAGGTCCAGTTCAGCCAGGCCGCCGAAAAGATGCGGGAGCACGAAGAAGAACTCCGCCGCGCCCGCGAGGAAGAATGACAGCCCAGCCCTAGCCCCACCACTACCGAGGCCAGCCTTACTTGGCCTCACAGGAAAGTGAGAATCATGCTTATAGACTTCCACGCCCATGTACAGGATGACGACGAGGGCACCCGTGCCGACGAGATGGTGCGCGAGGCCCGGCGCATCGGCATTGATTACATCGGCATCAGCGAGCCGGTGACCCACAGCCGCGACAGCCTGGAGGTCGTCCAGCGCCAGAATGACCTGGTCTTCCGTACCTACGAGCGCTACCCCGACTTCTTCATCCCGCTGGTCTATACCCACGCCAATCTCGGCCAGGCGGCGCTGGACGAAGTCCACAAGGGCTTCGACCGCGGGGCCAGAGGCATCAAGATGGAGGTTGCGACGGTGATTACCGACAAGTGCGTCGAACCGATCATCGAGGAGGCCATCGCCCGTGACGTGGCGCTGCTGCAGCACAGTTGGCACAAGGTCACCGGCAACTACCCCTTCGAGACCGATGGCGTCCACTGTGCCGAGATCGGCCGCCGCTACCCGGAGCTCAAGCTCGTCATGGCCCACATCAGTGGCGATAACCGCTGGGGCATCCGCGCCATCCGCGACGTGCCCTCGGTCTATACCGACTGCAGCGGCTCGATCGCCGACTACGGTCACATCGAGTATTGCGTCGAGCAACTCGGCGCCGACCGCTTGCTCTGGGGCACCGATGCCCGGGGCGCGGATTTCCTCTACACCTTAGCCAAGGTCCGCGACAGCCACCTCAGCGACGAAGCCAAGGCCAAGGTCCTGGGCCTCAACGCCGCCAAGCTGCTGAAAGTGGTCTGAAGATTCCATGGCCGTCCACAAAATGGAGAAAGCGACGATAACCATGATTGACTTCTGTTGCGACATCGGGAATTACGCCTTTCGCGAATGGCCCGCCGATGATACCGCCGGCACGCTTGCGCTGATGGACCGGGCCGGCATTGATTTGGCGGTCGTCGGCAGCATTGACGCCATCACCTACGTCAGCCCGCACCCGGCCAACGAGCGGCTGATGGCCGACCTCCAGGCCAACGATCCCGACAGCCGGCTGATACCCTATACGACCCTCAGCCCGGTCTATCCCGGCGTCGAGCGCGATATGGAGGAAAGCCGCGAGCTAGGCTTCCGCGGCCTGAAGCTCTATCCGAGCTACCACGGCTATCAGATTGACGATCCGCCGGCACTCAGGCTGATCGAGATGGCCACAGGCTGGGGCTGGCCGGTGATAGTCACCGTGCGCATCGAGGACGAGCGCCACCACCACCCGCTGATGAAGGTCAAGCCGGTCCCGCTCGAGAGCATCATGTGGGCGGCCCGGCAGCTTCCCGAGGCCACCATCATCCTCAGCGCCGGCAACAGCGCCGGGACGCCGCGCTTCCTGGAGCAGACCCGCGATCTGCCCAACGTCTATGCCGAGCTGTCTTACGTCAAGGGACCGCTACGGGCGCTGGAGATTCTGGTGGAGAGGTTTGGCAGCGAGCGGATGCTCTTGGGCACGCACATGCCGTTTGTCTATCCCGGCTGCGGGATCGCCAAGATCGCCGAGGCTGACATCTCCGAGGCGGCTAAGCAGGCGATCCTGGAGGGCAACGCCGCACACATTCTCGGATTGTGACTCAAAGGGATGGTTAGAGTGCATGAAAAAAGGTTTTATTTGTTTGCGTTTGCGATATACTAAAGATAATAGTGGCGAAAGTGCGCCGAAGATGTATAAATAGCCTCACTGGTGCCATGAGTACCTCGGGGATGGCGGGGGCTGGACAAAGCTTCGCTATGCCGTTCGTAGTTCGGAGGTGAAAGCAGTGGTTGAAGTGATCGGTGTGGCCTTGCCAAATGCGACAGCCATTCATTCTAAAGTTAGTATGGTAAAATACGGGCCTTATCCGCTTCACATTGTCGTAATGGACATCACTAACTGGACTCGCCTATGCTATGAGGCCAAACAAGCCAATCGCTTCGACGCTATCGCCGAAGGCTTCCGCATATTCGTCGCAGAAGCCTACCAGGCCGAACTCCAGGTGCGCGTGAACCCGTGCCGCCGGCCGGATAAGTTCCCCCTGGCACGGGAGAGCGAAGATAGTGAACTAGTGGATCCTACGGTGGACATCGCAAACCATACTGGCGACGGTTTCATTCTGCTATGTTCCAACGCCGAGATGACGCTTGATTTTGCCCGCAAGCTTCGAGACAACGCATTTCGTGCTCTGGTAGATTGCCTCAAGGCTAGCCACATTTGTTCGGCTGATGACGTTGAGTTACGTCTTGCTATTCATTCCGGAGATGTATGGACAATTCTCAGTAGCGAATCTCAGGCTGCCGAAGAGCAGTTCGCGATGGGTGATTTCTACTTCTCGGAAGCAATCAACCTCGCGTCAAGACTCGTAACATCAGACTTCTGTCGCGCCGCCAGTACGCGGGCAATCTGTACGGAAGAGTTCCGACAATGCTTGCCCGAAAAATACGGGCCTCTATTCGGCCAGCCCCATGAATTGCGCGGGCGCAAAGATGGTGACGAAGAGCGCGACATAGACTATCCGACCAATGTTCACGTTCACGAGATCTTTGGAGAACCGAAGTAACGCGTGTGGATTATCGCCGTACAGAGTATATACACCCGCAATACTTCTGGCGATACAGGCCGTACTTCTTCGCTAGCTCCACACTGCGCTTGAAGCCGTCGTGCTTTCTGAAATCCTCGCCCAAGAACTTGACACCAACCAACGCTGCCGCCGCCTCTCCGTGCGGGTTGATCTGCGCCGCCGGCTTGTGCGGGCTGACGGTCAGCGTCGAGGCGAAATACTCGCAGCCCAGCTCTTTTGCCTTTTGGGCCGTCTTCTGCAGCCGTAGGGCGAAGCACACCTCACAGCGCGCCCCGCCTTCAGGCTCGTCTTCAAGGCCGCGCACGGCTTCGGCCCATGCTGCTTCCCCGCTCTCGTCAACGATTAGTTCCATGCCGACTAGCTCGGCCAGTTGCCGCATCGCCGCGAGCCGCTTGTGGGCTTCCTCAAGCGGCTGGATATTGGGGTTATACCAGTAGCAGATCACCTCATAATCGCGCGCCAGCCGCTCATAGACTGCGGTGGCGTCCGGCGCGCAGCAGCAGTGCAAGAGCAGTCTCGGTTTCTTCTGTTCGCGTTCAGTCATTTCATCCGCCCTCACCCCCGGCCCCTCTCCCGCTGGGAGAGGGGTGCCCGAAGGGCGGGGTGAGGGGCAGTTAACTCCCCCTTACCTCCCCATCCTCCGAAATCTCCGTCACCTCGCTCAGTCCCGCATAGGCCACCGCTCGCAGCCAGGTGCTGAGGCTCTCGCCGGCCTGTATCTGCAGTTGCCGGTTCTCTTTCATGCACTCGGTCAGGATCGCCGGGTAGCTGGAGAACGGCTCCAGCGCGATCACATACCACCGTCCCCAGCTCGGCGCTTGCGGGTTGCCGCACAGCGAGATCCAGTACCAGATATGCTTGAACACCTCGGTGTCGAAGGCCATGCCGAAGCCGACTTGCTTCTCGGTGTTGGTGACCGCGTACCAGCCGTCGGTCAGGTCGGTCAGATAAAGCATGTCCTCCAGCTTGCTCTCAGGCGGGCCAATGTGGCGCACATCAATCATCGCCCCGTCCTGGCTCTCGCCGGTGGGCCAGGTGAACTCGTGCAGCGGCTGGAAGCGGCCCTCCGGCGGCGCGTTGGGGTCCACTACCACCTTGCGCGCGCCGCAGGACACCACACAGTCCTGAGACAGAAACGGCGGCCCGAAGGCCGGATGATGTCCCCACATCAGGTCCAGGTCCTGGTCGCTTTCGTTGGTGAGGATTTCATCAATCTCCAGCACGCCGCAGCCGCTGCGTAAGGTCAGCGTCTTTGCGAGCAGAAACGGCGTCCGGTAGGTCCGGGTCCAGAGTTTCGCCTGCACGATTTCGGGGTCGTCCTCGATAATCTGGCAGTTCCAGGGGATGCCCCACAGTTCCCCGTGCTGGCCCATCTCGACGGCGCGATACTCACAGGAGCGCCCGCCGTTGGGCAGCAGCTCCTGCCAGCCGCCTTCGTAGAAGTCCGAGAAGGGCCCGTGGGTGGCCTCGCGCATGTTATGGCTGTTCAGGTGCGGCCTGACGCCCAGCGGGCTGCGCCACATGAAGTCGGTGTCGGTGGGCTTGTGCACAAACTCGAAGATATCGCTGCCCTTGTCGAGCAAGATGGAGACGCGGATCAGCTCGTTTTCGATGACCATCATGCGCAGGCCGCGATAGGTAAGCTCGTCGTTGACCCGGCAGCCGTAGTTACGCTCGTGGGTGTAAGCCATCGCTCTGACCTCCTATGCAGCACTGACCTAGATGCAGGCACTCCTGGGTATTGTTTCGCTGGCAGGCAGGTTCTGGCCTCCCATTACGCAGAACAGGAAGTATTCTATTCCCGGACGGCGAATAGTATATGCGTAGGCAGTCGTGCGGGTGCCTACAATGCAGATGGAGAGGAGTTCATTTCATGGTCAAGACGCGGGCTATTATGCTGACAGGAATCATCTTAGCTCTATGCGCTGTCGCCTCATCCGCAGCGATTGACCTCAACCTGCTTGTCAATGGGGACTTTGAGGCAGGCGCTTGGAGTCAGGCGGTGTGGAGCGGTCAGGGCGAAAGCTCCATCACTAGCGACCAGTTCCACGGTGGGGCCAAGTCGCTGCACCTGCAGGGCACCCAGCCGGCCACCGTCGTCGCGGACCGTAGCTTCGGGCTGTTTGCCCCGGGTAAGCCGATCTCGCTCAGCGGCTATTGGAAGGGCAAGGTAACCGCCGGCACCGGTGGCCGCATCGTCCTGCGCTGGCTCGATGGAGCGGGCGAAAAGCTAGCCGACGAGGCGCCGATTACCAAGAACGGGGAGTTCGATTGGGAGCGCTTTGAGGCCACCTTTACACCGCCACAAAAGGCTGCCAGGGGCCAGCTCTTCCTGGAAATCTGGGAGACCGTCGGTGAGGTCTGGTATGACGATGTGCAGGTGCTCCAGCAGGTTGAGCCGCTGCGGCCTGGCGACATCCTGACCGGCAAGGCCCTCGACATTGTCAGAGTCGCGGTTTTCGACGCCAACGCGGCCGGTGGCAGGGGCTATGGCGGGCCGGGGATTCAGCAGATGCTGGCCGCCCAGCCGGGCATCAGCGCCGAGATTGTCAGTGACCTTTCCCTGCGCACTCTGGTCAAGTACGATGCCCTGATGCTGCCGAATGTCCACGACCTGGGCCGGGCGCAGAGTGACAGCCTGCTCGCGGCCAATCCGCAGCTTGCCTGGATGGCCGATGCGCGGGCGGCTATCTCGGCTTACGTGCGCATGGGCGGCGGGCTGCTCCTGACCCACATTTCATGCGGCCAGGGCGCTTTCGCTACTCCGCTGGCCCCACGGATTACCACAGTCATAGACAAGACCTTCGACATCCGGGCGACCGAGTTTCTCGACCATCCTGTCACCGTCGGCCTGGAGCCGTTTGAGCCGAGCTTCGAGGACTCCCGCGTTTTGCAGGCAGGCCCGTTGGGACACGTCATCATGAAGAACAAGTCCGGTCACGCGCTGGCGGTAGTCGGCAACCTCGGCAACGGCAGAGTCATAGGGATCGGTATGTGCCCCGGCATTGACAAGAACACTGACCCGGTGGTTCCGAGCGGCGGTGAGGCGCAACTGGTCGTCAATGCCGTCAAGTGGGCCGCCGCCACCGAGCTGCAGCCCTACTTCGTAGTCGTCTCGCCGAATGTGGTGACGCTTACCGAGCCCGATCAGCCGCTTGAGCTGACCGTGACCCTCCTCCCGACCCAGGACCCCGCCGCCGGTGAAGTGGCTCTGGAGTTCGCTCTGGCAGGGCAGGAGGAGAGAGTTGCGCCGCAGAAAATCAGTGACCGGGAAAGCACCGACGGTCTCAGCACCATGCGCGTCAGCTTCCCCACCGCTGATTTGACCGATGGAACGTATTATGTCGAGGTGAAAACGAGTATGGCCACTTATGATGAGCCCGACCTTGTCGCCACAGTTGAGAACCAGGCCGGATTTGCCAAATTCGCCGACACGCTGCCCAAGTCGGAGTTTGAGTGGAGCGCGATGAACGTGCACGGGCCGGGCGCGATCAGGAGCGAAGCCGACGCCGTCCAGATGGCCCAGATGGCCAATGAGATGCACTTCAAGGCGGTGCTGTACAATGCCAAGCCGCCGGACGGCTACCAGTATTACAATACCGAGGTCGGCGAGAAAGCGCCCGGCTTTGAGGAGGTTGACCCTCTGGCGCTGGTGGTGAAGGCCTGCCACGACGAGGGCCTCCAGCTTCTGGTGCAGTTCTGCACCTTCGCCGAGGGCAGCGCCGCCAATCCCAGCAAGTTCATCCGCGAGCACCCCGAGTATGCCGACTGGAACCCGGTTGACGGGCCGGACCTGACCAAGCATCAGCATGGTGTCTTCGGCTGCCCCGACCGGCCGGAGGTGCGGCAGTACGAACTGGCCTTGATCCGGGAGATGTGCGAGAACTACGACATTGACGGGATCAGCTTCGACTATATCCGCTACAAGAACGACGCCTACTGCGTGTGCCCGTACAGCCGGGAGAAGCTGGCCGAATACTGCCAGGCGCATCCCGATTTGAGCGAGGCCGCGGCCCGCGCGCAGATGTCCAAGGAGGCTATCGTCAGCTTTACCTGGGAGGTGCGCAAGCTGCTGGACGAGTTCGACCCCAAGCTGCTGCTGCACGGCTACTGCCATCCGACGTGGGCCAACGAGTTCCCGCTCAAGTACCTGTCCTTCCGCGCCTCGGCTCACGGCAAGGACCCGGCACGCGGCGGTGGCTGGTCGCTGCAGCAGGTGTACGAGGCGGCCCAGCGCAATGTCGAGTTGGCCGACGACCACATCGAGTACATGCGGGCGGCGCCGATGGCCGATACCGCTTACCTGGACTGGGCCAAGAGCCCGGAGCGCTTCCGCCGCGAGCTGCGTTTGATCAGCCACGCCGGCGCTCGCGACATCATGATCTATCTCTACTCCACGCTCCGTCACAAGCCGGAGCTGCGCGAGGCCATCGCCCAGGAACTGGCCGACTGATACCGCACCTGTAAACCCGGTTTGCAGGAATATCCGCTGACATGAGGAAATATCGCTCAGTCAGCGGACACATTTGGGACTGAGACGACCGTACACGGAGGTGCACGGATATGGCGGACAAGATCGGTGTCGGGATCCATGGGGCCGGCTGGGTGGCCGGCGAGCATCTGAATGCTTACATGGCCAATCCGCATTGTGAGGTGGTCGCGGTATCCTCGCGCAAGGAGGAGTCAGCGCGGGCGGCGGCCGAAAAATGCGGCGCGCCGGATGCCGCCATCTATACCGACTACGAGAAGTTCCTTGCAGACGAGCGGCTGCAGCTTATCTCCATCTGCACTCCCAGCCACTTGCATGTTGAGGAGGGCGTTGCCGCGGCCCAGGCCGGCAAGCATTTCATCATGGAGAAGCCGATGGCCCTGGACGTGGCAGGGGTTTACGCCTTGCGCGACGCCGTCAGAGCCGCCGGCGTCAAGACCGTGGTCAGCTTCGTGCTGCACTGGTGTCCCTCGCTGATCAATGCCAAGAAGCTGATCGAGGCTAAGGCCATCGGCAAGATCTTCTACGTCGAGACCGACTACTGGCACGGCGTGGACGACTGGTACAGCGGCTGGGAGTGGGCGATCACCAAGCAGAGCGGCGGCTCCAGCTTCCTCTTCGGCGGCGTTCATGCGGTGGATGCGGCGCGCTGGCTGACCGGCCTCGACATCGTGGAGGTCGCGGCCTTCGGCGGCGGCTGGGACCGGCGCTACGAGTACCCGGCCACCTGTGTCGGCATCGTCAAGTACTCCAACGGCGCTATCGGCAAGATCTCCAGTTCCGTGGACCTGATCTCGCCTTACCAGTTCAATATTGACATCCTCGGCGACGAGGGCTCGATCCGCGACAACAAGCTCTGGTCGCGCACGCTGCAACCTAAGGCCAGCGACTGGACCGTGACTCCGGCGATTCTGCCCGACAGCGGCGATGTCGAACACCATCCCTTCGAGGGCGAGATTGACCACATGGTTGACTGCGTGCTCAACGATGTCGAATCCGATGTCAACATCGAGGACGCCGTCAATACGCATGAGACTTGCTTGGCGATGGACCTGTCCATCGAGCAGGAGGGGGCCACGGTCAAGCTGCCGCTGGCGGATTGAGCGCCCCGAGCGCCGGCAATTTCAGCAGAACCTAACACACGCTGTGGACTAAGGAGGCAAATCCATTGGTAACAAGTGGCACAGGATATGAAGCTCAGACTCCGGAGGCTTCCGGAGGCGGCGTGTTGGCGCAGTTGCGGGCAAGTAACCCCGACATCACCGGCGCGGCGCTGGTAACCGAGGATGGCTTTCCTGTGGAAAGCGACACCGGCCCCGAAATAGATGAGGAGAGCCTGGCGGCGTTGGCTGCTGACTTGTTGGCTCGCGCCTCGCGCAGTAGCGAGGAGTTCGGCAATGGCCGGCTCGATGAGTTGTATGCTCGCGGCGATGAGGGCTATCTGATTGTGGTGCGCGCCGGGACCGACCAGGTGCTTGCCTGTTTGGCCGCCGCGCAGGCGACTGTGGGGCTGCTGCTCCGCGACGTGAGACAGGCTGCGGCCGAGTTGGCATGACAAATGCTTGCGGCCCCGGCGCTTGCGGGCGCTGCGATGCTTGACACTGCGGCGTTTCTAGGCTAACCTTCATCATGCTGGGGCGCTCTGCATGGGTGCAGAGGCGACGCCGTACCAGTATCTGACACAGTCTTGAGGTGATATGAGATAGCGCAAAAAAGAGGCTATCGTGTGAATGACCGGATCCGCGCCCCCAAGGTGCGTCTCATTGATGGAGACGGCAAGCAGCTTGGGATCATGGATATCGCGGCGGCGCGCGCAGCGGCTGAGGCAGCCGGACTTGACCTGATTGAGGTGGCTCCCGACGGCGACCCGCCGGTGTGCCGCCTGCTGGACTGGGGCCGCTTCCGCTACCAGCAGAAGAAAAAAGCCAAGGAGTCGCAGAAAAAAGCCAAGCAAGTCGAGACCAAGAACATCAGGGTCCGCCCCAACACCAGCACCCACGACATTCAGTTCAAGACCCGCAATGCGGTCAAGTTCCTGAGCAAGGGCAACAAAGTCAACTTCACCGTAATCTTTCGCGGCCCCGAGTTGCGCCACAAAGACATCGGCCGCGATCAGTTGCTCAAGATCGCCGAAGGCTGCGAGGAGTACGGAGAAATCGAGGTTCAGCCCCACATGGAGGGCCGGCGTATGCTCATGCTGATGGCCCCCAAGGCCGGCGGAGCTTCGGGCACTTCGAAGAATTCAGACCAGCAACCGGAATCATCAGATAGGAGTTAGTCGTGGCAAAATCCAAGACCAAAAAAGCCGCCCAGAAGCGTTTCAAGATTACCGGCAGCGGCCGCGTACTGCGCGAAGGTACGCGCTTGAGCCACCTGTTGAGCAAGAAATCCAGCAAGCGCAAACGCCGCATGGCTATGCCCTCGGAAGTCACCGGCGGCCAACGCAAGGCCGTCCGCGAACTGCTGCCGCATGACCATTAGAGCCACGCACTCCCCAACGCTTCATCACCGCGTCGAGTACCCACGCCGCAGGCGTGGGTGAGGCTTTCTAGCCCGACGCCGTTGCAGCCTCGACCGGCGCAGTTGTGGTGTCATCGTGGCAGCGGGGCGAAGAGAGGAAAGATTGTTATGCCGAGAGTAAAGCGCGGGCCGCTGACCCGGCGCCGCCATAAGAAGGTACTTAAGCTGGCCAAGGGTTACGTAGGTGGCAGGCATCGCTTGTTCAAGACCGCCAAAGAGAGCGTGATGCGAGCCGGCAACTACGCCTACCGCCATCGCCGACTGCGCAAGCGCGAGTTCCGCCGGCTGTGGATCGCCCGCATCAATGCCGCCGCCCGCATGCACGGGCTCAACTACAGCCGCCTGATAGGCGCTCTCAAAAAGGCCGATATTCAGCTCAACCGCAAGATGCTGGCCGAAATGGCCGTCTCCGACCCGGAAGCCTTCAAGCTGCTGCTGACGCAGGCCGACCTACTGCCCGGCTAGGTTGCTGATAGCACACAGGGCAGCCACCCTCGCCGGCGGAGAGCCTTCCCAGCTATGCCGATAATTGACAGCCCGCAGAATCAGCGGGTCAAGCTATACCGGTCACTGCTCTCCAAGCCGGGACGACACCAGGCCGGACTCTGCCCGCTGGAGGGAGTCCGGTTGATTGATTCGGCGCTGCAAAACGGCGCCGAGTTCCAGACCGTCTATACCTGCCCCGAGCTGCTCACCGACCGGCGCGGCCAAGACCTTGTGGAGCAGATCCGTGAGCGGGGCATCACCGTCCTGCAACTATCCGCTCGCGCCTTCTGCAGCATGACCGACACCCAGCACCCTCAGGGCCTGGCCGCGACTGCGCCGATGCAAGACCACAGCCTCGAGAGCCTGGGCCGCCCCGGGCCGGCGATCTATTTGTGGCTCTATGAGGTACGCGAGCCGGGCAATCTCGGCACCATCTGCCGCACCGCCGCGGCCTTCGAAGTTACGGGCATGGTACTGCTGGACAACTGCGCCGATCTTTACAATCCCAAGGCCCTGCGGGCCTCCAGCGGCGCTGTGTTCGCCGTGCCCGCCGCCCCAGCCACCTGGGCTGAGGCGATGACATGGGTTGACCGGCAGCATATCCACACCGTAGCCGCCGCCCTTTCAGCCGATACGCCGTGCCACCAGGCCGACTATCCCGACCGCGTGGCTTTGATCATCGGCTCCGAGGCCCACGGCCTTGCCGAGCATGTATTGACATCAGCCGAACTGCAGGTTAAGATACCGATGTCGGACCAAGTCGAGAGCTTGAATGCCGGAGTCGCCGCCGGCATTCTCTTGTACGAGATAAACAGACAAAGGTATTGACGGAGAGGAGTAGGCGCCAGAGGGCCGCTACGGGCTCTCGCAAAGCGTGCGGGTTACAGAGAGAAGGGGCCATAGGCTGCAAGCTCCTTCACCTGCCGCCGGTGCCGAAGTTCGCTCCCGAACCGCGCGCTGAAGCGAATGCCACCTAGAGGTGGTACCAGTGTGTAGGCAGCGACGGCCAGTCCCACCGTTACCCGGGGCCCCGCCTGTTAGGGTGGTTTGCGGAAACCTCCGGTTTTCGTCCCTACGACGAGACGGGGGGTTTTCTGTTTCTAGGCAAAGGCTCACAGCAGCAACCTGAGCAGAGCAGGGGCACAGTTCATTGCGTCGAATCAGCCCCGCTACCAGGAGGCACTAGCTATGGAACTCGACGATCTGCTCAAAGAGGTCCAGCAGGAAGCCGAAGCGGCTATGCTCGCCGCCGAGGACTTCGACACGCTCGAAGAGCTGCGGGTCAAGTACCTGGGGAGAAACGGCCTGTTGCGGCAGCAGTACAAGCGGATCGGCTCCCTGCCGGAGGCGGACCGGCCGCTCGCCGGCCAGGCCCTCAATAGGCTCAACAATACCCTCCAGAAGCTGTTCGAGGGCCGCCGGCAGGCGCTTTCCGAGCAGGCCGAGCAGCAGAGGCTGCAGGCCGAGGCGATTGATGTCACCTTGCCGGGCCGCGCGCCCCGCATCGGCCACCAGCACCCGCTGCTGGCTACCCTCGACGACATGATCGAGATCTTCCTCGGCCTCGGCTTCGTAGTCGCCGAAGGGCCGGAGGTCGAGGACTATTACCACAGCTTCGCGGCGCTCAATTACCCGGAGTACCATCCCGCCATGGACGAGCAGGACACCTTCTACATCAGCGATCAGGTGCTGCTCCGCAGCCAGACCTCCACGGTGCAGATCCGCGCCATGGAGCAGCAGGAGCCGCCGGTGAGGCTGATCGCCCCGGGCCGCTGCTACCGCCGCGATACCGTGGATGCGACTCACTGCCACACCTTCTATCAGCTCGAGGGCCTGCTGGTAGATGAGGGGATTACCTTCGCCGACCTCAAGGGCACGCTGGCGGTCTTCGCCCGCAGCATGTACGGAGAGCGCTGCCAGGTGCGTTTCCGGCCCGATTTCTTCCCCTTCACCGAACCCAGTGCCGAGATCGCCCTGACCTGCACGCTGTGCGGGGGCCAGGGGTGCCGCATCTGCTCGGGCACCGGCTACCTGGAAGTCGGCGGCAGCGGTCAAGTGGACCCCAACGTGCTGGCCGCGGTCGGCTATGATACCGAGAGATACACCGGCTATGCCTTCGGTGTCGGTGTCGAGCGCTTTGCGATGCTGCGCCACGGCATTGATGACATCCGTCTCTTCTACAGCGGCGACATGCGCTTCCTGGAGCAGTTCTGAACGAAACTGTCTGCGGCCCCGGCGTTCCCACAGGAGGGTCAGAATGCGAGTTCCCTATAGCTGGTTGACCGAGTACCTGAAAGCCGACCTGGAGCCTCAGGAGCTTGCCCACGTCCTGACGATGGGCGGACTTGAGGTCGAGGAGATCATAGATTTCCGCTCCGAAGACGGAGACTTCACGGACACGGTGCTGGTCACTTCGGTCACCTCCAACCGTGGCGACCTGCTATCCATGACCGGCACCGCGCGCCATGCTGCGGCGCTGCTGGACGCTGAGTGGACGATGCCGGAGATTGACATGGGCCTGCTGGGCGAGCCGGTAACCGGCGCCACCCAGGCGGCCAATGAGCAGATGCGCATCGAGCTGGCTAATCCCCAGGCCTGCCCGCGGTATTCGGGACTGGTGATGGACGCGCTTACGGTCGCCGAGAGTCCTGACTGGCTGGCCTACCGGCTGGAGGCGGCGGGAATGCGCCCGATTGCCAATCTGGTGGATTGCACCAACTATGTGCTGCTGGAGTTGGGCCAGCCGCTGCACGGCTTCGACTACAGCCTGCTGCAGGACGGCCATATCATCGTTCGCTCCGCCACCGCGGGCGAGCAGATTCTGACGCTTGACCAGCAGTGGCGCACTCTCGGCGAGCAGGACCTGCTAATCGCCGATGCGACCGGGCCGGCAGCGATCGCCGGCGTCATGGGCGGCGCCGACACCGAGATGACCTGGGAGACGACCAAGGTGCTGCTCGAAAGCGCCCACTTCGATGCCACTACCGTGCGCAAGACCTCGCTGCGCATCGGCTTGAGCAGCGAGGCCAGCTACCGCTTCGAGCGGATCGTTGATCCCCGGGGCACACTCAGAGCCTTGGCTCGTGTGGCCGGCCTGCTGCTGGAGACCGCCGGCGGCACCATCGTCGGGGAGGCGGTGGACGTATGCGCGGCTGATCTGACGCCGCTGCGGGTGCCGCTGCGGGTCGAGAAGTGCAACCAGGTGCTGGGGACCGAGATTCCCGCCGGGCGGATGCAGGAGCATCTCACCGCCCTCGGCTTCGAGGTGGAAGCAGATGGGCCGGGCAAGTTCCAGGTCACAGTGCCCAGCTTCCGCCCGGATGTCGAGCGCGAGATAGACCTGGTCGAGGAGGTCGCCATCGTCCACGGCTACGACAATATCCCCAGCACGGTGCCGGGCAAGCTGACCCAGAGCGGGCAGTTGACGCCTCTCCAGAAGCTGGAGCGCCGCGCCCGTCAGGTTCTGCGCGCCGCCAGCCTCAATGAGACCATCGCGTACTCCATGATCTCGCACCGCGACCTCGACCGCATGGGCTATCCCGACGACGCGCCCGAGCGTGAGATGCTGCCGCTGGCCAACCCCGTCAGCCAGGATGAGACTCACATGCGCACTACGCTGCTGCCCAGCCTGCTGGCCGCCGCCGAACACAATCAGCGCCAGCGCGTCGCCTCGGTGCGGCTGTTCGAGATCGCCAACGTGTTTTTGCCACGCGGCGAGGACGAGCTGCCCGCAGAGCGGCTGCATGTCGCCGGCCTGCTCATGGGACCGTACTGGTCGAGCACCTGGAACCTTGCCGAGGACATCCAAGGCGCGGACTTCTATGTGATGAAGGGCATCGTCGAGCAGCTTATCACGGCGCTGGGTGTCGCGGGCGTAACCTATCAGGCGGCCGAGCATCCCAGCCTGCACCCCGGCCAGGGCGCTGCGGTGATGCTGGACGGCAAGTCAATCGGCGTCATCGGTAAGCTGCGCCGCCAGGTGCAGGCCGAGTACGACCTCGACCAGGAGGCCTATCTCTTTGAGTTGGAGATGCAGACGCTGATGGCGCAAGCCCGTCAGTACACGGAGTATCAGCATCTGGCGCGTTTCCCGGCGGCGCTGCGCGACATCGCAGTAGTCGTGGACGATACGCCCGCAAACAGCACTGAGGCGCTTTATAGAACCATCCGGGGCGCCGGCGCCAAGCACCTGAGTGAGGTTGAGCTGTTCGACGTGTATGAGAACGCGGAGGTGCTGGGCCCGGGCAGGAAGCAGTTGGCCTTCCATCTCAGCTTCCGTACGCCCGAGGGCACGCTGACCGATGAGCAGGTGGATCAACTGGTCGCCGAGATTGTGTCTCACCTGCGGAAGAAGCTCGGCGCCGAACTGAGAAGTTAGCCTGCAAGTTTGAGGGGAGGAAATCCCCGCCGAAGCCCCCAGGGACGGCGCAATACCGCCCGGAGTGGGGCTGCCAGCACGCGAAAGGGCTGAAGCGAAGTGAAAGGGACTCTGATGGTGGCCATGACTATGGCTCTGCTGGGCGGCGTCGGGCAGGCGCAGCCTATCTTCGACTACGTCAGCCGGCCCGAGGACGCCTATGGGTGGGCAAAGACCGATCAAACACGCCTGGCCTCAGGCGCGATTGTGACGCACCTGGAACTGACCTCACAAGTGTGGCGGGGCCTCACCTGGCAGCATCGGCTGCAGCTAATCGAGCCGGCCGCTATGAGATACCCGCGCACCGCCCTGCTGCTGATCACCGGCGGCAGCCTCAATAGCAGCGAAATCTCGCAACTGGCGACCGCAGCAGATATGCTCTCGGCGCCGGTTGTGATTCTCGGCGACATCCCCAATCAGCCGCTGTACGATGGTCTTAGCGAGGACGCGCTGATCGCCTTTACCTTCCAGAACTGCCTGGAAAGTGGCGACCCGACCTGGCCGCTGCTGTTCCCGATGACCAAGGCGGCAATCA
The DNA here is from genome assembly GCA_964390495.1 of uncultured Armatimonadia bacterium. GTDB lineage: Bacteria > Armatimonadota > Zipacnadia > Zipacnadales > UBA11051 > UBA11051. The sequence goes on from CAYMIN010000011.1 coordinate 54,927, forward strand.
AGGCGATGGATGCGGTCGAGGCATATACACAGAATGAATGGCAGGTGGGGGTGGATAGCTTCTTTGTGACCGGGGCCTCGAAACGCGGCTGGACCACTTGGTTTGTCGCCTGCGTTGCGCCGAGCCGGATCAAGGGCATCGCCCCGATGGTCTATGACAACCTCAACCTGGCGGCGCAGATGCCACATCAGCTCGCGGCGTGGGGCGACTACAGCGAACAGATTGATGATTACACCGAGTTGGGGCTGCCGGACATGTTGACTAGCAAGGAAGGTCAAGCCCTGGCCGCGATGGTGGACCCCTACACCTACCGGTCGCGGGCGACGATGCCGAAGCTGATCATCAGCGGGACCAATGACCGCTACTGGCCGGTGGATGCGGCGAACCTGTACTTCGCCGATCTGCCCGAGCCGCGTTACCTGCTGTATGTGCCTAACTGCGGCCATGGGCTGGCGGACCTGGCACGCGTGATGATGGCGCAAACGGGCTTTTTCGCCGCCTGTACCGGTCGGGCTAAGCTGCCGAAGTTGCGGTGGGAGTCCGTTGAGGGAAGGCATCTGAAACTTCAGGTAAGCTCAGACCTCGCGCCGCTGCAGGTGCGACAGTGGACGGCGTCAGCTCCTACCCGTGATTTCCGGGAGGCCAGATGGAGCAGCAGCGACTTGAGGCCGCATAACGGCACCTTCACCGGGCGCGTCAGGTATCCTGACAAAGGCTACAGCGCAATCTTCGCTGAGGCGGTCTATGCTATTGAGGGCCGGCCGATGCCGCTTTCGACCGGCGTTGCCGTCGTCGGGCCGCGCTGAAAAGCTGTGATGGCGGGGCACTCAGCAGGAAACGGCGCGGCTGTGGCGAACCATAGTTATAGGGAAAGCAGTGGACATGCCCCGGGACGTTTCCAGGGATTAGTGGGCAGACTTCACAAGTGAGGTGATGGACAGATGCTTGGAACGCGATTGTCAGGGCAGGATCAATTGCTGATCGCGGCACTGGTGCTGGCAGGGGTGGTTTTCGCCGTGAGCGTAGTCTGCTGCGGGGGCCATGTACCCGCGGCCGGCCCCGCTTACGCCGACGACGCGACCACGGAGGAACAGGCACCGACCTATACGGTCGGCGGCGAGGGCGGTGAGGTGAGCATCAATGGCAACGTGGTGCTGCGGCTGCGCGTAGGCGCCGGAGGCTTCACTGCAGAGGAGCGGGCGCTAATCATCAGGCAGCGGCTGAGTGATGCGGTGGCTGCCGGGGTCGAGCCGGGACAGGTACACGCGGGGACGGTGCGCGGGCAACCGGCAGTGCTGGCAGGTGATGCGATCATCATCACCGCCGATGCCGAGCACGCCAAGCTCAACTCGACCACAGCGGCGGAGCTGGCCCAGGCTTGGGCGGTGAATGTCGCCGGAGCGCTGGGCGGCGAGCCGGGGACGCCAACGCTGGAGGTGGATACCGGGGAGGCCAAGCCGCAATGGCAGCCCTCTGAGCCGTATAAAGATAAGGATGTGCCGATCATCTCGATCGGGCGCGGGATCCGCGTCGGTATGGCACGGGTGACCGGGCCGACCTCGCAGGTCAATACCGTCAAGGCCGTCGCCCAGCTAGAATCGCGGCTGCAGAAGTTCGGCGATGTCGAGATCTATGTGCCCATCTCAACCGAGACGCCGGGCAAGAGCCTGGACCGCGTCAATGAATGCGCGGTCGTGGGCCTGGCCGACCTAGGGCTTTAGGAGGAATCAGGATGAGAGCGACAACCCGAAAACTGATTGCATACCTGACGGTCTGCTTGGTGATAGCCGCAGTGATGAACTTCGCTGCAGTGCCGCAAAAGGCCCACAGCATTGATTTCGGCGGCCTGGCCGGCGACCTGCTCAAGGTCGGCGGCATCGCCTTGGTGGTGAAGCAGTTCGGCCCTGAGATCAACAGCGGCATCAACAGCATCATGGCTAAAAACGGCGTGATGCCGACGGCTAAGACCAAGGTGGTGCCGATTATCCGCATGGGGACCGATGACCCGACCGCCGTGGGCGCCGCCCAAGTAGTAGGACCGCCGTGGCAAGTGGATAAGGTCCAGGCCGTGGCCGAGGGCAGCATCCGCATCAGCAGCCTGCAGGGGAGAATCTTGGTACCGATTTCGACCAAGAAGGCCGTGACCAGCAGCGTGCGCGGGGTCGGCGGTGTCGGGATCTCTGCGAATATCAAGATAAATATCTAGCGCGGGCAGTCCGCGAGGTCGGTTGATGGGGGACACTCGGGCAAGATGCCCGAGCTACGTGATCAAGGCGCCCTCACCCTAGCCCTTTCCCGCACGCGGGAGAGGGGAGAACAACAACGGCAACGGCTGGGCCGAACGGGGCAGCCCGCCGCACGCGGAGATGATGAAGCCCGAGTCATGCAGTGATAGCACCTACCCGGCGATAGGACTCGGGCGTGGCTGAATGATGACGGCTAAGCGGGGCGGCGGTGGCGGATGTAGTTGCTGGTCTCCACCACCTCGAACTCGTCGCCATCAGGCATGATGCGGTCCAACATGATGTTGTAGCCCACATTGTCCGCCGGATAGTGCGGTATCACCACAATGCTCGCCCCATACTTATTGGCCAGCTCGCGGAACTCAGCCGTGCTGGCGACCACGATAAAAGTCCCCACGCCCGCCTGACACAACTCCTCAAATAGCGCCGGTGTCGGATTCCAGCCGCCATACAGGCACATGTAAACCTTGCCGACGGGGGCCTTGGCGTTGCCGGCGTCTAGGCTCGGCGCGTGGCGGACCTTGTCAATCAGCCATTGGCACTCCGGCCAGGCCGTCACTAAATCGAGAACTTCGCCGACGGTCTCGGGCTGCTCCTCAGCAATCTGCTTCTGCATGAACTCGTACACGCAGGCATCCGCCGGCGAATGCAGGCACATCAGCGGCATCTGCAGGGCCTCGGCAATCTGCAGGACCCGCAGATTCCAGGAGGTATCCTCGGTGCCGACTAGGTCCTGGATCAGCTTCCAGACCCGGGGCTCGGGGACGCCGGCCTCCACCGCCATCGCCACCTGCGGAATAGCGGTGTCATACTTCGAGCCGACACCTCCGGCAATAGCCGAGGCATGATGCGCCAGCACCGCATCAACCTTCCGGCCGCGCCGCGTCAGCTCGGAGGCCAAGAGCAGCTCGGAGCCGTCAATGTCTATGCCGATCACCACGCGGTTGAGTTCGGTGTCGGGATCGCCACAGACCAGCCGGGAGTCGCCGAAGGGATTGGTGAGGCGCTCGGTGTCGAAAAGGCGCTTGTCGGCCTCGCTCATCTGCTGGTACTGCTCGGCAAGTTGCTGCATCTGCCGCTCGAGAGCGTCGTGGCCCCGGGGATCGGCCTCCATACCGACGGCAATGGCCGCCTGATAAAGCTCGCCTAAGGTCATGATTCTGCCTCCTGGGAAACGTTAGCTGGTCACTGGATGTGACCTGGGCCAATGGCTGGGCCGGATTCTCGGCCTTCGACAAGCTCAGGCCTCGTATGCGGCCCCTCCGAAAGGCAACGGCAACAGCAAGCGAGTCGGGCAGGATGCCCGACCTACGCGTTGGGAAGCGCAGAGGTACTGAATTCATCGCGGGCCTCGAGCATCGCCCAGACATTCTCCGCCGGCGTCCCGTGCATTATCGTGTTGCTCGAGCCGAGAATCAGGCCGCCCCCCGATGCTGCGACCTGCATCGAGCGCAACGCCTCCTGCTTGACCTGCTGCGCGGTGGCGCTGCGCAGGGTCGTGCCACACGCCACGCCACCCCACATGGTGAGTTGCGGGAACCGGTCGCGCACTTGCCCCAGGTCCATGCCCGCCTCCTGGTCTATCTCCCCGTAACCGTCAACACCGGAAGCGCCGAACAGATCGTCGGCTATGGACCAGAGATTGCCATCAGTGCGGAAGACATAGGGCAGGCCCGTCTCATGGAAGATCTCCACGAACTGCTGCAAATGGGGCAGGAGATGCTCGTGAAAGACCTGCGGGCCATAGATGCAGCCGTTCTTGTCGGCCAGATCCCCGCCACCGAAGATCACATCCACGCCCATCGCCTTGAGCACGGGAGCAGTGCGCCGGGCTTGTTCCACGGCCAGGGCCAGATGGCGGTCAATCAGGTCGGGGCGCAGTGCCACCGCAATCATCCAGATCTCAGCCATCGGGATGCTGATATTGACACCGGTCACGATGGCGCGCTTGGCGGCGTTGCGCGCGATGATCATCTGCAGGACCGGATAGGCCTCAGGGGTGAGCGGAGCAGCCTGCTCCAGAGCCGCCTCAGCCGCCGCTAGATCAGCCTCCAACTCTTCCAGCGTCGTCGGCTCGGAGGTGCTTTTTACGGTCCCGAAAGTGTCGGCTCGCGGGTCATAGCGACAGAGCCGCCAGCGGCCCTCGGGATCGCCATAGAGGTAGTCATGTTGGCCCGTTTTCTTGGTGGGACGGCCGGCCAGCCAGGGCCGGTTGATGGCATCCATACCCACCGTATCGGCGAACTGCGTCCAATCCTCGACCAGTTGGGCGATGAAGTCCTGGTAGGCGCTTTCGCCGGCCAGCCACGCCTCGGCCTCGTGGCGGTGGAGGCCGGTGGAGCCGGTGTAAGCCTGCCTGCCCAGGACCTCACTGGCCACCCCGCAAGCCACAGCCTGCTCATAGAAGGGCACCATGTCAGGCTTGCGGCCTGCAAATACGTTTAGGAAGCGGCGGCGGCTAGGATTATGAGGCGCAGTCTCTGCGGGCAATCGGATCACTTCGTATCATGCGGCCTAGATGCGACAGGGATCAGGAGCATACCCGGACTACCACAGCTCGATGCGCATAAGCTCCTCGCCGAAGATGATCTCGCCGTCGTAAATGGCGGCGATGTCCGCAATGGCCCGCTCGCGCGAGGCGGGCCTGCAGAGGGCCGGGCCGGTGTGGGTCAGGATCAAGAGCTCAGTACCGGAATCGCGGGCCATGTTGGCGGCGTCAATCGTGCCGGTCTGCGCCGGCGCCTCGCCATTTTCATCCATGGTCTCCTGGTGGTCCCAACAGTTTACTACCAGCACATCAGCACCGGCTGCCAGCTCCTGGACCGTGTCACACGGCTCAGTATCGCCGGCGAAAACGATAGTGCCGTCATCGGTCTCGATCCGGTAGGCCAGGGAATTGAGCCAGGGCTGCACATGATTGGCCAGACCGGCGGTGACCTTCCAGTTCTTCTGCTTGATGACATCGCCCGGCTCGATGTCCTCGACGTTGAGATCCGGCTCGGGACGCGGTAGGGAGCCACCGCGATTCTGATGGACGGACTGGCTGGTAGGATGGCCGACACGGGCCTTCCAGTCGAAAACGAAGGCACCGTCCTCACCGATGAGCCGCTCGGTCATCAGCTCGGTCGGCTCCGGTCCCCAGATGCTCAGCTTGTTCTCATCGCCCATGCTCTGGTCCCAGCGGCACAGCAGGAAGCAGGGATAATCGGCACTGTGGTCGGAGTGATGGTGAGTGAAGAACAGATAATCAATCTGAGTGGGCAGGAGGCCCGCCTGCACCAGCTTGTAGGTCGTGGCCGGCCCACAGTCAATCATCACATACTCTTCATCAATCTCCAGGACATACGAGGTGCCGAACCGCGCTGGAGTGGGCGTCGGTGTGCCGGTGCCCAAAAGCCACAACTTGCTCATGCTTGCCCTCCCTGACAAGAAAATTGTGATGCAGCGGCAGCCAGGACGTCACCGCCAGCCTCTACATTCCGCCAATCGGCGTTTCCACCTGCGTGGCAGTGCGCACGGTGGGGTCGCCGGCCTCATCGTAGCTGATCAAGGTCGAGCCGGCAATGTAGAAAGTATTGGTGCCGGGTATCACGCGGTGCGGGAAATAGACTTGTCTAGTCTCGTCTGGCGTGATTTCGAGGCCGGGCTCGTCGAGGACGTGAATCACCGTAGTATCGCCGACACGCTCGACGCGGTCAATGGTGTAGCCGTGGGCGGTGGTATCGCCGTGGGTAATGACCATAGTCTCGCCCGCCAGCTCGACATCGGTCGGCAGTTGCACAGGGGTAAGGAAGGCATCATTCTCGTCACCGGCTTCCCGGCGCTGCACGCCGGTGATGTCGCCGGTCAGCGGCCCGGCGGTCTTGATATGCAACTGACCCAGCTTCAGTTCCGCGCCGTCGAGAATATACGCCCACTTGACCTCGCCGCCCTGCAACCGCAGATGAGCCAGCCGGCCCCGGAAGCTGAGATTGGCCGCCGGCACCAGGACCTCCTGCTCGTACGGGGCCTGCTCGTTGGTGCTGATGAGATAGTCGGTGATGTCGCCGCTGCGCACGGCCAGCGCCACGCAGTTCTCAGGCCCTGCGACGGCCAACTGCTCAACACTGTCAATGCAGGTGGTCTCGAAATAGGGTTCGTGTACCGCCACGAAGGTGCTGCTGAGCGGTTCTACCGGCTCTGCCCCTGCCTCAGCGGGTGTGCCCCGGCGGACGGCGATAATCGGCATCCAGAGGTCGTGAATTGTGGATTCATCGCGTTGCGCTCCGCGGATTGAGGGGCACATGCCGGTGATGACGCGGGTGCCGGCGGCGCCCAGCACATGGGTCTTGAGGGCGGTACCGTCGGCGCAGGTCAGGGTCATCTCCCAGGGGCCGTCAGTCACAGTCTGCTGCAGGTCTTTGATATGCGTGTAGAGCGTGCCTGCCAGCGGCGCAAATCGCAGGCTGGTAGTCAGGGCCTGATTCTCGTTGGCATAGCCGTGCTCCATCCAGTCGTGGACCGAGCCGCCCTTGACCCGGAAAACGTCGAAGAGATAAGAATCGTGCTCGCCGACGCGGGCCAGCACCAGGGCGCGCTTGTAAAGCTCGGCCTTGCCCTCGTAGCGGGTGGTGCCATCGGCCTCGACGGCGAAGACCTGTGGGCCCTTGGTGGCGAAGAGGCCGAGCCGCCCCAGAACGCCGCCGCCTTGATTGGTCTGGTCAATGACAACCGTATTGTGGCCGGAGGTGCCGGAGCTCCAGCCGCGCAGGCTGGTGCGGCAGTAGCCGAACTCGGAGAGCAGCTCCTTGCCCTTGGCGTGGAATATGATGTTGAGGGTGTCGCGGTGATCGTGGCCGGAAGCGCCGCCATAGTGCAAGTGGGCCTGGACCTGGTCGTCGCCCTCGCCCATACCCAGGATAGCGTGCCCCATGCCGGGCAGGATCAGACACTCGGACTTGGTGCGGGCCAGCGGCCAGCAGACCTTGTTCCAGTCACAGTCATGGGTCACAGCGTAGTAGCTGCGCTGATTCTTGCCCATAGGCAGCGCCAGCTTGACGACACAGGTGACCGCGCGATTAAGCGCCGGGATGTCGCGCTGCATGCGCAGGTCATCGTAGCGTTCGCCGGTCTTCTCGTAGGTATAGCCGGGTGGGTCGGTATGGCCGTCGGCGAGGTCGGGAACCATCGCCAAGCGGTTGGTAATCTGGCGATGATAACACGCCGTGCCTTCATGCCACATCCCGTCATAGAAGTAGCTTTTCTCCAGGATTCCCTTGAACCAGCCGACGGCGTAGTGGATCCAGTCGGGCTCACCCAGCACGCGACCGGCGACGATGAGGCCCATGATGCAGTTCCCATCCATGTTGCCCCAGAACTTGGGATACTTTTGGAGGCTCTCCACACAGGCGCGCAGGAGGTCCTTCTCGACGAGTTGCCTGGTCCCGTCGCCGAGCTCTTCATAGGCGCCGCTGTCGCAGATTAAGTCGTGAGCGTTGAACGGTCCCATCGGAACATTGCCGTAGAACCAGCGGCTCCATTTGCCGGCCCAGTAGGGCATGGAGCCTGCATAGTCAGGCGCGCAGATCTTGGAGTCGTAGAAGGCGCTGCCCTGCTGACCTGCGCCGGGCTTTATCTGGATGTCCTGCCACGGCGACACGCTGTGATTATCGTAGCCGCGGATGGGATAGCCGGGGAAAACCTCGGCAAAACGGCGCAGAATCACGGCTGATTTGTGCGCATACTGCGGCTCCTTGGTGACATGGTAAAGCAGGGCCAGGTCGTAAGCGCGGGCGGCGAAGTAGCCCTTGATGGAGCCGCGGATTCTGGCATCCCAGAAATACGTGCGCCCATCTTCGGCCTGGTGGTAGTGATACTCCTGCTCCTGGCCGAGGGGGTTGACTATGGTGAGCGTTTTGTCCATCGGATACTTCTCGCTGGGATAGACCTGGCCGCAGTGGGTGCACTTGATCTGGTAAGGGTTGTCTATGCTCCACTCGAAAGTGGCGGAGCGGCCACCTTCAGCCCCGCCGCGACAGTTCTCGCAGCCGACAATGCTGAAATCGGTCTTGTCCGAGATGAACTGCGAGATCTCCTCATCGCTCATCGCCATGACCTTGGCGACGCTCTCTTTGAGCTTGGCCTCGTCGCCGGTCGGGTTGTAAACCGGGTGCTGTACCTCGTAGGCACAGCCGGCGGTGACCGCCAATAGCAAAAGCGCTGCCACAACGGTCGGCTTCAGCAGGATGGTCATGTTTAGAACCTCCGGAGTTGTAGTAGGGGCCTCTCAGTAGCGATACTGTCGGGCCGTGTCGAACATGGCGATGATATTGTCGGCGGGCACATCGGCCTGAATGTTATGGACCGAATTGAGCACGTAGCCGCCGCCTGCGCCCAGGACCTCCAGGATGCGCTTGGTCTCTGCGGCCACCTGCTCGGGCGTGCCGTAGGGCAGTACTTGCTGAGTGTCGATGCCGCCCCAGAATGAGATGCGGTCGCCGAACTCGGCCTTGAGCTCCGCCGGGTCCATGTCGGCGGCACCGACCTGGACGGGATTCAGAGCATCCACACCATTCTCGATCAGGCTGGGGATGAACTGGCGAACACTGCCGCAAGTGTGGAAGAAGATACGGGCCTCGGTGCGGGCCTTGACGAAGCTGATGACCTCTTTTTGCCTGGGCTTGATGAACTTGTCGAAAATACCCAGCGACATCATCGGCCCGCCCTGGTGGCCGAAATCATCGGCAAGCTGCACAATGTCAAGGTACTGGCCGGCCGCGGGAAGATAAGCCTCCCAGGCGGACAGGTGCAACTCCAGCAGCTTGTCGAGGAACTTGTTGACGAAGACCTCGTCAGTGACCAGGTCCATCAGGTAGTTCTCGAAACCGCGCAGATACCACGCGAACTCGAAAAAGGAGGCCGAGCCGAAGAAGACCACCGCGTAGTCGGTATTCTCGTGCAGATCGCGCGCAGATTGCTCCAGGTCCGCAACCCCCGCAGCGGTGTACTGCTCCGGCCAGTCATAATGGTCGAGGTCGGCCGCGCTGAGGCCGGCCAGCGGATGGCTAACCATGTCGAAATACAGCGCATTAGCCTTGGGCATCTTCCACTCAATGCCCCAGTCGTCGGTGTAATTGTAGCTGTCCTGGTCTTCGCGTATTTCAAGGCCAGCGCCGCTGCGGGAGCCGGTGGAAACGTAACGGGTATCTACACCGAGGCGGGTCAGCAGCTCTTCGCTGGGCTGGGCGAGTTGCTGCTTGAAATCCATGATCTCGGTTGGCTCCGCGATGCCCAGTGCATCCTTCAGGCGGTCATAGGCGAAGCGGTGAATGCCGGTGACGACACCGCCGAGGTCAATCGGCACGCGGTCAGGCCTTGCATGGTTCAGAGCTGTCAGCAGGCGTTGGCGAGGCGTCATTGAATCGGCCATTTGCTATCTCACCTTTTGGTGCGGAATTGATTGAGGAAGTCGGGCTGGAGCAGTACTTATGCAGCTTCTTCTAACGGCTGGGCCGGATTCTCGGCCTTCGACAAGCTCAGGCCTCGTATCCGGCCCAAGACTTGTTACAGCACCAGCGCCTAGCATCACCGGGCCGCGGAGCACGCATCAGAAATCTGCTTAGCTACAGTGGAAGCCCGAGCTACGCGGCGGAAGGCTTGCTCCGCTCAGCGGTTCTGATACCACTTCTCGAAAAACTCGCGGCCGCGCCGGTAAGAGCTCTCCAGCCACTCGAAATTGTCGGCGAACCAGCGCACCGTCCGGCGCATCCCCGCCTCCCACTCGATCTCCGGCTGCCAGCCAAGCTGCGCAATCTTGTCGCCCTGCATCGAGTAGCGCACATCATGCCCCGGGCGGTCCTCAACGTGGCTAATCAGGCTGTCAGGCTTGCCCAGCTCGTCGAGCAGCAGACGGACCGTCTCCAGGTTGGGGCGCTCGTTGTGGGCAGGTATATTATAGGCCTGGCCCGGCTCGCCCTTCTCCAGCACCGTCAGCGTGGCGCGGCAGTGGTCCTCGACGTGCAGCCAGTCGCGCACCTGCATCCCGTCACCATAGACCGGCAGCGGCTCATCGCGCAGCGCCTTATAAACAAATAGCGGGACCAGCTTCTCCGGGAACTGGTAAGGGCCATAGTTGTTGGCAGGACGCGTGATGAGCACCGGCAGGCCATAGGTGACCCAATAGGCGCGGGCCAGGCGGTCGGCACCGGCCTTGGAGGCCGAGTAGGGATTACGGGCCATCAGCGGAGCGCTTTCATCAAAGGACACGCCCTCGGCCGCGCCATAAACCTCGTCGGTGGACATGTGGAGGAAGCGCTGGACCTGGGCCTCGCGGGCCGCCTCCAAGAGGCGAAAGGTGCCCTCGAAATTGGTGCGTACCGCCTGCTCGGCGCCGAAGATGCTGCGGTCAACGTGCGATTCGGCGGCCAGATGCAGAACGACCTGACAGCCGCTGGTGGCCGCCTGTACCGCGTCGGGGTCGCAGATGTCGCCCTCCACCAGCTCCACGCGAGCATCGTCGGCAGCCTCGGCGAGATTCGCACGACTGCCCGCGTAAGTCAGCTTGTCGAGTATCCTGATCTCGGCCGCGGCTCGGCTGGCGAGCAGGAAGCGCACCAGATTGCAGCCGATGAAGCCACAACCGCCGGTTATCAGGTAGCGCATGACCTAGGCCTCCGTTGAAAGCATGCGGGCCTTGAAAAGAAACCTACTGCCCGGCCAGGCGTCCGCTAGATATCCAGGAGTTTGGCGAGGTTCTCGCCGAGGATCTTCTGCTTGTTTTCCTCCGAGGTCTCGATGTGCTGCATCTTCAGGAACGCCGGTCCCGGATACTTCATCGGGATGCCGGTTCCGAACAGCACGCGCTCGGCCCCCATGGCCTCGATGACCTGCTTCATCTCCTTGCCGATGAACACCGAGCTGCGCGAGATCTCGACGTAGCAGTTCCCCGGCAGTGTGTCAGCTTCAGTGACAAAGCGCGAGCCGGCAAAGCCTGCCCCGTTGAGGATCATGAAGTTGACCTCAGGATGGTCCGCGCAAAGTTGGGCTATATCATTGAGCACCAAATCCGGGGCGTCAACCATCCAGTGGCTCTGGCGGTAGTCCACCTGGCGCTGGATCAACGTGACCACCAGCCCACGCTCCTGACAGGCCTGGCACAGCTCGGCGCAGCAACTGTCGGCCAGCGTGTAGTTGTGGTACTGCGGATAGATGCGGATGCCCTTGGTACCCATCTCATTGAGGCACCAGTCGAGGTCATACTCCCAATCCGCATAGTCGGGATTGATGACCCCGAACGGCACCAGGCGGTCGCGGTAATCGGCGATCTCTTCGGCAAGCTCCTCGTTGCCCGGCTGGCTGTTGCGGTACATGATCGCTGAGAGCGAGCCGACACAGGCCTTGTCTATATTGTTTTCGTCCATCAAGGCCACCAGTTCCGGGGCGGTATTGTGCCTAATCTGGCGGGCAAACCAGTGGCCGAGATATGCGTTGCTGTCGAATGTCATCACTTACGCCTCCCGTCCTACGAGCTGCAGAAAGTTCTCGCTGGCCATCTTGTTGCGGTCTTCGTCCGACATCTTGGCGGACATGAACTTGCCTACGCCGGCGGTAACGCTCATATCGGTGGCGAAATAAAGGCGGTCGGCGCCCATTATTTCAATGGCGTATTCGACCAGCCCCTCATCGGTGACACTGCCGGAGGTGTCGGCACCGATATTGGGCGAGGCATAACGCAGTGCCTTGGTTTCCCATTCCCAGTCGCCGCCGCCGCCAAGATGCGCGACAATGACTTTGACTTCCGGGTACTCGCGGCCGAGAGCGACGAAATGGGACGAGTCGCTGATGTTGGGCTGGGCCTTGGTATTGACGAGAGAGTGCCCCGCATGCTCGAGAATCGGGACATCAAGCTCAATACACTTCTCGATGAGCGGCCGCACGGCCGGGTCATCAATTGTGTATTCATTATACAGCTTGACACCGACACAGTCCTCGTCCGCTTCCAAACAGCGCTCGACGTCGGCGATGGCCTCTTTCGAGTAACCGGGATTGACGTAGGCATAACCCCAAAGCCGCCCGCGGAACTCCTTGAGCGCCGCCAGCATGTTCCGGTTGCACTTCTGGAAGCCCTCGATGGTTGCCGGGCGGGGTGTGCCGAGGTTGGAGACGACGGCGATGTCGATGCCGACGGCATCCATGGCCTCGACGAAAAGCCGGTCCTGTTCCCACGGGTCCTTTTTATCCTCCAAGGGCCCGCGACAATGTGCGTGTGCGTCAATTAACATGTACGTGCCTCCTTACATTTGTCTGCTATTGCGACAGCTTGGGCTGAACAACTTTGGACGCACCCACGCCTTTGGCGCGGGTACGGCATGTGTCGCAGAACGGCAACGACTGTCGGGCTGGAGAGCCCGACCCACGCGAGCAACGGCTGGGCAGTTTCCTCTGCCGTTTCCTGTGAGTTGCGCCTCCGTATCAGAAATCCCCGTCCAGTGGCGGGTTGATGAGGGCTTGGGTATCGTCGGCAGCGGGCGGGTCGAGCAGCTTGACGATGCGGTCCTCAACCCGCAGACGGCCCTCGGCGAACCACTGAATCGCCTGCGGGTAGATGCGATGCTCCTGCTTGAGTATCCGATCGGCCAGGTCCTGGCCGCTGTCGTCGGGCAAGACCGGCACCACGGCCTGGATGATTACCGGGCCATGATCGAAGTGCTCGTCGGCGAAATGTACCGTCGGCCCGGCCAGTTTCACCCCGTACTCTACAGCATCCCACTGCACCTCCACCCCGGGGAAAGCCGGCAGCAGGCCGGGATGGATGTTCATAATGCGGTCGGGGAAGGCGCCAATCAGCGCCGGGCCGATCTTGCGCATGTAGCCGGCCATCACCACCAGGTCAATGTCGCGCTCGGTGAAGATCTCGGTAAGGCGGCGGTCGGCCTGCTCCCATTCGGGGGTGCCGGTTCTAGGCACCGGCACGTGGATGGCCTCAAGGTTGTGATTGCGCGCGCGTTGCAGGGCTCCGGCGGCGGGATTGTCACTCATCACCACCACAAGCTCGCCGGCAATCTTCCCGGCCTCACAGGCGTCAATGATCGCCTGTAGATTGGTGCCTCCGCCGGAGGCCAGCGCTGCGATGCGGATCGGCTGTGGCATGATAGCATACTCCATCGCTTGGGACTGCCTCGCGACAGCCGTCAAGCTGAAGCAGTCCGGGATTGCCCGGCTGTGACACTGGGTAGTTTAGCCACGAGTGGCGATATATCCTCCTGAGACCTGCTAAGAATCTGGCAGGATTTTGCATGGCATGGAGGAATATACTAGGAAACGGGCTGAACAAAGTCGGTGCGATGAGAGGGTGTGGCGTGATGCGAAGAGCAATCCTTGTGTCGGTTACACTTTGGGCGAGCTTGGCGCTGCTGGCAGGCGGCGTGGGCGTTGTGGCGCAGGGCGATGAGGGCGGAGGAGAATTGCCGCACATCTACCTAATCTGGCAGGAGATCGAGATCCTGAACCAGTGCAATGAGATAGGTCTGACCTCGGAGCAAGCGGCGCGAGCGGCAGCGGCTATCGAGCCGGCTTGCGAAAAGATGCAGAGCCTCCGGGAGCAGGAAAGCTCGGCGGCAGTGCGGGCGGCATTGGGGCAGGTGCGTGAGGCGCTGGTGCGCGGCGGGCCGGTTCCGGAAGCGGTGTGGATCGAGTTGGCCCGGGCCCGAGGCACTCTCGGCCAGGAAGATGACGATGATGACGCGCTGGAGCGGCGCAAGGCCGAGGCGGCTGACGAGATCGGCAAGGCCCTGCTGGGTGTGCTCACCGAGCAGCAGATAAGCCGCTTGGGCGGATCACCGGTCCAGAACGTCGCCCGCGAGATTGCCCATAATCTTGGCGAGGCGCGCGCCCAACCGCCGGCTGAGTGGGAAGGCTTCAAATCCGAGGCCCTGGCGGCAATATCAGAGGCCTTCGAGGACATGGGACTGGAGCTGGAGGCAGTCATGCGGGAGAAGCTGGAGGCCTTCTTCGACCGGGTGCGGAAGATGGATACGGACACTTACTTCCAGCAGCGCGACCGGCTCAGTGAGGAGTTTGCCAGTCTGGTAGGCTCAGGCCAGCAGGAGGGCCCGGAGGCGGTGCGGATGCGGGCGCTGAACCGGCTGGCGGAATGGGCCGCAGCCCCCGGGCTGCTTCAACTGCTCAAAGACATGGCCGCGGCCAATCGGGCGATTATGGTAAATGATTGAATTGCAGATGTAGGCAAGCGCAGCGCAGGCAGGATTCTGCAGCGCGGCGGAGAAGGCCATACTGATGGGCTACGCCCACAGCCGTATGGTGGCAAACAAGCGTGCGGCAAAACAATCAACTCAGGAGGTAGATTAGCGATGAACAGACATCTGATGGGGCCGGACCGGGCGCTCTTCGTCACCATAATTGCGGTGAGCGTGCTTGTTTGGTGTGTGGGTACGCCGGTCACAGCCGAGCCGGATGACACCCTGGCCGGCTTGATGCGGGATACGGACCTGAAGTATAAGGTCATTGATGAGTACAGCTACCTGGCCCCGTTCGAGCGCGATAATGAGGAAACGCTCGACGTATTCATCACCTACAACAATGAGAAGAAGAATTTCGTGCTGATCTTCACGACGCTCCTGGACTACGAGGACGGGCACGAGTTCAGTCCGGAAGTGCTGGCCCGGGCAATGAAGATCAACAACGATTATCCGGTGGTCAAGCTGTGCCTGGATGTGGAGAACGGTGATCTGGACTGCCAATCTGAGGTTTATGTGCGCACTCTCGACGCGCAATCGCTGGAGATGCACATCAACTTCGTTGCCAGCATCGCGGATAAGTTCACCGAGGAACTGAAGGCGATGGAAGAGGGGGAGGCCGTCGGCTAGTCGCAACCGCCAGCTAGCAGAGCCACACCCAAAAACTCCGGCCTGCTTGGTGCCGGAGTTTCGTTGAGATATGGTCGGGGCGGCCGGATTCGAACCGGCGACCTTACGGACCCGAACCGTACGCGCTAGCCAAGCTGCGCCACGCCCCGACCCATACGCAGTATAACACGCCGGCTTGCCACGGTCAACAACGATGTGATACCGGAATATGTGGGCGAATCGGTGATGAACGCGGGCAATGCCGTGACTGGCTCGGAGGCAAGAAAGGGGTATGTATGGAGACCATGAGGCTGCGGCCGCATCATCTGCTCGACATCATCACCGCCTACGGCGCAGGCGCGGAGTTCAAGCCCCATCCCTACGGCCATGCCGTCCACACCTGCGCCGCGATCGTGCTCAATGACCTCGACACCGAGGTGGAGTTCATCGTCGGCGCCGACTTCATCTGCGAGCCCTGCATCCACCTGGTCGAGGGCCGCTGTGATGATGTGGTGTCCCAGCTCGATCCGCCGCCGTCCAAGCAGGATTACAACGACGATCTCGACCGGCGCGTGTTGGCGCACCTGCAGATGGAAGAAAGCACGGTGATGAGTGTGGGCGAATTCCTGCAGGTGGTGCGGGAGCACTTCGCGGGCCTGCCCCAAATCTGCGTCCACCCCCAGCGCTCGGTTGAAAAGCGGGCGGCCAACCTCAACGCCGGGCTGGAAAAGCTGGGAGTATAGCGGCATGGCCGTTGCCGGATATAAAGTCGCGGCCTTAGCAGTAGCAGTGACTACAGTGGAGTACAGACAATAGCAAGGAGAATGCCATGAGTTCGGTGCCTGATGTCAAGTTCGACAGCTTCTATCGCTACGATGAGATGGTGGAGTTCCTCAAGGGATGCCAGGCCGCGGCCGGGGATCTCTGCAAGCTCGCCAGCCTGGTCGAGACGCCCGAAGGCCGTCAGGTCTGGATCGCCACCCTTACCGACCCGGCTACCGGAGCGCCGGAGGATAAGCCGGCATACTACGTCCAGGCCAGTGTCCACGCCCAGGAGATGGCCGGTACCACCGCGGCCCTGCGGCTGATCCATACGCTGCTGACCGCTGGTGAGGCCGGAAAGATGCTGCAGGAAATGACGTTCTACGTGGTGCCGAGGGCCAACCCCGACGGGGTCGAGTACGCCATGACCACCGGCGGGACGATTCGCAGCCGCAACGAGATTCTGGAGAAGCGCAACGGGTTGGTTCCGGAAGATATCAACGGTGACGGCCTGATTCTCAACATGCGCTGGGAGGACTCGGCCGGGCCCTTCACCGAGGACCCCGAAGACCCGCGGATTATGGTGCCGCGACGTCCGGGTGATGAGGGGCCGTTCTATCAGCAGTACCAGGAAGGCACGGTCCGCGACTACGACGGCGGGCCGCTGGTCTCAGCCGTCAAGGGCTATGACTTCAACCGCAACTACCCGGCCAACTGGGACTTCAACACCGACGCCGCCGACCATCCCTTCGCCCAGCCGGAGATCAAAGCCGTCGGCAGCTTCCTGCTGGAGCACAAGAACGTCTTCGCCGGCATAGACTTCCACTGCGGCTCGCAGGCGGTGCTGCGGCCCTCCAGCACGCCCGACAATGACATGAATCAGGCCGACCTGGGGTTGATTATCGAGATCGGCAAGATCGGCGAGAAGCTGACCGGCTTTGGGCTGATGAATGTGCGCGATTACCGCGATCCCTGGCGGGCGCCGATCACCCTGCGCGGCAACTCCGGCGACTTTGCCTACTTCGAACTGGGCATTTCCTGGTATGTCATCGAGCTGGGCAACGGCTACAGCAGCTCGGGTATTGACATTCAAACCTTTTTTAACGCCGACGAGGAGACCCGCCAGCGCGATTTCATGCGCCGGCTCATGGAGTTCGCCGACGAGAGCGAAGGCCGCGACGTATTCGTGCCCTGGCAGGACTGCGAGCATCCGCAGCTCGGTAAGGTGCAAGTCGGCGGCATGAGCATCGCGGCTACGCACTACCCGTATCCGCCGCACATGGCTGAAATCTCCGCCAACACCACCAAGTTCCTGCTGGAGCACGCCTCCTGGCATCCGCAGCTCTGCCTGTCGAATGTGGAGGTCGCCGGCGTCGGTGAGGGCGTCTATCGCCTCCGCGCCGATGTCGCCAATACCGGCCGCTTCGCCACCAACGTCATGTCAACCGGCATCGGTAGCCGAAGCGCCGAGCCGGTGGCGGTGAAGCTGGAGAAGGTGGAGGCGGCCAAGATATTCTCACGCCCGCGGGTCTATGAATTTGCGGCTCTGGGCGGTGGTGGTGGAGGCCAGCAGATGGAGTGGTTCGTCGGCGCCTCGCCGGGCGATGAGATCACCATCACCGCCTCCCACCCCCGCGGGGGGATCGTCAGGGAAAGGCTGAAGTTGCCATGAGCCGCATAAATTGGGGACAGTCACCTATTTCCCAATTTCCACAGTCTCCACTGCTATCTCTTTACGAGGGAAATAGGTGACTGTCCCCAATTTGAAAAGGACTCGGAGCAATGGCAGCAATAGGTGACCGGGCCCGATTCGGGGGGCCGAGATAGGGTTTGACTTTTGTCAGCCCATTTCATATACTTGTGGCATTGGACAGCGATGGAGCGGGCGTAACTACTTAGGAGGTGAGCCGCTTGCGAACCTGGCTTGTGTTTGTAGCCGCAATTCTCGTTTTGGCTTTGGCGAGCGCGACGGTGGTGGCCGATCCGTACCTCTCGATCTGGGAGATGGAGACAGCAGACACCAGTGTCACCAATTCCTGGATCGGCTCAACTGGTATGGTCCTGACCCCGACGGCCAAGACCTGCGTGCCGCAGGGCATGATCGGCAGCTACCACTGGATTGATGTTGATCCTGATGCAGGCGACGTCTGGAGTGTGAATGTCGGTATCACAGGTAATCTGGAGATCGGCGCAGCCCGACTGGGCAAGGACCTGACCGGTGGCGATGCAGAAGTCGTCGCCAATGCCAAGTACAACTTGGACCTGGGGCGCTGGACCGAGAATCCGGAAGCTCCCGAGGTGGCTGTCGGTGTCTGGGACATCGGCAATGAGGTCAACCGCACTTACTACCTGGTGGTGACCCAGGATCTGGAGATTGCTGAGGAGGCGCAAGTGTCCAGTTTGCGTGCCAGCATCGGCTATGCCGACAGCGACGCCAATACCGGCACGATGGACGGGGTATTCGGGGGCATTGAGTTTGTTCCCTTCGAGAGCGGCCTGGTGAAGCTGGAATACGACGCCGACGACTTCAACGCCGCGCTGTTGTATTCGTGGTCCGATAAGCTTTCTCTGGAGATCGGCTCGATTGACGGCGACCTCGGCCTGGGTGTGAACTTCCAGACCGGCTTCTAGCTGGCCCGTCAACTCAACATAGATAGATCACTGGGACGCCCGCGCGGGCGTCCCATTTTCTATATCCCCATCACGAACGGCAAGGGCCGATGCGAGGCAGCCTTGGGCAAATCTAGCAGCTTCAGGGCTTGTCTCCGGCCTTAGGAAGGGTCTGCAGGAAGGGGTTGGAGGCCTGCTCGCGGCCTCCACCGTCGACGGCCCATCACAGCAGCCCCCATCTCTTGCCCTGCGCTACCCGGCTGCAAAGATCCTCAAAGGCTGGATAAGTAGGATCCGATTGGGGCAGTATTGTCACCTCGTAGAGGGGGTCACTTCCCTGGGGTAATCTGCTGATGATTAGGAGGTCCCCGCCATCAGGTGCCATAAGGTCGATTGTCTGGTTATCCATCCGAAGACGATACTCACCGCGTTGTTCGTAGTACCATATTCGGTAGTTGTGACGTTCCCGCTCGCTGGGCGTGTTGAGAACGACGTCAAAGAACTCGTCTGGATGCTGACGGCCGCGCAGGAGGATTGCCGGAAAGAAGTTGGTTGCATCATGGGGGATCAATACCTCGGGAGTACCTGGAGTGCCAGTCCGGTGACTCGAGTCGAAGGGCGACAATACCATGATGAAAGTGTCCGCCGTCGCACTGACCTGAGGAGGAACAACAATGCTTGGCCGTGATGCAGGTGAGTGGCTCGACCCAGGAGCCGGCGCAGGGGCTACCGGAACTGCCAGGGCCGGGAAGATGGTCGCCAGGGGTGTCACAGAGTAATTGGGGGATTCGGCCCCTGGTGAATCCGTCTGCGCTTCATACTCCTGCCAAGCAGCTTCAGTTCGCAGTATGCCAGCCTCGACTAACTGATGCAGAGTGCTTTCAGTTACCGGTTGGACGTTAGGGTGTGCCGTATTGAGTAGTTGTCTGATGAATTCGCGATAGCGCTGATGCACCAAGAAGTCTGCGTCGATCTCAAAGTCGAGGTGAACTGCTGTAGCCAATTCGATATTCCGAA
This sequence comes from uncultured Armatimonadia bacterium, assembly GCA_964390495.1. Lineage (GTDB taxonomy): Bacteria > Armatimonadota > Zipacnadia > Zipacnadales > UBA11051 > UBA11051. The sequence continues at coordinate 74,401 of CAYMIN010000011.1, forward strand.
AGAGCCCATCACGTGTCAAGTTCGCACTGCCAACAATGGCAATGGCCTGCGAATGACCAGATATGAGATAGAGCTTGGGGTGGTAGATAAGCGATGATACTGTGTAAAACACGGTACTGTCGCCTGACACTTCGCGCAAAGCGCGAAGCGCTTCGATGGACGTAACGCCACCATCTACTCCGACCGCGCCTGACACAGTGCCACCTCGGTTCAGCAGTGTTCCTACGGACGCCGCAATGCGGCTCCACCCGGAGAGCCTCATGTAGGCGACACCAAATTCAAATTGCCGGGCCGCCTCATCGGCAATGCTCCTGTTCAGCACGTCACCGACCCGCACAGCGGGTACGCCTCCTACGTGGGCTTGGGGAATCACCTCGATGCGCACCGCTCACCGCCTTCTCAGAATGATGAGGGCTTCAGACCGTATCGAATTGGCGCTGTGCACGTCAAAGCGGCTATAGGTGTCCAATTCAACGGTCTCTTGCAGGTCGAATCCGTTGTGCTCTGCCAGCTCGCAAAGCAGGCAGGGCGTGTCAATGACGATTTCCCGCCCGCCTAGGGTGGTCTGGTTGCGCCCGACAAGCAACGCGAAGGGCGCCCCTTTCTTGAGGAGGCGACGCATCTGCTCGAACGTCTGTTGCATCTCTGCGAGATAGCGGTAGATCAGAGCGGGGCGGTTCTGACGGCGAAACCCGTCTACGTCACCATCGATACAGCGCCGGAGCCGCCTGCACAACGCCAAGCATCCTCTTGGCAGGCCGAGCGCGTTGTGTGCGAGAGCACTCTCAAGTTGACAACGATCACCATTGGTTATCTCGCGGGTACCGATAAGGGCTCTCTCCAAGCGTCGAAGTTCCTTGGCGTTTACCAGGCCGAGAAACGCAAGACTCAGACGTTGCGTGTCGATGTAGGGCAGCGCTGTTGCGTACGGAGGACTGGTCATAGCCGCATCGAATAGCCGATGCGGAGACTGCATAAGACTTCTTATGGCATCCTCACACCGGCGAGAGTCAGCCAGAGCCACATACTGGTCGGCCTGCGGGCTCGGCAAATGCTGGCACGCCCTCTCGATGGAGGCGATTCTATCCCTGACGGCCTCAATGAATAGAGGAATAACAGGCAAGTTCTCGGGGCTGGATTTGCGCCGACGTATCCGGAGATCCGCAGGCTCCTGAAGTGAGACTTGCCGAAGGATGTCGCTCAGAATGGTCAGGAATACTTGCCGCCCATCTTGCCGACCGATCTTTTCTACCGCACGCTTGATGGCCGCAAGCTGCGCTAAGACTGAAACAGTGAACCAGGCTGACAAGTACTCAAAGTTCGGCAGTGTTTGCTGCCAGTCATCTCCTGCGATCTTGGTGATGTCTTTCGCAGAAAGTGGTTTCTCGAGCGCCGTATCGCCCAGAACTGCGGCCAGTCTGTGGAATAGCGAATGCATTTCGGCTATCAGGCGGTCGATCGACATGTGCACTGCCGCAATCTTGGCAGCGGCGATCTGCACAGCCAGCGGGTTGAGGTCAACCCCTACAGCATTCCAACCTATGTGACCCGCCTCGAGAAGTGTCGTGCCACTGCCACAAAAGGGATCCAGCACCCACGCACCAGACCCTAGGCCGAGAATGTTTCCAATCGCGCGCACTACCTGGGGATTGAACTTACCACGATATTCGTGAAGCCCGTGAGCTGAATACCTGGTGTTCTGGCGAGTAAGTTTCGGCGGGATAGTTCTCGATGGCCAATCATCAGCCACACCCTTGGCTGTTGCCTCCAGAACAGCCTGAAGCGGCGTCACCTCTGTGCCATCTTCTGCTAGTGCTCGGTAAAAGTAGGTGGTTCGGCTGGCCGCCGTTTGCCAATCACCCTGGTATTCCAGCCACATACCTGCGCTACCTGGTTCAGCTTGGCGCCCAAACAAGGCAGCCAACTCGCGCTTAGCGAATAGATGTTCATATGGCAGATATCGATATCCTTGCCACGTGAATTCTAGCCGCATGTAGGAGTCTCCAAAGAGAACACTACGAGATGTTCACGATTTATCCGACTATTGACCGGGTTAAAGCTCTTGCGTCTCGCAGGGATTTGGCGTTCTATGGCATCCCACAAGACAAACCCGTGCTGTGCCGACGCATCTATGAGCAGCTTGACGTTATCTATGAGACGCCCCCGGATAATCGAGCGGCCCACAATGAAGCAGGCCTTCGCCTGCGGCAGCATTACTTCGGCTAGGAGACCGAATACGGCTCCCATCTGTCGCTCGAAGTCATGTTCATCCTGACCATTGACCTTGTGATAGTGTGGCCGGGCGCCAATTTCGCGTTCCCGCACGGCTATTGGATCCATGCCCAGCCAATACATTCGGTACTTGTGGTATAGCCAGTATTCGTAGGCATTCGGGTATGGTGGCGACGTGATCACGAGGCCCGCTCTCACTCCGAGTTCGTCAGGAGTAACACTCAGAATGTCACGGTTCACGATTCTTGCTTTACCGGGGGTGACTGGCAAGCCCCCAATGAATTCGCACAGAGCGCCATCCAGTGCGAGTGCAGCCCTGGAGAACAGCCTGAATACATCATCTGCCGAAACGTTCTTTTCCATGGCTGCATAGCGCGTGTCACTTTCCTGATTAGAAACGCGCACGATTATGCTGGACAGGGCGACCTGCAAAGCTTCCCTCTGCGATACGTCTTGCACTCCGCTAATCTGATGGGTCAACGCCGCCAGCGCCTCTTGGACATGCGGCTGGAACCAGTGATCCAGTCTAGGGATTGATGGGACGCATACCGTCCCAGAAGACACCTGTTTCCGTGCCTCACCGGCTATGTCCGTAACCATCCGTCCTAGCGATGCCGACAGTTGTGACGTCTTGACCCTTGCAATCAAGCAGGCAAGGGGGTGTATGTCTATGCCACACGCATCAAATCCCAGTGCGATTGCCTCAACAAGGGTCGTGCCGGAGCCACAAAAGGGATCTAGCACGACACTGCCGTCCGCAGGCGGGAATCGATGAAGTACCTGCCGCGGAATGTCAGCAATGAACTTGGCTGGATAGGGGTGAATACCGTGAACACCGCTACTAGGTGGGGCATCTGCAAAGTCCCAATCCAGCGCATCCAGTCTTTGAGTCCGAGAAGCCATACCTGTGTCGTCCCGCATTTCTTTGCCAAAGGTTCGCGTGGCGGTCTGCTGCCTAACTGATATTCATCACGGCCCTGGGCTGCTACAAGTATCAAGGTACCCCGTAGGGCGCGTGTTGTCAAGCCGCGATCCCCATCGTGGTAATGGCCCGTCATACGCCCGGAAGGGTCTGCAGGAAGGGGTTGGAGGCCTGCTCGCGGCGCATGGTTGTGGCCGCACCGTGGCCGGGATACAGCCGCGTGTCATCAGCCAGGGATGAGACGAGACGCGTCAAGGAAGCGACCATTTCCTGCTCATCGCCACCCGGCAAGTCCGTGCGGCCGATGCTGCCGGCAAACAGCGTATCACCGCAGAATGCCGCATCAGCCGTTACGAAGCATACCCCACCGGGCGAATGGCCCGGTGTGTGCATCACGGTGATGTCCAGCCCGGCCAAATGCAGTTGATCGCCCTCGCCAAGTTCCACATCAACGCGGCAACCCTCGGCACCACCCACCAGGGAAGCCCAGTAGGGGTCAGGCTTATTGATGATCTCGGCGTCGGCAGCATGGGCATAGACCTTAGCTGCAGTGGCGCGCTGGATTGCGGCGGCGGCGGCGATATGGTCCACATGGCCGTGGGTAAGCAGTAAGGCCTGGACGGACTTACCGATCCTGGCGGCTTGCTGCAGGAGAGCTTGCGGCTCGCCGCCGGGGTCTATCATCAGGATGCAGTCGGCCTCATCGGCGCCTACCAGATAGCAGTTCGTCGCCAGGGCGCCGACCGTTGCGGTCTCAATCCTTAACATAATCTAGCGCACGCCATTGGCAGGATTCTCACCAGATTGGCTTGACAGGTTACTGAAGTTTTTGCCGGAGGGGTGCGGGGAACCGGCTTTTCCCAAAAAGCGGCTTTCCCGCAGGGCTGTTGCTCCACTGCCGTGCTTACCCTTCACTTTCGTATATTTCCTGGTCCCAACCGACGCGAGCCATCTGCGAGGGCAAGGCGGCACGCAGATGCCAGCGCCGTGCCCAGTCGCGGTCATACTCGTCCAGGGGCCCGGCCTGGCGATAGGCCGCCAGAGCCGCGGCCGGGTTGTCGGTCAGCAGCAGCAATTCACCCATCAGATAGAGATAGACCGCGTTCTCAGGGTTGATCTTGTAGGCGCGTCGCAGTTGCTGGAGGGCCTTGGCGAAGCACTGCTGGCGCACGTAGATGATGCTGAGCCGGACATTGTAGAAATCTTCGGCCGGCGCGCAGGCGATGGCGACTTCGTATTCGGCGGCGGCGGCGTCCCACTGACGGCGGCGGGCGTAGAGGTCGGCCAGCTTATGGTGGTAGAAGCCGTCTTGGGGTGCTAGCTCAATGGCGCGCTCGAACTGACGCCGGGCCCGGTGAAAATCGCCGCGCGCCAGATACAGCTCGCCCAGGCGGCAGTGGTAGTAGTGCCTGGTCGGGTCGCACTTGACGGCTTTCTCCAGAGCGTGGATGGCGGCGGCAAAGCGGCTGATATGGATCCAGAACTCGGCCAGGCAGAAGTGGGCCTCGGCGTGCCGCGGATGGATGCTGAGGGCCTTCTTATATGCGCGGTAGGCCTGCTGGGGCATATTCGCTGCGAAGTAGGCGTCCCCCAGCGCCACCGAAGTGTCGGGGTCCTGACTATCGAGTTTGCCGGATTGCTGGTACTCGCCGATGGCCTCCTCGATGAAGCCCTGTTCGGCCAGCAGGTCGCCGTGGAGGCGGTGATCGGCGGCCTGGCGCCGGCGTGTGCTCTGGCTCTGCGATTCCGAATGCGCCATTTACCTCAACTGCCTGGGTCAGGACTGTCAATGATTAGAGTGACGGGGCCGTCATTCTGCAGGTTGACCTGCATGTAGGCTCCAAACTCCCCCTTCTCAACCGGCACCCCGAATCCCTGCATCAGGGCGCAGAAGTCGTCGAAAAGTCGGCTTGCCACATCCGGCTGGGCAGCCCCGGAGAAGCCCGGCCGCCGGCCCTTGCTGCAGTCGGCGTAGAGGGTGAAGTTGGGCACCAAAAGCAGCGCGCCGTCAGTCTCCGCCACCGCCAGATTCATCTTGCCCTCGGCGTCCTCGAATACGCGCAGGCCGGCGAGCTTGCGGGCCATCCACTGCAACTGCTGCGGCCCGTCGCCGTCCGTGAAACCGACCAGCACCAGCAGCCCCGGGCCGATCTGGGCGACAGTCGCCCCCGCGATGGCGACCTCGGCGCTGCGCACTCTCTGGATGACTACCCGCACACCCATACCTCCTCAGCTAGGGCGCTGTGCAGGACGGCCTTGCTGTGTCCTCGGGAGGCCTTAAGAACGGTCTCTCTGTGCCAGATAGTACCACAATCTAGGCCCAATCTCCAATAGCTGAAGCTCAGGTGAAGGGGGGGGAACGCCAGCGCCGAGGCTCCGGAAAGACCGCCCGCTTAGAGCGCGCCGGTGCGGTGACGGCGGAGAATGTCCCAGTAGGCTCCCCGCGCGCCGGCAGCGATCGCGTCCACTAGGGCCTGGTTGTCATCGTAATCATAGTCGCGCTCGTCGCCGCTGCCGCCGAAAAAGAAGCGGGCGTCACCGGCAATGACCTCGGATAGGAAGCTGGCTGCCTCCTGCGGATCGCCCAGGTCCGCGGAGAGATAGAAGACCGGAGCCAGCATCTCCGGGTTGTCCGTGGCCTGTCCGCAGATGGCCGGGTTCTCGCTCATCGGTCTCTGGGCCGTGATGGTATGTGCGAGCCTGGTGCCCGCGTAGATGCGGACGCCCAGCGAGATGCCGGCACAGGAGGGGTCGGCAGCCTTCACGAACTCGATGCTCTGGCGGGCGGTCTCGCGCGTTTCTCCGGGAGCGCCGATGAGCAAATCGAGCATCACCGCGAGGCCGTGCTGATGGCACAGACGCACCGTCTGCAGGGTCTCAGCGCTGGAAAAGTCGCGCCCGAGACGGGCCAGCATCCGGTCATTGCCGCTGTCGGCCCCGAAGTTTATCCCCGCACAACCGGCGCGCTGCATCAGATCGGCCAGCTCGGCTGAGAAGGGGTGGGGCGTCAGATAGGCGTACCAGGAGATCTGGTCGCCTAGGCCGCGCCGAACTAGCTCATCACAGACTGCCACAGCATGCTCGTGGGGCAGGTTGAATTCACTATCGCAGAGGTGATAGACATCCAGGCCCCGGCGCAATAGGTTCTCGACCTCGTCAGCGATGGCGGCAGGTGAGCGTAGTCGCCGGCGCCGGCCCTTGCTCAAGGGATCGGCGCAGTAGATGCAATTGCGGTCACAACCTCGCTTGGTCTCCAGGCCGAGCTGCCCGCCGCGCTCGAGATACCGCCGGTTGTCAATCTTGTCTCTGCGCAGAGCCGGCTGACTGAATATCTCCGGCCACTCCGGAGGATTGCTGCGGATGGCCTCGGCCTCGCGCCACAGCAGCCCAGGCACCTCCTGGAGATGCAACTCGCCCCGCAGCGCCCGCAGTAGTAGCGGGACCGCTTGCTCGCCATCACCCAGGACCCCATATTCCACACCGAGCGCTTGCATAATCGCCGCCGGAGCCACCGAGAAGCCGGCGCCGCCTACCACGATCGGCGCTGCAGTGGCCGTTCGAGCTGCAGCGACGAGGTCGGCCAGCTCCGGCAGAAATGAGTGTGAGCTCAGCAGCATGCAGTTGTCGGAATTGCGGAAGGTGATGGCGACCAGTTCGGGGTCCGCGTCCGCCAGGCGGCGCGCCAGGGCAGCCGCCGGGTCGGTCTCGAAGCAGAGGTCCACGATCTCGGCCTCTAAGCCCTGGTCGCGGGCGGCCTCGGCGAGGTACTCAAGCCCTAGCGGCGCAATCGGCGGCTTGCTCAGATTCGAGTTGACTAGCGTTAGCACTTGGTCCTCCGGGCTCTTGTAGTATCGCCGGCATTTTGGGTAGTGCAAGGTGACACACTGTGCTCCGGCGACGACCTCGGGCAGCAGGCCCGAGCTACGTCTTGTGAGTTCTTCGAGCTAGAGACGGCCTGCGGAGAGCATCAGCGTGCGCTGGGCGTAGCTCTCGGCCAGGGGATCGTGGGTGACCACTACGACAGTGCCGCCCTGGCGGTGGAAATCGGCCAGATACTCGAAGAGCTGGATCGAGTTGTCCGGATCCAGGTTGCCCGTAGGCTCGTCGGCCAGAAGCAAGCGGGGATGATTGATGAGAGCTCTGGCCACGGCGGTGCGTTGCCTCTCGCCGGTGCTGAGTTCGGCCGGCTTGTGGTCCAGACGCTCGGCCATCCCGAAGCGCTCCAGCAGCTCGTGGGCCTTGTGGCTGCGCAGACGGCCCGGCAGCAAGACCGTCGGGAGAGCGACATTCTCCAGGACGCTGAGATAGGGCACCAGATGAAACATCTGAAACACGAAGCCGATGTTCGCGGCGCGGAAGCGGGCACGCTGGCGGCCCGAGATGCCATAGATGTCGGTGCCGCTGACGAGGGCCCGGCCCGCCGTCGGATGGATCATGCCGGCGATGGTGAGCAGTAAGGTGGACTTGCCACTGCCGCTGGGGCCTCTGATGGCCACGAATTCGCCCTCGCGGACGGCTAGGTTGACAGCGTCGAGAGCGATGACTTCCCCCCTGCGGCCGCGGTATCGCTTGGTGATATTGTCCAGGCGGATCACTGTCATTCCTCTCTGAGCACCACGGCCGGGTCCTGACTGATCGCGATGACGGTCGGCAACAGGCCGGCCAAGGCCGCGATCAGAGGAGCGACCAGGAGCGTCGGGATCAACAGGTCATACGACGGGCGGACCTCGGCGAAAGTGAGCTTGAACATGCCGGCACCGTAGTGCATGGCCACGGCTGTACCCACAAAGAAACCGAGAAGCGCCCCGAGCAGCCCCATCAGCAGCGCCCTTCCCAGGAACAGAGCGGCGATGTGGCTCGAGCCGAAGCCCAAGGCACGCAGGATGCCGATCTCCTGGCGCCTCTCACGCACATTCAGCAGCGCCAGGAAAGCGATCCAGGCGGCCGCGACCACCAGGACCGTCGCGACGATGAACTCAACATGTTGCTCGACCATCGCTCGCGTCTGGGAACGGGCGGCGGCGATATTACGCAGCTCGGTGACGTGGGTGCCGGGCAGAACCTTGGTGATCTCTTGCTTGAGAGCCGGCAAGGCGTCGCCCACGCAGAGACAGTGGAGGGCCTCAATGGCGTTGATCCGCCCCTCCATGCCGAGCAGCTCCTGAACCTCGTGAAGGTGTGCGTAGATGCGGATGTCCTGCTTGGAGCCGTCCTCGAGCAGGCGTCGCGCGACAGTCAGCTCCTTGCCGAGGACCGTGATGGTTCCCCCAGGCTCCAGACCTAGAGATTCAGCTATTGCATGCCCGACGTAGCATTCGCCGGGAGCGATGCTGAAGCCCATCGGGGTTTTCTTGGCGGCATCTATGGCGGAGCGCTCCGGCAATATCCCGGTCAGCAGGATTTCGTGGCCTTGGTGGAGGACCTTCTTCTGAAGTGTGGCCACATAGTGGTCCGCAGACATGCCGGGGGTTTGGGCCAGCCGTCGGACATAGTCCTCGGGCATGTCGCTGTCGGCGAAATCGGCCGCCCAGAAATCGGCCATGTCGCTGCCCTCGGGGATGATGAGGAGATTGAAGCCGAGGTTGCGCATCAGGCGTTTGGTCTCGGTGTACGAAGCGCGCCCCATCGTCTCCAGGCCCACGTAGAGGGCGACTGCGGCGACCACAGCTAGCAAGCCGAGGAGAAAGCCGGGAAAGCGGTGAGTAATCTCTCTGAGCAGCATCCGTAATGACCACATTTCAGGCCCCTCGGCGCTGGCGCAAGAGAATGATTGCAGTGCCGATGATGACGATGCCGGCGACGGCTGCGACGGCTATGCAGAGGGCTCGGCGGCTGCGCTGGGCCGGCGTCGGCTCGGTCGCGCTTGACTGGGGCCCCGCGGTTGTGGTCGGCAGCGGCTCCACCGGGAACTCCATGTAACCTGTCTGGGCCGGAGGTAGAGCCTGCGCTGCCGGTTCGGCGTCGGCCTCGGCGAGAGTGACCCATACCCCCGCCAGCGTATTGAGCACCGCCGGGCTGTTGGGGTCGAAGCCGAACTGGTCGCGAACCCGGAGGTCGAGGTCCTGACCCCAGATGACCGGCGCCGCCGGCCCCAGCAGCCACGTCGGATCGCTGGTGCAAGCACAGTTGCGCCCCAGCAGCCGGAACAGGTCCAGCATATTCATCTCGGTCACCTCTGCAGCCGGCAACACCGCCCCGACGCGCCGGACCATGCCGAAAACCACGGCCACCTGAGCTTTGCCGGTGTTACCCTCGGTAAGGCCAAGACTCCACATCAAAACCGCCTCGTCGGCATCATCGGGCGCGATGCTGATGATATGCGGCGGCTTCTCGATTGTGTGGCCCATCTCGGTCCTGAAGCCGACCAGGTCTTGCGCAGCGGCGGCACACTCGCTCTGGAGTCGTTGATTCTCGGCGGCGTCAGCACCTTCTGCGATAATCACGACGCACCAATCGGTGATGATATGCGCGATTATCTCCTCGCGTGCCGGCGACATGACCAGCGCGGAAACGGCCTCGCCGACCGCGTCCTGGGAAAGGGCGCTGCCGCTGAGACCGGGCACTAACATGGCCTGCTGTCGCGGCGAGACGAGTATAGCGGCAGGCAGGCGCTGGGGATTTAGCTCGTCGAAGTAAGCCCGGGCTTCGTGATGAGGCTGCTGATCCAGATTGACTAGCTCGGCTTCGACATTGGATTCCCGCAGCCAGACCTCGGAGGCCGCAGCTAGCCATTGAGCCAGTTCGTCCTTGCGCGGCGTTCGGTCGCGGACGAAAACGACAAGCTGATAGGGATCCGGCTCGTGGACGATGAAGCCGGCCTCCTGGATGCAGTAGGGACAGCCCAGGGCCGCCGGCGCAGAGCCGACCAACCAGACTGCTGCGACCACCAGCAGCGCCTGCAACCATAGGATGGGACGCGCAAAGACTATCGTGACTGCCTCCTGGGTTGAGTTGACATCGGTGCTTGATCTGAGCAAGCGATCGTATCGAAGTCCTGTCTGGAAGCTATGGTACTGTGTGGAATTGAGTTTGTAAAGTTCGACGGCCGGCAGGAGTCAATCATCTGGCGGCGAAGTGCCATGATGGAGCTAGCGGACAAGCCAAGCAATCGAGACAGTTGACAGGAGTTGGGGGCAATGAGCATGCCTGGCCGGTTTGTGCGCCGCTGGGCTGTGTTAGTCGCATTGTTGGTCGGTCTGGGCCTTGCCTGGATCGGATATGCCGTGGCTACCGGTCCGGCTAGCAGCAACGACTGGCCCGCCTACCTTCACGACTATGCGCGCAGCGGAGTTTGCGCGACGGCCCCGGATTTGCCTCTGGAGGAGCACTGGGCCTGGACCTCACCGACCCCGCCGCATTCGGCATGGCCGGACCCCCACACCGTCCCAGTCGAGGGCATGGGAGATGTCAACCTGGAAAGGCCCAGGCTGAAGTTCGACGACGCCTTCCACATCGCGGCGAGCGACGGCGCTGTCTATTTCGGCTCGACCGAGGCCAATCAGGTCTGCTGCCTGGATTTGGTCAGCGGCGAGCTGCGCTGGAAGTTCTTCACCGATGGGCCGGTACGGCTGGCGCCGACTGTCTCTAGAGGGCGGGTCTATTTCGGGGCCGATGATGGCTACGCCTATTGCCTGGATGCTGCGGATGGCAAGCTGATCTGGAAATTCCAGGCGGCGCCGCGGGAGCAACGACTGCTGGGCAGCGGGAAGATGATGTCCATGTGGCCGGTCCGCACCAGCGTACTGGTGGACGAGGGCGTGGCGTACTTCGGAGCGGGCATGTTCCCCGGCGAGCGCGTCTATCTGTATGCGGTGGATGCCCGGGACGGGGCGCCGATCTGGAAAAACGGCACCATGAGCGACCTGTCAGCGGGTCAGAACGGCTTCACGCCCCAGGGTTATCTGCTGGCGACGCAGGATTATCTGTTTGTGCCCTCGGGACGTGCCCTGCCGGCGCGCTTCGACCGCAAGGACGGGCGCTTCCACTACCAGCGCAGCTTCGGCTGGCGGAGTAACGGCATCGTCGGCGGGACCTATGCCCTGCTGGCCGGCGAGCACTTCTTCTGCGGCGGTCAACAGACCGTCGGCTATGGTCAGGACAAGGGCAATATCGGCTTCGCCTGGTTCCCCGGGCACCGGCTGGTGATCACGCCGGAGCTCTCCTACCTGCTGGGTAAGACGGGCATTCAGGCGCTGGACCGCGTCGCCTATCCGCAGGCCAATACGCATCGCAGACAACTGGCGAGCAAGCGCACCTCACTGCTGCGCAATAAGAAGACCACCGAGAACTTCGATGAGAAGCTGGCCGCCTTAACCGAGGAAGAAAAGGCGGCAGAGGCGGCGGTCGCGGCCTGCACCAAGTGGCGTCTTGAGGCCGAGGGGCTGGACTCGATGATCCTCGCGGGCGAAGTGCTGTTGGCCGGCGGCGACAATCAGGTGCTGGCGCTCGCTAGCAATACGGGCAAGCAGCTCTGGACCGCCGTGACGGATGGCAAGGCCAAGGGCCTCGCGGTTGCCGAGGGACGGCTCTTGGTCAGCACCGATAAGGGCACCGTGCAGTGCTTCGGAAAAGGGCCGAAGCCGAACTCGCCCGCGGTCGAGACCGTCGCGGACCCATATCCGCCCGATGACCTGACCTTGTACTACCAGCGGGCGGCCCAACTGATCGTTCGCTCAAGCGCTGTCAAGCAGGGCTACTGCCTGGTACTCGGCTGCGGTACCGGACGCCTGGCCTACGAACTGGCGCAACGCAGCGACCTGAAGATCTACGGTATCGAGCCGGATGCGAAGAAGGTCGCAATCGCGCGGGAACGGCTCGACGCTGCCGGCATGTATGGCAGCAGGATCACTGTCGAACAGGGACCGCTGGCGGCGATCCCTTACTCGGACTACTTCGCCAACCTGATCGTTTCCGAGGAGGCGCTGCTAGCGGGTCGGCTGAGCACTCCAGCCGAGGAAGTCATGCGCATGCTCAAGCCTTGCGGTGGGGTGGTGTGTATCGGCCAGCCGAGCGCCAGGGCGGAGCTGCTTGGAGGCTTGAGTGGCGAGGCGCTGGAAAGCTGGATGGCCTCGGCAGGGATCAACAGTCAGGTGCAAGCTACAGCGACGGAAGGGGTGTGGCTGAGATTCGTCCGCGGGCCGCTGCCAGGTGCCGGCAAGTGGACGCACCAGTACGGCGACCCGGGTAATACGGCCTCCTCGGAAGACCGGCTCGTCAAAGCGCCCTTGCGGGTGTTGTGGTACGGCGAGCCGGGCCCGAATAAGGTCCCCAGCCGCCACTATCGGAATGCCGCGCCGCTGTCAATCAATGGGCGTGTGTTCTTGGAGGGCATCAACCGGATCATGTGCTTCGACGCCTATAATGGGCTTATGTACTGGGAGCGCGAGATCGCGGGCGCCTACCGGGTCCGCGTCTCGCACCAAGCCAGCAACCTGGCCTGCAATGAGGACAGCCTGTTTGTCGCCACCGGTACCGAATGCCTGCGTCTGGATGCCGCGACCGGTCTGACCAAAGCCACCTATGAGCTACCCGCCGCCGAAGACGGAACCGAGCGCACGTGGGCCTATGTGGCGGTGGTGGGCGACTTGCTGTTCGGCAGCAGTTCGCCCGAGTTCCAGATCAGCGATGCCATCTTCGCCGTAAATATCGCGACCGGGGAGCTGAAGTGGATTCACCACGGCAAGCGCATCACCGACAACACGATCGCGCTAGGTGATGGGCGGGTCTTCTTTGCCGACAACAGGGCGACAGCGGAACAACGGCAGCTTGGCCTGGAGCAGATGGCCGAGCTGATGAAAAAGTCCACAGGCAGCGCGGCGCCTTCAGCCGCAGAGAAGGCCGCCGATGCGGACGTGCAAATGGTCGTAGCCCTGGATGCGGCGACCGGAGAGGTGGCATGGGAGCAGCCGGTGGACCTGACGGACTGCGGTGGGCGGATTCTATTCTCCATTTGCCACAACGGCATTCTGGTCTTCTCCGGCTCGTTCGGTAACGGACACTACTGGAAGCAATTCTTGGGTGGAGACTACGCCAGCCGGCGGGCTACCGCCCTGGCGACTGCAGACGGGGCGTTGGTGTGGTCGAAGGCCGTCGGCTGCCGCATCCGACCCCTGGTCATCGGCGATACCTTCTACGCCGAGCCGTGGCGCTTCGACCTGCAGACGGGCGAACAGCAGACGCGCACTAACCCGGTGACGGGGGAGACTGTGGAGTGGAAGTTCGAGCGCCCCGGCCACCACTGTGGCTGTATCTCGGGTTGTCCTAGCGGTCTGTTTTTCCGCTCATGGGCTTCGGCCTATTACGACCTGGTGTCTGACCACGGCACCCAGCACTTCGCCGGTCAGCGGCCCGGCTGCTGGATCAATATGATACCGGCCAATGGCCTGCTGATCGAGCCGGAGGCCAGCTCCGGCTGTGCCTGCCTGCACTCGCTGACCTGCACCGTCGTGTTTCAGCCCTGCGACACCAACAAGATGTGGGGCCTGTACAGTTGCCCGGGCGAGACGAGGCCGGTGCAGCGCCTGGCGATCAATGTAGGAGGCCCGGGGGATAGGAAGGATGAAGAGGGGAGGCTGTGGCTGGCCTATCCGCGGCCCGGTGGGCGGATGCTGCTCAACTTCGAGATGGAGACCGAAATCCTGCCCGAAGGCGGCTACTTCAACTACGGGGAGGAAGATTGGGGAGCGGTCAATGCGGCCACGCCGTGGCTCTATGCCTCGGGCTGCGCGGGCATGACCGCCTGCACAGTGCCTCTTGCAGAAGAGGAAGGCGGATCGGCCCGCTACACCGTGCGCCTGGGCTTCGCCGACAGTGACAACACCCGGCGTGGCAAGCGGGTCTTTGACATCAAGCTTCAAGGCAAGCGCGTGGCCGAGGACTTTGACGTGGTCGGCGCGGCCGGCGGCCAGAACAGAACGGTGGTAAAGGAGTTCGACGGCGTCGAGGCCAAGGATAAACTCATTATCGAGCTTGTGCCCAAGGCTGAGAGCCCGTCGCGAGACCAAGCGCCTATCCTCAACACCATCGAGGTGATCCGCGAATAAGAGCGGAGCCTCGGTGGCCTGGAAGAGTGACGGATAGCGACGGTGGCGCACCTAGCGGAGTCGAGCGGCGGTCGAGAGGACACGGCCGCCGTTTCGCCTCTTCTTACCTCTGCAGCAAGCTCGCGCAGTAACGGTGGTGTATAGGCACAGCCGCACGAGGGACTGGTGAAATATGAGAACAACATTACTGGCTGGTTGTCTGATGCTGTTTGTGGCAATGGTGTATGGTAAGGACGGGCGGAGTTACTACGATGACGCGATGATGGCAGGCGTGAGGGAGAAGATCGCGAAGTACGACTGGGCGAAGGCGCAAGTGCCCGCCGCCGAAGCCAACTGTGAGTGGTATATGGATATGTCCGACCAGGAGCTGTGGGACCTGGTGCCGCCGCCGCAGCAGCTCAGGGCCATCAATGTCTGCCACGGAGTTGGGTGTCCCTTTTGCGGTGAGGAGATCATCCGCAAGGCCGGCCACTACCCGTGGAAGATGAGCCGCGAGCAGCCCTTCAAGGTGACCTGCCCCGTATGCAACCGGACCTTCCCCGAAAACGATTTCGAGCCCTGGAATACCGCAGGCAAAGACGGGCAGCCGGAGTCAGGCGACAGGATCATTGACAAGGGCATCGGCTGGGTTGACAAAGACGGCAACCGCTACTATTTCGTGGCCTACTATATGTTCTGGCAGCGCTGGAATCGCGATATTCTGGGTGGCATGCGGAGTCTGGGTGAGGCCTATCTGCTGTCCGGCAACCCGGTCTATGGGCACAAAGCGGCGATCCTGATGTGCAAGCTGGCCGGCGAATACGAGCGCTTCGACTATGGCACCCAGTGCTATCACGAGGGCATCTGGAACGTCAGGGGACGGATATCCGACTACATCTGGACGACCGGCAATGACAGCACCGTGGCCCTGGCGTATGACGCGATCTATCCGGTCTTCGACGAGGACCCGCAACTGCTGGCCTTCCTGAAGGAGAAGGGGATTGACAACCCCCGTGATCATATCGAGCTTAACATGCTCAAGATCATGGCTAACGACATCTACACCGGCTACGCCGCCGGCAACATGGGCGCCCATCAGCGGACGATGTGTTATCTGGCGCTGGCGATGGATAATGACGATCCGGAGAGGGGGCTGACGACTGAGCAGGCGCGCGAGTGGCTGATGAGCGGCGAGGGCCGGATCGAGGACCTGCTCTGGAACGGCTTCTGGCGCGATGGCATGGGCGGCGAAAGCTCGCCCAGCTATTCGTCGGGCTGGTGCTACAAGTTCTACCAACTGGCGGAGCTGCTGCCCAAGCTCGGCATCGAGATCTGGGATAACCCCAAGCTCAGGGCGATGGCCGACATCGGCCTGGAGATGGCGGTTACCGGCAAGTTCTGCCCGTGCATCGGCGATTGCGGAGGCGTGCAAGGCAGCGGGGCGGTCGCCTGGCATGCCTCCTTGCAGGGACCGGCGTTTACGCACTATGGAGAGGCCAAATACGCCAAGGCGCTGGCCCAGATCAACGCTACTTCGAGGAACTTGTGGGAGGACTATTTTGACGAAGCAGCGGTCGCGGCGGTTGTCGAGAAAGAGGGCAAGGCCCTGGATTGGAAGACGCGTAACATCGGCGGCTACGGGCTGGCAATACTGGAAAGCGGCAAGGGCGAGCACCGCCGCGGCGCCAGCATGTACTACGGCGCTGCCACCGGCGGCCACGGCCACCGCGACCGACTGACGCTGGGACTGTTCGCTTACGGCTACCCGCTGTTCCCGGAGATGGGCTATCCGACACCGTTCCGGACGCCCAAGCGGGGCCTGTGGACCAGTAACACCATCAGCCACTACTGCGTGCTGATTGATCAGGTGCCGCACCGGACGGCGGACGCGGGAGATCTGAATACCCTGGCCGCCTCGCCGGAAGTGCAACTGATGGATGCCTCGGCTGAGATCGCTTATACGGGGATGGCCTCGCTTTACCGGCGGACGGCGGCGTTGATTGACATATCCGAGCAGGATTCCTATCTCCTGGACATCTTCCGCGTGCGCGGCGGCAGCGAACACCACTGGAGCTACCACGGACCGGCGCACTTCTCCGACTTCAGCGTCAGCGGCGGGCAGCCCGGCCCGGTGCAGGAAGGCACGCTCGCAGGTGAGGACATCCCCTATGCCGGCGAGATACCTGCCGCGATGAGCAAGACGGGCCTGGCACTGCCGCTGCTGAAGGCGGAGGGCCTGATTACCGAAGGGGACTACGGGGAGACCTCGAAAACCGGCTGGGCCGCGTACGGCAAAGGCTTTTTGACGCGATGTCAGGGCGCGGAGATCAAAATCAAGACCCCCGAGATTGCGGCCGGCAAGGTCAAGGTCTTCATGCACATCTACGACTACAATAA
This sequence comes from uncultured Armatimonadia bacterium, assembly GCA_964390495.1. Classification (GTDB taxonomy): domain Bacteria; phylum Armatimonadota; class Zipacnadia; order Zipacnadales; family UBA11051; genus UBA11051. The sequence goes on from CAYMIN010000011.1 coordinate 90,973, forward strand.
GGGAACCAATCAGCTTGACATCAGCCTCGGCGGGGTGACCAAGACCTTCCTGTGCGCACCGACCGGCACAGTCGGCAACTACTGGGCCTCCGAGATTTACGAGCTGCCGGAAGCGGTCAGCCAGGTGGCGCTGAACGCCAAAGCCGTGGGGCAGACGTATATCCAGATTGATAGTATCGTCATCACCAGCGACCTGCGCGGCAAAGAGCCGATAGTGCAGGACATCAGGAGCAGCGGCTTCAACTACCTGTTCAATATCCGCCGCATGCAGCCGCAGGGGATGTGGTCGGCTACCTGGCGCAAGCCGGATGAGGATGTAGCCATGACCGTGACGATGCCTGCCGGCTGCGTGGCAGAGGTGATCCTGGGCGACGGGATCCCGGAGCTGCAGCCGGGTAATCCCGACACGATCCAGTACACGCTGGGGCATAATCAACTGCCGGAAGCGCAAGCTCAACAGGGCGAAGAGCTTTTCCGCAACTATGTAGCCGTGGTCGAGCCGCACACGGGCAAGGCCAAGGTCACCGCGGTCGAGCACCTGCAGGGCGAAGGCGGCAGTCCGGAGACCGTCGGCCTGGCTGTGCGTCGCGCAGGTGCCACCGACTTCGTTCACAGCTCATTGTCAGCCGAGCAGCGCTGCACCTGGCAGGCGGCGGGCAAGCCGCTGGTCGTCGCCGCCGAGTTTGCCCTGCTGACCCTGGACGACCAGGGCATCAAGCGCGTCGTAGTGATCAACGGGACGCTGCTGGAGTATGGCGATTTCGCCTTGCATCCGGCCGCCTCGCCGGCGGGCAAAGTGCTCAGCGTGGATCTGGCGAATAATGCCATCACTATTGATACGGCGCTCGCCGCGCCTGAGGCGTGCCAGGATACCGTGGCAATTCTGGGCAACGAACTGCAGCGGACCAGCTACACCATCAGGCGGGCCGAGGTTGCCGACCAAGCCACAACCCTCGACTTCGGGCATGTGCTACTGACCATCGGCATGGGGGCGGTAGCCGCGGCCGATGAAGCGGCCAAGACGATCACGGCGGACCGGCCCCTGAGCGGCTATGGGCGCATTGACGGCGGCAGACATGCGGGTCGCTGGCTCTACAATGAGGACAAATCGAAGGGATTCAGGATCGGCTCTATCAGAGGCCAGACCTTCACGCTGGAGGATGTAGAGGGCAGCCTCGAGGACATCTTCACAGACGCGGACGGTGATGGGCGGCGGCTCTACTGGATCAGCGAGGTCGGCCCGGGAGACACCTACCGGATCCCCACTACGACCTACTACGCGCGAGACAGCAGGACGGATTGAGCAGGCTGGCCGACGGCTGTGAGGCTCTCACCGAGGTTCCGCGCGAGCTAGCTGTGCGCTAGGCGCTCCACCTCAATAACCGAGGACAGAGACCGGGAAGGTTGCAGGGCGCTTGGGCCGAACTAGGACCTCGGGTTCGACCAGCCAATATGAGGCAGGTGGTAAGGATGGACCGGGAACTGCTGATCTTCGCTGTCTTGCTGGTACTGCTAGTGGCGCAGTGCCGAGCGCAGGAGAATCCGCCTGATCCCCTGGTGGCCTACGCCCCTGATGTGGTGGGGGTGGGGCGCATGTTCATGGTCGCGCTGAAGGTGCCGACTGAGGCGCCCGAAGTCAAGGTCACAGTGCCGGATTGCGTGGAGCTGTTCGACCGCACGCCCCTGCCTACGGAGCAGGAACTGCGCAAATACTATTTCCGCAGTCTCAAGTCCGCCCCGCAAGCGGCCATCGTCTTTGCGCACCCCGACCACAATATCACCATTACCATCGCGATCTGGTCCTTTGAGGATTTGCGGCAGTTCCGGGAATTGAAGGGGGCGCAGTTGCCTCGGCGCTGGCCGCTGGGCGAGCCGCTGCCGGAACTCAAGCAGCAACAGCTATTCCCCACCGGTGCCGAAGTCAAAAGCGACGAGGGCAGCGGCGGCTGGCTGGCGGTTCCCGATGATGTCATCTGGGAGATGCAGCCCGATAGCACCATCCCGCGCTGGCACTGGGTCAACCTGCCGCTGGGGTGCCCGGTGCACGGCAAGGCGATCTACAAGCAGCGGGCCTATTACCCGTGGCACTTCGAAACCTCGATGCCGCCCTGGGATTTCAAGATTCGCTGCCCGGTGGGTGACGAGGTCTATCCCTCCAACGACTTCGCCAGTGGTGACCTCACCAGTGGCGATTTTTCCGACGACGGTATCGGCGGCGGCTACCTCCAGGACGGCAACCACTATGGCTTCATCGCCGAGGTCTGCCAGTACTACTGCCGCCGGATGATGACAGTCGCGCCCTCGTGCGCCAACAGCTACGTGGCCACCGGTGATGTCAGGTATGTTCACAAGGCGCTGGTGGCGCTCTCGCGTCTGGCGGTCGAGTACTCGTACCTGGCCACCATGACCCACCACCGTCATCGCAACTCCGTGCGTCAGGTCGAACGACTGGGACAGGACCGCTTCGAAAACGGTCCTTACCTGCGCGCGACCGGCTTCAACACTTACCCGATCGAGCAGCCCGGCCAGCAGATCGCCCATGCCGAGGCCTATGACAAGATCTTCCCGGCAATCGCGAAGGACCCGGAGATCATCCCCTTCCTGCAGGGCAAGGGCTTCGATGTCAAGACGCACCAGGACGTGCGGCGCTTCATCGAGGAGAACCTCTTTGCCGTCTGGATGCAGGGGAGCATGGATGCCTCCTGTGCCTCCAATGAGCCATATTCGCAGTGGGGCTTCGCGCGCATGGCCGAGATCCTCGACTACGAACGCGGCACCGACTTCATGGATTTCCTCTACTACGGCGCGGTCTTTGAGTTCAATCCCATGATCATCTTCGCGCCTAATACCTTCTTCCGTGACGGCTCGCCCTTCGAATCGACCGGCGGCTACAACGGCATGCACGTGATGGGCCTCGCCCCGATTGTCGAGATTATCGAGCGCATGCGCCAGCGCCATCCTCAGCGTTATTCGCTGGAGAAATACCCCTCTCTGGTCAATCGCCGCTACCGCAATATCTTTGACTTCTCCATGGACACTGTGACCATAGACCGCTACTTCCCGCAAATCGGCGACGGCGGCACCTGGCCGCAATACCAAATCGGCCAGCGATGCACTTTCCAGAATGGCGGCTTCCAGGCCTTTGAGCATGCCTACAAGATATTCAAGGACCCCAAGTTCGCCTGGGCGTTGGCTCGCGATGCCAAATGGCAGCCCTCGGCAGACTTCCCCTTTACCCGCGAGGAGATCGAGAGGGAGGCTGACAAGTGGCCCGATGACTGGAATAATGGCAGCTCGCTACACGACGGCTACCGGCTGGCCATTCTCCGCAGCGGCGAGGGCAACAACAAGCGCGCCTTCTGGTTCTACTATGGCCGGGCCCGGGGACATTGCCAGGACGAGATCATGAGCTATGGCCTTCACGCCTACCGCTCCCGGCTGCTCAACCACATGGGCTATCCGCGCAACTGGGGCTACTGGGAGCCGGCGTGGTCGAGTCACTTCGCCGCCCGGCAGTTCCCCTACCAGACAATGAGTGCTCAGGCGCATCTGTTTGCTGATGCCGGTGCCGTCCATGTCGCCGAAGCCCGCGCCCAGGACCAGGTGGAGAAAATAGACACTGAACAGACTATCGAGCTACCTGCCGACAACTGGCAGCGTCGCGCCGTGGCCCTGGTTGATGTCTCACCCGATGATTTCTACTGCGTGGACTTCTACCGCATATCGGGCGGTGAAGAGCACTGGTGGCCGTTCCACTGCATGGAGGGCGAATTCTCCACCGGCGGCATAGACCTCACCAAGCAGGAAGGTGGGACCCTGGCCGGACCTGATGTCCCCTACGGTGACGAAACCTGGCTCAAGGCGCACGGCTGCAGTAAGAGCAGCTACGGCTGGAGTGGCATCATGTTCCCCTTCGCCCACCTCTACAATGTCGAAAAGGGGCGCAGTGACACCCCCTGGCATGCCGACTGGGAGCTCAAAGACGCTCATGGCCTGCATATCCGCCTCAATGTCCTGGAGGCTGATGGGACCGAGGCCAATATCTGTGACGGAACCTCACCGGCCGGCGGCGACCCCTACGAGATGAAGTGGATCATGCTTCACAAGCAGGGCGAGACCCCGCTCAGGACCCAACTGCTGAGCCTCATTGAGCCTTACGTGCAAGGTCCGCTGATTCGCCGGGCGCAACCGCTGCAGCTTTCCGGTGAGGACGAGGCCGGCTTCTCGGCACAGGCCTGCACCGTGCAACTGGCGGACCGCACTGATACGCTCTTCCATTCGGCCGACGCCACGGTTGAGCGCCAGGCCGCGGGCGGCTTCCACTTCGCCGGGCGCTTCGGCTTCTGGGCCGAAAAGGACGGTGTGCCGGTGGCCATGTCGCTGGTCGGGGGCACCCGTCTCACCAAAGGTGAGCTGGGCATCGAGCTGTCCAGTCCCGAGTACCGGGCCGAGATCATGCAGGTGGACCGCGACACCGAGACTATCACCGTCTCACCCCCACCACCGTCTGCAGATGCCATGATCGGCGCGCATGTGTTCATCACCGATTCGGTCCGCAGGCTGGCCTATCAGGTGGTATCCGCCGCAATCGAGGGCAACGCCGCCCGCCTCAGTTTGGATATGGACTCCCGCATCGGCGTGGGCAAGGTGACCGGGACTGGCGACTATACAGTCAACACCGACACACCTTTCCAGCTCCGTGGCTACCGTTACTACCACCGAGCCCGGCTGGTCAATGCCGACCATAGCGTCGAGTACAAGCTCCTGACCGTCCGCGGCGCCCAGTACGCTATGATTGATCCGGGAATCTACCCCGAGGCCAAGGCCGACAAACTCGCCGCCGAATTCGCCAACGGTACCTGGTTTGAGGTGTACGACTACGGGGTCGGGGATGAAGTCGTTTGGCCGTATGCGGTGAGTGTTGAGTATGTCGGCAACAGCACCTACCGGGTCGCAGCTCCGGTATCCGTGACCCTCAACCTCCCCAAGGACAGCACTGCACATGCGGCCAAGCTGGCGGACGAGTAGTACGGGAGGGGAGGCGATGGCTAGGCAGCGACTGCATGTTGATAGCCCGGGCGAATTGGCGTCACGGGCGCGCCTGCGATGCCTACCGATAATGGCGGCGGGGCTGGTAGCGGCACTCACGGCTCTCGCCTCGACGGTGCGCGCCGCCGAGTTGGCCTACTCGTGGCATGCGCCCGACCGCGCCGCCAAGGTTGCGGAGCTGATCCCCGGCCGACAGCTAGCGATGCCGCCGCCCGAGCAGTTCATGGCTGACTGGACCCGCACCCGCATCGCGATGTGGGAGCGGGACCATGAGCCGCTGGAGCCGGAAGAAGCGTATCAGACTTACGCCAAAGCTGACACCCCTGACGACCAACTCGAGGCCCTGATTCCCGACCATATTTCGCCCTTCGGCCGGGTCCTGGAGGGGGACCCTGGCAGGGAAAGGGCCGAGGGCGCTATGGTCTCGTACTGCCCCCTGTGCGGGGCGATCGACTCGTGGCTTCTGCCGAGCGTGAGACTGGACCCCGACAATCCCTTCCACGCCACGACCGCCTGCTGCGGGCAGGACCTGTACGAACGCGAACAGGATATGCCCGATGACTATAAACTGCGCCCCAACAGCAGCGCCGAGTTTGTGCACCTGGACGGCACGGTCAAGGCAGTTCCCGCATACGAGTTCACCGACAAGCAGGGCGTGAAGTGGCAGATCTTCCCGGGGACCTTGGTCGCCCACGCCCGCTGGGGTGGGGTCGCAGGCCGCGCCGACGGCCTGATGAACGCCTTCTACGACAGCGGCAATCCGCTGTATGTGCACAAGCTGGCGGCACTTCTGGACCGGGTGGCGGAGGTTTACTACGGGCTGCCGCTGTCGTACCGCAACGAGCTGGCGACCGGCGAGGACGGCAAGCCGCTGACCCGCGCCGAGTGGGAGGCCTGGCCGCGGCCGCTGCGGGCGGGGTACACGTGCAATAAATCGCCCTGGAACCGGGGGCGTCCCTGCATCAGCCGGGGCTGGGTCTTCCAGGGCAATGAGCTGACCTGGGTCGAGCCATTCGCTCGGGTCCGCCACCATCCCACCTTCAAGTATTACTCGCAGAAGAAATATGGCGATCCGGAAGCCCTCGACCGCAAGATTATGACCAAGCTGATGCGGGAGCTGGCCCTGCTGTTCGAGAGCTTTCCCCTGCAATCCGACTACCAGGACGGCGCCTATACCGACCTGATGATGCTGGGGATCCTGTTGGAAAACGAGTACCTGTTCGACTTCGCCGCCGGCCACCAGGAGTGCGTGCTATATAACCACCATTATCACGACGGGATGAATGGTGAGGGCGCGCCCAACTACATGGACATGCTCAACCGTTACTACCGCTATATGGCGGATCCGCACGGTTGGCTGGAGTTCGCGCCCGATTTCCTGGAAAAGCAGCCCTTCTTCGCCGTCGCCAGCAGCGAGCTTCGTAAGGTCTGCACGATTCGCGGAAACCAACTGGGGTTCGGGGACCAGCATAACTACACCTTCGGCCGGCCCTTTACCACCGACCCCGAGCAGGTCAAGGCCAACGAAAAGTGGCCCAGCATGAACTGGCCGGGCTACGGCATCGGGATTCTCCGCGTCGGCGGTCACGGCCACCGCCAAGAGGTGTTCATGACCTATGACCGGGTCTCGCTGCACGGGGCCGGTGACAAGCTGGGTATCGAGTGTTGGGTGGACGGAGTGCCGGTAATGCGCGAGGGCGGGTATGCGGCCCATTGGCACACGGCATATCTGGATAAGTCCAAGCCTGAGATCCAGGCATTCCTGAAGATGCCGTACCCGCACGAGCCCTTCGAATGTCGGCGCTACTCCGGCATGGAGTTCGACTGCTGGACCTGGGCCCACAGCCACATCGCCCACAATACGGCGTCGGTCAATGAGCTGGGCACGGGGCTGGGCTGGTCGGATAACGAAGGCTTCGGGGAGTTAGTCACCTTCAAGGGTGGCGAGGTGCCTGATGAGCCGGGCGCGAGCTTCCAGGTGCTCGATTCCCGGGACCTATTCTCCTTCGAGCGCATGGGAGTGGAGGTGGACGAGTTCCGCCGGGCCTTGCTGGCGGTGGAGGGCCCGGATGGCCGGCCCTATGCGGTTGACATCCTGCGCCTGAAGGGCGGCCAGCGCCACGCTCTGTACCAGAGTGCGTGGGCCGAGCGGGCGGAAGAAAACCTGCCGCCCGTAGCCTCCGAGGAACCCGACCTGGCGGTGTATCTGGATAAGCTCAGGAATCAGCCGCCCGACAGCCTGCCTTCCCGCAGGGAGTACCGGCAGGTCCGGCCTCTGCAGGTGCTTGAGCCGCCGCCCGCGCTGTGGGGCGTGATCTGGAAGACCGATTACGCGGCCTACGCGCCTTTCAAGGCTGACGGGACCAGACCCAAGCGCCCGCTGCCCGAGGATGTGGGCCGGGTGCGCCTGCGTCTGATCGGCCTCAAACAGGACGACAATACTACCCTACTGCGGGGCCGAGGACCGTGGGTCACCCACATCAATCAGCCTCTGCCGAATGGTGAGACGCTGACGGATAACCTAGCCTTCCGGGATGCCTGGGACTTTTTGATCGAGAGCCGGGCCCTGCCTAATGGGCAGGACCAGGAGACGCTCAAGAGCCTCTACCTACACGTCCTGGAAGGGTTCCGTGAGGGCGAAGCGTCAGTCATCGCGGCGGTCAAGCGGCTGCCGCTGGCGCGGGCCACGCAGTTGCCACAAGACGTTGTGGCGCTGAGCTTGGCGATGGGCGGCGGGCATACCGACACGGTCATCTTCCAGCCCGCTCCTGGGGAGGTCCGCTTGCACGACGGCCTGTCAACCGATGCCCGCTACGCCCTGGTACGGCGCGATGCCGGCGGCGAGGTGACCGAAGCCCACCTGGTGCGGGGCAGCAGTCTCAAGTGCGGGAAGTTCTCCGCAACCGTATCCGGCGATTTCACAGGCACCATCGTGGACCTGGTCGGCGACCTCACCGGAACGCGTCTGGAAACCGCGCTGATTGTCCGGCCCGACAGCCCCTGGCCGCTGGACTTCGGCCTGGCCGGCAAGCCGATATCCATTGACGTGGTCAACGGCCACAAAGAGGCCTATGACATCGCGAAGGTGACGGCGCTTGGCGAGGGGCTGGTGCGCGTGGACCTGGCGAAGCATGCGCCGCTGTCCATGGGCTGGTACCAGGTGTCGCTGCTGGACAGCGAGAAGCCCAATCGCCTCACCAGCAACCGCGAGCTCTGGGCCGGCATCAACAGCCCCTGGTGGTGGGGCGCCAAGGCCTGGTTCGTCGAGAAGGACCAAACCTACACCATCGCCAAGACCCACAGTGACCGCATGACGATGGATATCGCCGATGAAGTGGACCTGGCGGCTCAGGGTATCGCGTCAGGCGACTGGTTCGTCATTTACGCCATCGCACCGGGCCAGACCGTCAGCGTGCCGTGCGAGCTGGCATGGCGCCGCGACCGCAATCCCGCCGGCGACGCCTCCGGCTCTGATGGCGGCTTCCAGCGCTACAGCATGTCCGCTACCGGCGCGGCTACGATCACCATGCCCGCGGAAAACGGGGATATCTGGCTGCGGATCGGCGGCGGCAAGTGGCAGCAGGCCGCAGCCGCCTTCGAACCGCAAGCCGGCGTGGCGACCCTGACGGTGCCCGCCAGTGAAAACGCCGACCAAGTAGCCTGGCTGCTGACTGACAAGCCCGACTGGCTGGAGCTGGACGACAGCGGGCCGCCCCGGATCACCAAGGTGCTGCTGGATGATGAATCCCTGGAGCTGAAGCCTACTCTGATGCTGGGCAGAATCCCGCCGCCGAAGACGCTTGTTATCGAGGCCGAGGATGACGCCAATCGCATAGATAGAAGCTCGATTGTCGTCAACCTGGACGGAAAAAGGATAGATGATAACCGCGATCTGGTCGCAATCAGTTTGCCGCCCGCTGACCCCAAGTGTGTCACCATTCGCATTGATATGGCCCACGCGCTAGCCGGTGAAGAACAGGAGGCTCCCGCGCACCACACCGTGACCATCGCTCTGGACGACCTGGCGGTGGACCGGCAGAGCACCTCCTTCTCGCTGTCGTACCGCAAGCTGGTTGACATTTCGGAGGATGTGGTCTATCTCAGCGACCTGCAGGAAACCAGCTCCTTCGTCCACGGCGGGCTGCGCAAGGACACCGATTACTTCGGGAGGCTCCTGCAAATGGGCGGCGACACTTACGAGAAGGGCCTCCACACCCATCCGGAGACGGGAAGCGCCGGTCACCGCCCGGCCCATTCCGAGGTCATCTACGATCTCGGCCAAGCGCCCGACCGCAAGCTCTTGAAGGCTATCATCGGGGTGGATGACACCGCCGGGACCGCCGGCAGCGTTGTCTTCCAGGTGCAAGTGAGCAAGGACGGTGAGTGGGAGACACGCTACAGCTCACCCGTGATGCGTGGTGGTCAAGAGCCGTTGGTGATCTCGGTGGATATTTCCGGCGCAAGCAAGCTCAAACTGTATTGCACTGACGCCGGTGATGGCATCAACTCGGACCACGCCGCCTGGGCCGATGTGCGCCTAGAGTAGCGAAGATAGCACGTAATTACTCAACTTGTGGTTTCAGGACGGGGATTTGTGCTCCGCCGGCTCTTGCCGCTGGCTGTGTATGTCAATAGGTCGCTGCCGCCGTCGGCGCTCGCAATCACTTGCCCGTAGGTCGGGCTTCCCAGCCCGACAACCTTGCCTCTAGGGGGCCGAATGGGGGGTACCCACGCCGCAGGCGTGGGTGGGGTCCCCATCCGGCCCAGCCGTTAGAAGAATCTGCAGAACTACAGTCCCAGCCCGCGAATACTGCCAGTTTGTTCTCAGCGCAATGCCGACAATTCCATGCTCCGCATACACCGCCGTCTCAGTGCAGCTTTGCTTATCGCCATCCCCGGATTGGTCTGGGCTCAGGCGCAGATGTTGGCGCCGCGCTATGCCCATACCGCCACGCTGCTGGCCGACGGTCGAATACTGATATACGGCGGCCTCGGACCGGGGGATGGCTTCGTCGGCGGCACCGAGATTTTCAATCCGGCGACCAATCAGTGCTCCCCCGGTCCGCCGGAGCACAGGTGCCGCGCCTTCCATACCGCTACGGCTCTGCCTGACGGCACCGTGCTGATCGCCGGCGGTTTTATCCGGCCTTACTCCACCTCGCGTACCGCTGAGCTGTTTGACGGTCGCCGCTTTGTATTCCTGGAGGCGAAGATGTCGGCGCCCAGGGAGCTGCACGCGGCTACTCTGCTTGCCGACGGACGCGTGCTGATTAGCGGCGGCTTTGTCGGCGGCGTCAGATCACTCGCCGGCTGCGATCTGTTTGACCCGACCACGCACAGCTTCCGGCCTACCGGTGACATGCGAAACAGTCGCTTCGGCCATGCCGCCTGCCTGCTGGATGACGGTCGCGTACTCGTCAGCGGCGGTATGCAATACCCGGGCGAAGGCACATTGGCCGAGGCCGAGCTGTATGATCCACTCAGCGGCCGCTTCGCCACGGCCGGTCGGATGCTGGCGGATCGCTCCCGCCACACTGCCACCTTGCTGGACGATGGCCGGGTCCTCATTACCGGCGGCTACAGTGCGACGGCGGGCCGCCAGTTTGCCGGCACGGAGCTGTTCGACCCCGCTACCGGCACCTTCACTGGCGGGCCGGACATGGCCGAGCCGCGCATGGACCACACCGCAACTCTGCTCCCCGACGGACGGGTGCTCATCAGCGGAGGCTTCAACGGCCAAGGTGAGCCACATACAGTGTCATCGTGCGAGGTTCTTGACCCTGAGGATGCCTGCTTCCGCCCCGGGCCGCATCTGCCGACTGCGGTTCATGAGCACAAGGCCACGCTATTGCCGTCCGGCGCACTCCTGGTCTGCGGCGGGCTCAAGATCGCGGGAGGGAGCAAACACGTGACCTCCGACGCGGTCACGATTATTCCGTAGTCATGTCACTTGCCAGCGGCGTAGGTCGTTGCCCCAGTTCCCCGAAGCGCAGCTTCTTCCCAACAACTCAAGCAATGTCTGATTGCGCCCCTCCAACGGCATCGGGCGCATGCCATGCGCCCCTATAAACAACCTCTTCCTGGACCACAGGCATCCTTGCCTGTCGCGACTTGTGGCAACGGCATGGACAGGCAGGGGCACCCGTGCGCAGCATGGGTCACCTGTCCTCCGGCCTGAGGGGGCTGCAAGAGGCGCCGGGGCGTAGCAAATGCAGCGGTGGCGTCGGCCGTTGCCTCAGTTCCCCAAATCCAGCTCCTTCCAAACAATCCAGGAAATGTCTCACGGCTTGAACTCAAGCCACGTCGAGTGCAGGATAGTCAGCTCGTCACAGGCAATGGCCGGATAATCGCGCACCGTGATTGAGTCCGCCGTTGTCGCCTCTATCTCGAAGCCGGTTCGCGGCGTTTCCCCGACCAGCAGATACGAACCGCCGGCGGCCAGGGTCACAGGCAGCGGCTCGGCAAGCTCGAAGGTCCTGTCGGCGGTCGCGCGCACCTTTACCGTAGTATTGGGACTTGCCAGATCCAGCCGCATCTTGCCATACTCCAGGCTGGAGCCGTTGAGTAGGTATGCCTGCACTGCCTCACCGTGGCCGTTCACCGAGACGAACCCGAACTGGCCCGTCATTGCCACCGGGCCGTACTGGCGCGGCTCCTGATCCAGGGTGGAGATGATATAGTCGGTGCGGTCCTGCAGCGTGACCTCCACGGCCAGAGTGCCGGTGTCGGGGTCGTTGGCAAGCAACCGTGCTGCGATCACCGGCGAATCGGGGGTCGTGTACGGCACCATCACCGCAGCGTACTGAGTCGCCAGGGCCGCCTCGGGCCCGCTGGCACGGTTCTCGGCCAGTATCTGCTGAATCGGCGGCTTGTCCAGGTCGGAGCCGCTGGCGCGCCGCCAGCCCGGGGCGTCGGTGATGATGACACGCTGCACGCTGTCGTGGGTGTTGAGCAGCCTCAGATCGAGGCTGACGTTGCCGGACTGCCAGGTGAAGGTGTGCGGCACCTCCGGCTCCAGCGCTTGCGGGTTGGTCAGCCACGTGCTCCAAGTCGCGGCCAACTCCACCGGCTGCAGCGCCGTATCTGCAGGCGTGTGCCTCACCAGCGAGCCGTTGCAGTGGAAGCTGTACTGGTGGCACCCGCCGCCTGTGACCCTGAAGAAATCAACCACGTAGTGCTGCTGCCCGGGTGTCTTTATCAGCGCGCAGGTGCGCCGGTACTGGTCGCACTGGGGATAGGCCTCGACGCCGCAGGCCTGGACTACCTCAAGGCCGGGCGCAACGCCGAATAGCTCCAGATTCGAGCCACAGTCGCGAGCGGCCTGGCTCTTCTCATCCACCACCACCAGGTTATGCGAAAGTGTATCCCGGGTCCAGCGTTGGCCGGAGCGTCCGTCCCGCGTCAACTGACCGCTGCCGGAGAAATAGCCTCGGTCGGAGGCCAGCTCCTCACCCAGAGCATAGTAGCTCATACTCAGGATATCCAGGTGCCGATGCCCGGTCCCGGTGGTCCAGCGATTCTCGTTGCCGTTGAGGTATAGCGCGGTATCGTTGGTATCCCGGCCGCCGCGCAAGACTGCCACATGCCAGCCCGGGAACCACTCGCTACGCAGCGGCAGGCCGCCTTCTTTTTCAGCCTGGAGGTCAGGGGCGCGGTACCAGAGCGAATACTCGGACCCCCGATCCGACAGACTGGCGTCCTGGACCGACTCAAGCAGACCGGCATACCGGCCGCCGGAGCGGGCCGCCAGGACCTCGGCATAGATGGCGCTGAGGCCGCTGTTATAGACCGTGTCCCCGATGACCGGCAGCCGCCTGCCCGGAGCCAGCATCCTGACCATGGACTGCATCGCCAGGTGGAAGCGGCCTTCAGCGAAGGGGTTGCAGGCTTCGATGCGGCCGCCCTCCTCCGGCTGGTAATCAGGCGGGTCGCTGTAACCGTAGAGCAAATCAGGCAGCTCTCTCATGTTCGAAAAGTTGTGGGCGGCATAGGCCGGCGACTCGGTATAGAAACCGTCGAAGTGATAGCGGCTGTCCAACGTCTCATGGAAGCCATCCAGGGCGCGATGGACCCTCTCGGGTTGCTTCAGCAGAAGCCCGACCGCGGCACTCAAGGAGAAGGTCGCGACACCCTTGTTGCTGACCGAATCCCAGTGCTCCATGTCCGTACATCCGGCGGCGATCAGGTCCGCCACTATCCGCTTATCCATCTCCGGGGTGACCACCGGCTTGCCGTCAGGATAGCGGGCCTCGCGGATCAGGTCATAGGCGATTGTCATGTTGAGCAATGGTCCTGAATCGCTGCCCTTGCCGTGGGGGCTGAGGCGGCCGGCTCCCCAGAAGCCATTGTGCAGTTGGGAGTAATCCTCATATTGATTGAGGCCGTAAGCGTGACGAATCACGTCGGGGGGAAAGCGCCCACCGCCTCCATGCTCGCCCATGTTAGCGGCCACTTCCGCCGGCGGCCAGTCGGCGATGCTGCCGTCATAGGAGTGATACAGGTAGTTGGGGAACACCTGGGCGAAGCGGTCGAGTATCCATGCCGCCCGCTCGGCGTATGCAACCTCCTCGGTCACTGCGTAAAGCTTTGCCAGCAGCAACACCTGCCCCCACGCCCACTGGGCCTTGCGGAGCCGGATCAGGCTGCTGAGACTGGTCATCTGCTGGCGCTGGCTGAGGCCTCGTAGGGCATGTTCGCGGCGCTGCTCGGGCGTCGCCTCCGGTCCCAGGGCGCGCTCTGCCGGCGGCTGGTAGTAGGTGAACGTCTGGCCCATCCGCGGGCACTCCACCACCCCGGTCTCGGGGTACTCGTCATTGGGAAAGACAGTGCCGCAGCGGTTGCATTTGAGCTGGTCGGGGGCGGTGATACTCCAACTGTAGAAGCCGTACTCGCCTTGCATGGACTTATCGCCGACGCAGGCCGGGCAGTTCTGGCCGTAGTGGGTACCGGGTGTAAGCTCGGGAATTAAGTCCACGAAGAAGTCGCGGTCCTGCTGCATGGCGTAATCGGCACTCCGCTTCCAGCCCTCGACGATGCGCCGCGCCCATTCGTAGCGCTTGAGGTTCTCCCTGGCGTTGGCGATGTCTTTCGGCTTGTAGAGGGTGCATGGCTCGGCGAATACAGCCATGCCGTGGAGAACCAGGAGAATGACGGTGGTGTAGAATAATCCGCGTGAGAAGAGACCCTCAAACCAGGCATAATGGCACATCTCTCAACCTCTTGCCAGCGAGGTACTGCCGATGACCGGATAGGTATTTCGTGCTGGTCGGCGCTGACACCTCTTGGGGGATCGTTTCCACTCATGCGGGAGGCAAGTTGCGGCCTCAACGTTGGCAGGTGCGCTTGGCCCTCTGGCAGGGAAGCGCCGGCGGAAGGCGAAATCAGTAGCAGGTCCGTCTCCAGCATATGATGCGCCTGGTGTTTCTGAACGAGGGAAGAGCAATGCGCACATTCTGTTCGGTGCTTTCCGTGATCTTGCTCAGCTTCAGCGCCATCTGCCTGGGCCAGCAAGGGCAACCGGCGGTGACGCTTTTGGAGCTTACCAACCCGGGCTTTGAGCAGGTCCAGGACGCTTCGCGGGGCCGTGAGCAGGGACTGCTGCCGGCCGCCTGGACCGCCCGCAGCACTACCTTCGCCGCTCATAGACTCAGTCAAGACGCCCGCTCCGGACAGCAGGCGGCCCAGATTACCTTCGCCGCGGGCGAGGGCACCAAGATATCCGGCTACTACTATTCCGACCCCCAGCCGCTTGCGCTGTGCCAACAGGTCACCGTTTCGGCGCACGTCAAGGTCACTATGCCCGAGGCGGTGCGGGACCAGTACACCGGAGCTTACCTGAGGCTGCTGTTTCTCAAAGGCGACGATTACATCGGCCTGCACAACAGCAGCGGGCTGAGAGATTCGGCGGGCGAGTGGCGGAAGTTGACAGTTTCCGCCGCACCTCCCCCGCAGGCCGACAGTTGGCGCATGTCGGTGGAGTTCGCCGGCATCGGTACTGCGCTGTTCGACGACGCCTCCGCCCAATTCGAGCCGTACGACCTCATTGCTGCCGCCACTCGCCAGGCACCGGCAGGCCGGCCGCTGGACCTTGGCGATGGGCGCTTTGGTGTGCTGGGGCCGGTAACGGTCCCCGCCGAGGGCCTGCACGTCAGTTCTACGCTCACGGGCAGCTCCGCCTTGCCGCCGACTATCCATCTCGGGTCGGTGTGGTACCAGGGCGAGAAGCAGCTCGCCACGGTGACTGCGCCCGCCAAGGCCTGGCAGACTCCCACGGCGGTCAGTGTGCCGATCAGGACGCCCCCCGCAGCCGATGCCTTGCGACCGATCATCTATGCCGAGTCCAGAGCAGCCTGGGACGCTGCTGAAGTCACGCCTGTTACTGTGGCGGAGACATCAGAGACGGAGCTGCCGCCGGCAGAGATCGCGCCTGCTGCTCACCCCCGCTTGTTCGTAAGCCGGGCCGAGCTGGCTAGGTTGCGGGAGCTGGTGAAGATGGCTCCGGAGCAACTTCGCCGGCAGCACCCCGAGCTCGCCGACCTGTACGCTCAGCTCCTGGCCGTGGCGGACAAATGCTTTGACGAAAAGGAGATAGCGGTGTATGGGGGCCGTTACAGGACGACGATGCCGCCGGCTCTGCCTCCGCGTCACGAGGATGCCTACCCCTACTGGACCGGACTGTCGCGGGCTATCGAGGTGCGGATTGAGGCCCTGGCGACTGTGTATCTTCTGAGCGGCGAGAAGCGCTATGCCGATCTGGCGAAGTCCTGGACGCTGGCGCTGTGTGAGTGGCCTCGGTGGAACGACCCGGACTATCCCTCCCAGCCCGCCTGCCTCGACACCGGGCACTTCTGCCACGCGGTCGCCTTCGCCTATGACCTCCTCTACGATGCCCTCTCCGAGCAGGAGCGGCAGACGATTGCCGAGGCTCTGCTCGAGAAGGGCGCGGCGGCGGTGATGCAGGCGGGCGAGGCGGGCTGGGCGCGGACCATGTCCTGGCCCAACGGCTTTGCCGTCGTCATGGGCGGGATGGGCATTGCCGGCATGGCCACGCTGGGCGATGACGAGCGGGCCGATGAGTATGTGCAGTATGCCCGCCGGCGGCTGGCGGCGTTTTTGGACGCCCGCGACCGTGACGGCGGGTACGTGGAGGGGCTGGTCTATGGCGGATATGCCATCAGCCTGACGATGCCCTTTGCCGGCGCGCTGTCGCTGCACGGAGACGACACGCTGGTTGATCATCCCTATATCGAGAAAACGCTGCGTTTCGCGGCCTATTGTCTCGAGCCGAGCACCGCCACCAGTGTCAACTTCTGCGATTCCACCTACTCGTCGTGTGCATACAATTCGATGGCGGCGTGGCGCGCCAAGGCCGGTGACGGCCTGGCCCAGTGGTATCTGGCCCACAGCACCGGGCTGACGGAACTCTTCGGGTACACCCCGCCTCTGGCGGTCCTGTGGCACCCGCTGGACACTGACCCGCAGGCTCCGGACCGCTGGGCCCCGGCTGCCCACTACCGCGATATCGGCTGGGTCATCATGCGCTCCGGCTTCGGGGGCGGCGCATCCGACTTCCTCTTCGCGATGCGCTCCGGCTATCACGGCAGCCACTGCCAACTGGACCAAAACTCCTTCATGTTCAACGTAGGTGGTAACTGGCTGCTCACCGATCCCGGCTATGGCAAGGGACCTACGGAACTCCACAGCACCTTGCTGGTGAATGGCGCAGGCCAGGTTGCCGCAGGTGGCAGCATGGAGGCCTTCGGGACAGTCGGCGATGTCGTCTATGCGGCGGGCGATGCCTCAGAGTGCTACGACGGCCTCAGCCGCTTCGTCCGCCATGCCGTTATGGTGGACAAGTCCTATATCGTGATTGTGGACGAGGTGGCTCCGGCTGATGGCGCTGTGCAAGTCCAGTCCCAACTAATGACCGGCGCACAAGCGCCTCGCCTTGAGCGCGAAGGGATTATCCGCCTGGCGGCCGCGGAGACAAGCGACCCAATCTGCGCCATCAACATCGCGACGCACAACCAGCTCGAGACCGGCGGGGAAAATGACCGCAAGCAGCTCACCCACACATATACTGCTGACCGCCGCTGGCTGCACCCGATGGTTCTCACACCAGGGCGAGACACCCCGTGGATCGGGTTCGTTATTGCCGCCTCGGGGGTCGCCCATATTCGCGTCAGGTCGGAAGGTTTCGTGGATTACCTTTTCCTGAACGTCACGGGCGAGCTGCAGACCATAGGTGCCCGGTCAGAGCATGGGATGTACGACATCGCGTCCGACGCCCGGCTGGTGTGGATCCGGACGAAGGACGATACGGTGGAGAAGATGTCGGTGGTGTGGGGCAGCACCGTGAAGCTAGGCGACCAGGTCCTGCTCGAGGCCGACCATAAGCAGGACTTCCATCAGTAGCAAGAGGCTAGCTTGGCGAGCTCTGCGCACCCAAACGGTCAACGGCTGGGCCAGGCTTGTCTGTTTCGCTCTGCGAAACAGCCTGCGACAGGCCCCTCCATTACGACTAACGCGGGGGGCCGAGTAGTGGTTGTTTCGGGAAGGAGTGCCAACATGAAACACATGCTGACGGTGGTGCTGCTAGGTCTTTCGTGTCTCGCAGCTCGCGCCACACCGTATGCTGCCCCGAACACCCAGACGGGGCTGCAGTTACAGGACAATGGTGACTGGCTCTTCGCCAATGACCAATACCTGATCCGCTTCGCCAAGAAATGCGGCTATGCCGGTGTTGATGTGCGCGTGCTGGCCGGTAGCGGCAGGCGCCTCGACCAGTACTGGGTGCCCGAGTACGCTTTCGGCCCGATGTGCCGGTTCTTTGACAATATCGCCTTCACGGCGGCCGATTCGGCGGAGATCCAGGGCCTGCTGACGATGGAGAATACCTTCGTCGCGGCTGAGGCCACCACCATAGACGGCAAGCCCGCGCTGGTTCAGAAGGGCTATTTGCAGAACCGCAGGGACCAGTCGCAGGGCCAGGTCTATTTCGAGAAGACGCTGCTATTCGACAATGACCATTACGACGTGACACTGGCAGTGCGGGTCCCGGAGGGTGCGGCATATCGCTATGCCAACGTATGGTGGGACATCAATGATGACTGGTCGGACCGCTACGAGAACAGTGCCGGCGACCGGATCAACCTGCGCGTGGATGTGGGGGATGCCCCGCAGGCGGTAAAGTGTCATCGCTCCTTTGCGCAACTCGACCGGGGTTACGGGGCCTGGATCAAGGTCGGTGGCGAGCAAGAGGAGATCGTGGTATGCTCGCAGGATGCGACGCTGAAGGCGCTGCCCTATGCCGGGCTGGGCATTTTCGACGGAGGGGTGGAGAGGCTGCCTCGGCTCGGCTACGAGAACTCCTCGCACTCGTGCATGTCGCTGCACCTTATCGGCGGCCGCCAGACCCCGGCGGTCCTGGAGCCGGCGGCCCTGACGATTACCTACAGCGTGTACTTCCTGGCGACCTCCACATACGAAGAGCTGTACGGCTCACTCGAGCCGGAATAGCGGCACACAATCACGGCACTCTATGGTAAGAAGCGCACAGTATTCCAATGGATGGGAGAGTTGGATCATGCGAAGCAGCGCAGCTAGAGTGAGTTTGGTGGTACTGCTGGCGGTTCTGGCAGCGGTGGGTGAAGCTGGATGGAACTACTATCCCGCGCCTGAGGTCATTGACCGCGTCTCGCCCGCGGCTGAGTGCCTGCGGGTCGCGGCGCCGCCGGAGTTGGACGGCATCGCCACAGAGCCGGCCTGGCAGCAGACGCCGCTAGAGCGCGCCTGGGTTGACCCCACCGACGGTCATAACCGCATTTCAGCTTTGCCCCTGGAGGCCCGCTTTCTATACGACGACAGCAACATCTACGTGTTCTTCGAGGCCGGGCCCGTTCCTCCGGAGCTGCAGGTACCCGCGCAGTCGGGATGGCGAATGCACCTGATCATTGATCCCCGCCCCGACCATATCAATGTCCCGTGGGTTCAGCTCGCCGCCGACGGCACGGCCAAGCTCGACCTGAGTACGTTCAAGATTCGCTTCCGCGATGATGACTACAAATCATTAGCGCAGCCCCAGGGCCAGACCGTAGTGGAAAACGGGCGTCTGCATGGCGAGTTCGCTATCCCGATTGCCGGCCTGATGGCAGATCCGCCGGCCGTTGGCGAGGTTTGGGACTTGGAGTTTGCCTTACGCACCACTGCCAGCCGCACCGCGAGCGCCTGGTGCGCCTATGGTATCCGCGGGCGGCTGCATTTCATATCCGAGGCCCCGCCTGCGCCTGCCTATCGTCTGACTAGGCCGCAACTGCCGATTACCCCGCATCACGGCTCTTTCCCGGTCGCGGTGACGGTGGAAAAGCAGGGAGACGGTCTGCCCCCGACCGAAATCATTGCACGCGGCCTGACGGGCCAGAGTGCCGGCGAGGCCGTGAGCTTCGACTTCTCGCCGGCGCAGGTCGGGAAGCCCTTCAACTTCGTCGTCGAGATGCCCGAGCCGGGCTGGGGAGCCGTCAGGTTCGAGCTGCGGCGTGGGGCCGAGCTGACCGATGTGCTCATGCTGCCGGTGCAGATTGATCCGCAACTGCCTCGTTTCGCCGATACGGTGAAGGGCTCGTTTGAATGCCACCTTGACACCTTCGCCCCGGCTGTCGGTCGCCCGGTCAGCGGCCAACTCGACTTCGCCCCCTTTGCGGCGGATGAAACCGCGCGGGTGACGGTGGGTCTGCAGGCCCGGGAGACTGTCGGCGACGAAATGCCGCAAATGCCGACCGAAACGGTCTATCTGGGCCGCCAGCGCCCCTTGACGGCGACCTTCGCCCTCGATACGGCCGACCTGCCCTGCGGCCTCTATCGCGTCGCCGGGACTTTCGCGGTCGGGGGAAAAGGATACCGATTTGAGAGCCAGCCGGTTAAGATCGCGTCCACACTAGTGACCGCCTACGAGGCGATCATGGAGGAGTTTGAGCGGCGTTTCGCAGCTCTCGGCGAGCGCGAACTGAGCTACCCGTTCCAGCGCGATTGTGCGGCGTTCTTGCTCTACATGCTGCGGCGGCACCCGGCGCAGGACAACAAGATCGAGCCGCGGGCAACGGCATGGGCGGTGCAGCTTGACGGCATGTTGACGGCGCTGGAGCAGGACCGCAACTACTTTGCCGGTAGATCCGGACCGTTCTTATGCGCCTACCGCTCGCGCGTGGATGGGTCTTTGCAGCCGTACGAGGTGAACCTCCCCGAGGGCTTCGACCGCACCAAGCAATGGCCCACCATCTTCGGCTACCACGGGACCTATAGCCACTACTACTATGGTGTCGTCGGCTTGCAGAGGCTCGGCTACCAGCCGCTGCCGAAGTGGCCGCTCGTGGCCATCGGCCTCGAGGGACGCCATCCCGTGCAGCGCTTGAGGGGCATGGCCGACGTTGATTTCATGGAGGTCTATGACCAGGTCAAGGCGCACTTCGGCATGGACCCGGACCGCCTCTCCGTCACCGGCTTCTCGCGCGGGGCCTGGACTTCATGCTATTTCGCCACCCAACTGCCGCATCTGTTTGCCTCCTCAGCGCCCTGCGCTCATTTCGGCTATGAGTTTTTCAGTGATGCCCCCAATATGCGGCACGTGCACTTTTGCCCCTATCACAGCGTCCACGACGAGCGCTGCGAGATCGGCAATGAGCACGTACTGGTGGGCATACTGACCAGTCTTGGCGGCAATGTCTCCTATCAGCAGTACCGCACCGGCCCCCATACTACGCAGACTCAGTATCGTGATCGCAGGCACGTAGAGAAGATGCTGGACAGTCGGGCGGTGCAGTACCCGCCGGACGTACAGTTCGTCTGCACCAGACCCCGCTACGGACGTGGCTATTGGGGGCGTATCGAGCGGCTGATTGAGTACGGTAAGCTGGCGAAGTTCTCCGCCCGCGTCACCGGCCCCAGCAGCATCGAGATAGCGACCGACAACGTCGGCGCACTGGCGCTGGACCTCACCGGCGGCCAGGTGGACAAAGCCCGGGCGCTTACCATCGTGCTCAACGGCGCATCCCGGAAGCTGCCCTACTCTGAGAATCTGCGCCTGGAGATCCAGCCGGTGCAGGCTGAAATCCTGAAAAGCCCTGACCTTGCCGGCCCGCTGGGGGACTGGATGTTCGATAAGTCGTTGATCGTGTATGGAACTGAGGCGGGCGGGAAGATTGCGACAGCCTGCAAGACACTGGCTGAAGAGGTAAGTAAGGGCACCAGCATCTCATCGCAACGGGCCATGGACTTTATCAGGGATTCGGAGTGTGAATTCCCGGTCAAGGCTGACAAAGACATTAGCGTCCAGGACGTGGCCGACTGCAATCTGGTACTGATCGGCGGCCCGGGAGCGAATTCGGTCGCCAGCCGCATCGCCGAGCGGCTGCCGGTGGATTTTGACACCGAAGGCCTGCAGGTAGGCGACCTGCGCTTCAGCGGCCCGGGCGCTAGTGTGGCCTTTATCTATCCCAACCCGGAGAATCCCCAGCGCTATGTGGTAGTGGTGGCCGCCGCCGATCCGGCACAGCCGCCGGCCATTGCCGCACGTATGCTGGGCGAGCTGCATGCAGACGTGCTGGTTATCGGCGGGGAAAGTGCGGTGCGGCAGCCGCGCAAGCTCCACTTCGATGCGCAATGGCGCTTGCAGCCGCAGCCGCCGCTGTGTCAGGTGCCGGCCGGCCTCGACACCGATTGGGACCGGATCGCTCTCGACGCCGTCCATCAGTACAGCGGCGCCGATGTCAGCTATCGCTACTCCTGGCGCGAGCCGCCGGCGATAGTCGCGGGCCCTCTCTACCACTGCGACGTGGTCCAGAACGTCGGCAGGCAACAGGCCCTGGTGGCCTTGACGATGACCGGCGCACAGCTTACCGAGCACCTGCGGAGCTGGATCATGCTTTATGGGAAGCCGCCGCTGCTGCGGGGCGTCAAGCTGGCCTGGCACATTGACCCGGCCAACAAGCTGGTGCGGATAGACCAGTGTGACCTGAAGCCGGAGCAGGAGTACGTGGTAGTGGCGGAGGAGGAGTCGCTGATGCGACCCTGCTGGGATCTGGGCGAGCATGTCCAGTATCGCCTGCTGGACCTCAGCATCACCCAGGCGGTCGTTCAATATTTGCAGGCTGGCAAACTGGCCCCAGCCGACTGAGCGATGTTACGCAACTTCCTTCTCACCCAGGCAGGACATCTTCGACCGATTGGGCCGAAGGTGCTTAAGTCACTCTTCGGCGGTCTGCAGTAGCGGTCCCGGCGCATGTGAGACCAAAGCCGGTGACGAGAAGGTCTTACCCCACCAGTTGCTGCCTGGCTTTCTCCACCACCTTGCGCATCTCGGCAAGCTGCGGCTCGCGGCCCTCGGGCTTCCGGTATTGGCCCAGCAGCTCGTTGACCTGCGCCTGGGCCTTATCGAGCATCCGCTGCTCTTGCTCGAAGCCTGCGAAGCCGGCGCGCTCGATCAACTCGGGCAGCCACAGCGCCTTGCGGAAAGTCTGCAGCGTATGCTCGGTGCGGAGGTGGTCCAGCTTGAGCCCCAGGTCAACCTCGAGGATGCTGGGCATGGCGATATTGTCCGCCGTCGGCTCAACTTCCCTCGCGAACTGGTGAGCGCCCGCGCCCAGGTCTCTCTCCAGCATAAGCTGGACGGGCGCGAGGATTTTCCCATCATCCAGCATCCCCTGGCCGATGCCGGGGTGCCGGCCGGTAAAGGCGGCAATGGTCATGGCTTTGTAGGCTTTTTCCAGAGCCGCGTACAGTCCGGGGACCTTGGCGGAACAGTACTCGCCGCCACCTACCGGCACTATCATGCCGCACCAACGCCGCAAAAACTCCACCGCCGCGAAACCGTAGTACATGGCATCGCAGGCGCAGTAGCTCACCTCGCCGGTGCTCATGTCCATGCTGCCGGCCCACATTGAGCCCGCCAGCGGTACTTCGGGGTTAACCGCCCGCGCCGTCAGCCAGGCCGCCACATGCTCGGCGCTGGCTACGACGATGAAGCCCTCCACGGTGGCGGGGGTGGTGAAGCCCGCAATCGGCATACCGGTGAGGCCGAGCGGTGTGCCCTCCTCGGCGCGCCGCACGAACTTGTCGGCCACATCCTTGTCGAAGCGCAGCGGGTGGGCGAAGCATATCGCGCCCCAGGTGAACCAATCGGCGATGCCGAGGATGTCGCCCATCTCCTTCAGATAGTCCACCTGGTCCACATGCCAGGCGAAGGTGCGGCCGGGCCGGTGGGCATACTCCGCCAACAGCATTGCCGCCTCCAGCGGCTCCAGCATCGCCGGCACATCGGTCAGCAGCAGCGCGTGGCCGGCATCCACCTCCGGATGCAGTACATCGGCGAGCTTAATCAGGGTGATGAAATCCTCGCGGTTGCCGGAGCGAGTTGCTTGCTGCTCCCAGTCATAATAGAACTGGGCTATCTGGGTACCGAGTGTCGGCAGAGGTGGGGCGGCAAATCTGGCTTCGGGCTGTTGCGCCTGATTACCGGCTTGCCTGAGTTTGGCGACGAACTCCAGCACCATATCACGCGGGAACCTGGCCCGCTCGGCCTCGTAGTCAACCTTGGCGCCGGCGCCTTCCAGCGCACTCAGCAGTTCCTGGTTCTGGCACAGTATCCCGACTTTTTCCAGCACTTCGCAGACGCCGTCGGCCAGTGGCTGAATATCCTCATCACGCAGCAGCGTTCTCTGAAACATGTGAAATCCTCCCTGCGCAGCATTTCCTGACGGACTTCCTGCTCCCGTGTTGTCGCCATTGGTTTTCGCACCCAACGGCGTGTCAACCTGCCTGAAATCTGAAGTGAAAAGCCTGCAGGGCAATCGCATCGCCGTAGCGAACTACGCAGCAACTGACCGGATCAAAGTCGCAGCGATGCGCTGCAGAATTGTGAGGGAGTGAAACAAAATGGCACTTAAGGTTGGATTCGTTGGCACCGGCGGTATCGCTAACCGCCATCTTCAGAACACCGCCAAGCGCGATGACATCGAGATGGTCGGCTATGCGGACGTAGTCCTGGATCGGGCCCAGGCAGCCGCCGAGGCATACGGTGGCAACGCCTATGAGAGCTTCATGGACCTGTACGACAACGAGGCGCCGGACGCGATTGTCATCTGCACCCCACCATTCGCGCATGGTGACATCGAGGTTGAAGCCGCCCAGCGGGGTATTCACTTCTTCGTCGAAAAGCCTGTCGCAATCAGCATGGACATGGCCAATGGCGTCCAGGAGGCAGTGGAGACCTCCGGCATCGCCACCCAGGTCGGGTATATGTTCCGCTTCTCCGAGGCCTTGATTCAGGTGCGCAAGCTGCTGGCGGACCGGCCCATCGCTATGGTGCAGGCCCATTACTACATGCCCGGGTTGCCTCCGCCTGCGTGGTGGCCCTACATGAACAAAGGCGGCGGGCAGCTTGTCGAGCAGGCCACTCACATGCTCGATCTCGGCCGCTTCCTGGCCGGTGAGGTGGCGACGGTCACGGGTGAGACCGCCTGTGTGCGCGACTGGATCGAGGTTCCCGACGGCTACGAGCCTGAGGGCCTGCTCAAATACTCCGAGTCATTCGACATTCCGGATGTGACCGGTCTGCTGATGCGCTACGAGGGTGGGGCGCTGGGCACGCTGAGCTGCTCGCTGGTGCCGCAGGCGACCTGGGACGTGGGCTTCAAGGTGGTTGCCGACGGCCTCTTGGTGACCATTGAGGGCCCCAACGCAAGCTGGGTCGGCGACGAAGAGGGCGAGATGAAGGCCGGAGAGAACTGGGCCGAGTATGTGCTTTACGAGCTCTACGATCAGCTACTCGCCGGCAGCACCCAGACCAGCGTCCCGTACCTGGAGGGGGTCAAGAGCCTGGCAATCTCCCTGGCCGGCTATGAGTCGGTGAAACGTGGCGGAGTTCCGGTGAGAATTGCCGATCTGCTCGGCTAGGCGGCACTACCGCTTCCGCAGCTTCTCGCACAGCTCCAGGTAGTAAAGGCCGTTTTCGAGCGGTACGTTAGAGGGAATGTGGTTGCCCACGGCCATGAAGAAGCCGGGACAGTCGCGGCCGATGGCGTAGCTGGCCTCGACCTCGGCCCGGATCTGCTCTTTGGTGCCGAAGGTGAGAGTGCGACAGTCAACCTTGCCGCCGAAGATCGAGAGGCGGTCGCCGTACTTCTCGCAGACCATCTCGAAATCGGTCATCGGCTCAAAGATAAGCCCATCCACGCCGCAGTCAACGAAGTCGTCCACGAACTCGGTGAAGTCGCCATCGGAGCAGAAAAGCAGCTTCTTGCCGGCATCCTTGAGCGGTGCCCAGAGCTGCTTGTACTTGGGGAAGATATACTTGCGATACCAGTCGGGGTGAAAGATCGCGCCCTCGCTCCAGACCATATCATCGTGGCAAAGGAAGCAAGGTGCGGAGGTCTTGGCCTGGGCCTCGAAGAGCTGCATATTCAGCTCCAGGATACTCTGCAGGACCTTGTCGAAACCATCGGGGTCGGTGCCGACGGCAGTCAGAAACATATCCCAGCCGAAGGTCTCGATGCACGCCGATACCATTGTGAAGTAGTAGCCGATCGGCCTGTAGTAATCCTCATTGCCGTCCCAGCCGTTGTGGTGGGCTTGCTCATAGAACTCGACCAGCGCCTCCTCATCTTCGTACAGGCCATACTCCTCCACGGCATCGAACTCCAGCACCTCTTCCGGTGTCTTGAAGGGTAGGCTGACGGTCTCGCGCTTGTCCGAGCCGTCTTCGAGGAATTCGGCGTGGCCCATGTCGGAGGTGCGGCCGCGCTCCCTGCGGTTGATTGGCTCACCGGCGGTGGACCACATGAACTCCAGGCCGGCGCCACGGTGAAACTCCCCGTAGGCGTTTGGGCCGAGCGCCGGGTCCCTCGGATCAATGCCGGTGACGGCCTCGATCAGCGCCCAGTTGCTGCAATACTCGGTCTGGGGGATGCGGTCCGTCGGCTCCAGGTTGATCGCCGCCAGCGCCCGCTCTTTGCCGGTCAAGTTGGCTTCACCCTTAGACAGCGCGGTAGTCGCTAACCGGTTAGGGGCAAGTCTGCCTCTGCGGCCAGCACCTGTGAGATTGTGGCCATGCTCGTCTGCCATACCTGGTCGGGGATGTTCTCTGTGATTCCGACCAGGAACCGCGCACCCGGCGCGATGTCCTGCAGCATCCGGCGGGTGTAGGCGGCGATTTTTTCAGGCGGCCACAGATGCACAGGGGAGGGGTAGTTGGTCCAGATGATCTTCTCCGGCCATGCCCGACGCGCCTCGGCCAGCTCCAGGTCGCCGTCCGGGACAGCCGCAAAAGCCTCGATAATGTCCACCTGAGACTTAGCTACCGCCTCGGTCAGCACCTGCATGCGCCCGTCCATGTGTACGGCCAGCAGCTTACCCACAGGATGCAGATATGCGGCGAACTCGTCGTAACAGGGCACGCAGTACTGCTCGAAACGCTCGGGTCCGATCATATCGGCGGTGATGTTGTCACCAACGTGCAGCACCAGGGCCGGGCTGGCGGCGGCGATCTCGTACAGCTCGCGGCGGCGCTGCGCGATTGTTTCATAGAGGCCGAAGAACTCGTCAGGGCGCTCGTGCATGTCCACAGCGAACTGCTCGTGGCTCATCAGCTCCCACATCATCGCCATCATCGGGGTGCGCGGGAACCACCCGCCCAGCACCACTCCCGCCTCGCCCATGATGTCAACTGCATTCAGAAATCTGTCATAATCCGGCGCATAGACCTCATCGCGAACCATGAACTCGACGACCTGGTAGTCCTCCGGCTGCTTGATGAGGTATTCGGTCAGGCGAGTTGTGTCATAGCCGCCGCCGGTGCGCCGGACTTGCCAGACTTCCCCGACCGGCGTGTGGTAGGTATCGCGAACATGCAAGGTACCGTTGACGTAGTAGTTGCGGTGGGAGACCTCGACGTGCGGACGCTCCGTAGTGAAGACCTGGCAGTCGCTGACCAGGGCCAGGCCCTGATTGCGGAGTTGCTGTTCCGCCTCTCCACGAGGCAGCAGGCAACTGTAGCACGTGAAGGGAACGCGGTCCGGCATCTGGCCGTGCAGCGCCGCGAGCACTCGCTCTTTGGGGGTCACAACTCGCCCTCCTCCGGGCACCCACACCTGTCAATGCTGAATTGAGGCCAGCAACCGCAACGGGCTACTCAGTCTCTCCGCGAGGGTGATAGTACTGCCTGAATTCGTCGTCGGTGCTGGCGACGACGCCCTCCTTCATCACTAGCTGGATGTTGGCTTGCTCGTAGAGAACCGAGATGTCCGCCAGCGGGTCCTTGGCGACGATAAGTAGGTCGGCCAGCTTGCCCGGCTCGAGGGTGCCAAGCTCCTCCAGCTTGCCGTAGGCCTGGGCGGTGTTGCGGGTGCCGGCAACGATCGCCTCCATCGGCGAAAGCCCGCAGGCCACCAGCTCCATCATCTCAAACATCGCATCACCCGGGCCGCCATCGGTGCCGATCCCCATCGCGATACCCAGCTCATGGGCCTTGCGCACCCCCTCGCGATGGATCGGGTGGGCATGGGACATCCGCTCCACCATATGCGGCGGCAGCCATTCACGCTGATAGGAGGCCTTACTGGTGATGTAGAGTGTCGGCAGATACGCGATACCTTTTGCCTTGATACCCTCGACGCCTTCCTCATCAATCAGTGCGCCATGGTGGATCTGGTCCACGCCCACCTGAATCGCATGATTGATTCCAGGCTGCGAATGGGCATGGACGATGACCTGCTTACCTCTAGCGTGGGCCTCATCCACCAGCGCCTGTAGCTCTTCGACGGTGTAATCCTCGGTCTCGACGCGTTCGTGCTCCCACTGGAAGCCGCCCGAGGCGGCGGTCTTGATGAAATCGCAGCCGGCCATGCACATCTGGCGCACGCCTTTGCGAATCTCCCACGGCCCGTCGGCATCCACACCGGCGACATTATCATCCTCGCGGTGCATGTGGCCGCCGGTGGCCCCAACTACGCAGCCGACCCAGAGGCGCGAGGCATGACCGACCGAGCCGGCGGCGATTGCCTCGCGCAAAGTAACGGCTCCGGGGCCGCAAGCCGCGCCGGCAACGGTCGTTTGACCACGAGCCAGGTTCTGTCTCAAAGCGGTAAGCTGTTTTAGGCCGAAGCCGATGTGCTGGTGGCCGTCAATCACGCCGGGCATTACGGTCTTGCCGGTGGCGTCAATCTTCTCGGCCTCCTCAGGCACCTCGACTTCATCCGCTGTGCCGACCTGCTGCACCTTGCCTGCTTCAATGACGATGCTAGCATTCTCGATGGGATTGGCACCGGTGCCGTCTATGAGGGTGCCGCCGAGAATAGCCTTTGTGCTCATTGCCATGCTCCTTTGTGTGCCGTGGCCTTTGAGTTCACGCGCTTGGTGCCTGCAGTTTCGCTCCTAGGCAAGAAAGAACCTCCCAGCCGCAAGGCGGGAGGTATGGTTGGAGCAAGCAAAAGCACCACAGCGGCGCGCGGTCGGCTACTGGATCGTGAACACCAAGCGCCCGACCAGTTGATCCGCCTGTTTGATCGCGACATCGTAGGTGCCGGGCTGCAGGAACTCCGCGCGCGCCGGGAAGATGTAGGTAATTGCCTTCTGGTCGCCGGTCGCTATCAGCAGATGGCGACGGGCCAGCTTACCTTCGTGCGACCATTCCAGCTTGATCTCAGTGTTGGCCGGCGCGCCGGCGATCCGCAAGAATAGGCCGACCTTCTCGGTGTTGGCGGGGAAGGTGTTGCTGACGCCTAGCGGGGTGTTGTTCTCATCCACGCCCAGGCAAAGGCTGGCTTCCTTGACCACGCTGGCAGGTGCCAGAGGCATCGGCGTCACTACCGGTGTCGCCGGTGTTGAGGGCGTAGTCGGCGTCGTGGGCGTCGTTGGCGTAGTTGGCGTGGTCGGCGTTGTCGGTTGGGCGGGGGTGGCCGAAGCTCCCAGCAGGCCGATGATCTGGGCGGCCTCCTGTGCCGGTCCGGCCACCAGGTGCACGATGTTGCCGTGCAGCACGCCTTGCACCAGCGGATTGGCCGATACTTGCACAGGTGTGGTAGTGCCGGCGGCGATGGCCTGGCCGGCCATAGCCGCCAATAGGGCAGCGGCATCAGCGGCCGTCGGCAGCGTCATCGCGACCGCTGTCAACGACTGAGCGCCCGCCTGTACGGTCTGGAAGGCACTGGCCTGGATCGGGAACTGCTGCGCGTTCACATTAGGTGCCATTGCATTGAGCACGTCGGCGGCGGCGACATCCTGCGGCGCACTGACCTGCCAGTCGGCTGGCAGTTGCGATTGGTCAAGCAGCCCGCCTGTCGGAGTTGTTGGAGTGGTCGGCGTCGTTGGCGTAGTTGGCGTGGTCGGCGTTGTCGGTTGGGCGGGGGTGGCCGAAGCTCCCAGCAGGCCGATGATCTGGGCGGCCTCCTGTGCCGGTCCGGCCACCAGGTGCACGATGTTGCCGTGCAGCACGCCTTGCACCAGCGGATTGGCCGATACTTGCACAGGTGTGGTAGTGCCGGCGGCGATGGCCTGGCCGGCCATAGCCGCCAATAGGGCAGCGGCATCAGCGGCCGTCGGCAGCGTCATCGCGACCGCTGTCAACGACTGAGCGCCCGCCTGTACGGTCTGGAAGGCACTGGCCTGGATCGGGAACTGCTGCGCGTTCACATTAGGTGCCATTGCATTGAGCACGTCGGCGGCGGCGACATCCTGCGGCGCACTGACCTGCCAGTCGGCCGGCAGTTGCGATTGGTCAAGCAGCCCGGCATCAGCACCGGCCACCGCGCCGGGTAGGACAAGTGCCAGCACAACAGCAAGGCAAACAGGGGCCGGGAGCAAGCCTCGGCTCATTCGCGATACCTCACTCAGCAACATCATTGACCTCCGCTAGTCGGACATGGCGTATGGATGATTTGTGGGGCTGAAAGCGCCTTCCAGCCAGATCCTATGGTAGCATATAGCTGCGAGTCACACAACGCCTGAGCTCGCCTCCAAAAGCCGGAAAGATGCGGTTGGGGCGGCAGGGCGTGAGCCTGAGCAGGGATTGGGGGCGGTTGTGGCGAAAAGGCCTACGGTATAGAGGTCTGCACGGCAGCTAATGCCAGCGAGGGAGGTATGGGCGCAGTTGCAGTTGCGCCCGCTAACCAGTGAAGATAGCATCCTATGTCTTAGCGGGCCTGCTGGGTCTGGGCGGAGTGGTATTCCTCATCGCCGCAGCCCAGGGCAATACGCTGACGCGGATCGTGACCGGGGTGGTGCTGATCGGGGCGGCGATCCTGCTCAGTTTCCTGGGGCGCATCAAAACCCCGCAGCCGACGGTGGTGCAGCAGATCGAGCTGCCCGGGGACCTTCACGCCGAGCAGTTGAAGTGCAAGGCCTGTGGGGCCACCCTCGACCCCGAAAGCGTCGAGGTCAAAGCCGGCGGGATATTCGTGGAGTGTCCCTACTGCGGCACCTCCTACCAGATCGAGGAAGAGCCGAAATGGTGAGATTCACCGCCGGCCTGCTGAACCGGCTGGCTGTCAGCATTCGCGACGATTTCGCTCGCCTGAGCGACCACGTCCAGGCGCTCCGTCGCGCCGATGACATCCGGCCCGGCCTGTACACCTATCGCGTGAAAGACGCGGGCTACAGCCTCAGGCTGCATCTGCGGATTCACCCGGACCGCACCGGCCTGCTCTTCGTCAACGCGACCGAGGCGATCCAGCTCTCACCTACCCAGGCCGAGATGGCGAAACTGGCTCTCGATGGGATGCCTCAGCACCAGGCGCTGGCCCGGCTGCGGGTCTATTACCCCGAGGTCGCCGCTGCGGAGCTGGCGCAGCAGTTCGGGTGCATTCGTAGCATGGTCGAGAGGCTCAGGGCTCCCGCGGAGGGCTGCCGGCTCTGCGAGCTCGGTCTGCCCCAGCCGCCACCGTTTTCGGTGAGAGCCCAGGCCCCCTATAAGGCCGATCTGGCCCTGCACTATGCCTGCAACAACCGCTGCTCGCACTGCTACAACGAGCCGGGGCGCAAGACCATGCCCTCGCTGCCGCTGGAGCAGTGGAAAGAGGTGCTGCAGAGGCTTTGGGATATCGGCGTCCCTTACATCATTTTCACCGGCGGGGAGCCGACGTTGCACCCTCACCTGGTCGAGCTGGTGGAGTATGCCGAGGACCTGGGCCAGATCACCGGCGTCAATACCAATGGCCGGCGCCTCGCCCAGCCCGGTTTCGCCCAGGCGCTGCAGGCCGCCGGCCTCGACCATGTGCAGGTTACCCTCAACTCCCACCGCCGCGAGCTGCATAACCGTATCGTCAGGGCCCCAGCCTTCGATGAGACCGTGGCCGGTATCAGGGCAGCTCTGGAGGCCGGTCTGCACGTGCTGACCAATACCACGCTGATTGCGGACAATGCCGACGAGGCGCTGGAGATCGTGGACTTCCTGGCGGCTCTGGGGCTACGGACCTTCGCCATGAACGGGATGATCTACTCGGGCTGCGGGGCGCGGCATCCGGCTGCTCTGGCGGAAGGTCAATTGCAGCCGATTCTGCTGCAGGTGCGACAGCGGGCCGCCGAGCATGGGATGCGCTTTTTGTGGTACACGCCGACGCGCTACTGCCGGATGTCGCCGGTGGCGATGGGCCTGGGGATACGCTGCTGCAATGCGGCGGAGTACTCCATCTGCATCGAGCCGAACGGAGCGGTGCTGCCCTGCCAATCTTACTACGTGCCTGCAGGCAATATTCTCACCGACCCCTGGGAGGAGATCTGGGAAAGCGAGCTTTTCCGCAGGTTCCGGTATCGCCGCCAGGCGCCAAGGCAAGCCGGCCTGCCGGAGGAATGTTGGGAATGTGAGTTGCTTGACGTATGTGGCGGCGGCTGCCCCCTGGAGCGTCAGGAGCAGGAGGTCGCGGAGACCGCGGCCGGGTGAGAGTGTGGTGACGAGCGTCGTGCCGTTGGAGGGGCCGTGTCGAGTTGCGGTGAACTTGTCGAACCTCAAGGAGGCCGGCCCGCGCACAACGCTATCCTGCGAGCTCGCCATACCCAAACGGCTAACGACAACGGCTGGGCCAGCCTTGTCTGTTTCGCACCGCGAAACAGCCTGCGACAGGCCGCTCCTTTACGACCAACAATTGCAAGACATGAGCTCGGAGCTAGAACTGCCCCAAACCTGCATAGCTACCAATGGATGCGCGACCCAGAGGGCTTGTGATTTGTCGCGCAATGATGAACTATTCGCCTTAGGAGGACCGCGATGACACAAGCGCAAGAGGCGGCGACGACCTCGGCGGTGCCGACCGCCGGGATATACCACTACCAGCAACTCGTCGGCGAGTGGCCGACGCGCTTTCACCTGCGAGTGGACCCCGACGGCGGTGGGCTGCTGCTGGCCAACGCCGCCCAGGCCGCGGCCCTCTCACCGGTCGGTGTGCAGATGGCCCAGGGGGTTCTGGAGGGCCGCAGCGATGAGGCGATCACTCGCGACGTGAAACGCACTTTCCGGCGTGCGGCGGATGAGCAGGTCGTGGCTGATTTGGCCAGCGTGCGCGGACTGATTGCTGACCTGACTATGCCGGGCGATAACTACCCGGTCGCCAACCTCGGCGACGTGGGGCTTTCGGCCTGGGAGCGCCAGCTTGCCGCGCCGCTGCAGGCGGATGTGACCCAGGGCGAGCCGGACACGCTGCGCCAGATAGTGCACAAGCTGTGGCAGGCCGGCGTCCCCCATGTCACCATTGCCGTGGACCCTCAGGCCGAGGCCGCGCAACTGCCTCGCATTGTCGAGGCGGCCGGCGACATCGGTATGCTTACCGGCTTGCGCTCAGTGGCAAGCTGGCTGAGCGCAGAGGTCATTGAGGCGGCGGCGATGGCCGGCCTCGACCATCTGGACCTGCTTTATGTAACCGGCTCCCCACAGGAGCATGATGTGATCGCCGGTGCGGGCGATTACGCGAAGGTGCTGGCCGGCTTCGAGCAGTGCCGCGCCCTGGAGCTTTGTCCCGTCGCCCAGGTGCCGCTGATCGCCGGCAACGCCGATGCGGTGGACGAGATCGCCGCCGAGCTGGTCGAGAGGGGCGTGACCAATCTCGTGTTCTTCGCCCTGGCCTGTCCCGATGATGACAGCCAGGCGCAGGCGGCCGGGGCCTTGCCGGCTCGCGCCCTGCCGCAAGTGGCCCTGCTAGTCGAGGAGGCCGCCGACGACACCATGGCGCGCTACCTGTGGGCCCCGCCGGTGCGTTTCGACAATGCCAGATCGCTGGCCGAGCAGGTCCGGGCCGGGCCGCGTACCGCCGGCGATATTGCCATCCGCGTCGCGGCCGAGGGTAGCGTATTTCCGCCTCGCGGGGGGCCGATCTGCGCCGGTAATCTGCTGACCGACGCCTGGGAGCAGATCTGGGGCAACGAGTGCTTCACCCGCTACCGTGAGCGGCTGCAAGCACCCACCCGTTGTAGCGATTGCCCCGGCTTGGAGATATGTGCAGCCGACTGTCCCAAGGACCCACGCGGCTGGAGCGATGACACCCAACTAGACGCGTAGCACAGGCCTTTTGCCTGTGAGAAGGCGGTGGAACGCGGTGAAACTCAGATTGCTGCTGATGGTGCCAGTCGCTTGTCTGATGTGTGGCGTGGCGCTGGCTCAGGATTACTCCTTCGAGGTGCCGGAGATGGAGTTGCACGTCACCGTCAACCCGGATGCCTCGGTTACCATGAGATACAAAATCACCTTCCTGTGTAACTCCTTCGCCAAGCCCATTGACATTGTGGATGTCGGCGTGCCGCACAAGGACTATGACATCGGGAATATGACCGCACACCTGGACGGCGAACAACTGAGCACAATTCGTCCTTCCGAATACGTGCATCCTGGTGTCGAGGTGCCGCTGGAGCCCGCCATCGCTCCCGGCCAAACCGGTGTATTTGAGTTCGAGTGTACGATGCCGGACCTGGTCTATCAGGACACCACCAACCCGGAAAATGCCTCCTTGCGCATAACGCCGACCTGGTTCGACGGAGATTACATGACCGGCAGCACCGACCTGGCCGTGATTGTCTATCTGCCGGATAGCATCGAGCTGGATGAGATTCTCTACCAGTTGAATCAGCCCTTCGACAAAAAGTTGGACCTGGACAACAGTAAAGCTGTGGCTTGGGTATTCACCGACACGCGTGTGGACGAGGCGCACATGGTCGGGCTCTCCTTCCCCAAGCGCGAGATGGACCGTGTGGTGCGCCAGACCTTGCTGGGCCTGGTGTGGAAATGGTGGACGGAGAGCCCCGGCGTCCGCACGATTGTCGGCGTGGCATTTCTGGTCCTGTTCGGCATCTTCTACTACCGCTTCACCGGCGGCACCGGCACCTGTCTGTTCATCCCGATGGCGATTGCTCTGGCCATCGTGTGGAGTTTCAGCCCGGGGCTGCAGGCGGTTTTCCTTCCACTGCTAATTCCGGTCTGGTATGCCGCGGAGAAGTTCGCCGGCCTGAAACACCGCGACTATCTGCCGGCCATCGAGTCAGTGCCCGGCGGCGGAATCAAACGGGGGCTGGCCGTGCCCGAGGCTGCGGTTATCCTAGAACAACCCCTGGCCCGCGTAGTGGCGATGGTCTTCTTTGGGATGCTGAAAAAGAATCTGGTGCGGCTGGTGAGCACGGACCCGCTGCAGGTGGAACTGGTAGAGGAGTACAATACCAGCCCGCAGGTCCGGCGGCGGATGGCCAAAGAGCGCGGCACCGTGGTCCGTGGCTATGAGCAGCGCTTCCTGGATGCCCTGGCCGAGCGGCCGGGTGTGCCGGTAGCGAAACTTGATCTGCGCGAGGCGATGAAGTACCTCGTGAATAACACGGCCAAGCGTATGAAAGGCTTTGACCTGGAGCAGAGCCGCGAATACTACCTGGCCATCGTCAACAAGGCCTGGCAGGAAGCCAAAGAAATCGGCGAGGTTGAGCAGCGCACCGAGTATGTTGACGATAACCTGCTGTGGCTGATGCTGGCCGATGACTATGCAGACAACTTCAACACCTGGCACCGCAGCGGCTATTCCTACCGGCCCGCGTGGGGTGGCGGCACCGCTGCCCCGGCGCCTCAGGTACCGGCTGTCGGTGGCAGGACCACTTTCGGCGATGTGGCTGCCTCCTTCGCCGGCTGGTCTGAGAACGTCAGCGGCAATCTGGCCGGCAGCCTCGACCCCGTCAGCCTCGGTCTGGCGCGGGGTGGTGGCATTGATCTGGCCGGCGTGGACACAGTCGGCATGGACGTGTTGAACTCGTTGGCGGAGAGTTCCGGCAGTAGCGGCGGTGGCGGAGGCGGCTGCGCCTGTGCCTGCGCCGGCTGTGCCTGCGCCTGCGCGTGTGCCGGTGGCGGGCGGTGAGGCAACTGCCAGAGCCGCCCGGCGTTGCCCGCCCGGACCTGCCCTCACCGGCCCAGTCGCAGACCTTGGCCGACTGGCTGGCCGGTCCGCGCTCGCGGGCCCTGCGTCGTGCCGCCATCGGACTGCGCGACCGCGTCCTCGACGCGGGTGCAGGTCACTGTCTAGTAACCCCCGAACTCCAGCGCCGAGCCCGTGGCCGCGTGACCTGCCTCGACCTGGATGCCGAGGCGCTGGCCGCAGCTCCCGAGGGCACTAGCCCCGTCTGTGCTGACTGCGCCAGGCTCCCGTTTGTCCCACACAGCTTTGACCTGGTCTTCTTCCAGAATGTGCTGATGTGGGTACCGGAGCTTGAGGCGGCAATCGCCGAGGCGGCCCGCGTCTTGGTGCCCGATGGGGTTCTGGTCGCGATTGAGCCGGACTACGGGGGCATGATGGAACATCCGGACCAGGGCCTGCGGGCGCTCTGGCTAGATGGCCTGTTCCGCGCCGGAGCCGATGCCCTGGTCGGCCGGAAGCTGCCCCGGGCCTGTGAGGCGGCGGGTCTGGAGGTGTGGGTGGAACTGGCACATCTGCCCCAGAGCGCCGACCCTGAAGCCGTAAGACTGTTAGATGACCTACCCCTGACAGCCCCACAGCGCGAGCAGGCTCGGAGTATCGCCGCCCGGCTAGCAGCCGCGCCGAGTCGCTGGGGCCTCTTCATCCACCTCCCCTACTTCCTCATCGTGGCTGCCCAACCCGGACAGCCCTGAGCCAGAAGCTGTCTCAAAACCCCGTAATGACGGGACTGTCCCCTGAGTACGGGCAGCAGCGTCTTATCAGCCCGCGAGTTCTAGAAAACCAGGTATTGAGACCGCTTCTAGTCTGGCAAGACAATCTCGTACCGATACGCGTGGGGAGGCACGCCACAGTCAATGGAGCGAGGGCTGTCTTTGACATTGCCCTCGGCCCAGGTGCCGGTCGGGCCGGGCGCAGGCGTCATAAACAGGATCATATTCGCCGTGTGACGGTCCTCGTACCAGGCGAAGTTCGAGAAGCGGATGCTCTCCTGTTGGCCCTCCTGTCGCTCGTCAATGATGGTAACGCTGTCGCGAATCACCCGCAGAGTATCCATGTCAATCTCGGCGATCTGCAGCTTGGTGCGCGGGTCGCAGCCGTAGCAGGGCACGTCGTTGATGTTGGTGATCAGGTACAGCCGGCCGTTCTTGGAGGAGACGAACACGCGGCTGAAGGAGGCCGGCGCATAGACGGCACCGCGGTCGTCGTAGCGGAGTATCTGCCCCTCCGTCCAGGTCGCGCCGCCGTCCTCCGAGACCGCGTAGTGCTTGGAGCCGGGCATCTCCACGGCGCTGTCCGGGAAGGTGCGGGTGCGAATGATCATGAACATCCGGCCATCGGGCAGCTCACAAACCCCCGGCTCGCAGGCGCCGTCAATCGAGTTGGTCTGCGGCACCCGGACATAGTTGCTGATATCCCAGTCAAGGCCGCTGCCGTCCTCGCGCCAGTGGCCGAGCAGGCAGGCGTCCTGCCGCTCCCAGGCACCGTGCTCCTCGTCGTGGGCAATCAGGTAGAGGTAATGGCCCTGGTAGCGGACCTCCCCTTCATCAGGGACCCGCGCCATGGTGAAGGGCATCACGATCGTGCCGTCGGCGCGGGTGAAGGCCGAATCGACCATCACGACTCCGCCGTTCTTGCCGTAGCAGATTTCAGGCGCCCAGTGGGTCTCATCGAACTCGTCACCGCAGATGACGAGCTGCTCCCGCTCAGACCAAGTCAGGCCCTCGTCTTGCGAATACTGGAGATACAGCTTCTGCGTGGCTGCAGCCGGGAACCATGAGACATCAGCACCCACCCGGGGAGCGGATATGTTCTCCAGCATCAGCCGCACCAGCCGGCCGGTGTGCGGGTCCAGATAGGCTGCCGGCAGCGACGTGGAGAGCGTGTTGCCGTTCTCCAGAGGCACCGAGCCGACCCAGTCCTCCACCCGCTCCCAGGTCTGTCCATTATTCTCCGATCTGCGGATGTAGGCTTCGTCGCCGGCACTCACGCACTGCAGGAAGATGTCTTTCTCGGTCGAGGCATAGCAGGTGACACCGACCGCAGCTTGCTGGTCGGCACGCGGCCAAGGCATGTACACAGTCCGGCGCACGGTAATCATGCGGATTCTCCTCCCCCAGACAGATGTACTGTGCTGAGTTGGATTACTCGCACCCGGCGAGCCGCCCGGGCTTGACGCTCAATTTCGCCCCGTAGGCTGCGACACCTGCTTGCCCGCTCAGACATTGGTCCGCGCCACCTCATCTCCAGTTCGCAAAATTCACAAAACGCGTGGGTCGGGCTTTCCAGCCCGAGGTCGTTGCTTATCGCCAGTTGCGCTCGAAGCATTTCCGTGGTAGATTGCAGCCAACTACCGCTAGCGCGCCAAGCATTGCAGGGAGGGCCAACCATGCTTTTCGCAGACAGCCTCGTGGTCAAAGTCAAAAAGGGCAAGTACGGGCCGCGTGGGATGCCGGGTGACATTATCCAACTCAAGAACGGCGACCTCTTGCTGGGCTACACGAAAAACGGCATCGCCGGGCGCAAGTCCCACGACCTCGGCAAGACCTGGGGCGAGGAGTTCACCATCCTCCCCAATCCGCACAAGCCGCAGCAGCAGGGCGCCTACGCTCATCCGACCTTCCTGCGGCTGGCCGACGGCGATATCCTGATGTCGTACATCTACAACGCAGGCGCGGTGCCCTACCAGGGTCACAACTACTGCCGGCGCTCGTGCGACGAAGCCAAGACCTGGTCCGAGCAGTTCTGCATGACCCCCTACGCCGGCTACTGCTTGCTGCACAATGCCAAGCTGTTGCCTCTGCCTGATGGCCGTATTATCGCGCCGGTCGAGTTCAAGAAGCGCTGGCCCAGTTCGAACGACCATCGCGGCTATGTCGCCGCGGCCTTCTACTCCGACGACCTCGGCTATTCCTGGTGGATGAGCGAAAATCATGTGGACATGTTCCCCGAGGAGGCCCAGGAGCCGCATGTGGCACCGCTGGATGACGGCCGCCTGCTGATGATGTTTCGCACCTACAGCGGCTACATGGGCCGGGCCTATTCCGCCGACGATGGCGAGACCTGGTACGATGGGGAGATGCTGCCGGAGCTGACGGCCCCGCCGAACGCCACCGCTCTGACCTTGCACCGCATCCCGCGCGAGCGTTGCCAGGACTTGCTGCTGATCCGCAACTCCATCGGCGACGGCCAGGGACGGCGCAACCCCCTGGTGTCAGTGCTCTCCTTCGACAGCGGGCAGACCTGGGAGAACGAGCGCATCATCGCCGGCGACCGGACTGAGGACTACGGCTACCAGAGCGTGACCTTCATTGAAGACATCGTGGTCATGAGCTATCACGCCCGCGACGGCTTGCACGTGGCGCGTATAGACATAGATTGGTTCTACGCGGAAGACTGAGGGAAATTGGGGACAGTCACCCATTTCTGCAAAGGAGTGGAAGTGGGACTTGCAGAAATGGCAAGAAATGGGTGACTGTCCCCAATCTCAAAAGGAGGCAGTGACAATGTTATGTCCAAAATGCGGTACAGAGAATCCGGAGGATGCCAAGTTCTGCAAGGAATGTGGCGCAGACCTTCCCACTGTGGCCGAAGCGACCCCGCAGCCGCCGGTTCCACCACCGCCACCCCCTCCACAGCCGCCCAAGGCTCAACCGCCCATTGAGCACCCCTCGCGTATGAGTGGCATGGCCATCGCCTCGTTGGTATTGGGCCTGCTGGGGCCGGTCACGGCGCTGGTAGGGTTGGTGCTCGGGATTGTGGCGATGTCGCGGATTAGTTCAAGCCAGGGGCGGCTTCACGGCCGCGAGCTGGCGATCGCCGGCATCTGCGTATCAGGCTTCATGCTCCTGACCTTCCCAATGCTGGCGGCCATTCTATTCCCGGTCTTCGCCAGAGCGCGCGAAAAGGCCAGGCAGACCTCGTGCCTATCCAACACGAAGCAAATAGGCACAGCCATGCTAATGTATGCTCAGGACTACGACGAGATATGGGCAATGCGGGAGAACTGGCGTGAGGCAGTCAACCCTTACGTCAAGAACGACGAGGTCTTCCGATGCCCCAGCGCGCCGCAACAAGACAACGGGTATGCCTATAACGGTAGCTTGAGTATGTTGTCGCTGGTAGTGATACCGAGTCCCGCTGAAACGCCCCTGGCCTTCGACGCCACCGGCGGAAGGAATGCTTCCGGCGGAGCTGACTTACTTGCTTTTCGCCACCATGGCGGAGCCAATATCGTCTTCAGCGACGGCCACGCCCGGTGGCAGCAGGAGCATTCAGTGGCTGCGCTTTCGTGGCAACCGGCAGCACGGTAGAAATTGGAAACTGGGGACAGTCACCCATTTCCTGCCATTTCTGTAAGCTCCACTCGTACGCCTCTGGAGAAATGGGTGACAGTCCCCAATTTCGCCTCAGGTTTCGACCGAATAGATCGTGCCGTCCTCGACCTCAATTCTCAAGCCGACCACGTCGTAGCGGTAGTCCGCAGTTGTTCTGCCACCCTCCCAGGTCAGCACGTGGGACGATGAGTCGCCAGTGATCGGGAGGCAGCTATTAAGCTCATAGCCGGGTAGCGGCCGGCCATACGGATCGCGCAACTCGGCCTGTAGTCGGCCCTTGATGTCGGCGTCCACGGTGATAGCTGCGGCGCTCTGGTTGAAGCGCCGCAGCATCAGACTGCCGAACGTCCGTGGCGTAGCCGCAAGTCCGGCGAAGCGGCCCTTCGGCACCTCGGCTGCCATGATCTCCTGACGCCGCTCCGCCACACCCTCGGGTAGCTTGCGGTTATGCTTGATATTGCCGCCATTGTACAGCACCAGCCAGGTGTCGCCCCGGTCAATGAGTCTGTTAGTGGGATAGACCGACATGTAGTCTATTTCATCAACGCCGCCTCGGGGTATCCAACCGCCGCGCAAGGGCCGGAGCCAGTGGTGAGTATCGCGGCTGAAGCACAGCTCCAGGTCCATCGTCTGCTCCCAGCAGCGGTAGTCACCCAGCAGCCCGATATTCCACGGGCCCTCGCGATGCACGGCCAGGTAGTAGAACTGCTGGTGCAAGGGGTCGTGCTCATCGGCGAGAATCAGCATCTCCGGGTCCGACCAGACGATACCATCGGCACTTTCGCGGCGCGCGATGGTGCGTAGCACGTACGGAGCGTTGTCGTGCGGGGTCATGCGCCGGCTGGCCTCGTCCACCGGTATCAGCCACACCTGGTACAACTCAAACAGCTCGTCCTCTTCGTTGTAATACACGAAGTTCGCATCATTACTGCGCAGGCGCTTGGCCTCCATGAAGTCCATCGTGCGCAGGTGGCCGAACTTGTCCTCAGCGCTGGCCTCGGTCAGGCCGGCCACCAGCGCGTTCTGGCCCAGCTCGCGATCCGACGGGTGCATGATATGGGGCATCTCCAGGTCAATGCAGCGCCAGTTGATCCCATCATCGCTTTCCGCAACCACGTATATACAGCGGCCAAATTCGTGGCCGTGCCACCAGAACCACATGCGCCAGGAGCCATCCGGCAGCAACATCACCTGCGGCTGAGTGGGATTGTGCTCGGCGCTCAGGCCCTCCGGCAGAATCCAGTTGGTGTCCGCGCCCTGGTACTCGATCTGCCCCAGGTCCGGCTTGGTCCAGGTGACGCCATCGGCCGACTCAGCCAAAGCAAGCTGGAAGTTCTTCGGCCCGTCCACTGCGATCGAGGAGTAGTAGAGCCGATAGCCGCCGTCCGGCATCGGCACTACACTCCCGCAGAAGATATTGGGCCGGCCCTGGTCGCACTCGCGGTACTCCATATCCGCTAGGCCTAATTTACGTACCGGGCCGTACACCAGGTTGAGGTCGTGCCTTGCGGCCAGGTCCAAATCATCGTAGAAAAACACTCGTCGCGACATGGGGAGCTCTCTCCTTTGGGTAGTTCAGCAAGACTCGTCAAGTGATGTTTGCCGCCAAAATAGAACTGGAGTTATAGCTACGATTGCAGTAACTGCTCAGCTTAGGGCGTTACAAGAGCTGACAGTCAAGACAGCAGGCGGCGACGCGCCCCAAAAACTTAATCTTGGAGGACAGGTGACCCATGCTGCGCACGGGTGCCCCTGCCTGTCCATGACGTTGGCACAAGCCGCGACAGGCTGGGAAGCCTGTCGTCCAGGAACACAGTAAGCAGGGCCCGACCACTCCAGCAAACCTGGAGGACAGGTGACCCATGCTGCGCACGGGTGCCCCTGCCTGGCCATTTCATTTGTGCACCCCAAAGTTAGTAATTAGCAGTTGCTTTCACCTTGTGGAGGTATTTGCCCTTGCCGATTGTGCTTAAAAGCTGACTATTTTTGATCTTGACAATCGAACACATGTTTGATAAGATGGCGCGCGCCAAGGCGCATACCTGGTCGCAAAAAGGGGGCAAAATCAAAATGCCAAGCCACGAAACTCAGGCCGCCCACCAAGCCTTCGCCACTCCGGAGGCTCCATCTCATAACCCGCAAGTTGCGTCGAACTCAGCGGCAGACCTCTTTGCCGAATCCGACCTCCCCCGGCGTTTTACCTGGCGCGGCAAATTGTACGAAATCCGGCAAGTTGGTGGTCACTGGCGGCGCCGTGGGAAGTGGTGGGAAGGCCAAGGCGATCGCCGCTTTTTCCGCGTTATCACCACCCGTGGAGTGACGCTGGATCTGTGCCAGGAGGAGGGCACCGGCAACTGGAGCGTCGCCGCCGTCCATGACTGACACCAGTTTCGTCCATCTGCACGTTCATTCGAACTTCTCACTGCTTGATGGTGCGGCGTCGGTGGAGGCTCTGACCGAGGCTGCCGCCAAGCTGGATATGGAGGCCCTGGCGCTTACCGACCATGAGGGGCTTTACGGGGCCGTGCGCTTTTACCAGGCGGCCAAGCAGCACGGCCTCAAGCCGATAATCGGTGTTGAACTGACCGTGGAGCCGGCCTCCGACGGCGGGCTGCAATACCCGGCGCATCTGGTGCTGCTGGCCGAGGACAACGTCGGCTACAGCAACCTCTGCCGGCTGGTCACCGCCGCACATCTGGACACGACCCAGCGGGCCCAGCCCTTCTCGGAGCAGTACGCGCGCGTTGACCGGAGCCACCCGCTGCTTTCGCAGGAGCATCTTGCCCGGCATTGTTCGCATCTAATTGCGCTTTCGGCCTGCCGGCGCGGGGAGATCCCCCAGCAGATACTGGCAGGCAATCGCCGGGACGCCGAGCGCGTCGCCCATTACTACAAAGGCCTGTTCGGGCCGGGGAACTTCTATATCGAGCTGCAGAACCATCTGCTGCCACCGCCGGCGCAAAAGCTGCGCTACCGGCTCGCCGATTTAGCCCGGCATGTCGGGCTGGGGGTGGTAGCCACCAATAACGTGCATTACGTGTCGCGGGAATATTCGCGCTTGCAGGACCTGCTGGTCTGCATCCACAACAATCAGTCGGTTGATGAGCCGCAGCCGCAGCGCAAAGTCAACAGCGAGTATGACCTGAAGTCCCCGGCGCAGATGCAGGCGCTTTTCGCTGATATGCCCGAGGCGCTGCAGGCCGGCTCTGAGATCGCCGGGCGCTGCAGTTGGAGCCTCGATTTGGAGAATTTCCACTTCCCGCGCTTTGATCTGGCGGCTGTCAGGGAGCAGGATTGTGGGCGTTATCCGCCGCCGCAGCAGGATGACAAGGCCTGCAGCTACCTGCGGCGGCTTTGCTATGCCGGAGCCAAGTGGCGCTATGACGAGATCAGAGCCGAAGTCGGACAGCGCCTGGAGCACGAGCTCGGCATCATTGCGCACCACGGCTTGTGCGACTATTTTCTCATCGTATGGGATATTGTGCGGTTCGCGCGCAGTAACAAAATCCGCGCCACCGGCAGAGGCTCGGCGGGCGATTCGCTGGTCAGCTACGTGCTGGACCTCACCCAGGCCGACCCGCTAGCCCATGACCTGCTTTTCGAGCGCTTCCTGAGCGCCGAGCGGCGGGGCATGCCGGATATTGATATTGACTTCTGCGCCCGCCGGCGGGATGAGGTGACCGCCTATGTCTATCAGCGCTACGGTGCCGAGCATGTCGCGGCGGTATGCACGATCAATACCTTCCGAGCGCGGTCGGCGATCCGCGAAATCGGCAAGGCCCTGGGTATCGCCGATGCCGAAATCGGACCGCTGGCGAAGGCCTTCCCACATATTCGCGCCGCCGAGGTGCCAAGCGCGCTGCAGAAGCTGCCC
Organism: uncultured Armatimonadia bacterium; assembly: GCA_964390495.1. Lineage (GTDB taxonomy): Bacteria > Armatimonadota > Zipacnadia > Zipacnadales > UBA11051 > UBA11051. The sequence goes on from CAYMIN010000011.1 coordinate 134,643, forward strand.
GAGGCCAGAGAAACGCCGGTGGACCTTTCTGACAAGGGCCTGCTGTTGGAGCTGTGCGAGCAGATCAGCGGCTTCCCTCGGCACCTGAGCGTGCATGTGGGCGGCCTGGTCATCAGCCAGCAGCCCCTGACGAGCCTCACACCCCTGGAGCTGGCTGCCAAGCGCCTCGTCATCGCCGGCTTCGACAAGGACGATATCGAGGCCCTGGGGCTTTTGAAGATGGATATCTTGGGTCTGCGGATGCACAGCGCGATTGAAGACTGCCTGGGGGAGATCGAGCGTCATACCGGCAAGCGGCTTGATTTGGCGGCCATACCTCTGGATGATGAGGCGACCTTCCGGCTGTTGCGCTCGACCAAGACGGTAGGGCTTTTTCAATTGGAGAGCCCCGGCCAGCGCAACCTCCTAGGCCGCGCTCAGCCGCAGGAGTTCGAAGAAATCATCGCCAACATTTCGCTTTTCCGCCCCGGCCCGGTGCAGTCCGACATGATCACACCATACCTGCGCCGCAAGCACGGTCACGAGCCGGTTACTTATCTGCACCCGGCTCTGGAGCCGATACTACGCCGCACCTTCGGCGTTATCATCTACCAGGAGCAGGTGCTGCAGATCGCCCAGGCCGTCGCCGGTTTCTCCCTCGGCCAGGGTGACATGCTGCGGCGGGCGATGACCCACGCTAGCTCGACGGAGAAGATGGAGAGCATGCGCTGCGAATTCCTAGATGGCGCCATCAGTCGCGGGGTGGACCGTTTCGTAGCCGACCGCATCTTCGACGCCATCGCCGGATTCGCCGCCTACGGGTTCAATAAGGCTCATGCGGCCTGCT
>CAYMIN010000012.1:0-9503 GCA_964390495.1 uncultured Armatimonadia bacterium
ACATGGGCGGAAGCGCCCTGATTACCGCCGGCTGTCACGCCCTCGATGCGATGATGGCCTTTGCCGACCGCGAAGTGGAGGAGGTCTTCGCCTACTCCACCAAGTCCTCGGCCCCGGCGATGCAGGCTTACGAGTACGATCCCACTTCGGTGGCGATTCTGAAGTTCGCCGATGGCAGCACCGGCAAGTGCACCTCCTGCATTGACTGTCGCCAGCCGTATGTGTTCAACATCAAGCTGATCGGCAGCGACGGGACGCTGTGGAATGACAAGCTGTGGTCCACCAAGCTGGAAGGCCTGCGCCCCGATGAATGGGTGACGATGCCGACGATCTCCGCCGAATCGGGCGACGTACTCGACCATCCCTACCCGCCGCAGGTGGACCACTTCATCGAGTGCGTGCAGCAGGGCAAGCCCAATATCATTGACTTCGCGGAGGCCTTCAAGACCCACCGGGTGATGTTCGCCATCGAGAAGTCGCTGGCAGAGGGCCGGCCGGTCAAGCTGTCGGAACTGTCGCAATAGGGCGTCACCTAGACGATGTAAGAGGCGAAACGAGGAATGTAGCGATGATCAAGCTGGGCATTATCTCCGCCGCGACGTATGCGCCGCTGTACCGTGGTGTCGAGGTTCCCCGAACTCCGGGATCGCACCACGGCACCGCCTTCTCCACCACTTTCAACGGCTTCGATGAGGTCAAGGCCGACCAGTGGGAGTGGACCTTCGTCAAATCAACCAGGCACATCGAGGGAGCGAAGGTTGTCAAGGTCTGGGACCCGCACAGGGAATGGGCCGAGAAGTTGGCGGAGGCGGCCTACATTGAGCAAGTCTGCGATACTCCGGAACAGTGCTGCGCCGACGTGGACGCGGTGCTGATCGTGGATGACGGCTCCGGCACCCAGTACGAATACGCCATTTATCCCCTGGAACAGGGCCTCCCCACATACTGCGACAAGCCGCTGGCAATGACCGCCAGGGAGGCTAAGCAAGTTGCCGACCTGGTCAGAGCGACCGGCACGCCCTTCATGTCGGCCAGCTCGCTGCGCTTTACTCCCGACATCGTGGCGCTCAGGGACGAGGTAGCCGAACTGGGTGAGGTCCATCTAGCCACCACCATCTGCGGCAACGAGTTGGTCTATTACGGCATCCACGCACTTTCGATGTACTATGGGGTATTCGGGGGCGGCGCGGTATCGTGCTTGAATGTGGGCAAGCGGGACTGCAATATCGTGCGCGTGCGCTACGAGCAAGACCGCGACCTGGTACTGATGGTCGGAGAGGCGGAGAAGATGCGGGCCGGCTATCAGATCAATGTCTATGGCACCGCAGGTTGGAAGAGTGTCGTCCCGGATACCGCGGACCTCTACTACTACTTGCTGGAGCGGTTCATGCTGCTGCTCGAAACCGGCGAGGAAAGCGTGCCGGTAGAGGAAGAGGTCGAGGTCATCGCGGTGCTGGAGGCCGGTGCTCGCTCCCTGGCCGAGGGACGTGAGGTGACCATAGCCGAGATGCTGGAGTGAACGGCCGCCGGAAGCGAATGGTGGCTCTCCTATACTGCTGTGCATTGGGGTGAGGTCTTGCAGATTCCCACATACAGGCTGAAATCAGGTTACGAAATGCCGATCCTGGGCCTGGGGACATGGCGGCTCGACGGTGAGGAGTGCACAACGGCGGTCAGCACGGCGCGGGAGCTGGGATATACCCATATTGACACAGCCGACATGTACGGCAATCATGTGGAGGTGGGTAAGGCCCTGGCCGGCCTTGATCGTTCCGCCCTGTTCGTGACCTCCAAGGTCGGCCCCGATGACCTCAGGCATGACGACCTGATTGCCACCTGTGAGCGCAACCTGGAGGAGTTGGGCCTGGATTACCTCGATATGTATCTGCTCCACTGGCCCAACCCGGATATCCCAATGGAGGAGACCTTCGAGGCGTTAGGGGAACTGCACGGCGACGGCAAGGTCCGCAGCATCGGGGTCAGCAACTTCATCATCAAGCGGCTGGCGCAGGCAATCGAGATCTCGGAGCTGCCGATTTGCACCAATCAGGTGGAGTTCCACCCGCTGCTGTACCAGGAGGAACTGTTGCGGTTCTGCGAGGCTAACGACATTGTGGTGACCGCATACTGTCCGCTGGGGCGCACGGAGGCCCTTGACAACGAGGTCGTCAAGTCGGTTGCGGCAGAGCATGGCAAGACGCCGGCCCAGGTCTGCCTGCGCTGGCTGTTCCAGAAGGGGATCATAGTGATCCCCAAGAGCCGCTCTGCAGAGCGGATGAGAGAGAATATGGAGATATTTGACTGGGAGCTGTCAGCCGAGGCGGAACAGCGAATTGACGCAATACCGGAGCAGAAGCGGGTGGTGCGGCTACCTATCGCGGAGTTCTGAGAGAGATGCACTTGGCAGTCAGTGGCGCAACGGGCGACCTCCGGGCCGCCCGTTGTGGCTTCCTGACTGAAGAGGTGGGTACCACGGGGCTGAGGCGCGTATATAGGCTCAAGCCGCGCGGGATTTTTGGTAGAAAAACGGGCTAATAGCCTCAAGACCCAAGTTATCAGTATCGGACATCCGTTCGGTGGCGCCGATGAGCAGCACCCCGCCCGGCCTCAGGGCCTCGACCAACAGGCGGTGAACTTGAGCTTTCGCCTCCGGGGTGAAGTAGATAATCACATTGCGGCACAAGACGATATCGCAGTAGCGCGGCGGGGGTGCCTGCGGCTGCAGCAGGTCCAGAGTGGAGAACTTGATCCGGCGCTTGAGGCTAGCGCTGATGGCATAGCTGTCAGGCCCGACGCGGTCGAAGTAGCCGAACTGACGCGCGGTGGAGACATTCCGCAGGTCGCGCTCGCTGAAAATGCCCTCGCGAGCCCGTTGCAGCGCCTCCTGGTCAATGTCGGTGGCGAAAATCCGCCATCGGGCGGAGGGGCTATGCTCGTGCATCAGGATCGCCAGGCTGTACGGCTCGGCGCCATACGAGCAACCCGCGCTCCAGATTTTCTTGGCTCCGTGGCAGGCACCGTTGGGCTTCAGCATCTCCTCCAGCTTGGCGAACAGATGAGCATCGCGAAAGAATTCGCTGACATTGATGGTGAACTGGTTCCTGAATTGCTGAGAGAGCTCAGGATCGTTTCTGAGACATTGCAGAAAATCCCTCAAGCTCCCAGCACCCGCACGTGCCATCATGCCTTGAAGCCGGCGGTGCAGTTGACGCTGGCCGTAGCTTTTCAGGTCAATGTTCCAGAGCTTGAGTATGCCGTCGCAGAAATGGGCAAGCTCCTCTTGATGCAGCGGTGCCGCTGGCATAGCAAGCTAGCCTCCCCGCACGGCGACAGGAGCCCTGCTGTCGCCTGCCGCGAGCCTGTTGACTTGATTGGTCAGCAACTGAGGCATTTCTGAAAGCGAGACGATATGGTCACAGGCACCGGTCTCCAGCGCCGCCTTGGGCATTCCGTAGATTACGCAGCTTTGCTCATCCTCCGCCACAACGACGCCGCCGACGCGTTTGACTTCGACCGCACCGCGGGCGCCGTCACAGCCCATGCCGGTGAGTATGACGGCGATAAGTGGGGTCTTGAGGTTCTCAGCCGCACTGATCATCATGGGGTCGGCCGCCGGTCGCACCCCCCAGATCTCGGTGTCGTGGGAGAGATGGATGATGCCCCGAGGGCCGATGATCATGTGGTAATCACCGGGGGCCAGCAGCACAGTGCCGGGACGCAGCACATCGCCTGTTACAGCCTCCTTGACGTTCAGGCCACAACTGGCGTCGAGGCGGGCTGCGAATATGCGGGTGAAATCCGGTGGCATGTGTTGGGTGATGGCGAAGGTCGCCGGCAGCCGGTCCGGGAGGGCGGACAACAGCCTATCAAGCGTGCCGGGACCGCCGGTGGATGAGGCTATCAGCACGGTCGGGATCTGCCTAACCCGCATCGGCGGCGGCGTTTGGACGGGTGCCGGTCGCGGGCCGGCATCAAGACTTGGCCCCACTCGCGCACGAGCGGCCCCGCGCACCTTCATCAGCAGTTGGTGCTCAACCGTAGCCAGGTCCGGCACCCCGGCACTGCCCGGCTTGCCCACGAAATCCACAGCGCCGAGTTCGAGCGCCTGGAGCGTGACTTCGGCACCGTATTGGGTCAGGCTCGAAAGCATCACGACCGCTACGGGGTTCTGGGGAAGTAGCCGGCGCAGTACCTCCAGACCGTTGAGCTTGGGCATTTCGACATCGAGGGTCATCACATCGGGCTTGAGCCGGCTGGCAAGATTGAGCGCCTCCTGGCCGTCAGCGGCCTGGCCGATCACCTGGATGCCCGGTGCGGCTTCGAGCATCCTGTTCAGAACCATGCGCACGTACGTCGAGTCGTCAACAATCAGCACACGAATAGGCGAAGCCATAGAAGCATTTCCCCAACGCGCTAGGTTCGCCCCGAGCGGGCCTGAATAACGCAGCTAAGCCGCGCTAACAGCCTGCCGGCACAAACCGTCAGGCTAAGTTCAGTGTCCAATATCAGAATCGCAGATGCGTGTGGAACGAGCTACTGCCCGGCCACCTCCGTCCCCAGCTCGAAGGTGTCGTCAATGCCCAAAGCGGTCAGAAGCGTCTTGAGGCTGTGGAACTCGGGGATCATGAGTAATTCCAGACCTATATCAATGTTGGTGCTGCGAATATCTATCTGGATGACAATCCCGACTTGTGCGAACTGGCCGAGATGCGCACCGACAGTTTCAAGTATCGCCCCGCTCATGCCTAAAGCGACACCCGGTGGCATCGGTAGCAACTGCAGGCCGGTGAGGGTGCCGAGGGCGTTGAGGTAGGCCGAGGTTATGATGTTGCCGACCTCGCCGATGGCCGATTTCTGCAGCTCCGAGGCTTCGAGTATGTTCCCCTCAAGCGGCAGACCAAGCAGCTTGAAAAGCGTGGCGGCCTGCTGGTGGGAAAACAGTAACAGCAGACAGCCACTGGCCTGACCGGTAAAGGCGACATAGGCTGATATGATGACTTCCTCGAGCTCGGCCGAGGTCGCCAAGGGCAACTGGTCGAAGGGCATGATCCGAGTATGGGGCGCGTCTAGAGTGATGACATCGCCGACCATCTTCGCCAGCGAGGTGCTGGCATTGCCGGCCCCGATGTTGCCGACTTCACCGAGGGCATCGAGTTGGATTTCGGACAGAGCAACTTTGGTCATCTGCAAAAGCCTCCCGCCCATTGCCGTGGCTTAGACCCAGCCGCCGGTGCAGAGGGTGGTATCAAACGGCGCTGGCGTTCCGGGCCTGCTGCTGTTCGGCCATGGTACGCATCAAGATGGCGACATCCACTATCAAAGCCAGGCGACCATCGCCGAGTATCGCGGCCCCGTTGATGATCCGCACATGCTGTAACAGATCGCCAAGCGGCTGGATGACCAACTCCTCGTCACCCATCAGCTCGTCAACCGTCAGGCCGATCATCTCGCGGCCGTCGCTGATCATCACTGCAATGGTTCTATCGGCTTGTTGTGACTGAAACTTTCGGAACTCGCTGACTTCCGCCAGCGAAATCAGCGGCACAGCGTCGTCATCCACAACAACGACCGGGACGCCATTGAGGTGCTGGATCTCGGAGCTATCAATCTGTAGGATACGCACCACCGCAGCCAGCGGCAGGGCGAAGATGATGTCAGCGGCGACGACCAAAAGGCCGCGAATGATGGCGAGCGTCAGCGGCAAGCGCAGGGAGATGGTGGTGCCTTGGCCGGCGGCGCTCTCGATTTCGACTTGCCCGCCGAGCTTGTCAAGGTTGCTTTTGACCACATCCATGCCCACGCCGCGGCCCGATACGTCGCTGACTTCTGCGGCGGTACTGAAGCCCGAGGTGAATATCGCCTCAAGTATCTGGCGGTCCGGGGTGCCGGCGGCCTGCTGTTGGGTCATCAGGCCGCTTGCGACGGCCTTGTCGCGGACGATTTGCGGATCAATGCCGGCCCCGTCGTCGGCCACTTGGATGACCACCATGCTCTGCTCCTGGTGGGCGCTGAGCCGGACCCTGCCTTTCTGCGGCTTACCGGCGGCTGTCCGCGCCTCGGATGTCTCGATACCGTGGCTGACAGCATTGCGCAGCAGATGGGTGAGGGGGTCAACAATGTCCTCGATGACCGAGCGGTCCAGCTCGGTTTCGCCGCCCTCAACGACCAGGTCCACCAGCTTGCCCTCGCGTCGAGCCACGTCGCGCACCAGTCGCGGGAACCTTCCGAACACCTGATTGACCGGCACCATCCGCGTCTGCATCACCCGCTCCTGGAGTTCGGTGACGATCATCCCCAGGTTGGTGGTGACTTGCTCGAAGTTCTGCGGGATTCCGCCCAATCCGTCGTCGCGTTGCTCCTTGAGATGCGCGGCAAGATTGGTAAGGCGGGTGCGGCTGATGACCAGTTCCCCGACCAGGTTCATCAGCGCGTCAATGTTCTCGACATTCACCCTGACGGTGGCTTGGGCTTCAGCCTGGCGCTGCTCCGAAGCGCTGCGGCGTCGGTCGCCCGAGCCCTGGCGTCGGTCTGCTGGGCCGCGGCGCCGCTCCGGACCCTCGTAGCTAGGTTGCTCCGAAGCTAGCGAGACTTCAGCGACATCAGGCATAGCGGCCACGATCGACACTAGTTCCTGCGCAGAAAGCTGGCAGGCTAGAGCAACGGCGATATGCTCAAACTCGCTCTCGCCCTCTCTAAGCTGGTCCTTAGACGGCTTGGCGGCAAGCAGTTCGCCATAGGCCTCCAACTGCTGAATAATGAGCCAGGCCCGCGCCGCCGGCATTGCACAGTGCGGGTCCAGGATAATGCGCAATTGGGTGGCCTCTGCCGGCAGGTCGGTGGGTGACTGAGTTATGCCTGCCTCAGCGTCAGGGCTAGAGGCAGACTGCGGCTGCTGAGAGGTTGTCCCGACTAGAGCCTGGAGCTTGGCAAGCAGGTCGCCGTAGTCGGGCGCCGGTTCATCGGCGATGGCGCTGTCAAGATGCACTTTGAGCGCATCAACACCGCCCAACAGCAGGTCTATAAGCTCGGCGTCGGGTGTCAGTTGGTGACTGCGGATCAGGTCGAACACATTCTCCAGGGCGTGGCTGATGTGCGACATCTCCTCAAGGCCCTGGCTGGCGGCGGAGGCCTTGAGGCTATGAGCGGCGCGGAATATCTGCTCGATCAGGTCCGGGGCATGGCTTTCCTGCTCCAGGCCGATGAGCGCCTGGTCCAGGGCCTCGATCTGCTCCTTGGCCTCCTGCACGAACAGGCCGAAGAACTCGCTGGCGTCGAAGTCGGCTGACATTACTGGCCTCCGCCAAGAACTGTTGACAGTTTTGTTTCATGGGCCCAGACGCCGGCAACCGATAAACGATACGATGGCGGTTCACGATTCCCGGCGCTAGATGGATACGGGGATCGCATTGGTTACGGGAACCTGGCCTGGTTAGCCGCCTAATTGAACTCCGTTTCTGGGTGGGAGGAATAGTTGGCACGTCTATCTGTCGGGATCGGCGAGATCAAGGCAAGCCGCCAGCCGGGAGACACTATTACAGCCCTGGGCTTGGGCTCTTGTGTCGCAATCGTGCTGTCGGATAATGCTAGCGGAGCGGTTGCCGTTGCCCACTGCATGTTGCCGGTACAAACCGATGATGGCACCAGAGACCCGCAGAAGCCGGGACGTTATGTGGATATGGCATTGCCAGAACTGCTATCGGCTCTGGGCAACCTGGGTTCGCGGTGTCAAGGCCTGATCAGCGCCTTGGTCGGCGGCGCTGCCATGTTCCAGTTCACCGGCCCGACCACGCTCGACATCGGGAGCCGGAATGTTGAGACGGCTCGCGAAGCGCTCAGGGGGTATGGTATTCGGCTTGTGGCCAGCGATGTCGGCGGTAACCAGGGCCGCACGGTAACCGTTGAGGTAGCCGACGCGACTGTGTACGTGCGAACCATGGGCGCCGAACAGCAGTTGGTATGCTTAGGCCGCCAGCGCACCGCCAAGGTAGCATAGCGTTCGGAGAGGACGGTTCGCCCCTCCGAACGCCGATCGCTGCTACGAGCAGGCTGCCCGGGTGCGAAGGTAGTATCCCGGCGGGCTAGGCGACTTTCTCGGCTGCCATTTCCTCGTCGTCGGGTTCCTCGTCGCTTGCCGCTGCCGCCTCGGTCTCTTCAGGGGCTGCAGCGCCCTCCGTCATACTCTCCGGAGGCTCATCGTACTCGTCACTGAACTGCTCGATATAGGCGAGTTCCTGCTGCCCGAGCACCTTCTCGACATCCAAGACGATGATCAGCAGGTTCTTGTCACCGTGAGCTTGCTTGCCGATGCCGGAGATGAACTCGGTATCTTTCCCGGCCACAACTGCGGAGGGCGGCTCGATGTCATGCTCTGACAGCCTGGTGACCTCCGAAACCGCATCAACCAGAAAGCCGACGATCTGGTCGCCGATCTCGGTGATGACTATCCGCCCGTTACCGCGAACTTCGGCGTTGCTGATACCAAAGCGCTTCAACAGGTTGATCACCGGAATGATATCGCCGCGGACGTCAATGACCCCCTCCACGAACGTCGGCGCTTTGGGGACTTTGGTGATCTCCGGCACCTGGATGAGGCGCTGCACGCTGTAGATGTCAACACCATAGTTTTCCCCACTGAGCTGGAAGAGCACTAGCTGCCTTTCATCTTCCGCTTTACTTGCGGTTTTCTCGCGCTCGTCAGCGGTTTCCACTGCGCCCGTCATGGTTTTTTCTCCCTTCTAGTATCGAGTGACTAGGGTCTGAGTAGGGGAGGGGAGACCAGTGCTCCCCTCCCTCGGTTACGAGCGCTAGGCCGCGCGCCTGGTGCGGGTCGTCTCCGTGGCCCCCACGAGGCTGTTGATCTCGTTGATCAGGTCTGCGACCTCATCGGCAGATGCGCTGATCTTCTGCACAGAACCGGCCTGCCTTTCGACCGCGCCGGAGACCTTCTGCAGGCCCGTGGAGCTGTCACCGGCGATGGCGACCAGTTCGCGTGCGGCCGCCTCGGTCTTTGCGACGGAGGCTTGCGCCTTGCCCGCGGTCGTGGAGACCTCTGTCGCCCGCTCGGCATTGGTTCCGCTCAGCTTGGCCACTTCTCCTGCGATGCCGGCGACTTCCTGCGAACTGGCGGCGACTTCCTGGCTGCGAGCGGCGTTGGTCCTGGCGGCTTCGGCGACGCTGCCGGAAATCTCGACCACTTGCCGTGAATTGGCGGCGACTTCCTGACTGCGCGCCGCATTGGCATGGGCCGCTTCGGCAACATTGGCGGAGATTGCGACGACTTGTTGTGAGTTAGCAGCGACTTCTTGGCTGCGAGCGGCATTGGTCTTAGCCGCCTCGGCGACGTTGGCGGAGATTGCGACGACTTGCTGTGAGTTAGCGGCGACTTCCTGGCTGCGGGCCGCGTTGGTCTTAGCCGCCTCGGCAACATTGGCGGAGATTCCGACAACTTGCTGTGAATTAGCGGCGACTTCCTGGCTGCGGGCGGCGTTGGTCTTAGCCGCCTC
>CAYMIN010000012.1:9603-127816 GCA_964390495.1 uncultured Armatimonadia bacterium
GCTGTGAATTAGCGGCGACTTCCTGGCTGCGGGCGGCGTTGGTCTTAGCCGCCTCGGCGACGTTGGCGGAGATTCCGACAACTTGCTGTGAATTAGCGGCGACTTCCTGGCTGCGGGCGGCGTTGGTCTTAGCCGCCTCAGCGACGTTGCCGGAGATTGCGACGACCTCCTGAGAGGCGCTGGCGACTTCTTGGCTGCGGGCCGCATTGGTCTTGGCGGCTTCGGCGACGTTGGCGGAGATTGCGATGACTTGCTGCGAGCTGGCGGCGACTTCCTGGCTGCGGGCGGCGTTGGTCTTAGCCGCCTGGGCGACGCTGCCGGAGATCTCGACGACTTGCTGAGAGGCGCTAGCGACTTCCTGGCTGCGAGCGGCGTTGGTCTTGGCGGCCTCAGCGACGTTGCCGGAGATCGCGACAACCTGCTGAGAGGCGCTGGCGACTTCCTGGCTGCGAGCGGCGTTGGTCGTAGCGGCCTCGGCGACGTTGGCGGAGATTGCGATGACTTGCTGGGAGGCGGCGGCGACTTCCTGGCTGCGGGCGGCGTTGGCCTGGGCGGCTTCGGCAACCTGGCTAGCCGACGCATCAATCTGCTGAGCAGCCGCGGCAACTTCCTGGCTGCGGGCGGAACTGGCCTGGGCGTTCTGGCCCACCTGTTCAGCCGTAGCGCTGACTTGCTGGGAGCTGGCAGCCAATTCCTGGCTGGCCGCGGCCACATCCTGAGCATTATTCTGAATCAGTCCCAGACTTTCCACCACGTTGGCCAGCGCTTCGTTGGAACGGGCGATGCCGTCAACGCTCTCCTGCATCGGAGTCTGCATGTCGTTGACCAGCTCATCAACTCCGCCCAGCACCTTGGCTGCATCCTGGGCATTGGTGCGGGCCTGTTCGGCCAGACCGCGGACCTCCTCGGCAACCACTGCGAAGCCCCGACCGGCCTCACCGGCGCGGGCGGCCTCGATCGCGGCGTTGAGAGCCAGCAGATTGGTCTGCTCGGCGATATCCTCGATGTTGCCGGCGATCTCGTTGATCTGCTCTGACATCCTGGCAAGTTCCCCGAGTTGGCCTTGGCTGTTGGTGACCACGCCCTGGACTTGCTGCATGACGCTGGCGACTTCTTCACCGCGCTGTACGCCTTCCTGGCCGGCTTTGACGACTTCCTGGGATTGGGTGCCGATCTGCTGAGCGGCGGCGCCCACGTTCTGCGAGGCTGCGCCAACCTGCTCGGCCCCTGCCGCGATCTCAGCCAGGTCTTTACCGACGGCGACAGCGCCCTCGCCGACTCTCTGGCTGGCTTCGCGTACTTGCTGGGCGGCGGTGCCCACTTCCTGAAGGGCCACGCCTACTTCGGTGGCGGTCTCAGCGACCGAGCCGGCAGCCTCTTTGACTTCCCCGGCGCCGCCGGCCATCTCCTGGAGAGCGGCGCCGACTTCGGTGGCGGTATCGGCAACGGTGCGGGCGGCGCCTTGCACCTCTTCGGCTCCACTGCCCATCTCCTGCAGCGCCCCGCCGACCTCGGTGGCGGTATCGGCAACAGTACGGGCCGCGCCTTGGACTTCATCTGCCCCGCCGGCCATCTCTTGGAGGGCGGCGCCCACCTCGGTGGCGGTGTCAGCAACGGTACGGGCCGCGCCTTGGACTTCGTCGGCTCCACCGGCCATCTCCTGGAGAGCTGCGCCGACCTGGGTGGCGGTATCGGCAACAGTGCGGGCGGCGCCCTGGACTTGTTCGGCTCCGCTGCCCATCTCCTGGAGAGCGCCCCCGACTTCGGTGGCGGTATCGGCCACTGAGCGGGCGGCGGCTTGGACTTCTTCGGCTCCGCTGCCCATCTCTTGGAGGGCGGCGCCGACTTCGGTTGCGGTGTCGGCTACCGAACGGGCGGCGCCCTGAACTTCTTCGGCTCCGCTGCCCATCTCCTGGAGAGCGGCACCGACTTCGGTGGCAGTGTCGGCTACCGAGCGGGCGGCGCCCTGGACTTCTTCGGCTCCGCTGCCCATCTCGTGGAGAGCGGCACCGACTTCGGTGGCAGTGTCGGCCACCGAGCGGGCGGCGCCCTGGACTTCTTCGGCTCCGCTGCCCATTTCCTGGAGGGCGGCGCCGACTTCGGTGGCGGTATCAGCCACTGAGCGGGCGGCGCCCTGGACTTCCTCGGCTCCCCGGCCCATCTCATCCAGAGCCTTGCCGACGGCAGTAGCGGTCTCGGCGACCGTATGGGCGGATTTCTGGACATCTGCGGAGGCGGTGACGCCCTGGCCCAAGTCATCGGCTACGGTCAACGAGCCGTCTATGACTTGGCCCAGAATGTCGGTAATATCGGCCACCGTTTCGCTGGAGTTCCGGGCAGCCTGCACCTGCCTGTCATTGTAGCCGAGTAGCTCGGCGAGGGTAACTGAGATCTCCTGATTGCTGCTGCCAAGCTCAGCAACTGCAGCAGCGACCTGTTGGCTCGAACTATCCAGCGGGCGGATAATCTGGCCGATCTGCCGCATGTCCTGGTCGAGTTCATAGTAGTGTTCGGAAGAATCAGCACCGCTTGACTCTTGGTCTGAGCGTGTGTCCTTTGGCATTACATGAACCTCCCTGTTTGTAGTCGACTCCTCAAAAGCGTTTCACAGCCTGACGCCGTTGGTCCGCGACAACAGCCTAAGGGGGATCGTCGCAGGTGGGGAACGGCTGACTAGTGTCACCTCCAGTTCTCCCTGGTGCCTCCGAGCTTGTCTCTTGACCTGACCCCTGTGCATACTGCTCCGACTTCCTGCCCGCAATACCCACAAAGTACCGCTTGGCAGATTTGTGCCATCGTTTCCGAGACTGCAATTAACGTGCCTATATCGCGAAGCTACCGCATCTGGCTGCAAAACCGGCGCAAAAGCTAACGCCCCGGCAAGCTGAGACCGGGGCGCTGAAGTGTGGCCGGCGGCAATGGGGTTCAGTCGTACACGCCGAAGCGCTTGGTCGTTTCCACCATCGCTTGGTAGTTCTCGGGGTTAACTGCGGAGATGATGCTGTTGCCGGAGCACATGATGTGGCCGCCGCCTACGGAGGCGGTGGCGAGTAGGTGCTTGGTGGCAGCCACCACCTGCTCAACGGTGCCTCGGCATAGTAGGTCCACGTCAACATTACCCACCACGCAGACTTTGTGGCGGGCCTTGATGCGGTCTAACTCCATCCCGGGAAGCGGCTCCAGGGGACCGAGGCCGTGGACGCCGGTGGACACGATCATGTCTATGATCTCGCGGATATTGCCATCGGTATGCTTGATGCAGTAGGCCCCGGCACGCCTGATCTCCTCAACGACGGTGCGCAGTCCGGGCAGAATGAAACGCTCAAAGTGAGCCGGTGACATGAAGGGCCCCTGCTTCCACGCGTAATCGTCGCCCAGCAGGATGACTTCGACGCCCTCGGCAATCAGGCGGCGGTAAAGCTCCACATAGTACTCGACGCCAACCTTAGCCAGCTTCTCGACCAGTTCGGGCCGGGTGCCGTAATCAACAAGCAGGTTTTGCAGCCCGGCGCGGAGATACTGGCTGACTGCAAAAACCGCCTCACCCACGAAGCAGATGGCCTGCTTGCCCTTGAACCTGGCAACCACCTCGCGGGCCTGGTTGAGGAAGTACTCGTCATTGCCGCTGGGCGGCTGATAGTCGAGCAGGTCGCTTTCGTTCTGGATCAGAGCCGGCTCACAGGAGATAGGGATGACCTCGGTAGTCACCCGCTGCAGCGTCCCCCACTTGTCGCGGTAGATGCGCTTTTCTTCATCCACCCATTCGACCTCGCGATAGTCGGTCGTGATGCCGAAGGACACCAGGTCCAGGTCCATCTGCTCGACCAGATCGAAATAGTCGCAGCCGGGATAGAGGGCCTCGACCACCTTCGGGTCAATAATGATCTCCATGAGCGGCACCCGGTCCGGCTGTTTGCCCTCCAACGCGGCGAAGATACGTTCGGCAGAGTTCATCAGCAATCACCGTTCTTCCGTTCAGACTCCATCGAATGCTGGCAGTAAAGGTAACGTGACCCGTCTCTGATGGAAGGTTCGCTGTCTCAGCGGGTATATCCTGCCTTAGTCCCCCGTAGCCCTGGGTGTCGGGTCAGGCCGTGGGTGCTTGACAAATGGTGCTCTCACCTGATACAAGACAGCTCACACCGTGCGACGGCCGGATGACTGTGTCGTCGCCGATTTTGTGTCTTGAGCGGCAAGCTGAGACGCTAGGGGAGACTGGCGCAGAGTCATGAACCGCAATTTTGGCACACTGCTAGGCGTCTCCCTGCTATTCGGCCTGGGCGCGGGTATCTACGAGTTCGCGCTGCCGTATCTGCTCGATGCCCACGGCATCTCAGTGCCGCGCATGGGCCTGATATATGCGGCCGGTGCTATAGTCATTTTTTTCGTGCGCATATACGCGGGTCATCTCTCGGATATCTTCGGGCGCAAGTCGTTGTACGGCTCAGCGGTGGCGCTTACGGCCCTGGTCACCGCTCTCACGCCCACTGCAGTAGTCCTCTGGTTCCAGGCTATCCTCAAGAGTGCCTTCGACGCAGGCGCCATGGTTTTCGATAGCATGTATCAGCTCTGTCTGCACGACGACAGTCGCAAGAGGTATCTTGACCGGGTGGGCAGAACCAGGGGACTACAGGCTCTGGCGGCGGCTCTCAGTACCTTCGCAGCCGGCCTGCTGCTGAGCCGCGAGCTCTATACCGGCGCTTTTCGTCTAGCCTCGGCGACGCTGATAGCCGGCTTAGTGGTCTTCCTGATCGGCTACAGGCCGGGCAATAACGCTGCGTTCAGGCCGCCCTCCGGACAGTCACTGCGCAATCTGCTTGCCCTGGACCTGCCCCGGCCGCTGGTCGTTCTGGCCGTAACCGCCTTCATCTTCACCGTCGGCCTGTCAATCAGCCACTGCTTTGTCATGCAGCTTTTCTGGGAGCGGCAGTTCGGGGCCTCGCGCGTGGATGTCGGCATTATTCTGATGCTGCACCGCTTCACCATCGCCATTCCGCTGTTGCTGCTGAGTTGGTCGGCGAAGCGGCACCTCAAGCAGATATTCATCGGGTTCTTGGTCTTTGAGGGGCTTGCCATCGGTGCTTCCGGTCTGCTCGGCAGTCTCCTGCCTTCGGCGGTTGTGTGGCTGACGCACGACCTATTCGGCGCGGGAGTGTGGATGCCGGTTCAGAGCGCGCTGATCCAGAAGTACTCCCGGGAGCAGAGCCGCGGGCAGGATGTCAGCAAGGTCTTCGCCATCGGCTCGCTAGGGTGGATCTTCGGCCCGCTCATTGCCGGGGCGGTTTTCGACCACTGGTACGGCGGCCCCTTTGTCCTGAGCGGGGCCATAGTGATCCTGGCAGCCGGTGTGCTGCTGTTGCTGCCGAGTGAGGACTGAAGCCGGGCCGCCTAGGGGAATAGTGACGGCTCCGGGACCCGGCGGAACTCGATCAAGCTGGCCGGGGAGGTCGGATCGAAGCGGAAGAAGTACGCTCCCGGTGGCGGGACGGCGCAACTGACCCGGGCGTTGACCGGCTGCGGGTAGTAAAGTGGAATAGCCTTGCGTACATCCTCCAGATGCCGGGGCAGGCCGCATAGCCAGAAAACCTCGCCCGCGCTGGCGACCGGCACATGACTGGTAACCTGCTGCACGATGCTCTGGCGCATTCGGCTATCCCGCACGCGATTGCTGCATACTAACCTCGCGAAGCCGAAGGAGCCGGCCAGGTACGCTACTGCTACAGCCACAGCGGCGAGTTTGCGTGCGCTCAGTCCGGGTTTGAGGCGAGCTGCGACCCCCTGAACCAGAAGACCGGCCAACAGCGCAACGCCGATCGAGGGGATATACAGATAGCGCGGCGCGCGGGCATACTCATACGAGAATGGCAGAAACGGCAGGAAGCTGAGATAGCACCACAGGATGCCGAACCGTACCATCGTCGAGCCGCGCCACAAGCCCCACAGCGCCAGCACCGTAATCAGCACAATCGCCACATGCCCGACAACTAGCGCCGCTCCCACCGCTGCGTCAGGCAGCACGCTCTGCAGCAGGGCTAGGTAGTTCTCGAAGCGGAGGTCCGGCACCAGTATCTGCGGCACGCCGTAAACGGCATTGTACAGCATGTGCAGGCCCGGTCGGTAATCCGCGGAACCTGCCACAATCGGGTCGGTAAGCGGCGGCAGACACACTCGCCATAGCACCAGCAGGACATAGACACCTGCGTGCCATACCAGCGGCCGTTTGCTCCGGTCGCGGAACCAGGTCAGCTCCAGCGCCAGTAGCACAGGCAGGACGGCCACGCCACTATCCTTGGTGAATACGGCCAGCAAGGTAAATGCCACCGAGAGTGGCAGACACCAGGCCCGGCCGTTGCGATAGACCACCCAGCAGATAACAGCCGCCAGTATCCACAGCGCCGCGAAGCTGTGAGGACTGGCAGCCACCCAGGTTGTGGCCTCGTGGTGGGAGAACAGCACGGCGAAGCAGAGGCCGCCAAACCAGGCCGCGAGCATCTGCCTGGTGAGCAGCCAGATCAGTAACACGACCAGGCAGGAATTGAGGGTATGGCACAGTAGCAAGATGGTGAAATAGGGCCGCGGGTTCAGCCCCCAGAGCTGATAGGCGGTGCGGAACCACAGATTATAGGCAACGGTGACGCCGAGGTGCCCGTCGGCAAGGCTGCGAGTGCCCTCCATCCAGTGCTGGGCGGCGGCCAGCCAGGCGAAGTCGTCATGCCGGAAGTATGCGCCCCGGATAGGCGCATAGGCCAGCCATGCCACCGCAGCCACCGTAACGAGCGCCAGGAGCAGGTGCGCCGCGGATGGCTGCCGGCGTATCGGTGCCCTGTCTGTCGCGACCTTGTCCTGCGCCATCTCGCCTCGCTCTCACAGTCCCCGGTGGCGACGATGCAGCAACCTGCCACCAATTCGCCGCACCGTGCGAGTGGAAATACAGAATGGGCGGACAGATTAGGCCCGCCCACCTTCGCCCTACAGTGCCGGCAACCACTGATTATGGGTAGTCTGCCTCGATTGCCGTGTGGCTGATCACGTCGTAACAGTCGAGGCTGGCGTTCCACTGCAGCTTGGCCTCGAATACCCATTCGGACTGCGGCGGGCCGGTCCAGACCACGGCGCTTTTCCAGTCCGAGGAATGGCTAACCACCTTTGCCACCCAGTCGGGAGTGCCGATCAAGGCGGCTTCCTTGGCCACCTGCTCGCCCGGTTGGTAGATCTCCGGTACCTTGCTGTCGGTCCCGGTGTCCTCCACGCCTAGCGGGCCCTCGTCAACGAGCCGGTACTCTTCGGCATCCTCATCCCATTTTATGTCCATCCAGGTGGTGAACTTGCTGCCGATCGGGCCTAGCACCAGATGCACCGTTTTCCAGTTATCGGCATGAGTGGCGACCTGCACCGACCAGGCCGGTTTGCGCGATTGTCCGAACATAACCGCTGCTGCCAGCCCCGGGCCCTCCAGGTCTATATCCGGCACTGCGTTGGTGAAATCGGTATCGTCCGCATCGGGTATCGGCTCGACCTGCGTTCCCTCGATGGTTGTGGAAGATGAATTCTGCTCATCCATGTCGGCCTTGGAGGCTAGGTAGCCCAGCAGGATCGGTAGCCCGATTGCCAGCGCCATCACCAGGCATCCGCAGCCGCAGCCGATACCGATGATCCAGCCCCAGGGAGTGGCCTTCTGGGGAGGAGCTTGCTCGGCTCCGGGCTCCGGCGGTGGTGGCGTAGCACCCTCAGCCGGTTCAAGCGGAGGTGGAGTAGAAGGCGCCTCTGGCTGAGCCGCGGGAGCTTCTTCAGGCTCAGGCTGCGAGGGCGCGGCAGCCTCGGTCTCATCTGCTTCAGGCGCGGTTGCCTCTTCCTCTCCGAACTCCGATGGGACCGTCACCTCGGCCTCTGCCTCGGTAGGCTGAGGCGGCTGGGCATCGTCGGATACAGGTCTGGGCAGATCGGGGTCTTTGGGTTGGTCCATCATCGCACCTCCGCGCGCAATCAGCATCCACAATAGACGAGTTCGGGCTGTCGCAGTACGGCTCCGGCAAGTTACAGTTCGGCCTCTGGACCCGGAACTCCTGCCCCTCCGAGCTGCTAGTCAAGGCGCTGCAGAATCTCCAGCCACGCCTGGCGCCAGTTCTCGAGGTTATACACCGAGCGCACGGCCTGCTGCTGCTCAGCAGCGATCGCTGGGCGGTTGCGCCAGGCCTTAACCATCGCCGCCGCCAAGGCCTCCGCGGTTGGCTCTGACTTGATGGTAGGCAAATCCGCCAGGCCCGCGACCTTGGTGGTTACCGTCGCCGTGCCGCAGGCCATTGCTTCGAGGGCCGAAAGTGAAGTGCCCTCACCGGCAATCGTGGGGATTACGGTCAGGTCAGCTGCCGAGTACGCCGCCGGCATCTGCTCCCACGGGATCGGGCCGATGAAGTGCACGCGGTCGGAGATGCCGAGCTGGGCCGCCAGCCTGCGGCAGTACGCGGCGTAGCGGGGCTGGCTCTCGGCACCAGCGACCACCATCCGGGCGCCATCGAGTTCCTCTACGCAGCGGCCCAAGGCCTCAATAGCCAGGTGGATGCCCCGGTTGCGATAGACATTGCGGGGAACCAGTACCAGCGGCCCATCGCGCAGGTCCGGATGCGGCTCCGTACGCGTGAACATCCGCGTATCCACGCAGTTCGGCACGAAGAAGCGCCCGGGAGCGACCTGGGTAAATGGCTCAGCACCCGGCCTGACGTCTTCACCGACTTCGCGGAGGAAGAAGGTATCATTGGCTACTACGAAGGTCGCCTCACGATAGGCGCGGCGGGCCAAGGCTTTCTTGATCCGGTTGCGCAGCGCCGAGGGCCTGTCATCCCAGAACACGCCATGAGACACCAGAACCGTCCCCGAATGCCATTCGAGGAAACGGTGGTAGTTCGGGTAGTGGACCACCAGAACCTCGTACTGGGCCAGCTCTTTCCTCAGCCTCGGCAAACCCAAGGGCAGCGACCAGAACTCGCCGCGCTTGCCCAGGACGCTGCTGAGGGGCGAGCGGATGACGCGCACCGCCGGGTCGTCCAGGTCGGGCATGGGCCGCTGATATATGGCGACCTCATGGCCGGCAGCCTCGCATACGCGCCGCAGAAGTTGTGCCCAGACGTCTGCGCCGCCGACAATCGGCTGATAGCTGTAGGTCACCTGTGCGATGCGCATAGTCGGCCCTTCGCTTGCGGATACTCATTACCGCCGCAGGCACGTCTTCTCAGTTCGGCTTGCTACCGCCCGCCACCTGCTGTCAGGGCTTTCTGGATTGCATCTCAGGCTCAGCAGGAGGGCGTCAGGGGCGTGGCTGTAAGCCTGCAGGGAGAGAATGGGCCGGGGGGGAGTCGCGCTTTGAGGGGTGGAAAGGGCCGCCATGGCTTCAGGGGCAGGCGACTGGGGTATCTGGCATTTGGCGTATGCACGTTGCGGGCCTGGGAGTACGCGGGCGCCCACGGGCTCTAGGGATAGACCCCGATGACGCGGCCCGATATGCCCTCTACCTCGACCGTGAAAACTAAGGCTCGCTCCCCGTCTTGCTTGGCCCAGGTGAAACGCAACTCGCGGTCGCTGATGAGATCGCGGACATGCTTGGGGGTGAAGCGGGGCTGGTAGCAGGTAATCTCTGTCTTGCCATCCTCGCGGCTGCGGTTGACCGGAATGATGACAAAACCGTCTTCCCCGGCCAGGTAATTCGCCTCGATTTCCGGGTTGGAGGACACCGCCAGCGGATGGACGCCGGCCTCCTGCAGCGAGGACCTGAGCAACTCCCACAGCCCAGGCACCCGGTAGAAGCTGCCGATCCGGAAGCGGCACAGCACGGTCTTGCCCTTGCCGTATTCGGAGGTAAATACCGAGGGAAAGGCGTCGGGAGCGCCCCGGCTGAGCCGCCGGTTCTTGCCGTGCTCGCTGTGCCCCAGCACCTTTGCCAGGGTCTCCGAGGCCTCATTGTCCTCATTGAGTTCCGGCACGATATCGCTCACCAGCACGCCGCCATCGCTGACAAACTGCTCGATTGCTGCAGCGGCAGCGTCGGCGACATGTCGGACATTAGCCATTACCAGCGCATCATAGCCATGTAGCTTACCGGCGGCGATCTGGCGCTCGTAGATCAGATCGGCATTGCCAAAGGCTTTCAGCAAGGCATCGTAGGCGGGGCAGAGGTCATAGTAAAAGGGGCCGACGTACTGCTGCGGTGTGGCGAAGAGGTGCTCGGTCTCAGAGGCCAGCAGGGCAATTCGCGAGGTTTTCTCCAGATGTCTCAGCAGCGGCCCGATTTTGCCGAGGTCGTGGAAGGTTCTGCCGGCGTCTTCCCACAGTCGCGGGTTATAGTCCCACATCGGCCGCTGCGGCGTGTAAGCGCCCCATCCGATCAGGCCCTGCGCTCCCTGGCCGATGGCGGTGTAGCTCATATGCCGGATCGCCTTGGGGGTCTCCTCCGGCGAGGCCGTGCATCCCACCCACCAGGCGAAGGGGATGTCATAGTGCCCGCCCGCACAGCGCAAGAAAGCCATGAGCAGCCGCGACCTTTTGAGGTCCCACTCGATCGCCTCGAGATCGTTCTCATGCCGGCCGGCGTAGTAGGGGTAAATGTCGGCAGCCAGCCAGTCCAGCGGCTCCGCCCACTTGAGCAGGTCGCTGAAGACGTAATCCACATGCCGGCCCAGGCAATTGGCCTCGGTATAGGTATTAGCCATCATTATATCGGGGTTGTTCGCCTTCATATAGTCGCAGCTCAGCTCCCAGACCTTGGCCCAGTAGTCATCATAGAACTCCACATATTGCCTGCGCAGAGCCGGCTGCTCGACGGGCGGCATCTGCGCGGGCAGCTCGACGCCGTAGCGCGCCTGGAACTCCCGCTGGCAGTGCTCGCAGTGACAGGGGAAGCAGATATGCCCATGAGCCGGGTCGAGGTGACTGACACGGTTGTCAACGTACGGCTCGTCTATTATGGTCCCCACCCAGAAGCGGGGCAGGCTCTCGTACTCGGCCCGCTTCGCGGCGATGGCCTCGTGCAGGGCGGCCTCGTAGTCAGGGGAGTTAACACAGGTATTGGGCACCTGGCCGCCTCTGAACGGGTGGAGGCTGTAGCAGAAGGCGGATATGGCCATGCCCTTTTCCTGAGCGTGGGCCTGTATCGCCTTGGCCTGCTTGCCTCCGCCGAAGACGTTGACGGTATTCCACCCGTGCTCGTGAACGTCGTCTATCAGCTTGAGCCACTCGGGCGTCTCCAGCGTCCCGGGCCCTCGATATGAATAAAAGACTATGGGGAAGAAGTCGTCGTGTACCAAGGGGGCTTGCGCGTGTACGCAAATGGCCCCGGCTAGTGCCGAGGCCACCAGTGTCGCCCTGATGACTGAGGAGAGCAGATTCTTCATCGGTCGTTGCCTCCTGGATAAACGCCCGCAGCCTTCTGGCCTTCGGGGATACGAGCCACACCCAGCCAGGCCGCTCAATGCGACAGACCGCTTACTGATAATTCGGGTAACCGGCCAGGGTCCAGTTCAGGTCTCGGGGCCAGATGGTGAACTTGACCGGGCCGACGTAGGTGGAATTGGGATCGAGCTGCATGTCGTGCCATTTGGCATGGCCGTCGCAGAAGACGAAGTTGGCGCCACCATTGTGCCGCTGCGGGACGAAGCTGGAGGCATTCCAGCTTGAGTACTGGAAGTTGTACGAGTTGGACCACCCGTAGTCGTCGTAGCTTTCGGTCCACCCCGAGTCGGCGAACATGACGGTTGTCGCCGGGTACACTACCTGTGACAGCTTAAACTTACTTGTCGCCGCACGGACTATCCACCCGTTGCAGCCGTATCCGAGTATCCCGAAGCCGACGCCCTCAGGCTTGCTGGGGCAGCGGAATATCTGGGTATTCATGACGTACGGATACATCAAGTCGGGCCAGCGGCACTGCGTCTTGTGAGGTATCACATTGTAGGCCGCGGTACTCGTGTACGCCGGGATAATCCGCTCGTCGTAGTCCTCCGAATACATAAGTGCCCCAAGGCCCATTTGCTTGCAGTTGTTCAGACAACTAGTTTGCCGGGCCTTCTCCCTCGCTCTGGCGAAAACCGGAAATAGAATCGCCGCCAGGATCGCGATGATCGCGATCACCACTAACAACTCAATCAGTGTGAAGCCAGCTTTCCTTTGCATTTCAGGCCTCCTCCTAATACATCTCTGGATGGCGCGCGTAGCTGAGTGCAATAGCAGGCGATAGCTTACACTGACATTATTCTGCAAACACTATAGCGACTCCTTCCTAATTCTCGCCACAGACCAGTGATGTAGCCGGATAACAGATGGCGGCAGGCCCGCCAGCTTAGGCGTGCCGGTAGCGCATGTAGTTGCTGGTCTCGACGATGTCGAAGGCGTCCCCCTCAGGCATGATGCGATCCAGCATGATGTTGATGCCGATGTTGTCGCCCGGGTAGTGGGGGATCATGACAACACTAGCCCCGTAGCGGTTGGCGATTTCGCGGTAGGTGTCGGTACCGCCGACGCAGATGAAGGTACTCACGCCGGCCTTGCAGAGCTCCTCGAAAAACTCGGCCGTCGGTCCCCAGCCTCCGTAGCGGCAGGAATAGAACTTGCCCACCGGCGCGCGCGGATCGCCGATGCAGACGGACGGGGCGTGACGAGCCGCCTCAATGAGCATCTGGCACTCCGCCCACGCCTCAATCATCTCGGCCACCTCGCCCACCGTCTCGGGCTGTTGCTCGGTAATCTGGGTGCGGATAAGCTGATGGACACAGGCGTCGGAGGGCGAGTGGATGGTCATCAGCGGGATCTCCAGGGCCTCCGCAACCTGCGTGACATTCAGGTTCCACGAGCACTCGCCGATGCGGTTGATGATTTCCATGACATATTTGCGCGCCCGAGCTTCCGGCACCCCGGCCTCGACAGCCATTGCTACCTGAGGAATTGCGGTGTCATAGGTCGAGCCGCGACCGCGACCGATGGCGGAATTGTGATGCGAGATCACCAGGTCCACCGGCTTGCCACGGCGGGCCAACTCGGCGGCAAGCAGCACCTCGGCGCTGCCGATGTCAATACCGATGAGGACGCGGTTGAGCTGGGTATCCGGGTCCCCGTAGGCGATGCGGGTGTCGCCGAAGGGGTTGGTCAGCCGTTCCGGGTCGAACAGCCGCCGGTCACGCTCTGACATGCTTTCATACTCGCCCCCCAACCTGTCCATATGTTCCTGCAGCGCGTCTCGGCCGCGCATGTCAGCGTCCATGCCAACCTCGATTGCGCCGCGATACAGCTCGCCGATGGTCATTGCGTCGCCTCCCTGATTACCACTAGGTGATGCCTAAGTGCTTTCCTGCTGGACACTCTACCACACCAGATGACATGATAGCACGAGGTATGGGGGTTGTGCAGGGCCTTGCCGATTGCTAGGGGAGGCGCCAGACCAGCAGCGTCGAATCCAGTGAGGCCGAGACTAGCAAGGATCCGTCAGGAGCAAGGGCGAGACCGGTAACTGCGCCTTCGTGGCCGGACCATGTCCCGACGCGCTCACCGCTTGCCAAATCCCAGGCGACGATCGCCCTGTCGGACCCGCTGGCATAGGCCCTGGTGCCGTCGGCCGACAGCACCAGGCTCTCCACACGAGCTCCCTGGTTGAGTTCCGCGATTGGCTTGCCGCTGGTAGTATCCCAGCGGATGATGTGTTCATCTAGACCACCGGAGACCAGCGCGGACGCATCGGCAAAGCCGACACCGGTAACCCAGCCGCGATGCCCCTCCAGCTTGCGCAGCTCTTCAGCCTTAGCCAGGTCCCAGATGCGCACTGTCTCATCTCGTCCGCCCGTGGCCACCTGTGTGCCGTCGCGTGACAGGGCCGCGGTCAGGACCCCGCCACGATGTCCCTGCAGCACAGCCAGCGGCGCGGCGCTCTCAGCAGACCACACCCGCACCGTCCCGTCATCGGCACTGCTGAGCAGACGCCGGCCATCGTCGCAGTACTGCAGTGCATGGATATAGCCGGAGTGGCCCTCCAGCTTGCGCAGCAGCGCGCCGTCGCTCAGCGAGAACTCTCTGATGATGCCGTTATAGCAGCCTGCTGCGATCTTGGTGCCATCAGGTGAGGCGGCCAGGGCCACATGCGCGAAGATCCTGTCCGGCTCAGGGTTGGCGATTTTCAGGAGCGTTTCTCCGCCGCTGGCGTCCCAGATGCGCAGCGTGCCATCGCTGGAGCCGCTGGCGACGCGTTTACTGTCAGCAAGCCATGCGACTGCCTCGACACTGGCGTCGTGGGTGTCCCAGTCCTGGCGTGGCTCTCCGGTAGCCAACTCGCTTTCGGTCACCAATCCGCGGCCGTAGGCCAGTACGTATTTGCCATCCGGTGACACGCGCAGACGGGTCACGAAGCGAGCGGTTTCTCCGGGTAGGTAGTAGCGCTGCCAGCGCATGAGGACCTCGCCGGTCTGGCGGTTGCGGCGCAGGATCTCGCCGTTCCTGGTGCCGTGGAGTATCTCGTCGGGATCGTGGGTATAGGCGGTGCCGGGCGCGCCCCCGTTGAAGCGCTGCAACTGCTTGTAGCCGTCAATCTGCCACTCGCTGGCATAGCTCCGACTGCCAACTAATATCCTCTTGCCGTCGGATGACAGGTGAACCGCGTAGGCATGATGGCCTGTCAGGAACTTGTGCAACTGCTCGCCGCTGCTAAGATCGAAATGTGCCGCACAGTAGTCATAGCCTCCGACCACAAATGCGGTCTTGCCCTCCTGATCGTAGATACCGTGGGTGAAGAAGGTCGCCTGGCCGCGCTCACCGGTCAGCGCCTTCTCGCCGTCTATGCTTATCAGCTCGCGACCGCTAGCTAGCTCAAACTGCTTGAGGCTGGGTGGCAGCCCGCCGGTGGTCAACACCCGCGTCTCATCCGGAGAGTACTCCACCGAGGCGCTGGAGTGATAGGTTGGCTTGGCGAAGCCGGGCTGGCCGGTGGCGATGCGGTGCAGCTCTTTGCGCTCTGCCAGACTCCATTCCACCACATCCCCGCGGTCGCCAAACAGCAGTCTGGTGCCGTCCCCGCTGACCCTGAGGCTACGGATACCGGACCGAGCGATGCTGATCGTCTCCAACCGCTCTCCGCGGGCCAGGTCCCACAGCTCGATGTTCCTGCCTAGGGCCAGCACTCCCCGACCGTCCGGAAGATAGGCGTGAGCAGAGTAGTTGCCCTTCATGCGGGTGGTGCCCAGGCGTTGTATGGCTCCCTCGGGAAGCGGATCACCAAGCCGGTCGAGCGCCTGCTGGCTCCATATTGGCAGGGCCTGGAACAGGAAGACTCCACCTATACAAAGGGCACTCACAAATCGCATCAACATCTCCTCCAGTCATGCAGCGCACGCGCATTTGGTTCGGTGCTTCAGCCACTGCAATGTACCCGCGTCTGTCAAGCTGCAGCAGGCTTCTGGCTTGTGTCGTGTCAATCGGATAGCCAAGGGGGTCGGACCACACCCTCCAGCGGCTCGGTACCCGGTATGTTGCCCTCCAGCAGGGCGGTAATCCTGTAGGGGTATGGCTGAGGCTCGCGGTCCGGCCCGGAGACATTGTTGTACACGCGCGTGTTGCCTGTCGCGTAAACCGAGGCCTCGCCATGTGGTTGGGTGAACCAGTTGTTGTGAATCTCCGCGCCCTGCGATGGCTTGCCGCGAATGCCGATATGCCGAAGCGGCGACAGGAAAGTGTTGTGGTGTACGTGCATCCAGTCCCCGGCGATGTCGGTGCCGTCACTGCGGTCACGGCCCCCGTGCATGTCAACCTGCGTGCTGGTTGCATTTGGCCCGACCCAGTTCCAAGCAAATTCGTATCCGACGCCCGGGACGCCGCTGGAGGCGATATGGTGGCGGCCGTAATCGAACTTGTTGGCGATCACCCGCACCTCGCTGGAATTGGCGGAGACGGGATAGCCCAGCCCGTCGCGCTGGATATGGTGCAAGTTGTTGTGATGGATGTGGAGATGGGTTGCATACCTACCGACAGCGATAGCCGAAGCGCTGAAATTGCATATCTCACAGTTGTCAATCTCAGCCCCGCGGTGGTTTATGGAGAACAGGCAGTCTCTCCAGACCTCCCGCGTTCTTTCGGGGTAACCGCCGTCAAAACGCAGGCCGGTCACCCTTATGTTCTCGCCGCCCGTACGGATGCCGGTGAAGTACGCAGGGGGAGTGTTGTACAGCCGCGCGCCCTCCGAGCCGTTGCGCCCGCGCGTGCCTGCCAAGGTCACACCGCCCGGGATGGTGAGGTCGCTTCTGCCGGTTAGGTCAATCTCGACGCCGTCCGGGATGAATACCACTTCACCTGCTTGCGCTTTACTCAGCGCCTCGGTCAGTTCCTCGACCGTGCCCACCACATAATCGCCGGTGCTGGGGATGTCAGCATAGCCCGCGCCGCCACCGATCGGGTTGCCGGTCGGATTGGCCTCGCAGCCGTAGATGTCATGGTGGGGATATTGGGCCAGACTCACAGACATGCTCAGGCTCAGGACGAACAGAGCGCTGACGTGCTGCAAGAGGAACTTCATATGCGGTACTCCTCTCACTTGTGGCTGGTGGCTCACGCAATGGAGCACAGGTGTTGGCTGTGCGGCGCTTCATAACGCAGGTTGAAACAGAGCAGAGAAGGTTAGTATTTCGGACTACCATCTGCGGACCAACAAATATCGCGCGGATGCACCGTAAATTTCGTCGGCCCCGTGTAGATGTCATTAATAGCGACCTGATGCCATTTGGCGTGACCGTCAACATAGACGATGTGGGCACCGCCGTTGTGGCGCGCCGGTATAAAGCGGGAGGGGTGCGGAGATATCATGATGCAATAGGCGTTGGAGGTGTGGTAGTCGTCTGTGTTTTCAGTCCAGGCCGACTCGGCGATTACCAGGGTCTCAGCCGGGTACTGAATCTCCGATGACCTGATAAAAGTCGCAGCCGAAGGATTCCCAACCAGATAGTAGTTAATACCATAATCCAGAAATCCGCTGCTGCCTCTTGGCCACGAAGGTGGCTGCTGGCTGGGGCAGCGATAGATTTGCCAGTTGTTGATGTATGGCTGCAACAGGTGTGCCCAGTAGGCGTAGCCGGCCCAGCCACCTCCCGGATCCGGCCACCGAATGTAGGTAGGCACCAAGTAGTCATCATAGTCGGATTGGTACATGGCGTTGGCAAGCCCCATCTGCTTGCAGTTGCTCAGACAGCTTGCGGCTCGTGCCTTCTCGCGCGCCCGGGCGAATACCGGGAATAAGATCGCCGCTAGGATCGCGATAATCGCGATCACTACTAACAATTCAATCAGTGTGAAGCCTTTTCTCATCGCGACACCTCCTCGAGCCTGGATTGACCGCACAGCAAACTCTATAGTACCACAGACTGCGTATTAGGACAAACGTAGCGAACGGGCGATCATTCGCCCACTGCCATCTGTTTCCGGAGACCAGGCCAGCTACTGGCCCTGCACGGCTTCAATGAGCGCTCTTATATTCTCCGCAGGCACGTCCTTGGGGATGGGATGGGCCGGCGCGATGATGTGGCCACCGTCGCGACCAATCTCTGCCATCAGCCGTCGCGCCTCCGCCTTCACGTTCTCCGGCGTACCGTAGGGCAGCAGCCGCTGCGGGCTCACACCGCCGTGGAAGCACAGGCGCTTGCCGTGCTTGCGCTTGGCTTCATAGACATCAATCACCTCCGGCTGGAAGGGGTTGAACACGTCCACGCCGATTCCACCCCACGAATACCACTAAAACGGGACTGCCCTGCGCCGGGCAGCCCCTATGACGTGTTCAAGAGTCCGGCGTTAGTCCCAAGGAGCAGTCCGACGTTCACTGCCGCCCGTGGCCACTGAGTTCCCGCCGCAACAGCTCAAGCTGCTGTTCTATTTCCTCGATGCGCGCTATAAGTGTATTCTGCTCGCGGGCGTTGTTCTGGCGCATACAGGGAGACCGTTCGCTCTGCCTGGTCACTTGGCGGAACCGCCGTTCCAGCTCGTTCCGTTCGCGTTCCAGCTTTTCCAACCGGAGTTGTAGCTTCATATAATCACCGACATTAACCATATGGTTTCCTACTACGTGCAATATTCTTCGCTTGACACACCAATTCATCTAGCTGCCAGCCATTTATGTCCAAGAAGCCCACATTTGAGCATCTTGGCGGTCGTGTCACCGCAAATTCGGCAATACTGCCGGCTTCTAGGCAGCAAAGGGACACACTCATCGCTGGGCCAGACACTAATTGTTAATAGTCCGGTCGCCGACTGCACTGTCACCCGGGGTCGGGCGCTAAGGCCCAGATCCGGCCCAGTATCTGTGCAAACAGTTCCTTAGGCACCGCCCCTTCCGCCATCTGGAAGATTACTTGTCATGCGTGCTGCACTACCTTGGCCCACGAAGTCGGCGCCGCCCGTGTACTCGGCCATTTTCTGGTGAGCGACCTGAGTGAAGTCCAGATGCCACGGGCAGATGTCCGGTTGCTCGTGACGCAGGGCTGCTTGCACGCGTTCCTTAGCGGTCATTGCCTGCTCCTATCTGGGCTATGGTGACGTTTCCACAGAGCTCGTATCCGCCTGTGGTATTCTAACCCATCGCCCACGGGCATTCCAGACCAGGAGGAGATCTGGTGCCTGCGGAGAAACTTGCTCAGAGGCCCCGACCTGTAGCAGCGGGGGCTGGGCCTACGGCCGGCAAGCGGAACGCTCCGAGATGTCCCGGAAGTGGGAGGCAGGCGAATGGCAGTGACCGCGCAGGATGTTGGCGATTACATTACGAATCTGGTCCCGGGTTGGCAGCTTGGTGGGGAAGAGGGCTTCCTCTGGGGCGATCCCGGCAGCGAGGTCAGCGGCGCTCTGGTTGCGTGGATGGGTACGGTGCAGGCCATCGAGGCCGCCGCCGCTCAGGGCTGCAACTTCATGCTGGTGCACGAGCAGCTTACCTATCCCTACCCGTCGCGGGGCCCCGCGCTGGAGCAGTGCCTGCACTGGCGCAGCAACCAGGCGCGTCTGAGCAGGCTTGCCAAGTACGGCATTACCGTCTATCGCGCCCACGGATTGCTCGATACCTACTGCATCCTCGACGATTTCGGCAGGAAGCTCGGGCTCCCCGAGCCGGCGGTGAGCGAGGCCTATTTCCGCATCTATGACATCAAGCCACTCACCGTCGGCGAGCTGGCTGATACGTGCAAAGCGGCTACCGACATGCCGGCGGTGCGCGTGGTCGGCGATATGGACCGCATCGTCAGCCGCGTAGGCGCGCCCTGGGGCGGTCTCGGTCTGTCCCTGAATGTCGGCTTCATCGAGGGCCTGCTGGGCTACGAGCCGGATGTGCTTATCGGTGGCGAGAGCGACGAATACGCGATGTTTTTGGTGCAGGACTGCGATGTGCCGTTTATCGAGTTGGGTCATACGACCAGTGAGAACATCGGCCTGCAGCGGGTCGCGCAGGAAATGGACGCCGCCCTGGAGGACATCAAGGTGATCTACTATCCCGTCACCTGTCCGTGGCAGATGCGCTAGCTAGGGTCGGGACATGCAGTTCGCAGGGATGCGCAGGTGGGGCTTCGGGTAGGCCCTGGGCCAAGCTGAAGGGCAATCCGACACGCAAATGAGGGCGAGTTACTCTTAGGATGCTATCGAGGTGTCAAGGCATGACGATGAGACTGACCGTGGCTGCAGGATTGATTGCATGTGCGATACTTGGCGGGAATGTTGCGGTGTATGCCTTCCCGACTGACGGCGTTGTGGCGCCGGTGCCCGAGGTCTTGCCGGACAAGACCTATGAGGTGCAGGTCGAGCATCACGGTGTGCAGGTAATGCAGGGCCGGGCTTACCGCGAGAGAATTGGCTTGCAGATCGGTTTGGGAGACAGATGGGAGATCGGCTTCGATCACCATCTGGGTTCCCCTGATCGCGTGATCGACAATTACGCGGACTACCGCTGGCACCTCAAATACGACCCTCAGGTGGAGGGCTATGACAAGCACTGGTTCAATTTCAAGACGCAGATCCTGATCGAGACAGAGGACCGCCCGGCTTTGACCTGGGGCGTGGTGAATATCAGCGGCAATTCAGGCAGCGGGAACTATCTAGTAGCCGGCAAGCATTTCGGGCCTTGGCAGTTCTGCTTGGGCTGGTCCGACATGCTGGATAATCCGCCCTTGAGTTGCGAATCAGGATACGTTTACGAAATACTCGGCTACCAATGCAATGAAGACTGGAAGTTCTGGCTGGAGCACATCAGCCGCGGCGGTTTCTCGACCAATGTTGCTGTCGAGGGCCGTATCGCTGACGGTCTCTATCTGACGGCGGGTTGGATGAGGCCCAACAATGTTCTCTATGACGATGACTGGATACTCAACTTGACCTATCGAGGCACCTGGGAGTAGCGCTCTGGCAGTACGCCTGCTCGCTGGAGCCCGCGCCCAGAGCAAATGAACCCGCCATTGATGGCGGGTTCGTTGGTATCCGGCGAAACTGATGGCGTCTGCGGGGCTTACTCGGTGGCACTGAACAGGCCGGCCTTGATGATGGGGCGGGCCTTGCTCAGGTTGTCGGCCCAGGACTGGGCCAGTTGCTGCGTACCTTTGAGCCGGGCCAGCTTGGCGTCTTTCTCGGTAGCCGTCACAATCCGCTGTTGCCCGACATAAACAGCGTGCTCCTCGCCGATTGGCTGCACGGTGATCGGCAGCACCCCGTCCTTGGACACGACCTCAACCAGCCGCGACTCAACTGCCGCACCGCGCTGTCGGAGGGTGGCAAAGTCGCTGAGGTCGCGCAGCCGGAACAGCAGCACGCCTCCTATCCCGACATCGTAAGTGACCGGCGCACCAGCCGAGGCGCACGGCGCTACGTATGGCAGGTTTGCCCGTAAATTGGCGAGCCACTTCTGGGCCAGCGCCTCCGACGAACAGCCGGCCGCCTCGGCGTCATTGGGATAGACTGTGATCAGCCTGTACTTGCCGACGCAGATAGTGGGCTTGCCGCGCACCTCAATCAGCCTGAAGTTGTCCGGGTCCACACGCTCGTTGGATATTACCTCAGTCAGGCGAAGATAGACGATGCGTTCGCGCTCGGCAACGGTAAAGCCGGCTGCGGGATTGCGAATGGTGAGCAGCAGGAAGTTGCCGATGGCGATGTCGGCCTTCTCCAATTCAGGCCCCCGTGTCGCAGGCTTCTCGTTGAGGTTGCCGCTGATGACGGTCTCACATGCTTCTTCAGCAGTTGCCACAGTCGCCAAGGTCGCGACCCCCAGGACTATGCCGACTAGCAGGCGTATGCGCTTTTCCAAGATAACCCCTCCCTGCGTTGGTGATTTACCTCACATTGTAGCAGTCTGCGAGCAGTATTTCAACCGGGTCGAGCGCCAAACCGGCGTTGACGCTGGTTGAACTCCTCAACTGCCTCAAGCAGACTATAGGCATCAAAGTCGGGCCAATACAGCGGCAGTACCACCATTTCGCTATAGGCAATCTGATAGAGCAGGAAGTTGCTGAGGCGCAGTTCCCCGCTGGTACGGATCAACAGGTCCGGGTCCGGCAGCTCGGGGTGGTACAGGTAAGCGGCGACGAGTTCGGCATCTACCTCCGACGGCTCGATCTTGCCCGCCTGTGCATCAGCAGCGATGGCGGCCGCTGCGTCGGCGATTTCGCCCCGCCCGCCGTAGTTGAGGCAGAGGTTGAGGGTCAGCTCTTGGTTGTCGGCTGTGTCCTGCGCGCTCTTGGCCAGCAGCTCTTGCAGGCTCGGCGGCAACTGGTGGAGGCGGCCCGAGGCGACGACACGTACCTGCTGTTCCTGCAGCCCCTTGAGTTCCTCGCGCAGCGCCTCCTCGATCAGCATCATCAGGCCCTCGACCTCGTCTCCGGACCGCCGCCAGTTCTCGGTCGAAAAGGCATAGACTGACACTACCTTGATACCGAACTCGATTGCCGCCTGCACCAGTCGTTTGGTCGCACGTCGGCCGGCGGCATGGCCCTGTAGGCGTGTCAAGCCGTGTTCCTCGGCCCATCGCCCGTTACCATCCATGATGACGGCGATGTGCGTCGGTATCTGGAGGCCCTCAAGTCGTTGCCGGATCGCTTCGTCCAAAACCAATGCGCTTACCTCTGCGTGTCAGGCTGGGGTATGAATGCGGCGACGGTCAGATGCACTAGGCCATCGGCGGCGCAAGTCTGTTTGATGACCCGCATCTGGGTATAGCGGCTGGAGGCATTGCTTGGCGTAACGTCGGTGACCACAGCGGACAGGCCGGCTTGCTGCAGGCGCTGCTGCGCTTGCTCAAGGGGATAAGCCACACACTCAGGTATGGAGTTCATATCTCCATTATTTCTTCGGTCTTGGTCTTGAGCGCTTCGTCAATTTCTTCGATGTACTTGTCGGTCAAGTCCTGGATTTCGCCCTTGCCGCGGTGCACTTCGTCCTCGGAGAGGTGCTCTTTCTTCTCCATATCGTCAATCGAGCTGTTGGCATCGCGGCGGATGTTGCGGATGGCGACGCGACCGTCCTCGGCCATCCTCTGCGCGACTTTGCTGAGCTGCTCCCGGCGCTCCTCGGTAAGTGGGGGAATGGCGATCCGCACCACCTGCCCGTCGCTATTGGGGGTCAGGTTGAGGTCGGAGGTGAGAATGGCCTTCTCGATGGCGGGTATAGCGTTTTTGTCCCAGGGCGAGATGACGATCAGGCGGCTCTCCGGGATGGCAATATTCGCCACTTGCTTGACGGGCAGTTGCGAACCGTAGTAATCCACCCGCAAGCGGTCGAGCAGCGCGGGCGTAGCGCGGCCGGTGCGCACGCTTGCGAACTCATTGCGCACCGCCTCGACCGTTTGCTTCATCTTCTCTTCTGTTTGCTTGATAAGTCTATCCACTTTTCACCCTCCTGCTCAGTTTGCTGCGGCTGCCGGCGCCGCTGCCGAGCTTGTCGGGCGCATCAGCCGGTGACCAGAGTTCCCACAGCTTCCCCGAAGACAACGCGCTTGAGGTTGCCTTGCTCGTTGATATTAAAGACCACAATCGGCAATTCATTGTCCATGCTCAGCGAGATCGCCGTTGAGTCCATGACCTTCAGCCGTCGCGTCAGAGCCTCCTGGTAGCTGACGGTGTCGAACAGTTGGGCATCTGCGTGCTTCTCGGGGTCCTTGTCATAGACGCCGTCCACCCTAGTGCCCTTGAGGATGACTTGGGCCGCGATCTCAATGGCACGTAGCACGGCGGCGGTGTCGGTGGTAAAGAATGGGTTGCCGGTGCCGGTGGCGAAGATCACCACCCGGCCCTTCTCGAGATGGCGGATGGCGCGCCGCCTGATGAACGGCTCAGCCACCTCCCGCATCTCGATGGCCGTCTGCACCCGCGTCGCCAGACCTTGGCCTTCCAGTACGTCCTGGAGACACAGGGCATTGATGACCGTAGCCACCATCCCACCATAGTCGGCGGTGGCGCGGTCCATGCCCTGTTCGGAGGCGTCGCGCCCGCGCCAGATGTTGCCGCCGCCGACGACCACAGCCAACTCCAAGCCGGCAGCTACCACCTCGGTAATCTCGCCGCCGATGCGTCGTACCCGTTGCCAGTCAATCGTCTCGCCGTCAGCGCCGAAGACCTCGCCGCTTAGCTTCAGCATCGCCCGTTGCCAGCGCAGTTCCCCAGGGGGTTGATCAGCCACTACAAATCCTCCCCGACCTGGTAGCGGGCAAAGCGGCGAATGGCTAGCCGCTCTCCCAGCTTGCCGGTCAGCTCGTTGAGTAGCTCCTCGATAGTGATGTCATCATCGCGGATATAGGGCTGGTCGAGCAAGCAGACCTGCGAATAGAACTTGCGCAGTCGCCCCTCCACCATCTTTTCCACGATGTGGTCCGGCTTGCCCTCGGCCTTGGCCTGTTCGCTCAGGACCTCCCGCTCGCGGTCCACTACTGCCTCGGGAACGTTTTCTTGGCGTATCCATCGCGGCTGCATGGCCGCGATTTGCATGGCGATGTTGTGGCAGAACTCCGCGAAATCCTCCGACTGCGTTGCCGCCGCGCTCTCGCAATCGACCTCGACCAGCACACCAATCTGCTCTCCGGCATGGATGTAGGACACGACCGTGCCCGCTGTCGTCGTCTCATCCGCGCCTTCGCCAGATGCTTCCCCGACTTGATAACGGACGAAGCGGCGAAGCATCACGCGCTCGCCCAGCTTGCCGGTCACCTCATTGAGCGATTCCTCGACAGTGAGGTCCGCATCGTGAATATAGGTTTGTTGCAGCAGGTCATCGAGCGAATCGCTGGTAGCCTCGCTGTCCGCAATCTGCATGGCGATGTTAGCGGCAAACTGGCGAAAATCGTTTGAACGAGCGGCGAAATCGGTTTCGCAGTTGACCTCGACCAGCGCCCCGACCTGGCCATCACTCTCGATGTAGGATGCGGCCACACCTTCAGTAGCGCTCTTGGCCTCGCGGCTGGCCGCGACTTCGACGCCTTTTTTCCGCAGGATGTCAACAGCCTTTTCAGAATCGCCGTCGGCTTGTTCCAGCGCCCGTTTGCAGTCCATGATACCGGCGCCGGTGAGCTGGCGTAGTTTGAGAATATCTTCGTTCGAAACTGCCATCTAAGAGCCTCCGTAAACAAGCTTTGATGTTGCAGCGTAGCAGACGACAACTTGGCTGCCCACAGCGAATCCAACTTCGTCAGGATCACGAACCGCGGTCGGCGGACGCCCCAATAGGGCCCCCTCAGTTCCTGCTCTGATCCGAGGCGGCCGGTCGTGCGTCCATGTTGGTGCTCAAAGTCACTGCGCAGGTTCTTCCTGGGCCTCGGGGGCCTCCTCGGGTTCTTCGAGTACCTCGATGAAGGCATCTTCAGGCGCCAGTTGCTGAGTTGCGGCCTCTGCCGGCCTGTCCTCGGCTCCAGCCGGCTCCTCAGTCTCCTCGTCACCTTCGGCTTCGTAAGCTTTCTCATCAACCAGGCTCTGCTGGTACTCGCCGACACCCTCCAGGGCCGCGTCCGCGATCTTATTAGTCAGCAGCCGAATCGCGCGGATGGCGTCATCATTAGCCGGGATCACATAGTCCACATCTGTTGGGTCGCAGTTGGTGTCAACCAGAGCGACGATCGGGATGCCCAGCTTCTTCGCCTCGGCCGCAGCGATCTGTTCGCGATTGAGGTCAACTATGAACACCACCGCGGGCAGGCCCTTCATGTCACGAATGCCACCGAGGCTCAACTGCAGCTTGTCGCGTTTCCGGCTCAGCATCAAGGCTTCCTTCTTGGTCAGCACGTCCCATTCGCCGGCCGCATCTTGGCGGTCGAGCTCTACCAGATGGTGGATGCGTTGCTTGATCGTGCTGAAGTTGGTCAGCATACCCCCGAGCCAGCGGCGGTTCACATACGGCATATGGCAGCGCTTGGCCGCCGCTTCCGCCGATTCGGCCCCCTGGCGTTTGGTGCATACGAACAGCACGTTGCCGCCGGCCGCTACCGCCTCGCGGACAAAATCATAGGCCTCCTCGATGAGACGCAGGGTCTGATGCAAATCTATTATGTATATCCCATTGCGCTCATGATAAATATACGACTTCATCTTCGGGTTCCAGCGCCGGGTCTGATGCCCGAAATGGACCCCCGCCTCCAGCAGTTCCTTCATCGTTGCAACAGCCAATACAAGCACCTCCATAGCATTATACGTCTGCAGCGTCAATGCGGACGCTTAGTACGACAGATTTGTGAACCGTAAGAATAACACACCTAAAGCCCGATAGTCAACTTATTGGGTTGTGTGCGAATCCCGGCCAGGCTGGCCTTCACAGGTCAGGCAGCATATTCTCGTAGCTGTCTCGCAGCCTGCGAGTCAGCGGTCCCGGCTGGCCGTGCCCGATTGTGCCGTCCGCAAACCTACATAGCGGCATCACGCCCATCAGGCTGTTGGTAAGCAAGGCCTCGTCAGCCTGGGCCAGGTCCTCGGGCAGTAGCGAGCGCTCCCTGCACGGTATCTCCAGCTCGCCTGCGATCTCCAGGACCACTTGCCTGATAATCCCGGGCAGCGGCCCATCGCTCAGCGGCGGCGTCATAAGTTGCCCGGCCACCACAATGAAAAGGTTGGCGGCACTGGCCTCGGACAGGTGCCCGTCTGTATTGAGCACGATCGCCTCATCCGCGCCCTTTCCCGTGGCCTCGGCTTTAGCCAGCAGGTTATCGAGATAGTTCAGGGTCTTGTGCCGGCACAAAGGCGAGTGGTGGTTGCGGCGCGTTGTAGCAAGCAGCGCCGCCATGCCATTCTCGTAGAGCTGCGGCGGGTAGCCCGGATATGGTCGCGCCCAGATGATGAGCCGGCCGGTCCCGCCAGCGAGCTCCGAGGGCGCGCCGCCCACGCCCCGCGTCAGGGTGATGCGCAGGTACAGTCGCGGGTCATCAGCCTGCTCTACAGTCCGTTCTACTGCTGCACAAAGCTCCTCCGCCGCAAGCGGGCAGGGAATCCTCAGCGCCTGCGCACTATTCTCAAGACGGGCGAGGTGGCGATGCAGAAAGACTACCTGTGCGTTCAACCCCAGCAGCGTCTCAAACAATCCGTCGCCATACAGCAGCCCCCTATCGGCAGCCGGCACGACAGCCTCGGCAGCGGGGACGATCTCACCGTCTATCCAGAACAACTCCGGCATCTAAAACGCCTTCTCGTAGGCCAAAAAGTTGCGCAGCAGGTCGTGGCCCACCGTGGTTAGGATCGCTTCCGGGTGGAACTGCACGCCCTCGACCGGGCAGCTAGCGTGCTCGCGGTGGCGCACTCCCATGATCTCATCCTGGTCGGTCCAGGCGGTGATCTGCAGGCAGTCGGGGATTGTCTCCGGCCTGATCACCAGGGAATGGTAGCGGGTGGCCTCAAAGGGCGTCGGCAGGCCCCGCAAAACGCCCTCGCCACGGTGGTAGATCAGGGAGGTCTTGCCGTGAACGACGCGGTCGGCGCGCACGACTTCGCCGCCGAAGACCTGACCGATTGCCTGGTGGCCGAGACACACACCCAGAATCGGGAGCTTGCCCGCGAACTGCACGATCGCCTCGTTGCTGACTCCCGCCTCCAGCGGTGTACAGGGGCCTGGCGAGATGAGTATATGCGTGGGCTTAAGCGCCGCTATCCCCGCCACATCTATCGCGTCATTGCGTACCACATGCGGCTCATAGCCCAGCTCGCCGATATACTGGTACAGATTATAGACGAACGAATCGTAGTTATCTATCAGTAGGATCATAGTTGCCGCCTTACCGCTATTGGCTCGCCGCGCTGCCGGTCAGGGCCTGCCACAACGCCTTGCCCTTATCCAGCGTCTCCTGGAGTTCGGCCTCTGGTGTCGAATCGGCAACGATACCGCCACCGACCTGGTAGTACGCGGTCTGGCCGCTGACGATGATGGTGCGGATGACGATGCTGAACTGCGTTTTGCCATCACGCCCGATATAGCCGATATTGCCGGTATAGACGCTGCGTTGGGTCGGTTCCAGCTCGTCAATGATCTCCATGGCGCGGACCTTGGGAGCACCGGTGATCGAGCCGCCCGGGAAGCTGGCTCGCAGCAGGTCCACCAGGTCCTTGCCCTGCGACAGTTGCCCCTCGACGGTTGCCACCAGGTGGTGTACGGTCGGGTAACTTTCCAGCACGCACAGCTCCGGCACCTTCACTGTGCCGAATTCGCACACTCGG
This sequence comes from uncultured Armatimonadia bacterium, assembly GCA_964390495.1. GTDB lineage: Bacteria > Armatimonadota > Zipacnadia > Zipacnadales > UBA11051 > UBA11051. The sequence goes on from CAYMIN010000012.1 coordinate 37,254, forward strand.
CCCAGGTCATTTCGTTCCAGGTCCACGATCATGGTCAGTTCGGCGTGATCCTTCTCGCTGCCGAGAAGTTCTTGGGCCAGCCGCCGGTCTGCTGCGGGTGTCTGACCGCGCGGACGGGTGCCCTTGATGGGCCGGGTAATCACATGGCGGCCGTCAACCTGCAGAAACTGCTCCGGGCTGGAGCTGACCACTTGCACCTCTCCGCAATCCAGAAATGCAGCGAACGGGGCCGGATTGACCTGGCGCAGGCAAGTATAGAGATGCCACGGCGACACCGCCAGCTCGGCCTGGAAGCGTTGCGACAAATTCGCCTGGAAGATGTCGCCGGCGTGGATATACTCGATCGTCCGGACCAGGGCCTCCAGGTAACTCTCCCGCGTGAAGTTGGACACCGGCTCGGCGGTGGCGGCCGGCGCTGCGGTGTCCAAAGCCGGTGGCGCAGGGCCGGCGATTATCTCCTCAAGCTGTGCCAGCCGTGCCTCTGCGTACTCCTGGCTCGCCGTCTGGCCGTGCTTTTCGTGCCCGCTGCTTACCACGTATCCTTGCTCGGTGTCGTGGTCATACGCGTAGAGCAGGTCGTAGAATCCGAAGCACATATCGGGCGCGCCGATATCGTCGGTCGCGGTCCGGGGCAACTTCTCGACGAAGTGGCACAGATCGTAGCCCAGGTATCCGATCGCACCGCCGGTGAAGGGGACCGGGCCGTCTAGCGCTGCTACCCGCTCAGCCTGCAGATGCTGTCGCAAGAACTCGAAGGGATCGCCTGCCGAGGTCGCGGTCCCGTCGCGGCTGATGGCGACAAGTTGCTCATTCTTCGACTTGATTATCAAGTAGGGGTCGAAGCCGACATAGGAGTAGCGCCCGTAGTGGCCGATTTGCATTCCGCTGTCCAGGAACATCACGCCCGGCCGGCCGACGAGGCGGTGGCAGACCTCATACGGCGGCGGGGCCTGAGCGACACGGACTATCAGAGGCAAAGCGACGCCCATCGCTGTGAATCACCCTCGGCCACAGCCGATACAGCATGCGCGCAAACACGCCGCGAGCGTATTGATTGGCGGCTTGATGCGGGTATGCTGCAACCGCTGAGGCAAGCTGGCTAGCTGACAAGCAGGGAATTGCTTTGCTACAATAGCGCTTTCCGCGCGGCTTGGCAAGAGCTCTCGCGGTTTGGCGGCGAATTGGTCGCAGCCAAAGGCGTCCGGTAGGACATTCAGCACCATTGGGCGAAGGTTAATCACCGTGAGCACTTCTAAGCCGTTGTATGTGATCGCGCTTTTCGGATTGTCGCTGGCACAGGCCTGCGGCCAGCGTCCGCCGATGTCTGCCGGCCAGGCGCAAATCATCTGGTACCCATCCGCTGTGGACGGCTCGCAGCAGGCCTACGCAGCCTATGTGCCCGCTGCGTCGGCTCCTAAAACCGGCTATCCCGCGGTCTTCCATACTCACGGCTACGGTTGGAGCGTCAGTGCCAGGTTCTCCGATTGGCAGAAGTCCTGGGCCGAGGCGCATCGCTGGGTGCTGATTAACCTCAATGCCCGCGGACCGCAGTTCTACGAAGGTATCGGCGAGGTGGCGACCCTGGAAGTGGTTCGGGATGCCCTTGCCCGCTTCGGCCTGGACCCGGAACGGCTCTACATCACCGGCTCGTCAATGGGCGGCACCGGAGCTTTCCGTCATGGTGTTCGCTATCCCGGCACTTTCGCCGCCGCGGTGGGGGTTGACGGCTGGACCGACTACCGCCTATGGCACCATCATTGGTACGCCCGCGCCGATGCCCGGGAGGCTATTGAGGAGTTTCGTCGTCCCTTGTTGCAGGCCGCCTCACCTCTGTACTGGGCCGAGCGCGGGCAATGGGGGGCGATCAAAGCCGTGGTTGACGGCCGCGACACCTCGGTATGGCCTGACAACGGCCTGCAGCTCTTCGCGGCGCTGACGACAATGGCATACCAGCATGGCGGCTATGACAGCGCCCTGACGCTGAACTATGATAAGGGCCACGGCGGCGGCTACGATATTCAGGATACCTACAACTTCTTCCTGGGTCGCTCGCGCGTCACCGAACCTCACAGCTTCCAGTGTCGCACCTATCTGCTCAAGCATGGCGAGATGTACTGGGGAGCCATCGAGAGGTTCCGCACCTTCGGTCTGCCGGCGACGCTGGCCTCAAGCGTCAGCGCCAACATTGCCACTGTGAGTACCGACAATCTTGACCGTTTCAGTCTCCATCTGCAGGCCTCGCCCTGCGCGGGCCTCGGGGATGTCAGCGTCTATGCCGATGGTCTGCTTTGCTACAGCGGGCCACCGGCGACGGTAGCCTTCGAGGCGGTTCGCGACTGCAGCGGCACAATCCTGGCATGGGTGCCGGCGGAGGGTGAGCGGACGCTGGAGCCGGTCAAGAGCGCACAACTCGCCGGGCCGATCGGAGATGTTCTCACCCAGCCCTTTGTCGTCGCCTATGGCACCGCCGGAAGCGAAGAGATGCGGCAGCAGCACCGGCGCGAGGCGCAGGATTTCTCCGAGGGCTGGCGGGCCTTCATGATCCGCCGAGGAGCCGAACCGGACGCCATCGGCCCCTATGCGGAAGAGGCTTTACCGCCGGCGGTATTGCGCGAGAGGTCGCTGGTCATCTTCGGTACCCGCGAGTCCAGCCGCCTGTTGCAGCGGGCCTATCAGGCTGCAGATATTCCCGTCATCGTCGGGGATGACTACGTCACTGTCGCGGACGCTTCGGGTGGGCCCCGCAGCTACTATGGCGACAATTTCGGCTGCTTCGTGTGCTACCCCAACCCGCTGGCCGACGGGCGGCGCTATCTACTTATCGCTCGCGGGCAGTGGTTCACCAAGCCCAATGGGACCGTCTTGGCCGGCCTGGAGTATGATATGGAGAAGCTGCCCTGGGCCTATCCCGATTACATGGTATTCAACACCGACCAGGCCCAGCTTCCTCACGTGCTCAATGTCAACAACAAGCCGCCCGTCACCTGTTACGAGGCTGGATACTTCGTTGAGGCCGGCTTCTTTGATGACCGCTGGCGACCGGACCGCGGTGTTACTCTCGACCGTGCCTGGCTCGACAAACCGGAGGGCCTCAGGTTCATTCACGTCGAGCGGATGAAAGCGACCCCGGATGGGGCAGAGGTGCTGGTGACCGATGCGGCGGGCCGGCCGTTTGCCGAGGCCCGGGTCACGCTCACCTGGCCCGAGGCGGAGTATTCGGCCTCGGCGCTGAGCGATCAGCAGGGCTGGGCGCGGGTGGCCGGGCCCAGTGCTATCGAGGCGCGCGTGATGTCGGTGATGGGCACCGGCGCAGTGTATGACTTTACCGCCGATGTGGCCTCAAGTACCGCCGACGGGCCGCTGCGCATGGTGCTTTCCCGCCCGCAGCAGCATTTGGACACCTTCGGCAATCCCTACTATACGCTGACGGCCAATCTGCTCAATCTCGGCGCGGGCAGGACAAGGGGCCTGCTGCAGCCTAGTGGGTCGCCGGGTAGATGGGTCCCACAGGCGGTGGCCTTCGTACTGGCAGCCGGCGAGAGCAAGAGCCTGGGCCTGCAGTGGTTCCCGGTCGCCCGTGGTCACGATACTCCGTTGCCGGCGGGCGCGTACCTGCTTACAGTCACTGCGCGGCCCGATCACTCCGTATTGGGGCCGGATGACAGCCAGGCGGCTGTAGCCAGCGCCAAGGTGCAACTGGGAGCGATCAATTGCGGCCCGCTGGTCTTGGAGGGGCCTGAGCCGCCTCAGTTTGTCGCCGGCCAGCCTTACCGGATCAGTTGCGAACTGCTCAACACGGCCTCGGAGCAAATGACGGTTGAGCTGTCATGCAGCATCATCCCTGCAGGCACCGCGCTGGCCGCGCCGGAGTGCTACCGCTATCTAGCGCCCCCGGCTATGGTGCTGTCCGGTTTGGACAAGGCTGCGGTGGTGTGGCAGCAGCAGCCTGATGAGGAGCCGTTACCGGTCGGCCTGTACCAGGCGGTTGTCTATGCGTCCGACCGCCCCGAACTGACCACCCGCATCGGCTTCAGCGTGACCGCGAATCCAAGCGGCTGATCACCGATGCAGACAGCAGTCGGGCCTGGCGGAGTGAGGAAATGGTGGTGCCGATACGTCATAATGGACACGTACCACGAATGGAGACTGAGCAGATGAGGCATTTTTCCGCAGTTTTGGTCGCTGCTACCGTTGCACTGATGCTTGCCTGGCCCGCTGCGGCCCAGGACGATGCGCCGCTGACGCCTGATGCGGTGGTGGCGGAATTGCAGGCGGCCTTCTTTGGCGTCTTTACCGGCACGGCTGAGGCCGACATCGAGGCGACCTTTGAACGCTTAACTGTGATGCCGGCCGGGGAGGAGGTAGCCGCAAGCCGGGTGGCGCTGATGCTGTTCTACGGGACGCTGCTGGCCCCGCCTCCTGAGCAGGTGGCTGAGGTCGAGGGCGACACGGCTCTGGTCAAGCTGCAGCCGGAGACCGTCGAGTTCGTCCTGGTTCGGCAGGAGGGCCGGTGGAAGGTGGACATGGCGGCCACCTACCAGCGGATGCCGCAGAGACTGCGGGAGGCTTTCCAGCCGCTAGTGGAGCTGTCTAACGAGAGGACGCGCCAGGCCAACTGTCTGTCAAACCTGAAGCAGTTGGCGCTAGGCGCCTTGATGTACGCCCAGGACCACGACGAAACACTGCCCGATGCCGACAAGTGGATGGATCAGCTAGTCCCATATCTGAAAAACGAGGCGATCTACAAATGCCCGGGCGCGCTGGACCTGGAGTACGGCTACGCTATGAACGCCGCGCTCAGTGGGATGGACATAAAGACTATCGTCAGTCCCGCCACAACGGTCATGTTCTTCGACTCGGACCTCGGCACCCGTAACGCCGCCGGCGGGCCGGAGGCAATATGCGACCCACCTCGCCACAACGGCGGCAACAACTACGCCTACGCGGATGGCCATGCCACCCTGGAGTGGCGGGTGCCGAACTTCGATCCCCAGGCCGAGGCGGCAGCACATGCGCAGGCCGGCCCGGTAGTTGAGCTAACCGATGCTAGCTTCGAGGCGGAGGTCCTGCAGGCTCAGGGCTGGGTGCTGGTGGACTTCGGAGCCGACCAGTGTGAGCCCTGCCGCTGGCTCGAGCCGATTTTCCACCAGATGGCCAAGCAGTACGAGGGCCGGGTGAAATTCGCCTCGGTGGACCTGGTCAAGTGCTCCAAAGTGCCGGATGACTATGGAGTGCGCAACATTCCCACGATCATCCTTTTCCGCGATGGCAAGCAAGTGGACAAGCAGGTCGGCTTCGGCGGGGAAGCGGCCTTCCGCGCCTGGGTTGCCGGACATGTGGAAGAATAGGCTGGCCCGCGCCTCTGAATCGCGTCGCGATACTGCTGTTATTGCTCCGGTTCGTCTTTTACCTCGGCGCGTTTGATCGCCGCTCGCTGCTCTTCGGTCAGCGCGTATGGTGACACCTCAGGTCGGTAGCGCAGGATTACCTCATTGACGGTCGGGATGATGCCGTAGAGCTCAGGACGGCGCGCGGAAAACAGCATCTCCCGCCAGCCCTTGCGCTGCTGCGGAAGGCTGTCGTGAGCATAGGCGGCCATACCCTCGTCGGCGTGCTCCCTCTGCTCCGCCGCCAGGCCGGCGTAATAGACGCGCTTGTCATCCAGGTCAATGTCATAGTGAATGAGACCCCTCCGCTGGAACTTGGAAGCGGCCACCACTTGACCGTAGGGGTCAATAATCAGGCTGCGCAGAGAGGGATCGGAGTGATTCCAGTGGGCACATGCCACCCAGACGCCGTTATCGGCCGCCCGCGCCCGTAACATGGTCTCATTGGTTCGTCCGCTGGCGCCCCACATACGGCTGGGATCAACGATGATTTCGGCGCCCTTCAAGGCCAGGACGCGGTCGAGCAGCGGGGTGTACAGGTCGCCGCAGGAGCGGCCGCCAATGCGCCCGAAATCGGTATCGAACACCTCCAACTCCTCGAAGCCGCGCGGCCAGTAGATCGGTTCCGCATACACTATCTGGCCGGCCCGGTCCCAGACGTGGCAGACGCTCTGTTCGCCGTGGTTGGCAATGCCGCTGATGGCAATATAGCATCTTAATTCGGCCGCCTTTTCGGCGACCATGTCCATCACCCGGCTGGTGGTTTCATCGGCAGCACTGCAGCCTTGCTCGGAGAGCACCAGCAGGTCCGGCGCAATCTCCGCAGCCCGGTCAATCAGCCGCAGCATCGCCTCCGGGACCTCCCCATTGCGCCACATATCCTCACGGGGCAGGTAGCCCACGGCCAGCCGGCAGGTGCGCTTGGCATACTCCGGAAGCTGCGGCTGGGTGTACGGCTCAGCCACCGGGGCCAGGGCCTGGCGGTCGCCGTAGGAGCTGACGATGAAGATGTTCTCAGTACGGAAGTCGGCGCCCCAGACATCCCGCTTGCGCTTGTCGAGGTTGACGGTGGCCGTGGCGATGCCGTCCTCGTAGCCGGTATCAGCCACCGGCGTGCCCACGCGGTTGAGCACCATGCTGCGGCCCCAGGCGGCCCCGGCCATCTTAATGCCGTGCTGATGCGCAATGTAGGTCGCCGCATCGGCGTACATGGCGGTTACCATGTGTACGTGGCTGTCCACGCAGCGCGCCATTAGCAGCGGCTCCCACATGCTGTGGTCGCGCAGCCGCTCGGGGTAGTGGTGCCAGGTGATGAGATCGGCCCCCTTCATCCGCAGCACTTCATAGACTTCCGGCAGATAGAAATCAGTGCCGATAGTCAGACCGACAGGGCCGAAATCGGTGTCGAACACGGGCAGGTCCTCGCCCAGCGAGATGTCGTCATCAGGCAGCGCATGAGCCTTGCGGTAGCGCCCGACGATTGCTCCGGAGCGGTCGAGCAGCACCGCAGTGGCATACCTCTCATCGCCGTCGCGCTCGGTCATGGCCAGGGCCAGGTAGGCCCGGTTCTGGGCGGCGTAATCGGCAAACGGTTTGAGGTCAGCGGTGACGTTATTCGCCTCAAACGAGAGAAATGGCATGTGCGGCAGCACGATTAGGTCGGCGCTCGCCGGACATTTGCCAAGCTCGCCCAGAACATATTCCTGGTTCTCATACTGCTTGCCATTCAGCAGGCACATCGTGGCGATAGTAAGCACGCGGCACAGTTCCATAGATAAGCCTCCTGTTCAATGATGCGTTTCTCGTTTCCACTCAAACCACAACCACATGAAATACACGACCAGAGGCAGTATCAGCGCGATTACGGCGGCAGCCTCCGCAGCATTGGGCATCACGTCCAGCCACCGCAGTCCAGTGTACCAGCGGTAGATGCTGGCCGGAGACATATAGAAAGCCAGCAGCATGAAGTTGCAGTAGTTGGCGTATGCGTCCGGCTTGAGATTGACTATGGCCTGCCACCAGATGAGGTCTTTTGAGCCCATCGCCGCCACAATGAACTGACCGGCGGTCTTGGGCTGGGCTTCCCGGGCCAGCGCCAGCAGCGTCTCGCGATGCTTGAGAAAGGCGGCCAGAAGCAGCAAAATTAACAGCGGCGGGAGAACCGCAAAGAGCAGCTCACCCAGGTGCACCAGGGGGAGAAGCCCTGCGTCAATCAGCGCTAGGGCGAAGCTGTTGGTTTCATGTTCGAGCGTCGGATCGCTGAGCATACCCGTCAAGATGGCGGCGAAGTCGAGGGCCGCACCACCGCCAACAAAGGCTACCGCTGCTCCGAATAGCCCTTGTGGTATGGAGCCGGTCCCTTCGCGCCCGAAACCGATCACCAGCAGCAGCAGCCACGCATAGATAACCGGCGAAGCCAAGGCCAGCGGGAGACGCAGCCAGGCCAGCCACTCAAACCAACCGGCGCACATGTACACAATCGCCGCCACCAGCACCGCCCAGATGAACGTCTTTGCGTACGGCTGACTCCGCGCCAGGACTTGCGCAGGCGAAGGCACGCTGGCTTAGCTCCTTTTGCGTTGCTCCGGCTTTCAATGGGTGTCTGCGGCTTGCGGGCCCCTCGCGATCTGGCGGCAAAGGTCCGCAATCAGATCGAAGGTCTTGGCGGCTTGCTGGGCTAGCTGTCGCCGCTTTTGCTCGACTTCCGACGTGGCATGGCGGGCGGCCTCCATGAGGTCATCGGCACCGCCCTGCTCGATCAGGTGCAGGTCCATCACCGGCTGGCCGCTGCGATGGCAAAAGGCATTGACCTTGGGGTCGTAGGACAGACCGGCCGCGGTAGTGCCGACTGCGCAGGCCATGATCAGAGCGTGCAGGCGCATCGCCAGCACCTCGTCGGCGGCCTGGATCAGCCCCATGATCTCGCGCGGCTGATAAGGTCCTATCGGCACTCTGGCGGCGCCGGGCGGCAGCCGGCTCTGAATATGGCGCGCGATGGCGACATCCTGATTGTACTGAAAGGGCAGCAGTAGCACCGGCCGGTCGAGGTTGCACAGCCAGCGCACGATCGCCTCGTAGGCGCTCTCGGCCGCGGGCCAACTGCGCAATGCCAGCAGGATGTAACCACCTGGCGGAAGCTCCAGAGCCGCCAGCATCTGCTCGACGTGTTCGGCCGGTGCCGGCTCCAGCAGCAGCACCGGGTCGGCGGTGACTACCGGCTCCACACCCCGCAGCCCCCAGGCCAGCAGCTCCTCGGCCGATTCCGGATCGCGCACCGTGACCAAACGGGCCCGCGAGAAGTTGCGCACCAGCGCCCCGCGCAGGTAAGAGCTTTGCAGCGGCCCGACGCCCTGGGCGAAGATGGCAAACGGCGTCCGCACCATCCGCGCGATCACAAGTTGATTAAGATAGTAGAGAGCCGAGAGCTTGCTGGTGCTGTCCTGGAACAACCCGCCCCCGCCCTGGATGAATAAATCAGCCGCGCGGATTGCTGCAAGCTGTTGCCACAGACTCCACCGGTTCACGCCCCTGACATCATGCGCAGAGCAGGTAGCCTCCGGGTTGGCGCACAGCACCGAGATCTCGGCGTCAGGTCTTCGCGCCCGCAGGCCGGCGATGGTCGCGGCCAGGATCGCCTCATCGCCGGTGTTGCCGAAACCATAGTAGCCGGAGAGCAGTAGCCTCATCATCAGCCCCGCACAGATATGTGGTGCGACAAACACAGCCTATTTCGTTGCCCAGGTGGAGATTCCTTGTCCGCTCTGACAGCGGCCGACTGCGGATGGAGCGATTCTTGCAGGGCATTAAATGCGGCCTCAAAAGGCTTCTGCAATGGGCCATGGTTTCCTCATGACCTAACCGAATACTCAGCCTAAGGAGGTAAGCATGATGTTGAAGTGCGGATGGGTAGCGGCGATAGTAAGCTTGATCGTTTTGGTGGTCGGCTGTGGCGGAGGCGAGGGCAAAGGGGTGGCGCTGGGGCCGGATGACGGAGGCGCGGGCGAAGTTACTCAGGTCGGGCCGATGGTGGTGCGGACCGCCAAGACCGCCGATTTGAACGTCAAGTACCTTAATTTCTCCGGCGGCACGGAGTACTATGGTGATGGCTACGAGTATGACCCGGGGGGGACTCTGGTAGCCATGTGGGGAGCCGAGATGACCTATTTGGCCTCTACCGCAAAGCTGGACCGTATAGTGTTTTCCAGTAACCGCGGTGGCCACTATGACCTATATATCTGCGATCTCTACGGCAACAACGTGACCAGGCTCACGAACAACAACGCTGAGGAGAGCTACCCGGCGTGGTCGCCTGATGGTACGGAGATTGTCTTTGCGCGGAAGTGGCCCGGCCAAGATGCAGAGATCTGCGCAATCAGACCCGACGGCACCGGCGAGCGGGCGCTGACCAATAACTCCTGTGAGGATTGGGACCCTGACTGGTCGCCGGATGGTCAGTCCATCGTCTTTGTCACCGATCGCGACGGCAACGATGAGGTTTACCGGATGTACGTTGATGGTACGGGCCAGGTCAACTTGACCAATTCCGACTATAGTGAGATCAGTCCGGTGTGGTCGCCATCTGGCGATCTGGTAGCCTACGCCAGCAACATGTACGGTACCTGGGACATCTTCACAACAGACCCGTGGGGCGAATCGCTCTACCAGGAAGTAACCTGGGACGATTACGACAACAAGTTCCCGTGCTGGAACTGGGACGAAGACCCGTGGTACGGGTACAACGAGCCGATATTCTACCAAAGCTTGCGCAACGGCAACAATGAGATCGTCTCTGACAGCCGCATTCTCACCGGCGGCCCTGGCGATGATGAATGCCCTTCCTCTTCACCTGATGGCCCTATTGCCTACGCCTGTAACCGCACCGGAAACTGGGATATCTGGCTGATGCACAACTATTGGCCCGATGAAACCGCTGTCTGGCCCGCCCGTTGGCAAGTAACAAAAGACTGGCACGAGGATCTCTACCCCGATCTCGGCAGTCCCACGGTCCAGACGCAGCGCGTGCTGTTAGGCCCGCCCGGCTCCGACCACGGCTGCGATCCGGTGTGGACCTCCGCCTATGGTGTGCTAGTGGTCATTGGCGCTGAAGATGGCTACGCGGATATGGTGCGCATCGGCGTGGACCCTGAGGACGCCGGCAGCCTTGACATCCAGCCCACCAACAATGAAAGCTGGCAGGACCCCTCATGGACCGGCGGCATTGTGGGAATCGAAATATCTGCCAACCGGATAGTTAACTTGCGCGAGGATGCCGGGCTAGGCCGGTCGCCGCTAGTGTGGGACTTGAGCGCGCTTGATGTCGGTTTGGCCGTTCTCATCTTCGACTGGGACAGCGCCAGGTTGATGTCGGTGCTGGTGGCGGATGATCAGGTCTATGCTGCCGAGGCCGGTTCGACCCCAACCAAATCCTATCAGCAGTCACTTGACGGCGACATGCCGGTAATCCAGGGCAAGTTCCTCGCGGTCTATGATAACCAAGGCCAAAACCTGGCCCCGAATGGCGCGGCCAAGGTTACTCTGGACCGGACCGGGAAGATCCTGAGCGTGGACTGAACAGGTCCGGTTGCCAGTCCGCCGGCCTGTCGAAGCAATTGCGAAAAGCTCAACTGTAATGTCAAGCAGAACGCACCTCCCTACGGAAGGTGCGTTTTGTCGCTATCTGGCTGGTCGGTAGCGACTGTGCCGTCTTGCGCCTAGATGCGCTGCTCGGCAAAGCGCCCCAGGTACAATGACAGCAGCCCGCAGCCGGTGAAGATGTAGATGAAGACTCTGAAGGCCGCGTCAAGGTCGAGGCTGAGGCCCAGGATGCTGGCACCGATAGCGGCGACGGCGACGCCCAGATCCCGCCAGGCGAACACAATACCATACGCCAGCGGGCGGCGTTGAATAGTGGAGGCATCGCCGACCATGGCCGCGGCTACCACCGGCACGGTGCTCGACAGCAGCCCCAGAGTGGCGACCGTGATCAGAACTGCGAAGGGGCTTTCCCAGGCTATCGTGACCTCGAGCCCCAGCGCCCCGGCCAGAAAGCCGATGACCAGGACCGGCGTATGGCCGATGCGGTCGGACGAATAGCCGCCGAAGAGGCTCAGCACCATGCGCACGGCCGGGTACAGCCAGATGGACCGGCCGATCCATTCGGCTCCATAGGTCGCCTCGATATACTTGCCGAATACTCCCAGAACCAGCCCGTAGCCCAGTGCCGCAGTGAATTGCAGAAGCCCGGAGATCAGCGCCCGCGGCCCCACCATCATCTCCAGCAGCCCGGAAAGCGAGGGCGTCTCGCGCAGCGCCTGGCCGGTGGCCGGGATGAAAGCGGCGAGAATGTTGCCGATCAGAGTGATGCCGGCGGCCACCGCGTACAGATATTGGGCGGTCTCAACCGGCAGGGCATCGTAGATGATACCTAGGACGATCGCGCCTGTCAGCCAGCCCAGGTGAGTTGAGGAGTACAGAATCCCGATGCCGGTCCCATGCCTGCCGCCGGCTTTGTCGGCCATATCCAGCGTCTGCATTGCGGTGCCCGTCCACATCATGGCTCCGCCCATGCCCCAGAGGAATGCCGAGGCCATCGCGAAGCCGTATGAGGGGAAGTAGGGGACAGCAAACATCGCGAGGGTGAAAAACAGGTATGTCAGGGAGCCGACGATGGTGAATCTGCGGTCAGACCAGCGCGGGAAGAGGTAGATATTGACCACGCGGAAGATCAGCATGGACAGGTAAACCAGGGCGATGGTGGCGCTGCACTGCACCTGCGACCAGTCGGTGACGCGGCCCAGGTAGGGCACCAGGTAGGCCTGCTGCGCCCCGGCGCCCATGAATATGAAGCAGAAGGTGGCCGAAAGCAGGTATAATCTTCGGGAGAAGGCTGGCGAGCCGGTCTGCGATTCTGGCATGGGTATGGGTCTTGCCGCCTTGGGGCGACACGCGCCTTAACGCCCGGCTGAAGCACAAGTGTAGTAGAGACTGGGCACAGCAACGGCGCACCGGCGGCGCGCCAGCAGCATCATATAACATCAGACCGGAGAATACAACTCGCAGATGTCCACTGCGCTGCTTAGCCAACTGGGGAGGAACTGCAACGGTGGATGACTAACTGTAGGGCAGCAGCCAACAACGGAGGGGTGTATCAATATGCGAGAGCTAGCCGTGATAGTGGTGCTATTCATTTGGATGACTGCCAGTGCCTGGGCGCAGCTTGATGTGGCGAAGCTGGCGGAGGCCCACAAGTCCTACGACATGGCGCGCAATGAGGGCAAAGGCCACTCGGACAATCCCAACTCCGGAAGTCTGGGCTGGGGCGAAGGCGGCATCATCAACGCCTACGCCCAGATGTGGGAGGTCACCGAGGATACCTACTGGCTGGACAAGATCAGCGACCACTTCCATCGCATCATGGGCAATGCCTCGGATCCCGACGGGGACGGTTATCTGAGTTGGCAGACCTCCGGTTACTCGTGTGCCGTGGCCTGGGCCGAGCGGCTGCACAATGTCTCAGCAGCCGAGATCGCCCCCGCCTATCAGAAGAATACTAATGGCAGGGCCGCCGCCAAGTGTACCGGCCATGTGTACATGATCGAGTTCCATGAAGCTGCCGACCGCTTCCGCATCCGTGATTGCGATAGCGGCGAAGTGGTAGTGAACGGGGCGGAGTACCAGGGCCAGGCGACCATCACTCAGATCGAGCCCTTCAAGCTCACCATCAGCGGAGAGGCGCATCAAGGTGACCGTTTCCTAGTTCGCACGGCCGCGCCGGAGGCCATCGAATACACGGTACACCAGGGCATGTTCGTCTATCCGGTTGCCAAGTTCATCGCCGCAGTCAAGGTGCGACCGGACCTGCAGGAGCAGTTCGGCGCAGATGCCGAGGAGTTCCTGGCCTTCATCAACAAGCACCTGTTCGAGAAAAACGAGCGCGACTGGCTGGACATGGGCGAGCTAGGTGGGGGCTACCGGTTCGAGCCGAAGGTCACCGACCGCTTTCCCAACCGCATCATGCCGCATAATCAGTATGGCGCCCTGGCGCGGGCTTGGCTGGTGCTTAAAAACATCGAGGGAGCTCACCCGCTGATGGCTCAGCGCGCCGAGCAGATGGCCCGCTATTTCCACAGCTACCTGGAGCTGGATGAGCAGCATGATGCTTACCGCTGGCATTACTGGGACTGGACCGAATACGGCGAGCCGGGGCACTCGGGATGGGAGGACAGCAGCCACGGCCACATAGATGTGAGCCTGGCGGTGGAAGCGGCGCGCCACGGCGTGGTATTCACCGACCAGGACATGGTTCGCATCGCCAATACCTGGCTGAAGGTGATGTGGAACCAGGATGAAGACAACCCGCTGATGGCAGCCGGCGTGGACGGTCGCGAGCCGTACAAGTACTCATCCTTGTTGGTTAGCTGGTCGGAGCTGTCGCAGTGGGACCGGCAGGTCTATGACCTGGCGCTGAAGGCCTTCCTGGCCAAGAGTGAAGAACAACAGGCGCAGTGGGCCGGGGCGATGTTGCTGTGCGCCAAGCGGGCCGGCGTCGAGTTGGAGCAATAGGCCGTCAGGCGCGCGGATACTGCATATACCCGGACGGAGGTGTCGGGACGTGTTGAGATTATGTCTAGCACTACTGCTAGTTGGCCTTATCACTGCCGGCGCGTCGGCGCAGCTTGATGTTACCAAGCTGGCGGAGGCGCACAAGGCCTACGATATGGCCCGGAATGAGGGCAAAGGCAACTCCGAGAACCCCAATTCCGGCGCGCTAGGCTGGGGCGAAGGCGGCATCATCAACGCCTACGCGCAGATGTGGGAAGTGACCGAAGATACTTACTGGCTGACTAAGATCAGCCAGCATTTCGACAATATCATGGGCACGGCTGCGGACCCCGATGGCGACGGCTACTTGAGCTGGACCACCAAGGGCTATTCGACCGCCGTGGCCTATGCCGAGCGGCTCCACAACGTGTCCGATGCGGAGATTACGCCTGATGTTCAGATCAACCGCAACGGCAAAGCGGCTGCTGAGTGCATCGGCCATAAGTATCTGATTGACTTCCACAAGGGCCCCGCACAATTCCGCATCCTTGACTGGGATACGCAGGAGCTGCTGGTGGATGACTTGGAGTACCAAGATGGCGCCGCAATCACGCAGATCGTCCCCTTCAAGCTCGTCATCAGTGGACAGCCCCATCAGGGCGACCGCTTCATGATCCGCACCTTCGCGCCGGAAGAGGTTGAGTATGTCGTGCACCAGGGCATGTTCATCTATCCGGTCGCAAAGTTCATCGAGGCGGTCAAACAGCGCCCTGAGTTGCAGGAGCAATTCGGCGCTGACGCGGATGAGTTTCTGGCCTTCATCAACAAGCACGTCTTTGAGCATAACGAGCAGGACTGGATCGAGATGGGGGAGCGCGGCGGGGCGTATCGCGAACAGGCGGTGTTTACCTGCCGCAGTCCCAACGTGATCTTGCCTCATAACCAGTACGGTGCCCTGGCGCGGGCCTGGATCGTGCTGAAGGATGTAGAGGGCGCTCACCCGCTGATGGCGGACCGCGCTGAGAAGATGGCGCGCTATTTCCATAGCTACCTGGAGCTGGATGAGGAGAGCAATGCCTACAAGTGGCGCTACATGGACTGGATTCTTTACGGCGAACCCAAGACTTCCGGCTATGAGGACATCAGCCACGGGCACATAGATGTGAGCCTGGCGGTGGAA
The DNA here is from genome assembly GCA_964390495.1 of uncultured Armatimonadia bacterium. GTDB lineage: Bacteria > Armatimonadota > Zipacnadia > Zipacnadales > UBA11051 > UBA11051. The sequence goes on from CAYMIN010000012.1 coordinate 52,362, forward strand.
GCGGCGCGCCGGGGTGTGGTATTCACCGAGCAGGACATGGTGCGGCTGGCTAACACCTGGCTGAAGGTAATGTGGAATCAGGATGAAGACGAGCCGCTGATGGCCTCGCGGGTGGATGGCTCGGAGCCATTCAAGCACTCGGCGTTGCTGGTGAGCTGGTCGGAACTTGCACAGTGGGACACCAAGGTCTATGACCTGGGCCTGAAGACCTTCTTGGCAAAAAGTGAAGAGCAGCAAGCGCGCTGGGCTCCGGCGATGCTACTATGTGCCAAGCGCGCCGGGGTGGTGCTGGCGGGGATGGTCGCTGAGGGCCCATGAATTGAGCAGACTGTAAAACGGCTCTTCTATATTTGTCCCAATGCGTGCTATACTGTAGCGACGCCGCGTACCAGTCAGCAGCATCCATCGGTGCCTTGTCGCCTCTAGGGGGTCGGGTTTCGCCATGCGGCAATCGGATAAGTTCCAGGCAAAAGCACGCCAGATAGCTATAAGCGCGATCGTGGCTCTGGGCGTGGCTTTCTTGTATCTGGTGTATCACGCCACCCAGTTTGACGACCTCAGGGACATCAATGCCTTGGACATGGCTCAGGTGGCACGCAACCTGGCCCGAGGCGAGGGCTTCACGACCAAGTTCATACGCCCTCTGACGCTGACGGTGGATCAGTCCATTGAGGGCCATCCTGAATTGATAATGGCGCCGCTTCATCCCCTCTTGACGGCCGGCTTCTTCAAGCTGTTCGGCGCTGATGCCAAGGTGATGGCCTGGGAGTGCGGCATATGCTTCCTGCTGACCATAGCTATCACTTACTGGTTCGCGATTAAGGTGTTTGACGCTCAGGTGGCAGCCCTGGCGATGGCTATGGCGGCCACCGACTTGGTACTGCTGCAGTACGCCATATCCGGTTTGGAAACCTCGCTTCTCACTCTACTGGTCACCCTCCTGTTTTTCTTGTTGTTTATGCACTGGAAGGCAGAGAACCATCGCTTGCTGTTCAGCGCCCTGTGTGGCGCAGTCGCAGGCTTGATCTTTCTGACCCAGTACGCATGGCTCGTCATCTGGTTGCCTGCTGTCGTGGTTATCTTCCTCAACGCCAAGGCTGGGCGGAAGTTCGCCAATATGGCCGTCTTCATTGTTCTGTTGGTGCTTGTACTCGTGCCGTGGTTTGTGCGCAACTACAATGTCACAGGCGACCCCTTCTTCACCTACCGCTGGGCCGAGTCCGTAATGGGAACTTTGACCCACTCAGCCAACACCCTCTACCGTAGCTGGGAGCCCGAGCCCGAAGGGCTGTTCGCCTTCACAGTCGAGGCGCCTCGGGAGATGTACCACAAGATACGCAATTCGCTGTTGTACCTGCGGCCGATTGTGGGCTCCATTGGCGGCCCCTTCATTGTTGCGTTCTTCTGGGTAGCGGTACTGATACCCTTGGGAGGGCTGGGCTTTGAGCGGGTGCGGAAGGCGCTCTATGCCACACTCATTCTGCTGGTGGTGGTATTGAGCGTCCTGGGCCCATCGCCGCGTTTGGTGGCACCCTTTGCCCCGATTGTGACCGTCATCGGCCTGGCGCTGTTCTGTGAGTTGCTGAACCGCCGCCTGGCACGCGTCGAAGAACCTCGGCAACGCAACCGCTGGCGGGCCCTCGGCATCGGCCTGCTGGTCGCCGTACATGTAGTGCCGCTGGGACTGATGATGATGCCGGGCTTCCCCACCTACTACGGTCAGGGGCTGGCTTGGCAGCGGGCCGCTGACGAGCTTGAGAGCTTCGTGGCCGAAGGCAGCCCGGTCATCACTGATGTGCCCTGGGTGATGGCTTGGTATGGCGACCGGCCGGCAGTCTGGCTGCCTCACCAGCCGGTTGACGTGCGCCGCCTCGAGCAAGAGGTCGGCCGCATTCGGTACTTGGTGCTGACGCCGGAGCTGGTCAGGGTAGCCGATAGCGAGAAGGCTACCGGCTGGGCCAGGGCTTGGCAGCGAGCTTTGAGAGAGGATATACGTTACGATACCTGGGTAGTTGATCAACGCCTCGCCAACGCAGGTTGGATCCTGTTCCGACGAGCCTCGGAATGATTTCACCAAAGGCAGAAGTAGACGCGGTCAAGATGGGGTGTGTACGAACCATAGCTTGAACATGGACTGACATTGTGCAGATGCAGAACCAGTCGCAGACGCCGGAACCAGCCAAAGAATGCTACCGCTGCGGCAGAGAACTACCTGCCGACGCCAAGACATGTCCGGTATGCGGCAGGCAGCAGTACCGGATGTGCTATTGCGGCAAGGAAATCCCCGTCACTGCACCTCAGTGCCCCTACTGTGGGGCCGACTGGTCAGCCAGCAGGCGCGTCAAGCGCAAGAAGAGCCGCTCCAGCCGCGTCAAGTCCTCGGCACTAGTCAGAAGCGCCGTGATCGGGGCCGTAGTCGCGCTGGTCGTTGCCGGCTTCTTGAATGTTTGCCTCTCCTATTTTGCGACGGTCGCGGTTGAGGGCGCGCCTCTGCCGGAGGACCTCTTCAGCCTCCTGGATCTAGCGGCCACCGGGTTTAGACGTGTGACGGTGGCCTGGTGGCAAACCGCCATCGCTCGCCGGGGCACACTGTGGGCCCTCGCCATTTGCATAATTGTCGGAGCTGGCATCGGGATATTGGCCTACCTAGGTAGAGCCGTGGTCCTGAAACTCCAAAGGAAAAGCCAGAAAGCCAGTCGGCGGCGCCGCAGCTCTCGCCACCGGTGACAACTCAACTGGGAACAACGATTGCATGACACCAACAACGAACACAGCGGCGGAGCCGGAAAGCGCTGAAGCAAAGTCTAAGCCGATTCCCTGGCCGCTAGCCGTCGTAATTGCTCTGCTAGTGGTGGCCTTCTGGGAAAATCTCGACTGGCTGGTGCGTACTTGGAGCGCTGACGAGTTCTACAATCACGGCTTCCTCATCCCGCTCATCAGCGGCTACCTGATCTACCGCAAATGGGACCACCTCAAGCAGTTGCCCCGTGTCAGCTTCTATGGTGGCATTCTGGTGATGCTCGCTTCGCTAGCGTTGCACCTGGTGGCGACTTACCTGGATGTCCATTTTCCCTCGACGTTCGGCTTGATCGGGATGATGATTGGCCTGGTCTGGTGGCTATGGGGCTGGCAGGTCCTGAAGGCGATTGTGTTCCCGTTGGCCTTTCTCTGCTTCATGGTGCCGTTAGGTAAGCTGCTGGTTGACCGAGTGGCGCAGCCGATGCAGTTGCTGGGCGCGAAGCTGGCCGGCGGGGCTGCGCAATTCCTGGGCATGCCTACAAGAATTGATGGCACAACTCTGCAGACCCCGGAGTACACTTTCGAAGTCGCCGTCGCCTGCAGTGGGCTGAAATCGGCGATCGCGATGCTGGCTCTGGGGGCCTTGCTGGCCTATCTGGTCAAGTGTGTCTGGTGGAAGCGGCTGGTCATCTTTGCGGCCTCGCTGCCCGCGGCGATATTAGCCAACGGGATTCGCATCTGGCTGACGCTGGTGATGGGGCGCGCTCTGGGCGAGAAGGCTGCGGAAGGCTTCGTCCATACTTTCTCCGGGATGTTAGTTTTCCTGCTGGCGTTTTTGGCGCTATTTGGGGTGACGAGCTTACTGCGATGCACTCAGCTACGGGACGATATATAACAGCGGCGCTTTTGCTGGTGGTGAGTGTCGCAGGAGTGCGGGTGGCCCGCCAGATGCGGCCACCTGATGCCGGGTATATGCCGGACTTCCGGCAGATGCCCCAACGCCTGGGAGATTATGAAGCCCACGAAATGCCGATAAGCGAAACCGTGACCAATTTCCTGCACCCGGACGCCATCCGCTCGCTCCAATACCGCTCCTCCAGCAGCAACCCGCCGTGGCTGGACGTGAGCGTGATCTATGGCAAGGATTGGCGGCCGATCCATTCGCCGTTGCACTGTTTCGCCGCAGATGGTTGGGCGATCGTCAGCCAGGAGGAAGTCACCATACAGGTTTCGGAAGGCTTGCCCCATCCGGGCCCCCTGGTCGCCAAACGGTTGCGGATCGTTAAGGAGGGTGTCGAGGTCATAGCGTTATACACGCTGGGCTATCGCGGCGGGGTCACCTCGAGCTGGCTCACATTCGCTTACAGAGTTGCCGCCGGCGGAGGCGGCAGTGGTGGGGTGATACTACTGCTGCAGACGCCGGTGACCGCCGGCGAGCGCGACAGAGCCGAGGCTGCCGCCTCCAAGACCCTGGCCGAAGTCTATCCGACCTGTGTGCAGTTCTGGTACGAAGACGACACCCCTGGCCAGTGAGGCGGCGTAGGGACGCCGAAGCCCTCGGCGCTTGAAGCTACATCTTTGTTCAGCAGGTGACATCCTTGACTAGACGGCGCGTGGTCAGCACAGTCGTTGTAGCACTCGCCATCGGAGTGCTTAGCGGCGCGCTGGTCATGGCCTTGCACAAGCCGGTGGCGGTCGCCGGCGGCAGCTTGCTCTGGCGCTTGGAGTTGCTGTCCTACGATTGGCGCCTGCCCCGGACCGCATTCGTGCCTGATGACATAGTCATAGTCGCCATAGACAAGGAGTCATCCGACAACTTCCAGAAGTGGCCGTGGCCGCGGTCGCTTCATGCACAGCTCCTCGACAGGCTGACTGAGGCCGGGGCCAAAGCCGTTGGCTTCGACGTTGTGTTTAGCGAGGTCTCCAGCAACCTCGCGATGACCGCCGCCGACTTCTGGGACGAGCCGGAGCTTTCCCCCGAGGACGAGGCTCTCGAAGCAGCGCTGAAAGCTTCCGGCCGCGTAGTCCTGGCCGCCCTGTTACAGGAGCAGGAGACCGATCGCGGCGAGATGGCCGCAGCCATGACCTCGGCCCAGTTCCCCTACTGGCGCTTCGAAGACGCCGCCGCTGGCATCGGTATCGTCAACTTCTCCAAGGACCTCGACGACGCAGTCCGCCGCATGCACTTGACCTACACCTATCAGGAACAGCGCGAAGCCGCCTTTGCCCTGGCGCTGCTACAGGTGGCCGCCGGCGATGTAAGCGCGGTGGGGCAGCTAGACACCGGCCCACCCCATCCCTACCTGCCGGACAGCACCATCCTCATCAACTATCTCGGCCCGGCCCAGACCTTCAAGACCGTACCGTTCTACCAGGCCTTGGAGCCGGATTTGGTTTCTGATGAGTTCTTTGCCGGCAAGATCGTTTTGGTGGGCGCGACCGACCCTTTGCTCCAGGACGTTCACCTTTCACCGGTCGAAGGCCCCCAGGGCAGGGACATGGCCGGCGTTGAGATTCAGGCCAATAGTCTCGCCACGCTATTGCGCGGCGAATGGACGCGCCCCGTGCCGGTCTGGGTCACCTTGCTGGCGACGATGCTGTTCGGCGTGCTGCCGGCCATCGGTACGGCCGTTTTGCGGCCGCTGCGGGCCCTGCCGATCTTGGTAATTCCTCTGGCCGGGATTGGAGTCGCGGTCCCGTTTGTGCTACTGCGCAGTCACCATATTTGGATGCTGATGGTCGCCCCGCTTGTGGCTCTGGCCCTCTCCTACACCGCGGTCACGGTCTATATGTATGTGGTCGAGGAGCAAGCACGGCGGGCCATCCGTGCCGCCTGGCAGCGCCGGGTCGCCCCGGAGGTGCTGGATGTCATACTCAAGGACCCGAAACTGGCCTATATCCATGGCAGGCGCACCGAGGCTACGACGCTTTTTTCCGACATCCGCGGCTTCACCACGATGTGCGACAACTTGCAGCCGGAAGAAGTAGTCGAGGTACTCAACGAATATTTCACCGAAATGACCAAGGTGATTCGCAAGCACCGGGGAACTATACATAAGTTTATCGGCGATGGGATCATGGCCGTCTTCGGCGACCCCATACCTGACCGCGCTCATGCTGAAGAAGCGGTCGCGGCGGCGCTGGAGATGCACGAGAGACTGCAGCAGATGCGCCAGTCAAGCGACAACCCTTCTATCCAGCAGATGCGGATAGGCGTGGGCATCCACACGGGCGAGTTGGTGGCCGGAGACATCGGCTCTGCCGAGTTCATGGAATATACTGCCATCGGTGCGACCGTCAGCGTGGCCTCGCGGTTGGAGAGCTTGAACAAGGAGTTTGGCACCGGCATAATCATTAGCGAAGACACGAAACAGGCGCTTACCGGCGAGTACGACACCACCGAGCTCGGGCTTCAGGAGATCAGGGGCATTGCTGATCCGATCAAGGTTCACGCATTGCTGCTGCCAGACGCCGGCGAAACATAATCCGAGTTGTTGAGGGAAAGGCGAGCCCACCCATGAGGAGTTTGCGACGAGGTCTCCAGATCGGTATAGCGGCTGCGGCTATTCTCATGGCGGCGACGATCAACGTCCAGGCCGCGCCAACGGCGAAAATTACCGCGATTGTGCTGTCCGTCCAACACCGCCCAGGCTCTGCGGGAGAGTGGACCAAAAGCAAGGTGGGCAGCCTGTTGCCTGCGGGTAGCCGGGTACGCACGGGCAAGCGCAGCAAGTGCGAGGTGAAGTTCCCGGACGGCAGCATAGTGCGCATGGGGCCGCGCAGCGACATGGTGATACAGGCTGTTACGGACCGCCAGATGCAGCTTAAGTACGGCAGCTTATGGGCCAAGTTCATTGCCGGCAATGGTGCGCGAATTGAGGGCGGCAGCGCGGTGGCAGCGGTCAAGGGAACCACCCTGGATTTTCTCACTACCGAGCAGCCTGATGGTACCTTCACTGACCAGTGTACAGTTTATGACAGCTTGCACGGAGTGGACTTCGTCACACCGCGTGGAATTACTGCCCTGATGGGCGGCTTCGGCTCGAGTTGGTCGCCGCCGCCACCGGGAGCGCCGCCTCCGCCGCCGGATGCGCCGCCACCACCGCCCAGGCCCAGGCCGCCGGGCGCCTTCGCCCACGGCCAGTATTCGCCGCCCTCGCGTGGTTTTGCCTCCGGCTCAAACACCCAGACGACGCCGGGGGGAGACGCCGGCCTCACTCACAAGCAGACCCAGTATAGCTCCAAGCGGTCCGTCAATGTGCAGTTGCCGGGCACTTACGGCGAGCAAGAAGGCGAGCTGCAGGTCATAATCCAGCAGGCTCCGGAGCGGCAGGTCCATTCCAGCTCGGCTCGACTGCTGGCAATGACACAGATGCCGCGGCTAGCCGGTACCGTCGTGGCAGCGGCTGCGGCTGATGCTGCAATGCCGCAGAAGCTCTTCGGCAAACGCTTCTTCGGGCCTTACCTCGACACCGATGTGTTTGGCCTATGGGGCGAGGAGTCGAGTATGGCCGGCCTGCGCGTGCGGCCCACTGCCCTGGTCGGAGACTGGTATCTCGAGCTCGGCGCGACCACCTGGAACGACTTTGACGGCAACTGGAATACCTATCTCAGCGAAGGCTTCGCCGCGATCAGACCCAAAGACAGCGAGATAACCATCGGTCGCCAGCACTTCCTCGAGGGCCCGGTCAACAACTCCGGCCTCGGCACTATCATCGGCTTTGATACGGTTGACGCCCTCAGATGGCGGCATCAACTGAATCAGAGCTGGAGCTTGGACGTCGGTCTGGTGCAGGACTACCTGCCCTTCACCAACCGGGACTTGAGCGGCCATTTCATCAGACTCCAGACCAACATGGATGGGGGCATGTTCGGCTTCAACCGGGTCCACGAAAGCGGCAAGACCTCCGCCTACAGCCTTGACATCTCGCTGCCGGCAGTCCCCGGCGCAATTGATCTCTACGGCGAATTCGGCTCCAATACCGAGAGCCGCCACGTCGAGACCTGGGGCGTTTATCTGCCGGCACTCTACCAGCAGCATGACATAGACCTGTTCATCGAGAGAGCCTCCAAGAGTGGTGAGCCAACCCTCCACTCGCTGGTGGCGTATAAGGAGATGCCCGACGACCTCACCGGCGTTCTGCTATTGCAGAAAAGCTCGGGCAGTTCCTTGAGCATCTCTGTGGGTGGCATGTTTGAGTTCTGAGAAGATATTTACCGAGGCGCCTGCCGGCGGCGCACTGAGCGGCTATGACTTAAGCTGAGGTGAACCACGATGCAGAGACATCTGGATTGGGCATTGGCGCTGACCGCGCTGGCCGCGCTCTTGGTCGTGGCAGGTTGCGGCGGCGGAACAGATGAAGCGACCGCAACCGGCGGCCTGGAGTTCACAGTCAATTTCCCACCGCTGCCCGACGCGGCCAAGCTGGCCGTGATCTACGAGGCGACCAACAGCATCACCATTGACATTGCTCACTCCGCCAACGGCCCCAATGTGGTGCCTCGGGTCGTCATCAATCGCCCCTCGCCGCAGGGCGGACAGGTCGTAGTTCTGATCCCACGGCTTCCCGCCGGTCCGTGTTTGGTTAAAGTCCAGGGCTGGGCGCTGGAAGATGGTAAGGGCAACCTACTCAGCCGGGTCTTCGACACGGCCCTGATCGTCGGAGGCCGGACCACAACTAAGGCCATGGTCATGGAGGGCTACCCATATACCATTGACCTGGTCGCTGAGCCTAATCCGGTTCGCGTGGACCTGTGGACAACCGCCTATGCGACCCCCAAAGCGGTCAACGGTGAAACCCTGCTGGGCACATTCGCTTACCAATGGTGGTCCACGGATGAGAGTATTGCATGGCCTGGCGCGCCTGCCTTGGAGGCCGTCAACACCACAGGCGTATTCGGCACCGGAGACCAGGTTTTCTATGCCGCCGCGCGGGGCACCTGCGGCCTGAGATGCAAGCTGATACACCAGGCCCCCGACCGCGATACTGATGTAGAGCAGGCTGATGTCATCGGCGCAGTCGCTTTAGTAGTGCAGCCCAACATTGACGAGGTTACCGTATCCCCGGACACCATCGTGGTTGCCAGCGGCACCAACGCCGATGCTACCGCGACTGCCAAGTATCAAGGGGAAGCCGTCACCGACATCCAGTTCAGCTTTACCAGCGACCACCCGGAGGTCGCGACCGTGACCAAGACGGCGGCCGCTAGCTGCCGCGTGCACGCGGTTAGGGGCGGTACGGCGACCATTACTGCCACTCAGCCTTTCACCAACGCCACCGGCACTATCGCGGTGACGGTGCCCGAGGGCGGCCTGGACGTTATTATCAATGGCGTCTCGGGAAGCTGAAGCGCAGCACGCTAGGCTGGCACTGAGGGTGCTTGCCAAGCCGAGCAGCGTCACATGCTTGCGCGGGCCTCGCTAGTCCAGCCCCGTGGGTCGGGCATCCTCGCGACTCTGTCAGCCTTGGGAGCAGCCATGTCGAAAGCCGGCTTCACTCTCATAGAACTGCTGGTCGTCATCGCGATTATCGCGATCCTGGCGGCGATTCTGTTCCCGGTATTCTCGCGGGCCCGGGAAGCGGCTCGCAAGACCAGTTGCGCCTCGAACCTACGCCAGCTCGGCCTCGCCAGCCACATGTACGCACAGGACCACGACGAGCTGATGCCCTGCGATTACCACGCCTGCAACAGCAGCACCACCCACGCGCGGCTGGTGGGGCAGATTGCGCCATACATCAAGAACCACCAGATCCTGTATTGCCCCTCGGCTCCCCGAATCGGGACCTGGATTCCGGAGATCGTAGGGACGGCAGCCAATATCGCGGCTGGCAACATCGGCTACTACTGCTTCAGCTATGACCAAGCGCCCAGCACGGTAGCCCCGGCCCAGCCCAGCTACAGCACCTGGGTGAGCTGGGGCTTCCTGATCCAGCGGGTCGGGGATACGCCTCGCGTCATGGATGAGCAGTGGGATAGCGACTGCTGGCTGTGGTCGGACGCCTGGTGCAAGCTGACCCGCGTGAATCACGGTGTCACCTTGCACGGCTCTCACACCTGCTCTATCAACATCTGCTACCTCGACGGCCACGTCAAGTTCCAGAGCGCCCCGGCGAAGCTGGTATTCAAGTAGCCGGGCAAGCGGCTCGCCTGTTGCCGGGCAGTTCACTGCTCCAGCAGTTCGGCGAACTCCAGGGCGTTCTGGACCGCCTGGCCCTGGTAGTGGTTATTGAACAGCACGTAGGTGGTTGCGGCGGCCTCGTCCAGCTCTCTGACTTTAGGGAGCCACTCCTTTAGTTCAGCCTCGGAATACAGATAGTCGTACCGCTCCCAAGCCTCATCATGCTGCCACCACTTCTCGTAGTTGCGCCCGTGGAAGCGCACATACGCCAGGTCCGAGGTGGCCACCGCGATCGGCGGGACGAGGCTGTCGAGCTGCGGCTGGTCAACACAGCAGAAGCCCAGCTTATGTTCGCGCAGGAACTCGAAGGTGCGCTCGTCTTCGACCCAACTCCGGTGGCGGAACTCCACTATCAGCGGCAGCATCGGCCACTGCTCGCGGATGAAGGCCAGGTGGTTGACGTTATCCTTGTCCAGCTTGAACGAGTTGGGGAACTGCAGCAGCACGCAGCCGAACTTATCGGCATCAATCAGCGGCGCCAGCGCGTCAACGTATTGACGATAGATGTTCGGCTCCTGCGAGCGCTCCAAGGTCATTTCGCGGGTGGCCTTCAGCGTGAAGACGAAGCTGTCGCCGGTCTTGCGCGCTATTGCGCCGAGAGTTCTCTCCGAGGGCGGGCGGTAGTAGGTGTAATTGACCTCGACGGTGTCGAACTTTTGCGCATAGAAGCTCAGAAAATCGCGCTTGTCAGTGCCCTCCGGATAGACCGGTCCCACCCAGTCCTCATAGGAGTACCCGGACGTCCCGATCCGTATCATCCACGCCACCTCGCGATTGTTGACATTGGCAAACGCGTGGGTCAGCGTTCTCAGCTTCCAGCCCGACTCTTTCCTCGATGGCCTCGCGAAGAGCGGCCACTAGTTCTCCAGCACCCGCCCGGCTCCGGCTCCGGTATGTTCACCCTTCGCGACGGTCAATTGACCATTGACGACCACGTGCACTATCCCCTCGGGGTACTGGTGCGGTTTTGCGAAGGTGGCTTTGTCTATGATGGTATCCGGGTCAAAGACCACAACGTCGGCCTTGTAGTCAGGCTGGAGCAAGCCGCGGTCCTTGAGATTAAGCCGCGAGGCCGCCCGCGCCGTGCACTTGCTGATCGCGGTCGCCATGTCCATAAGGCCCTGGTCGCGCACGTAATGGCCCAAGAAGCGCGGGAAGGTGCCATAGGAGCGCGGATGCGGCTGGCCCCGCGAAAGCGCTCCATAGGGAGCATACGAGAAGCCGTCAGAGCCGATCATGCCCAGCGGGTGCTTGAGGCGTTTCTCGACATCTGCATCATTCATCGAGTACAGCGCCACATTGATATGAGCGTTTTCCTCGATCAGGAAGTCGAACACCGCGTCAATCGGCTCCTGACCGCGCTCTGCGACGATCTCATCCAGGAATCTGCCGATAGTCGGCTGATTCTTTTGGGTTTCGACATCCACCACCATGATCCGGTCCAGCTCGAACTCCAGGGGGTGATGGTCGCTCTTACCGGCCTCCCAGTCGGCCAGTTGCCGGCGGTACTGATCCCGTATTTGCGGATCGGCCAGACGCTGCATCAGCATCTCATTGCCGCCCGAATACATCGAGGAGGGAAACGAGCCGGACAGATGGCGGCTGGCGACGGTGTAGGGATAGACATCGAAAGCGATGTTCAGGCCCTCGGCCTTGGCCTCTTCGACGCTGCGGATCGCTGCATCGGCCAGGTGCCAGTTACGCGGCCCGGCGCACTTGAAGTGGTCAATCTGCAGGCGCAGCAGCAGGCCCTCCTGCTGCAGCGTCCTGGCAATGCCAATCATCTCTGCCAGCGCTTCAAGCAGATTCGGCCCCTCACTGCGGATATGCACGCTGACGTGCTTGCCATTCTGAGCGGCTACCCGACACAGCGCCTCGATTTCACCGCTCTGTGCCGCCGAGCCCAGAGCATAGGCCAAACCGAATGCCAGCCCCACCGCGCCCTCGTCGAAGCTCTGCTGCAGCACCTGGCACATCTGCTCTATCTGCTCCGGCGTGGCGGGATCGGCTTCAAATCCGATCACCTCAGCGCGGATCGGGCTGTGCGCGACCATCGGCGCGACATTCACGCTCGGCCCGGCGGCCCGCAGACAGGCCAGATACTCCGCCGCTGATTGCCACGCCCACTCCACCGGTGCAGTGATTATGAAGGTGCTTGTCTCCTGCAGGCGCTGCTTATTCTCCTCGCGAACCGGGAACACTCCCAGTCCGCACTGGCCGGTGCACTCCGTCGTGACGCCCTGGCGGACCTTACTTTCCGCTTTAGGGTTGTAGAGCAATGTCAGGTCGGAGTGGCTGTGAATGTCAATGAAACCCGGAGCCACCACCAGGCCGGCACAGTCCAGCACCTTCGCCGCCTGCGCGCCGGACATATCGCCGATTGCGGCGATAGCATCACCGGAGATGGCTACGTCTGCCACCTGAGCTTGAGCTCCACTACCGTCATAGACCGCGCCGCCTCGCAGAATCAAATCAAACTCCAATTCATCACCTTCTTCAGTTCCTGCTAACCGTGTGGCGTGTGCTACGGCTACATATTGTCCAGCAGGTGCCAGAACGCCTTAGCCTGGCGGGTGAAATTGTCCGGACTGCGGAGCTCGCCAAGGGCGATAGTGAAGTGCCCGCTGAAGGACCGACAGCGCAGGATTGACATCAGTTCCTTGACCTCGCCCTGGCCCTGCCCGGCCAGGGTGTATTTAGGCCACGGCGGCGCGCACCCGTCATTCACCATCAATTGCGCCATGCGCCGCTTGGCCTGCGCTTGGCGGAAGGTGTACAGGAACGGATGCTCGCCGATCTGGGCGAAATGCGCCGGATTGAAGCTAAAAAACAGCGTTTCCGGTGATGGTGCAGCCTCGGCCCAAAGCCTGTCGCAGCTCTGGGCATCTTGGAAGAATGAGCCTGGCGCATTCTCGATCAGCAGCCTAGTTCCGGTCTCGGCAGCGCGTCCGACAAGCGCCCTCAGCAGGTCCAGAGCCTGACGGTATTGGCCTGCGAGGTCGGCGCGCTCCCACGGCTGGTAAGCCGGCAGCTTGATATATTCAGGCGCGAAATCCGCCGCCGCTGTCAACACCCGCTCGAACTGCTCCATCGTGTCCTGTGCTGAGGTCCCGGACGCTGCGGGCAGATCTGCATAGTAAACCGACACCGCGATGCCCGCCTCGGTCAAAGCCGCGGCCAATTTGTCGGCGAGCTCCCGGTCTTCGGCGATGAGCCGCGCCCAGTGCCGGCCGATCTCGATATGCTCGATGCCCTCGGCGGCGATCAGCCACAACGCCTCATCGGCTCGCTCAGGCCCCAGGCCGACATCATCTATCACGGCACTGAGCGTGAAGTCCTCGCGGCTGAGGCGGTCACGCTTGATCGCGGCCCGCTGGGTAACGCAGTCGCGACAGCGCGGGTTGTCGCACAGTACTGCCGCCGGGTCGCGCCGCAGCGCAGCGATGGTCAGCTCCAGCATCTGCTTGGCCGGTGTCAGCCGACAAACGGCCTGGCCGATCTTGCCGATTCTCATAATGCCGGCGCTCTCGAACAGCGCATCCAGGCCGATGAAGTCACGGTGCGGGCCGGGATACTTCTGCAGGACCTTGGTCTGCAGATTGCCGTCAGCGTCCAGGTACTGGCGGGAGATGGTATTCAGGTACGGCGCATCCACCGCCTCCTCGGCGCAGTGCAGCAGCGTGTTGCGGTCCTGGTCGCAGCCCAGAAAGAGGATATAGCCGTCATCCCGTTGCGCCAGCCGACCCCAGGGTGATTGCGGCCCCAGCGCCGTAGGCTGGTCAATGTGGCCCGCGATCAGCTCCTCGACCAGCGGCCCGATGCCGGACACGGAGTGGGTGGGATGCAGGCTGCGGACCGCGCCGGGATAGCTGCGGAACACCTCGGTAATCAGGCCGACATGGGAGGGCGAGGTCTCGACGCGAAACAGCGAGTCAAAGGACATCGCCGGCATCAGCAGAGTGCCTTGCGGCCCGAGGGCTTCCAGGAGTGCCTCGATGACGGTCTTGGCACCGCCCTCGACCTCCCCGAACGCCGACAGAGCCGAGTGCACCATCACCGCGCAGCCCTCCGGCAGTCCTAGCTCCCTCAGCCCGGTCACGATATCCTGCTTGCTCAAAGCCATCTATACTGCTCCTTCGCGTCTCATGCTTGCGAAGAATCTGCACGGCTACACCAGCGGCTTCACCTGGAGCGTCTCGCCGGTCGTCGCCGCCTGGTAGGCCAGCAGACAGGCCTGAGCGCTCTTGGCACCCTCGGTTGCCGGTACCAGCGGCTCCTTGTCATTAATTATGCAGTCAGCCAGGTGCTCAACCTGGGGCGAGAACGGATGCCCCTGGTAATCATAGGGCATCTCGAGGAATTCCTCCATCCCATCGAGGGCGATCTGGTTGCGGCGGATCGTGCCCTTGGTGCCGTAGATGCTCATATTGCACAGCAGCGGCCTGGCGCCGATGCAGCCGTACAGGGCGGTGACCTTGGCAATCGCGCCGCTGGCGAAGCTGAACAGCGCCACCTGGGTAGTGGGCGTTTGCATTTCCTGATAGGCGATATGGTTCTGCTCGGCCTTAACCGATACGATCTCACCCGCGTACCAGCGCAGCAGGTCGAGCTGGTGAACCCCGCCGCCCACGATCGGGATCTCCTGATCCACCTTCCACTGTTCCATGTACTGCTGACGGCGTAGGTCGTGGATGTAGTCGGCCTCCATGTAGAAGATCTCGCCGACATGGCCGTCGCTGACCAGCTTCTTGAGCATCGCGAAGTGCGGGTTGAAGCGCAGCACCTGTCCGACCATGGTTTTGCACTCCGGGGCCGCCGCTGCCGCCTGCACCATCAATTTGAGGTCCTCGATGCTGTTGGCCATCGGCTTCTCGACGAAAACGTGCTTGCCGGCCTCGAGGGCCTTGATGAACGGCTCGGCGTGCAGATGATCGGGAGTGTGCACGGAGATCGCGTCTATGTCCTCGCGCTCCAGGATTCGGTAGTCGCTATAGCCGTCGGCGCTGGGGAACTGCTCGGTGGCTGCGAGCAGGTGCTGCTCGTCGCGATCACAGAGGGCCACCAGTTCCGTGCTGGCGCTTTCGTCGTAGTTCCGGCACCATGCCGTGCCGTTATGGCCGACCCCGATGACGCCGACTCTAACCTTCTTCATGCAGCACCTCATAGCTAACTTGCTGTTGCCGGTCGGTACGCACCTTCCCCGGTAGCGGCGGCGAATCCTCCCCACCTGCGGCCCAAGGGGAGGGCGCAGGCATCATAGCAGCGAAGTATTCATACAGCGTGGCAGAGCTCGGCGTAGATTCGCGAAATCATGTAGAGCCGGCATCAGCGTGGGGGCCTGGTGCCTATGCTCAGGAGGGGATAACATGCGCATGTTGATCGGCGGCGACTGGGTGGACAAGGACGAGAGGCTGGAGGTGCGGCGGCCCTATGACCAGGGGCTGGTGGATACGGTGCCGGCGGCGGACCGCGATGACGTGCTGGCAGCTATAGATGCCGCCGAAGCCGGCTTTGAGACGATGAAAAGCTTGCACCCCTACCAGCGGGCCGAGATGCTGGCGAAAGCCGCTGAGTTACTCGACGAGGCTCGTGAGGACATAGCTGAGCTGCTGGCCAACGAGGTGGGGAAGACGATCACGGAGGCACGGGTTGAGGCCTCCCGGCCGACGGCGATATTCGAGCTATGCGCCGAGGCCGCGCGCGATCTGGGCGGCAAAGTCATCCCCTACGGTGCGGCTCCGGGCACCGAGAATCGCCGAGGCTACTGGACACGCGTCCCGGCCGGTCTAGTCAGCGCCATCTCGCCCTTCAACTTCCCGGCGGCCCTCAGCGCTCACAAGGTCGGTCCGGCCCTGGCCGCCGGCGATGCGGTGGTACTGAAACCGGCCAGCCAAACCCCTCTGGCGGTATTGCGCATGGCGGAGGCGATAGCGGCCGCAGGCTTCCCCGACGGTGCTCTGAATGTAGTCACCTGCACAGGCGCTGAAGCCGAGCCGCTGCTCACTGATCCGCGCGTCCGCGTCATCAGCTTCACCGGCAGCGCCCAGGTGGGAGAGCAGATCACTCGCCAGGCCGGTATCAAGCGCCTGCATCTCGAGTTGGGCTCGAACGCGGCGGTAACAGTGCTGGCCGATGCCGACCTGGAGGCCGCGATGGACCGCCTGGTCAGTGGGCCGTTTGCCGTGGCCGGCCAGGTCTGCATATCAGTGCAGAAAATACTGGTGGAAGAGCCGCTCTATGAGGAGTTCCTTACTCAGTACCTCCCCCGCGTCGAGGCCCTTAAAGTCGGGGATCCGTTAGCTGAAGACAGCGATGTCGGCCCGATGATTAGTGAGACTGCCGCCGAGCGGATCGCGAGCTGGCTGGAGGAAGCGGTAGAGGCCGGTGCCCAAGCACTGTGCGGCGGCACCCGTGACGGCACGCTGTTTCAGCCGACGGTTGTGAGCCACTGCCCGCGGACCGCGAAGCTGTGGACCGAGGAGGCCTTTGCGCCCGTCGTGCTGGTCTATCCGATCTCCGGCCTCGATGAAGCCATCGAGCTGACCAATGACAGCCAATACGGTCTGCAGGCGGGTATCTACACCAGTGATATCAACAGCGTCCACAAGTTCGCTGATGCGGTGGATTGCGGTGGCATCAATGTCAACGACATCAGCTTCTACCGCGCCGATTTCCAGCCTTACGGGGGACGCAAGCGCTCGGGAATTGGCCGCGAGGGCATCGGCTTCGCCATCGAGGAGATGACCGAGTACAAGGTCGTGACCTTCCGGATGCCCTAGCCGGCCCCGGTATCATTCCGCTGCTGGCAGGCACGAACAAGCTGCACGACCTTCAGCCGTGCAGCTTTGCTCCCGAGAATTGTTGCTGGCTTAGCGGCGCTGCTGGGGATTGATTAGGAACCCGACCAGGGCGGCATTGCTAGCCCTCAGTATGGCTCCAGGCTTAATTCGCCCTCGTAGGTCTCGCCGTCTTTGACGTAGGTGATGGTGCCATCGAGATAGTCCGGGTCCGGCTGGCCATCCTCACCGGTCTGGGCAGTCAGCTCAAAGCTGACGCTATCACCGCCGGCTTGGGCACTGGTCATCTCCGCCGGCACCAGGCCCGTAGCCGTTACGGTGGCGCCAGTTACCTGGAATGTTCCCTCGAAATAGACGAACTCCTCGGTTTCCTGATTAGTGCCCCAGAAGGACACAAAGTCGGCTCCGGCGGTTTTGACACCGCTTGAGTCGCCGCTGCCTTCGCCAAAGTGAACGCCGGTGAACATCAGGATGAATATATCCTCTATGCTGTTGACGTTGCCCAGCACCACGGTCTTCCCGTCACGGCACCCGACTAGCACCAGTTGGCCTGTGAAGGGGTTTATCACTAGACCGTGACATCCGGCAATTAGCGTCACCGTGATTGCAGCAAGAGCCACCAACGCCAGGCCGTACCTCCAAGTTTTCGTCATGATGGTCGCCTCCCATTGGCGCCCCTGAGGGCGCGCAAGTCAGATGATGGGTCCCCATACGCTAGGCGCGTATCTGACACAATTCGCAACAATACAGTCTTTGACCTGCTGGCCGGTGCAGGAATCTCAATGTTTTTCTTGCCTCGAGCAGGGCCAAGGAGCCTCGCGCGTGCGACGTGCCTACTCAGAGAATTTCTCGATGAGACTCTGCATTTCCTTCTCGCCGCCTTGTTTGACTACTTCGTGAAGCAGCGTTGGCGTTGCCAGCACGCTTCTCAGGTACTCCGGCCAGCCGACCATCTTGGCGGTTGCGGCGAAGTCCAAGGCGGCGATATGGCTATCATCCATAGTCTGCCATAGCTGTCGGAATCCTGCTATCATCGCCTGGGTGTACATCTGATAGCTCAAGGTCGGCAGGTGTACTCGCGCCACCCCCATTTCCTCAAGCTCGCGAATATTGAACCTTTCCTTGGTTCTGCCGCCTCTGAGGGCATTGAAAGTACACGGCCCTTCAGTTTCTCGTACCAGTCGCTGTATGCTAGCCAGCTCATCTATGCCGTCGAAGGGGGGCACAGCCTCATAATAGACCGAGTCCGCGCCGGCTTCCAGATAGGCGTTGCCCCTCCGTATCGCATCTTGGATTGCTTCTTCTCCTGCGTTCATGGGGTAGGTCGAGAAGATGTCGGTTCTGGCATTGAGCGCCACATGACCGTATTCCGGCGCGAGCTGATCTCGAACCGCAGCCACTGCCTCGATCTTTTTGAGCATATGCCCAAGCGGCAGGACTATCTTGCCTCCTCCCAGCCGTCCCGGCAGTATCACACTGCTGGACCCGATATGGCCGCACGACTTGAACCAGTGGAATCGGGGATTGGTCTTGGCCTTGAGAAAATAGGCGGCTGCCTCCTCTCCGTACAGCTTGGACAATTCTTGATAGATGTCATCTCCCGGGTCCCACTCGTACTGCTGGTCCTCGAGATTAAAGCCGGCAACCCCCAGTCTGATGACCTGGGCAATGTGTTCTGCGGCTATCCTGGCGTCACCATAGCCATGATCCAGGTCAGCGGTCAGGATGCAGTGTGGGTAGTTCTGTAGCACATTATTGGCTATGTTCCGTATCTCCCAGAAGTACTCGTCCCAGCCGATCTGGCCGGTATCAGGGAGGAGGAATCTTGCGGCGGCCACCCCAAAGCCCGAGACGTGGACCACCCACGGGCTCCTACTGCCCATCACTGCGTAGCCACTCATTGCGGCAGTCATCGCCGAGGTCGGGCCATGGACACCCACCGCCACCACTATCGGCCCCTCGCACTGATAGGCTTTGGTTAGGAACTCGCATAGTTTGTCGGATGGCTTTTCCATCTGTGTTTCATCTCCCAGGCTTTGGTGAAGGCTGTGCGCCAGAAAGAGGTTCACCGCCCGCCGGCCTATCCCTTCCGGAAGGCACTCCGCTCTGTTCTGACGGCGCCATGAAGGATATTCTCTCCTCAGGGTTAATAGTAGATAAGTAACAGACCATGAATGGCGCGCGAATGTCCTAAGCCAAGCAAGGGGATGGCCCAACTGCAGATGGCAATTAGCATGGAGTTACTGACAAGCAATCTGTCAATACTGGTAGTCGGCTTGGCGCTGCTGGCGCTTGGCGGTGTGGTCCTGCAGCGGTTGCTCAAAATGGCGGTGCAGGCCGTTGGCCGGCTTAGCCTGGACGACCAGCGCCGCTTGTTCGGGCCGGAGCGCACCGACGAAATCGTCGCCTATCTCACCCGGCTGGTGTACCTGGTATTCGGCATCACAGCGGTGGCCGCCATCGCCGCCGCCATCTACCTGACCTTCGCCGGCATTAACGTTGCGGAGCAGATTCTCTATCGGCTGCAGGTCCTAACCTGGGCGGACCTTGCGCCGGTCGGAGTTCTGCTGCTGCAGTTCATTGCCCTACTGGTTCTGCTGCGACTTGGCGGGTGGCTGGGGCGACTATTCAGCGAGTGGGTGGTGGTTCGTCTCAAGGCCGCAGCAAAGGTGCGTGTCGAGGACCAACGCATCGAGCGCATTGGCCGTCGGATGGTCGCGGCGTTGCGCGCCTTACTCTGGTATTGCGGTGCGATGGTGGCGATCTACCTGCTTGGCATCCCGGAGACGGGCGCGCACAGCTTGCTGGTAGTATTCGAGATCATCGTGGTCTATTGTCTGGTCAGTCTGATCGCCCTGGCGCTGTCGGTGGCGGTGGACGCCATCTATGAGGGCCTGGTGCAGTACTGGGACGAGCAGAGCGACGCGCTCTGGGAAAGTCGCCATCAGATCAGCAGTCTCAGCGACCGCATCAAGACCGCCCTGCAATGGGCCGTCTATATCGCCGCCCTTACTTATTTGGCCTCGCGAATCACTTTCGGCGGATACACCATCGGCGAGCGCACGCTCGAGGGCATCTTGTACGATCTTGCGGCCGCTGCCGCCAAGGTCATCGCCATCTGGATTGCCGCGATGCTCTTGGTCGAAATCAGCGCGCTGCTGGTCCACCGGCTGTCTCTGAAGCCCGATGCTGACGGCATCGTCCCCAAGCGTCGCCAGACCGTGGTGCCGCTGCTCAGTAGTGTGGTCCGCTATGCGGTATATTTCATCGCCGCGGTCATGGCGCTGAATAGCCTCGGCGTGGACACCACCGCAATCCTGGCCGGTGCAGGCATCGCCGGCTTGGCCATCGGCTTCGGTGCCCAGAACCTCATTCGCGACCTGGTTTCCGGCTTCTTCATTCTCTTCGAGGGCTATTTCTGGGTCGGCGACTGGGTTGATACCGGCCAGCACCGGGGCGTGGTCGAAAGCATCACTCTACGCAGCACCTGGATTCGCGACGTGGACGGAATGCTTCACATCATTCCCAATGGCGAGGTCCAGGCGCTGAGCAACTATTCCCGCGATTTCGTTCGGGCGGTCGTTGATGTCGGCGTCTCCTATGAGGGCGACCTCGAGAAGGCTATCAATGTTTCACGTGAAACATTGAGGAATCTGGAATATGATAGCGATGATGTCACCGGCCCGCCCGACATCCGCGTGATTGATTTCGGCGGCTCGGCGGTCGGCTTACGTCTCTGGCTGAGGGTGAAACCGGGCATGCACCTCAAGGTCGCCTCTGAGATGCGCCGCCGCATCAAGGCCGCCTATCACGAAAACGGCGTCGAAATCCCCTTCGCGCGCCAGGTCGTCATCTTCGAGCAGGCCGACGGCCAGCAAGTCAACGAGATACCCATCAGAATCGTCGGCGACCGACCCGGCCCATCCAACCTAGGCTGATAGTGGGACATCCGCACAATGCCCAACTGCCCGCAGTGCCAAGCTTGGCTGCGCGAAAACACCCGGAGCTGCCCCCATTGTGGGGCGGACGCGTCATGGTGGCTGGCTCGTGAAGACCAGGTTTACGGTCCCTATGACCTCGCCACCGTGCGCTTTATCCTGGCTGATGACCGGGCTACGCCCCAGGACCTGGCGATGATTGGCCGCGAGGGCCAGTGGCAGCCTCTGGGTGAACTCATCGGCGAGCAGGGCTTGGCGACGACTGGGAGGAGCCTGCCGCCTGTTGCAGCTACCGCTAGCACCGAGCAGACCGCTGCACCGGCCAAGGCTCAGGCCAGGTATCGCAACTGCTCGGCCGGCGGGTGGCTGGTGTACGTGATGGGGTTTGTGCTTGTCTGCGCGGCTGCGGGCGGAGGGATAATCTGGCCCGCCTATGCCCGCGTCTCCAGGGAGAGTGCCGCCCAGCAGGCCGAAAGCAATCTGCGGCAGATCGGTTTGGCGTTGCAGCTATATGCGCACGAATCCGGTGGGCGCTTGCCACCGCCGGGCAGGTGGCAAGCAGTGGTGGCACGTTATCTGCCTGACCCGGCGGCATATCACAGTCGCATCCGCGGCCGAGATGAAGGGTACTGGTACAATGAGGCTCTGGCCGCAGGTAATTCGCAGCAGTGGAGCAACAAGGCCAGATTGGTAGTGGCAGCCGAACCGGGCGCTTTAGACCCCACGTCCGGCGCTTCGCCGCGCGCTGAGGGCTTTCTCTATCTCTATGCTGATGGGCAGGTCAAGGCCCATCAGCCGGGCGAACAGATTGGCGACGTGCAGCCAGCGATTACCGGCTTGCCCGCGCGGCGCGAGACCGAGTAATGCAGAAGATGCGTAGCTCGGGCTTCCAGCCCGAGGTCGTTGCTGAGGAATAGTCCAGCCTAGCCAGCGGCCTAGCGCCGATTGTCCCCATGGATCTTGCGCAGCAGGTTGGTGGTAGAGGCCCCCTCCTCGCCCGGTATCAGCACGATCTTGCCGCCGTAGGCCTCCACCAGTCGCCGTTCGGTCTGGTTGATGGTATCTATGGTGTAGTCCCCGCCCTTGACATAGACCTCCGGTTTGAGCGCCTCCAGCAGCGGGCACACATCCTCGGTGCCGAACAGGATTACCGCGTCAATGCAGCCAAGGCCCGACAGTACCATCACCCGCTCCTGCTCATCGAGCACGGGCCGTCCGGGGCCCTTGAGGGCGTGCACGGATTCATCGCTATTCAGCGCCAGGATGAAGCAATCACCGCTGGCGGCGGCCAGGCGCAGGTACTTGACATGGCCGGCGTGGAGCAGATCGAAGCAGCCGTTGGTAAACACGATACTGCCGCCACGATCCCGCACCTGCTGCGCCAGCCAGAGTAGCTCATTGAGTGACTTCAGCTTGCTGCCGTCGCTGGCCGCCGTGACGCTGATCTGATCGGCTTCTACGGTCGCCAGTTTGATGTTACCGGCCTGGGCGAGCTCGCGCACATGGCTGACAAGCGCCTGTACACCGGGTCCTTCGCTCTCGACCGTGACGATGAGCTCAACATCCTGAGCGGCTTGTTCAGCGGCGGCGAGCAACTGGTGTTGGCTGGGCTCGTCCACCGCCTCTTCTGCAGGCGTAACCAGTTGCAGCAGCGGGTGGCGGGCTTTGCTCTGATCTGCCGCCGTGATCTCGGTAACCGTGGTCGTCTCCGCCTGGGGGTCGGATATCACGGCCTGGACATCTATCTCCTCGGCAGCCAGATGGGTCAAGAGAAGTCGGCCCGTATAGTCATCACCGGCTATTCCGGCGAGGCTGACCTCGGCACCGGCGGTCTTGAGCATCCGGGCTACTGCCGCGGCGCCGCCGGGCACGTAGTCATGCCGCAGCACCTGCAGGCGCGGGACCGGGCTATGGTCGGCGATGCCGGCCATGGTGCCATGTACCAGACTCTGCATGAACAGCTCGCCGACTACAAGCACGCGGCGACCTGCGACCTCTTCCAGCAACTGTGCCAGACTCTTGTCTGTGAACAAGCCGCTCACTCCTTCGCCCTGTTGGCCTTGGGCGCTTCTTCGCTGTCGCTATAATGATACCCTACACAGCGGCAAAGGTGAAGCTCTAGATGGGATTTGACAGGATGTCCGGGGTGTGGTAAGATGAAAGAGGCGCGGGTAATGGTGTGACAAAACAAGGGCGCGAGGCAGCGACGAGCTGGCCGCGTCTTTTCTCTTTGCTTGACTCGGCCGCGGTTGTAAGTTCAGTCCCGTGGAGGTACTCGCAATCATGCTTCAGTCGATCACAACCAAAGTAGGGGTTATGGGGTCAGCCGGTGGGCAGTTGTCTCCAGAGGCCCTGGCTAAGGCCGCCAAGCTCGGCGAGGAACTTGCCTCCCATGACTGTGTCGTCATTACCGGTGCTTGTCCTGGGCTTCCTCATGCGGCGGCGGTCGCCGCTCACGAGGCCGGGGCGCTGGTCATCGGCGTGTCGCCGGCCCTGAGTCTGGTTGAGCACATCGAGCGGTACAACTCCCCTTACGAGGAATACGATTGCATCATCTACACCGGCAGCGGCTTGATGGGACGCGAGGTCGCCACCATTCGTAGCTGCGACATCGTGGTGATACTCGGCGGGCGCTCGGGGACCCTCGGCGAATTCGCCATAGCTTTTGATGAGGGCAAGCTGATAGCCGTACTCGAGAGCACCGGTGGCATTGCCGACCACATCCGCAAAGTTGTACAGATGATAGACAAGCAGACCAACGCCGACATCATCTATAGCGAGGACCCCAAGACCTTGCTGGAGCGGGCTATGGCGCTGCATGAGGTGCGGGTTGCCGAGCATCGCGCTTACTGTCCGCCTCCGCCTGACGGCTAGGCCTCCTGCTTACCTCAAAAAAAAAACCCTTGCGTAGCGGGGTAACAGGAGGCGACAAATGGAAGCCGGTATTGATGGCGTGCTGCAGCAGGCCGAGCAACACAATGTTAAGTTCGTCACCTTGTGGTTCACCGATGTCTTAGGTTCCCTCAAAAGCCTGACCATCAGCGCCGACGGGCTTGAGGAGGCCTGTCACCACGGTCGCAACTTTGACGGCTCCTCCATCGAGGGCTTCGCGCGGATTGACGAAAGCGACATGACCGCCATGCCCGACCCCTCTACCTTCACCCTGATGCCCTGGCAGGACAATGGTGAGGCGCGGGTCGCGAAGGTCTTCTGCAACATCTGCAAGCCCAACGGTGAGCCCTCGGGAATGGACTCGCGCGGCGTGCTGCAACGCAATCTGAAGAAAGCTGCCGACTTGGGCTTCACCTATAAAGTCGGCCCAGAGCTGGAGTACTTTTACTTCAAGCAGACCCGCACGCCGCTGGAGGGCCTAGACGATGGCGGTTACTTCGACAACACCCCGCCCGACATCGCCTCCCAGTTGCGCCGCGAGACCGTTCTCGCCCTCGAAGCGATGGGCGTGGTTGTGGACTATTCCCACCATGAAGTCGCCCCCAGTCAGCACGAAATAGATCTGCACTATACCGATGCGCTGAAGATGGCCGACAACACCATGGTGTACCGGCTGGTGGTCAAGGAGATTGCCTTGCGCAACGGCTGCTACGCCACCTTCATGCCCAAGCCGATTGCCGATATCAACGGCAGCGGCATGCACGTACACCAGAGCCTGTGGCAGGAGGGGCAGAACGCCTTCTTCTCGGAGGATGACGAGCACCATCTCTCGCAGGTGGGCAAGCAATTCCTGGCCGGGCTTTTGCGTCATGCTCGCGAGATTACGGCCGTCACCAACCAATGGGTCAACTCGTACAAGCGGCTGATCCCCGGCTACGAGGCGCCCGTCTATGTGTCATGGGCCCAGATCAACCGCTCCGACCTGGTGCGCATCCCCTCATATCGCGAGGGCTCTCCGCAGACGGTGCGGCTGGAGTATCGCGCGCCCGACCCGGCCGCCAACCCCTATTTGGCCTTCGCCGTGATGCTGGCCGCCGGGCTGGCCGGGATCGAGAACGACTACGAGTTGCCGCCGGCGACCGAGCGCAACGTCTATACTATGTCACAGCAGGAGCGCGAAGAGCTTGGCATCAAGACTCTCCCCGGCAGCTTGCACGAAGCCGTAGCTCTGGCCGAAGAAAGCCAGGTAGTCCGCGAAGCTCTCGGTGAGGAGCTCTTTGAGGTCTTGATCGAGAACAAGAAGATCGAGTGGGACCGCTACCGCTCGCAGGTAACCTCCTGGGAACTCGAAACCTACCTACCGGTGTTGTAGCTGGCACCGGCACGCGGAGCAGTAACTAGACCTAGCAGTCAGAGGGCTGGTCTTACCATGCAGTTGGCATTCTACGGGGCGGCCCGGACGGTAACCGGGTCGCAGTACCTACTCACCACCGACTACGGTCGCCTGCTCATTGATTGCGGTATGTTCCAAGGCAGTGGCCACATGCGGGAGCAGAACCGCATGGATTTCCATTTCAATCCTGCGGAAATTGACCACATGCTGTTGACCCATGCCCATATTGACCACTGCGGTCTGCTGCCGAGGCTGGTTGCCAACGGCTTCAATGGCAGGATATTCGTCACCGAGCCGACCGCCGACCTCGCCGAGATAATGCTCCTGGATAGCGCCCATATCCAGGAAGAGGACGCCGAATACGACCGGCGTAAATGGCAGAAGCACGGCCACATCGGGCCGCCCCCGCAGCCGCTTTACACCACTGCTGATGTCCAGCCTGCTCTGAGTCTGATGCGTCCTGTCGCCTACGACGAGATGGTGCAGATTGCCCCCGGCTTGCGCGCGCGTTTCCGTGACGCGGGCCATATCCTCGGGTCGGCCATCATCGAGCTGTGGGTGGGCGAAGGCGACGATCAGACCAAGCTGGTTTTCTCCGGCGATGTCGGCAGGAAGGACCAGCCCCTGCTGCGCGATCCCGCAACCATCGCGGACGCTGACTATCTGGTAATCGAGTCGACCTACGGCAATCGCCTGCATGCACCTATCCAGGAGCAGGAAACCGACTTTGCCCGGATAGTAGAAAACGTCATCCGGCGGCGCGCCCATTTGGTGATCCCTGCTTTTGCTGTAGGCCGCACCCAGGAGGTCCTCTATGAATTGAATCTGCTGGTAGAAGGTGGCCGCATCAGACCAGTGCCGGTCTATCTGGACAGCCCCCTGGCAATCAAGGCCACCGAGATTGTCAGAGACCACCGCGAGTGTTTTGACGCCGAGGCCCTGGTCTTGCTAGCCAAGGGTGATCAGCCGACTGACTTCCCGGGACTGCAGTCCACCCAAAGCGTCGAGGAATCCAAGGCTATCAATACCATGCGGGGCCCCTTCATTGTCATCTCAGCCAGCGGCATGTGCACCGCCGGTCGCATCCGCCATCACCTGCGCAATCATCTGCCGCACCCCGATGATACCGTATTGCTGATCGGCTTCCAGGCAGCCGGGACGCTCGGCCGCCTCCTGCAGGAGGGGATAGAGCGGGTCAAGCTGTTCGGGGAGTGGCATCCGGTCGCAGCGCAGATCAAGACTCTGACCGGCTTCTCCGCCCATGCCGACCTTCCCGAGTTGCTAGAATGGGCAGCCGGCATCAAGGGCGTCAAGGCGGTCTTTGTGACCCATGGTGAGGAAGAGGCCGGCCTCGACTTTGCCGCGACCTTACATCACAAGCTGGGCCTGACCAGTTACGTGCCGGAGGCCGAGTTCGTGGCCGACCTGGGAGCGGAGGAGCCCTTGGCCGAGTATGGTCAGGAACTGGCAGAGACCTGGCAGCGCCCACCCTCCCAGGCCGAACTGACCCTCTGACAGTCCCCCTCACGCACCGCGTGGCTGAATCTTCCCGAGTATCACCTTAGCGCATTCAGCCAATCAACCTCTGTCGCGTAGCGCGGGCTTCCAGCCCGAGTCCCCTCAGGCTCGTCAGTAGGAATCGGCTGCCCCTTGGCGAAATCCCCCATAGACTTGACCGCAAGCGATCTTTTGGAAGAGGAAGAATGAAACGACTAAACTGCGCGGTGGTCGTCGCCTTACTTTGTACCCTAAGCGCGGCCTTGATGGCCCAGGAAGTCTTGTGGCAGGCCGACTTGAGCGCGCCTCGGGGCGGATTTGACACATACCATCAGGACGGTGGCGGGGTCACTATCGAGCAGGTCGAGGTTGACGGCATTCCGGCGGTCATCGCCGAGATGCCCGGCAGGCAGACGCTGGAGAGGATCTGCGCGCGCAATATCACGGGCCTACCGGCCGGCCGGCTCTGCACCTTTGCCGCCGAGGTGCGGGGCCAAGGCGAGGTCTGGCTGATGGCCTATTCCAGTAACGGCTGGCTCTACAGCCCCAACACCGTCGAGCTCACCGACCAGTGGCAGGAGATCGCCCTGACCAAGCCGCTGGGCCTGGATAATGCAGGCGTGTCCGTATGCCTGGTCATCAAAGACATCGCCCCGCTGCATTTGGAGATCAAGTTCTTGCAGGCTCATTCTGAGCCTACGCCGCAGCTATGGGACCGCGAGGTTCCGCCGGTGCGCTTCGAGGCCAAAGAGTTCTCTATGCATGCCGACAAGATTGCCCAGGACGCCGGCGCCGGTGGGGGAGAGGTCGTCAGCGATGCCAGGCACATGTACTTGCGCGGGATTCCCTGTCCGCGCACTAATAAGCCGGTCTATGTCTATCTGCGGGCCAAGATGCCCGAAACCGAGGGCTACTTTTCCGTAATCAGCGCCGCCGGTAGCGCGCCACAACGCCTCAACCGGATGTACGGGGAGTTGACCGGGGATTGGCAGTGGGTCAGCGACAAGCCCTTCACGCCGGCGATGGTGGGTGACACGTTCAGCATCGAGTATTTCGGCCCCAAAGCTGCGCGTCAACCTGCGCGGGTGGACTATCTTGTGCTAACCACCAACCCCGATGCGACAGCCGAACAGCTCAGCAGTGCGCCGCCGGTTCGTGTATCTGACGAAGCGCTGTTTGGTGTCAGCCGCGCCCAGCAGCCGCCTGTGCTCGACGGTAGGGGAGATGATCCGTGCTGGGCGGAGGCACCGGCGCTCAACAATTTCGTGCGCCAGGGCACTTTCCATCCGGCCAAACAGCCCTCCGAGATGCGCTTCTGCTATGATGATGATAACCTCTATTGGTTCTTCCGTGGCCAGGAGGCGGTCCTGCAACCTGCGCTCAATCAGTTGCACGAGTTCAAGCAGAGCGTCACAGGCCGCGACGCGAATGTGTGGAACGACGATTCCATTCTATTGATCGCCGACCCCGACGCGTCCGGTCAACACGCCTTCGACGTTGTGCTAAATGCCTTGGGCACCGTGGCCGATGCGCGGATAGCCGGTGAGGACCTCTGGCGCAGCCGCGAGCCCGATTTCAACGTCGATGTCGAGGCCATTTCCGAGATAGGTGACGGCTATTGGACGGTGGAGGCCCGCATTGGCTTTGCCGGCCTCGGGGTGCAGGCTTTCAAGCCGGGGGATGCTTGGCGGGCGATAGTGGGTCGGATCGAGCAGGCCGAGAAGGAGAACAGCAGTTGGAACCTCTGCACGATCGGCTTCCACGACCCGACGGCTTTTGCTCGCATGGTCTTTCTCGAAGCCGGCGCTGGCGCAAGCGTGAGGATACCCCCGCGTTTGCAGTTGGGGGACAACCCTTTCACAGCCACACTCACCACCGGCAGCGCGCCGGCGGGCTATTATCTCTATTCGCGCCTGGCCCATGAGGCCGGCTTTGCCGACAGTTGGACCTTCGCCGAGAGTGCGGCGGGGTCTGAGCCTGTGGCAGTCCCGCTCCACGTAGCCAGGGAGGGTGATGTCAAGCTCACCTACGGTGTCTTGGATGCCGTCAGCCTCCGGCCCATGCTGGTTTCGCCGGCCTATCCGCGCAGCGTGAAGTCCTCGCTGGCGCAGGTGTGCATTGACAGCTCCGGGCCGTATCGTCTTTACCTCAATAGCATCGAGATAGCCTCTGGCGGCTCCAGCAAGCCTGATACGCCGATTAAGGCCTTCTTGCAGAAGGGTGTCAACACCTTTGGCCTGGCTCTGGAAAGGGGGACGGCGCAGATAGAGGTTAGTGCCGGCGGATTGACGGTAAGCGGGGCTAGAGGCTGGCGCCTGGCCCCGGACGACGTGACAGACTTTTCCGCGCCGACGCTTGACCCCAAAGACTGGCAGCCGGCACCGTTGCACAATGGCAATGGCGGCTCGCGGCTAGGCAATCCGGACGGCCCGTCACGTATGCGGCTTTCGATACTATGGGAAGACACCCGCATCTTCCCGAACCCGACGCCCGCCCTGTATCTCGCCCGGGGCAGCAACCAGCATTTCACCGTCATCGCCCGTGGTCTGCCCGGACACCGTCTTGAGGGCTATTGCTGTCATCTTGCCTTGCCGCCTGAGCTGCAACTCGTCGGCGTCACCGGCTACTATGGGGTGCGGGAGACGCAGCCGAAGTATGCGGTGACGGAAACCGGGGAGGCGGAGTACGACGGCAGCAGATATCGTCACTATGTTATCGCGACGGAGCAACCGATCCCGTACCGCAGCAAGGTGCGCATACTGGAACTCTTCAATGTTCTCATCAAGTATGATGAGGCTGCCGGCGAGCCGCAAGACCGGAATTATCCTATCTACTTCGGTGCGGAGGCGCTGGACGGCAACATCATCGAGGTAATGCGCCCCTTTGCTGTGCGCATTCTGCCGGCGCTGCAGGGCCAGCAGCCCAGCCGGCTGGTCTGGCAGTTATGGGGCGGCTTTTTCGGCAGCATCAACAAGCCGGAGATGAAGCAGGCTACGATGCAGACGATGCAGCAGGCCGGCTTCAACAATCTGGTCTCCGGCGACCGCGAATCCAGCGACTTGGGGGACCCGCTCGCCATTGACAATGTGATGGCTATCAACTTCGAACCGTGGTCTATTAGCATGAAGCCCTGGCTCGAGCAGCATCCGGATGACGCGCTGATTGACAACAAGGGCGAGCAAAGCGACAAGTACGTATGCACCTCGATTCTGCTCGATGCCGCCTCCTCCTACATAAAGAACGATTTGGGGGAAGAGGTCGCGGCGAGTCGTGCGGACTATGTCACCTGGGATTTCGAGTCCGGCGTTACGACCGGCTACCTGTCCTGCTACTGCCCCCGCTGTCTTGCAGCCTTCCGCGAGTTCGCCGAAATCGGCGCCGAGGTCGAGCTTTCCCCCGACACCATTGAGAGCGATTACCTGCCGCAGTGGACCGATTTCATGGACCTGCGGATGGCCAAGCTGGCAAAGGTCTTCAAGGCCGCCGTCAATTCAGCAGACCCACCGGCGCAGTTCATGATCTATAGCGGCTACCATTCGGAGGACACCAAGTGGCGTTACGGGGTTGACTGGAAGCTGATCGGCGACTTGGAGGCTACCGACATCGCTTTGTGCGGCTACGGCCGTGACTATGAATGGGTGCGGGCTACTGTGGAGGCGCTGCAGGGCATCCCGCTGGTGTGCGGCAAGTTGATGCATCCCTATGATCGCGACAGCGACGACATACTGGTGCCGCTGACCAAGGCGGTTCTGCTGCGACGCCTCTTCGACAGCACCGGCGGCATACTCGTCTATGACCGTATGCCGATGGCGGGACGCTCCTGGCAGGCCAGCGCCGAGGCCTCGCGGCTGGCTGCAGCCTACGAAGAGGTCTTCATCAAGGGGGCGTTCGTCGAGGTGCCGGGCGTGCCGGCCAGCGCAGATTGGCTCGGCGCTCGCAAGCACGGAAATACTCTGCTAATCGCGCTGATGAACATAACCAACGAAGAGAAAACCTACAGTTTCGCCTTGCCCGAAGGTTACGCTAACGCCGTCGAGTTCTACACTGGCGACGCGGTCTCCGCCGGCGACAAACTGCAGCTCAAGCTGGCGCCCGGCGCAGCGCTTGTATATGTGCTAACAGAATAGGGGAGTATGCGATGAACTATGAGCGCATCCTGGTTTTCGGAGCCCATCCTGATGATGAGCAGACGATGGCCGGCACTATGGCGAAAATGGCCGACTTGGGCGTGGAGGTGTATGTTGCGATATTCACCGACGGGCGCGAGGGCTATCCGGAGCCGTCGATGAAGGGCCAGATTGTTGCGATGCGCCGGGCCGAGGGCGAAGCCAGCGACCGCGTGCTGGGCGTCAAGGAGCGCATCCGTTTCGAGCGTCCCGACATGGGCTTGGTCAATGATGCGGAGACCTTCAAGGAAACGATTGCGGTAATCCGTCGGATACATCCGCACGCGGTCTTCAATCACGGTCCGCACGACCGCAACCGCGACCACCTCGCCGCCAGCGCGATAGTCCTGGAGGCGACTTGGCAGGCCGGCCAGCCGGTCTGTGCCGAGCTGAGCGAGCCCTGGTACACGCCGCATCTGTTCTACTACAAGGGCATAGCCGACCGCGAGCCGGACCTGCTCTACGACATCACCGGCTATGCCCACAAGCCCCTCGAAAGCCGCGCGACGCAGACGTCACAGCACACGCTATTTGGGAAGACCGCCGAGGAATTCGCCGAGGAGGTGGCTCGCCTCAAGGCCGAGAACCCTGCGGCCCATGACCGCTTCTGGCTCACCGGACGCACTCCGCTGGGCGACTTCCCGGATGTGCAATAGGCCTCGTCTCCGGCCGAGTTCTTACGGTGCGGCAGGGGGTGGTGGCTGTCCTGGAAGGCCTTCGGGTGGCATCATCCCGGGTGGCGGGGGTGGCATGAGATGGACGGCATTGATCTGCTCGAGCGTGTCGGCATCGAGCTTGTATAGAACGTCGCCGGTGAGGATGTACAGGTAGCCCTGGTCAATCAGCATCACCGGTGCGGACTGGGGCATCATGCCCGCCATCGGTTCCATCATTCCACCTGGGCGGTCTGGAAATGGGGGGCGGTCGAGGATTCTGTCTCTGACAATCCCGACCTCAACCGGTTCAGCCTGGCCTTCGCGCACCAGGGTCAACTTGACCTCAGTGCCTTCCTCGCCGCGTATTCGTTCTACGATCTCTCCTAAGGTAAGACCCTCAACCGGTTCGCCGTCAATTTCCAGAACTCGATCGCCGGGCCGGAGCCCCGCCCTATCGGCCGGCGTGCCAGGAATCACCGCACGGATGATGGCCTGTTGCTCGTTGGTCTTCTCGTCAACCTCGAGATCCAACACCGCTCCTATGCCGGCGAAGCCTGGTGGCTGCTGGCCCGCGTTACCGGCGTGGATCTCGACCCTTGGCGGCTGCGCGCCGGCTGCACATGCCCCGATCAGCAGCAGCACGATACAGCCAAGCACAGTCATGCGGATCTCACGAACCCAGATATCCACAGTCATCCCTCCTGACTAGAGGTTGTCGAGCAAACGCCGCAGGTACTCCAGATTAGCGGCGCCCGCCGTCATCGGGTCATCGGTGGCGGGGGTCTCCAGGACCAGGTAGCCGTCATAGCCGATGCGGACCAGAGCCTTCATGCATGCCTCGATGGGAACGATGCCCTCTCCGAGGAAATCGCCTTCGCGATCCTTGACGTGCACGATGCGGATCAGTTCGCTCAATTCCTCGATCTCCGCGACCGGGTCATTCCCGAACGCTACTGCGTTGCCGATATCGTAATAGATGCCGACAGCAGGAGAGTTTATTCCCACAATCAGGCCCAACAGGTCCGTAGCCGACTTCCCGCAGCCACGCCCCACATTCTCCAGGCAGTAGTGTACGCCCAGGTCCTCGGCCACCGGCGCTACCGCAGCTACCTCCTCGATCCAGCGGCGGATGCACTCGTCATGGTCCACGTCATCCCCACCCGGCGTGATCGGCAGCAGCATCCACTGCGCGCCCAGCCCGGCGGCAAAGGCGGTGGCCGCGGTCGTCAGCTCGCTGGCCTCGGCGCGGACGTACTCATCGCGGCTGGCCGGGCTAATCTGCCAAAAGGCGCCCAGGCACAGCGAGGCTATCTCGCAGCCCTTATCTTTGGACGCCTCGTAGAGACTACGCCGGCCCTCAGCTTGCCACAGGATACTCTGGGCATAGTCGGCGCCGATGTCGAGTTCAACACTATCGTAACCCAACTCCGCAGCGGCCTCGACTGCCGCCAGCGGGTCCATCCCCAATGAGCCATTCCTAATGCCGATTTTCATTCTGTATCCTCTCCCTACTGGTTGGACGCATGTGGAGGTGGCTGTTGCCCGAACTCGGCGAGGGTGCCTGGCGAGACGGCGCAAAATGCCGGGCCTGTCACGCCCTGGGCTTGCGGTCTGCAGCCGGCAGCTTCAGGATGTCGGCCATATTCTGCCCCAGCACCTTCTCTTTGTCCTCGTAGGGGATGCGCGCCCAGGCCACCCAGCCGAGCTGGGGTGCGACATCGCGCATCACGCAATCGGTGCCGAACAGAAGCTGCTCGGGACCGGCTGTCTCACAGAAATACTCGACGAAGCCGTATAGGATGTTGGTGTAAGTAATTTCGCCATAGACGTTCTTGAACTCGCTGGCCGCCTCGGCAGTCCCCTCCGCGAGGTCCCAGTTGGACCCGGTGTGGGCGACCAGGAAGCTAGCGCCCGGGTACTTGGCCGCCATCGCCTTTTGCACGTCCGGCTGCATCGCGTGGCACAACACCGGCTTCTCGTTCTCGTCGGCCCATTTCATGATTAGTTCGAGATCGGGATGGTCGAACGGCTTGGCCTGTTGGGGCGGATACGGCTTGTAGCCCACGACCTTATTGGTCAGGAAGATGCGCTCAAACTCGGCCTGGTATTGCTCCGGGTAGTTGGGGTTATTGCAGCCGTAGGCTAGCAGCCGGTCCGGATACTTGGCTACGGCCTCCAGCGCGATGTCGTTGGATTCGGGATCGCCTTCGGTGATGCCGGACCAGGTACTGAACACGCAGATGTCTATCCCCACCCGGTCCATAGTTTTGACCAGATTGTCGGCGTCGTTATAGGCCAGAGCCACCCGCACACCCATGCAGCCGGGGTGCGCAAGATGGCCGTGAGCGTCGAGCACGAATTCCCCGGACAGGGGCTTGCCGGCGCGGACGCACGCGACGATTGGGTCGTCATCAGGATGCTCAGGGGGCGTTTCCAGCTTCGGCAGGGGTCGGCCCGAGGCGCCTTGTACGTTCTGCAGCAGGCGCAGCATGTTGCCGCCGGCGATCTTGTAGCGGTCCTCCTCGCTGATGTCTTCATAGTTGCACATCATCCGCGCCGCTCCGGGGCTGCGCTTGGGCAGATCAGTGCCGAACAGCAGCCGGTCGGAGCCGAACTGCCGGACGAAGATCTCGTATGCGCGGTGCCCCTGGTAGGCCCAGGTCTCCAGGTGTAGATTGGGCGCTTGGGCCAGAGCCGGATACAACGCGCGGCCGCTACCCCAGCTCTCACCGCACATCACTACCGGCAGCAAGGGATGCGCCTGACACAGCCGCACCATCTCCTGCAGCTCGATCTCGGCTTTATCAATGAACAGCGGGATACGGTAGCGCTCCAGCTCGGACAGCAGCGGGCCGATGACGTACTCGCTGGTGCCGAAGCCGTGAGTTTTGGGCATGATCCGCGCGGTCCGTACGCCAAGCGAAAGCATCTCCCGTACCAGTTCGGGAGGCGGCGGCATCTCCTGGGTATGATGGGGCAGTAGCACCCACTGCGGAACCAGTTGCGGATCATCGCCGATCTCCCGCAGCAGACGGCGGTTACCGTAGTCGCAGGAGTACTCGCGAGCCACTGCGTGACTCACCACTGCGGCCATGATGTCGTAGTACTCGAAATCGCGCTTGAAGTCCTCAAGTTTCCAGATGGTGTGGCGCTGGGGATTGGCAGGCATGCCGATCATGCAGTTGCAGTCGAAAAACGGTATGGCGGACATGGTAATCGGGGGACCTCTTTCATTGAGTTTGTGCGGACACACGCTGGCGAAAGCAGCGGCGTCAGAACTTGATGGGGGTTATTTCCGTATGGGGGGAAGATTCCCTCTAGAAGCTGATCACAACAGGGGACGCAGGGCTTCCCAGCAGCCGGCTTCGGTCAGGGCGCGGCGCAGCCGGAGGCAGCTTTCGCATTGCCAGCAGTGCCGAGGGCCGGCTTCGTAGCAGCTATGCAGCGCATCCAGTCTGATCCCGCGCTCCGATGCGAGCTGAACCATCTCGGTCTTCGTCATCTCTAGAGTGGGGGAAACGACGGTCGGGTGATTGGCTGCTGAGTACTCTAGCAGCTTGCCGGCTGCGGCGACGAATTCAGCGCTGTTGTCGGGGAAGGTCAAGGCTTCTTCGGCATTGAAGCCGGCGACGATGGCCTCGGCCTGCAGCGCCTCGGCATAGGCAGCCGCTACCATCACCAGCACGGCGTTGCGGTTGGGCACCCAGACTTGCTGCGCGGTCTCGGCGGTGACGGCCTGGTCGTTGAGTTCGGCCGCTTGCGGATGAGGCATTTGCGCGTCAGGTGTGGTAAGCGCAGCGGGGGAGATCTGCCCGAGCCATGCCAGGTTGACGACCTGCTGGGGGATATTGAGCCGCGCCGCTTGAGTGGCTGCCGCTTCTATCTCGGCAGCCGCAGCGCGCTGGCCGTAATCGCAGGTAATCGCCAAACGCAGGTCATAAGCGTGCGCGGCCAGGTGCGCGGCTATCAGAGAATCGAGGCCGCCGGACAGTAGCACTACTGCTCGCCGGCTTGAAGTGGCTCCGCCGCTCATGCTAGCTTTCCCGATAGATGATCGCCGAATCTTCGGTCTCGTACAGCTTCACCTCGAAGAGCCGCACCTCGAAGTCCGCTAGCAGTTCGGCTACCCTCTCGAAGATAATCGCGCCCAGATTCTCGGAGGTGACATTGGCTTGCGCAAACTCCGGCAGCTCATTTAGGTAGGCGTGGTCATATCGGTCGAGCACCTGGTCGCAGACCGCCTTGAGTTCGCCGAAGTCTATCAACATCCCCACCGCATCGAGCTTATCGCCCTCAACGGTAATCTCGACGTTGTAGTTGTGCCCGTGAAGCTGCGCACACTTGCCTGCATAGTCGCGCAGGTGATGGGCTGCCGAAAAACGCCGTTTGACCGTAAGGCGATACATCGCGCGCCACTGCCTCCGTATTGGTAATCTAGCGGTGCGTCAGCCGGTTCAGTTGAAGTACCAGATGAACAGCACCAGTCCGACCAGGGCGCCGGCCAGACCGCCCAGGAGGGCTTCGGGAAGTGTATGGATCCGCGCCTGCACTCTGCTTTGCAGCACCAGTCCCGCCAGGGCCAGGGCCAGTAGCATGATCGGGAAGCTGTGGGTCAGGAGCATGATGGCAACGGCGCAGAGGAAGCCGAGAGCGGAATGGCCCGAGATCACACCGCCGCGGGCGAACGTTCCGTGGCCGGTAGCGCGCTTCAGCCACGTAATCAGGACGGCTAACAGCACGCAGCCGCTGATCACCAACTGAATGGCATCCAGTTGAGGTACCGGTGGCTGCTCGGGCAGGTTGATGAAAACCGCGGCCACACGTGGGGCGCTGCTGAACACCAGTATCGCTACAGTAATTGCGTACAGCGCCGCGACCAAGACCGCGCCGGCGGCGATATCCTTGGCGACCTTAGCGCGCGGGTCATAGCCGTCAACCGTCAGTTCGGTTGCCGCCTCCAGGGCGGTGTTGAACATCTCTGCGATCAGCACAATCGCCATGGCCGCGACTAGGTGCAAGAACTGCACGCCCTCGATGCCGAGGGTCCAGGCCGCCAGCAGCACCACGATCACGAGGGTGAAATGCACCCGCATGTGCTGCTGAGTCTCGAAGCAGAACATGATCCCTTCCCAGGCATGTTCGAAGCTCACGGCCACAGATTTGCGCTTGCCGACAGCGGGCATACCGGGGTCGGTTTCGTCCTGCTTGTCAATCTTGGACACTCTTGATGCGCTCCTCAAATCGCCTCACCACGGCGGTCTGTTTGTCAAACATCGCCTGCTTATCTTGTGCATCGCGATCGCTATGGCCCAAAGCATGCAGAACGGTATGAGCGGTCAGGAAGGCCAGTTCCCAGTGCAGGCTGTGTCCGTGTTCAGCGGCCTGGATCGCTGCCTGCTCCACGGAGATGTAGGCTTCTGCCTCGCTTTGGCCGTCAGGGCCGACTTCCGCCTCGAAGGCAATTGCATCCGTCGGCCGGTCGGCTCCCAGCAATTCCCGGTTAAGCTCCCGGATTGTATCATTATCAGTCAGCACCAGGCTGAAGGTATCGAGCCTGGCCGCTTCGGCCAGTGCCGCGGCTGCGGCCACCTCCGCCAGCAGCTTCTCGTCAACAGGACGGCTCTGCAGGTCTCTGATCTCAACTTTCAGAGGCGGAGTTCGCTTCCTCGGAGTTGGGGGCCTCGTCCGGTTTCGGCCCGGTCAGTCCCCGCACATTCTCCGGCAAAAAGTTGTCCGGATACCGCGTACGATGGTGGAACATGCGATTCAGCGTATAAATGAAGCTCTGCTTGATGGTGGTGATGTCGTGGAAGGTAAGGGGGGCCTCGTCAAGCTGGCCGTCCTCGATCCTGGCATCCACCAGCCGGTCCACCAGTTCCTCAATGCGCTGTGGCTGCGGGTCTTCCATGGTACGCGCCGCCGCCTCGACGGTATCCGCCAGCATGATTATAGCGGTCTCTCGACTTTGAGGCCGTGGCCCGTCATAGCGGAAATCGGCCTCGCGGACCTCGTCGGGGTCCTCGGCTTCGGCAGCCGCCTTGCGGTAAAGGTACGAAACCAGGCTGGTGCCATGGTGTTCGGGAATCACCGCTGCGATCTCGGCAGGCAGGCCCGCCTCCTCAGCCATCTCCATGCCCTCTTTGACATGCGATATCAGAACCAGCGCCGACAGGTGCGGGGACAGATGGTCATGAGGATTCTCGGTGCCGAATTGGTTCTCCGCAAAGAACAATGGCCGCTTAAGTTTGCCGATGTCATGATACATGCAGCATGTCCGCGTCAGCAACCCGTTAGCCCCGATGGCCTCGGCCGCCGGCTCGGCCAGGTTGGCGACCATTACCGAGCTCTGGTACGATCCCGGTGCCTCCGTGAGCAGCTCCTTCAGCAGCGGCTCGTTGGGGTTCAGCAGCTCGATCAGCCGCATCTCGGTAATCAGCCGCAGGGGCCGCTGAATCACCATAATCAGGCCGAAAGCGAGAATAGCTGAAGCCAGACCGGCAATCGCGGCTACGCCGAGCTGTTGATAGGCGATATTCATACCCAGGACCTTGCTGCTGATGCCCAGAACGGCCGGGTTAATCACGGCCGTTAGCAGCGACGCCCGGGTTACCATCGTTGTTTTGGTGTGGCCGGTCGGCACGGCATAGGCGGCGGCTAGGCCGCAGATCGCGGTCGTGATCAACAGCCGCGTGTCCCCGCCGGCGGTCATTGAGCCGATTACTATGGCGATGAAGATCACCGCCGCAACGGCCACCTCGGAGTTTATCACTACCGACAAAAACATTGCCAGCGTCGTAACCGTGGTCAGCGCCCAGATGGGGTAGAAGGGATTGCCCTCAAGCAACCTGACGATCAGAACCGCCAGCACGATGCTTGCGCACAGCGTGTAGAACAGGCGCTCGTCGCGGTGCGCCTGGGGAGCGAACCTGAATATGTAGATAACGATTGTCAATGTCAAGCTGATGATCAGCAGCAGAGAGGCCAGCGCCTGGGTATAGTCAATCGTCGGCTGGACCAGGCCGAGGGCTTGGAACATTGCCAGATGCCGCTGGGAAACGGTCTCGCCCGGGGAGATCAGGATATCTCCCGGCTGCAATTGACGGCGCTGCTCCTCCACCTGCCTGGCGGCCTGCTCGCGTTTCTCCTCGGTTGCCAGGGGGTCGTAGATCAGATTGTTGCGCAAGGCCAGCTTCGCCAGCTCCGCTTCCATCCGCTTGAACTGAGAAGCGATATGCAGCTTTTCGGCCGCCGCGGCGGCTTTCTGCTGAACATTGGTCAGGTCATCGGTGTTGCTGCGGATCTCCCCGGCCATCTGCTCCCGGACGATCTCGATGATCGAGGCCTTGCGGCGCTCGAAGGCCCCTTCCTGCATCTCAATCAGGAGCCGCAGGGTCTCGGGACTCAGCGAGACGTCTAGCTGCTCCCGCAACCGATCCACTTTATCCAGCGCAGTGGTGAGACTTTCGTCATTGCGCACCGTCTTAGCCGCAGCGAATATGTCCGAAACCGTGCGCTCAGCGACGGCCAGGGCATTGGTATCCCGGTTATAGACCGGACTTACGGAGTTGGCCGCCTCCTGCCGCAATCGCGCTGTTTCCTCAACATCCACATACACCGCCGCGCGATTGGCAGTGATTGTCTGGGTAGCCTCATCCCCAGGGCTCAGCGAGACGCGCTCCGGCTGCAAGCGCCATAGCAACAGCAGAAACACCATCAAGGTGGTCAAGACTGTCGTTATGAACTTGCGGAAGGTGCTGCTCTGGATCTTGCGACCAAACAGCTTGTGCTCGACCTCGTTATGCTTGTTGTTGTGCTTAGGCATCTAGAAAGCCCTCATAGGTCATTAGCGGCCGGATCCGGCTGGGAGTCCGATGGGTGGTATCGCTATGGTGCGTCACTTGCGCTGCCAGGCTGGGGGTTTGCGGGGCTTGTCGGCGTCTGGCCTTTGCCGGTCGCCTCGTAGGCGTCAACGATGCGTTGCACCAGCGGGTGCCGAACGATGTCGTTGCGGTCCAGCTTGCAGATGCCGACCCCCTTGACTTGCGCCAGTACCGACATCGCGTGATTCAGCCCGCCCTGCGCGCCCTGTGGCAGATCGGTCTGCGTAATGTCGCCGGTAACGATCATCTTGGAGCCGAAACCCATACGCGTTAGGAACATCTTCATCTGTCCGGGAGTGGTGTTCTGCCCCTCGTCCAGAACCATGACGGCGTCGTTTATGGTGCGCCCGCGCATGTAGGCAAGCGGCATGACTTCAATAACGCCGCGCCCCAGCAGCCTCTCGAACCGCTGGAACCCGATGATGTCGGTCAGAGCATCGTGCAGGGGGCGCAGGTACGGCTGCACCTTCTCCAGCATATCGCCGGGTAAAAAGCCGAGCTGCTCGCCCGCCTCGACAATCGGCCTGGTCAGCACAATGCGACTAACTTGGCCCGACCTCAGCGCAGCTACTGCGGTTGCCATCGCCAGAAAGGTCTTGCCGGTGCCGGCCGGCCCGATACAGAGAACGAGGTCGTTGTCCGCTATCGTCTGGATATACCTGGCCTGGCCCAGGGTCTTGGGACGCACCGGCTTATTGCGGTAGGTAGTGACGATGGTATTGTTGAGTACCTCTTTGACTTGCCGGCAACTGCCGTTGCTGACCGCCTCCACCACCAGGGCGACATCGCGGCCGGTGACATCGCGCTCGGCGCGGATCAGATGCAGCACGCCGTCGAGGGCCTCGGCAGCCTGCTCGGCCCGCGGCTTGTCTCCATAGACCAGGACGGCACCGTCAGTCGGCACCAAACGCACGCCGAAGCGGTCCTCGATGCTATGAAGATTGCGGTCGCGGCTTCCCACGAGCTGTGGCAATTCGCTGGCAGTCACCTCGATGCTGGTAACTGCAGCTTCTTGGGCCTCGGCTGAGGCCGCGGCATTCGGGTCCTCCAACCTTGTCACCACTGTCTCAAGTGTCAAGCCGGCGGCCATGCCAACGTAACTGTGAAAGTGAAAAGCCGGGACGCCGCCTAGCGAAATCCCGACCTTCGGAGTCTCACCCCAGCCGCCGGTCGTTGTCACGCAAAATCACTCCTACTAGGGTATATCACAGAGCCGCCAAAGTCAACTCAAACTGCAATATTACCCGACGAAACAATACCTCAATGATGCCATAGCTTTGTATCAACGGGAGCCCCAGGCCAGCCGATTTGACATCCGCCGCCGCCTCGCTTACCATACCATGTTTTACCTTGTAGGAGCATCTGTGGCGTCGGAGAGCTGACATTGTCAGACGAATCCAGCAAGCTACCGCCTACAGTCGCAGCGAAAGATGAGAAGCTCAGGCAGCTCCTGGCCGACATGGGGAGCCTGCTGGTGGCTTTCAGCGGCGGAGCCGATAGCAGCTTGCTACTGGCGGTAGCCGCAGAAGTTCTTGGCGACCGGTGCGTTGCCGCCACCGCCGAGTCGCAGGTCTATCCTGCTGACGAGCTGCCCAGGGCTCGGCAAATCGCCGCTGGGCTTGGTGTAGAGCATATCGTGTTCGCTTTTGACCATCTCGGCCTGGAGCAGTTTGTCGTCAATCCGCCGCGACGTTGTTACCACTGCAAGCGCGCCCTGTTCGAGCGCCTCCTTCAGATTGCCGACGAGCGCGGCCTGGCTCATGTCGCCGACGGCAGTGTGCTGGACGATCTCGATGATTTCCGGCCCGGGCTTAAGGCCTCTCAGGAGCTGGGAGTGCGCTCCCCCCTGCTGGAAGCCGAGCTGACCAAGGGCGAAATCAGACAGCTTGCCCGCCAACGCGGGTTGGCGACTGCCGACCTGCCCTCCATGGCCTGTCTGGCAACCCGCATTCCGTACGGCGATGAGATTACCGCCGCCAAGCTCCACCAGATCGCCGAGGCCGAGCAGGTTCTGCTGGACATGGGTCTGAGGCAGGTGCGGGTGCGCCACCACGGCCCCATCGCACGGATAGAGGTATTGCCGGAGCAGATGCCCAAGATTATGTCGGAAGCTGCCAGGCGCACCATTGTTGACAGGTTAGCTGCCTTGGGCTTCAAGTACTGCGCTTTGGATTTGCGCGGCTACCGCTCCGGTAGTATGAACGAGTTGCTGGCAGAGGAAGAAGATGTAGATGAGTAACTGCGAGCAGTTGCAGTACGATTTCATTGTTGTAGGCTCCGGCGTCGCCGGGCTGTGGACCGCGCTCAACCTTGCCGACAGCGGCAAGGTGGCGCTACTGACCAAAGATGAACTGCGCCAGGGCTCGACTGCCTACGCCCAGGGCGGCATCGCCGTGGCGCTGTCGGACGAAGATGACCCGGAGTTGCACCTCCGCGACACTTTGGAGGCCGGTGCCGGGCTGTGCGACGTACCGGCCGCTGAGATCCTCGCCTTTGAGGGGCCGCGAGCGGTGCGCCAACTGATCCGGCAGGGCGCTCAGTTCGACCGGAATAACGGCGAGTTTGCTTTCGGCCGGGAGGCTGCTCATTCGCAGCGCCGCATCATCCATGCTAACGGCGATGCCACCGGCGCGGAGATTGAGAGAGCTCTGGCGGTGGCGATTGACAAGCACGCCGGCATTGACGTCTTCGAGAATACCCAGGCCACGCACATAATTGCGCTGGAGGGGCGCTGTGTCGGCATCCAGGCCCACGATTTCGCCGCTGCCAGGCCGGTACTGTTTGTCGCGAAAGCCACAGCCCTGGCCACTGGCGGTCTTGGGTGCCTGTATCGGGTGACTACCAACCCTCCGGTGGTAACCGGCGACGGCATCGCTCTAGCCTACCGCGCCGGAGTTACGTTGAAGG
The DNA here is from genome assembly GCA_964390495.1 of uncultured Armatimonadia bacterium. Lineage (GTDB taxonomy): Bacteria > Armatimonadota > Zipacnadia > Zipacnadales > UBA11051 > UBA11051. The sequence continues at coordinate 94,407 of CAYMIN010000012.1, forward strand.
ACATCGAGTTCGTCCAGTTTCATCCTACGGCCCTAGCAGCACCGGGCTTCCCCAAGTTCCTGATGTCGGAGGCTCTGCGCGGAGACGGCGCTGAGCTTATCAATCACCAGGGCGAGCCGTTCATGCAGCGGTATCACCCGATGGGCAACCTGGCGCCCCGCGACCAAGTTGCGCGAGCGGTGATGGAGGAGATGAAAGCGGCCCACCAGCCCTTTGTCTATCTCGACTTGCAGCCGATTGGCAAGCAGCGTTTCGAACAGCGCTTCCCCAACATCCTCGCCGAGTGTCGGGCCAGGGGCTTTGCCGTGCCGGATGAGCCGGTGCCGGTCTCGCCGGCCGCCCACTACTTCATGGGCGGCATTGATACCGATATTGACTGCAGAAGCTCGCTGCCGGGTCTGTTTGCGGTAGGCGAGTGCGCCTGTATCAGCGTACACGGGGCCAACCGGCTGGCCTCCAATTCGCTACTCGAGGGGCTGGTGTTCGGCCGGCGTTGCGCGCTGGCGATGGCCGATGCCGAAGCCCTGAGCGCCGCCACCCTAGCGGAGCTGGCTCGCCGTCAAGCCCGCAAGGTGCTGGTCGCCAGCGCCGTCTATCACGACCTGCGGGACATTATGTGGGATAATCTAGGCGTGGTGCGCTCGGCGGCGACGCTGCGCAACGCCCTGCAGCACGTAGGCCACCTGTCGGCAAGAATCTCCGAGACGGAAGAACCGACGCAGGACGGCATCGAGGCGGCCAATGCGCTGTTACTGGCCAGGTTGATGGCCAAGGCGGCCTTTAGTCGCAGGGAGAGTCGCGGCGCTCACTATCGAGTCGAGCATCAGGATACCTCGCCGAACATGCGTCAGCACACTCTGGTAACACTCGGGGAGACCGGTGAGCCGCAGATTGACTACCGCCCGGTCGAGCTCCAGCGCCTGCGCTAGCCGGGCGCACCTCGGCGCGTCACTCGTCAGTAATGGCGATGAAGGCGCCGTGCAGACCTCCGTTAGGGCCGCTTACCCGGTACGAGAACAGCGGGACCTCGCCGCAGCGGGTGCAGAGCCTGGAGTTCTCTATTGCCTCCTCGCGCAGCCCGCACTCCAGCAGCGTCAGGCGGTTCAGCTCCGCCAGGTCAAGGTGATTGGCTGGGCCGCGAGCTAGCAGTTCGGCTGCACCCGGGAGATTTTTCATAGCCGCGATTACCTCAGGGCCGACCTCATAGCATTTCCCGCAGATCGCAGGCCCGATGACGGCTCTGATGTGCGATGCCCGCGCGCCCAAAGAGCACATCGTTTCGACACCGCGGCCGGCGATCCGCGCCGCGGTGCCGCGCCAGCCGGCGTGCAGCACTCCGACCATCAGCGGCTCGGGGCAGTACAACAGAATCGGTACGCAGTCGGCGAAGGTCAGGTTCAGCACCAGCCGTGGCTCCCGGGTTACCAGGCCGTCGGTTTCTCTACAGCGGAACCCGGCGGGGCAGGGGCTGAGGCTCGGCAAATCCGCTCGCCCCACGACCGCCACGTGGTTGCCGTGGACCTGTTCGGCGCATACCAGGGGCCACTCCTCGGCGCCCATTGAGGCCAGCACCCGCCGGCGGTTGGCTGTGACCCGTCGGGGATCGTCACCCACATGATAGGAGATATTGAGGCCGGAGTGGCTGTCGCGCGGATCGTGCTCGCCGCGACAGTTCACGCCTCCGGTCACCTTGGGCCAAGTGACGCGCACGGCCCATATGCGCTCTTCCATGCGGTACCTTTTCCTCAAATGGCGCTGGTGATGTCAGCGCGTCAGCAAGGGTGCCACGGTTTCGGGTGGGTAGTAGCAGCAGAAGCCGTATGGCCCGGTGCCACACAGCAAACCGAAGCCGGGACTGCCGGCGGACGCGTTGGCCGTTCGCACCGAGGTCATGCTGTAACACGGTGGCATCAGTGCGCGGGGCAGCGCTGCGGGATCGCCGGGCAAAACCAGGGCGGGATAATTCCAGCGCTGATTGGTGCAGTCAAAGCGGAACCAGCCGCGAGCGGTGCCGACCAGAAAGCTCCACTTGGCCCCCTCCAGTACCAGCGGCTCGGCATAGCGCAGACCCAGCAGTCCGGCATGTAAGCGTGCCGAAGTCGCATCTCCATCACCTAGGAACCCCAGCAAGCGTACCCCTTTAGTGAACACGGGCATGCCGCCGCCTTTAGGCGCAAGATTCTCGAAGTATATCAGCCCGCCCTCGGGCATCACAAATTGCGGCAGCGCGCTGTTCGGCTGAGTGGCCGCCTCGCCCGCCGGGACTGGAGCCGTTCCGACGAACAGGTCCGGGTCCCCGTCGCCGTCGTAGTCAAGCAGCTCGATTGCGCTGAGGCCGTTGACCGTTATCGGCGCGCCGGCCATCTTCAGGTACCTGGCATAGTGTAGCCCACCCTGGTTGAGCCACAACTGGATTGTGCCGGCGGCGCTGCCGACTACCAGGTCCAAAGCGCCATCGCCATTGATATCCACCAACCGCGGCCACGCGCATCGGGTTGCCTCGGAGGCATCTCCGGCGCGCACCGGATCGCCATTGGCGTCAGTGACCAGGCACGGGCGCTGATATGTTTCACCGCGCCTGAAGCATACCCAGATATGCCCTGACGCGCCGCCGACCAGCACGTCCGTGGCTCCGTCACCGTCGTAGTCGGCTGCCGTTGCCGCAGCATACTGCCCGACATCGAACGGTACTTGTGCGGCTCGCAGGTATCCTCTGAATTGCAGGTTTTGGCCGGTGAACTGGTGGAGGCTGACGAAGCCGTCCTGGTCGCCGAGCAGGACCTCCGCTGAGCCGTCACCGTCATAGTCCACAATGGTAGGGGAGCAGGCCAGCATGTCAGGAAGCTGGGTACTCAAAGCAATCGGCTCAGCCAGGCCCTTGGGGGTACCTCGGCACAAATGGAGACCGCCGTACCTATCACCGACCAGCAAGTCCAGGAGTCCATCGCCGTCACAGTCACCTGCGGCGGGACGGGCCCGGGCCGCCACGCTAATAGGTGTTGCTGCTGCAGTTGCCAATGGCGCAGCCGCTGCCAGTGCGGGCTTGCCGCTGGAGCTGTTCTCGATCCACCAGACAGAGCCGGCCTCATCACCTACCAGCAGGTCGAGGTCGCCGTCACCGTCCAGGTCAACCGCCTCCGGGGCCAGACCCCGTACTTGCATCTGGCCGAAGAGGGGCTTGTTGTCGGCAGTGAGCAACTGGCGCGCCACGGCCAACTGCTCATACCCCCAGTAGATCAGCAGCCGATTGGCGTGACCCAGTAGCAGGTCGGTCTTGCCGTCGCTGTCGAGGTCACACAGCTTGGGACAGCTCGGAGTGCCGCCATTGACCTCAGTCAGGGTCGCCGCGTGCTTGAGCATGACCTGCGGCGGGCCGAAATTGAGACCACCTTGCCGTTCGTACAGCACCAGGTCGCCATAGTCGGACCCTAGCAGCAGGTCGGGCTTGCCGTCGGCGGTGTAATCCCCCCAAGTCGGGTTGGCATAGTCTCCGGCAGTCACGCGGCCTTCGGCGACGATGATCGGCTCGCCGCGTAAATAGGGGATCGGCCCCCGGCTCATCAGCATGTCAAAGCGTTCGGCGCGGGCGCAGGCGGCGACGACGAGCAGGCTCACCAGCGCGCAGGTGGAGCTGGCAGAGGCTTGGCGGCGGGCGGCTGGGGTATTGGCCTTCATTGAACGGGTATCGCTTCAGTCTGTCTTTACGGGGGTATCAACCGGCTTCGAGCTGGTTTCCGTCCCGGCGATGGCATGTTTCGCGACCCACAAATCGAGTGCCGGGAAGGGGTATAGCCAATCCTGGGGCGGGACCCATCCACAGCAGCCGGCCAGGGGTGCTCGCGTTTGGCCTTCCCAGATCTTGCGGTAGTTAGCCTCAAGCGCCGCCATGAACTCGATGGGACTGGTTTGGCCGACGCGCAGGGCATCTCTGATCTCGAAATTGCTGTAGGTCACCGCATAGGGTGCAAGCTCCTGTAACGCCTTTGCGTCCAATCCCAGTGTGACCAGCGGGCGTACGGGCCGGGAGTACTTCTGCCATAGCGGATTCCTGCGCAGCACAGTACCGCCATTGACGTAATCGAGCGGTGGCCCTTGGAACCATGGCTCCCAGATGGTGCCTACGGTCTGATGCTGGGGAACGTATTCGGTTACCACCCACAGGATCCGGTCCCGGTCATCGGTCTCCCGCAACTCGCGGCCAAGCTGGAGGCTATAGTAGCCACTGGTGCCGATCACCGCTGCCAGGGCCAGAATCGCCGTCAGCTTCCACTCAGCCCGTCCTCGCCAGACAAGTAGCGGGCTGGCAGCCGCGAGTACCGCCAGCACCGGCACCAGGGCTAGCTCGTAGCGCATATAGCGGACCCCCGAGGCACCGATCATCGCCAACCAGATGACGCCGAAGACCACCAGAATGATTGCCGGGCCCCGGTAACGTTGCGTTCGCAGCAAAGCCCAGGCCCCCAGGACCGCTAGGACCGTCGCGCCGGTGGTGGTGATGGTTAGGGTGACGAGGTGGAACCAGTAGCCACAGGGATCGGCCGAGCGGGCCGGCTCCTCGCCGATGCGCATGTGCTGAAGCTCGTAAGCGATGTCTTGGCGGGCCTGCGGCCAGTCCAGCAAGGTATATGGCGAGGTCAACGCAAATGCCACGAGCGCCATCCCCACCAGTGACAACAGATTGCGGCTGCGAACTCCTTCACTCTCTTCCCTCAGCAGGCCTAGAATATGGGCGGTCAGGGGCGCGACGATTACCAGCGCTCCGTTGTACTTGGTGGAAGCCGCCAGGCCCACCGCCAGGCCGGCGAGGACATAGCTGAAGCCCGAGGGGTTCTGGTAGATCCTGACCGCGAAAAGCAAAGCCAGCGTTATGAACAGCACCTGCGTAACATCTACGGTTGCGTAATGCGAGTGCAGGACGTGGATCGGGAAAACCGAGCACAAAACGGCGGCGATCAGGCCGAGGCGATGGTCGCTGATGCGGCGCGCCAGCCAATACACCGCCACCACCGTCAGCAGGGCCGCTGTGATGGTGACCTCGCGCCCGATCAGGGTCCACACTTGCAGCAGTTGCGGTAACTGGTCGGAGGCAACGATCGAGGCCTCGGCTCCGGAGAAGAGCAAACAGCAGAAGCCCACGAGGTACAGATACAGGCTGCCATAGTTGAAAAAGTGGGGGTTGAAGTCACCTGACATTAGCGAGATCGCCCCGCGCAGGGAGTGGAACTCGTCGGGGTGATAGCTGAAGAGGTGCAGTTCATTGGGCAGGCCCCAGGTAATTCCCAGGTAGCGCAGCAGGGCGGCGAGTAGCAGTATGGCAGAGAGACCGGCCCAAACCAGTGCCCGCGATCCGGTGACAGTGTCCTGCGAGTTGGAATCTAAGTTATCCATGATATAGCCGCCGGCAATACTGAAAGGGTACGGGGAAGCATCCTGACGAACACATTCTATCACAAAGCCAGGTTCATCTGAAGGATTTCGGCGGAGAAATTAGGCCAATGGCGCTACCCAAGATAAGAAAAAACGCTCTGAGCAATACCCCGGGCCCAGAGCGCAGAGAACCAACGGCTGCGAATCGCGATTATGCTTTGGTGCGTTCGTTGCTTCTCCGTCTCAGACGCACCGCCAGGCCGGTTAGCCCCATCAGGACAAGCGCTCCGGTCGCGGGTTCAGGAATTGGGTCGCCATAGGTGTCAGGAACCAATATATGACCCAATAGAGAGCCATCGCTGGGCGCGACTAGAGGGTCGCTGTCGGGATCTGTAAATCCGGCATTCCAGGCAGTATTCCACTCCCCGCTGGAATTTCCGTCCTTGGTGTAAAAATCTCCCCAGGTGGGAGCGCGCCAACTGTCAAACTGTATGGCCAGCGGGTCGCCGCTAGTCGAATCGAACTTGATACCATAAAACGGGGAGGGCATGTTGGGGTTGCCGGCCCCGGGAAAGAAGGTCTCAAGCTCAATGGTTTGGTAAGGCCCGGAGGGGTTGAAAAAGTCGTCTGACTCGAAAGTGTCGGAAACCTCAATGATAAAATGGCTGATATCGCCACCCGACACAGTCATTTCGTACTCGTAGTGCCAGGAGTCGTCGGGGTTGCGGCTGATGCTCCAGCTCAGAATCGCGGGATGCCAATCGGGGTCCCCGGTGTCGTATATCCAGCTACCTGTCCCGAGAATGCCTCCGTCTTGGCTGGACAGGCTGCCGCTGTAGTCGGCAGCAAATACCGTAGCCGCTGGTGCTATGACAGCTAGTACCAGAAGCCAAGTATAGTGCCTCATTGAAATCCCCCCAGTTTTGCGCCTTGAAGATACAGACCACAGTTTAACCTCAAGTCAAGTGCGTGTCAAGTTTTATTGAGATAGAATTGCGGCAATACTGTGGCGGCCTTCGCTTGACTCAGGTCTGGTTCACGCCGACATTCCAGCGCTTCTTGAGGTGGCGGCTGCCCTTCCTGATAGCGAGGAGCAGTTGCTCGTACATGATGGATGAAGTCGCGGGGCTAGGGCTTACCGTGCATGATCGGGTGGGTCGCGGTCGGGCCCCAGTTGCCGGCCCCGTCCTGGGCCCGCAGGTGGAAGTACCATACTCCGGGCTTGAGTTGGCCGAACTGCTTGGCGACCGCCAGGCCTTCCGGTTCGGTGTCAGGCGTGCTCAGCGGGTCTTGGTCCAGGCTGTAGCTATAGCCCTGGATGCCGGTGGTATCGGTGGCCTTCCAGCGGATCACCGGCGCTTTCGCTCCGACTTTGCCGATGATGAAGTTGTCGAAATGCGCGACTGCGCCCTGGGCATTGCGGCCCTCGTTGGGGTCGTAGATGATCACATACCGCACGCTCAACGCCCCGCTCCGCTGCTGCTGGCGCAGTGCTGAGCCCAGATCGAAGCCGGCGTGGTGCCATTGGTTATCGGCTTTGACTCCGGAGATCTTCCCGATTGCCTGTCGCCCGCCGCCGGTCAGAGCGACTTGCCACCAGCGGCCGCTCATATAGACCCCGAAGTCGAGGGTGACCGATGAGGCAAGTTTGTAGTCGAAGGAGATGATCGGGTACTCCTCAGCCGAGTAGTTGCCATCGTAGATGAGGGCCGACATCGCCCCGTTGCCGCTTCTGTTGGTCAGTTTGATGCTGCAATTGCCGCTGGCGGCGGTGGTTTTGTCAATACTCACATCCGCGCCCCTTGCACCGCCGCGATTGCGCCAGCCTCCCAGGCCCTCCTCGAAGGTGTCGGCGATTAGGACCGGGTGAGTGGGGGAGTGGATTTCGCGGATCCCCGGGCCTTCTCGGTCCGCCGCATACGACATCGTCCAGGACCATGACGGGAGTGTCGCCACCTCATTGCCGGCGTAATCGGCGGCCCTCAGCAGCTTCACATCAATCTTGGCCTGGTCATCGAACACCACCGGCGCGGGTGTCACATCCTCGCAGTTCCAGACCAACTTGCGCTTCTGGCGATAGTAGCGCAGGCCCGCGTTGGCGATGCTATATTTATGGCCGCCCACTTCCAGAAGCACGCTAGTGGGATCAACATCGGCTTGTCCATCATCGTAGAGGTTGAGCACGGTTTCCGAGGTCGCGGTGGTTGAATCGGCGGCAGGGGCGGAGATCGAGGCCAGCGGCCTGGTCGAATCAACCAGGATCGGCCTGCGCGTGACGGCACTCCAGTTGCCGGCTCGATCCTGCGCCCACAGGCTGATCCACAGCCTCCAGAAATCCGGCAGGGCCATCTTGAAGGTTTTGTCCTTCTCCATCAACTCGCGGGAGGGTGCCGCGCTGGCCTGAGGCTCGGCGACCCAGCTTACTCCCGCCACGCCCGACATATCAGCACTCGTCCAGCTCACGCCAATCGGCTCGGCCCCGGAGACCACGGGAACGATGCGGAAGTTGTCAATATGGTAGTGAGCACCTACGCGGTTGCCTCGGCTGCCCCAGTCGGCCAGCAGGAACTGGCGCACCTCGTAATGAGCCGCCTCCGGATCGGCCTGTTTCAGCATCTCGTACAGATCGAACTCCGCATGGTGCCATTCATTGTCAGTCTGCACGTTCGGGACGCTGCCGATCACGCCGATGTTATTATCGTTGTCGGTGAACTTGATGCCGTGCAGATTCCCGTTGACATACACCGCCAGGTCCGCGCGGATCCGGTTATCCACCTTGTAGTCGAACGAGACGATGCGATGTTTGCCGGCTTCGAAGGCTTGCCGCGTTACATACACGCCGAACCTGCCGCCGTAGCTTGAGTTATACACTTTCAGGCTATAGCGCCCGTCGGCTGCCGTGCTGTCATCCCGCTGCAGCCTGACCTCAGTGCTCTCGCCATAAGGCTCCCAGCCGCCCAGGTCCTGCTCGAAGGTATCGTCAACCAGGTAGGCGTCGGCAATCTTGATGGTCGGCGGCATAGGCGGCGTCCGGTCGTGCTTGTAGTCCACGGCGAAGGTGAACTGCCGTGGCTTCGCCGTGTTGCCGGCGCGGTCGCCAAGACTTGCCAGCTCGAGCGCCGCCGACTGGCCGTCTTCGATGCCGATGCCGGCGCCGGCGGGATCCAACTCAAGAGTACTGGAGGCCGGGTCCCAGCTTAGTCCCTCACTCCCCAGTGAAAGCTGCTGGTCGTTGAAGCGAACCGCCAGCTTAGTCAGGTCAACGCCGCTGCCCCCGGGGTCCTGGAGTGCGACCCGAATCAGACTGTCCCCGATTGTACTGCCCGGCTCCGGCTCGACGGACTTGACTACCGGCGGCTGGGTATCTACTGCGGCGCGGTAATTGACCGTCGGTCCCCACTGCCCATCTCCCAGCAGCGGCTTGACATGGGCATACCAGATACCTTGCCCTTGCAGTTGCAGGTCCAGGGTCCGCTCCTGGGTTGTGGCTTTCTCTGCAGGCTGTCCGTGGGCGTCCCGGTCCACCGACACCGCATAGCCCTTGATCCCGCTGGTGGTTGGTGTAATCGCCAGCTTAAGTTCTCCGCCTTGGGGCTGACCCAAACAGAAGTTGTCCATGTACCAAGTAGCGCCGATATGGTTCCCGCCGAAGCCGGCCAGCAGATACCCCACATTACTGCCATTGCCGACCCATAGGTCGCTGCATCTCAGGCTTTTCTGCTTCGGCAGCAGGGCCTGCAGATGGCCTAGGAGGTCGAACTCAGCATGATGCCACTGTCCGTCGCTCTGGACCTCTGGGATACGGCCGAGCAGTGTGCGGCCCGGAGCCGGCTCGCTAGGACCGGTGAACACGATCTCGTACGGCTCACCGTTGCAGGTCAGGTAGAAGTTGACCTTTGAGTGCTCCGTAATTCGGTAGTCGAACTCCAGCTTCGACAGTTCAGCGGCATTGAATTGCTGGCCGGGCAAGCCTGCACCGAAGCTGCCGCCGGCTGCGCTATTCACCAGTCGCAGGCAGTGGCCGCCGTCTTTGCCGGCGGCGACGATGCTCAGTTCTGCGCCTTGGTCGTCGCCGTGCGTCTTGAACGTGCCGATCCCGTTCTCGAAATCGTTCTGCAGCGAGGCATGGCTCTGACTGGTGATCCTCAAATCAGCGGGCGCAAGTTCCACGGTCCGCTGGGCGGGAACAGCATCATCGGGCAGCGGATTGCGCACGCACTTCTCATCCTCATAGTAAATCTTAATGCGGGGGGTGATAATGTCGTTGCACAGGGTCCAGATGCCGACGCGGCCGCTCTCCAGAGGCTTTTCGTCCTTGGCCTGCAGTACCAGCTTGTTGTCCAGATACAGCTCCAGCGCGCTGCCGCACTTGCGCACGCGAATACCCCACCATTTACGGTGCCATTCGTAGGTCGGCGGCATGCCGTCCTCGGTAATCGGCCACAGCGCCGCCGGGTCGCTAGTTTCCGCCAGCACCTTCGTCCCCCGCATGATGCGCGTTACGCGGTTGTCATTGCCGCCTATGATGAAGCTGTAACCACTCTCGGGATTAGCGCCGTCGCCGCAGATGGTAAAATTCATATCATTGGGCGGAAGATAAGTCGGTGAGCGATTCAGCCGCATCTTGAAGCCGAAGTACATCTCGACCACGATATCGCCGACGAACTCCCGCTTGTTCCACATCGCGGCAATCCCGTCAGGCGAATAGCCGCCGTACCAGGACCACTGCGGCGAGCAGGTCCAGCGGCTGGTGGCGTTCCATTCACCGCTGCGGATCAACCAGTCAGTCGGGGCCTTGCTGAAGGTGTAGTCGTACACATTGCTGGATAGTAGCTCGGCCGAGGTCCCGTCCAAATCCAGCGTCGGGGCCGAGAACCCGCTGCGCCCGCCGTGCTCAAAGCGCTCGACATTCGGTGGCAGATTCTTCAGCCGCGCCAGGGCGTGCCGGGCGGCATCGTGGCCCGGGTCCCGCTCCACCACGGCCTTGAACACGGCGATAGCCTCTTGCTCGCGCCACTGTGCCGCCAGAGCCTCGCCTAACCAATACCGCGACTCGATCGATTCCGGCTTGTTGGCGATGATCTCACGCAGATGCTCCTCCGCCCCGATGAAGTTGCCGGTCGCGATCTCGCAGCGCGCCAGCCAGTAAATCGCCTCCAGATTGTTGGCATCAGCGGCCAGCACCGCCTTGAACTCCCGCGCTGCCAGCTCGTAGTAGCCGGCCCGGAAAGGCATCAGGGCCTCCTCCAGCGAGGTCGCCTGCACGCTACCGACCATCAGCGCCAGCACAGCTAGCACCAGACCCAATCTGGCGACCATTTTACCCGAGCGCTTAACCATCATATGCAATGGCACCTGCCTGCAGTCTTGATCCTTAGCAACTGCCCATAGGTGTTAGGCTGAGTTATTCGCCCTTCACTGCGCCGGCTTCGGTAAAGACGCCATATCCGCCTGCAGGACGAAATCCTCGTTCACCAGCACCACCAGCCAGTGGCCGCGGCGCTCCAAGCTGAGCTTGGCCTCAGCGCCCTCGACTTGGGTTTTCGCCTCGGCCAGGAGTTGGTCGCCCGCCCGCAGAGCCAGCGCCACCTCCTTGGAGCCGGAACTCAGCCCCACCGTCAGATTACAGGCGTCCTTGTCATCGGGACCGCCGGCGCCGACCAGTAGCTTGATGTCCCCACTCTTAGCGCCGACATTAGGTATCGTCAGAACCAGCGCATGCTCGCCGAAGTAATCACCTTTGGTCCACCACGTCGAGCCGACCTCGGGCTTGACCCAGGGGGCTTGCGTGCTGGCCCATTCCGCCATCTCCGGGTGTCGGGAGGTGTCCGCGAACTCTTGGGTAATCCGGCTGGTCTGCTTCGGTGGGATGATTTGTAGAAGTGCATTGTCGAACTGTGTGCCTGCGGCTCCCGCGGCGAATAGACCTACCGCTCCGCCGGTTAGGTCCGGGCTGAAGGCTTGCACCTGTGACCGTCCTGCAACGGCGAGGGCGATCAGCCCATCCGTCAGGGTGGCTTCCGCCCGATACCAGCTCTTGGAGGGAATCGCGATCGGCGCTTCAGCCAGGACCTGCTCTTCGCCCGCCTTGACCCGCACCACCTGGGCCTTCCCGGCATAGGGCGTGCCCTTCTCAGCCCAGCGCAGCACGCAGTAGTTGTGCGGGTCCTGGTAGCCGACTACTAGCCCGCATGCCCCGCTCTTGGCCGGCTGGACCGTAATCGAGTACTCGTAGTGCTCCCAGGCGCACCGCCCGGTCACAGCCAGCGCCCGATCATTGGTACTGGGACGCAGCGAGCCGTCGCTCTGTTGCCAGCCGCCCTGCAGCGTCTGCCATTTGTCTGGCGCGGCCTCGCTGAAGTTATCCGTGAAAAGCTCCCACGGCCCACACACCACATCATCGAAGAAGGCGCCCTGCTTGCTTTCACAGTAAAGCCCCACCTGGCCCTGGCCGAAGGCATCGGTCTCCGTGGCCAGCCGCAGTTCGTCATCAACCCAGACGTGGATAACGCCTGCGGAGACCGCACAGCGCAGGCAGTACCATTGCTGGGCACGGAAGCCGCCTGCCGCCTCGGCGACGACTTCACTCTGACCGTTTTGCACCGCGACGACCTGGAGGCGACCGCCGGCGGGGTGATGCCGACCCAGCCAGCGGATGGCCAGGTAATTGTCGGCGTCCTGGAAATAGATCACCAGGCCGACAGCTTCGTCGTCGGCGGGCTTGATCGCCGTCTGCATGCTGTAGATGTCCCAGAACCAGTACCCGGTCACGCTAATCGCCGGCTGGTCATCCGCGCGCTGGCCGAGGTAGGAGAAAGCGTTAGCCGACTTATCCGCCTCCTGACGCTCGGCCTGGTCGTCCTCCCGCAGCGTCCGCTGTTGCCACTTGCCGGTAATGACCTCCCAGGCGCTTTGGCCGCCTGCCTCGCGCACGAAGTCATCGGCCACGAAGATGTCACCGACCGGCTGGACCATCATCTCCTCGAAGGTTGCTGCGCCGACCACTAGCGTCCCAGCCTTGCCGTCATGCAGCGAGCTGTCGTAAGCCCGAGCGATCACCCGACCGTCCCACACTAGCGCCATTCGCCAGTCGCGCCGCTGCACTGTGAAGGCCACGGTCTCGGCTCCCTCGGTGGGCGGCGTCAAGGCACCGATAGTGCCGATATGGCTAGTGGTCCCGCCTACCACCCGGTAGAACTTGGCCCTACCGCCGGCCAGAGCCACCGCGTAGTGGTCGCCGCTTGCCTCCTGATAGTTCACGACCACGCGCGCATCCAGGTCGGCCAGGGAAACAAACCGCAGTTCGCCCACCACGTTGAAGTCGCCGCTGGCCTCATCTTCCAGGAAACTGATTTCACCGGCGACGACGGGGTGAACTGCTACACACAGCGCCACGGTCGGTACTGCCAGCAGCACTGGAAGATGGCCCTTCGCTAACTTGAGCAACTACCCACTCTCCGCAGATTAGTTCCGCGACATCCCGCAACCGGATGTGCGGCTATTCCGGCATGATCACGTATTGCTTGGTCTCCTTCTCGGCTCGTACCGGCACATAGCGCGTGTCGGTAGTCAGCAAGAACTGGTCCAGCTTGGCCCCGTCCTCGCGGTTCTGGAAGCGGATGGTATGTACGCCCTCGGCGAGATAGATACGCAGCCCGCGCACCCAGTGCCAGTGCTGGTAGCTGCCGTCATTGCCGAACACCATCTGCGGCTTGTCGTCGATCTTCAGGAAGAACGAGTTGCCACAGCCGTCGTACCAATGCGCGCGCCCCCACAGGTTGTAGGTGCCGGACTGCGGGATCTTCACCTTGAACAGGGCATAGCCGTTATCCGATGGCGCGCCCTCGGTGGTCCCATGCGGCCGCTGCAGTGGTATGTGGATATAGGCGTTGCCGGAGGCCACCTGGCTTGCGGCCTTGGCCATGGAGGGTGTGATGGTATAGTGATGCTCCGCCTCGACCACGACCTTGGCCGCGTCGGCCATGCCCGCGCTCACCAGCAGCACGCTCAAAACCAAAGCGAATACCCAACTGTTGCCCAGAGCGCCCTGCCCTCGGTACACCGCGATCGGCAGCATATCGTTACGGGTCTTCATTTGTCATTCCTCCAGACTACGAATTGGAAGTAATAGTGCGTTTCGGCCCGTGATCAGTGAGGCCTCATCGCCCCTTGACTCATCGCTGCGATCATCGCGAATACCAGCGCCCATACCAGCCCAGTTCCTCTGACGAACACCGAGGTGAATATGTTTGCCAGCGTTATTGCTGCCACCGAGCCGACCAGACCCATCGCCAGGCCTCGCGCCCAGCCATTCTCTACATGCAGCCACAAGACGCTGGCCTTGCGCCAGAAATGCCACAGGTACGCAATCAGGCATACCAACCCCGCAAACCCCATCGTGCAGCCCACCACGAGGTACAGGTTATTGCTATCAGGCTCCGACTTCTTGACATTGGGCAGGAATCCGTAATACTCCGAGCGCCCGATATTGAGCTGGAAATTACCGGCCCCGACGCCCAGCATGAAGTTCTCCGCTATCATATTCAAGGCCGGCTGCCACTCCAGCCAGCGCTTCTTGACTATGTATGACTCCTGGTCGCCCGCTTCCATTCCCTCTGCCAGCTTATACAGCGGGCCTTCTTCACGCGGCTCGAGCAGCTCCCGCACCGCGGCGTCGTGATTGCGCGGCAGCAAGGTCACCAGCGCCGTCACCAGCACTATTAGAGCCAGACCGTAGGTGCGTACCTGCCGCTGTATTGACATGGTCACGCCCAGAGCCACCAGCAGCGCCACCCATACCAGCGGGGGTGACAGCATGGTCAGGATGCCGGCCGCGATACCGAGCCCCAATACCCAGCGCAGCCCTCCGGCCTCCAGCCACAGCATGATGCCGAAGCCGAGCGGCACCACCATTGCCAGATACGCGCTATAGACATTGCGGTTAGACAGCAGGGCGCCGACCGCGAAGGCCTCATCGGCGGTGAAGTATTGGTAAATCGCGATGACGATATTCACAGCCGTCGGTATGGCTAAGGCCATAAGCGCGCCCTTGATGCGTCGGCGGCTGGTCAGAATGTCGGCAAATAACATATAGACAGCCACGAAGTAGAGCGTGATCTGCGCGACCTCGACGGCTACTGCCTTGAGGCTCTCGGCCATTCCGGCGGACAGCAGTGCGGTGAGCAGCAGGCCTGCTACGGCCATCGGCGGCCAGGTCAAGCCGGCGGTGCCTTGGCGCAATCGCCAGATTATCCACAGGCCCACAACGACGGCGGCGAGCAGATCCCCATAGGCGATGAACGGGCCGTGTTTGGGGTCAATTGCCAGGGCCAACTGCGTAGGCGCAAGTAGTATCAGCACCAGTGCGGCCCGGTAGAGCCATTCCGGGGCCTGTGGCCGGATCTCGCCATCTGCTGCGTTTGCTTCGGTCTCAACCAATCCCAGCATGATTTCCGGTGATCTCGCCCTTAGGCTCTTCCACTTTGTCGCTTGAGCCAGACCAATAATCTGCATAACTACAATGGAAGCCCGACTCGATTGCCGTTGCCCTTGCCGTATGGAGGGGCGGGCTGAGCGCGGCTTCTGCTACACCATCCCGATGCCGAGAATATGGCGAAGCGCCGCGACCAGTAGAGCGGCGGCCATGTACCAGATCGGGGCTGTGGCGATCCCCGGCCCACCTGTCACCCGTAGGACTGCGAGGACTAGCAGGCCATACTCAAAGCCCCGCGCCACCAGCAGCCTGGTGTACATGCCCCCCTGCAGGTTATACACGGGTGCCAGGGCGATATACATGATGATGCCAAGGGTCAAAACCAGGCCGGCGGCGAGCATAACCGCAAGCGAGAACGGCTCGTTGGCCGGCCGCCGGTCGCAACCCCCAAGGAGGTACAGCGCCGCCCCAAGTAGCGCCACCAGCAGCCCGATCGTACCCAGGCTTGGCGCAAATTCAGCGATAGCCGGAAGCAGCTCTCGGTCGCAGGATGACAGCAGTTCGGCGACTTGCGGCTGATAAGCCAGGCTATAGGCTATCCCTGCCATCAGCGCTGTCAGGGCTCTGCCGGCGGAAGTCTGGGCCAAGCGGCTGCCGACGACCAGTAGCCCTATGATCACGCCGACGGCCAGAGCTGCGATCGTGACGAAGTACAGTTTGGTATAGTTCGGCGGCTGTAGGGTGTAGGCGCATGAGAACGCAACCGCCAGCATACCGACATGGAATAGGCCTGCGAATATGTTCATGGATGCTTGGTTGTTCCCGGCTGCCACTTGCGGCACGCTCTCGGCTTGCCTTTGCACTTCTACCACCGCATGTAGTAGATAATACCTTAGATGCTTGGTTTTGTAAAGAGTTTCGCTCTCTCAAGCCGGACAATTTTGCGCTGGAATACCTCGGCACAGCTTGCGACCAGGGCGGCGCGCAGACCGTCCTCCGCGACATTGTATCCCAGGCTCTTCAGGCTCCCGATCTCTTGCGGGGCCAGACCGCACGGTGAGAAGGTCGCAAACCGCGTCAGATCAGCGTTGACATTGAGCGCGAAGCCATGATAGGTGACCCAGGAGCGCACTGCAACGCCGATGGCCGCGACCTTTTTGCCTTGCACCCACACACCGGTTTTGCCCGGTACGCCTGCGGCTTCGATTTCGTACCGCCCCAGCGCCGCTATGATTACGGTCTCTAGGTTGCGCAGGTAGCGGTGCAGGTCCCGCTGCGGCCCGCTCAGGCGCATTATCGGATAGCCGACGATCTGGCCCGGGCCGTGGTAGGTCAGGCGCCCGCCCCGCCGCGCCCTGACTACCTGTATCCCAGCGGCGGCCAGGCTTGCAGCCGTCATTTCGTCCTGGCGGTTGGCGGATCGGCCTATGGTGATAACCGGCGGGTGGGTGACCAGAAGCAGGTAGTCCTCGGCAGCACCGGCCAGCTTCTTTGCCACCAGTTGCTGCTGCAGCCGCAGGCACTCGCTGTACTCCTGGTGGCCGCCCTCTATGACCACCAACCGGCCTGTCATGACGCCCGTCTCATTCACGGTACTTGCCGCCTGCTTCGGCATAGACGTTCACGTATCCGGCTATCATTTTCTCCAGGGTATAATTGCTTTCCACCAGCCGGCGCGCGGCGCTGGCCCGCTTCTGAGCTTCCGCGGTATCTGCCAGAACCTCGCCGATTACCCTAGCCAGCGCCTCTGCATCAGCGGGTGGCACCAGCCAGCCGGTTGTCCGGCCGTCTATCAGATCGGCATTGCCGGCAATGTTGGTGGTCACCACCGGGACGCCGGCGGCCATCGCCTCCAGCAGCCCATAGGGGAGACCCTCCCACAGCGACGGCAAGAGGAACAGATCCACGGCTCTCAGCAGCTCGGGAATATCATCTCGATGCCCGAGGAACCTCACGCGGTCCTGGAGGCCCAGTTTTTGCGCCTGTGCCACCAGCGCCGCCTCCTGGTCGCCCGTACCGGCCAGCAGCAGTACTGCATCAGTCGCCGGGTCTAGCCGCGCCATAGCTTCCAACAGGCAGCGCAGCCCCTTTTGTCGCCTGAGCGCGGCCACGGTCCCGAGGACAGCCCCGCAGCCGCTTACGCCCAACTTCTCGCGCAGTTGTTCACGGTCTGCCTGGGATTGGTAATCGCTGGGGCGGATGCCTGTGGGTACGATGGCCGTCTTATCCGCCGGGACGATGTGCTGTTTGAGGGCAACTTGACGCTGGCTCTCGCAGGCAAGCACCAGGGCATCCGTATAGCGTCCAGCGAAACGCTCAAGGTGCGTGTAAAGCAGGCGTTGGGCTCGCTCGACGCCCATCTGGAAGGCAAAACAGTGCGGGCTATAGAGACTGGCGCAGGGCAGGCCTCGGGCCGCGATGCGCGCCAGGAATCCGGCCTTCGAGCTATGGCTGTGGACCACGTGTGGCCGCCATGCCGCGATTATGCGCCGGAGCTTGCGGTAAGCTCCCCAGTCCGAGGCCGGGCTGATACTGCGCCGCATCGGCACTTCGCTCACCTGCAGGCCGGCTGCGGTCAATTGTTGGATATCTTCGGCAAAGCCGGGGTCGCGTAGCGTGGAGACGACCAGGTGTTGGTCAAACTGGGCCGCGGGCAGGTTGTAGGCCAGGTCGAGCAGGTAATGCCGCGTCCCGCCGACCGTGGCCTCTAGTACCTGCATTACCCGCAGCCTATCCGCGCCCAAGACGCTTCTTCACCTTGCCTATGAGATGTGCCCAGACTACGCTGAACTCCTCGATCCTGAGGGCGGCGGCGGTACCCAGATAAGTCACGGTTCCGGCCCCGCCGACGACCCCGAACAGCAGCAGCATCTGGATTTTCTTGCCCCCGAACGGCGGCTCCCAGGCCATGATCGGCTCCCGCACCAACTCCAGCAGCAGCCACATTACTACTCCCATCACCGCCGTGCTCAAGGTCAGCTTGACGACAAACACGGCGACTCTCTGCGTATCTATGCGGCCGATCCGCTTCAGCAGCAAGCCGTAGAGTATCACCACTTTAGCGGTCTTGCTGATCGTCAAAGCCAGGGCGATGGCGGCGATGCCGATCCCGACCGCTCCCAGATTTACCATTTCTCCCGCCCCACCGGCCCTGGAGACGATGAACACACCGATATAGCCGATGATGATATGTACGATGGCCATTGCCGCGCCAATGTAGTTGGGCGTCCCGGTATCTCCCAGCGCGAAATACCACTTGTTGATCGAGCCCTCGACGGAGAAGGCGAGCACTCCCAAGGCATAGCAAAACAGCCCGATCGCGGCCATTCGGGTATCTTCCGGCCCGAACTTGCCGTGCTCGAACATAACCGCAATAATCACATTCGACAGTAGCATTATCGCAACCGCAGCCGGCACGAAAAGAAACGCCATCGCCCGGGTCATCGCGACCAGAGCATCGGCCAGCTTATCCTTGGCGTCCTCCAGGACCCATTGTGACAGATACGGATAGACTACGAAGCTGACTGCCAGCGGTAGTATCTGCATCGGCGCATCGAGCATCTTGCGGCCGAAGCGCAGGCACGTGAAGATTCCCTCCCCGACCTGGTCGGCGTAGATGCTGTCGGCGAAGTCCCGGGCCCACGAAAAGGCAAGGCCCAAGATCACCGGCGGCATCAGCGCGAAGATGGTTTTGACACCCGGAGTGGACAGGTCCAGGGACAGCACATAACTCTTCAGCTTCGGCCACAGGCTGGGAAGCTGCGCCAAAAAGCGTAGCGGGTATGCCAGCAGTAGCCCCAGGCCGGCGGCATAGATCGCGTTCGGGTGCTGCGGATGCCACAGGTATTCCACGGCGACAAACAGGACCACAAACATGCCGATGCGGGAGACGCATTCAGCCACTGCCGGCGCTGTGAACCGCTTGTAGGAATGCAAAGTCAGCTCGGGCATCACCGAGAGGCTGAACAGCAGCAGCGCCGGGGCCATGATCCGCACCAGGGTGACGGTCAGCCTGAAGGCGTGCGGGTCGGAGGCGTGTTCCCGCCACAATGTCCTGACCAGGGGGCCGGCGAAAACCTCGAGCAGTACCACAATGGCCACCAGCGCCAGGAACTGCAGGTTCGTTATCACGCTGGCAATTCGCCAGGCGGCCTTCTCATCGGTTTGCAGCTTCTTGACGAACTGCGGCAGATAGGTGGGCCGTAGCAACTTCTCGATCTTGGCGTAGATTTCGATAATGATGGTGTAGTAGGGAAAGTAGAAGGCATCGCTGGTGCGAGTGCCGCCGAAGTAGCCGGAGATCACCATATCCTTGGCATAGCCGGCGATCTTGCCGGCAAAGAGGAACACGGATATGACGATTGCCGCGACTGTCATTTGGGTGCCGGCACTGCTATCGGGGTCTGGCGGCTTTGGGGGATGCGCTTCTTGGTTCATTTCTGCCTTTCGGTTCCTAGCTCCGGTCTTATCTGGCTCTCAGCCTCGCGGATTGGGGGTCCATACACTCTCATCGCGTAGGCCGACTCCCCATCTTCTCAGGCCGTGGGGTAGGCATCCTGCCTGCCGCCGTCCAACGAGACCTTATGCCTTCACTCCAACTCCACATCTCCGTGCCGGCGGGATGGCATGGTGCCGCGCGAGCTTGCTGCTGGCGGCCACTGGCGCAGCTTGAGTATTTCGGCAAAGAGCGCTCCCAGCTCGCGGCTGTTCCTGTTCACATCATAATCCCGCTCGACGCGCCTGAGGGCGGATGCCGCTATATGCTCGCGTAGCGGCTGGTCAATCAGCGCCCGCTCCAGGTATCTAGCAATTTCGGCGACATCACCGGGCTGAGCCAGCAGGCCGGTCTCCTCATGGATGACTAGCTCCCCCACCGCTCCGACATCGCTAGCCACTACGGGTATGCCGGCTGCCATCGCCTCGATGATGGCGTTGGGCAGGCCGTCGCGGTCGCCGTCGGCGGCGACGATCGGGGTGAGGGCGAACACATCGGCGCGGCGGTACACGGCCATCAGTTCCTGCTCCGGCAGGTAGCCTGGCAGATGCACCCGCTTGGCCAGCGCCAGTCCGTTGATGAGTTGCTCAAGCTCTTCCCGCTGCGGTCCTTCGCCCACAATCGCCAGCTCGAAGTCTATGCCTTCAGCGGCCAGCATCGCGGCTGCCCGCAGCAGGATCGGGAAGCCTTTCTTCTCAACCAAACGTCCTACCGACACGATCAGCGGCACATGGTGGTCCTGGTGCGGGCCGACTCTGAAGTCAGCAAAGTCCAGACCGTGCCGGATCACGTGGAGCTTCTCGGAATTGAGTGGCGAGTACTTACGCTGCAGGCGCTCGGCTCCGTACTCGGTGCACACGGTCACGAACTCCGCCTCCGAGATCTTCAAGGCCAGTAGCTTGGCCGTGTCAGTGAAGATGTCGCGGGCGTGGCAGCTCATACTGAAGCCCACGCCCAGAATCTCGGCAAGCAGCAGGCCGACTGTAGCCGGGTAGGTGGCGAAATGGGCGTGGATATGGCGCATCTGTCCGGGCGGGATGCTCGCCACGAAGTAGCAAGCGGCGGAGTAGGCCGAGAGCAGCTCCTTGCTAGCACCGGGATTCCGCAGCCCGTGGCTCAGCACCAGCCGCAGCGCCGATACGCAGCCGAACGGCTTGAGCAGGAAGGCCGCAAACAGACTCGCCAGCGCCGGCCATGACAGGGGGCTGGGCCGATACACCGTGCGCTCGGCCAAGGCCCGGGCCGACCGATGCACCGGTTCCGCGCCCGCCTCCATCGAGAGCGGTGTTATATCGAAGCCGAGATTCTGCACCGCTCGCATCTCTCGCAGGATGAACGTTTCCGACACCGACGGAAACTGTCCGAGCACGTACGCCAATCTCGCGCGCGGCTCGACTACCTGCTCAGGCACCCGCTACCTCCCTGTACAGCGCCGCTACTTGTCGCGCATGGTCCCGCCAGGTCCACTGCCTAGCCAGGTTGCGACCGTTCTCGACGATCTGCTCGCAGCGGTCCTTGTCATCCAGCAGTCGGACAATGGCCTCGGCCAGTTGCTCGGGTGGCCCCAACTCCACCACCTCAGCGGCTTGTCCGGCCAGCTCTTTCAAGGCCCCGCCGTCGGACACCAAAGCCGGCGTTCCGCACGCCATTGCCTCCAACGGAGGCAGACCCACGCCTTCATACAACGACCATTGTATCAGAAGCTCGGCGCTGCTGTACAGAGGCGCCAGATCGGTGCCAGCTATCGGCCCGGTGCGCACGATTCTCGCCCGCACCCGACTGCCCTCGATCCGCCTCAGCACCCCTGCGCATTTCCAGCCCTTGGCTCCGGCGATCACCAGATCAACCTCCACATCCTCGGCGATCTGCTCGTAGGCGGCGACCACCGCCTCCAGGTTCTTCTTCGGCTCGAGGTTCCCGAGGCACAGGATGAACCGCTCCGGCAGCCGGTATTTCTGCCGCACGTGCGCGATCAGCCGCTGGTCGGTGACGGGCCGGAACTGCTCCCCGATTCCCAGAAAGATTACGCGCAGCTTGTCGGTGGCCTGCGGGAATCTCTGCCGCACCGCCTCCGCAGTCGTTTCACTTGGCACTATGATGGCATGAGCTTTGGCGATGCTGGCCGGCACCATCATGCGGTAGTGCATGACATTACTGGGCTTGCACCATTGCGGGTACTGCAGGGCGATCAGGTCATAGACGGTGACCACGCACGGGCCGGTCCAGTTGCGCGGCAGCACGTACCCGGGCCCGTGCAGCAGCCCCCAGCCGCTGCTACTCAGCCGCCGGCTCATCAGCAACTGCTCGAACAGTATCCTCCCGCTGCGGTACTTGGTCAGCCAGGGCGCAACCAGGGGCTCCACGCCCAATTTCGCCGCGCGCAGCGAGTACTCGGGCCGACACACCAGCCCGATTTCACAGTCGAGGTCGAGCCGGCCCAAAGCCCCGGCTAACTCCTCGATGCAGAGCTCCACTCCGCTATGCTGTCCACCCAGCAGCAGCCCGTCAATGGCCACCCTCAAATCGGCCACCTCCGCGACAGCTTCTGCCCTTGCACCCTCCGGTAGAACTGCTCGGTGCGCGGCGCCATCTGCTCGGCACTGAATTCCTCAGCTATCCGCGTCTGGCCACCTTCGGCTAATGCTTGTGCCAGGCGCGGTTTGCTCAGCACCGTCACCGCGGCCTCAGCCAGCGCTTGCCCGTCGGCCTCCGCCAGCACGCCACTCTCCAGATTCTCGATGATCTCAGCCGGCCCGTTGGCATTGACCGCGACACACGGGGTTCCGACGCAGAGGGCCTCCAGTATCACCCGTCCGAGCGGCTCGGCCTCGGCGGTGTGCACCATCACATCCATTGCGCTCATCAGATTTGCCACATCATCGCGGTAGCCGGCCCAGATGACGGCCCGGCCCAGCCCGAGTTGATGCGCCTGCGCCCGCAGGCCGGCAACGTATTCGGGGTGCTCGCCGAACATATCCGCGCCCACGATGATGAACCTGGCCTGGGGCAATCGGGTGGTGATGGCTGCGGCGGCCTCCAGGAACATATCCTGTCGCTTCCAGGGCACAAGCTGGCCGACGTTGCCCACCAGCAGCGCATCTTCTCCAAGCCCCAGCATCTGGCGCACCTCGGCCCGTGTCCTATCCGGCCGGAACTCCTCGCGGTCAATACCGTTATAGATGATCTCGGTCTTGTCCGCGGCCTCCGGCGCTGCTTCAACGATTGCCTGCTTGACGCATTCGGAGATGGCGATGATCCCCGCAGCGCCGCTACTGGTCCACTGCATAGCGCGTCGGGGAAAGTTGAGGTCGCGGATGTGCAGAACCACCGGCGGCATCCCGTATGACCATGTCGTCGCCGCAATCGCCGCCGTCAGGCTGTTGGCATGGAGGAGATCCGGCTGGGTCCGCTGGATGATGCTACCGAGCTGAATGCGGCGGGTCAGCACAGCCGCGGCCTGACGCGCCATTCTCAGCGGATTGCGCGTGCGGTGCAGACGCAGCGGCGGTATATGCTCGGCGGTGATGTTGATTCCGTCCAGCAGAGCGTGGAGTCGCCCCTGGCGCGGCGCTGCTACAGTCGCCTCAAACTCATCGCTCTGTAGATGCCTCAGCAGTGTCAGCAGGCTCATCTCAGCGCCGGCAACCTCGCCGACGTGATTGACATAGAGCACCCGGAATGGTATGTCAGCTTCGCGCGGCTGCATCAAGCTGGGCCTCCACCTTGCGGCCCTGGTCTCTCAGCCAATCCAGCGTGACCGTCATCACCTCTTCCTCCCAGCTCACCGAGTAGAATGCGTGGTTCGAGCCGGGGACGATGTGGCTGCTGAACGCCCGCTGCGCCTGCCTGCTTAGAGACTTGTAGTAGCTGATGCACTCCTTGGCCGTCGGGTCATTGCCGCCGTATATGAACAGCACCTCGCCGGGGAAGCGCACGAAGCGCTGCACCCAGTCAATCTGCTCGTCCTCTTCAGCGCCCTCTTCGCCTGCGCCCTTGCCGCCGCTGACTAGGGCTTTCTTGATCATGCCGAACCGCAGTCGCCGCGTGAACAGCTTTGCCCAGGTCGCCCGCAGAAACAGCTTGCGCAGGTACTGCTTGACAATATACCACTTCTTGGCCCGGTCACTCTCCGTCCGATCAGCGCCCACCATCGGGGCCGACCACAGCACCAGGCTCTCGATTTGCGGCCGCAGCGGCCCGGCACCGATTGCTACCTCCGCGCCCGAGCAGTCGCCCACTAAGGCGATCCGTTCGAGCCCGGTCGTGGCAACCAGCCAATCAACTGCCGCCACCGTATCGGAGATCATGGTGCTGAGGGTGGTAGCGGCGGCCTCACCCTCCGAGTCGCCACGCCCGCGGAAGTCGAAACGCAGGCAGAAGAAACCGGCCGCTTCTGCCGTTCGCGCCAGTTTGGTGAACATCTGGTGCGCCCCGATGCGGTAGCCCGCCCACCCGTGCAGCATGATGATGCCGATCGGCTGGCGCTTCGCCTCATCGGCCGGCCGGTGGTAAGCGCCCAGCAGCCGGCAGCCCTCGTTACTGAAGTATATGTGCTGAAGCATTATCCTATCGCGTCCTGTGAAGCGGAGGCCTGTTGCACTGCAGCAAGTCGTTCACTTGTGCGTATCATTGTTCGATCCTGCCGGGCCCGCCGCCATCTCGGCTTGGAGTTCCGCCAGCCACAGTGCCGTCGCCTCTACTACCGCGTCGCTTGAAACCAGCCCGATCCGGTTCCAGAACGGCTCCTGCACCACACCGACGGCCTCGGCGTTAGGCATCTGCTCCGCCAGCTCCCGGTACTCGTTAGCCACCTGCTCGCGGCTGCTCAGATTGAGTATCAGCGTCGGGCCGGGGAACTGCGGCCGATTCTCCATCAGGTCTGTCGCTGCGATCTGCTCTCTGGTTACCTGCGTCACCGGATAGCCGTCAAAGTCCACGACCTCGGCCTCGTTGTGCTGCTGGCGGACCTCTTCGCTGGCAAACTCATCCCCCTCGGTCATCATCGCCTTGATCAGCGAACGCCGCAGGTTCAGCTTCAGGTAGTGCTGCCCGTTGACGACCGGCTCCCAGAGCAGGGCGAAGTCGAATAGCCTGTCCACTTCGGCGGCTTGCAGAGCTAGAGTGGCGCCTAGGCGCAGCCCTAGCGCCCCGACTGTGCGGACCCCTACCTGCTGGCGCATATAGTGGGCGGCGGCTGTAATATCCTCGACCCATTCAGTCGGCCCATAATCTTCGAATCGCCCCGGGCTATCCCCGCAGCCTCGGTAGTCGAAGCGCAGGCAGCCGAACTTGGCGGCCGCCAGCGTCCGGGCCGTCTCCACCAGCACCCGGTGCGCGCACTTCTTCTCCTCCGCAAACGGCTCGCAGAACACCATGCCCCATTCGCTATCCGCGCCGCCGTCGTGATATACGGCGTGCAGCGCACTACCGCCGACCGCTATCTCCACCACGCGCTCCTTGACACGCGCCATCGGCCTAACCCCGTTTCTTGGCCAGATACTCAGCGATGTTGGTCACTGTGGAGAACGTCTCGACTGTGAAATCAGCGTCCTCCAGCGACACTTCGAAGACCTCTTCCAGACCGACTACCAGCTCGAAGAGGTTAACGGAGTCGATGTTGTAGGCCTCCATCAGATTCTCATCATCGGCGATTTGGTCTGGCTCTACTTCGAGAAACAGCCTTTCGACGATCAGCTCTTTGATTTGTGCTTTCAGTTGTTCTGCGTCGGACATTCAGCACCTCCGGATATGATTCTATGGCATTATTGCGCAACTCAAGCCTTCCCGAGTACCATCGCGTGGGTCGGGCTTTCCGGCCCGCCCCCCCCTGTTGTTGGCGTTGCCTTTCGGAGGGGCCGCATGGGCTGAACTTTGCGCAGCAAAGTCAGAGCATCCGGCCCAAAACCTGTCACGGCACCCTCGCCCACGATCATAGATGCGCGGAGCAGACACCCGCAATCTGTGTAACTGGCATCGCGGCTGGGGTTATTCACACCATCGGCGGCGTGCCAATCTCCTCGATGCTCGTTGCGGGGATCTCGGCCCACTTACACTCCGCGTCCGGCGGGCCATTCTCGCTCGCGAACATATGGCGCCAGCGCGCCTTGAAGATCTTCCCATGCTTGATCGTGATATACCTGAAATTGAAGTCCTGGGAGCCATCGGTAGTGACATTCTCAAAGTGATACATTTCCGCTGCCGGCTGATACATGACTTCCCATCCCGCCTCGCGCGCTCGGTAGCAGTAGTCGAAGTCCTCGAACTGGGCCGGGTTGAACACCTCATCCAGCTCGCCGATTTCCTCATAGAGCTTGCGCCGCATCAGCCAGCACGCGCTGGTCAGGCATTGCACGGTCGTGGCCTTGGCGAATTGGGAACTATCCTTGGGCTGGCCGCGGCCTCGGTATTGTATCCGCCCGTTGGGGGATATCCCCACACCGGCGCATTCGATGTCATGGGGCGGCTGCGGGAACACCAGCTTCGGCCCGACGATGCCCACTTGCGGCCGTTGCTGCAGCGTATCGGCCAGTATCGCCAGCCAGTTGCGGCTGCGCACGGCCAGGTCGTTATCACAGAAGGCGATATAGTCGCTGCTGGCAACCTTGAGCGCCTGGTTGCGGGCCGTGCAGGCTCCCAGGTTATCGGGATTAACGATCAGGACATATTCGGCTTCATGGGCGCGGCACTGCTCGGCGAAATCGTTTTGCAGGAAGGCCAGGCTGGCGTCGCTGGAGCCGTTATCAACCACCACTAGCTGGTGCGGTGGGGGAGTGGCCTGCAGCATCCCGTGCAGGCACAGCTCGGTATAGGGTCGCTTGTTGTAGCTGACGACGATTACTGTTGTGCGCTGGTTCATCGCCTCTGACTCCACGACGATTCATCGGCCAGCTAGTAATCCGCCACTAGTTCGGCCGCGGCTCTGGCGATAGCTTCGAAATCTGGCGTCGCGGCCCGTTCGAGTACCCGGCTGGCGGGCACAGGCACATCTGCAGCGGCGACGCGGCGCGGCGGGGCCAGCAGTGTCTCGAAACATTGCTCGGTGATTCGTGCGACGATCTCGGCGCCGACGCCCCCGGTCAGCCAGCCCTCTTCTATGACTACGACCCGGCCGGTCTTATTCACACTTTGTCTCACCGTATCCATATCCAGCGGGGCCAGGCTGCGCAGGTCAATCACCTCGGCGCTGACCTCGTGGGCCGCCAGGGCCTGGGCGGCCTTGACCGCTTCTCCGACCATACGGCTGTAGGCCACTAGGGTGACGGTGTCGCCCTCGGGGCAGATGGTGGCCTCCCCGATGGGGGTTGTGTAGTCGCCTTCGGGCACCGGCCCCATCGTCGAGTAGAGGACCTTACTTTCTATGAAGATCACCGGGTCATCGCAGCGGATGGCACTCTTGAGCAGGCCTTTGGCATCTGCCGGATTGGCCGGCGCGAGCACCACCAGGCCCGGCGTAGCCACGAAGTAGCGTTCCAGGCTTTGGGAGTGGGTCGGCCCATAGCCGCGGCCCGCTCCGGCGGGGCAGCGCACCACCAGCGGCACTCGGCACTGCTTCCCGAACTGATAGCGGAACTTAGCAGCATGGTTGACGATCTGGTCCATTGCCAGAGTGATAAAGTCCATGAACATTATTTCGACGACCGGTCTCAGTCCGGTCATAGCTGCGCCGATGGCCACACCGACGAAGCCACCTTCGGAGATCGGGGTATTGCGCACGCGCTCTTTGCCGAATCTCTCGGCGATGCCGGCGGTGAGTTTGAAGGCGCCGCCATACTCGGCGATATCCTCACCGAGCAGGATCACGCTCTCATCCCGCGCCAGTTCCTGCTCCAGAGCCTCTCTGATTGCGTGCGAGTAATAGATTTCGCGTGCCATTATCTCTGAACTCTCATATCCACAATCTATGGTCAAAGTGCCTCAAGTCGTTTAGCCCTCTCCTTGTGGGAGATGGCGGCAGACGCGGAGGGTTTGCCGGGTGAGGGGCACAGCGTCCTATATCTCGATACTCACGACCTTATGCTCTGTCATCGCGTCCATGGCGTACTTGATACCTTCGCGCCCGACCCCGCTGCTCTTGACGCCGCCGTAAGGCATCATATCCGCGCGCCAGGCCGAGATTTCGTTGACGAACACGGAGCCATGATGCACACCGCGAATGAATGCCACCGCCTCATCGAGCTGGTTGGTGAATATGCCGGTATTGAGGCCGTAGCGGGTCGCGTTGGTCAGCTCGATGGCCTCCGCGACCTCACCAATCCGCATCACCGACACCACCGGCCCGAAGACTTCATCCTTGAACAGTCTCATTTCCGGGGTTACGCCGGTCACCACCGTTGGGGCGAACAGGTTGCCTTGGCGGGTGCCGCCGCAGACCAGCTCGGCGCCTTGTTCCTGAGCCTCGGCTAGCCAACTGTCCAGCCGCGCGGCCGCAGCCTCATCTATCACCGGTCCCATATCGGTGGTTTCCTTGCGCGGGTCGCCGACCTCCAAGTCTCTAGCTCGCTCCACAAACTCCGCCAGGAAGCGCTCATGGACATCACTTTGCACCAACACCTTCTGGATGCTGATGCACATCTGCCCGGCCACACCATAGCCGCCGCGTACACATCCCGCCAGGGCCGCCTCCATATTAGCGCTGGGCATGACCGTGACTGCGGAGGCGCTGCCACATTCCAGCAGCAGCTTCTTCATTCCGGCGGCTTGGGCGACGATTGCGCCGGTGCGGTCGCTGCCGCCGAAAGCGACCACTCTGACCCGTTGGTCTCGTACCAGGGCGTCACCCACTTCCGCACCGCCTGGCACTATATTCACCGCTCCTGCCGGGAAGCCGGCCTCCTGCAGCAGTTGCCCGAAGTTGCACGCGGCCAGGGGCGCTTGGTGCGGCGGTTTTAGCACCACCGTATTGCCGGCTGCCAGGGCCGGGCAGAGCTTATGGGCGCTCAGCACTATCGGGAAGTTGAACGGCACGATTGCAGCTACTACGCCCGCCGGCACCCGCAGCGTGAAGCCGAGCTTGCCGGCACCATTGGAGGCGCCGTCCAGAGGCAACTGCTCGCCGCCGAAGCGCTTAGCCTCTTCCGATGAGAGGCGTACTACCTCTAAGGCCCGGCTGACTTCGCCACGGGCCTCGCGGATGGTCTTGCCGACCTCCTGGCAGATCGCGGTGGCAAACTCCTCCGCCCGCTGCCCCAGGGCTTGATAGGCCGCAAAGAGCAGTTCACTGCGCTGGTACGCCGTCAGCTCTGCCATCGGTCCCAACGCACGGTAGGCCGCCTCTACCGCCGCCTCCACGTGCTCGGGTTGGCCCTCCACGACGGTATCAATGACGCTCCCATCGTAGGGGTTGATGACTTCGCCCAAGGCTCCGTCTGCTACTGCCTTGCCGTTAATCAGCATCACTACAACTCCAAATCAAATGTCAGGACCGGTTTGCGTGGGTCCGGTTCGGGCACATCAGGCCGCCTACTATATACTTCACGACGGCTTGTTGGGGACCTTCCGAACGCCCAGGCTCTAGCTTGCAGGCGGTTTGCATTATAGCCCATAATTTGCTATATTTACAGCCCACATTTCCGTCGCTCGATAGCCGCTAGCCGTCCGAACGCACAGGCGATTCTCGTGGAATCGGTCTTTAGAAACGAGGAGGATACAGCCCATGGCAACTGACAAGATCTACGGATTTGGCGTTGTCGGATGCGGTGTCATCTCCGACACCCATCTCGACGCAATCGAGGCGCTGCCCAACGGCGAGGTCACCGCAGTTTGCGATAAGGTCGAGGCCGCCGCCAAGGCCAAGGCCGAGCAGTATGACTGTGATTACTACACCGACCTCGCCGAGATGCTCGAGGATGACAGCATAGATGTCTGCAATATCGTGGTGCCCAGCGGCCTTCATGCCGAACTCGGCATCCAGTGCGCCGAGGCCGGCAAGCATGTCATCTGCACCAAGCCGATTGATGTCACGCTGGAGAAGATTGACGCCCTGATTGCGGCCTGCGATGAGAATGGCGTCAAGCTCGGCGCGACTCACCAATTTCGCGGCTACAGCGTTTACCGGCGCATCAAGCAAGCCGCCGAGAGTGGCCGTCTGGGTAAGCTGCTCTACGGCAATGCCATCGTCCCCTGGTATCGCACCGACGAGTATTACAGCGACGGGTGGCATGGCACCAAAGCGCTTGATGGCGGCGGCGCGCTGATGAACCAGTCGGTGCACTATGTGGATTTACTGCTCTGGATCATGGGCGATGTGGCGAGGCTTGGCGCTTTTGCCGACGCCTTAGCGCACGATACTATTGAGGTCGAGGACTGCGCAACGGCGGCCTTGCAGTTCACTTCCGGCGCTCAGGGCATAATTCAGGGCACCACCTGCACCTACCAGGGCCATCCTGCGGTGCTTGAGATCCATGGCACCAAGGGCAATGTGGTTGTTGTCGGCGAGGACCTGAAGCTGTGGGAGGTGGCGGGCGACGAGACCGAGTTCAATGCCGAGGCCGGGCAGACCGGTGGCGCGGCTGATCCCAAGCTCGGCATGTTGGGGGAGGCGGTCCAGGCCCATACCGAGCAGATTGGCGATTTGTTGGCGGCGGTGGAGGAGGACCGCGAACCGCAGCTATCAGGGCGGGAGGCCCGGCGCGCCGTCGAGGTCATTCTGAGCATCTACGAGTCTGCCGCAACCGGCAAGATGGTGCAGCTCTAGACGCGGTCTCAGGACCTAACTTTTCTGGCATCACGGACCGGTAAGACGCTGCTACTGGGACCCAGGGGACAGTCCCTGGAGGGACAGTCCCCCATTCCAACCGGCAAAATGGTGCAGCTCCGGAAGCTGGCCGAACGTCATCTTAGGAGAGTTTTTGGCACGGTAATGATAGCAGCCGGACACTACGGCCGGTTCGTTCCCCGCCTTGGCCCTTCTTTGTTCGCGCGGGCCTTCTAGTACGTTGTTGCTAGTGCGGTCCCTGATGCCGTTGTAGGAGCGCATTGAATGCGCCTGTAAGGCGTTGTCGTTCTGGTTTCTCGCCTTTGGAGAGGGCTAGGGTGAGGGCCGCCGTTTTCGCCTGTCTGGCAGGTCTGCAGGGGCACAATGGTGAAATCCCCCAGGGCAACGCGATTGCGACAACCTACTGACGCTACTGATAGCCGGGCAAGGACCGATAGGAATGATCGGCATGGGCAAAGCCAAGATCTGGCAGAAGATGACGGTTAAGCAGATTCGGGAGGCATTGCAGGACACGCCGACGGTGCTGATACCGATCGGCTGCACGGAGCAGCACGGCTATCACCTCACCACTGACACCGACAACCACAACGCCTGGCAGATTGCGGTGCGGGCCGCTGATGAGACCGGCGCTTTCGTCGCCCCGCTGCTACCGTACAATTTCTCCGGCGGCGAGCTGCCGGGCACCATCAACATCAACCTCAATGTGGTATCCATGCTGGTGACGGAGATACTCCGCGCCTTTGCCTTCCACGGGCTGGAGAATCTGATAGTCGTTCTGGGCCACGGTGGCAGCGAGAGCGTGGCGGCGATCCGGCTGGGCGCGACTCATTTCGTGCGCGATTTCCCCGGCTATGCTGACCGGCGGGTGGCGGTGCACTGTTTCTTCGAGGTTTCGCCTACTTTCCGGCGCTCTTACGAACAGGAGCAAGATTACCATTCCGGCAATTTCGAGACCTCACTGATGCTCTACTGGGCCCCGGACGAGGTCTTGGCCGACGAAATGGTCACCGACCGGCAGGATATTCTGGAGATGATGCTGGACAATCCGGATGCCTACCAGGTCTTTTGCAAGCCGCTTGAACATCCCAGTGTCACGGCTCGGGTGGCTCAACACCCGGAGATTGAGGTGGGAGTGATGGGCGATCCCTTCCAGGCCACTGCGGAGTTCGGACAGGAGCTTTGCGAGGAGGCGGTCGCGGGGTTGGTGGAGCTAATCAACGCTCTGGAAGCCGCGTCCTGAGTCGTAGGAGGGGCCGAAGGGGGGATGTTGGAAGCCCCATCCGGCCCAGCCGTTGCCTAGGTCGGGCCTGCTGCCCGACACCATCAGAAAAGGAGTCAATAACCGTGCAAGCCAAACAGCTACGCATCTTAGTTTTCGGCGCCCATCCGGACGATTGCGATGTCCGCTTCGGGGGCATGGCGCTTAAGTACCGCGCCTTGGGCCATCAGGTCAAGTTCATCTCCATGACCAATGGGGACACGGGGCATTACTCGATGGGCGGCGGACCGCTGGCCCGGCGCCGCTACCAAGAAGCCCAGGCTGCCGCGGCTATCGGCGACATTGAGTATGAGATATACGACATCCACAATGGCGAGCTACAGGCGGACATGTCCACCCGCAAGCGGGTTATTTGCAGTATTCGCGAGTACCAGCCGGACCTGGTGGCCTGTCATCGCGCGAATGATTACCATCCCGACCATCGCGCGGTGGGGCAGTTGGTCCAGGACGCCATTCACGGCGTGCGCGTGCCCAATGTGGCAGCCCTGACCGAGCCGCTGACATACTCACCGGTGATGGCCTATCTGCAGGACAGGTTTACCGAGCCAGCGTCTTATCGGGTTGACATCGCGGTTGACATTGACGACGTGGTTGAGCGGCTGATTGACATGTTGGCGTGTCATGTCTCGCAGTGCTGCGAGTGGTTGCCGTATGATCGTGGTGGGCTTGAGGAGGTCGAGAAGGTTCCGCAGGATGAGGCGCAGCGGCGCGAGTGGCTGGCCGAGCAGTTCCGGGCCAGGTTCGCCGGTGTAGCCGACCAGGGCCGTGAGAAGCTGATCGAGGCCTATGGCGAGGCGCACGGTCAAGCGGTCGAGTGCGCGGAGGTGCTGATGGTCTCCGAGTACGGCGGCAGGCTCGAACCCGACCGGATTCCCGTGCTCTTCCCGTTCCTACCGAGCGAATAGGATTGTGTGAGCAGACCTTGTAGGCTGCCCGGCTCCATCAGTCCCGGACGAGCTTATGCAGACCCCGCAGTGGTGGCAGATCCGCCAGCACAAACATATTTGCGTGGGTCGGGCTTCCCGCAGGCCCTGAGCTTGCCGAAGGGCAGCCCGACACCCGTTGCCGCTGTAGGGGCGCATGGCATGCGCCCGCGGTCTTGGTCGTTGCCGTTGTTGTTGACCCCTCTCCCGCGTGTGGGAGAAGGCTCGGGGTGAGGGTGCCTTTAGCGGCACACTGCCTTGGTCTCTACGCTTGAGAGAGGGATGGCCCCACGCGGCGGCGAACCATCTTGCCTACGCGCACAATCTCTGGAAAGAAGGCACAATCATGAAGCTTTCGCTATTGACTTACCAACTGGGCAAGGATTTCACGCTCGACGAGCTGCTGGAGGTTACCGGCAAGTACGGCTACAAGGGCGTCGAGTGCCGGGCCGAGCTGGGCCACGGCCACGGCGTCGAGCTTGACACCAGCGCCGAGCAGCGGGCCGAGATCAAGGCCAAGTTCGAGGCGAGTCCGGTCGAGCTGGCGGGCATCTCCACCAGTTGCCGTTTCGAGTCGCTGGACCCGGCTGAGCGCCAGGAGCATGTTGAGACCGCCAAGCGCTTTATAGACCTGGCCGCTGACGTCGGCGCGCCGCGGGTGCGGGTATTCGGCAATGCTTTCCCGGAGGGCTCGGACAAGGACGAGGTTGTTGAGAATGTCGGCAACTGTCTGCGCCAGATCGGCGACCATGCCGAGGGCAGCGGCGTTGACTGCAATCTGGAGATGCACGGCGACTTCTATTACTGGAAATATACGCTGCGCGCGGTTGAGATCGCCGCTCACGACCGCATTGGCATCGTCTATAACTGCGATGCTCGCGAGACCAAATGGGGACCTATCGGCGAATTTCTTTATCCGGTGGCACCGTATCTGCGCCATATCCATCTGCACAATCTCGAGGACCCCAAGTACCCCTATGGCGAGCTCTTCCGCATCCTCAAGAACATGGGCTATCACGAGTTCGTGTCCTTGGAGGCGAGTGGCAGTGAGGACCCAGAGCGCGTGATTGCCCTCTACGCCCGTCTCTTCCAGTGGATGTATTGGAATTGCTGATCGTGTCGCGGACTTTGTCGAACGATCGCCTCGGGCTGGAACTGTAGTTATGCAGATTTTGCTCAGAGGCATCCAGCGACCTTGA
>CAYMIN010000013.1:0-102687 GCA_964390495.1 uncultured Armatimonadia bacterium
GTGCGCGAGGGCGGCCACACCGTCGGCGCCGGCGTCGTCACCAAAGTCATCGAGTGAGTAGTAATTCTCTAGTCGGTCGAATGCCGGTGAGAGGGTATGGTGCCGGCCCCAGAAGGAGAGCCTCAGAAGATGGCGAGGACCAGCAGTATTCGCATCAAATTGAAGGCCTTTGACCACGAGATACTCGACCGTTCAGTACAGAAGATCGTCGAGACTGCCGAGCGCAGCGGCGCTCGCATCGCCGGCCCGATCCCACTACCGACGGACAGGAACGTCCACTGTGTGGTCAAGCCTACGGCTCTGGGCCGCAGCTCCCGCACCGTCGAGCATTTCGAGATGCGCATCCATAAACGGCTGATTGACATTCTCGACTCGACGCAGCGTACCGTTGATGCGCTGATGAAGCTCGACCTCCCCGGCGGAGTGGACATCGCTATCAAGACTTCGAGTGGCTAGAACCGGCGCGCCACAGGCAATCGGATGCAGCCAGATAGGTGTGAAGAAGCATGGCAGTTGGGATTCTGGGCAGAAAAGTCGGCATGACGCGAATTTTTGACGACAACGGCCAGGCTGTCGTGGCCACGGTGCTGCAGGCTGGTCCGTGCGTGGTTGTCCAGCGCAAGACCACCGCCACCGACGGCTACGAAGCGGTGCAACTGGGCTTTGAGGACATTGAGCAGCGGAAGCGGGGTCGTCTCAGCAGACCCCTGCTCGGCCATTTCGCAGCCAAGAACCTGTCACCCAAGAAGCATCTGCGCGAATTCCGCGTCAGTGGTGACGATGAATACGCCTTAGGTGACGAGGTCACGGTTGAGATCTTCGCCGCGGGCGAGCGGGTCAATGTGACCGGCATTACCAAGGGCAAGGGCTTCGCCGGTGTGGTGAAGCGTTACGGTTTTCGCGGCGGGCCTGCCAGTCACGGCTCCAAAGTGCACCGTGCGCCGATGTCGGCCGGGGCCACCGATGCAGCCAGGACCTTTCCCGGCCAGAAGATGCCCGGGCAGATGGGCAACGTCCGCCAGAAGATCAGGAACCTGACCGTCATCGATGTTGATGCGGAGAATAATGTGCTTGTTATCAAGGGCTCTATTCCCGGGCCAAACGGCGGGGTAGTCGCGATCGAGAGCAGTTGAGGCGGGTCCGGAAGGAACGAAATGCTATGCCGCAGCTAGCAGTCTGTAACCTGGCCGGCGAGAAAGTCGGTCAGGTAGAGGTTAGTGACGAGATCTTCGGTGTTGCCATGCACCACGAACTGGTCCACCAGGCGGTGGTGACTGCTGATAGTCGCCGCAAGCGTCACGCCGGCAGTGCCAAGCGGCGCGGCGAGGTGATCACTTCAGGGGCCAAGATCTGGCGGCAGAAGGGCCTGGGCAGGGCCCGCCACGGTGATCGCGGCGCGCCCTTGTTCGTCGGCGGCGGGAAAGCTCATGCGCCTAAGCCGCGCACCGGCAATAAGAAGATGCCCAAGCAGATGCGCCGCAAGGCCCTCTGCTGCGCGCTGTCCCAGGCCGCGCGGCAGGGCGGTGTGACCGTCATCGAGGGTATCGAGCTGGACCAGCCGCGCACCAAGACCATCGTCGCCATGCTCGAGGCGCTGAGAATTGACGCAGACCGGGTTCTGCTGATGCTTTCGCCTGACGAGATGGCCGATGCCAACATTCTCAGAAGCTGCCGGAACCTACCCAATCTCTATCTGCGCCAGTCACCGCATCTCAACGCCCGTGACGTGCTGTGGGCCGATGAGCTTGTCTTTACCCAGGCCGCGCTGGCCGTGCTGGTCGGAGAGGAGTAGCAGGATGCTCACCGGCAGAAACGCCGAGCTGGAACGCTACCGTAAGCTTATCATCGCGCCGGTTATCACCGAGAAAAGCATGCGCGAGTCGGAAGTCAACAACAAGTACACCTTTAGGGTGCATCCCGACGCCACCAAGATTGACATCAAACGCGCGATTGAGAGCATGTTCAATGTGCGGGTCATCAAGGTTAACACGATGACGGTGGCCGGCAAGACGCGACGCCGCAGCTACCGCCATCGCGAAGGCAAGACTGCCGAGTGGAAGAAGGCCGTAATCACTCTGGCCCCCGGCAGTAACATTGACGTCATCTAAGGCTGCAAGGCACGGACACACCCGCGCCATCCAGTTGGGCAATGCAGCCGCTACAAGCGAGAGATTTGCTATCATGCCAACCATAGACCATAAGCCGACATCACCAGGCAGGCGCTCTTACGTCAAGCTTGATCGCAGCGATATTGACAGGAAGAGAAAGCCGCAAAAAGGGCTGGTGAAACGCAAGAAGCAGACCGGTGGGCGTAACGTCAGCGGCAAGATCACGGTGCGTCACCAGGGCGGTGGCGCTAAGCGCAAGGTCCGGCAGATTGATTTCAAGCGCAACAAGGACGGCGTCCCGGCCAAGGTGGCCACCATCGAGTACGCTCCGGACCGCTCGGCTCATGTCGCGCTGCTGCACTATGCTGATGGCGAGAAGCGCTATATCCTGGCTCCCCAGGGCCTCAACCGGGGCGACAGCGTTATCTCAGGTCTGCGCGTACCGGCCCGCGTGGGCAACTGTCTGCCTCTGGAAGCTATGCCCGTCGGCACCGTCGTGCACAACATCGAGTTGACGCCCGGACGCGGGGCCCAGCTAGCTCGCAGCGCCGGCACCGCCGCTCAGTTGGTGGCTAAGGAAGGCAAGCTGATGACCTTGAGGTTGCCTTCGGGCGAGATGCGCATGGTCTCGGCCAAATGCCGGGCCACCGTCGGCCGTGTGGGTAATGCTGACCATATCAATGTTCAGGACGGCAAGGCCGGTCGCAAGCGCCATCGTGGCGTGCGTCCCACGGTGCGGGGCAGCGCGATGAATCCGGTGGACCATCCGCACGGCGGCGGTGAGGGCAAGGCCCCCATCGGTCTGGATAGCCCGCGCACGCCGTGGGGCAAGAAGACCCTCGGCAAGAAGACCCGTAACCGGCGCAAGTCGTCAAGCAAGTACATCGTGCGCGACCGGCGCCGCAAGTAATGCAGTTGCACACCGAGTTGTCGGAGGCAGCATAAAATGGCCCGCTCTATGAAGAAAGGCCCGTTTGCGGACAAGAAGCTCCTGGATAAGGTCGCAAAAATGAACGCCAGTGGCGAGAAGCGAATGATCAAGACCTGGTCGCGGCGCTCAACGATCTTTCCGGAGATGGTCGGGCACACCATCGCCGTATATGATGGCCGCAAGCACGTGCCGATTCTGATTACCGAGAACATGGTCGGACACAAGCTGGGGGAGTTCGCGCCCACCCGCACCTTCCGCGGCATGCGTCCCGGCAGACGCGAAGAGGCTACTACCAGCGTTACCGAGTAGGCCTGAC
Organism: uncultured Armatimonadia bacterium; assembly: GCA_964390495.1. Lineage (GTDB taxonomy): Bacteria > Armatimonadota > Zipacnadia > Zipacnadales > UBA11051 > UBA11051. Next base: position 3,356 of record CAYMIN010000013.1, read on the forward strand.
TGCCGCCTAGCTAGCTTGTCGAGTTTCAACAGAGCCCAGGAGCTACGAGTATGGAAGCACAAGCGGTCGCCAAATTTGTCCGGGTAGGCCCGCGTAAGGTACGCCGGTTCCTGCCCCTGATCAGAGGCAAGGCGGTTGATGAGGCCGTGCAGATTCTGGCCACCTACGGCAGTCCCGCAACCGAGGCGCTGCAGAAGTGTCTGCAATCGGCTGCGGCCAATGCCGAGAACAATCACGGGATGTCTCCGGACGAGCTGTGGGTATCAGGAGCCGTCGTGGATGAGGGCTTTCGCATACCGCGCATCAAGCCGCGAGCGCGAGGCCGGGCCGACCGCTTCCACCGACTTACCTGCCACATTACTGTAGTTGTCAGCGATGAGATTGAGGACTAGAGACCGACAGAACCTATTCGTCAGCAGCCTGGCTGCGGGAGTGAAACGGTAATGGGACAAAAGGTACATCCCTATGGCTTCAGACTGGGAGTAATCCGCGAGTCCAAGAGCCGCTGGTTTGCCGAGGGCCAGCAGTACCGCGACTACCTCATTGAAGACATCAAGATGCGCAATTATATCAAGGATATTCTTAACGACGCCTCGATCTCTGACATAATCATCGAGCGGGCCGCCGGCACCGCCACCATTACGATTCAAACCGCCAAGCCGGGGATCGTCATCGGTAGGGCCGGGCAGGACGTTGACCGGCTCCGCCGCAAGCTGGAGAGCATGGCCAGCATGAAGGTACGCGTCAATGTCGAGGAGACACGCGAGCCGGACATCAACGCCCAACTGATCGCGGAGAACATCGCCCGCCAGATCGAGCGGCGCGTATCCTACCGCCGAGCCATGCGCCAGGCCATCGAGCGCGCCATGCGCATGGGGGCCGAGGGTGTGCGCTGTATTGTCTCGGGCCGGCTCGGAGGCGCCGAGATCGCCAGAAGCGAATCCGCCGGCCCCGAAGGCCGAGTGCCGCTGCAAACCCTCCGCGCGGACGTGCAGTATGGCTTTGCCGAAGCCCGTACCGGCTATGGTCACATCGGCTGCAAAGTCTGGGTCTATCGCGGTGAGATTCTGCCGGAAAGGCCGGAACCGCAACCCGAAGAGACCGCGCCCCAGGCTGAGGAAGCCGCCGATGCTGAGGCGGCTACAGAGCCAGCTGCAGAGCCGGCAACAGCAGAACCCACAGCGGAAGCCGAAGCCACAGAAGTGACCGCAGAGGCGGCTGATACCGAGACCGAGGAAACCGCCGAGCCTGCCGAGGAAACCGCCGAGCCTGCTGAGGAGACGGAACCGGAGCAGCCCGCTGAAGCAGCCGTAGCAGAGCCAGATACCGAGCAGGAGACCGAGAATCCCGACCCCCTGGTCGCGGCCCTGCACAATGACGAGACGGAAACAGCAGACGAGGAGTCCTCAGATGCTAATTCCTAAGCGACAGAAGCACCGCAAACACCACCGCGGCCGGCGGACGGGCAAAGCCTATCGGGGTAGCAAGCTGCACATGGGCGAGTTCGGCCTGCAGGCCACCGAGCCTGGCTGGATTGACGGGCGGCAGATCGAGGCCGCGCGGGTGGCGATGACCAGGCACGCACGCCGTGGCGGCAAGGTCTGGATCCGAATCTTCCCCGACAAGCCGGTTACAGAAACGCCGGCCGAAACCCGTATGGGAAAGGGCAAGGGGGCACCGGCCTACTGGGTAGCTGTTGTCAAGCCCGGACGCATCCTGTTCGAGATGGGCGGCGTTGATAGAGAGATAGCCACCGAGGCGATGCGTCTGGCCGCCCACAAGTTGCCGGTGGCGACCAAGTTCGTGAGCCGGGAGGATAGAGGCTATGCCTGATAGCGCCAAGAGCAAACGAGATTTTTTGGACCAATTGCATGACTCCACTGACGCTGAGCTTGAGGACCGCCTCAACCACGTCCAGGAGAGCCTGTTTCAGCTCCGCTTCCGCTTGGCCTCCGGACAGATTCCGGACCCCAAGCGCCTGCGCAAGTACCGCAAGGCCATCGCTCGCATCAAGACGCTCCAGCGAGAGCGCGAGCTGTTCGGATAGCGCCTCCTAACGGCTGATGGAATGGGAAAGGCGGAAGTGATGAGCAAGGAGCACAAGCCAGAGCCGAAGACACGGGAAGGCATCGTAGTCAGCGGCGGGCCGGGCAAGACCAGAATGGACAAGACCGTCGTGGTGGCGGTAAGCCGCTTGACCCGGCACCCCATCTACGAACGAGTCTTGCGGCGAAGTACCAAGTACCATGCCCACGACGAGGCCAACCAGTGTCAGTTCGGCGATAAAGTCCTGATTGCCGAGTGCCGACCACTAAGCAAGACCAAATCATGGCGCGTCGTGGAAATCTTAGCCAAGGCGGAATAGACCGCCACGCTGACAGCAGTACCGTACCGTCGCCCCAGCGGCTTGGGTGCGTCGGCGATCGTCGGGAGGAAATTGAATGGCGACGGACACTTCCCAAATTCGGAACCTAGTGACGATCGGGCACCGCGGGTGCGGGAAGACGCTTTTGACCGAAGCCATGCTCTTTGCCACCGGCGCGACGGGCCGTTTCGGCCAAGTGGACGACGGCACGGCCGTAGCCGATTTTGAGCCGGAAGAGCGCAGCCGTCAGATCTCGATCAGCCCGGCACTGTGCAATTGCACCCACGATGGCACCAAGATCAATGTCATAGATACGCCGGGCTACGCCGAGTTTTTCGCCGAGGTGATAGATTGCCTGTGGGTCGCTGACTGTGCACTGCTGGTTGTTGATGCCGGCGCCGGCGTCGAGGTCCATACTCACCGCTGCTATCAGACTGCCGCCGACATGAGCCTGCCGATTGTTGCCGTCGCGAACAAGATGAGCGGAGAACACGCTGACTTCGATGCCGCCGTTGACAGCATCAATCAGATGCTGGGGGGAGTTGAGGGAGTCAAGGTACAGATTCCGGTCGGGGAAAAGGGCAATTTCGCGGGCGTAGTTGATCTGCTTAGCATGAAGATGCTCAAAGGCTCGGAAAAGGGCGGCACCTGGACTGACATTCCTGAAGATATGACTGACCAGGCATCCGCGGCTCGCGAGGGGCTGGTCGAGGCCGTGGCCGCCAATGACGAAGAACTGATGGAGAAGTACTTCGAGAATGAGACCTTGAGTCACGAAGAACTCGCCTCCGGCTTGGCTAAGGGAGTTGCCGGCGGCCAACTGGTTCCGGTGCTGGCCACCGACGCGCTCAACGTTCTGGGCATCGGCGCTTTGCTCGACCTGATTGTTGCAGTCTGTCCTACGCCCGCGCAGCGGGGGGCTTGGACCGGCCACGATCCCAAGGACGAGACGGTCGAAATCGTCCGCGAATGCAGCCAGACGGAGCCCTTCGCGGCGGTTGTCTTCAAGACCCTCAGCGACCCTTACGTCGGCCGCATCAGTCTGATGCGAGTCGTCTCCGGCACCGCCAATAGCGATGCCAACGTTACTGAGGCCAAGAGCGGCAATCGCGAGCGGCTCAGCGGCTTGGCTACGATGCAGGGCAACAAGACCTCAGAGGTGCAAGCGCTTGCCGCCGGTGACCTGGGGTGTGTCACCAAGCTCGAGAGCACTCTCACCGGCGGGACGCTATGCGACCCGAAAGGGCCGGTGGTCTTCGACGCACCGGAGTTGCCCAAGGCGATGCACTCGGCTGCCGTCACCGCGGCTTCCCACGCCGACGAGGACAAGCTCTCCGCCGGTTTGGCGCGGCTGGCCGAAGAGGACATCGGCTTCAGCTTCGGCCGTGAAGCCAGCACCGGCGAGATGCTGATCTATGGCATGGGCGCCTTGCACTTGGATGTGATCGTCCAGAAGCTGGCCCGCAAGTTCGAGGCCTCGGTCACTCTCTCTGAGCCGAAGGTGCCGTACATCGAGACGATTACCACCGCGGTGCGAGTACAGGGACGGCATAAGAAGCAGACCGGCGGCCGCGGGCAGTTCGGCGACGTCTGGATCCGCATGGAGCCGTTGCCGCGCGGTGCCGGCTTCGAGTTCGTTAACGAGATCCGGGGCGCTTCGGTGCCCACCAACTATATCCCGGCCGTTGAAAAAGGCGTTGTCGCCCAGCTACAGAAGGGGCTCCTCACCGGCTCGCCGGTGGTGGACGTTCAGGTGACCCTTGACGACGGCAGCTCGCATCCGGTTGATTCGTCCGACCAGGCGTTTCAGACAGCCGGCCAGATAGCGGTACGCAATGCCTTGGCCGAGGCCAGGTCCATACTGCTGGAGCCGGTGATGGACGTCGAGATTACGGTCCCGGAAGACATCATGGGCGATGTGATGAGCGATCTGTCCGGCCGTCGCGGTCGCATTCAGGGCTCCGAGAGCCTCGGGGCCGGCCTGCAGTTGGTTAGGGCTTCGGTGCCGCTGGCGGAGATGCGCCGCTATGCCGCTGACCTGCGCTCGATCAGCCAGGGCCGAGCCAGCTACACGATGAGCTTTTCGGGATATGAAGAGGTGCCGTCGCACCTGATGGATGGCATTGTAGCCGAACACAAGGCGAACGCTGAAGCCGACTAAGTCTTCAGTACCGCCCCCAGAGGACCGCCATGATACAGAAAGAGACCAGGCTCAAAGTCACCGACAACAGCGGCGTGCATGAGATCGGCTGCATCGACATGATCGGGCGCGGAGCCTCCCGTTACGCCGGCCTCGGCGACGAGATCGTTGCCTCAACTAAGTCGGTCGCGCCCGACAGCCCGATCGCCAAGGGCACCGTAGTACGCGCCGTCGTGGTCCGCTGCAAGTCCCCGACGGCTCGTCCCGACGGCAGCTATATCAGCTTCGACGACAACGCCGTGGTGATTGTGGACGCCGCGCAGAATCCCCGCGCGACCCGTGTCTTCGGCCCGGTAGCCCGCGAACTGCGAGAACGCGGCTTTATGAGGATCATTTCGCTGGCACCGGAAGTCGTCTGAAAGCTGCCAGGAGAGAGTTAGCCTATGCCTAGTCGAAAGCTCAATATCCGAAAAGGCGATGAAGTCATGATCATTGCCGGTAAGGATCGCTCGCTGAAGGGCCGGCCCCGTCGTGGCCGCGTCTTGGAGGTCAGTCCCAGTTCCAACCGGATTATCGTTGACGGGCTCAACATCATGAAGCGAGCGGTTCGCCAGACCCAGCAGATGCGCCAGGCTGGCATTGTCGAATCGCCGGGACCGATCCATCTGTCCAATGTCATGCTGGTGTGCCCTAACTGCGACGCCCCCACCCGAGTGGGACACCGGGTGCGTGAGAGTGGGGAGAAGGTCCGCGTGTGCAAGAAATGCGGCAAGGATATTGACGATTAAGCGCAGGCGGCCCCTGCGGTCGGGAAGTTAAGCTTGCAGTCCCGTTAAGAAGGTTAGCGCAAAATGGTACCGCGACTGAAAGAGCGTTATGAGAAAGAAGTGCGCCCCGCTTTGATGGAGCGCTTCAACTACGACAATATCTGGCAAGCCCCTCGGGTTGTCAAAGTCTCCATCAACATGGGCGTCGAGGGCGTCAAGGAGAGCTTCGAGACCCTCGAGAAGGCGATGCAGGAATTGGCGCTGGTTGCCGGGCAGTGGCCGGCGATGACACGCGCCAAGAAGTCGATCTCGGCATTCGGTATCCGCATCGGTCAGCCGATCGGCTGTCGGGTGACGCTGCGCCGCGCCCGGATGTGGGAGTTTTTGGACCGCCTGTTCAACGTCGCGATGCCCAGGATCCGCGACTTCCGCGGCCTCTCGCCCAACTCCTTCGATGGCCGTGGCAATTACAGTCTCGGCCTAAACGACCATCTGGTATTCCCGGAGTTGGGCTATGATGATGTTGAGCGGGTGCGGGGCATGGACATAACCATCGTCACCACGGCCAAGACGGATGAAGAGGCTCGGGCGCTGCTTGAGCTGCTGGGCCTGCCCCTGCAAAGGCCCGCAGGCACCGTTGAGAAAGCCGAGAAAGTAACTACCAACTAAACTCGTTTGGGTGATAGCACGTGGCGAAGAAATCATGGATTGCCAAGCAGAGCAAAGAGGTGAAGTTCTCCACCCGCCGCGTCAACCGTTGCCATATATGCGGTCGGCGCCGCGGCTATATGCGGGCCTTCGGCGTCTGCAGAATCTGCTTCCGAGAAAACGCCCTGGACGGCAACATCCCGGGCATCAGGAAAGCAAGCTGGTAGGCCGAGGCCCCACACCGCCCGGCGGCTGCCGCGCCGAGCCGCTCCAGGACCAAAGCGGGGCATAACTTCTTTGACAGTACAAGGTCTCGACCAGGAGGCTATGGCATGGGTGTCGTAACCGACGGAATTGCTGACATGCTGACAAGAATCCGCAACGCGGCCGAAGCACGCCATACCAGTGTGGACGTGCCGGTTTCGAACGTAAAACGTGAAATCGCCAGGATCCTGCATGATGAAGGCTATATTCGCGGCTTTCAGCTTGTGGACAGGGGCACCAGCCTGCGTATCCGTCTTAAGTACACTGAATACCGGGAGCCGGTACTCAACGGCCTGAAACGCATCAGCAAGCCGGGCCGCCGCGTCTATGTTGGCAAGCATGAGTTGCCCAGAGTGCTGGGCGGACTGGGTGTCGCCATCATCTCCACCAGCAGGGGTATAATGACCGCACGAGAGGCCCGCAAGCGCGGTATCGGCGGGGAAGTCCTCGGGTACATTTGGTAGCCGCAAGCGGCTGCTACAGACAGGAGCTTCATGATGTCTAGAGTAGGTAACATGCCGGTTGATATTCCTGATAAGGTCACGGTAAAGCTCGCCGAGGACAACACCGTCACGGTGAAGGGCCCGTTGGGTGAACTGGCACACACCTGTCACCCCGACATGCAGATTGCCGTCGCAGACGCAATTCTGACCGTCGCGCGCCCCAGCGACCAGCGCCAACACCGGGCCCTGCACGGGATGACGCGTTCTTTGATTGCCAATATGGTCGAAGGCGTCACCAACGGCTTTGAGAAACGACTGCTCATCAACGGCGTCGGTTATCGCGCCGAGGTCAGCGGCAAGTCCCTGACCTTGCGCATCGGCTTCTCGCACCCGGTGCAGATTGAGCCGCCCGCTGATGTCGAGTTCGAAGTGATTGACAACACCACCGTGGTTATCCGCGGAATTGACAAACAGGTCGTCGGCCAACTTGCTGCCGACATCCGGCACCTCCGCCCGGTCGAGCCGTACAAGGGCCGGGGCATCCGCTATGTGGACGAGCGCGTGCGCCATAAGGCCGGCAAGGCGCGGGCCGGCGAGATGTAACAGCGCCCGCCGGTCGCTTGTAGCAAGCTAACATAAGCTGCCAGGGCGCAGCTTCCTCAGGCAACCACAAACAGGACGGCACCAGAGTATGGCAAATGTGAGCAAGAAAACTGCACAGAGACGCAAACGACATCTGCGAGTACGCCGCAAGATCGAGGGCACGCCCGAGCGGCCCCGCCTGTCGGTGCACAAGTCGTTGCGGCACCTTAGCGCCCAGGTCATTGACGACTGGAGCGGCCACACTCTGGTTGCCGCCTCGACCAGAGAACCGGCCATCGGCAAAGGCTTGGAGGGCACCTGCAATATCGCCGCTGCCAAAGCCCTCGGCCTGGTTATCGGCAAGCGTGCCCTGGAGGCCGGCATCGCGCAGGTTGTCTTCGACCGTGGCGGCTGGCCCTTCCACGGGAAGCTCGCCGCTCTCGCCGAAGGCGCCCGCGAGGCCGGCCTGAAGCTCTAAGCCCAGCGGACCTGTCCGGTCGCGGTCTAGCTGTGCAGTATCAATCAAACAGGATAGGCAGCAGTCAAATGGCAAAGCGCAAGAGCAAATCAAAGCTACAAGTCACCTTGACCGGCAGCTATATCGGCTGCAAGCCCAAGCAGCGCGCCACCTTGCAGGCCCTGGGGCTGCGCAGAGTAGGCCAGAGTGTGGTCAAGGAGGACAGCCCGGCGATTCGCGGCATGGTGGCGACCGTTAAGCATCTAGTCTCTATCGGCGAGGCCCAGTGAGGGGCGCTGTGCGGCATTGCCTATATAGAGGAGCATTTTCATGGACCTGACAGACCTCAGGCCAAATCCGGCTCGTAAGAGTTCCAAGAAGCGCGTAGGGCGCGGCCATGGCAGCGGCTCCGGCAAGACCTCGGGCCGCGGGCAGAAGGGCCAGAAGGCCCGCTATAGCATCGCCCCGGGTTTCGAGGGCGGACAGACGCCGCTTTACCAGCGCCTGCCCAAGTTGCGCGGCCAGAGCAATAAAGCCCACAACATCGGCATATTCCGGCAGCGCTATACCACCGTCAACGTAGCTGCGCTGCAGGCGCTTGATGCAGGCACCGAGGTTACCCCGGAGTTGCTGATCGAGGTCGGCATGATTAAGAAGCTCGAGGCCAAGGGGCTCAAGGTGCTCGGTGACGGCGACCTGGACACGGCCTTGACCGTGAAGGCCCATGCCTTCAGCAGTTCGGCCAAAGACAAGATCGAGGCAGCCGGCGGCACTGCCGAGGTGATAGCGAAATGAAGGAACGCCTGGCCGCTCTCAGCCAAGCCCTGAAACTGCCCGACGTGCGCAAGCGCATCTTCTTTGTGATGATAATGTTCACGGTCTATATCGCCTGCGCGCACGTGCCGATGCCGGGCGTGGACCGGGAAGCGTTGGAGGCGATGTTCCAGGGCGGCACCCTGGGCGAGTTTTTGAATATGTTTGTCGGCGGATCGCTCAAGCGCTTCTCGGTGCTGGCCCTCGGCATCATGCCCTACATCAATGCCTCGATTATCTTCCAGCTTCTGGTCATGGCTATCCCGCAGTTGGAGGAGCTGCAGAAAGAGGGCGAGTACGGCCAGAAGAAGATCAACCGCTGGACCCGCTACCTGACCATGGCCCTGGCGGCGTTGCAGGGCATGGGGATGATCGGCTGGTTCAGTGGCGCGGGGGCCTTCACCGGCGGCAAAATGGACATGCTTTTCGCCGTGCTGATGATGACTTCCGGGACCGCCTTCCTGATGTGGCTCGGCGACATGATCACTGATAAGGGCATCGGCCAAGGCGTGTCGCTGATCATCTTTGTCGGTATCATGGCGGTTATGCCCGAGGAATTGATGCAGACTATAGTACTGTGGCAGGGCGGCGAGATCGGCGTGGCCAATCTGCTGTTTTTGATTGCCATATTCATTGCCACCATCTACGGCATTGTCAAAGTCCAGCAAGCTCAGCGCGAGATTCCTGTGCAATATGCCAAGCGCATCAAGGGCAACAAGATCTGGGGCGGGCAGGTCCAGCATTTGCCGCTGCGGGTCAATCAAGCCGGTGTTATCCCGATCATCTTCGCGATTTCAGTGGCCCTGTTCCCGGCTACGCTGGCTAATCTGCTGCGCGGCGAGGCGGTCGTCAATTTCCTGTCCAACAGCTTCGGTCTCGACGAGGGCACCATTGACGGGGCGATCTTTTCGATAGTGGAGTTCACCACTCCCGGCGCTAACAGCTTTGCCTCGTTCTTGTACTTTATTCTGGTGGTAGTCTTCACGTACTTCTATACGGCGGTCACCTTCAATCCCGAACAGATCGCCGAGAACCTGCAGAAAAACGGCGGCGCCATCCGCGGCATCCGCCCGGGCGAAAAGACCCGCGACTATCTGGACAAGATACTCTACCGCATTACCTTGGCCGGCGCCTTGTTCCTGGGCGTTGTGGCACTGATGCAGTATTATATAGGTCCCATCACCGGGGTACCTACCTTTACCTTGGTTGGCGGCACCTCATTGCTGATCGTTGTCGGCGTCGCGCTTGACACCATGCAGCAAATTGAGGCCCATCTGTTGATGCGCCACTATACCGGCTTCTTGTCGTGACGAGGGGATGTTGATCATCGCAGAGCGCAACATAATCCTGTTGGGGCCGCCGGGCGCGGGCAAGGGCACTCACGCCGAGAAGCTCGTCAAAGACTATGGACTAGTGCATCTGTCCACCGGCGATATGCTGCGTGAGGCCGTAGCCGCCGGCAGCGGCCTGGGCAACCAGGCCAAAGTGTACATGGACGCCGGCGAATTGGTGCCCGACGAACTGGTCATCGGCATCGTCCGCGACCGGCTTGCCGAGGCCGACATCAAGCAGCGCGGGGCCCTGCTGGACGGCTTTCCACGTACCATTGTGCAAGCCGAAGCGCTCGCCGAGGTCATGGCGGAGCTGGAGCTCACCAGGCCGGTCGTGATCAACCTCTCGGTGTCTGATGAGGTGCTGATCAGGCGGCTTTCGGGCAGACGCATGTGTGACACCTGTAATGCGATATTCAATGTTGACCGTGACGGAGTGGACGTCGGCGATGATTGCCCGGCATGTGAGGGCGGCAAGCTCTACCAGCGCAGCGACGACCAGCCGGAGGTTATCGCCGAACGGCTCCGCACCTACTACCAGCAGACTGCGCCGCTGACCGGCTATTATACAGAGCGGGGGCTGCTGGTGAATATAGACGGTAATGCCTCCGAGCACGAGGTTTACCAGCGACTGACTGCCAGCCTGATCTGATTGGCTTAGAGGCGATTTGGGGCAGTTGACGGCATGTATGGACGAGGCAAGCGCGGCACGGTAACGCGCAAGAATTCGCGCGAGCTTGAGGCCATGGCGCAGGCCGGAGCAGTGGCTGCCAAGGCTTTGCAGACGGCGTTAGCGGTATTGGTTCCTGGTGTGAGCACCTTGGAAGTTGATCAGGCGGCGGAGCAAGCGATCCGGGAAGCCGGGGCCCTGCCCAGCTTCAAGGGCTTCCGTGGTTACCCGGCCGCCACCTGTGTGTCAATCAACGATGTCATCGTCCACGGCATCCCCAGCGATAAGCTGATAGTGCATTCGGGCGACATCGTCGGAATTGACGTAGGAGCCTATTTCGAGGGCGGATTTCATGGCGACAATGCCGCCACCAAGCCCATCGGCGAGGTCTCGGCAGAAGCTCGCAAGCTCCTGCAGGTCACCGCAGAGGCTCTGCACCTGGGCATCGCTCAGGCCGTTGCCGGCAACACGCTCAAGGACATCTCGATGGCCATACAGAACCATGTCGAGGCCCACGGCTACAGTGCGGTACGCCAGTTGCTAGGCCACGGCATCGGCCGCCGGATGCACGAGCCGCCGCAGGTGCCCAATTACTATCAGCCCGGGGAGTTCCCTGAATACGACTTGCGCCTGCGCCCGGGGATGACGCTGGCTATCGAGCCGATGATCAACATCGGTGGACCCGAAATCGTGGTGGACGAAGACGGCTGGACGACACGAACCGCCGACGGCAGTCTCAGTGCCCACTTTGAGCACACAATCGCGGTGACCAAGCACCAGCCACGAATACTCACACCGCGCACTTGAGGTGACGTAACCGACAGATGGCAAACAAGGACAGCAAAGCGATCCGCGCTCTGGGTACGGTGAAGGAAAAGTTGCCTGATGCGAAGTTCCGCGTCGAGCTCGAGAATGGGCATGAAGTGCTGGCACACGTTTCCGGCAAGATCCGGATGCGCTTTATCCGCATCATGGCCGGCGACAAGGTAACGGTGGAGCTTTCGCCCTATGATCTCACTCGCGGACGCATCACCTGGCTGCACAAATAGCCCGGGAGCCAACCCAGCAATCTAACCTAACCGCGCCACATCGCCTGGCGTGGTGATGATAGGATGGTTATCGTGAAAGTACAGGCTTCAGTGAAAAAGCGTTGTGACAAGTGCAAGATCGTGCGGCGCAAAGGGGTCGTGCGCGTAATCTGCGAGAACCCCAGGCACAAGCAGCGACAGGGCTGAGCCCAGGCCGGAGGAGGAATTGCCGTGCCCAGAATTGCAGGTGTAGATTTACCCCGTGACAAGCGGCTGGAGATCGCCTTGACCTACATCTATGGCATCGGCCGGTCAACCGCCAAGCAGATCTGCCAGGACGCAGGCATCTCCGAAGACACCCGCATGCGGGACATTACCGAGGATGAGGCCGCCAAACTGCGTGAAATCATCGACCGCAGCTACACCATCGAGGGCGACAAGCGCCGCGAGGTGCAAAGCAACATCCAGCGCCTTATCGAGATCGGCACCTATCGCGGCCAGCGCCACCGCCGCGGACTGCCGGTCAGAGGCCAGCGCACTCGCACCAATGCCCGCACCCGCAAGGGCCGGCGCAAGACCGTCTCGATCCACAAGCGCACCGCAGTCAAGAAATAGCCGTCAGACCGCTGATCGGTAAGCCGTTGCGACACTTGGAGGTACGCTGACGATGGCAACAGAACGCCCACAGAGCGAAGGCCGGCCCAAGACCAAGGTGCAGATGCCATACGGCCGTGCCTATATTAAGTCAACGTTCAACAACACGATCATTTCCATCACCGACCAACAGGGCAATGTGCTGTGCTGGGCGAGTGCCGGAGCCATCGGCTTCCAGGGCACCAAGAAGAACACGCCTTTTGCCGCCCAGTTGGCCGCTGAGAGTGTTGTCCGCAAAGCCCAGGAGTTTGGCCTGCAGCGGGTGGACTGTCTGGTGAAGGGACCGGGTGCCGGTCGCGAAACCGCCATTCGCGCCCTGGAGGCCGCCGGCCTGGCCATCGGAATCATTAAAGACGTTACACCAATCCCACATAACGGCTGTCGTCCACCTAAGCGACGCCGCGTGTAAACCGCAGCTAGCGCCGTAACGGATTTGTTGGAGGAGGACCACCCAAAAATGGCTAGAAATCGAGGGGCGACATGCCGGTTATGTCGCAGAGAGGGCAAAAAGCTATTCCTCAAAGGCCAGAAGTGTAACTCGCCCAAGTGCGTCTTTGAGAAAAAAGGCTATGCGCCCGGTATGTTTGCCGACGACCGGCGCCGCCGCCGTCCCAGCGACTACGCCCTGCAGTTGCGCGAGAAGCAGAAGATGAAGACCGCCTATGGCCTGCTGGAGAGGCAGTTCCGCCGCTATGTGCGCCAGGCTGAGCGCAGAGACGGCGTCACCAGCCAGCTGCTGGTCCAGGCCCTCGAATGTCGGCTTGACAATGTCGTTTGGCGGGCCGGATTGGCCGTCAGCAGGGCGCAGGCGCGGCAGATCGTCGGCCACCGTCACATCACCGTCAACGACCGCATTGTCAACATCCCTTCATTCGCGGTGCGACCCGGCGACGTTATCAAAGTCAGGGAAAAAAGCCGCCAGATCGTCCCCATCGCCCAGGCCCTAGCCAATGCCGGTGCGGTTGTCCCGCCGGAATGGCTGCAGGTGGACCTGGAGAATGCAACCGTCACGGCGATAGGCCTGCCAGAGCCTGACAAGATTGACACAGGTGCTGACGAGCAGCAGGTTATCGAGTTTTACTCCCGATAGCGTCCCATATCGGCAGTAGAGGGGCTAGCTTCAAGCTCGCAATGCAACTAGCCAGGCAAGGGAGTGTGCTAATGCAAGAAGGGATTAGCCCTAGTGTACGCGCGCTACATCTAGATGACAAGTACGGCAAGTTCGCGATTGAGCCACTCGAGCGGGGGTACGGCAACACGCTTGGCAGTGCCTTCCGCCGCATCGTCCTGGCCCACATCCGCGGGGCCGCGGTCACTGATGTCCGCATCAACGGCGTGCTTCACGAGTTCAGCACGATTCCGGGCATCGTCGAAGACACGACCGAGATCATGCTCAATATCAAGGAAATCGCCGTCCGCATTACCGCAGAGGCTCCTGAAGACGAGGAGTTGATACTGCAAATTCGCGCCAAGGGCCAGGGCGAAGTCCTGGTTGCAGATGTTCAGACACCCCCTGGGGTCGAGGTCGTCAACCCCGAGCTGCATATTGCCGAGCTGGCCGATGACGATGCCGAGCTGGAGGTTGACATGTGGGTCGAGCGCGGCGTCGGCTATGTGCAGGCTGACGAGCGGCCTCGCGGCAAACGTGGGGTTGACGTGCTTCCCATCGATTCGGTATTCTCGCCGATTCATCGGGCCGCCTTCCATGTCGAGCCAACTCGTCTGGGCAGCCGCACCGACCTTGATCGGCTGGTCCTGGAGCTATGGGGCGACGGCTCAGTCAGCCCCGATGAAGCCTTGCGCATGGCGGCCCGCGAGCTATGGTCTTACGTGCGCGTATTCCTGGACGTGACCGAAGAACTACCCGAAGGCGAGTCGGAAGCCGTCGCGGAAGAGCCGGTCGTCGAGAAGCATCATGATATCCCTGTCGAGGACGTGGACTTCTCGGTTCGCACCCTCAACTGCCTGAAGAAAGAAAACGTCAACACCCTCGGCGAACTGGTGCGGAGGACCGAGGAGGAACTCCTGGCCATTCGCAACTTCGGCAAACGCTCGCTTGAGGAAGTCATACAGCGCCTGGAGAACTATGATATGCATCTGGCCGATGCCGGTGAGGAAGAGGAATAGGGGCAGATGTCATGAAGCACCGCAAAGACCGTCGCAAACTCAACAGATCAACACAACAGCGCCTGGCCTTGCTGCACGCCGAGGTTGCCGCCCTGTTCAAACACGACCAGATAAAGACAACTCTGGCCAAGGCGCGGGAAACCAGCCGGCTGGCCGACAGGATGATTACTCTGGCCAAGCGTGGCGACCTGGCCGCACGCCGCCAGGTGCTGGCCCATATCCGGGACGCTGACCTGGTCGCCCATCTCTTTGACGAGATCGCCGGCCGTTTTGCTGACCGCGAGGGCGGCTACACTCGCGTCATCCGCGCCGGCAAACAGCGCGGTGACGGTACCCAGATGGCGGTCCTGGAATTGACCGAGTAACGGTGCGGAGCCTCTAGCATGCGCCATATCGCGCTCACCGTCCAGTACGACGGCACCGACTACGCCGGGTTTCAGATACAGCCGCAAGCCTGGACCGTCCAGGCCGAACTGGAAGCAGCCCTAAGCGAACTCTTACAACACCAGGTCAGAATCATCGGTGCCGGTCGCACCGACGCAGGGGTGCACGCGATGGGGCAGGTAATTGCCTTTGAGACCGATAACCCCATCCCCGAACCGGCGCTCCTGATGGCGGTAAACGACATTCTGCCGCCGGCCATAGCGGCGATGGCGTGTACCGGTGTGCCGGCCGATTTCCACCCGTGCTACAGCGCCACGGGCAAGCTTTATTCTTACCGCGTTCTGAATCGGCCGCTGCGCTCGCCGTTCATAGACCGCTATGCGTGGCATGTGCGCGAGCCTCTGAATGTCGAAGCGATGCGGCAGGCGGCTGAGCCGCTGCTGGGGCGGCACGATTTCGCGGCCTTTGCCGCTGCCGGCGGGTCGGCCCGCACCACCGTCCGCGAAATCCGTCGGCTCGACATCGAGACCGAAGGCGAGTTGATCGAGACCCGCATCGGCGGCGACGGCTTCTTGTATATGATGGTTAGAAACATCATGGGCGCTCTGGTAGAGGTAGGCAAGGGCAGGCTCACGATAGCGGCTCTGGTAAAGATTCTGGAAGGCCGCGACCGCACCAAAGCACCGCCTCCCGCCCCACCGCAGGGCCTGTGCTTGGTAAAAGTGGAGTACTAGACTGCACTAATGACCGCAAGCCCATCGGAGGCTTAGGCAATGAATGGCAGCAAGACCAAATCTGCAAATAGCCAAGACATCACCAGGGACTGGTGGATAATCAGTGCCCGGGGCGTGCCGCTGGGCCGTCTCGCCGCCAAGGTGGCCTCGGTACTGCGCGGCAAGCACAAGCCGATCTACACGCCCCACGTGGATACCGGCGATTTCGTCATCGTCACTGACGCCTCCGAGGTGGTGCTGACCGGTGACAAGCTGCGGCAGAAGATCTACTACCGTGCCAGCACCCGGCCCGGCCACCTGAAGGCCCAGCAGTACCGCCATTTCCTGGCCCAGAGTCCTGAGAAGGTCATCATCAAGGCAGTCAAGGGGATGCTGCCGCACAACGTGCTGGGCCGCCAGATGTTGCGCAAGCTGAAAGTGTACGCGGATTCTGAGCATCCGCATCAAGCCCAGGAGCCCAGGCCGCTGGAGATGTAGGTGTTGCCTGAGGCTTGCTAGGCCAACTGCAACGGATTTGAGGAGGACCAACTTTGCTCGATACACAGACTGCCTATGGTACGGGTCGGCGCAAGACCTCGATCGCTCGCGTGTGGCTCACCCCTGGCGACGGCGAATTCGTTGTCAACGATCAGCCTATGGAAGAGTATTTTGTCCGCTTCGCGCTTATTGATCGAGCCAGGCAGCCGCTGGTCGCCACGCAGATGGACGACAAGGTCAACATCAAAGCCTACACCAAGGGTGGCGGCACTGCCGGACAGGCCGATGCGCTGCGTCACGGCATTGCCAAGGCGCTGGTGGACATGGACGAGGACAACCGCTCGAAGCTGGGGCCGCTGGGGCTGTTGACGCGTGACCCGCGAGCCAAAGAACGCAAGAAGCCGTTCTGCCGGGGCGCTCGCCGCCGCAAGCAGTTCTCGAAGCGCTAGGCCGGCTCTCCGGTCAGGGCGTATAACCATGAACTTATGTCACCAACATGTGCTTGCATCATGTTGACGGATTGTGCGATACCGCGCCAACACGGCGCGGTATCGTGCCTTTAGGGCTGAAACCTATGGCGAGGGCACAACGACCGTCTGACGATTGCCTCACCAGCACCGCCTCAGCACGCTATCTGGCCTGTCTGGGCGCCTTCATGATTGTCGCGCAAGTGTGGGGCGGCCAGCTTGTTGACGGGGAGAACGCCGCCCTCAACCGCCCGTACCAATGGAACCGGCCGCCCAACTATGGCCTCAGCCGTCCCGACCTGTGCCATGATGACGCTGATGCCACCCAGCTCACCAACGGCCTCCTATCCACCCGCCAATGGTGGGACAAACAGATGGTCGGCTGGGAGGGCAGCACCCAGGTGGACCTCACGGTGGACCTCGGCGAGGTTTGTCCCATCGCGGCCATCGCCTACCATGTTGCAGGCGGCTGGTACGCCGGCGTGCGCTATCCCGAGCGCCATCACCTGTATGTAAGCGAGGACGGCGAGAGCTTCCACCAGGTCGGCGAATGGTGGATTCACACCCATGCGCATGAGTTCAAATACGAGCCTTACCATACCTTTACCTTCACCGACCTACGCGCGCTCGGCCGCTACGTAAAGATTCTCCTTGACCCCGGTGGTCGCTACCTGATGATGGACGAAATCGAGGTGATTCGCGGCGACTTCACCCCGGAGCAGGCCCAGCAGTACCCGCTGGTCGAGCACCCCTGGACTGAGGACGTGTCGGTGCTGGAGTCAGCTCATGTTGCGCCCCGCTGGGCGACGCCGCTGCACTTCTACAGCCCCGGGCGTTGGGGTAAGCCGCCCTACAGGCTGGATCTGCCCGCAGGCATCCGCGTGGTGGCGGCGCCCCTTGGCATCCCTGAGCCGCAACAGGTACAGCTAGACGGGAGGCCCTATAGCCGCTACAACTTCACCGAGAATCTCAGCTACCTGTTCCTGAAGACCGACTGGCCGGTCGGCAAGCAGGGCACGCTCTATCTGACGATTGCCGACAAGTACGTCGCCGACCTGCCGGTGACCTGTGTGGACATCCCTGCCGCGCCCCGGCCCAAGCGGCTCTTGACCAACTTCGACTGGACCCCGCTTGAGTACTATCTCAACTGGCCTGATTTCCTCGATTTCTGGGAGCATATCGGCTTCAATACCATCGCCCTGCACAAGGACGCCACTTTGGATCCCAGTCCTCAGGCCCAGCGGTTCATACAGCAGGCGCGCGCGCGCGGCTTCTGGATCGTCGCCAATTACTCGCCGATGTTCGCTGACTACAAAGCTGACTCCGAGGCCCATCCTGAGGTCCAAAGGGCGCAGAACCCGCCGGGCCAGGACTTCACCGCCATGTGTCCGAGGCTCTACGTGCGCGACTATTTCGACGATGAAGTCGAGGTCTGTCGCCAGACGGGCGCGCTCGGCATCTCCTGGATGTGGTTTGACTACGAGCCGGGCTGGGGTGGTAGTGGCTCGATCTGTTTCTGCCCGCACTGCCGGGCGCAATTCAGAGAGTTCCTCGCCGCCGAGTACCCGGATACGCAGTATCTCGACCCGGTTGAGGTGGAGAATGACCCCGGTAAGTACCCTCGGCTCCATCAGGCGTGGAGGTCGTTCAACGCAGCCTTGGGCCGGGAGATTGTGCGGCGGCTGCGCCAGGGCCTGATGGAGGGCCTGGCGACCACGGAGGTGCGCTCTTCTCCCCAGCCGATGGTCGGGCTTTACAACGTCTGGCCGCGGCCTCAGGAGCAAAGCGGCGGCTTCTACAACCATTTCATGCTCTTTGAAAGCCTGTTTGACGCCGGCTTGGTCGAGCAGGCAATGCCCAGTCTTTACGGCTGTTACCGCGACCAGGTGGCGGCGACGATCCACGCTTGCCGCGAGGTCGTCGGCACCGGCAGCGTGATGCCGTGGCACGGCATCACCTCCGGCCGCGCGGAATGGCGCAACACGCTGCTGGAGACCTTTGCCAATGGCGGTACCGGCTTCACCTACTTCACCACCGCATACGTTGATGCGGCCGATTATGCCGCCGCGGCGAGCATCATCAAGGCGGCCGCGCAGGTTGAGGACATCATCTGCGACGGCCAGCTCATACCCCAGGGCCGGGTGTTGGTGCGCGTTTCCAGTGGTGGTGAGGCTGCGGGCTTGATACTTGGCGATCGGCTGCTGGTGCTTGTCAAGGACTATGCGCGGGGCGCTCCGGTGCAAGTTGAGGTGGCTAGGGTGGAGAAGCCGGCAACTGTCACCGATCTGGAGACCGGCCAAGCAGTGGCTCGCCTGCAGCCGCCGGCAGACAGCTTTGCGGCGCAGCTTACCACCGACCGCCGTTCCGTTCTGCTGCTCATCGCGCCGCAGTGACGGCAGGTAAACCGGCTGCTGGCAGGGAACTAGTGCAGCAGTTGAGCGTTGGCAGACTTTGCCTGTGCCAAGGTGTATGATATAATCCTTGGCACCGATAATCGGGATTCGGTTGTTGGCTCGCGAGGACGCCCTGCGTCCTGCGGAGGGGGCCCGACGTAATTGACATTGACCACCACTGGTCAGCTAGTAATCTTGCTTCTGTTACTTTTCGCCTCAGCCTTTTTCACGGCTTCGGAAATCGGGTTTCTGGCAATCACACGCAGCCGCGTTGAGCAGTGGCGTGAGAACGGGGGCTGGGCGGCGCGTGTTGTGTCCCATTTGCATGGCCGACGTGCCCTACTGCTTTCCGTGCTGATACTCGGCATCACCACCTGCAACTACATGGCTGAGCGCATTGCCACCGGGGTAGCCACCGATTGGGCCGGCACGGTCATCGGGCCCTGGATCGCCCTTATCACCATCACCTGCATCGTCTTGGTGTTCTGCGAGGCCACGCCGATGCACTGGGCCGCCGGTAACCCCGAACGCGCAGTTCGGATGGCGGGAGTGCCGGTGTTTCTGCTTTCGGTGGTCTTGACCCCCGTTGTTTTCGTCATCTCGGGGGCTGCACGGGGCCTCCTGCGTCTGGTCGGGGTACATGCCGCCACGGTGCTGCCAAGCGTCAGTGAAGAGCACCTCAAGGAGATGATCGAGGCCGGCGAGGAACAGGGCGAGCTGGAAGCCTCGGAACGGCGGATGCTGCGTGGCGTTCTCGAGTTCGGCGACCAGACGGTCACCGAAGTCATGACCCCGCGCCGCGACATGGTCTGTGTCGAACAGCACGAGACCTTGGAGAAGGCTCTGGAGGTGGGCATTGAGTCGCGACATTCGCGGCTGCCGGTATATGACCAGACTCCCGACAACATCGTCGGCGTGCTCTCGCTCAAGGACCTACTGCCTTACCTGGTCAGCGGCGAGATGGACAAGCTCTGCAAGCTGGCCACCCGGCCGGCGTACCATATACTTGAGAGCTTACCCGCCGATGCCGCCCTCAAGCAGCTTCAGAGCGCCAGGCAGTTGATGGCTATCGTCAAAGATGAGTATGGCGGCACCGCCGGTGTGGTCACAGTCGAGGACTTACTTGAGGAGATCGTCGGCGAGATTCTCGACGAGTACGACCAGGAGGAGCCGGAGGTGCTGCTGGTGGGCCCGAGCGAGTACCTGTGTGATGCCGGTGTCAGCCTGCGTATCTTGGCCAATTACATCCGTCAGCCGCTGCCGGTCGAGGAGTTCGACTCCCTGGGCGGATGGCTGCTCGATTTGGCCGGCTGCATCCCTCAGGCGGGCGAAGGTTTCGCGACCAACGGCCTCAAGCTGGTTGTCGAACAGGTCACTGACACGCGCATCGAAAAAGTCCGCGTGGTAGAGACGCGAACCGCAATCGAGAGCGAACCTTAGGAGGTAGTAACGAACTGTTGGAAGACCCACTATTATTAGTCATCGGGTGCTTGGTAATAGCCGCCTGCATCTTTGGACTGGGTTTTCTGTCCTTCTCTGAGGCCGCCTTGCTGGGGATTAGCGAGATACGACTACGCGCACTGTGCAAAAACGGCGATCCCAGAGCCGCCCTGCTGCGCCAGTTGGTTGCCAGCAACCAGTTTCTCACTGCCATAATCGTCGGCGTCAATATCTGCGTCATAACTATCTCCACGATTATGACCGTGATAGTCTCGCGCAGCGCCTTGCACGGCACCTGGCACGAAGAAGTCATCCATGTCGGCATGTTGTTCTTCATGCTAGTAGCGGCCGAGATTGCGCCCAAGACCTATGGCGCGCTATTCGCAGAGCGTGTCGCTCTGCGCGTCGCCCGCCCGATTAGCGCCCTGCTCAGTATCGTGAGCCCGCTGATGACCGCAATTACCGCGATTGCCCACAGTATCTTGAGCCTGGTCGGGGCCAAAGCCGGTGACGGAATCCGCTTTGTCACCAAAGACGAAATCCGCGTTGCCGCCGATGTTAGTGAGGAAGAGGGTGTCCTGGCACCGGCCGAAGGCGAAATGATTGACAGCGTTTTGGAGCTCGGCATGGCCAAGGTCAGCGAGATCATGGTGCCGCGGGTGGATATTGTGGCCCTGGACGAAAATCACCAGCTCGAACATATCCTGCAAGTGGTCATCGAGAGCGGCCATTCGCGCATACCCATATACAGCGGCACTCTCGACAACATAACCGGCATTCTCTACGTCAACGACCTGCTGGTAACACTCAAGGATGGCGGCTCCCGGGTGGACCTGGCGGCAATTGCCAGACAGCCGTTCTATGTGCCGGAAACCAAGCTGCTGGACGAGCTGTTCGCGGAAATGCGCGAACGGGCCGTGCATCTGGCCATTATCGTGGATGAATTCGGCGGCACTGAAGGCCTGGTGACTATCGAGGACATTCTTGAGGAGCTGGTCGGCGACATCGAAGACGAACACGACATCATTTCCGACGTCATCGTGTTGATTGGCGAGGACGAAGCCGTCGTCTCGGCTAAGGGGCGCATCGAGGACCTGAATGAGCAACTCCTAGTCTCCCTGCCGGACGACCAGTACGACACGATTGGCGGGCTGATAACGGGGCTGGCTAACCATATCCCCGAAGCCGGCGAAGCCTTTGAGATAGACGGCGTGGTGCTGGCCGTCGAGGCCAGTGATGAACAGCACATCGAACGTGTGCGCATAACTGTTAAATCTAGAGACGGTGGCGAAGACCGATGGCACGCAAAACCAAGCGCAGACGCAAGAAAAAGCAAGAGCTGAAGCTGGAACTGACTGACTACCAGTTCCCTGGTGAAAAGAACGGCTACTGGACTGCTATAGGCATCACTATCGGAGTGTTTCTCATTGCAGCGACGATGCTTTTCGTTGCGAACCTAAATGGCATGGCCAATGGCACCGGCATCAGGGGACTACAGGGCGTCAAATGGTGGCCGATCGTCAACATCATCATCTTCCCCTGGGTCACCATTGTCGTCGCTAACATCATGGCCACAAGGCATTCGGCCGCAAGTATCAAGAAGGTCGGCCGCCAGGCCAAGGTCATGCCCAATAACTTTCCACAGTTGCACCGGATCCTGGCTAACCACGCCAACGTGGTCGGCATGAAGCTGCCCAATATGTATCTTCTCCAGGACGATGCTCCCTACATCTACACCATCCCGGGCGGCCCCGGCACCATCGTGATTTCTAGCGGACTGCGCGATGGTGTCGAAGAAGACGATCTGAGTGCCCTCATCGCCCATGAAATGGGGCACATCAACTCCCACCATGTCCGCACCACGTTGGCGATAGGCTATATCACTAACGCCAACCTGGTATTCAAGATCCTGCTGTTCCCGGTGCTGATGATCAAGCTGTTTGCCGGCGGCTGGACCGACCTGGCCGATTTCACCGCCGACCGTTTCAGCCTACTGGTCACCGGCGATGCCTCGGTCCTGAACAAAGCCCTGGTCAAGATGGCGGTACTTGCCGACAAGCAGGCTGACATCACTCCGGAGGAATTGCGCGCCTATCTGGAGAGCGCCGGCGACATCTCCACTGACGCCGCCCAGATGGAGCGCCAGTTCCGCATCGGCAACTTTATCTCTTCCCAGCCCAATCTCGCCGAGCGTGTTGAGGAGATGCGTGAGTTCGTAAGAAGCGATGAGGGCAAGGCCGCCTTCGACAAGATGCAGGAAATTCGCAAGCGCGCCGGAGCGGCTCAGCCCGCCTCCGGATAGCTGCCCAGGATCTTGACAAATGAACAGCACTCCCGCAATGCTGCCACGGCCTCGACAACCTCGGCTGAAGCGGCGTGCCCGTCGAAGTCAACATAGAAGTAGTAAGGGCCGGCCACGGCCCCGCGAGCGGGCCGCGACTGAATCAGAGTCAGGTTGATATTGTGCGCGCTGAAGGGAGCCAGGGCCTGGTACAGCGCCCCCGACTGGTGCTCGGTGGTGAAAACCAGCGAGGTCTTGTCGCTGCCGCTAGCGGCGGCGCTGTGCTGGCCGATCACGAAAAAGCGCGTGCGGTTGTCGGCCTGGTCCTCGATATTCGAGGCCAGTACCTGCAGCCCGTAGGCAGCGGCGGCCTCCGCGGCGGCGATGGCGGCATGATACCGCTCCTCAGCGATGGCGGCGGCGGCCGCGGCGGTGCTTGACTCATGCACCAGCTCCGCCTCCGGCAGGTTCGCCCGTAGCCACTGCCGGCATTGACCCAACGGTTGCGGGTGCGAGTGCACAGCCTGAACCTGCGCCAGCTCACAGTTAGCCAGCAGGTGCAGGTGAATCGGCACGTAGCTTTCGGCACATATTTGCAGGTTAGTCTCAAACAGGCAGTCGAGGGTGCGGGCCTCGACGCCCTGGATCGAGTTCTCGATCGGCACAATGCCGTAGTCGGCAGCACCGCGCTCCACCGCAGCGAAGACCTCCTCAATGGCGGCGGTGGAGGACAGCTCGGCGGTCTGACCGAAATACTGCAGGGCTGCGATGTGGCTGAAGGTGTACTGGGGCCCTAAGAACACCACGCGCAGGGGACGCTGCAGATTGCGGCAGGCGGCGATGATTTGCCGGTAGATAGCGACGATTGCCTCTTTATCCAGCGGGCTCAGGTCACCGGAGGTGAGCTTGTCCAGAAGCTGCGCCTCCCGCGCCGGATCATATATCGCCAGGCCGCTAGCGTCCTTGATCTGGCCGATCTCCTGAACTACCTGACCACGCTGCCGCAGAAGTTGGATGATCTGTTCGTCTATCTGGTCAATTCTCTCACGAGCTGGTTCCAGTGACATGGGCGCGCTCCTTGGCTGCGCGAGATAGAACATATCGCAATACTGCAGTGCTTATCGCGGCAATCAGGCGGCTGGCCCGACCTCTTATCTTCTCAGTGCAGAGAATAGTAGCACAAAGCCTGTCAACAGGCAACGCGCACGCCGGTGCTCGGCAGCATAGGCACCACCAGCCTCATTGGGGTAATTCGACCGGCCTTGAGGAATGTCCATGACATCATCAGACGATAGCAAGGCACCGCCCGGGCTGACCGCCGACGACATTCCGCCCAACCTGTGGCAGGCCTGCCCGGAGTGCAACCAGCTCATTTACACGCCCGAACTGGAAGCCGATCTGTGGGTCTGCGCCAAGTGCGGCCACCATTTCCGCATTACCGTCTGGCAGCGCCTGCAGGTGACTGCCGACCCCGGCAGCTTCGAGGAATGGGACCATGACCTGCCTCTCCACGATCCCCTCGAGTTCCCTGAGTATCTTGACAAGACCCGGGCGGCTCGCGAGAAGACCGGCATGACCGAAGCGGTGCTCACCGGAGAGGCCACCCTGGACGGCATTGCTCTGGCCATCGGGCTGATGGATTTGAGCTTTATCGGTGGCAGCATGGGCTGGACGGTCGGCGAACGCCTCACCCGCCTGATGGAGCGGGCCGTAGAACGCCGCCTGCCGGTAGCCGTATTCTGTGCCTCCGGCGGCGCGCGCATGCAGGAAAGCCTCATCTCGCTGATGCAGATGGCCAAGACCAGCGCCGCAGTCGGCAGGCTTGGCCAGGCCGGCCTGCCCTACGTCAGCATTCTCACCCATCCCACCTATGGCGGGGTGATGGCCAGCTTTGCCTTTCTTGGTGACGTCATCATTGCCGAAACCGGTGCAGCTATGGGTTTTGCCGGCCCGCGCGTGGTCGAGCTAACCGGCCTGAAGATACCGCCTGGAGTGCAAACCGCCGAGTTCCAGTACCAGCACGGCAT
The DNA here is from genome assembly GCA_964390495.1 of uncultured Armatimonadia bacterium. GTDB lineage: Bacteria > Armatimonadota > Zipacnadia > Zipacnadales > UBA11051 > UBA11051. Next base: position 27,848 of record CAYMIN010000013.1, read on the forward strand.
GATTGACATGCTGCTGCCGCGTAAGGAGATCCGTCCGGCTCTGCACAGTATTCTGCGCTGGTGTAGCGCATGAGAATAGTGAGGGCCGCACTGCTTCGTCCATCTACGGCCCGCCTGTGATAGGAAAATGACTGACAGCAAGTTCGCAGTGTTGCGGAAATCGCTTGATGAGCTCGATGCTCGCATCGCCGAGCTACGACGCCTGGTCGAAAACGGTCAGGAGAGCTATCGAGGGGAGTTGCGCCAATTGGAGCAGAAGGCTGAAGACCTGGCCGGGGAGATCTGCTCGGACTTGAGCGCCTGGGACAAGGTGACGCTGGCCAGGCACGAGCGGCGCCCCCATTCCTCCGACTACCTCAGAGCCGTCTTTGACGACTTCCTGGAGCTCCATGGCGACCGCCGCTTCGGTGACGACAGGGCGGTCACCACCGGCCTGGGGTTCCTGGAGGGCCGCCCGGTGGCGATCATCGCCCAGGAGAAGGGCCGCACCGCCGCCGAGCGCCGCGAGCACAACTTCGGCATGTCCCGGCCGGAAGGCTACCGCAAGACCATGCGGCTGATGCGGCTGGCCGCCCGCGTCAAGCGCCCCATCATCGCCCTGATTGACACCCCGGGCGCTGACTGCCTCGAAGCGTCGGAAAGTCGCGGCATATCCGAGGCGATTGCCGCCAATCAGCGCGACATGTTCTCTCTGCCGGTGCCGATAGTCTGCGCCATAATCGGCGAAGGCGGCAGTGGGGGCGCGATTGGGATCGGCGTCGGCGACCGGCTCTTGATGATGGAGCATGCCTACTATTCGGTGATTACTCCTGAGGCCTGTGCCGCGATCTTGTGGCGCGATGCCTCGCTGCGCGAGGCAGCGGCCCAAGCCTTGAAGCTGACCGCCCAGAACGCCAAGCAGATGGGCGTCATTGATGCCATCATCCCGGAGCCCGTCGGCGGTGCCCATCGCAATCCGCAGGCCGCCGCGGCCAATCTCAAGCTCGCCTTGCGGGAAGCCCTGGCCGCGCTTGCAGGCATTGCGCCCGAACAACTGCTGCAGCAGCGCTATGCCAAGTTCCGCCACATGGGTGCTCCTGAGGGCCTGGCGGAGAGCTGATACGGCGCCCCGCGGCAAAACCAAAGGACTGCAACTGACGCCGTCGCAGTCCTGAGTATTGATACTGGTGCCGGAGGTCGGATTCGAACCGACACGGGGTTTGACCCCCGCTGGATTTTGAGTCCAGTGCGTCTGCCAATTCCGCCACTCCGGCAGTTGTGCCCGCGGCCCATCGGGGCACGCTACCAGTATATGGAGCCGAGCGGTGGATTGTCAAGCGCGCCACCGATCCGCCCAGTCGGTACTTGGCAGTATGGACATTGTCCGTTTTATTGGGTTGACACACTCGGCAAAGGTGAAAAGCGATCATGGGAACTGATAATACTACGCCACAACCCGATCGGCCGGCAGCTCCGGACCGGGGCGCGCAGACCCCCCAGCCGCCTCAATCTCCAGCATCGTCCACCTCGCATTATGGTAGCGGCCAGCCGCCGCATGGCCCTCAGCCGCCCTCAGGAGGCGGTCGTGGCGTCATAACTGTGATAATCATCGTCCTGATCCTGGTGGGCCTGGGCCTGGCTAGCATTATCGGCCTGGCGCTGTTGGTCAGTTCGATCACGGATACCAAGTCCTCGGGCCTGGCGCTGGGTGACAAAGTCGGTGTGGTGATGGTGGAGGGCGTGATTATGTCCGGTGGCCGCGCCTCCCCGATATTCGGCGGGCCGGCGGGGTCCCGCGCGATCATGGCCGACATCCGCGCCGCCAAGCGCGAAAGCGACATCAAGGCCGTGGTGCTATATGTCAACAGCCCGGGCGGCTCCGCGGCCGCTTCACAGGCCATCTATAAAGAAGTCGCCGCCCTCGCCGAGAAGAAGCCGGTTATCGCCGCGATGGACGATGTCGCGGCCTCGGGCGGCTACTATGTCGCCTGCGCCGCTGACAAGATCATGGCTAACGGCTCCACCATGACCGGCAGCATCGGTGTCATCATGTCCGGAATTGCCTACTACGGCTTGATGGACAATATTGGTGTGGACGACCACACCATCACCAGCGGCAAGTACAAGGACATCGGCTCGCCCTGGCGTCCAATGGAGCCGGATGAGAAAAGGCTGCTCCAGGGACTGGTGCAGGATGTTTATGACCAGTTTGTGGACGCGGTGGCTGAGGGCCGCGACATACCCCGGGAGAAGGCGCTCAAGCTTGCTGACGGCAGGATTTTCACCGGTCGCCAGGCCCTCGCCCTCGGCCTGGTGGACAAGCTGGGCTCCTATTATGATGCCGTCGAGTTAGCCGCCAAGGAAGCCGGCATCAAGGGCGAGCCGAAGGTCAAGACGTTCGGTGCCTCCAAGAGCATCTGGGGCGAGCTGTTCGGCACCGAAGAGCTTTTTCCCTTGCCTTCCCGGCGTAGTTTGCTGAATCTGACCGGACCGATGCTGATCGAGCCTTTCACTTACAATAATCTGGCCCTGCAAGCCCTCCCGTTGCGGCCCGTGCCCTAAGCTCACAAGCCACCCACCAGGTCCCGGCCAGGAGCCTTTGCTGTGGCGCACAAGTTGCTCTTAATAGACGCAAATAGCCTCATTCACCGGGCCTTCCACGCCCTGCCGCACCTGAGCACCGCCGACGGCCAGGCGACCAATGCCGCCTTCGGTCTCGCCCAGATGCTCCTGGCCCTGCTTGAGGAGCAAGCGCCCGATGAGGCCGTCATGGTCTTCGACGCTCCCGGCCCAACCTTCCGCCATGAGATGTACGACCAGTACAAGGCGAACCGTCCCGAGATGGACCAGGAGCTGGCCTCCCAGTTTCCCATCATCCGCCGCCTGGTACAGGCGATGGGCCTGGTAATGCTAGAGCAGGCCGGCTATGAGGCTGATGACCTTATTGGGGCCCTGGCCGCTCGCGCGCATAACGAAGGTTACGAAACCGTCATAGTCAGCGGCGACCGCGATCTGCTGCAACTGCTTGACGAAGGTGTCCAGGTCCTGATTACCACGCGCGGCACCAAACAGGTGACCGCTTACGATGTGGACAAGTTCACCGAGCAATACGGCATAACACCGGCCCAACTGGTTGACCTCAAGGCCCTTGCCGGCGACACTTCCGACAACATCCCCGGCATTACCGGTATTGGCGACAAGACGGCCTCCGGTCTGCTGGCCGAATACGGCACCGTCGAGGCAGTGCTTGAGCACACCGCCGACCTCCCCGAGGCTGTCCGCTCCAAGCTGGCCGGCAACGAACAGGAGGCCTTGTTGTGGAAGCGTCTGGCCTCCATCCAGTGTGACGTGCCGCTGGAGCAGCAGGCCGACGATTTGGCCTGGCGCGGCCTCGACGGCGAGGCCCTGCGCAAGCTCTTGGCCGAGCTGGAGTTCACCAGCCTGCTGAAGCGCTTGCCCGCTTCCCAGGCCTCGACCACCGAGGGCACTGTAGCCGCCGCCGATGCTGACAGTCTCGCCGGGATATGCGACCGCGCCGAGCAGGCCGGCGCCCTTTTTGTTGTGCCGACTGCGCATGGTGATGCCGAGGCCCTGGCGCTTGCTGCCGGCCCGGACCTCGCTGTCAGTCTCCTGCTTCCGTCGGCCTCCGCCGCAGATACCCAGCAGGCCGGCCTTTTCGCCGACGCAGACCAGGATAGCCCTCTGCCCGAGGCCTTGGTCCAAGTCCTGGGCGATCCGCAGCTAGCCATCAGCGGCTGCCGGCTTAAGGACCTGGACAATTCACTGCGCCGCCGCGAGGTTGGCGTCCGTAATCTGGCTTTCGACGCCGAGATCGCCTCTTACCTGCTGGCACCGCAGCGTTCCGACCACGGCATCGGCGTGTGGGCGGCCCAGTATCTCGGCTGGGACCTGCCCGAAACCGACGCCGCCGACGCCTACGGTATGCCCGCCTGGCAAGCCCGCGGCTGCATCGAGGCTCTGGCTACGGCGCAGTTGCAGGCCCGGCTGCAGCGCGACCTCAAGCAGCAGGGGATGCTGGAGCTGTTCACCGATGTCGAGATGCCGCTGGTATCGCTCTTGGCCAAGATGGAGCGGGCCGGTATCGGCGTGGACCGCGAGCGCCTGCAGGAGGCCGGTCGCGAGCTTTCCCGAATGATGCAGGAGCTGTCCGCGCGCATCTTCGAGCTTGCCGGCGAGGAGTTCAACCTCGACTCCCCCAAGCAAGTCGGCGAGGTCCTATTCGAGCGCCTTGAGCTGCCCAAGGGCCGCAAAACCAAAACCGGCTGGTCAACCGCAGCTAGCGTCCTTGAGGACCTTGCCCACGAGCACGAAATCGTGGCATTGATCTTGGAGTACCGCGAGTATGCCAAGCTGCGCAGTACCTATGTTGACGGCCTGGAGCGCCAGATTGACCCCGCCACCGGCCTGATTCACACCAGCTTCGAACAGACCGTCACCGCCACCGGCCGGCTCTCCAGCCGCAGCCCTAATCTCCAGAACATCCCCATCCGCACCGAGTGGGGCCGGCAGATCCGCAGTTGCTTCTGCAGCGGTGTCGCCGGCTACAGTTTCATCTGTGCCGACTATTCCCAGATCGAGTTGCGCATCTTGGCTCACCTCTCCCAGGACCCGACGCTCCTGGAGGCCTTCGCCAACCACGAAGATATCCATACCTACACCGCCACTTTGATCTTCGACTGTGGCCGCGACGAGGTGGACTACCGGATGCGCAGTGCGGCCAAGACCGTCAACTACGCCGTCTTGTACGGCATGGGTCCCAGGGCTCTGGCTGACGCGCTGGATATGAGTCTTCAGGAGGCCAGGGAGTTTATCGAGAGCTACCATCAACGCCTCCCGAAGGTCCAGGAGCTCTTGAGCGCCACGCTGGAGCAAGCCCGGCAGACCGGCTATGTGAGCACCATCATGGGGCGCCGCCGACCGGTTCCCGATCTCGATGCAGCCAATGCCCGGGCCCGCAGCTATGCCGAACGCGCCGCAACCAATACCCCGATGCAGGGCAGCGCGGCCGATCTAGTCAAACTCGCTATGCTCAAGCTTGATGCCGCCTTGCAGGCCGATTTCCCCGAGGCCGAGATGCTCCTGCAGGTCCATGACGAGATCGTCTTGCGGGCGCCTGCTGAAAGCGTTCCCGATCTGGCCGGCCTCGTCAAGGAGGTGATGGAGAGCGCCTACCCCCTCAGCGTACCGTTGACCGTGGATGTCTCCGTAGGTGACAACTGGCGTGACGTGCAACCTTTGCAGGAGTGACTGCGGACTCTGCTCAACTTGTGATGTGTGACCTTTTGTTTTCACCTTCCACATGCGTCGGGCTTTGCGCCGCCCTAGCTGACAGTTAATATAGCGAAGGCGGTTGTGCCCCGACCGAACACTGGACATCGCCTAGCTCAACTTGGCATGGTCGTCCCTCAGAGACGGCCGAAGGGAGATTCTTTCACATGACTTGGGACTTTGATAATACCGACAAGGCAAAGAAGCCGCAGCAAGTAGCTGAATCGTCGTCTGAAGAAGCCTCCGAAACAACCGGCGACGCTCTGGAAGCCGCCCTCGACCAGGCCTTGCCCGTTCACGTCGAGAAGGGCGATATCGTCACAGGCGTCGTCGCCGCGGTTGATGACCAGTTCGTCAGCGTTGACATCGGCACCAAGTACGAGGGCCTGATTCCCGCCTCCGAGTTTGCCGGTCCTGATGAGATGCCGGCCTTGGACGACAAGATTGAAGTTGCTGTTGTCAAAGTTGATGATAAAGAGAGCGTGGTCAGGCTGTCCAAGCGCAGGGCCGACTACGAGCGCGTCTGGAACCGCCTCACCGAGGCTGCCGAAAGTGGCGAAATCGTCGAGGGCATCGTCACCGAGCGCGTCAAGGGCGGATTGCGCGTGGACGTGGGCATGCCGGGTTTTGTGCCTGGCAAGCATGTAGCCACCCGCAACCTCCGTAACCTCGAGCGTTTTGTCGGCCAGTCGCTGCGCCTGCGCGTGCTCGAAGCCAACCGCGAGTCCAAGAAGCTGATCCTCTCCCACCGCGTGGCGGTCGAAGAAGAACGCGAACGCCGTCGCCAGGAGACCCTCGATCAGCTCGAAGAAGGCGTGGTCTGCGAAGGCAAAGTGCGCAGCCTCACCAGTTACGGCGCTTTTGTTGACCTCGGCGGCGTTGACGGGCTGCTCCACATCTCCGAAATGGCCTGGACACGTGTCAAGCACCCCTCCGAAGTGCTCAAGGTGGGGGATACGGTTCGCGTTGCCGTCCTGGACATTGACCGCGAGAACGACCGTATCTCACTTTCCAGGCGACAGATTCTGCCCGATCCCTGGAAGGCAGCTGCGCCCAATATCCGCGTCGGCAGTGTTCTCAAGGCGCGCGTCACCCGCGTGGTGCGCACCGGCGCCTTCGCGCAGTTGCTGGACCACGAAATCGAGGGCTTCATCCCCATATCCGAAATGAGCGCCAAACGCATCTCTGAGCCCTCCGACGCAGTCAGCGCCGGCCAGGAGGTTGATCTCAAGGTCATGGACATGCGCATCAAGGCCCGGCGGATGACCTTGAGCCTCGTCGCCGCCGACCAGGAGAAGGAGCGCCGCGAGTACCAGCAATACATGGCCAACCAGGAACAGGCTAAGGTCACTCTCGGAGATCAGTTCGGTGACGTTCTGCAGCAGGCCGCCGTCGCCGCTGAAACCGAACCCGCGGCAGAACCACCATCCCAGCAAGAGCCCGAGCCGGAACCAGTCGCGGAGACAGTGGAGCAACCGGCTGATCAAGAAACCACAGAAGAGCCCGACGCACCAGCGGAGCCAGAAGCGCCTGAAGAGCCAGCCGAGGAGCCCGAAAAGCCAGCCGAAGAACAGCCCGAAGAGGAGCCCGAAGAGGCAGCCGAAGAACAGCCCGAAGAACAGGCCGAAGAAGCAGCCGAAGAGCAGCCTCAAGAGGACCCTGAAGAAGCAGCCGAAAAGCCCAGAAAGGCCAAGCAAGCCGCCAAGCCGAAGAAAACCGCAGCCACCAAGAAAGCGAAAGAGCCCAAGAAAACCAAAAAGGCCAAGGCCGCGGCGGACAAATCAGACCAAGCCGAAGAGGCGGATGAGTAGGCCGACTGTTGTAGCGACAGGGACGAAGCCGCCATGACTGTTCTCGGCATAGTTGGGCCGATGGGCTCCGGCAAGACCTTCGTGCTGGAGGCGCTGCGGCGGCTCGGAGCCGTGACCATCAAGGCCGATGACCTATCCAGAGAGTTGCTGCAGCCGGGCGCCGAGCTGACGGCCAAGGTCAGGCAAGCCTTCGGCGACGAGTGCTTCGACAGCCAGGGCCACCTGCTGCGGGGTAAGTTGGCCGAGTTGATCTTTGCCAGCGAGCCGGCCCGCCAACGCCTCAACGCCATTATGTATCCGGCGATGCGGGGTCTGCTGCGGGAGCGCCTTGGGCAATTCCGCAAGCTAGCTACCCCGCCGGCGCTGGTGGCGGTGGAGGTCGCCAACCTCTACGAAATGGGCGCCGCCGGCCTGGTTGATTATGTCCTGAGTGTCACTGCTTCCCGGCCCGTGCGCGAACAGCGCATCCGCAGCCGCGACTATCTGAGTGCCGCCGAAGCCAGACGCCGTCTCGACGTTCATGCCGCCGCCGGCTTGGACGATAACCCGGCCGATTTTGAGATCAGCACCGACAAAAATGGAGGCCAACTACAGGCGGAAGTAGAAGCCTTGTACCGACGCCTCACTTAGCCTGCTGCTCAGCGCTTCCGGTGCCGGACAGCGGCATTCCGCCGAACTGAAATCGCTGGGTTCCTGTCTTAAGATATTGGGTATATACTAAAGCAAGCCGTCGTGGCTTTAGCGCCGGTACATTCGCGCCTTCCGGGGCTGTCTGACGGATTAGGCGCAGGCCCTCCCAACTTCTAGCTGGCCGCTGCTGTTGCCTCTTGGCAAGCCACAATCCGGTGTGATATAATGTCGAGGCCTTGGCGCTCAGCGAAGCCTGGCGGCGTCGCGGCTAGTGCCGGCCTTGTGCACGCCACGACGCGGTCGCGCCTTTGCTAGGTGACCGGGGGCGGAGCTATAGTGGTTGGCGCTGGCCGGTCAACATAGAGTGCATCATAGCACCTGCCGAGGAGTGATTGTCTTGCAGAAGGGCCACACCAGACCTCTGGCTTCACTACTGCTCTTCTGTGTGCTGGTCGCAGTCTTACTTATCATATCATCCGTCGCCTCCACGCAGTCCTCACGCCTAGGTGCTGCGGGGCCGCTGTTGTCCCTCGACCAAATGCAGCGCCAGCCTCTGCTGCCCGGCCAGACTCCCGAGTTCTTCCGCTGCGCTACCTGCCCGGACGGCCAGGTCACTACCCAGCAGACCCCCGGCCCGGACCCCGATCAGAATATTACCGCCAAGGCCACCGCCTCTCAAGAGTGGGAGCCGAACACCGCCCCGGTAGTTGGTCAGAACCGCATCGCCTTTGCCAGCAACGGCGAAGACCTCATCAACAACCAAACCGGAATCGAGGGGCCTGACGGCTTCATTGACCCGACCTTGCCCGAGAATCCCGACTTCGACCTCTGGCTGATGCGCCCTGATGGCACCCAACAGCAGAAGGTCATTGACCTGCCCGGCGACCAGCGCGATCCGGCTTTCGATCCCGGCGGCCGCCTCCTCGCCTATGCCTCCAACCACAGCGGCACTTATCAGATCTATACCGTCGAGGTCAGTACAGGTGTCACCCGCAGGATCACCACTCCGGAGGGCGGCGCCGGCAACAAGCGCCACCCCACCTGGTCAGCCGACAGCAACTGGATCGCCTTCCAATGCGACCGCCGCGGCAATTGGGACATCTTCAAGATTCTCTCCAACGGCGCTAGCGCCGAAATCCCGCTGGCCTTCAGCTCTAATGACGAGGTCGCGCCGGCCTGGTCGCCGACAACTCCCTATATCGCCTACCAAGTAACCATCAACAATGTCAGCCGCATCTTCTCCATGGACACTGAGGGCGGCAACAGGACCCAACTCAGCAACGGCGGCGGCAACCCCAATGCCAACGACATTGACCCCGCCTGGCAGCCGCTCGGCCAGTCCTTGGTATTCGCTTCCGACCGCCTCGTCCCCGATTCCGGTGACACTACCAATGACTACAATATCTGGACCATGTCAGCCACTGGCGAGATCATCACCGGCGCCGCCTCGCTGATAAGCTCTGATGATCCCAACGACGTCTATGACGATAAAGACCCCACCTGGACGCCTGATCTGACCCAGCGCGCCCAGACCCGCTTCGTTTTCGCCTCTAACCGCCCGGTAGATGCCAACGACACCAGTGAACCCGACATCTGGGCCACCTTCGAAGAGGACATCCTGCCGCCGGAGCTGACCAAGGCTCCCGGCCGCGAAAATGCCTTACCGTGGGTTGACATTCGCAATCCAGCCCCCGGGGCCGACATCACCATCTCTGTGAGCGTCTATGACCGCGACTCCGGTGTCGCCTCGGTCGTCGCCCTGCTCAAAGATCCCGAGATGAAGCTCTATGACTGGTCGCTTGCTATATTCGAGCCTACCAATAACCTCGGCTGGCAAGCACTCGAGCGTGACTGCGTAATAGTTGATGGCAAGGAGCTTCTCGATGACGGGGTGCCTCCGGACCAGACGGCGGGCGATGGCATCTTCACCGGCACTTACACCACGCTGCCCACCCCGCGCGATTACATCATAGACATCGCCACAGTAGATGTCGTCGGCAACGGGATGACCTATGATGACATCTATGGTTTCAGCACAGTTACCTTCAATCCCAATGACCGTGTCCTGTTTGTTGATGACTACTGTGAGGGCCAGGCCTTCATCTACCTGACTGGTATCAATAACGACTGGCCGGCGCAGTTCCCGGTGGAGAGTTACTACCGCTGCAACCCCGGCTATTACCCGGGTCTTGAGCGCACGATTGACTTTGACAGCATCATCGCCTGGGCGGTTGATTACGACACTTCGGGATTTGGCGATGGACCAGCCGAAGAGCATTGCACGAGCGTGGACATCGAGGGCCATTACGATGTCTGGCGCATCCTTTGTCGCGGCCCCATCCCGGACACCATTCTCCGCAACTATCTCCCGACCGTGGAGTACCAGTTGGTGCCCGAAGACGCGCTGGCCGACCCGACCTGGGCGCTGCCCACCCGCGAAGTGCTGGTGGCCAACCGCGCCGTCATCTGGGCCGCCCCGCATACCGGTGATGTCTGGATAGCTGACGGCACCATCATGGATGCCGCGGTGCAAGGCCAGCTCAAGAACTTCCTGAACCAGGGCGGACGCCTCTTTATCTCCGGCGAAGACCTCGCCTGGGCCCTGACGATGGCTGGACGCACGAGCAACGACTTCCTCAGCAGATACCTGCGCGCCCAGTACCTAAGTGACGTCGCCGGCGGCGACGGCTTCACCGTTGAGGGCAACAACGACCCCTACAGCCCGGTATCGTGGGATGCCTGGGTGGGAACCGGCGCAAGCCATCCGGGCGTCGCGCCCAACTGGTGGCCCGACTGCTGCAACCCAGTGGCTCTTCTTACACCTGTAGCCAGTACAGCAGGCTATAGCGACGCTGCCGACCACCTTGGCCGGGGACGGGGTGGCTCGGTCCGCGCCGACGGCATCGTGCCCAGCGGAGACGTCAAGCTCTACGGCTACGGCGGCTTTGGCGGCACCGGCGCTGCCACGTGGTATGCCGACCCCGCCACCGGGGCGCACGTTGTCTATCTGGCCTTCGGCTTTGAAGACATCCATCGCAGCTACCGGCTCAGTGGGACGAGTCCCCCTCCTCATTGCCATAACCACCGCAGCCACCTGTTCCACAATTTCTTGTGCTGGGCCCGCACCGCCGCCTTCCAAGGACGAGTAGTCTCCATCAGCGAAGGCGGCCAGCCGGTCACCGACCCTGAGCCGATCGTCGTCATCACCCAGGGCAACAACCGCTACGCCGTCCGCTGCCAGAAGGACGGCACCTATGTAATCCAGGGCGTCAAGTCCGGCCAGTATTCCATGCAGGTGATACGCGTCGGCTACGAGATTGACCACGCCGAGGGCGAGCACGCTCACGGCGGCTGGGCTCCCGTACAGGTGGACTTCGCCATCAAAGAAGCCCAGCCCGGCGCCATCGCCGGAACCGTGGTTTCTGAGGCAAGTGGCGATCCCATCGCCAATGTCACCGTCACTGTGTATGCGAAACCTGAACCCGAACCCGAGCCGGAACCGGGGCAGGTCGTTGCGGCCCAGGACGAAGGCGACATCCCGATTGAGGACCTGGGCGACCCCGTTGTTCCACCGGTGCACACGGGCGCTGACGGCACCTTCGTGATTCCCGAGGTCCCGGTCGGCGACTATATCGTGGTCGCTGACGGCACCGCTGCCGGCTACGGTACCCAGCAGCTCGAGACCACGGTCACCCCGGGCGACAGCGCCAACCTTGCCTTTGTGCTCGGCGCTGCCGCCGGAGCTCTTGAGGTCCATGTCACCGCCGCCGACACTGGCGACGACATTGAGAATGCCACCATTCAGGTGCTTGACGAGAATGGCCAGCAGGTGGTTGTGCCTGCTCCCATGACCGGCCCGTCCGGCATCGTCAATATTCCTTTGCCTGCCGGCGACTACCAGGTGCGCGCCGCCTCCGCCGGCTACGAAGCCTCGACCCTGCAGGGCGTTGTGGTGGTCTCTCAGGAGACCACACATCTCGACATCGCCCTCAACCGCGTGGCCGACGGCGCTGTCTCCGGCAAGGTCACCTCCGCTACCACCGGCCAACCCGTTGGTGACGTGCTCATCAGAGTTCTCTCCGGCGGCACTGTCAGAGCCACAGGCTATACCAGCGATCAGTTCACCGACCCCGGCGACGGTACGCCGTCGTACAATTACTTTATACCTGACGTGCCCGCCGGCGAGGTCACTGTCCAGCCGGTCGTCTCCGGCTACGACCCACAGCCCGACCAGCGCGTTGTCACCGTCGTCAGTGGTGAGACCATCACCGGCGTCAGCTTCGTGCTGGAAAGCCTGCACGTCTTCCCCCAGGGCCTGCAGCTCATCTCGCTGCCCTGGGACTTCAGCAGTGGCCAGAGCGACAAAGACCCGGCCAACTTGCTCGGGATTCCCGCTAGCCAGTTCCTCATGGCGACTTGGGAGACCAGCACCGCCCGCTACCGCATTTATCCCAACGCCCCTGCCGACCGCTTCCGCCTCGGCACCGGCTACTGGCTGAATCTGGCGAGTCCCGCCGACCTGGCTCAGGAGGGCACCCCGCCCCTAACCGTTCACCAGATCTCACTACTTGCCGGCTGGAACCTGATTGGGGACCCGTTCCTATCCACTATCGACTTCTACGCAACCAATATCCGCGCCCAGAACGGCACTCTGTACTCGGTCCAGGAGGCCCTGGCCCAGAATCTGCTCGGCTCCGGCCTGTTCGCCTATATGCTGGGCGGCTACCGCATCGTCTCTGCCTTGACGCCCTATGTCGGCTACTGGCTCTACGCCAACGATCCCTGCAAGTTGGTCATTGATGAAAGCACGGATACAATGGCGGTAGGCACCCAGGCCGCGGCACCGGCTGTACCCGTGCCTGCCGATGGTTGGCTGTTACAGTTGCAGACCACGGCTACCGTTGCCGGCCTGCAGGACACCGCAGCCTATTTGGGCACCGCTGCCGGCGCCTCCGACGATTTCGATCCCGGTCTCGACCAGGCCAAGCCGCCGGTGCCGATTAGTGGTGGCTATGTCTATCTGTCACTAGGGGGCGCTAGTGGTCCGGATATGGCAGTTGACATCCGTAGTCAGCAGTCCAGTCAACAGCAGTGGGACCTGGAGGTGCAGACCAACCTCAGCGGCCAGCCGATTGAGATATCCTGGCCCGACATGTCCGGCCTGCCGCCGGCGACACAGCCGATTTTGACCGATCTGGCCACCGGCAAGCGGCTATACATGCGCACCAACCGCGCTTATAGCTTCGCGGCGGACGGCACCAACCGCAGACTGCGGGTGAGCACCTCAGCGGCGGGTGTCGGCCAGTTGGCGATAACTGCCGCAGCCGCCTCCACCACACCCGCCGCGGCCACTGTCAGCTACACCCTGTCGCGCAACGCTCAAGTCAGCATTGATGTGTACAATATCAGTGGTCGTCTCATCAGCCGCGTGCTCGAGGAGCAGACCCAGACCGCCGGTCTGCAGTCGGTGGCCTGGCATGGCCGCAACAATGCCGGCGTCAAGGTGCCCAATGGCCGCTATCTGGTCCGCATCACCGCCCGCACCGACGACGGTCAGCAGGCCCAGGCTCTGACCCAGATGGCGATAACTCGTTAACCGGCCGCACTAACGCGGCGAATCAGCCGCGATGCTCTTCACCAGTTGGTGCCGTTGAGTCCCGGGGGGCTTTTACAGACCAAATCACGTATGTTATACTGCCTCAGTGGCAGTAGTGGTCCATACCATTTCTGCGTCGGAGGGAGAGCTATCTCGATGCAGCACATCCGAAGAAGTTCGCTAGTCCGCAAGCTGGTTTACTTCCTGATCACAGCGATAATCCTTCCCTGCGGCATATCCTTCGGCCAGGGAACGATGTCATCAGGTGTGGGACGGACCGTCACCTCCTGTGTGGTCTTGCCCTTCACCAATGCCACCGGCCTCGATGACCCTCTGCTGCCGGACAAAGCGGCCGCGGCCGTCGCGCTCTCCCTCGAGGACTCACGAGAGTTCGTGGTCACCTCCACCCTCGACCTCAACCGCGAGATGGCCGCGCTCGGCATCCAGTCGCCGGTCACCAAGGGCGAGCAGGTCAGGCTTGGCGAGGCGCTGAGGGTCGAGAAAGTCCTTACCGGTACCATCACTGAACTCTCTGTCAAGAAAGACAGCGGCCAGGCCCGCTGCAGCATGGAGATTAAGATGCTCAGCGTCAACGTTCAGGACTTCCTCGACGGCGCTTTGGCAACTGCAAGCACCAGCCCGATACCCGGCTGGAGCGGTGACATCACCAAGGTGGTCAACGACGCCATGCGCGCCGCCGCCGAGGCCGCCGTCAACCAGATGTTGGCCGGGCGCGTTCGCCGCGGCCATGTGGACCTCGTTACCGACCGTGGACAAGTCAACATCGGCCTCGGCATCGGGGACGGTATTGAGGTCGGCAGTGAGTTACTGGTAATGCGTCCCACGTGGTCCGCGGACCTGGAAAAGGTAGTCATGCGCCGCGTTGGCACAATCTCCGTCGGCGAAGTGTACACGGATATGGCGTGGGCTGGTGTTGTTGATGGCTCGACCCCTCAGACCGGCGACCGGGTCTATAAGCTCTACAAGCCGCCGGTGCGCAAGAAGGCCGAACACCGGGCCAAGTCCAGAAAGAGCCTCACCCAGGCCGTCGCCGCTATCGCCCTACTCGTCGGCATCTACGCGGTGGGTACTGGCACTTCCATCGCCAGTGGCTCTGTGCTCAAAGGCAACCTCTCTCAGGCCACCTGCGGAGCCGACCCCACCGTGGTTCTGGAGTTGCACAGCAGCAATACCGAGCGCGAGAGAACCCACGGCTGGGTTATCTATCGGGGCAACAGCCCTTACTTCCCCCCGACCCCTTACAACATGATTGACGTCATCGAGATCAAGGATCTGCCCTCCAACCGCTACAGTGACGACCCCAATCTCACCGAGTACATTGAGGACTTTGAGTTCACATACTTCTATTTCGTCGAAGAAGGCGAACAGGAAGAAGCCGACGTTACCGCCTCCTGGAACCACCTGCCGATGAGCCCGGGCACCAGGTACTACTACACCGTGCGCAGAATTATTGAGCCGCTGCGCCCGCCGGGGTACAACCCGCCGATAACCCCCCAGCAGGCGGAAGAGCCGGTGGAGCCGACTTTTGAGCTCGAGGTCGAAGGCGGCTCCGGCTTGTCCGAGGCCAGCAACCATTTCGGACCGGTTACATACTTCTTGCCGCCTCAGCTTTCCAGTCCCACTCACGGCGCTCCTAACCAGGATGTCTCCAATGTCCGCTTCACCTGGCAGGTGACCACCGGTGCGGACCTGTACAAGGTCGAGCTCTTTGGGCCTACCGATCCCAACGGCAGAGGCGGACGCTACTGGGAAAGCCCCGAACTCCGTGCCAGCGGTGGCGCCGCGACCATGAGCACATCATTCAGCGTCGCTAACCCGGCTGCCGGGCTTACTCCCGACACCACCTACTACTGGCGTGTCGGGGCCCGCGCTAGCGGCGACGCCGCCGACCCGCGTAACCAGGACCTGAACAAAGTCGGCTACCTGTACAGCCAGATGCGGGAGTTCCATACCGTCGTACAGCCTCCCGGCCCCTTGGAGGCTAAACAAGACAACGCCAAACCGGCCACCCACAAGCCCGGCTTCTGGCGGGTCAAACGTGGTGGTGTTGGCCGCTGACGCGGAGCCGACATGCAATGGCTATGGCCGCCCCGACAGGCGGCAATCGGATTCGTCGCAGTTGTTGTCGGGTCACTGCTGTTCCTTGACAATGCGTTCGCCGCTGCACGCCCCAAGTGGGCTGTGATGGCATACCTCAGCGGGCAGGGCGGCCTGGAGCAGGAAGCCGCGGCCTATTGGCAGACCCTAATCGAAGCCGCCGCCGAGGGCTACTGCGCCGCCGCCGTGCAGATTGACGGGCCACACCTCTGCGCCAGGTGGCTGGCCGTCCCCGGTAAGCGCTGCAAATACCAGCCGCTGGGGGTTGTCAATATGGGTGCCCAGCCGGCCCTGACGGAGTTCTTGCAGTGGGCGCGCCGCAGTCTCGCGGCGGACCGCTATCTGCTCATCGTCATGGGGCACGGTTCCGGTCTGGCCACCCTCGCGCCGCAGCTTAGTGGCGTGGCCTTTGATGGTGGCAGTAGCGATACCTTGAGCATCGCTGAGCTGTCCGCCGCCCTGGCCGAAACGCAACCTGCGGACCGGCCCATCGAGCTGGTATCTCTGCAGGCCTGCTACGCCGCCAGCCTTGAGGTGGCCTACAGCCTGCGGCAGACGGCCAATTACCTGGTGGCCTCGCCCGACCGGGTGGCCAGTCCGGGTTTGCCCTGGGCCCAACTGCTGCCGCGATTGAGCGGCTGCGAGGACGGCTATGCCGCCGTCCAGGTCCTGTATGGCGAATACGAGCACGCACTTGTCGGGTTTGATTTACGGGCGGCGGCTGATGTCACAGCGCACTTGACGGCTTTAGTCGAGGCCTTGAGCGCGGATGTGCGCGCCAATGCGCCGGTCCTGCGTCTGATACGCAGCCGCAGTCCGAACTGGGGATATAGGGACGAGATGTGCGACCTGCTCTATCTGGCCCATGTGCTGCACCGGGTGGCCGGCAGCAGGCAAGTCGCTGAGTGTGCCGGCGAATTCGAGCTAAGCCTGGAGCGCGCGATGGTCCCGCGGCCCGGCCGTCGGACGGCGAACGCAGAGGCCCATGTGGGGAATCTGGGAATCTTCTTCCCGGCCACGTGGGAACCGGTCCCGACACACTATGGCAGCACTTATCGTCTGGCTGATGAAACCGGGTGGGCCGAGTTCCTGAAGGCCTACTACGACATCACCGCCGGCCAGCTTATCGGCTCCGGCATCCAGGTGCCGCCGGCGCGGCCGGGCTCAACTGGCGTACTGTAGAGAACCAGTCATAATATCTACATAACATATCTGATGCCACCGCACTGTACTGCGCAGGGCCTGCACCGGCGCCTTACAGTGGGGAGGAGGAATCCCGTTGAGGCATCATGGCCGCCCTGCAAAAACTCGCCTGCGAACTGCCTTCGCAATCGCCCTGGTCGCCCTGCTCTTGGCGGGTGGTGCAGCGACCCAGGCAGCCCCCCAGGTCTCCGACGATCTGGCCGGACCGCTGCGCGCAGTTGCTGCTGCGGCGGCCTCGGGTCACACCGCGCCGGCCGCTGTCAGCCCCCTGGTGCGTATCCAGGGCGGGTTGGTGCAGGTTGAGATCATCTTCCGCACTTCTTTGGCAGCCTTCTCCACCAATCTGGCTGCCTACGGTGGCCGCGTGGAGATTCGCTCAGGCAACCGCGTCCAGGCTTGGCTGCCTGCCGGCTCCCTCAATGCTGTTGCTGAGTTGCTCGAGGTGGCCCAGATCCGCCTACCGCGCTGCCCGGTGCCGCTCCAGGGCTACGGGGGGGCCTCTTCCGAGGGCGTCCAACTCACGGCCGCCACTGCCATGCACACCAATAGCATCACCGGCTCCGGCGTCAAGGTGGCGGTCATAGATACGGGCTTTGGCGGCTACGACGAAGCGGAGATCCCGGGCGTCGGTGAGGGCTCCGGGCGCACGATATCATTCAGCAGCGGCGGCGGAATGGGTGGCTCGCAGCACGGCACAGCCGTGGCCGAGGTAGTCGCCGACATGGCTCCCGAGGCCGAGATCTATCTGCTTGCAGTTGACACCAACCTCGCCATCGAGCAGGCTATCAACTACGTGCGCGACAACGCTTTTGGCGTTGCGGTTATGTCGCTAGGGTCCTTCGATGGCCCCTACGACGGCACTCATTCGGTATCGCAGAAGGTGAATGTCGCGCGGGCCTCGGGCGTTTTCTGGGTGAATGCCGCCGGTAATCACGCCCAGCGCCACTACGAAGGTGACTGGACCGATCGCAACGGCAATCGCTTCCACGAGTGGGGCTTCGGTCACGAGGACATGGACCTGAGCCTGTCGCGCGGCACTTTCCAGGCCTTCCTCAGTTGGTATCAAACCGCCGGCGACACCACCAACCACGATTATGACTTGGTGCTCTTCGACGCCGGCGGCACGGAGGTCACCAGGTCCGCGGTGACCCAGAACGGCGACGACCCGCCGGACGAGGTGCTGGTGGCGTACGTGCCTGAGACGGCGAACTATTCCCTGCGTATTGAGCGCATGTCACCCGACGTAATCCCTGCCAATGATCGTTTCCAGCTCTTCCTTCCCGATGTTGATGTGGAGAGCATACACCGAGTACCCGAACATAGTCTGCCGGTTCCCGCCGAAGCCGCCGGTGCCTTCACCGTGGGCGCGACCCGCGGCTCCCTGCGCATTATCGAGGGTGATGCGGTGCTGCCGATAGATGCAATCGAGCAATACAGCTCCCGCGGCCCCTCACTTAGCGGGCTGCTCAAGCCCGATCTATGCGGACCCGATTACGTCACCACCAGCCTGGTCGGCACGGCCTATGATCCGTTCGCCGGAACCTCGGCGGCAGCACCGCACGTCGCCGGCGGCGCCGCCTTGCTGCTCTCTGAGGACAGCACCAGGACCCCGGCGATGCTCACCACTATCCTGCAGAATCTGGCCGTCAAAGACATGCTGGTAACCGACCCGTCCACCGGCCAGAGGCTACCCGACAACACTTACGGTTACGGTCGGCTGAGACTGCGGGTCGGCACCGACACTATCCCTCCGGAGATTGGCATCAGCTTCCCGCACAATGGCAGCACCATCACTGACGCCACCCCAACGATAGTCGCCACTATTACCGATATCGGCAGCGGCGTGGACCAGTCCACAATCGAAGTCGAACTGGACGGGAACCTGGTCGCGTGGAATTATGTGCCCAGCAACGGCTTGCTCACATATACGGTCCCGCCTGAGGCCGCGCTCACTCGCAGTCGCCACACCTTGACCATTGATGCGCAGGACTATGACGGCAATGCCGCCACCACCGCGGTAAGCAATTTCCGCGTCACTGCGCCCTCAATTGACGCCGGGTTGCACCTGATCAGCTTGCCCTACCCGGGTCTGGCCGCTGCCGACCCCTCAGTGGTATTCGGCATCCCATACGACCAGTTGCAGTTGGCACGCTGGGTACCCAGCGACGCCCGGCCGGTCAAGTACCATATCTACATGGACGAATATGCCACCTTCGACCCGCCGGATGCCCGCGGCACTAATGCCATAGTCAGCGACCCGCCTGCCGGCCTCGGATATTTCGTGCGCCTGCCCAAACAGTGCACCCTCAACACCGGCGCCGCCGGCCCCCTGATCGGCATCGACTCGTACCAGATCAAGCTCATCTACGGAACCGATGCCCCACGCGGCTGGAACCTTATCGGTAACCCCTATGAGTCGGTGGTTGACTGGGGTACGGTTAGCTTCATTGCCGAGGGCCAGCGCTATGACCTCCGCGAAGCGATGTCTGAAGATGTCGAGCTCACGGAGGGGGTGCTGTTCGACTTCATCTCCACGGCCACCGGCGGCTATTACAGCTTCTCCTCCGATCCCTCCGCAGATGTCCTCGAGTACATGCGCGGCTACTGGGTGCATGTCTTGCGCGACGCAACCCTGGAGATGTATAACCCGGCAATCACTGCTAGCGTCGGCGCCAGGCCCGCTCGCGCCAGCTCAGCTAGCGCCCCGACCAAGGACCAGTGGACGCTCAAGCTCTCTGCTGTCAGCGGCCAGCACCAGGACCCTGTCAACTATATCGGGGTACGCCCCGAAGCCAGCCAGGGCTACGACATCGGTCTCGACATCAGTGAGCCGCCTGCGATCGCCCAGAGCCTGGCGCTTTACATGCCCCAGCCCGATTGGGGCAGCCGTGCCGGACATTATGTGCGCGATCTGCGCAGCAGCCTGAGTGCCCGCCAGGAGTGGGATGTTGAGGTCGCCTCCGCACTCGCCCAAGCTCCCGTCACCTTGACCTGGAGCGAGCTTAACCGCACGGTACCGCAGAATGTCCGGCTGGTCCTGAGCGATCTCGACGCCAATCGCGACATCTACATGCGCACGACTAGCGGCTATACCTTCCGGACCGGCGACGGCCAGGAGACCCGCCATTTCAAGATCATCGCTACCGTTGGCCAGTCCGGCAGCCTGGCTGTCTCATCGCTTAACACAGCCAGTACTACTGATGGTGGCGTCACTGTTACTTACACGCTGACCCGCGCCGCCACCGTTAGTGCTGACATCCGCAACATCGCCGGTGTCCCGATCGCGAATCTGGCGCCGGTCGAGGCCGCGGGCGGCGAGACCCAAACGATGTCCTGGAATGGCCGCAATCACAGCGGCGCTAAAGTCCCCAATGGCCGCTACCTGGTGCGTCTGACCGCCCGCACCACCGAGGGCCAGGCCGTACAGGCGATTGCCCTTTTCGATAAGATCCGCTGAACCATCGGTATTCGAGAGGAGCTGAAGTTGCGTGCGCCCTCAAACCAGTCTTAAGCGGAAGCTGCCGCGGCAGATGCTATTGCTGTGGGCCCTAGTGCTGGTGCTGGTCGCTCTGGCTCCCGTCTTTGGCCAGCAGCCCACCCATACGGTCTCGGTTCTCCACCCCGGCGGGCTGACCAAGCTGCAGTTGGAGTACCCCGCCTTGACCATAACCGGCGATGACTGGATGTACCACCCCGCCGGCCGCTTCCAGCTTTGGACCGGGCCCTCAGCTCCCATCGGTGGTGATCCCACGCGCGTCGGCGACGAAAACCGCAACATCGCCAGCGTCGCCCAAGCGGGCGATACCGGCGTCTCATTCACCAGCAAGACCACCATCGCTATCAATCCGCGACGGGCTGAAGATGTTGAGGACGACGAAGATTTGGGCTACTTTTACGACATTCACGAAGTGATGGCCAACCAAGATGCCCAGGAATCACCGGCCGCCCTCACCAACTACTGGACCGCCGCGCCCGTCGCCGGCACCAGAGACCTCACCGGCACTTACCGTCTCCCGGTTGCCTTTGATGAAGACGATGTCCCGACCGCATGGATCGAGGTGCGCCAGGCCCTCACCCTCATCGGCGACACCTTGCAGGCTGAGTACATCGTCTATAACACCAGCCCCCAGCGCCAGCGCATCGGCGTCCGCATTGTCTTTGACGGCCTCTTCGGTGGGGCTAGCGTTCAGGACGGGCAGGCCATCGTCCTGGCTGACGGAACCACCATCACTAGGGAAACTCAGTTGCCCGATGCCAGCTCCGGCGGCTGGCTGTTGCCTGACACCTGGGTCACATACGACGACCCGATGGCGCCGCTCGTGGCGATCCGTGGTGTCGTCAATGCCGCTGAGGTCTTCGATCCGGGCCCTGCCAGCAAGAGCGCGGGGCTGCCGGATTCGGTGGCTTGGGGGCAGATGCGCAACATGGGGCTGGCCGGACAGTACTATTTCACCCCCAATTCCCAAGCCCTGCTCCTCGGCGAAGACTGGGGCTATGCTGTCAAGTGGGACCCCGAAGAGATATCGGCCGGCCAGTCGTGTCGCTTTGTCACCTATTACGGTGTCGGCATATCAACTCCTGACTATGACCGCCCCTATGCCTTCTTGGTCTATGCTCCTTTCTCACTCGTCCAGCAGACCGGCGATGACCCCGCTACCCCGGACGTCGTCGAAGATTACTACCTGAGCGATCCTGACGGCAATTCCCCCTTCCCCATAGCAGCCTACGTGGACAACTACGGGGCCGAGGCGTTGCTTGACGCCAGCGTCCGTATCCGCTTGCCGATGGGGCTGGAGCTGATGGAGGGGGAGAGCCTCACCAAATCGGTCGGCGTGGTGCGGCGCAACGAGCTGAAGTGGGTCAGTTGGAGAATCCGCGCCACCGCCGCGCGCCCGGGCCGCTACTCGGTCAAGTTCACCGGCCCCCAGGGCAAAGTGCTTGAGCGCACCATCAACATCCCCGCCACGCCGGTACTCAATCCCCTCGAGTCGCCGCGCGGGCTGGAGATGGTCTCGATACCCTATGAATTCGGCAATACTGACGCCGAGTGGGTATTCCAGGACCTCGGCAGTCTCCAGCCGGGCGGCAATGCCACCATCGTGCGCTGGGACCCCGGTACCGCCCAATACCGCTGGTTCCCCGACCCCAGCACCACCAACGTCGAGCCGGGCATCGGCTTCTGGCTGCTCAACCGCGCCCGTGAGGTCATCGAGTTACCTGGTGATGCCACTCCCGTATCCACCGAGCGCAGCTTCAGTATCCGTCTGCCGGCGGGATGGAACCAGATCGGTAATCCCTTCACCATACCCCTGCGCCTCGACGAGGTCCGCGTGATTGGGCCGACCGGCGGCGAGTACTCGATGTGGGAAGCCTATACCCGCTTGCTGCTGGTCCCCACCGTGTTCGAATATGACCCGCTGTTCAATGATTATGCCTGGTCCACCGACCTATCCAAGGCGCTGCTCGATCCCTACAAAGGCTACTGGCTGCTGTGCTATGACGCCGTAACTCTCCAGTTCCCGCCGCCAAGTCTCTTCTCGCCGGCTGCCGTGAGCGCTGAGCAGCCCGCCGCAACCGCTGCCGCGCACCGTGACGGCTGGGCCGTCAACCTGGCGGTAACCGCCGGCGAGCAGGTCAGAACCAACCGCAGCTTCGGCACCTGCTCCGAGGCTAAGGTCGGCTATGACCGCAACGACATACCCCAGCCGCCGGTAGCCGTCGCCGCTGGTGCCAGAGCGCTCACTGCCAGTTTCCTCTGTGGCGACGCGCCGCCTGACCAGGCCGGGCGCTTGCTGGTTGACATGAGGCCGCTTGCGGCTACTACCACCTGGCGCTTTGCCGTGTCCACAGGCCTCGCCGAGCAGGAGGTCACGGTCAGTTGGGATGACCTCGCCTCCATGGGCGGCGACCTGGTGCCTACGCTTGTGGATACGGCCACCGGCAAGCGCTGCTATATGCGAACCGCCAGTTCCTATACCTACCGCACCAGACAGGACGCCGAGACGCGAGTGTTTGAGCTTATCGTCCGCCAGCGTGGCGCTAATACGCTGATGGTGACCAGCCTCAGCGCCCAGCAGGCTCGCGGCGGACAGGTCGCCATCACTTACGGTCTCACCGTACCGGCTAATGTTGACATCCTCATCCGCAACATATCCGGCGTCCCGGTGGCACGCGTGGCCTCTGACCGGCTCTCGCTCGCGGGCACCAATAGTGTGGTCTGGTCCGGTCAGAACCAGAAGGGTGCGCCGGTGCCGAGCGGCTGTTATATCTGTCACGTTACCGCACGGTGCCCCGAAACCGGGCAGGTTGCCAACATCCTACGGACATTCAATATTGCTCAGTAGGGCCATCAACACGGCTCGCCAGTCGCCCGCGTCGGGCTTCCGGCCCGACATCCAAGCTAGGGAGTAATTCTACAACGCTTAGGTCTTCCCGCAAGGGGGAAGTGATGCAATGCATGCAATCAGGAAACGCCGCACCGCTCGCACTATCAGCTTCCTAGTCGCATTCTGCATGGTGACATCCCTGCTGCCGGTCAGCTTCGCCGGTGCCGCCAAGCCGCCGGCCGCCTCCGTCTTGGTTTTCCCGGTGCTTGATGAAAGCGAAAGCGGCGAGGCGGGTATTGGCTACAAGGCCACCGCCTCTTTGGAGATGGCCATTGATGCCCAGCCGCAGTTTGCAGCCAGCAGGTTCTCGCCCCATTCCGCCCTGGTGATGCGTGCCGTCTCCGAGGGCCGTTTGCGCCAGGTTGATGTGGAAGCCGGCGAAACCGCCTCGGCCAGCCTCGCGCTTTTCATCGGCAACGTACTGGGCATGGACTATGTGGTCATTGCCAGCGTCCAGTCATTCGATATTCAGGAAGAGCCGCGGCAGGTCAAAACCATCTTGTCCGGTCAGGCCTGCCAGGTGAAGGGCAATGTTGACGAAGCCACCGGCGAAGCCGTCGAGGAGCCGACCGTCTATCGCGCCTTCGGCGTATCCGGCAGCAGCCAGGCGCGCGCCCACTACACGGGTAGTGACGCGCCGCTCATCACCGAGGCGATGCGCGACGCCGCCTACAAGGCTGCCAAAACCCTCGCCGGCGAACCGACCGAATACCGGCCGGTTGCCAAGGAAAAGAGCAAGTCGTGGAAGTGGCTGCTCTATGGTCTGGCCATTGGTGCGCTGATCATTGCCGTCAACAACTCCCGCAGCAGCGAGGCCCCACCCAGCGCCGCCGAGCAGCCCAATCCGGTCACTAACTTGTATCCCGAGGAACTGCAGCCCAATATCCGCCTTGTGTGGGACCCGCCAACCGGCACGACACTGACCATATTGAAGTACGAGATAGGGCGCAGTGTTGATGGTGGGGGCTTCAGTGTTCTCTCCGCCAATGTCAGCGCTGACGCGACACAATATACCGACACCGACACACTCACCGGCAGGCATATCTATCAATATCGCGTTCGGGTTGTGTATCGTAACTCCCAGACCTCAAAATACACGTACTCAGGGCCATTTGCCTTCACACGGACCTGACGCCGGAGCTTAGCAGGCGCCCATTTGTTCCGCCCCCGGGTAGCCTTTGCGCCCGAGGGCGGAACCGTTTGTGGTCTGCGCGGACGGGCCTCCCAGCCCCGCAGACCCTCACAGGACCGGGGGTTCTAGTAACCTCTCAGCACAAACCAAATGTTTAATCCACACTTCAGACTACTGCTTTGTGCGGCGGCGCTGCTAGGGCTGGGCACTCTCCACAGCTCCGCCCAGGTGGCTCGCAGCACCCAGTACCGCCTCCAGCTTACCGCCATGCCGCCCCAGTCCCCGGCTGACAACAAGACCGAGGTCCGGGTGCGCATCGAGGTCCGCACCGAGAGCGGACAGTTGGCCACGGAAGAAGTCGAGATCGTCGTCAGTGCCAGTCTCGGCTATCTGTCGCCGGACCATGTCTCACGCCAGCAAAGCCTCCAGGTGCGCGCTACCGGCGGCGTCGCCACCGTATTCGCCAGCAGCAACACCCCCGGCATCGCCACCATCTCTGCCTGGATTCGCGACGCCCGCAACAGTGTCACCATCCGCTACCTGGCCGAGGGCGAGGTGGCTCGCCCGGTAGCCAGAGTCATTCACATCAAGGGCCAATGGACCGGCTTCAGTGTTGACCACCGTCTGCTTGAGGCCCGCGACCAGGCCCGCCTCCAGCTTGGCGACTTGACCATCCAGGCCACCGACACTATAGACGTTGACCTCAATGCCTTCTCCATCCGCGCCTTCTCGCTGGAAGAAGCCGGCGTTGTCATCACTAAGGGCGAAGGCAAGCTCACGGGCAAGCAGCTTTACTTCGACATCGCCACTCGCCGGGGAGTCTTGCGCGGCGCCGGTGAGTCCGGCCTCGAGCGCATCTGCTTTGACGCCTATGACCTGCAGCCGCTGGCAACCGAATGGGAGCCGCCCTCAGACGCATTTAGCTATGATCCCCGCGAGACCCAGACCTGGCTCATCGCCGACAGCATCTCCTACTTCATCGGCGAGAAGCTAGTCCTGCGCCACGGCTCGGCATGGGTTGATCAGAGCAAGATCCTCAGCTTCCCCGCCTACTGGATTATCGGCGAGCCCGGCTACACCGGCAGTGCCAACAACAACATGTTCAGCGCCGATACCGACGGCGGCGTGGCTCTCGACTTCCCCTTCTTCTACAGCGTGACTGACACCACAACTGGCGCGGTGAAGCTTCAGCATGGCACCGCCTCACGTTCAGTTGCCACCGCCCGGGGCGGCTGGTCACTGGCCTGGCAGCGCGAGTATCGCTCACTTGCCGACGATTACGAGGGCACGATTGAGGTCGCCGGCCTCCCCCGCTCGAGCTGGGGCCTGCAGTGGCAGGACCAGCGCACCCTCGGGAATGGCGGCAACTCCTACCTCAACTTCAGCATGCCCGATCATCACAGCATCTTCTCTGATGCCAGCGTCTATTGGTACACTGACAAGGGCCGCTTCAATCTGCGCGGCTACTATGACGATCCGCGCTACTACGATGCCGCCTACGGTCTGGTCGGCGACTGGCTCTCCAACCCCATCGCCTTAGACGACCGCAAGTCCTATCGCCTTGGTTTGACTGCCGGCCCGGAGTATCATAGTGCCACCGGTGCTATGGAGTTCGGCGGCGGGCTGTTTTCCGAACTCACCTGGGGCACTTATGACCTGGGCCGCAAGACCACTCTCCGACCAGCACTGCGCAACACCTTCTCCTGGGACACTAGCGGCTACACCGCCGATGGCCTGCGTGCCGACCTCGACTTCACCCACCGCCTCAGCCTCAATTCCACTATCGCTCTCGGTTACAGCGCCGAGTACTTCAGCGGTGATTCGGCCGTTGACGGCCTCGAACAGATTCTCAGCCTCGACCTCAGCACCCGCCGCAACAAGTGGTACTTGTACGCCTTCGGCAGCCACAATCTCACCTTCCAGGACACTTTCTCTTACCTCGACCTCAACTACTACCAGAGTCAGCGCTGGCGCTGGGAGCTGGCCGGCACCCTCTACAGCTTCCAGGACTCCTCGTACAACGAATGGGAGCTCACCCTCGCCCGTACCTTCGGCCAGCGCGAAGTCGGTCTCACTTACAGCGAAGAGACCGGCCGGCTCTCCCTGGAGTTCGGCGGCTTTACCACCTTCTAGCTGCCCCGGCCATTGGCGCAAATCCCCGCCGATTTCTGCTATAATACCTCTTGCACCACTGCCCACGCTTACATTCGCGGAGAAGCCAAATGCCTGATTTTGAGGTAATATCCGAATACGAGCCTAAAGGCGACCAGGCCCAGGCTATCGCCGCGCTCAGCCAGGGCTTCCGCGAGGGCCTGCGCGATCAGGTGCTGCTCGGCATCACCGGCTCCGGCAAGACCTATGTGATTGCCAAGGTCATCGAGGCGGTACAGCGTCCGACGCTGGTACTGGCCCACAACAAGACCCTGGCCGGCCAGCTCTGCATGGAGTTTCGCGAGTTCTTTCCCAACAACGCCGTCGAGTACTTCATCAGCTATTACGATTACTACCAGCCTGAGGCCTACCTGCCCGAGACCGACACTTACATCGAGAAGGACGCCGACATCAACGAGGAGATTGAGCGGATGCGCCATTCCGCTACCCATTCGGTCGCCTCGCGGCGCGATACCATAGTTGTCGCCTCGGTCTCATGCATTTTCGGCCTCGGCTCGCCCGAGCAGTACAAGCAGATCACCCTCGAACTCAGAGTCGGTCAGCAGATCGAGCGCGACGCCATCCTCCGCCGGCTAGTCACAATGCAGTTCAGCCGCAACGATCTTGCTCTGGAGCGCGGCACCTTCCGCGTCCGCGGTGATGTCATCGAGGTCCATCCGGTTGACGAGGACACGATTACGCGGCTGGAGCTGTTCGGCGACCGGCTCGAGCGCATCAGCCGCCTCAACGAGCTTACCGGCGAGATCGTTGAAACCAAAGACAGCGTGCTGCTGTTCCCCACCAGCCACTTTGTCACTTCCGCCGAGAACCTGCAGGAGGCGATGGTCACCGTCCGCCGCGAGCTGGCCGAAAGAGTCGCCTGGTTTGAGCAGCGGGGCAAGTTGCTCGAGGCCCAGCGGCTGCAGCAGCGCACCAACTACGACCTGGAGATGATCCACGAGATCGGCTACTGCCAGGGCATCGAGAACTACTCCCGGCACCTTGACGGCCGCAAAGCCGGCCAGCCACCTCACACGCTCATGGATTATTTCCCCGACGACTTCTTGCTCGTCGTTGATGAATCCCACCAGAGCATTCCGCAGATTCGGGGCATGTATGAGGGCGACCGCTCGCGCAAGGACAGCCTTGTCGAGCACGGCTTCCGCCTCCCCTCCGCCTACGACAATCGGCCTTTGACCTTCAGCGAATGGGAGCAGCATGTCAACCAGGTCATTTACACCTCCGCGACGCCTGGTCTCTACGAGAAGCAGAGGGCCGACCGCATCGTCGAGTGTGTCATCCGCCCCACCGGCCTGCTCGATCCCGAGGTCGAGGTACGACCCACGGAGGGGCAGATTGACGACCTGATTGCCGAGATCAAGGCCCGCGTGGACAAGCATCAGCGGGTCCTGGTCACCACCCTGACCAAGCGGATGGCCGAGGACCTCTGCGAGTACCTGGCCGAGATGTCAATCCGCGTCCATTATCTGCATTCCGACATCGAGACTCTGGAGCGCACCGAGCTATTGCGTGAT
This sequence comes from uncultured Armatimonadia bacterium, assembly GCA_964390495.1. GTDB lineage: Bacteria > Armatimonadota > Zipacnadia > Zipacnadales > UBA11051 > UBA11051. The sequence goes on from CAYMIN010000013.1 coordinate 55,678, forward strand.
CTGCGGCTGGGGGCCTACGATGTGCTGGTCGGCATCAACCTGCTGCGCGAGGGCCTGGATTTGCCGGAGGTCTCGCTGATGGCGATCCTCGATGCCGACCGCGAGGGCTTTCTGCGTTCCGAGACCTCGCTGATGCAGAACATGGGCCGCGCCGCCCGCCATGAAGAGGGCAAGGTGATCATGTACGCCCACCGGATCACTCCGGCGATGCAGGCGGCCATTGATGAGACCAATCGCCGCCGCGCCAAGCAGCAGGCCTATAACCAGGCTCATGGCATTGTGCCGCGCACGGTGAAGAAGGCGGTGCGCGAGCCGGTCCGGGCTATGGTGGCCGAGCGCGCTCGCCGCGTGGTCAGTCCCGAGGCTGCCGCCGTAATTGACACCGATGACATGCGCGATGTGATTGCTGCGTTGGAGGTGGAGATGCGCAAGGCTGCGGAGGAACTGGATTTCGAGCACGCGGCCGAGCTGCGCGACGAGATCAAAGAGCTGCAGAAGATGCTGGACGACTGAGCCGGCCCGATTCATCATCGCGCAGCTTCTTCCAAACAATGCACGCGGCTCGGGCTTGCGTGCACCAGCTTCAGCGCAGGCGGCTCTCTGCGAATACTCCGCGCGTGGGTCGGGCTTTTCCGTTCGACAAGCTCACGGCCCTGCCTGCCCTGAGCGAAGTCGCAGGGAGCAACGTCGAAGGGCAGCCCGACTCGCCGTTGCCTTTCCCCCCTCTCCCTGTGGGAGAGGGGCCGGGGGTGAGGGCACCTTCCAGACAGTCTAGGTGCAGATAACTGGCCAATCTAATGAACCACCAAGACCTCCTCGAAAAACTCGCTCAGGTCCCGGCCGAGCCCGGCGCCTACACGCTCATGGATGGCGCCGGCGAGGTCATCTATGTTGGCAAGGCCCGTTCCTTGGCGGCGCGCCTGCGCCAGCACGTCCGGGGCGATGCCGAGCGGATGGGCGGCTGGGCGCCGGTGATGCATGAGAAGCTGGCCGATTTCGACTATATCATCACTCGCACCGAGGCCGAGGCTCTGATCCTGGAAGCCACCCTCATCAAGCAGCACCAGCCCCGCTTCAACATCCGCCTGCGCGATGACAAGAGCTATCCCTACCTGTGCCTGACCGCCGAGAAGTACCCGCGCCTGCTGGTAATCCGCGACCTGCCCAGTGATGCCCGCGTGCGCATACCCGGAGGCGGCGGCAAGTACCGGCGCGGCTTTCATGATCCCAAGCGCCACGAGGTGTACGGCTTCAGTGCCGGCGAGATTTTCGGCCCATACCCCACCGCGAGTGTCATGTGGCGCGCCCGCCGCATGGCCAGTCAGCTATTCGGCTTGCGCCAATGCCGCCGCAAGCTCGACGGCACGCCCAGCGGCAAGCCATGCCTCTACTACCATCTCGGTCACTGTCTGGGCCCATGCACGGGGGAGGTCAGTGAGGAGCAATACGGCGTGGTCGTCCAGCAGGTCATCAACTTCCTGGACGGGAAGACCGAGCAGATTGCCGAGCGGCTCAGGGGGGAAATGGAGCAGGCCGCGCGGGAGCTGGACTTCGAGCGGGCCGCGCGGCTTCGCGACAAGTTGCAGGTCATCGAGCGCAGCGGTGAAGACCAGCTTGTGGTGGCTGCCGAGAACCGCGAGCAGGACATCTTCGGCGCGGCCACCGAAGACCAGCGCGCCCTGGTCAAGCTGCTGGGCGTCCGCGGCGGCCGGCTGACTACCCAGGAGACCTATAGCCTCGCCCATATCGGCGGGCGCTCCCTCGGCGAGATTATCGAGGCGGCGATGACGCTGCACTATGGTGCCGGCAACCTCCCCGCCCGCCATGTGCTGATCGCCGCACCGCTGGCACAACAAGATGAGTGGCAGGAGTTGCTCTCACAGATGCGCGGAGGCCCCGTGGACCTCGCAGTCCCTCAGCGTGGCGAGCGCCGCCGCCTCATCGAGCTGGCGCAGATCAATGCCAAGACCGCTCTCGAGGCCCTTGCCCACCAGGGCCGCAGCCGCGCTGCAGATAGTGATGCCGCCCTTGCCGACCTCGCTGCAGCTCTGGAGCTGGAGCGGCCGCCGTGCCGGATTGAGTGCTACGACGTATCCAACTTGCAGGGCGATCATGCTGTCGGCTCGATGGTCGTCTTTACTGACGGGGTGCCCGACAAGTCCGCCTACCGCCGCTTCCGCATTCGCACCGTCGCCGGCCAGGACGATTATGCGATGCTGGCCGAGGTAGTGGCGCGTCGGCTGGCGGCGGCCCAGGCCGGCGGTGAAAAGTTCCTACCGCTGCCTGACTTGATTCTCGTGGATGGTGGCAAGGGCCAGGTGAGTGCTGTCGCGCAGGTTGTGGACCGGACGGCGGGCGAGCATGACATTGCCCTGGCCGGTCTGGCTAAGGCTGAGGAAGAGGTCTTCGTGCGAGGCCGCCGCGCACCGCTGGACATGACGTCGCATCCCCGGGGGCAGTTCCTCCTGCAGCGGATGCGCAACGAGGCCCACCGCTTTGCGATAACCTATCACCGGGGCCTGCGCGTCCGCAGCATGAGCAGCTCCCAGCTTGACGAGATCGCGGGCATCGGCCCCAAGCGCCGCGCCGAGTTGCTCAAGGCTTTCCCCTCGCTCCAGGCGATGCGCAACGCCTCACTGGAAGAATTAGCCGCCGTCCCGGGCATGAACCGCAAAGCCGCCCAGGCCGTGCACGACTATCTGATACACAATACGTCCGACTAGTCACTGTCCGCGATGCACTAGTGTCGTGTCCCAGAAACAACTTCACATAATTCGAATAGCTCACCAAACGCGTGCCTCGACCTGCCCTGAGCAACGTCGCAGGGCAGCCCGAGTCACCATCGGCAAGCTCCACGCTAAACACATACAATGCGACAGCATTCTCAGCTTCCAGCCCGAGGTCGTTCGAGCCGAACTCCCCAACTGAGCATCCTCAAGTTGCTCTGACGCCGTATCGAGGCCCTCTAAGAGATAACCATGCTTCTGCGACGCAACACTAGCTCAGTCGTCCCGAATCCACGGCATCATTGCCCGCAGCTCTTTGCCGACCTTCTCGATGAGGTGGTTGGCCGATTTCTCCAGTAACGCGTTGAAGACGGTGCGGCCGGCCTGGTTCTCGAGGATCCATTCTTTGGCAAACGAGCCGTCCTCCACTTCGCCCAGGATCTTTCTCATCTCCGCCCGCGTCTCGGCGTTGATGATCCGTGGCCCACGGCTCAGGTCGCCGTAAGTCGCGGTGTCGGACACTCCGCGCCGCATGCCGATGATGCCCTTGTTATAGACCAGGTCCATAATCAGCTTGAGTTCGTGGAGCACCTCGAAGTACGCCATTTCGGGCGCATAGCCGCCCTCCACGAGCGTATCGAAAGCCGCCGTAATCAGTTCGGTCACTCCGCCGCACAGCACGACTTGCTCGCCGAACAGGTCGGTGATTGTTTCCTCGGCGAAGGTGGTCTCGATCAGCCCGGCCTTGGTGCCCTTGATCGCCTTGGCGTAGGCCAGGCCGTACTGCTTCGCCATTCCGCTGGCGTCCTGATACACCGCCAGCAGGCATGGCACTCCGGTGTCGGACAGATAGCACTCCCGCACCAGCGCGCCCGGGCCTTTGGGGGCTACCATGAACACATCCACGAACTTCGGCGGCATAATCTGCTTGTAGTGGATGTTGAACCCGTGCGAGAAGATCAGCGCATTGCCCTCGGCCAGATTCGGCTTGATCAGATTCTTATAGACCGCTGCCTGCACGTGGTCCTGGGTCAGGATCTGGATCAAGTCGGCCTCCTGGGCGGCATCGGCGGCATCGGTATATACCTCCCAGCCGTCTGCGACCGCCTTCTCGTAGTTGGGCGTCCCCTCCAGTTCCGACACTATCACATCCAGCCCCGAATCGCGCAAGCACATTGACTGCGCCGAGCCCTGGATGCCGTAGCCGATGATGGCGATCTTCTTGCCATCGAGTACGCCGAGGTCAGCATCATCGTCATAGTAGATGGTAACAGCCATGCCAGATTCCTCCTTAATGACTAACTGCCAACGCTTTCCGCACTATTCTCTTCCTCTTCAGCCGGTCGCCGTCCTGCACCGCCAATCAGTTTGCCATACAGCGCGCCTAACGCAATTCCGACAGCGGCGAAGATGCAGACATTTAGCACGAACACCGACAGCTTGTGCAGTCCCACATATCCTGTTGCCGGGTCATAGCGCACCATGTAGCGGTAGAGTCGCCACATCACCAGCACGATCGGCCCCAGCATCCCGAACGCCAGGCCGCGGCCCAGGCCCGTCAGCAAGCGCCCTTGCACGCCGCCGGCGATGGCCCCGATCAGCAACCCCAGCACCGGCGCAGCGACAGCCAGATAGAGCATTACCGCATCCACCTGGGCCAAATCAACGATCTCTTTCAATTCCGCGCCCACCTTCCGCCTCCTGCCGCAGCCGTCACTCAATATATACCTAGTGTCCTGCTCGGCGCAACAGTTCCTCGATATTCACCCCGTCTATCTTCAGGCCGCGGATGTTGCAGCGCTCGATGGATACATCGGAAAGGTCCGAGTATCTAATGCTGGTACGCCGCAGGTCCGCGTTTTCCATCGTGCTGAATGAGAAGTCGGTGTTGGAGAAACGCCCCTGGCTGAATTCACAGTGGCTCCAACGCCCGTACTTGGCGGTGAGGTACTCGGCCCGCAGATTCCGCAGCTCGACCCGCTCCAGATACCAGTCCGTGCCGCTGCAGCGCAGCAGATGCAGGTCATCGCTCTCGCTGTATTCCCAGATGATATCGTCCATTTCGCAGTCATAGAACCGCGTGCCGTCGAAGTCTATCCGCTCGAAGCGGCCGTACTTGAAGCTACCGGTATGGAACGATGGGTAGTCGAAGGTCATCTGGCTGAAGCTGGGCTTGTGCATCTTTGACTGCGTGAAGCCGACCTCGGAGAAGCTGCAGTTCGTGAACTTTCCGTGCGTGAAGTTGCACCGCTCGAACAGAGCGTCCCGCAGGTTGAGGTCGCGGAACTCCGGGCTATTCATGGTCAGGTCCAAGAACTCCGGCTCAGTCAGGTCGGTGTCCTCGAAGTGCAGTGGCGCGCCCTCTGCGGTGCCCGGTCCGGCGCTGACTACAATGCCCATCATCATGACGCCCACGACCCACATGGCCTTCCGCAAAGCTGACATGATCTGCCTGCTCCTTTCGCCTCCGGTGACGGCTTAGGTTTTCTGGGAGCCGCGTGCTAGCACCACCTTGCCGGTACGCACCAGCTCGATGATGCCGTAGTCGGCGAAGTTTTCGATGAAAGCATCAATCTTGTCGGAGTTGCCGACGCACTGCACGATCAGCGCGCCGTTGCCGATGTCAATGATATCGCCCCGGAAGATCTCCACCAGGGCCGCGACTTCGGCTCGTTGGGACGCCTTCACTTTGACCTTGATCATGCACAACTCCCGCTCCACCACTGCGTGTTCGGTATGGTCTATCACCGTGACCACATCGTGGAGTTTCTCGAGCTGCTTGCGCACCTGTTCCAGCGGCGTTCCGGAAGCGTCCACGGCGATGGTCATACGTGACACCGCGGCGTCCTCGGTGGTGCTCACCGCCAGGCTCTCGATATTGAAATCGCGCCTGGCGAACAGCCCGGCCACCCGCGCCAGGACCCGCGGACGGTTCTTCACCAGTGCTGACAATGTATGGGTCATATTCGTCACCTTCCCCAGTGCGAAATCTGGGCTCCCGCTGGACTCCAGCAGGTTATTTCTCCTGCTTCGGCTGCTCCATCATAATGTCGTCAACGCTCTTGCCGGCCGGTATGAACGGGAACACGTTCTCTTCCTTGTTGACCACGAAGTCCATGAACACCGGCTTATCCTTGACCTCCAGGCCCTGCTCCAAGGTCTCGCGGACCTTGTCCGGCTCGGCGCAGCGCAGGCCTACGCCTCCGTGCGCCTCGGCCATCCGCGCAAAGTCCGGGTTGCCGGTGAGGTCCACGCCCGAGAGCCGGTTGTCGAAGAACAGCTCCTGCCACTGCCGCACCATACCCAGGTAGCTGTTGTTGAGAATCACCACCTTGACTGGCAGCTTATTGATGGTGGCGGTGGTCAGCTCCTGTTGGTTCATCTGGATGCTGCCGTCACCGGCAATGTCAACGACCAGGTCGTCCGGGTTGCCCACCTGCGCACCGATCGCTGCCGGAAAGCCGTAGCCCATAGTGCCCAGGCCTCCGGAGCTCAAGAACCGGCGCGGCTTCTCCAGTTTGTAGTACTGCGCCGCCCACATCTGATTCTGGCCCACCTCGGTGGCGATTATGGCACTACCACCGGTCAGCTCATAGAGCTGCTCGACTATGTACTGGGGGGCGATGCCCTCATCAGGCATCGGGTAGCTTAGCGGGTGGGTGCGTCGCCACTCGAAAAGCTGCTGTTCCCACGGGCCCTTGTCGCGAGACTTGCAGGCCGCCACCAGTTTCTCCAGAGCAGCTCCGGCATCGGCGCAGATCCCCACCTTGACCGGGCGCAGCTTAGCAATCTCAGCCGCGTCAATATCAATATGAATCACCTGCGCCCCCGGCGCGAATTTCTCCAGGTCTCCGGTAATGCGGTCATCAAACCGCGCCCCGATCACGATCATCAGGTCGCTGTTTTGCAGCGCCGTCGAAGCGTAGGCCATCCCGTGCATCCCCGGCATCCCCATCGAGAGCTCGTGGCTTTCCGGAAAAGCCCCCTTGCCCATCAGCGTATGAATCACGCCGAGATTGCACTTGGTCGCCAACTCGATCAGCTTCTCCGCAGCGCCCGAGGCCACCACTCCGCCACCAATCATCAGGATTGGCCGCTTGGCCTCCTCGATCATCTGCGCCGCCTGGCGGATCAGCTCATCATCAACCGGCTGCGGCTCCTCATAACCGTCCAGCCCCTCGATGTTGCGCTCGGTCCAGGGTACCTCACCGATGCTGACATCAAACGGCACATCCACCAGCACCGGCCCGGGACGCCCTGTCCGCGCCAGGTAGAACGCCTCCCGGCAGATGTCCACCAGCTCGGCCGGATTCGTCACCAGGTAGTTATGCTTCGTGACTGGGATGGTGACGCCGGTGGTGTCGGCCTCCTGGAAGGAGTCCTTGCCGATCAGATTGCGCTTGACCTGGCCGGTGATCGCCACCATCGGCACCGAATCCATGTAGGCGTTGGCCAGGCCGGTGACCAGGTTCAGTGCCCCCGGACCGCTGGTAGCCATGCACACACCGACCCGGCCGGTCGAGCGCGCGTAGCCGTCGGCGGCGTGAGCCGCCCCCTGCTCGTGACGCGGCAGGATGTTTCTTATCTGCGAATCGTACAGCGCATCATAGATCGGTATCACAGACCCGCCCGGGTATCCGAAGATCACATCCACACCTTCCTCCGCGAACACCTCAAGCATGCCCTGAGCACCGTTGATCATCTTCTGACTCATGGTACTACCTCCTTCGAACCGCCGGACTTCACCATACGGCTGTCGAAGCCCTCGGCTAGGCTCATTTCATCACTGCCCCGGAAGCCGCCGACTGCACAGAGCGTGCATAGCGCGCCAGCCAGCCGGTTGTGATCTTCGGCTCCGGTGCTTGCCAGGTCTCGCGACGCTTGGCCAGCTCTGCCTCATCCACCAGCAGTTCCAGGCTCCGGGCATCCAGGTCAATGGCTATCTCATCGCCGTCTTGGACCAGCGCCAGCGCACCACCGGCCGCAGCCTCCGGCGAGATATGCCCGACGCAGGGCCCGCGCGTGCCGCCGGAAAAGCGCCCATCGGTGAGCAGGCCGACCGATTCCTCCTTGCCCATGCCCGTCAGCGTCGCCGTCGGGTTGAGCATCTCCCGCATCCCCGGGCCGCCTCGCGGGCCCTCGTAGCGGATGATCGCCCAGGAGCCGTCGGGAATGGCGTCGGCCATGATCGCCTCCAGCGCCTCCTCCTCCGAATCGAAGCACACTGCCGTCCCCCGGAACTGGCGCATCTTCTCCGACACTGCCGACTGCTTGACGACCGCACCGTCCGGGCATAGGTTGCCACGCAGGACGGCGATACCACCCTCTTTCCGATACGCGCTATCCAGCGAGCGGATCACATCGCTGTCGGTCACACGGCCCTCGCCGGCGATCTCGGCGACCGTCTTGCCTGAGACCGTGATATTGTCATCCAGCAGCTCGGCCAGCACCGCGAAGGCCCCGGCTATACCTCCGGCCCAGTCGAAGTCCTCCATCATATAGTCGCCGCCCGGGCGCAGGTGAGCTATCTGCGGCGTCTGCTTGGATAGCTCGTCAAACACCTCCAGGTTTATGTCCACACCGGCCTCGTAAGCGATGGCTGCGATGTGCAGGCACGAGTTGGTCGAGCCGCCTAGGCTCATATCCATGCGGATGGCGTTCCTGATGGCGGCCTCGTTGATGATCTGCCGCGCGTTGATCTGCTCCGCCACCAGCCGGCAGGCAGCCACACCCGTATCGTAGGCCAGCCGCTCCTTCTTGGCCATGCCGGCCAGCGCCGTTCCACAGCCCACCAGGCTCATGCCCATCGCCTCAGTCACGCACGCCATCGTGTTGGCCGTGTACAGGCCCTGACATGAGCCGACGCCCGGACAGGCCTCGATTTCCAGAGCGTGCAGTTCCGCCTCCGTGATTACGCCGCGCTCGGCCTTACTGAAGGCCTCGAAGGTATCCCGCACCAGCGACAGCGGCTTGCCGGCCAGTCGCCCCGAGTGCATCGGCCCGGCGGTGATGGCGATGGCCGGTATATCCAGCCGCCCCGCCGCCATCAGCATTCCCGGAGTGATCTTGTCGCAGTTGGTCAGCAAGACTAGGCCGTCGAAGCCGTGCGCGATCGCCATGCTCTCCACGGTATCGGCGATCAGTTCCCGGCTGGGCAGGCTGTAGAACATGCCCGCATGGCCCATCGCCACACCGTCACAGATGGCAGGAATACCGAAGCTCATCGGCGTTCCGCCACCGGCGGCGATACCCAGCTCGACGCCGCGCAACAGCCGCTGCATCCCCACATGCCCTGGCACGATGTCGCTGTAGCTATTGGCGATGCCGATGAAGGGCTTATCCGCAAGCTGTTGGGGCGTGAAGCCGCAGGCGTGCAGCAAGGCCCGCGCCGGTGCCCGGCTGATGCCTTGTACGACTGGTCCGCTACGCTTTTTCATCTTCCTGCCTCCGTTCGTCATTTCACTGCGCGGCTGACTCACTATACTACACCCAAGTGTCGTGTCCCAGGCATAACCTCACATAACCCCAATAGCTCACTAAACCCGTGGCTCGGCCTGACCTGCGTCTCGTGCAGGTCAGGTGAGAATGCGACAGCATTCTCAGCTTCCAGCCCGAGGTCTTCCGCGACTTACCACTCCCGCATGGCCTTGAGCATATCGAATATGCGGCGTAGTTCCGCGATAGGGTCTTGGTGGTCATCCACTCGCAGGTCCACTACCCGGTCGGTAAGCCCGGCGGTGCCGCCGCCCTGACGGACGACTAGCAGAGCCGCCGATTGCTGCCCTCTGGTGTCACCGCCGGCGGCCTGGCCTGCTTCCAGGGCCTGCATCAGCCGCTCGCCCAGTACCTGTCCCGCTGCGGCCTGGAAGCTTGCGGCCATAGCCTCAACTACTTGCGGCCCGGCCAAGATGTTGCCCTGGGCCGAGAAATCCTCCCCGCAGACGCCTCCGGCCCATTGGGTACATTCGCCGCCGGTATGATTCGCCGTGCGGCTCTGGTGGTCAATGATTCCCACCTGGCGCAGTTCGGGCCTCTCATCTGCCGCCAATATCTGCTCCAGGGCCTCTTGCGGCGGCACTCTCGTGCCCAGCAAGCGCAGGGCTTCCGGCCCCAATTCGGGATTCACCGCTGCCTGGGTCGCCACCGCTCCGACTCCGGCCGCAGCCCAGGGCACGACGCTGCCGACCGCGAAGTACTTGGACTGCACGGCCACTCCCAAGTCGCGGGTCTCGCCGTCACGTGCTACTATCGAGAAGGTTCCGGTAGGCGCCATCTCCATGCCAGGGGCCTCGCCCATGAAGCGGATAGGATACTCGTTGGGTACAAAAAAGCCTCGTGTCCACAATGGGACAAGAGGCTTGTTAGCTCCTGCGGTACCACCCAGATTCCCGGCGCACGCTTGAGTTGCACCGGACTCTTTGGCGCAATAACGGGCGCACCCGGTCGGGCCTATTGCTATATGTTCGGCCCGACGGCTCGGGGGCGACCTTCGGCGGTCCGCTGGTACCGTCTCTCAGCACGACGACGGCTCTCTGTTCCTGGCGGAGTCCGCTTACTCCTCCCCTTCTTCGCCGTAAGCAGTATTCAGATTGTCTCCAGTATAGTACACCGCCTCAGATTCGTCAAGCGCCCCTTGCTTCGAGCCGCATTATTGCCCAACGCACCGGCGGGGTTTTGTTGAGCAGTCACGCAAATCTTCGGCGACTGGAGCTCCAGCGCGACAGGTTGTGTCGTTAGTAATGGCGGGGCCGGTCCAGCCGTTGTCGTGGTTTTTCGTGCCATTGTAGGGGCGCACGGTGTGCGCCCGCGCCGTTGCCGTTGTTCCCTCTCCCCCTGGAAGAAGGCTAGGGTGAGGGCTGCCGTTGTGTTGCCCCTGCCTTTGGTGTCCCTTTTTTCCCTGGCAGCAGGAAACACCCCGGCTTGAGGCGAATATCCCAACTAGCGGCTCAATTCAGCTCTGAGAAAGGCAGGCTGGCACATGGCAGATATGCGCGACCGCATTACAGGCGATGAAAACGCATTTCAGAAGCTGGCCGAGGCCATTCCCGGCTTCGACGGCTATCGCGAACGAGAGATCCGCCGCACTGCTGACAGGCTGCTGCGGGATCATCTGGCCAAGCTCCTGGACGCGACCCGCGGCAAGCTGGAGAAGCTGATGCGCGACTGCGGCACTGCGGAGGTTGAGCTCACCTCCAAGATTGGCCGCACTCAGAGGCGCATGACCACTCTACACGACCGGATTGACCATGCCAGCTACGGCTATACCGGGTTTTTCGACGCAGTCAAGATTGGGGAAGAAGAGCTCGACCGCATGTACGACTATGACATGTCGCTGATGCAGCACATTGCCGATATGGACGTTACGGTGGCCGAGCTGGCGGCGGCCGACAGCGCGGGCTATGACGAACTGCTGCCCGAGCTCGAAGCCCAGATGGACTATTTCGAGCAGATGCTTGACGACCGCGACGAAGTCATCAGCTCTGTCGTCCCCGGCGATGCCTGAGCCGACTTCGCCGCCCACGGCCGCTCTGGTGCGTATCTGCAAGCAGGGGGCTTCATGTCCGACACCAAAAACGTCAAGGCAGGCGATGAGATTACCTGGCGCGGGCTGGACGGGAAGATAGTTGCTGTTGACAGGTACGCCAGCCCGGGCCTCAACTGGGCCGTCTGGGAAGTGCAGTTAAAGGGACAGCGACAGCGCCGCTGGATTACGCGGGTAAAGGGGCGCCTCTACGAGACTAGTCCGGGTCAGCCCGAGGCCGAAGACCCGGCAGCCGAACTGCGTGACCAGGGCTACCGTTTGGCCCGCCAGGGCGGCGTCCAGCGCGAGATGGCGACGCTTGCCGGACGCGACTTCAGCCGCTGCCAGTTCGCCTATTATCTGGCGGATGACGGCGGCATCGCCCTGGCGATCACAGACCGCGGCCACACCCAGATATTCAAAGGCCACCCTCTTGACAGCGCGCTTGTCGAGATATTCCCGGCCTGATCGCCGCCGGCGGCAATGTAGCCTTCGGCGTGGATCAGGCTTACCATCCTGACCGAATCACGGACTCGCGATTACTAGGAGGACCCCAACATGGCTGCGATAGATGTGATCGAATGGCGAGATGTGACCGGTAATGAGATTGTCCACCGCTGGCCGGAGTATGGGCCCGGTACCGTCAAGCTTGGTGCCCAGTTGACCGTGCGCGAAAGCCAGGAGGCCATCTTCTTCCGCGACGGCAAGGCGCTGGATGTCTTCCGCGTGGGACGCCATACCCTCACCACGGCCAACCTCCCGCTGCTGCAGGCTATCATTAACATCCCCTTCGGCGGCGCGACGCCCTTCCAGGCCGAGGTCTATTTCGTCAACATGCGCACCTTCACCGATCTCAAGTGGGGCACCGCCTCGCCGGTGATATTCCGCGATTCGGAGCTGGACATGGTGCGCCTGCGCGCCTTTGGTGCCTATACTTGCCGCGTGGCCGACTCTCAGCTTTTCGTCAACGAGGTGGTCGGCACCCAGCACATGTACGACACCGACTTGGTGGCCTCCTGGCTCCGCGATTTCATCGTCGCGCGCCTCAACGATGTGCTCGGCGAGGTCATGGACACGGTACTGGACCTGCCCAAGCACTACGACGAGCTCGGCGAGGTGATGCGCGCGCGGGTCGGCCAGGACTTCAACAACTACGGCCTCGAGCTGATTGACTTCCTCATCGAGGCCATTGCGCCGCCCGAGGCCGTTCTCGAGATGATTGATGCCCGCTCCGGCATGGGGGCGGTCGGCGACATGCAGCGCTTCATGCAGTTCCGCACTGCCCAGGCGATTGGCGACATACCCAGCGCCGAGGGCGGAGGCGGCGCTGCCGGTGTCGGCATGGGCCTCGGCGCGGGAGCCGGCATGGGCGCGGCGATGATGGGCGCTATGCAGCAGGCCATGCAGCAGCAGTCCCAGGCTCCGGCTGCCGGCGCCAGCGTTGAGGAGCGTCTTGAGAAGCTGGCCGACCTCAAAGAAAAGGGCCTCATCACCGACGACGAATTCGCCGCCCGCAAGGCCGAAATCCTCAAAGAGATCTAGGACTGGCGGCTGTGGCTTCTCATTGACAGCCGGTCAGGACAATCCACCTGACGCGTGGCTCGGGCTTCCAGCCCCAGGCGGTTGCCATCCAGCGCTATTACATATTCCCTCTCACTCACCAACAATGCAATCTGACAACTTGCTACCGAGGTGATTTCCTTGAAAGCTCTAGCTCTTATCGGTAGCCCCCGCAAGGGCGGTAATACCGACTGCCTGGCCGACGCCTTTCTGGAGGGGGCTGCCGAGGCCGGCGCTGAGACCGCCAAGATCTATCTGGACGACTTCAACATCCGCCCCATCGCCGAGGTCTGCGACGAGTTCAGTATGCGGGTGGACCTGCGCGCTGACGATGACTGGCGCAAGATCATGAGCCAGGTCCTGCAGGCCGATGTCCTGGTCTGGGCCGCCCCCGTCTATTGGCAAGGCGTTCCGGCCCAGATGAAGTGCTTTGTGGACCGCTGGTCAGCCTATTATTCGGCCGAGTGGCTCAATCAAGGCTTCGCCGGCAAGGTCTGGGCCGTAGTCTGCGCTTACGGCGACCCCAGTCAGGACCAGAGCAAGTGGGTCACCGAGCCGATTGCTCTCTGGGCCAAGCGTTGGCGCTGTGACTACCTCGGCGATGTTTGTATCGGGGTGGCGAAGAAGGCCGCTGTCGCGGAGATGGAAGATGTGATGGCCGCGGCCAGGGAGCTGGGCAAGCGCGCGGTCGCCGCCGCCGAATAGCACCATGACCGAGGACCACGACAGCGCAGCGGGGATAGACTCACCGGCTGCGTTTTTTTATTTGGTCGCTTGTGGCGTCACATTCTCTGCTTGGAGCCGCGCAACGGAGACCTGATGACCATGCTCAAAGCCGCCCTGACCCTGTTACTTTCTTTGGTGACGCTGGCCGGTCTGTCCGCCCTAGGTTCCGCCCAGCCGAAGCAGCGCCCCTTTCTCACCAAGCCGCCCTTTGACGTATTGACCACCGCCGACCCGGACGGACTGTACCAGGCCCGCAAGAGCGATTTTGCCAAGGGCGCGGAGGCGCTAGCGGCTAGCTACCAGCCCGGCGGCCGCATCAATCCCGATAACCGCGACTTCTACTACTATCTCACCAACGCCATCAAGGTCTTCGAGGGCAACGGTAGCCGCGAATGCCTGGACATCGCCGTCGCCATGCTCAAGGCCGCTACCGCCGAGCACTATAGCATGTCCGAGACGCGCCTCCGCGGGCTGATGGACGAAGAGGGCGCCTTCAACCCGCTCAACATCGAGATGAAGGAGCATGCTTACGATCTAGCGCTGCTGTATCATCTCACCGGCGACAAACAGGCCGCGCGCCAGGCGGCGATAATTCTCGACCGCTACAATCAGGTCATTCGCAAGTGGCCGCTGAGGGAGCGCGAGGGCGAAAAGCGCTTCTCCCAGGATGATGAGCGCTTCAAGTGGCGCTGGGACGCCACCGGCTTCTACGGAGCCTGGATTCCCGGCTTTGTCGGCCGCGCCTTCCCCCTGCTTTACGCCTATGACCTCATCTACAACAGTGGCATGATGGAGGAGATCAGTTCCCCCGAGAGCATCGCCAGCATGTTGCGCCACCACATTGATTTCAATGAGACCTTCGTGCCCGAGTATGGCAATCTCGACCACTACGACCTCAGGAGCTATTCCCAATTCGGCCTGCTGCTGCCCGAGCCCGAATACATCCATCACGTTGTCCAGTGGCTCGACAACCTCTTGCACTATGGCTTCTATGTCAGCGGATTCTGGCACGAGGGAAGTCCATCTTATCACAAAGACATTACCGTGGGCATCACCCGGTCCGTGCCGGCACTGCTTAACGGCTATTCCGATCCCCCGGGCTTTATCAGCAAGCAGGGTGGCACCCGCTTTGACGATCTCAACCTCACCGCGAAGTTCGCCACTCAGTTCCGCCGCATGTGGGACTCCCTGGGCAAGGTCACTTTGCCCAACCGCATCTGCACGGTCATCCACGATACCGCCTTTGTGCAGCAGGCCTGGTGGATGCCGCCCAAGACTCATTCCAACCCCAAGCTCTTGGGCTGCATGGGCCATGTGATTATGGCCAAGGGCGAGGGCCCCGACCAGCAGCAGGCCCATTTGCATTTCTCGGGCATGCACGGTCACGAGCACTCCGATTCGCTGCATATCATCGCCTGGAGCCAGGGCCAGGAGATGATCAGTTCCACCCGCTACCGGCCCATCCCGGACGATGTCTCCACCCGCGAGTGGCATAGCATGGCCGCCGGCCAGAACACAGTCGTCATAGACGAGACCAACCAGTTGAGCCGCCTCAGCAGCCACCGCCGCAAGATCACCGAAGTTGACGCCTTCCCCTTTCCCAATCCGCGCTACCGGGCCTACGGTCACGGTGACAGCCTCACCGACGGCAAGCTCCGTTTCTTCGCCGCCCAGTACGCCCCGGTGCAGATCTCGGAAGCCCAGGGCGAGGAGGCCTACCACGACCTCGCCAACCTCTACCGCCGCACTCTGGCGATGATCGAGATAGATGAGCAGCACATCTATCTGCTGGACGTTTTTCGGGTACGCGGCGGCCAGCAGCACGATTGGATGCTGCACGGCTGCCTCGAGTTCCCCTGTACCGTAGCGACCGATCTGCCTCTGACCGATGAGCCGGGCACCCAACACAAGTACCTTGACCAACTCAAGGTGGCCGCCTTACCCGCCGTAGCCGATTTCCGGTTCATCTACGAGGATGGTAAGCAGAGCCGCCACTGGCTGCTGATGCCTGAGGGTAGTCGGCTTTATCTGGGCCGCGGGCCGGCCATGCGCCGCAAAGGCTACAACCCCTTCACCTTCGTTCGCCACCGCGCTTACAGCTCGCTGTTTGTCGCAGTCCACGAGTTCTGGGGCGCGGACGAGCAGCCCAAAATCGCCTCGGTCGCCCCCCTGCAGATGGTCACTGCTGATGTCATGGATGCGGGCGTGCAGGTCAACCTCGCCGACGGCACCACCGATCTGTTCATAAGCTGCTTTGACCCGCAGGCCGACAGCGCCATCTTGGCCGTGGGAGCGGGCATGCCGCTGCAGGTGCGGGGCCGGGCCGTCCACATCCGCACCGCTCCCGACGGCGCCATCACCCGTGCCTTCGGCGTTGGCCTGGCCTATCTCGAAACCGGCGACCTCACTATCACCGACAGCATCCCCGCCTATACCGGCCTGATTGCCGCTACCCAGCGCAAAGAGAGCGGCGACCAACTCGACGCCCTCCAGACCGCCGCCGACCTGCCCACTGACGGTAGCCTGAACGGCGTGCCGGTGATTCTGCACTATGGCGACGAGCTGGTGCAGAGCTTCCTGATAGACCGCATCGAAGCGCTTGCTGAGGGCGGCTCACTGATCGTGCTCCGGGAAGACGCGGGCATCACCATCGAGGCCGACGGCGCTTTGACCAAGCTGCACTACTATCCCGGCTGGGGAATCTCCGGCCCATGCAGCTTCACCATCGTCAATCCGGTCCTGGCCGAGCGCACCGCGGCCGGAAAGTACCGCGTGCAGTCCCATCCCAAATCCCAATGGCCGGAGCCGGTCGAAAATGGCATCACATACTGGAAGCTCGACTAGGGGAAGCGATGAAGAATCCGAAGCCCGGCTGCCGCTTTGTAGTCTTTGCCGACGTGCATTATGTGGTTCCGCCCCATCCGCGGCTGTCATGGCCGCAATTGGTCGAGAAGCTCCCTGAGCAGCCGCGCGTGACCGAGCTGATTGACACGATGCTGCCGATGGCTCTGGAGCAGGTCCATGCCGAGTTGCGGCCTGACTTCATTGTCTATGCGGGCGACCAGGTCAACGTCGGCTGGGACGAGGAGGGCCTCGCCAACCAGCACGGCTTCCGCAACCTACTGGCCGAGGCTAGCTCTGCATCTTTCCCTCAATCCCGTGGGTCGGGGTTCCAGCCCGACAGTGATGAAGTGCCTGTCTATCTGGTCTATGGCAACCACGACCGCCCTCGCGAGCGCTATCTGGAGTTCTATGGCGAGACTATCTACAGCTTCACCTGCAACGGCTGCCATTTCGCCGTGCTCGACAGCGGCGTCATGCACCCGGAGGACGACTACGACCCTCCGGAAATCTTCACGACCGGGCTGGACGAATTGCAGAACATGCTCGATCGAGCCGCCGGAGCGCCGGCAGCGGTCCTGCTGCATTTCTACATCTACCCGACCGACATAGTGGGCTACAGCTATCCGGCCGCGGCGGAGGCCATCGCGATGATCGAGAGCTATTCCCGCCCCGTACCGGTGCTCAACGGCCATTTGCACGATGGCCGTGTGGACATCGCCAACGGCCAGCTCTATTTCACTGCCCGCTCCTTCATCGAGTCGCCATTCTGCTTCTACCTGCACGAGTTGAGCGAAGACAGCCTGCAGATTGACGAATATATGCTCGATTTCAACACCGGCAGATGGTCGCGATATCGCATGTGTGCTTTCGATCTCAGTCCGGCTTCGGCGTAGTTGACGTTCTTGGGCATCTTCTTGTCGTTGCCGTTGAATCGTGTTTGGGGGCCGGCGTACCCGCTGCGAAGCAGTGGATGAAAACGCTTCGCAAGGCGAAGCGTTGAGGGCTGGCCCAGCCGTTATCCTTAAGTCTTCTGGAGGGGCCGCATACGAGGCGGAAGCCCTAGCTTCCGCCGAGAATCCAGCCCAGCCGTTATCTCGCGTGGGTCGGGCTTTCCAGCCCGACAGCCGTTGCTGCTTTGCCTTTGCCCTTTCTCCCTTTGGGAAAGGGGGCGGGGGTGAGGGGGCCGTTGCCTCAGGACCGGCCCGCGCCCAATCCCAGCCCCCAACTTATCTAGACCCTAACTTCCAATCACAACGGTCCGCAGCTTCGTTTGTCCAAATATCTACATGCCCACAGGCCCAGCCTAGCGCCACACCAAAACCGCCCAAGGAGATGGTATTCTTGCATTGCCGACTCAATCCGGCCCTCTTGGCCCTGGCTCTTGGCTTGTGCTTGGCCGCCTGCAGCGGCGCGGCGGAAACCGAGAAGCTGAAGATCACACTTAGCCTGACGAGTAAGAGCGGCGACTCCGGCAGCAGCACCGACACCGCCTGGGCCATGGACGGAACCTGGGCCTTCAGTCCAGCGCCGCGGCAGTTCTCCCTGCAGGTCAATTCCAGGTACACCAGGTCCGACGACGGCGCCAAGTTCGACCGCCTCAAAACCTGGTGGCGCTACCTCTGGGAGGACGTGCCCGAGACCGAGTGGCGACCGCTGTTTCTGGTCTCGACTGAAGGCGATCATGGCCTTGACCAGTTGCACACCCTAGCTGCTTTCGGGTATCGCAAGAGCCACGATTGCGGCTTCATCGAACTGACTGCGGGGGTTTCCAAGGACCTGCAGACCTCGGAGGCGTGGGTTGGCGACATCGGTGCGCTGGTCAGTTACGAGCGCCAGTGGGGCAAGCTGTCGTGGGGGCTGAATCCACAAGGCGAGCTGGGCGTTCTGGGGGATGTGCGTTACCGCGACGACCGTTTCCGCTACAACGTGGACACGGATTTGGGCTACAAGATTGGCGACCGTTTGCGCGCGACGTACCAGCTTACTTTCGGCAACACCACCGCGGATTCCCGTCGCACGCAGTTCATCGGCATAACCTACGAGCGCTGAGGCCGACCTGTCGTGTCTCGCTCAAAGACATGCCCGTAGCTCCGGCTTTCTTCGTCCACCTATCCCTCTTTGGATTCCCCCTTCCCTACCAGGCAAGGGGGTTAGGGGGTTAGGCGCCTTTGGCGTTGCCGTGCCCTTGCCAAGAATCCCGGGGGGCGGGCTTCCAGCCCGACGCCATTGCCCTCGTAGGGGCGTCAGCCTGCCCAGCCCTAACTGCCCGAGGTGGCTTTCCCGCTCAGCAGCCGCACATTGACCACGTCAATAAGCTGCGCGATGCGCTCCAGCACATGGTCGAGATCCTGGCGGCGGCTGATTTCGAGGGTAAGCTCCAGCCGCGCCAGGTGCGAGGCGGCTTGTTCGGCCCGCGCCACGGCGATATTGATATCGGCGTCACTGATGATGGCGGTGATATGTGACAGCAGCCCGACCCGGTCCACCGCTACGACCTCGATGTCCTGCCGAAAGAGAGCCTCTTGATCCCCCGCTGACCAGGTCAGCTCCACGATCCGTTCCGGCTCCAACTGCGCCCGATAAGCCAGGTTCTTGCAGTCGGCCCGATGGATCGCCAGCCCCGACCCCCGCGTGATATAGCCGCGGATCGGGTCACCCGGCAGCGGGTTGCAGCATTTGGAGATGCGCGAGTGGAACCCATTCACCCCGCCGGCCGATACCGGCAGCGGCCCGGTCCCGCGTGCTAGCTGCTCCGGCGACACCTCGGTAGGCAGCAGCCGCTGCGCCTCCTCGACTAGGCTGTCGGGCTTGGCCGTTTTCTCCAGCATGTGGTCAACCACGGTCTGCGCCTCGATGACGCCGTAGCCGATGGCGGCCAGCAGCGAGGCCTCATCCTGGTAGTCCAGATGCGCCGCGACTTCGGCCCGGTCCACCGCCTGCACCTGGTCGCGCGCGGCCGGACTTAGCCGCGCAATCGCCCGCTGCAGCCGCTCGCTGCCGATGGCGATATTCTCCTGCCGGCTCTTCTCGCGCAGGTAGCGACGCACCTTGGCCTTAGCATGCGAGCTTTGCACCAGCCGCAGCCAGTCGTGCCGCGGCTGGCCGCTGGGTGAGGTGATGATCTTGGCGATGTCGCCGTTTTTTAGCTCGTAGTCCAGCCCCACCTGCTGGCCGTTGACGATCGCTCCCACGCACTGGTGTCCGACCTCGGTGTGGATGCGGTAGGCGAAGTCCAGCGGCCCGGCCCCGCGCGGCAGGTCAATCACATCACCATCGGGCGTGAAGACGAATACCTGGTCCTTGAACAGGTCCACCTGCAAAAGCTCCAGGAACTCGTGGCTTTCCGACAGGTCGGTTTCTAGTTCCAGCACCTGCCGCAGCCAGGCCACCTGCTCGTCGAGCTGCCGGTCGGTCTCGCCCTCCTTGTAGCGCCAGTGCGAGGCCACACCATACTCGGCGGTCCGGTGCATGTCGTAGGTGCGGATCTGCAGCTCCATCGGCGCATGGTCCGGCCCCAGCACGGTGGTGTGCAGGGACTGATATTCATTGGACTTGGGCATGGCGATGTGGTCGGCGAAGGTATCGGGCACCGGCACCCACAAATCATGCACGATGCCCAGTACCGTGTAGCACTGCGTGACATCGTTGACGATCACGCGCAGGGCGTTGAGGTCGCGCAGTTGGCTGAAGTCAACATTCTGGCTTCTCATCTTCTGGTAGATGCTGTAGATGTGTTTGGCGCGGCCCTGCACGGTGGCCGCGAGGCCGCCCTCGGCCAGTTGCTGCTCCATCTCCCGCCGCGCCCGCTCGATGATCTTCTGCCGCTCCTGCTGCGTCAGGCCGAGTTTATGGACGATCTCGCGGAAGGCCTCCGGCTCCAGGTGCCGCAGCGCCAGGTCCTCCATCTCGGCTCGCAGCTTCTGGATGCCCAGCCGGTGGCACAGCGGCGCGAAGATCTGCAGCGTCTCCTCGGCGGTGCGCAGCCGATTCTCCGGCGGCAGGTAGTCCAGGGTCCGCATATTGTGCAGCCGGTCGCTCAGCTTGATGAGCATCACGCGGATGTCCTCAGCCATTGCCAAAAACATCTTCCGCAAGTTCCGTGCCTGCTCTTCGCGATGCGAGGCGAAATCGAGCTTGCGTAGATTGGTGACGCCCTCCACCAGCCCGGCCACGGTATCGCCGAAGCGCTCCTGAATGTCAGCGGTGGATATGTCGGTGTCTTCAACGGTATCGTGGAGGAAGCCGCCGGCGATGGACATCTGGTCGCTCTCGATGTCCGCCAGCACGCCGCCCACCTCCAGAGGGTGGACTATGTAGGGGTCGCCGCTCAAGCGCTTCTGGCCACGGTGGGCTTTGGCGGCGAAATCGTAGGCATCCACCAGCAGCTCGCGATCTACTCCCGGCCAGTAGCCTGATACGCGCTGGATTACCTGCTCGACGGTGGTTGGCATATTCCCATCTCGCTACGCTTCCAATGCCGTCCGGGCCGGACCTGCAGCCCGACGGCGCGCGCCTCACAACAGACGCCCAGTGCGGCTTGCTTGTTCAGGTCAATATACCACACAAAACGCCCGCGCTCAATAAGCCCCGCATCGCGGTGTGAGAACCACGGCGGCGGCCAAGGCGTCGGGCAGGCGTTCAGATGTTGACCAGACGTAGCTGCCGCGGCGCGCCAGCTTGACCTGCCAGGCCTCGGCGTGGTATTCTGCATCTGGCCTTGACCAATTCCGCAATGAGGTCTCCTGGGCGCAAGCCCCGGCTCCTGGGAGCGGGCTTGCGTTCGCGTGTCACCGATTGTAGCAACTGACCCCTGGCTGTGGAGAGATGAGGCCATGTCGCCGAGCAGCGCCAATAGTCTCGCTGAGGCGGGCATGCGGGCAGCCGCCTGCTGGGCCGAGCGACCGGCGCTGAGCTTCGGGGACCAGACCAGCACCTACCAGGAGCTGCATCAGCAGACTTGTCGCCTGGCCGGCGGTTTCAGAGAGCTTGGCCTCGGTGAGGGCAGCCGGCTGGCTGTCATGATACCGAATTGCCCCGAGTTCGTACTCACATACATGGCCGCGAGCCATGTCGGGGCCACTGTGGTGCCGGTACCGGCTCTCTTGGGGGCCGAGGAGGTCGCCTATATCCTCAACGATGTCGGCGCCCAGGCGATGGTCGTGGCGGAGGAGCTCGCGGCTATCGGCCACGGCGCGGCGCAACAGGCTGACACGGTCGAAGCCCTGGTGGTTTGCGGCGATACTCCGGAGCCTGACGCGGCTTGCTTCGGCGAGCTGATGGAGGCTACCGAGCCATTGGTTGAGCCGGCTGCGGTGTCCGCCGAGATGCCGGCGGTTATCATCTACACTTCCGGCACCACCGGCAAACCCAAGGGCGCAGTGCTGACACACCGGAACCTGCTGGCTAATGTGGAGGCTTGCCGGCAGGCTATCAGCATATCCGAAGAGGACGTTTTCGTCACCGTGCTGCCGCTGTTTCATTCCTTCGGGGCGACGGTATCCATGTTGCTGCCGATGTTCTGCGGCTGCCACAATGTGCTTCTGCCGGGATTCTCGGCGCTGCATACGGTGGAGGCGATCCAACAGAACCGCGCCACCCTGGTCGCCGGCGTGCCGACGATGTACGCGCTGATGATGCAGGTGACGGATGCCGGCGGCTATGACCTGAGCTCGCTGCGCTTCGCCGTCAGCGGCGGCGCAGCTTTGCCGGATGAGGTGTGTGTCAGCTTCGAGCAGACCTATGGTGTGCCGATAATCGAAGGCTACGGACCGACCGAGGCCTCGCCGGTGGTCAGTGTGAACCCGATTGACGGGCGGCGCAAGCTCGGCAGTGTCGGGCTGCCGCTGCCGGGTGTGGAGACTGTGATCGCCGATGACGACATGGCCGAGCTGCCTGTGGGTGCAATCGGCGAGATCTGCGTGCGCGGGCCGAATGTCATGACCAGGTATCACAACGCCGAGGAGCTGACCAATGAGACGCTTGTCAACGGCTGGCTGCGAACCGGCGATATGGGGAAGCTGGATGAAGACGGCTACCTCTATATCGTGGACCGCAAGAAGGACCTGATTATAGTCGGCGGCATCAACGTCTATCCACGTGAGGTGGAGGATTGCATAGCCGGGATGGCACAAGTGGCGGAGGTAGCGGTGGTGGGCGCACCCAGCAAGCTGCGCGGCGAAGTCGTGGCCGCCTATGTGGTGCTGAGAGAGGGCGCCGAAGCCAGCGCCCAGCAGATTATTGACCACTGCCGGCGGCATCTGGCCCCGTACAAGGTGCCGAAACAGGTGCGCTTTGCCGATGGGTTGCCCAAGTCGCCGATCGGCAAGGTGCTGAAGCAGATGTTGAGATCGGCTAGCTCAATCGAATAAGAAAAAGCAGGGAAAGAAGCGATGAGTTCACGCAGAGTTGCCATCCTGATCGGGATTGCCGTAGCGGTTATATGGGCGGCCGGGGTGCAGGCGGCGCCGGTGCTCGACGGCGCTAATGTGAAGCTGAAGGTCCTGGACAACGGCCTGCGGGTGGTGGTCAAGGAGGAGCGCACCTGGCCGGTCGTGACTATGGGGATGTATATCAAGGCCGGCAGCTTGCACGAGGCCGCCGACCAGGTCGGAGCCGCGCATCTGGTCGAGCATCTGCTGTTCGAGGCCGAGCCGGCCGACGGCGAAGCTAAGGTGGCCGGGTATATCGAGGGGATCGGCGGGCGGATGGTCGCCCACACCGGCCGCGACTTCACCCATGTGGACATCACCGTCGCGAGCAATTACGTGGAGACGGCGCTCGAGCGCCTGATCAAGACGGTGTTGGCGGCCGAGTTTGATGAGGCGGCGGTGGTGCA
Source organism: uncultured Armatimonadia bacterium (assembly GCA_964390495.1). Taxonomy (GTDB): domain Bacteria; phylum Armatimonadota; class Zipacnadia; order Zipacnadales; family UBA11051; genus UBA11051. The sequence continues at coordinate 78,890 of CAYMIN010000013.1, forward strand.
CGAACAGCAGGTGGTGTCTCGTGAGATCGCCGACATCACCGAGGGGGCCACCGGGACGATGGAGTTTGCGCTGTGGGACCTGGCCTTCGCGAACCACCCCTATGGGCGTCCCATCGGCGGCACGGTCGAGGATGTGCGTAAGCTGACGGTGGCAAAGCTGCGGGAGTTCTATAACCGCTGCTACGTGCCGAACAACATGTCGCTGGTGGTGGCAGGCCGGGTTGATCGGGACTGGCTGTGCAATCGGGTCCAGCAGCTTGTGGCGAACTATCCGGCCAAGCCCCTAGACTGGACCGAGCCGCCTCGGGAGACGGCCCAGAGCGAGGTGCGCAAGCATATCACCACGCGGGACAGTGAGATAACGGCGCTGGCTTACGCCTGGCATGCGCCGGGGATGCCGGACAAGCGCGATATCTGCGCGACCGACCTGATCTACATCATCCTGGGGCAGACGAGAACGGGCCGGCTTCAGCAGGTGCTGGTGAAAGAGAACCAATGGGCCTCCAATGTTGATATAACCTATCTGACCCAGCGCCATCCCGGACTGTTCATCATTCGGGTGGCGGTGCTGGAGAAGAACGAGCCGGTAGTGCGCAAGACGATCCTGGAGCAGGTTGAGCGGCTGGCAAATGAGAGAATCAGCGAGCAGGAACTGGCGCGCGCCAAGCTGCTTTTGCGCACCGAATACGCCTTCGGCAACGAAAGCTACAGCGGCCAGGTCACCTCGATGGGCTTCTACGAGGGGATTGACACCTACCAGTTCGCGATTGAGTACATTGACCAAGTGAATGCAGTAACCGCTGAGGATATCCAGGCGGTTGCGCGCAAGGTCTTCCAGCCGGACAGCTACAGCCTGGTGATACTGCGCCGGGAGAAGGATGCGCCGCCGACCCGGGAGGTGAAGCTGCTTTGTCCCGCCGCTTCCTGACAACAGTGGCTCTACTAGGGCTGATTATCGCACCGGCACTGAAGGTACAGGCCGCCGAGCAGGACCTGGTTACCCGCCGCACGCTCGCCAACGGCCTGCATCTGAGCGTGGTTGTGGACCCGCTGACCGACCTGGCAGCTTGCCATCTGGCGCTGGACATCAGCGCCGCAGACTTCCCGGAACAGCAGGCCGGCATCACCGAAATCATCCAGCAGTTGATGCTCGATAAGCTCAGGGCGCGGGTCACGGCTTCAGGAGAGCTAGCCGAGATCTACGATGCGGTCAGCGCCGGCGGCAGCTTTGCAGTCGGGGCTGATGACGAATACGTCGAGGCCCAGGCGGCGCTGCCCTGCGAACTGCTGTCCGAGGCGCTGCAAACCACCGGCGACCTGTTCTTCGGCTCCCAGGAGTTCACTGACGAGCAGCTTGGGGAGGCCAAGGCCGCCATCGTCAAAACCTACGAGGGCTCGCTCAACGCCGTCGGCCAGCGGACCTTTAGGCTGTTCAGACGGGCGCTGCTGGGCAAGTCGCCGCTTGCCTATGATGTGTCAACGATCCTGACAGGCATTGCAGGCGTGACTACCAAGGACATCAGCGGCTGCCGGGCGCGGCTGTACGTTCCGTCGCGAGCCTACCTCACCGTAGTGTCGGCGCTGCCCGCCGAGCGTGTCATCGCCATCGCGGAGCAGGCCTTCGGCGACTATCCGGGGACCGCCGAGGCGCATGTGAGGCGAGCTATGAGCCGGCCCGCGGCGTCAGTCGTGCGGGTGGGAAGCGGCGAGGGCATGGCTCATGCCTCGCTGATTATCGGCGTGCCCCTGGCGCCCTATGGCACACGGGAGTTTGCCGCCGGCCAGGTCGCGTATATGCTGCTGGCGGGCCGCGATGGGCGGCTGACCAGCGACCAGATGCTGCAGCGAGGCTTCGGGCTGATGCTGCCGCGCAGCCTCTATGAGGAGCAGCCGGCCTTCCAGGTCATCCCTCCCGGTCCGATGAGCGTGCCGGTGATCGCGGTGCATGTAGTGGCCAATCCGGCGTTCATCGAGGACGCGCGGCTGCAGGTGCTGGGCCATGTGGAGGCGATACGGCAGGGGCAATTCAGCGAAGAGGAGCTGCAGGCGGCCAAGGACCAGCTCACCAACCAGTACGCGCTGGCCTACAATACTTATCTGTCGCGGGCGCAGTTGATCAACCTCAACGCCCTGTTCGGTGGCGATCCGCAACTCAACGGCGATTTTCCGGAGCTAATCGCCTCCATCTCGGCTGAGGAGGTCGTCAAAGCCGCGCAAAAGTATTTCGCATACCACGCGATCGGGGTGCAAATGCCGGCCAACTAGGCCCCAGGTAACGACCTCGGGCAGGATGCCCGAGCTGCGCAGTTCCAGTGGATCATTCGGGCTGATTCCATAAATGGTGGTGATGGCGGTGATAGAAGGAGTACGTATCAAGCCACTGACTCGCCACGTTGACGAGCGCGGATACGTGATGGAGATACTGCGCCGCGATGATGAGGAGTTTATGGAGTTCGGCCAGGCCTATATCTCGGCCTGCTTTCCCGGAATCGTCAAGGCATGGCACTGCCACGAGAAACAGTGGGACCACTTCTGCTGCCTGCGGGGTAATGCGAAGATCGGCCTGTTCGATGACCGGCCGGCCAGTAGCACTTGCGGCCAGGCGGAAGGTATCGTCATCGGCGAGCTTAACCCGGTGCTGATCCAGATCCCGCCGCTGGTATGGCACGGCATGGCCGCGCTGGGTGGCGAGCTGGCCGTGGTGCTGAATATCCCCACCGAGACCTATGAGCGCGAGAGTCCCGACGAACTACGCCGCGAGCCGTTCGACCCCGAAATCCCCTTCGAGTGGCATACCAAGGGCGGCTAGCCAAAGGCGCGGAGGCTTCAATCCACGCTTGAGAGCGGATAGACTGCTACCTCGTAGGTGCCCGCCTTCACCGTCACCAGCAGGTAATGGTAAAATCCGCCGTTCTCGGGCTTTGCGTAGAGCGGTGCTCCTCCCCCAGCCGTAATGAAGTAGTCGATCTCGTCGCGCCGTGAGTGGTTATAGAGATGCTCGTGGCCCATGAATACCGCGCTCACCTTGTGCTTGGCAAACAAGGCGTGGAGGCGGTCGCGCAAGGGGATGTCCACATCCATGGAGGAGCCGCGGTGGCCGTCCACCGGAAACAGCGGTCGGTGCAGAGCCACAAAGATGAAGTCGGCATCCTTGGCCTGTGTCAGGTCATCCATCAGCCACTGCCACTGCTCCCCCTTGATGGTCCCTTCCTGGCCGGGGATCTCGCTGTCCAGGATGATGAAATGGCAGTTGGCGCGGTCGAAGGAGTAGCGGCGGGACTGGAAGTACTCCTCGAATATCCTCGCATTGGCGGTGGACCCCCGGATGTCGTGGTTGCCGGTGCTGAACGCCACGGGGATGTCACCGGCCATCTTCAGCGGCATCAAGGCCTCGAAGAAGCGGTAGTATTGCTGGCGGACGACCTGGGGATCGGTGCTGCCCTCGATGTAGTCACCGGTGCCGATCACGAAGGCCGGGTTATGCTGCACCATGTTCTCCACCAGCCGGCGGGTGATGCCGAGGCGCTCATAGTTCGGGCCGGGGCGGCTGTCGCCGAATACCGCGAAGACCAGCTCATCATCCGCCGCCAGACAGTAGGCGCTGCCAACAACCGCGACGAATGCCAGCAGTAAGACCAACGCCTGTGCTACCCGTGCGCGATTCATCATATCAGCACCCTCCTGAATTGGAGGCCCGTGTGAGGTTAGCGGGCGCGCCTCAGATGATCTTGGTCAATTCGTCCTGGTCATAGCGCGGCATCTCGTGGGCCCGGCCGCCTCGGTGCAAGTTGACGCCCTGGTCCGCCGGCACCGCTTCACCGATGATGGCGGCCGCTATCTTCGCCTGGTGCAGCGCCTCGGCAATCGCCCCAGCATCCTCCGGCGCACAGGCCACCAAGAGGCTGCCTGAGGCGATCAGCCCGAGTGGGTCCAGGCTGAATAGCTTGCAAATGTGGCGAGCTTCCTCCAGAAGTGGAATCGCCTCTTCGTCAATCCTCAGACCGACCCCGCCGGCTTCGGCCATCTCCCATAGTCCGGTCGCCAGTCCGCCCTCGGTGGGATCGTGCATGGCATGGACCTGGCCGTTGGCGATCGCGGTCCGGGCCTCGGTGAGTACCGATATGCCGGGATCGAAAAGCATCCGCGCACAGCGCTGCAGCGTTGCCTCGGAGAAGCCGGCCTGCCGCAGTTCGTCGGGCTTCTCTCGAGCGATCAGCGCCGTAGCCTCGACCGGAGCCTGCTTGGTGAGAATGATAGCGTCACCAACCTGCAGGCCCTCCGGCGTAATCAGGCGGTCTTTGGGCACCTGGCCGAGCATCTGGCCGACCACAATCGGCCGCGCCAGGTCATAGGTGATTTCGGTATGGCCGCCGACCAGGGTAATCTGCAGCTCTTGGCAGGCGGCACTGATCTGCTCGAATATATCGGCGACCATCTCCTCGGTCGCCGCGTTATCGGGCAGCAGCGCGGTGGCCAAAAACCAACGCGGCGCACCACCGCTGGTGGCGATGTCGTTGGCATTGACGTTGACGACGTAATAGCCGATAGCATCGGTGGCGAAGGTGACCGGGTCGGCCTTGGCGAGCAGGTAGGTATCAGCACCGTTGTCGAGCACGGCGACATCGCGGCCGATGCCCGGCCCTAGAATCACGCTGGGATCGCTGCAAGGGATCACTCCCAGCAGTCGGCGCAAGGTCGCGGCGTCCAGCTTGCCGACCGGCAGCAGACTTTGGCTCATGATCGCGGCCTCGCGGCGACTATCGCTGCAACTACGGACGGCACGTCGGGGAATACCGCATCGGCGCCCATCTGCTCGAACTCCTGGCGGGTGGTCTTCTGGGTAAGCACGCCGATGGTCATGACGCCGAGACCCTCTGCGCCCTGGACGTCGGTGATGTGGTCGCCGACCATCACCGCGTGCTGCGGCGCGACACCGATTCGCTTGAGCGCCTGGGCCAGGTGGTCCGGGTCAGGTTTGACGCGGGTGACATCATCGCGGGTCAGCAGCAGGTCGTGGTGGAGATGGTGGCGGGAGGTCACCGAGGCCACTCCGTTGCGGCAGTTCCTAGTGACAATGCCGACCTTGAGGCCGTGCTGGTGGAGTTGGCGGAGGGCCTCAACCACGCCGGGGAAAGGCTCGGCGGTGGCGCAGGTCTCCAGCTCGACCTGCTCGAGGACCGCGTCGGCCTCGGCCTGGAATTGCGCGATTTTCTGGGCGTCGGAGCCCAGCTTCTCGCGGCCTGCCTTGATGATGTCCAGCACGTACCTGCCGTGGTCGGCTCCCTCTTCCCAAAGGCCCCAGCGCTGCAACAGCTCGATAATCAGGCGGCGCATCTTGGCAAAGTCAATCCTGGTCTCGGCCAGCGTGCCGTCGAAATCAAAGATGACAGCCTCAAGTTGGCTCAAGTCAATGGCTCTATTCATAGCGGTGCCTGCGTTTGTGGTGGTAGCTACCCGGGTACTGAAAGGGCGACAATATCATAATTGTCGCCCGGGACGGTGTTTTCCTGCAAGCCTGAGCCGGCTTATTGCTCCAAGTCTTGCCGGGCCTTCTCCAGCAGTTCCCGCTGCTGCTGCTGGGTCTCGCGGTATTTGCCGAGGTCTCCGTGAGTGAGGTGGGCCTCGGCTTGCTGTTCCAGGTCAATGGCCTGCTTGAGCAGGCTGCGCAGAGCGTCGAGCTGGTCGGCGGATAGTGGCGCGCCGGTTGGCGGCGTGGTGGGCGTAACCTCCGCCTCGACTGCCGGCTCGACGCCTGGCACAGGGCGCTTCCTCACACCGTCGCGACCGAGCAACTGCGTCAGGGCCTCATCCAGTGTCGGAGCAAACACCAGCCTGTGGTTTGACTCATCGCCCTGCATAAGCACTAGCAGCTTCAGCTCAGGCAGCGGGCTGTCAGTTGACTCGAGATAGATTGGCTCCACGTAGAGCAGAGTGTCGGCCACCGGGATGACCAGCGTATTCCCGCGAATTACCCGCGAGCCGCTCTGGCCCCATAGGGTGAACAACTCGGAGAGTTTGGGGTCATTGTCCACAAGTGCCTCAAATTGCATCGGCCCGAAGACCAGTTTCTTTTTGGGGAAGCGATAGACAATCAGTTGGCCGTAATTCTCGGCGTCACAACGTGCCGCCATCCATGCCACCATGTTCTTGCGCTCAAACTTGGCCAGAACAAGGGGCAGCATAAGCAGGAATTCTTCCTTCTTCTCTCTCGGGAGCTTCATGACCTGGTAGTAGGCCTCGACCTCGCGATAGCTGTCGGCATATATTTCCGGCGGGACCGCCCACTCGTCTTCGGCCTGGTAAAAGGTCTGCGGGTCCTTCTGGTGATACTTGGCGTAGATGCCGGCCTGGATGCGGAATAGCAACTGCGGGTAGCGCAGATGGTCCTTGACTGAAGACTCCATCTGGCTGAAGTCCCTAAACAGAGTGGGGAAGATCTTCTGATAGCACTGCACCATCGGGTCTTGCGGGTCCACGATGTAGTATTGCGGCCTGCCCTCATAAGCGTCAACAATAACCTTCACCGAGTTGCGCACGTAGTTACCGGACCATGTGATACGGGCCGAATACGGGTGCATGTTTGACGCGGTGTAGGCGTCGCAAATCCACTTCAGCTCGCCGGCGTCGTCGAGCATCAGATACGGATCGGGGTCATACATGAGGAACGGGGCCAGGGCTGTGAGCCGCTCCGGCAACTCGCGGTACATCATCAAGCGGCTTTCGGGTGTAATGGAGTCGGTGAACAGTATCTGATAGTGGCGGCTGATGCCGAAGCGGATGGCAAAGGCCAGCTTGCGCCAAAACCCCGTCAACTGCACGCCGCCGCTCCCGGAGTAATGGGTATAGACGTTCTCCTCCCCGACGCCGGCTTCGCCGCTGACTTGCGGATAGTCAAGCTCGTTAGCCTTGGTATTGCCCAGGACGAAGACCGGAGTGCTTCCTGGATCTGTGCCGTGCCACTGGGCCGCGGCCGGCCGACGCTGCGGGGCGCCCTGACCGGCGCTTGGCTGTCCTGGGGCTCCTTCAGCCTCTTCAGGCGGGCGCGCCGACGCTCGTTGCTGTGCCTCATCGCGGATGAATTCCGGCGGAGCGATTCGTTCGATAAGCCTGGGGTGCCAACTGGCCGTGTAATAGATGGCCGGTCGTTTGACATCAAGGCCGGCCGGCGAGACCGGCGGCAGGTCCTTGATCCAATAGACCGGCTGTCCCTTGTCGGTCACCTCAGCCACCGGCGACATCGCCAGACCGTAGCCGTGTGTGTAGAGGAGATGGCGGTTGACCCAGGTGGGGCTGAGGCGGTCGTAGGCCAACTGCCTGGCCGCCAACATCACCTGCCGGGTCTCGCCGTCAATCGCGTAACGGTCAACGTCCACATCGGCGAACTGGTAGTACTGACGCAGCGCCTGCATCTGCTGATAGGAGGTCTCCAGCGGACGATGATCCCAGAGCCTGATATTGTAGATAGTCGGAACGTTGTCGTTGATGTCATCCCAGTTCATGTCGGAGGTAACGGTATGCGGCTTGTCAACCACCTCGGCGGTCTTATAGGCCAGATTCGTGGCCTCGATGTTGTATTCAATGAAGGGCCGCTCGCGCTCGAGCTCGTTGGGGCCGACAATTAGCTTCTGGATGGTCAGCGGGTACGCCCACCCGCCCAGGATTGACACCAGTAGCACGGCCGCCAGCGCCCCTCCCGGCACCGTTATCGAGCGGCCGCGGAAACTCAGCAGACAGGCAAGGCCGGCCAAAGCGCACATTATCATCAGTACCGTCATCAGCGGCAGTCGAGCGTGCACATCCGCGTAGGAGGCGCCGAAGAAGTCCTTGCCATGGGTCGAATAGACCAGACTGTACTGCATCAGCCGATAGGAGTATATCTTGACAAAAAATGCCAGAGCCAAGAGCGAAAGCACGTGAATGCGGGCCCGGGGTATCGCCTGCACCATGTTACCAACTATCCTGATGGCTTCCTGATACAGGTGGATGAGCACGCTGACGATCAAGGCAATGACGATGGCATACAGGACCGAGCGCCACGCGTACAGTATGAACGAGAGCTTAAAGACATAAAAGCCGGCATTTTTCTCAAACAGCGGGTCGTTGTGCGCTTCGGGAAACGGGACAGCGTTGAGGAATTGCAGCCATTCACGCCACTGCGCAGCGGCAACTGCGGCGGCCATCAACGCACCGATCAGACAGAAGATGAGGATGGCGCGGTCGGCGTACTGCTCGATCTGCTCGCGCTCTTCGTCCGGCAACAGGCGTCTGCCGATGAGAGTTACGTCCTTGGGCAAGGGCCTGCGGGCCAGGCGAGCGTTGCCGTAGAGCCAGACGAAGAAAATCACGCCGAACAGCACGGCCAGCAGTATCCGTGACTTGAGGATGGTCATGAACACCGGGCCCTGCTCCAGAGACTGGAACCATAGGTAATCGGTGTAGAAGACAAACAGCTTCTGGATCACGACCAGGCCGATGATGACGGCAATACCGTACCAAACCCTCTTGGATGGCTGTGTCACTTGGGAGAGCCTCCTATGCTGTTGGGGACCGGCTTAGCTGGTTTCGTCGGGTGCGTCATCATCCGAAAAGAGTCCGGAAAGCAGGTCGCGGAATTGGTCTTTCTCTTCTTCCTCGGCTTCGGCGCTGAGTACTACGGCCCCATCGAGAACCTCCTCGGCGACAAAGATGGGGGCGTCGGCGTAGAGCGCCAGGGCAATGGCATCGCTGGGCCGGGCGTCCACCTCATAGCTGCCATCGCTCGCCTGCAGCCGCAGGAGCGCGTAAAAGACCTGGTCCTTGAGGTCAATTATCTCGATGCGGGTCAGCGTACATCCGGTGGTTCGGATCACCGACCCGAGCAGCTCATGGGTCATCGGCCGTTCGCCGGGCGCCTGAGTGGCCATGGCAATCGCGCGGGCCTCGAAAGGGCCGATGAGTATCGGCAGGAAGCGTTGCTGCTCGGCATCGGCAAGTACCACAAAGGCTCGTTTCTCTAGGTCCAATCCCACTCTGTTGACAAACATCTGTACCATACGAGTTGTACTCCCACGGTCGGTGATGCTAGGTTGGGTTGTCCATTGCTAACAGCGCGAGATGATGGGGCCGAATGCCGCCAGCACCCTCGGGCTGCAAGCCCGAGACACACGCCGGTGGGCTTTGCGTGGAGGCTGTCAACTGCGCAGGCGAAACATCAGGTCACGTGGCCGGGTTAGGCCGCGCATGCCGCCAACCTATCGCGGCTGAGCACGCCTGAGCTGCTAGCCGGTGACTGGGTGCCGTCGGCTCGGACTAGGACTTGCGGATCGCGTCATAGTCAAGGCCGGCAGCGGCGACAGCGGCAGCCCAACTGCCGAAATTGCTCTCACGACTGGCCGCCTCCATCATCCCGCGGTAGCCCATGCGGCGCATGTTGCTATTATTGACCGACTTGCCCTGAGCGTGCAGGTTGCGGATGGTCGCGACGATTTTGTCCTGCGTCCAACGGTTGATTTTCCGGATTTTGGCGTAGTCAAGGCCGGCGGCTTCGATAGCGGCGCGCCAACTGCCGAAGTAGCGCTTGCTGCTGGCGGCCGAGACCAAAGCGCCGTGACTGTTTTTGGCCGCCTCGTGGCTCAGGTCCTCACCTTGGGCGTGGAGCTCCTGAATTTCCTCGATGATGCGCTGTTTGCTCCAGAAGCGGTGCTTGCTGATTCTCTCGTAATCGAGGCCGGCGGCGGCAATGGCATTGCGCCAACTGCCGAACATGCGGTCGTCAACGGCCACGACTACCAGATACTGGTGATTACGCTTGGCGGCGCTGTGAGAAAGGTCTTCGCCCTGGCGGTGGAGCCGCTGGATCTCCTGAATGATGCGTTCTTCCGTCCACTTGCGCTTGCGCTTGCAGACTTCTTTGGGGTCGAGGCCGGCTGCCCTGATAGCATCGCGCCAACTGCCGAAGAACTCGTCCTTGTAGGCGGTCGTCACCATGCCGCTGTAGCCGAGCTCGGCCATCCTGCGGGTGCTGAGGGAGTGGCCTGCCGTGTGCAGGTCTTCGATTGTCTGGATGATCTTTTCTCTCGTCCACTTCCGACGACTCATTTTCTCTCTCGCTCCTTGTGGGCCTGCTAATTGACCATTAGAGTTAGAATGGCTCAAAAAACGCCTGCTGTCAAAGTAGGCGCTGCTCAGGGGGCGGCTCTGGGTCTTTGGCTCAAATTAAAAGGCCTGCCGATAGGCTGCCGACAGGCAACGCATCCCAACTGCCGATTCCGTCGCACCGACCCCGGACGGCACCAATAATATGATAGCAGTACTGCACGTCACTGTCAAATCAAAGTGCGTAGATTCTTTTTGGTTAGACGCGCCGGCCTCGACATAGTTCGACGGTTTGGCACTAGTTGCTGCGGCGGCCGGCATAGCGCCTGACGGCCGCCTCCTGAGCTGCCGTCTGTACCGACCCCGGCCGCCGGGCTCGTACGTAGGCAATGGCTTGATCAGCGCCCATACCCCGGTGGACCAGGTAACAGGCTAGCAAGGTTCCGCTGCGCCCCAGCCCGGCCATGCAATGCACCGCCACCTTCTCACCTTTGGCAAGCGCCGCCTCGACCAGGGCTACGAACTCCGTGATGAGGTCCTCCCCAGGCGGGGTCATGTCATGATAGGTCAGGTGCTGATAGTTGATCCCGTGACGCAGGGCCGCGGCGTGTGGAGGCGGGGATTCGAGCAGGGCGATGAGAGTGGTTATGCCCAGCTCGGCCAGTCGCGCCATCTCGGCCTCGCTAGGCTGGGCCGTAGCCAGGAGCTGACCGGGAATGATCCAGTTGGCGGACCTGAGGCCCTCAACTTTCTCGCTCATGGCTGGCTTTCTCCGCACGCTTGGCGGCCTCGCCGGCCAGGCGGTCGGCCTCGAGATTCTCCTCGCGCGGTATATGCTGAATCTGGATGGTCTCGAACTGCCGCATCAAACGCCGGGCCCATTCGTAGAGCGGGCGGAGATTGGCGGACTTGACGCGATACCGGCCGTTGAGTTGACGGGACACCAGCTCGCTGTCAGTTCGGACTAACAGGTGCTTGATGCCGATGGCCCTGGCCTCGTGCAGGCCGGCGATGAGGGCGCGGTACTCGGCCACATTGTTGGTCGCCTCGCCCAAGGGGATGCCCCGCTGTGTTAGTGCGCCTCCCTGCGGGTCGCAGAGGACAAAGCCGGCGCCGGCAGGCCCCGGGTTGCCCCGGGCTGCACCGTCAGTGTAAAGGACAGCCGGTCGTTGTGATGTCTCCATAGCTCTGATTCACACCGGATGGTTCGACAGTCGTTTCAGAAATGGCGGCATTGATCATTGCTCATGGCCGCGGTCTAGCTTCGGTGGCAGCGGCGGCGTATCCTCGGCCAGTAAGCTCGGCGGCGGCTGGACAGCAACTGCGGCCCCCTCCTTGTCCACCGCTTCAGCCAGCAGTTGAATGTCGAAGCCTTCTTTGCGGATGCGCAGATCATAATACAGCAGGATGGTCCCGACGATCTGCACCGGCTGCAAGACCACCTGGATCAGACCACGGATGCCGCCGATAAGCGTGTAGAGCAGTATCATCTTGTCCTGGGGCACCGGTATCAAGGTCAGGAACTGAAACGGCGCGCCCAAAGCTCCGCCGATTATTGCCACCAGCAGGCCCAACACTAACAGCGTCAGCACCACTTTCCAGAAGTCGTAGCCGGCCAACTCCCAACTCCGCCGCATGGCACTGATGGCGTCGCGATTCCCCAGCACCACCTCGGGGATGGTGAAGGCGAACATGAAGCCCAAGACCAGCCCCGGAATGAGGCAAGCCAGCGTCCCGACGCCGACGACCAACCCGGTCACCACGATGGCCAGGATGATGTGGCCGAGCTTGTCCAGCACCACGCGATAGGCCTGGGTGATGCCGATCGGCTGCTGCAGGTAGGTCTTTGAGATCGCCCAGATCAGCGCGCCCTGGGCCAGCGGGACGGCCACCAAATAGACCACGGCGGAGGCCAGTCCCAGCATCATTCCCCCGCCGGCCAGGGACAGTAAATCAACTTCCGAGGCCTGCCCGCCCATGAAAATCCGCAGGTACCAGTAGGTCGCGTAAAGCTGGATCGCCAAAGCCGGTATCCAGGCGATGGCGACAATGCCGAGAAACGGCCCGAAATTGCGGCGGTACAGGCGTATGGAACTGTCGAGGATGTCGGCAAGTCCCATCGGTCGGATGTCGAACTGACCGGCGCTGGCAGTCACGGCTCACCTCCACAAAGCGCGAGCTTTGCTCAAGTTGTGGCCGGTGTTGGCCGATATAGCTAGATGGATGGAAGGCGATTGTTAGAAAGGCGGCTGCCACATGCTCTACGTAATCTACGGCGTGCTGGCCGTATGGCTGATTCTGAGTGCCTGCGCTGTAGCGGCCTGCGCTGTGGCCGGGAAGGCCGACAGGCGGCAGGCTGAGCTAGCCTCGCTGCGGCCTTGGGCCCGGCGTAAGGCCTCGTAGCGCTCAGACGGCTTCGCGGCGGCTCAGTTTAGCGCGCCAAGCCCGGCTGCTCCAGGCCACCACCTGTACCAGGACCACTAGGAATATGACCGTTGCCACCGCCAGATAAGGCGCGTGGAGGTTGAGGCAACGCGTCGCCACCTCGCCGCTGATAAGCCCGCCGGCCAGCGAGCCCAAGCCCAGCGTCGCCTCGTGAAATCCGGTGCGCCTGCTGCAGTTGGCCAGAGGGCCGGTAATACTATAGAACAGACTGCTGACATAAGTCACTCCCGCCGCCGTCCCCGATATCGCAAAGCAGATGCAAAAGGCTGCCGCCGAATTGGCGTAAAGACCGGCCAAGAGCATCCCCAGCAGTGAAAGGATTTCCGCCATGATCAGGGGCCAGATCTTGAACTGCCAGCGCTGGGTGGTGCGGGCCAAGAAGAAGGCGGCCATCAGCGCGGCCCAATAGCAGAATATCACGATGCCGACCAGTTGGTGGCCCAGGGCCAACTCCGGGCTCAAGCCCAGCTTGGGGAACATCGTCTGGATAGTGGCGCCAGCAAACCAACTGGAGAAGTTGCCCGCCCAGGCCAGCTTCATGAAAAGCGGCCACCAGGTATGTTCGTCGGTGGTCGCCGCCTCGTCAACGCCACTTTGTTGCTGCTGGCGCAGACCGGGTCCGCCGCCCGGCGTCAGCAGCAGCACCACTATTGTCACGGCCGCGATACCCGCGCCTAGGATGAATGGCAGAGCGGGGAAATCGTCGCGCCAAATATAGCCGGCAACCAGCGGGCCGATCAACAGTCCGGTGGACCACGAGACATTGAAGAGCCCGAGATTCCTGTTGAGGGCCCGGCGTCCGCTGGCGGTGCGCTCGGCCAGCCACGCCTGGACCGCCGGCCAGACCATGCCGAGAGCGGCTCCGCCGAACGGCGCGATCACCAGCAGCCAGTAGGGGTCGGGGGCTATGGTATAAAGCAGCCAGATCACTGCCACGCTGAATACGCCGATTATGGCGCTGAGCTTGCGCCCGATGCGGTCGGCCATCCCGCCGCCCAACATGCACACGACCGCGTATCCGCCGCTGCCGAAAGCCCCCAGCATCCCCAGCACGCGCGGAATCGCACCCATGCCGATAGCCAGAAACTGCAGCGCAAGCCCCATACAGGCGACCGCCAGGTCCATCAGAAAGGCGCTCGCGAAGATGCCATACGGCTTGGTAAGAGCGCCGGTCGAGCCGGACACTGCCGGGGCGACCGCTGAGGCCTCGCAGCCGCCGGTTCCTTGTGTGCTGCAGTTCATCAGACCGCTTCCTCAATCAGTTGCGCCGAGAGCCTGGTGTAGGCGTAATCCATCAGCGACTGCAGATTCTCCACATCGGCGGTGTTATACTCCACCAGCCGCACCAGACTCTCCTCCTTACCGGCCAGATACTCGTACCACAATCGCACCGCATCATCGCCGGCTAGCCCCTCAATATCCTCGCCTCGAGCGATGCCCAGAGACCGTTCGATGCTCTTGAGGCCACCGTGCAGGCCGAGACGCCCCAGCGCATAGCGCAGATCGCAATGCAAATGGTCCCAGGCCACTTGGGGAAACGCCCGCCGCAGATAGGGCAGATCAAAGGTGAGACCGTTGAAGGTGACCAGCATATTGAAGTGGCTGATATGCTCGGCGAACTCGGCCAGATTGTCACCGGCGACGTAGGTGGCGGTGCGGGCGCCGTCATAGATGCCGATGACGGTGATCTGCGCCCCCGGCCCCATGCCGGTGGTCTCGATGTCGAGGTAGGCGGTGCGGTTGTGGAAGCTGGAGTAGGCACGCCAGTGCTCGGCGCTGGGCAGAGTAGCGGCAAAGTAGGCATGATCGCCGGCCTCGAGACTGCGTAGCGAACTCCCCAGATGACTGCAGACCTCGTACCAGCGGCGGCGGGAAAAGCCCGGCACCCGGTCAGTATGCGACAGGGCCTTGTGCCAGTCGGTGAGGCCGCAGGACCAGAGGCGCCGCTCGGTCTTGGAGCCGATCTTGGGGATGTGTAGGAAGGTTTTGGTCAGCACTGGCTGGGCCTCTGCCGCGTGCTCCGCACAATCAGCCACGCCCTTGACATTTCACAGCACGCCGTACTTTTCGCCCACGTGAGTGAAGGCCTCGATAGCCATGTCGAGGTCATCCTGCGTGTGAGCGGCCGATATCTGCACGCGAATCCGCGCCTCGCCCTCGGGTACCACCGGATAGCTGAAGCCGATAACATATATGCCTTCAGCCAGCAGGTCATCGGCCATATCAGTCGCCAACTTGGCATCTCCCAGCATGATGGGGACGATGGGGTGAGTGCCCTCGCGGACCTCGAAGCCGGCGCTGCTGATGGCGTCGCGGAAGTAGATCGTGTTCTGCTCGAGTTGGTCCCTCAGCTCGGTGGTCTCATCAACTAGGTCAATGGCCGTCATCGCCGCCATGACGATCGAGGGAGTCAGGGTGTTGGAAAACAGGTAGGGCCGCGAGCGCTGCCTGAGGAACTCGACGATCTCCTTGCGCCCGCTAGTGAAGCCGCCGGAGGCTCCGCCCAGCGCCTTGCCCAAGGTCGAGGTTATGATGTCCACGCGGCCCATGACCTCTCGATACTCCGGAGTGCCTCTGCCGGTCTTGCCGACGAAGCCGGTGGCGTGCGAGTCGTCCACCATCACCAGAGCATCGTACTTCTCGGCCAGGGCGCAAATCTCGTCAAGCTTGGCGATGTAGCCATCCATGCTGAAGACGCCGTCGGTGGCGATTAGCCGGATGCGATGGTCGGCGCACTCCTGCAGCGCCTCCTCCAGCGCTTGCATGTCACTATTGGCAAAGCGCTTGCGTTCGGCCTTGCACAGGCGGATGCCGTCTATGATGCTGGCATGGTTGAGCTGGTCGCTGAGCACCGCATCTTCGGGCCCCAGGATGGTCTCGAATAAGCCGGTATTGGCATCAAAGCAGGAACTGTAGAGGATCGTGTCCTCGGTGGCCAGGAAATCGGAGATTCTGCGCTCAAGCTGGGTGTGGATCTGCTGGGTGCCGCATATGAAACGCACCGAGGACATGCCATAGCCCCACTGCTCCAGGCCGCGCTTGGCCGCCTCGATGACTTTGGGGTGGGAGGACAGGCCCAGGTAGTTGTTGGCGCAGAAGTTGATGACCTCGCCCTCTTTGACCCTAATGCGGGCCGCTTGAGGCCCGAGGATGTTCCTTTCTTGCTTATATACCCCCGAGGCTCGCAGGGCCTGGAGTTCGTCGGTCAACAGCTCTCTTACCGCACCGTACATTGCTCATCTCCTCCGAAGTGTTGTATCGCGGCGCTAGCCTGCCTCACCATTTGGTTATGATTTTGGGGTGCGACAGAAGCCTCTGCTCGAAGTCGTCCACCTGGTAGTCATCTATGTCCACGATGGTGCCCTCGCCGCGATTGAGAATCACCTCGTAAATCTGCTCCTGTATGTCATTGTGCTTAGATTCGAGCAGATTGTTGGCAATATCCCAGGTGCGGAAGATCTGGCGGCCGATGACGCTGTGGAGGCTGACGCCGCGGACGATCATACCGTGGAAGTCCTCGATGGTAGCGTCACCATCTTTGAGGCCGAACAGGACCACCTCACCGCCGCGCCGGACCGACTGGACGGCGTTGTTGACTGAGGAGTTGTGGCCGGCCATTTCCAGCGCCACATCCACGCCGTTGCCGCCGATGCCGAAGTCGCGGACCTGCTCGACCACCGCGGGGTCGCTTTGCCAGACGCCTTTAGCGGTCCGCTCGAAGCGCACCATGCTATCCACACCGAGCCGCTCGGCGAGGCGGGCGTTGCGCTCGCTAGGCTGGACCCCGATGATCTTCGAGGCGCCGAGGGCTCTGGCGATGAGAATCGCGAACAGACCGATGGTGCCGCAGCCGAATACTGCCAGGCTCTTGCCGCGCAGATCAACTTTCGTGCATACGTGCACCGCGTTGCCGAAGGGGTCCTGGAGGCAGGCTATTTCCGGCCTGATTCTGTCGGTGTCGGTGCGCCACAGCACCCATGCCGGCAGCTTGACATAGTCGGCGAAGCAGCCGTCGCGGCCGATGCCGGTAATCTGCTCGTTGGTGCAGACATGGCTCTCACCGATCAGGCACTGGCGGCACTTTCCGCAGATGGTGTGCGAATCGGCGGAAACGGTGTCGCCGGGCTGCCAGCCGTAGTGGGCGCGAGCGATGCCGCCGACCTCGACGATTTCTCCGAGCAGCTCGTGGCCGGTAATCCTCTGGGTCTTGTTCTCCGCCTCCAGCGAACTGTGAATCAGCTCCTTGAAGGAATCGCGGAACCAGATACCGCGGTCGGAGCCGCACACGCCGCAATAGATGACCTTGATGATGACCATTTCCGCGTCGAGCGGCTGGGCCTTTGCGTCCAGCACCGGCCTGTCCACCTGGACTTTGCGCAAGCCCCGACTTTCCTCCCAGATATCTTGCGACTTGTCGAAGACCAGCGCGCGCATCTGCTCTGGCATCAAGGGATGCCCCTTTTCCTTATGTTTGCTTGGGGATGGACGGAAGGATTCCGTTTAGTACTGCCGGTTCGTGCTAGGCGAGGATTTCCCTCAGGGCCGCGCATACCGTCTCGGCGTCGCGGTCGCTGATGTCCAGATGGGTAACGAATCGGATCATGTGTTGATCGCGAGCCGCTGCCCTGACTTCATACTCGGCGAGGCGCTCGCATAGCTGCGAAGCGTTGATGTCCTCGCGGTTGACTGCGAAATAGACCATGTTGGTCTGGACGCTAGCGAGGTCGAGGTCAATGCCAGAGAGCCCTGCCAGGGTTTCGGCGATCTGGCGGGCGCGGCGGTGGTCATCGGGCAGCTTGGGTACATTGTGCTCGAGGGCCCAGATGGCGGCTGCGGCCAGGACGCCGACCTGCCTCATGCCGCCGCCGAATAGCTTGCGGGCCTGGCGCGTCTTGGCGATGAACTCAGCCGAGCCGCAGACGATCGCGCCCGCCGGCGCTCCCAGACTCTTGGAGAAGCACAGCGTCAGGGTGTCAACCGGCTCGGCGAGCTCGGCAACCGTAACCCCGAGGGCCGCCGCGGCGTTGCAGATGCGGGCCGCGTCCACATGCACGGGCACGCCCTGCTCATGAGCCAGCTCCGCCACAGCCGCCATCTGCTTCGCCGTCAGGGCCGTACCCCCGCAGGCGTTGTGAGTGTTTTCGAGAGTTACCACCCCGGTGCGCTGGCGATGTAAGCCACCTGAGCTGAGGGTATCGGCCAGCATCTCCAGGTCCAGCATCCCATAGGGCCCGGGCAAGGGCCTGACCAGAGCGCCGCAGACCGCCGCTATGCCGCCGCGCTCGTGATGATAGCAGTGGGCCAGCTCGTGGCAAATCAGCTCCTCCCCGGGCTGGATCAGGGAATAGACGCTGACGAGGTTGCCCTGGGTGCCTGAGGTTACGAAGAGAGCGGCCTGCTTGCCGGTAAGTTCGGCGCAGCGGGCCTGCAAGGCATTGGCAGTCGGGTCCTCTTCGGACACGTCATCGCCGAGCTCGGCAGTGACCATCGCCTCCAACATCTGCGGGCCGGGGAGGGTCTTGACATCGCTGCGTAGGTCAATCATGGCGCTTGTCTCCGTAGTAGTGCGCACGCATGAATATAAACCGCGGCGATATCGCACCGCGGCTGTGAATGCCTAGGGTCTATGTCCCCGGTTCAGATGCGTTTGGGTCTGCTGCGGATGCGGTGCAGTACCACGCTGCCGCCTCGGTAGATCACAAACAGCGCTAGGTATAACACGATCGCCAGATAGCCCCAGCGCAGCTTGCGGGAGGTGACCGTGACTGTGTGCTCGGAAGCGCTGGCATCGAGGACCAAGCTGGCGTGGCTGCCGGAGATGCTGCCCTCGCGGGCGACTGCGCCGCTGATAAGCGCCCTGGAAGTCGCGCCCGTGACCGTGCCGGGCATTATGACGTGATACAACAGATAGTGCCCGCCGGCCTTCGCCTCCGCGGGGTTGGCCTCACTGTGGTATTTGAGCTTGACCTGCTCGGCCCAGGCATAGGTGGTGTAGATGGCAAGTGGGTTCTGGAATACGTCAACAATCTCCGGTACGGCACCGCCGGCGGCGCGGTCCATGCGTCCGGTAATGAAGTTGCGGGTTATGGTGGTGGTGGACTTGGTGATGCTATCGTGCCGCCAGCGTTTCTGCCAGGTCCCGCCGGCCTCGACATCGCGCGTCCACTTGTCAAGCGGCTTGCGGAAGATGTTGGTGTCGGCTTCCGCGCTCACCTGCCGCAGACCCGTACCATCCGGGTAAAGCTGGGTGGTCACAACTACCTTCTCGCTGTTGAGGATCAGCGCGAAGGGTACTGTGAGCATGAAGCAGACCAGCGGTCTGACGGCATATCGTGGTCTCTGGTGAACCGCTCGGCTCAGCAACTCATTCCTCGCTTTCACTTTCCTGCTCGCGATGGGGGGACCGCGAGAGCCATCCGGCCAGGAAGCCGATGGCCAAGAGAACGACTATGGACAAGGCCCGGGGCGCTTCAATCCAGCAGCCAAAGAGGTAGAACCTCATCGGCACCCAGTTGCTCAGCAGGAAAACCGCGACGATCAGCACGCCCAAAAGCCAGGCGAATAGGCGCAGATTCCATGTCGGCAGCTTGATATTGGCGAAGGGTGCGCAGCAGGCCTGCCAGGCCCTGGTGAGGAATCCGGGCTTCACCGACGGCGCAACACACGGCTGCTGCTTGTCCTCAGTGGCATCGGTCCCGGTACCCGGCGTATCCGGCTGGACCCGCTTGTCTTCAGCCTCCGGATTCGAGTCTGTTTTCATGCGGCTGGGTCCTCCTTGTCCACAACTGCTGCCGTCGCATACTAGCCCGCACGGCACACGGATTATCTATGATTATAGGGGTGTGCAGAATTGGGTGTCAAGGGGCCGGCGGCCGGGGAGTGCCTGTACGGGTCGTGGCTAGATGGGCAAGCGGCCGGCGACTAACGGCCTCGGGCTCAAAAGCCCACCCCACGCGTTTGTGAGTTATCGGGCTTAAGCAGTCTCGCGCTTTTCCTTGGTCGCGGCCCGCTCGATTACCGGCGCGGTTCCGTCGCGGACTGTCTCTTCGGTGATCGTGCACTTGACTATCGAGGGGTCGGAAGGAATCGCGAACATGACATCAAGCATGATCTCGTCAATGATGGTGCGGAGGCCGCGGGCACCGGTCTTCTTCTCGATCGCCTTCTCGGCGATGGCTCGGGCGGCACCCTCACTGAACTCCAACTCGACATCATCCAGCAGCGACATCAGCTTGGTGTACTGGCGCACCAGGGCATTCTTCGGCTCCACCAGGATGCGCTGGAGGGCTTCCACGTCCAGATGACCCAGCGGTGCTATGATCGCCAGCCGGCCGACGAACTCCGGGATCATGCCGAACTTGGTCACATCTTCGGGCAGCACCATGTCCAGCAACTGGTCGTCGGTCAGCTCGCCGCTTTCAGCAGAGCGTGTGCCAAAGCCAATCACGCGGTTGTGGGTGCGGGCCCTGATAATGTCCACCAGGCCGTCGAAGACGCCGCCGCAGATGAAGAGGATGTTCTTGGTGTTGATCTGCAAAAACTCCTGTTGGGGATGTTTGCGGCCGCCCTGGGGCGGGACATTGGCAACGGTGCCCTCGAGTATCTTGAGCAGCGCCTGCTGGACGCCTTCGCCGGAGACGTCGCGGGTTATCGAGGGGTTATCGCCACGGCGGGCGATCTTGTCAATCTCATCAATATAGACGATGCCGCGCTCGGTGCGCTCGATGTCGCCGTCGGCGGCCAGAAACAGTTGCAGAAGGATGTTCTCCACATCCTCGCCGACATATCCGGCCTCCGTCACCGAGGTGGCGTCGGCGATGGTGAAGGGGACATCGAGAAGCTTGGCCAGCGTCTGGGCGATGAGGGTCTTGCCACAGCCGGTCGGGCCGAGCAGCAGGACATTGCTCTTGTCCAGCTCGACCTCCTGATCCGTATAGTCGAGACGGATGCGCTTGAAGTGATTATAGACGGCCACCGATACGACGCGACGGGCGCGCTCCTGGCCGATCACGTACTGGCCCAGGTGGTCGTAGATCTGCTGGGGAGTCGGGACCTGTTCGTCGGCCAGGCCCTCGGCCAGGCTCTGCTGCTCGGTGTTGCGGATTATCTGGTTGCAGAGCGCGACACAGTCTTTGCAGATATACACGCCCGGACCGGCGATGAGTTGCTTGACCTGAGTGGGTTTCTCGCGGCCGCAAAAGGAGCAGCGCAGGTGCCGTCCTTCATCACCGCTGGAGCCGTCGATATCCATAGCAATTCGCCTCAGTAGGGTTCTACATACGGTGCTGTCGACGCTTAATCGCCTTCAGTGCTGGGCTGCTTTTCGGGTATCACGTCAATCAAGCCGTACTCTTTGGCCGAGGCCGCAGTCATGTAGAAGTCGCGCTCGGTATCACGCTCGATGGTGGCAAAGTCCTGTCCGGTGTGACTGGCCAGGATTTCGTTGAGGATTCTGCGGGTATTGATGATCTCCTCGGCCTGGATCGCGACATCGGTGGCCTGGCCGGAAATGCCGTAGGACCAAGGTTGGTGGATCATCATCTTGGCGTGAGGCAGGGCGTGGCGATGTCCGGGCTCGCCTGCCGCCAGCAGGATAGCCGACATGCTGCCGGCAATGCCCACGCACCAAGTGTGCACATCCGGCGTGATGTACTGCATCGTGTCATATACCGCCAGGCCGGCGGTGACCGAGCCGCCCGGCGAATTGATGTACATGGAAATCGGCTCGGTGGTGTCCTCGCCCTGCAAAAACAGCAGTTGCGCGATTACCATACTCGAAAGCGTATCATCAATCGGTATGCCGACGAAGACAATGCGCTCGCGCAAGAGCCGGCTGAAGATGTCATAGAGCCGCTCCCCGCGAGGTGTCTGCTCGATTACATTGGGTACGTACATTCCTAATCATCTCCTGGTGCCATTGGCGAGCCGCTCATTGCTCGGTATCTTCAGCGGGCTGGGTGCTGTCGGTTTGCTCAGCCTCTGTCTCCGGCTGCGGCTCGGCCTCAGCTTGCCGCTGGTCGGCTGCAGCGTCCGGTTGGGTTTCCTGGTCCTGGGCGGCTTCTGAGGCCTCCGCCTCGGCTTCCCTGGCGGCGGCTTGTTGTTCGAGTTTTTCGCGCTCTCGTTTCTTTACCTCTTCGTAGTCCTCGCGCGCCACCTCTTCAATCTCACTACTGTCAACGATGAAGTTGATTACCTTGCTGCGGATCGCGCGTTCACGAAGCTGCTCCTCAAGCCCCTCCTGCACCTGGAGGGACTGCTGGATGAAATCTGCATCCACACCGGCAGAATCGGCGAAGCGGGCGACTTCGGCCGCGAACTCCTCCTCATCGAGTTCCAGTTCCTCAAGTCGTCGGATTTCGTCAAGGACGAAATGCAGCTTCAGCGAGGCCTCGGCGCGCACTCTCTCGTTGGCCCGGATCTCATCTTCCTCAATCTGCGCGATCTCGGCGAAGGCCTCCAGAGACAGCCCGTCACGCTCGAGCTGAGCCTGCAAATTCTCGAAGCTCTCCGCCGCCGCCGCTTCCACCAGGCTTTCCGGCAGGTCAATGTCGGTGTCCGCAAGTATGGCGGCCAGAGCGTTGTTCTCGGCCTCCTCGCGGGCGTCTTGGTCGAATTTGTCAGCTAGCTGCTTGGTGAGAGCCTCGGTGAGCTCGGCGAGGGTCTTGAAATCGCCCTGGGTTGCGGCGAACTCGTCATCGAGTTGCGGCAGCTTCCGCTCCATGATCTGGTCTATCGTCGCTGAGAGCGTCGTCTGCTTGCCGGCCAGTTGCGCGTCCTCATGGTCCTCGGGATACTGGTATTCCACGCTGACGGTATCGCCGACGCGCTTGTCAATCATCTCCTGGTCTATCGGCGGTGTATAACGGCCGCTGCCGACCACGAACTCCTGCTCGCCCTGATTCAGCGGCTCCTCGGCACCCTCGGCCGTTGCCGTCAAGGTGGCAGTGACCAGGTCACCTGCAGCGACCTGCTCGCGGTCAGTCTCGACCGCCTCGGCCTCGGCCTCGCGGAGCCCTTCCAGGGCCGCCTCTATATCCTTTTCGGTCACTTCCACCGCCGGCTTGAAGATATGCAGGCCCTTGTACTGCTGGATTGTGGGCCGCGGGCGCACCGTCAGGGTGACGCTGAACTCGACGGGCTTATTCTCGGCGAGACCCACATCCTCGAGGTCGGGGAAGCTGGGGTCGCCGAGCGGCTCCAAGGCCTCATCCTCGACGATGGTTGGATAGTGCTCTTCAATCAGGCGCACCCATGCCAGCTCGCGGAGCATGTCCTCCTCATAGCGGCGGCGGATTATCACCGGCGGCGCCTTGCCGGGACGGAAGCCGGGTATGCCTCCCTGATCCGACAATTCCTGAAAAACCTGGCCGTATGCTGTATCCACATCTTCCGCCGAAGCCTGCAACTTCAGTTCGACACGACTGCCGGGAAGTTGTGTCTTATGGACCTGCAAGTGAATCGCTCCTGTCATCGCCACTGAATGGCGCGTCCCAGTTCCGCCTCAAGACACTGGCGCCGCCCGGATTGGCAGACGGCAGCGGGTATCTGCGGCTACCGTTGGGGGGCGTTTTGTGGGCACTACCGATGTGAGACGGTCCGCCGCAGAACTAGTGCTGGTTGGGCGTGACCGGCTCGAGCTTGGTGGGCGCGGCGAGACTCGAACTCGCATGGGTTGCCCCACATGATCCTAAATCATGCATGTATGCCAATTCCATCACGCGCCCACCATCTCTGCCACATGACCAAGAGCTGCGCCAGGGCCAAGCTAGCGCAGCGCCTCGATACCAGCGCCCACTTCTCTGGTGGTGGGCCGAGAAGGATTCGAACCTTCGACCTTGGGATTAAGAGTCCCCTGCTCTGCCAGCTAAGCTACCGGCCCACGCGATCGTCAGTTGACATTGGTTGTTGATGGCGCGCCTGGGAGGATTCGAACCCCCGACCCACGGATCCGAAGTCCGTTGCTCTTATCCACTGAGCTACAGGCGCATAGCCACCTGCTGCAAGCTGCCAGCTTGCCTGGATGCGGCGGTAGAATCTGGGGTGGGCGAGGGGACTCGAACCCCCAGCCACTTGAGCCACAGTCAAGTGCTCTACCCTTGAGCTACGCCCACCATATGCTGTGGCACGCCCGGCCCGATTCGAACGGGCGACCCGCGGCTTAGAAGGCCGCTGCTCTGTCCCCTGAGCTACGGGCGCTCAAATACAGTCTTGGAGCGGGCGACGAGATTCGAACTCGCGACATTCAGCTTGGAAGGCTGACGCTCTACCAACTGAGCTAC
>CAYMIN010000014.1:0-77351 GCA_964390495.1 uncultured Armatimonadia bacterium
TTTGACCAATCTGAGGAGTCCCTAATTTCACTAGCCACCAAAAAGCAGCAGCGTCTTCCTAGCCTGTCGAGGCCTCTCCGAACAGCAACGGCATGGACAGGCAGGGATGCCTGTCCTCCAGGATGGAGTTTTGGGAGCGAGTCGCCACCTGCTGTCTTCCCTGTGCGCTCTTCCAGTGCTACCAGGTGAATAGTTACATCTTCTATTCCCGGCTAGCACGTCTGGGGAATTATAGCAGTCAGCGGCCGGTTTATCAAGGTTGCTGTGAGCGTCGCGCCCGGCGCCGCCGCCGTATCCACCAGATCAGAAGCACCACTGGTCCCCAGAACACCACGCCGGCGATGACTACGTAGATAACGGCATACACCAGCCACTCGACGATTCTGACCAGGGCGTGCCATGCCGTCCGCAGGTGATAGACAATGCGCCACGGGCCGCGCTGGGCCAGGCCGGCAGGCCCCAGTTCATCAATGTGCACCTCGATTGTGGACAGTGATACCTGGTCCTTGAGATAGCGCATCCGGCCCTGGAGTTGCTCGACCTCGCCGCGGGCCCGGAAGACCTCGCGCTGTACCTCCAGGATATCGCTCAGCTCGCCCTTGCGCTTCAGCAAGGCCAGCAGCGCTTGCTCCTCGGCCTGCTTGTTGGCGATCCGCGCCTCGAGGTCCACCCATTCCTCGGTCACGTCCTGGGCGTCCTCGCTGTAGCGCAAGGCTTTGCCGAAGTCTTGGAGTTGCTTGAAGACTTCGGCAAACTTCTCCGCCGGCACCCTTACCGTGACCTTGCCATTGCGGCCGCCTTCCTCGTCTTCATAGGCTTCGCGGCCCGATATGTAGCCGCCGGCCTTCTCAGCCAGCTTGGTGATGTCCTCCATGGTCTTGGGCAGGTCGCTGACTTCCAGGGTCATCTCGCCGGTCTTAATGATGCGCCGGGTGATATTGCCGACGGCGCCCGCGGCTATCGTCGCCTGGGCAATCTGCACGTCACTCGCTTTGTCGGCGGCGCCTTCAGCCATCTCATCGCTCGGGGGAGCGGCCGACGGCGCTTCCATGCCATACCCCGCCTCCGCCACTCGGGCCTTCTCCCTCGCCCGGCTGCACCCGCTCACTGCTATAACCAGAACCAATGCCGCAACTACGATCAACACGCCTGTGGTCTTACCTATTCTTATCATAGTCAGCGCCGATGCCCGGCTGCTCTCCCCTCGCTTGTCCATGCTGTCGGCCTAAAATGCCTCACCATCGTGAAATATGACCCCGCAGCGGCTCCAATAGTTCCCACTCCCGGCCCAACTCAATGCCGCAGCGATGCCGACGGCTGCGCTCAGTGTTCGTATCCCAGCTTGCGCCGCAGGGCGTAGAGCTGCTCTAGCTGCTCCGGGGGAATCTCCTGCGCTGAGCCCAACTGGGCCACCACCAGCGCCGTCTTTGCGAAGTGTTCCAGTATCTCCATGCGGAAGTACGCCTGTTCGAGGTCGCGCCCCAGCGTCAGCGCCCCGTGATTCATCAGCAGTAGGGCATCATGATTCGCCAGATGGGGCCGGACTGCGATCACGACCTCCTGCGTGCCCGGTGTGGCGTACTCGGCTACCGGCACTTCGCGGAAGGCGGTCACGGTCTCGGCCAGGATCTTGACCGGCAGCGACCGCCCGCTGGTCGCATAGCCCGTCGCCACCGGTGGATGTGCATGCACCACGGCATTGACATCGGCCCGGACCCGGTATGCCTCCAGGTGCATCGCTACCTCGGAGGAGGCTTCGGTATCACCCAGCGCCTCGCCGTCCATACTCAACTTGGCGATGCTTGCGGGGGCCATGAAGCCTTTGCTGATACCCGCCGAAGTGCACAGGATCGTCCCGTCGTCGAGCCGCACACTGATATTGCCATCATTGGCCGCGACCATGCCAAGCTGCCACAGCCGTCGGCCGATTTCACATATCAATTCGCGCAAAGCCGATTCATCGTCCATTGTGCCAAACCATTGGGGCTAAAGTCGCGTCACATTCGAACACTGCTAGCCGAGACTTGCCTATCTCAGCCGCCGCAGTGTGATTTCCCAGTCAATTATGTCCACGGCATTCTTTTCATCTTGATTGGCCGGGCCCTCCAGGGTATTCTCACCGGCCCCCTCCTGCACGAACAGGCCATCCGAGTTCTTGATGGTGCGATATTCGTTCAGCGAGATGGTGAAGTAGTCATTCCCCAGATACCCTAGCCCATCATAGACATTCTCGTTGGGCAGCGTGATATTGGGGTCGAAGATCAGCTCGGTAGTGGTGATGATGTTGATGCTGAGGTTGTTGAGATTGTCGCCGAGCTTGGAGACATCTATGGTGAACCTCAGCGCATTGCCGCCGGCGGGGTTCTGGTATTCGTAAGGCGGGCCGATTAGCTCGGCGGTCGCCGCTCGCTCCAGGTCAATGGTCGCGGTCGCGTTGAGCACGAAATCGCCGCAGGTTATCGTCACTCCCGGTATCGGTGGGTCCGCCGTTGCCGTGTCCGAATTGGCGTTGAGAGTGGCCGTGGTGGTGGTAGTGTAGCTGGGCACACTGGTGGCTTCGAAGCGGTTCTGCACCTGCGCGGTGGTCTGCCCGATTGTCAACGTCTGGGTGCCTGCGGCGGCGGCTCCCAGGGTCAGCTCGAGGCCCAGAGCCTGCAGCGAGTCGCTGGTCAGCGCCACGCCGCCGGCATTGAGCGCATCTATCTGGGCCTGCTCGGGCGCCGTCAGCGCTCGGCCCCCGTCAGCGGCGGCAGTATAGCTGACGGCTCCGGCCACCGTCAGCCCGGCGGCGTCGGTCTCGATGGCTAGTTCACCGGCGCTCTGGAAGCCGGTGTTGGTCGCCGCCGTAATCATCCCCACACCGGTTACCGTCACTGCCGCGAGATCAATCTGCGCTATCGTGAGTTTGTGGGTACCGGCGTCAGTTGCGTCGGGTACATCTGTCACCGAATTGATGCCCCCGGCTGCGGTGGTCAGCTTCGCGACCAGTTGCGCCTTATACAGCTCGTAGCGCCCCTGGTTGTACTCCACATAGTGTGTGAACGAACCGGTTCCCCAGCCGTTTTCCCAGCGTGGGCCTGCCGCCACCGGCAGTGGCCCGTCAAGCCCGTCATCCCCATCGGCGTCAATCGCCACATAGTAGAAGAAATTGTCCATAACCTCGCCGGCAAAGCGGATGACGAACTCCAGGACCTTCTCCGGCACTACGGGAGCCTGGTCCTCACCGCCCCGCGCGCACCCCGGTAGCAGCATCGCCAGCGCCCCGCCCAGCCCCACCAAGCCCACAACTACCGGCACTCGGCTCCTGTTCACAGCTTGATCCCAGCCCTGGCCAGCAGTGTTTCCGGGTTCCGTATCAGCACCTGCTCGATCTGTTGTTCGTCGAGGCCGGCTCCGGCGGCGACGGCGACGGCGCGCTCCTGGGTCAGCAGGTCTCCCGGCGCATGGGCATCGGTATTGACCAGCATCTCCGCCCCGACCTGCTGGGCGACTTTGGCCACCAGGCCGTTGCCGAGGCAATGCCCCTGCCGCGCCGTCAGCTCCAGAAATACCTCGTTCTCAGCCGCCGCTGCGGCCGCCTCTACGCTAATCAGCCCCGGATGGGCCAGGAGGTCCACGTGCGAGCAGCGGCAGGCCGCCAGATTCGTCCCCGGTGCTACCGGCTCCACCGGCGTCTCACCATGTACCACCACATACTGTGCTCCGAGCGCCTTCGCCTCGGCAGCCAGCTCGGCAATCGCGTCAGGTGGTACGTGGGTAAGCTCGACACCGACCAGCGCGGCAAAGCCCCAGTGCTTGCGCGCCAGTTCACAGTCGGCGCCCACTTCCTTGATTACCCGGGCTATGGTGCTGGCGCTGACGTGATCGCTGATCCCCAGAGCCCGGTAATCGTTGACGATGGCGCGCCGGATCAGCTCCATCGGCAGCAATTCTCCGTCGCTCAGGGTGGTATGGGTATGGAAATCGAATAGCATCGCCCCTGATCATCTCCGTGTTCGCGGTCCGCCTGGGCGGTGTCAAGAAGCCGTCTGGTTTATTCCTTGCCAATCAGCCACAGGACCGCATTTCCGAGAAGCTGCTTGAATTCGCCGGCCACTCGCCGCTCATCGGCCACCAGCATCCCGCCGTCGAGCACGAATACCCGCCCGCTTTGGCTCACCTGCGCCGAGGCTACAGTCTCATCGCCGACCTTAACCAACTCCCAATCGTTAAATCCCCAGATACTCAGGCCCGCCGGCAGCCGTTGCAGCCGTACCAGCCTGGTCAACACCGCGTCGGCAACCTGCGCATCGCCACCGGGCCGCGTCATGCGCGCAGCCAGCCCGAACTCGGCCAGAATCCGATTGAATGCCGGCAGCCGCCGCTGGTGCGAACCGCTGATGTTAGCGATCGCCAGCAAGGCCCCGCCCGTGCGCACGTGATCCCCCACTGCCCGCGCCTCGGCATCTGTGAACTCCCGGTGTGAGCCGATAATCAGCAGCGACTGCGCGGTTGGCATCCGCGACACCAGCGGCTCCGGCTCGCGGTCGGGCCGGTATCTTATCTGGCGCTGCGCCAGGCCGGCGTCATTAATCACCTTGCGCACAATCGCCCCGATTTCCGGCCAGTGGTCGTCTTCGGCCTCCAGGTCCCACAGCGCGGTGCTGGCTAGCTGCGCCGACAACTGCGGGATGGTAGGCATCTCGGCTGTCCCGGGCAGTCCCGAACCGGTAGGGCTGGTGCCGCCGTCGCCGACAAAGCTCGCCGGCTGGTTGAGCGGCGGCGGCACCGCCAGCTTAGTGTGCTTCTTGTCGGAGAAATGGTCCCGCTCGGCCCGGGACGCCCGTCGCGGCCGTTCGCCGGCATAGGTCTTTTCCGCCGTTGCGCCACCCGCTTGTGCCCGGATTGTGAGCTCGGCGGCGCTGCGGGCCGTCTCGTCAGCTTGCGGCGGATCAACTGCCATCGCCGGTCCCGTCGCGACCATCCCCACAGCTAGCAGTGTCAGCACAGTGCTCAGCAGCGCCCGCGCGCCGGTGAATCTGCGTAGCTTGAACATCTGAATCTCTCCTCCCACACAATCATCTATCCGGAATGTCGCCGCGCGTCGCCTGCGCTTGCCTGTGTCATCCGGCGGCTGCTCTCCTTATTGTGACACCTGGACGGGCGCACCGGTTTCCAGCGACTGATGGATCGCGGCAGCCAGAACCACCGCCGCCTTGGCATCCTGCGCGCTGATGAGGAACTCCTGGTCCTCCATGATACAGCGGGCGAAGTGCTCAAGCTGGTATTTGAGCGCGCCGCCCTGCTGCCCACCAATAATCGGCCCGTAGGCGATGTCGGGCCGCCAGGACCGCTCTGCCTCAGATACCTCCAGCGGCTCGTTATCCCCGACGCGCACCGCTACTCGTCCCTTGGTGCCGACTACCTCGATCCGCGCATCCAGCGTATTCGGCTGGCCCTCGGGCACCACCCAGCAAGTCTCCAGGCAGCCCACAGCCTCGTTTTCGTACTTCAGAAGTGTGAAGATGGTATCATCGGCGCCTTCTGCGGTCAGCACTTTCCGACAGCTTTCCGCATATACTCTCACGGCCTCGCAGCCGAGGTACCAGCGCATGATGTCCAGATCGTGCACGCCCAGGAAGTACGCCACCGAGGTGCGCGGCCCGATACGGCGGCCCGAGGCCAGGATATTGTTGCGGCGGCCGTAGATGTGCACGATCTCCCCGACGCGTCCCTGCTCCAGCGCCGCCTTCGCCACCTGGTAGCGGGGATCAAAGCGCACCACGTGCCCCACCATCAGCCGCACGCCATTGCTTTCAACAGCGGCGATTATCGCATCACAGTCGGCCACGTCCGTAGCCAGCGGCTTTTCCACCAGCACGTGCTTGCCCGCCGCCGCCGCTGCGGTGCACGGCTCGACATGGCTCTGGTCATCGGTACAGACGCTGACTAAATCCACGCCCGCGGCGTTTATCGCTGCTTCGAGACTGGGGGCGGCCAAGCAACCGTACTCGTCGGCCATCTCCTGAACCTTCTCGGGGACAATGTCATAAACCGCCACCAGGCGGGTCTGCGGCAGCTCCGCCCAGATCCGCCCGTGCCGCTGTCCCATCATGCCCAGACCGATTACCGCGGCTCCCAGCTCTGCCATATCAAGCACCTCTCATCTGATTACGCGCGCGGGCTGGTGAAATGCTCGAACAGCACCTTGACGCAGTTCTCCAGCGCCCCGAGCGGCGCCACTTCGTAGCCGTGGGTGTTCTCGGTGGGGAAGCACAGGCACGCCGGCCGGCCCACCAGCCCAGCTGCGGCACTGAGGCTGGCATCACTGCCAAAGCTCCGTACCACCGCGCGCTGGCATTGAATACCTTGACGCTCGCCGGCCGCCAGCAGTTCCCGTGCCAGTATCGGATCGTAGTGATATGAACCGTCCTTAAACAGCACTATCGGCTGCTCGTTCATTGCAATCGGGTACTCCTCAGCTACCGGACCGACCTCCACGGCGATAAAGTCGTGCGGCCGCAAAGTATGGCTGAGGTACTTGCCCCCGGAAACTCCGCCCTCCTCGGCTGCGGTTATCGCCACATACACATCATGCAGCGGCGGGCTGTCTTTCAACTGCCGCGCCAGCAGCAGCAGCACAACCACCGCCGCCTTGTCATCCAGTGCATAGCCGCTGACGTATTCATCCTGTAAGTACATCGGCTGCTTGCGGCTGCGGGCCACGCACGCCCTATCGCCTACCCCGACACCGCGTTCGGCCAACTCTTCGGCATTGAGCTTGCAGTCCAGATAGACCATGTCCCAGGTCAAGAGCTCGGTCTTGGTTTTATGGATGCGACCGGAAAGGTCCGAGGAATGGGTCGAGCCGATATGGAGGATACCGGGAATGACGCCATCCTCGGTAATCAGGTCAAATGGGCCCTCGCCGTATTTGGCCGGGCGGATCCCGCCGATGTTCTCCAGCCACATCTTGCCATCCTCATCTATCTTCCGCACCACCAGCGAGTTCTCGTCTTTGTGCGCAGACACCACTGCGGTCGGCCCGGCTTCGCGCCCCGCGAACTTGATGTAGATATTGTCATGCGGATCGTGGTGCACTTGGTCGGCGCACTGCTGCAGCGCCGGCAGCACGATCTCGTTCATCTCCCGCTCCCAGCCGCCAGGCGAATGCGTCACCAGCACTTGGTTCAACAGCTTTTTCAACTCTTCGCGCATCTTGATCCCTTCGTACCTTTCCTAAAGCTCTACGGGCTGGCCTTTTTCGGCGGATTCGACCATCGCCACCAGCGCCTTGGTGATCATCACACCGTCGTGGCCGGTGATCAGCGGCTCGCGGCCCAGCAGCACCGAGTTGATGAAGTGCTTGATCGCCTGATTGACGAAGCCGACCGGCTCGCCCATCACGTCACCACTCAGAATACCCTTGTTCAACTGCTTATCATTGGTCGCCAGCACGAAGTCAGGCAGCGCGGCGTCAATATTGACGTAGCCGTCCGTGCAGACCAGCTCGAACTTGGAGTCCACCACCGCCGGCATGCTTTCCGGATAAATCCAGCAGCTCTCGAAGTTGCCGACGCAGCCGTTCTCAAACTCCACGGTGGCCTGGTAGAAGTCCGGGGTATCAATGCCCATGCTCTTGAGCTTGACGCTGCGGCAGACGGCATTGACGCGCTTGGCTTCCGACTTGAAATACCACCGGGCGATGTCGTAGCGATGGCAGATCAGCCAGAACGGCAGGCGCGTCTCGCTCGACCACGACAGCATCTGCGTGGGCACAAAGAGAGTATTGTTGAGCCGCGCATAGCAGTACAGCGGGTCGCCCAATTCGCCGGCTTCCAGCGCCTCCTTGGTCTGCGAGAAGGAGTGCATCCAGCGGTTGCTCCAGTTGATCATCAGGGTCTTGCCGGCGGCTTGCTGGGCCGCGACAATCGCCTCGGCATCCTCGACCGATGTCGCCATCGGCTTCTCGACCAGCACGTGCTTGCCGGCAGCAAAGGCCTCCTCGCAGGCCTGGCGGTGGAGATGGTCGGGCAGCGCTACCGACACCGCCTCAATCTCGTCGAGGGCCAACAGGTCGCGATAGTCCTCGAAGACGTCGTGAGCGCCGTACTTGGCCGCCATCGCCCGGGCCCGCGGCACGTTCAGGTCCGCTATCGCGATCAGCTTGGCGTTGTTGGCTGCCGAGACCGACTGGATATGCTTTTCGCCCTGCAGGCCGGCGCCGATTACACCATACTTGAGGATACCCTCTGCGTACACTCTTGCCATTTCGATTCCGCCTTTTTGAGTTGATCGCCCGCACGCTACACAAGCTGCTGGGCAAGTTGTGCGCGTATCTAATCGGCGGGCCTACAACTCGGCCCGCTCACACCGTGCTTTACACGTCTGGGGCTACTTCGCCTCTACTGCACCTCCTACCTCCTCCCGCCCTCGACGTGCCTAGTTGAATCGCAGCTTTGGCGGTGCTATAATCAACCCAATGGACCCCCAGGCCTACCATATCCTGACCCTCGGCTGCCAGATGAACCAGCGCGACTCCGAGACCATCGCCGGCATCCTCGATGGCCTGGGCTTCCATCGTGCCGAGAACGCCGAGCAGGCCCATATCCTGGTCATCAACACCTGCTCGGTGCGGGCCAAGCCGGAGCAGAAAGCCTTCTCCCGTCTGGGCGAGTGGCGTCTGCTCAAGCAGCAAGCCCCCGAACGGATCATTGCCGTCTGCGGCTGCACCAGTCAAGTCGCTACCGAAGAGGTACGCCGGCGGGTGCCCGATGCCGACATCATCATCGGTCCGCGCAGTCTCGGTAACTTCCGCGAGGCACTTCTGCAGCGCCTGGAGGCCAACGGCGACGGCCCCGCCGTGTTCGCCGATAGTGCCGAAGTCATCCCCGAGGCGCTGCCGGTACACCGCGCCCGCGGCATCTCCGCCTTCGTCAACATCACCTACGGCTGTGACAACTACTGCGCCTACTGTGTGGTGCCGTATGCCAGGGGCCGCGAAATCAGCCGCATTCCCCCGGAGATCGTCACCGAGTGCCGTGAGGCTCTGGCTCATGGCTACCGCGAAATCACCTTACTCGGCCAGAACGTCAACAGCTACGGACACGACCTCCACCCGCCGATGGAGTTTGCCGAATTGCTGCTCCAGGTCGGCACCATACGCGGCCTCGAGCGCCTGCGCTTCACTACCTCGCACCCCAAGGACCTGTGCGACCGGGTCCTGGAGACGATGGCCACAGTTCCCACCATCTGCGAGCATCTGCATCTGCCGCTGCAGGCCGCTGATGATGAGGTCCTGGCGCGCATGGGTCGCGGCTATACCTTCCAGCAGTTCCACCACATCATCACCGGAGCGCGCGAAGCCATGCCTGCCATCTCGATTACCACCGATCTGATGGTCGGCTTCCCCGGCGAGACCGAGGCACAATTCCAGAATACACTGCGAGCCGTCGCGCAAATCCGCTTCGACCAGGCCTTCATGTTCAAGTACAACGACCGCCCGGGTACCAGGGCCGCTCAGATGCCGGACAAGGTGCCGGAAGAGGAGAAGCAGCGCCGACTGCTCGAGCTGGTCAATCTGCAGAACCAAATCGCCCGCGATGTCAATCAGGCCACTGTCGGCAAAGTCTTCGAGGTGCTCGTGGAGGGGCCGGACCCCAAGTCCCCAGGCTCCATACGAGGTCGCAGTCGCCAGAATAAGATCGTCATCTTCCCCGGTTCAGGCGGTCTGGCCGGCAGAGTCGTCAAGGTGCGCGCCACCGAGGGCTTCCTCTGGGGCCACAAGGGCGAGCTTCTCCGCACCGTCAAGTAACCCTGCGCCGCTGATAGGCAGGTGCAGCCCCGTGTTTCAGCGAAACCTTCCTCCGCCCATTCACAACGATTCCGCGAACAGGCTCTGGTGAGTACCAATGCGCCTTCTACCAGGCGACAGCCCTGATGCGATCCGCGCCGAGGCCCGTGAGATTCCGCTGATGCTTGAAACTGACGTGCTGGTGTGCGGTGGCGGGCCGGCCGGTACTGCCGCCGCCATAGCTGCGGGGCGACTGGGCGCTAGAGTTACCATCATCGAGCGCTACAATCACCTGGGTGGCCTGGCTACCGGCGGCCTGGTCATCGCGCTGCCGCGGCTTACCGATCAGGGCCGCCCTATCGTCGGCGGCATCGGCCTGCAGATGCGCGACGCGATGGTCGAGACCGGCGAGGCGGTGATGCGCGGTCATGCTGATTCCTGCTATTTCGACCCCGAGGCGCTCAAGTATTTGAGCCTGAAGCTCTGCCGCGAGGCCGGTGTTGACATTCTGCACCATGCCTGGCTCTCTGATGCGCTAGTTGAACAACAGCGCGTGCGGGGAGCCGTCTTTGAGACTAAGGCCGGCACTGCCGCCGCGCTAGCCCGGGTGGTAATTGACGCCACCGGTGACGGCGACATCTTTGCCTGGGCCGGGTGCGAATTCGAGCAGTCCGACCAGTCTATCGGCCTGGATTTCCGCATCGGGGGCGTGGATGTCCCCAAATGGCAGGCCGCTCGTGAGAACGCTCCAGATCAATGTGCTGACATCATGCACGACCTCCACCAGCTCTGCGACTGGGGTGGCCCCTTCCAGCTCGGTGCGGTGCTAACTGCCGAGGGCGTGGTGTGGGGCAACAACGGGCTGCGGGTGGCCGATGCGCTCGATCCCCGCGAGCTTTCCCAGATAGACATCCAGGCCCGCCTCAAGATCCGCCAAGGCCTGGAAATCCTGCGAGCGCGCATGCCGGGCTTTGCCGACGCCTGGCTGATTGATACGGCCTCGCAGACAGGAGTGCGCTGCTCACGCCGCCTTCGCGGTTCTTACCGCCTCAGCACAAGTGAGGTAGGCCAGCACGACTTCCGCCATCCTGAGGCCATTGGCCGAGGCAATGATTTCCGTCGCGAGGGTATCGCCTACGATATCCCCTATGGGGTCCTGCTGCCGGAAGACCGGGACGGGTTGCTGACCTGTGGCCGCTGCGTTTCCTGCGATGACGCGGCTTTAGAGCCGCTGCGAGTTATCCAGGTCTGCTGGGTTACGGGCCAGGCAGCGGGGACTGCTGCAGCGCTGGCGGCCCAGGCCGGTGTGTCGCCGCGCGATTTGCCTATCCCTGAGTTGCAGGAGGTCCTTCGCGGCCAGGGCGTCGTCTTCGCCGATTGAGACACTGGTGACAGGACTTCGCTACTGGTGCACCAGCTCGATCAACACAGATCCACAGAGGAGCAACCAATGAAGCTTTCAGCAATGCTATTCCCCTTCCACAGCGACCTCAAGGACGGCTCGCTCTCGGCCCTGAACCTCATCGAGAGGCTATACACCGTCGGTGTCCGGGCCCTCGAGCCGATGCTGAGTCGTATTGATGACGCCCCGGCTGTCTGGGCCGATTTGCGGGCCGCCGCTGCCGATTTCGGGATGTCGTACTCGTGCGTGGACGTCGGTGCCAACCTGATCGGCGCAAGCGATGCCGACCGCGCCGAGGCGCTGGATACCGTGGCGCGGGGAGTCGAGGTCTGCGGCGAGCTGGGCTGCCCGATTGCCCTGGTGCCCGGCACTAAGCCCGCCGCCGGCATGAGCAACGCAGAGGGGCGGAAGATCTACTCGGAGATGCTGGCTAAGGCCGCCCAACGCACCGCCGACTCCGGGGTTACGCTCACCATCGAGGATTTCGGGGTGTCTCCCGAGTTCGCCTGTCACTCATCTCACGTTCTGGAGGTCGTGACCGGGGCCGGGCCGGAGCTCAAGGTTACCTGGGACAATGGCAACTTCCTGCTGGCCGACGAGCCGCCTGCCGAGGCCTACCAGCCGTTGCGCAACCGTATCGTCCATGTCCACATCAAGGACTGGCTGCCGGCTCCCCCCGACAGCGACCAGGGCATTGTCGCCCCCTCCGGCAGGCGCTGGATCGGCGCGCAGATCGGCCACGGCAAGGCGCAAGTCAGGGAGAGTCTGGAACTGCTCCATGCCGACGGCTATGAGGGGTGGATATCGCTGGAGGTCGGCGTCGCGCCGGCATTGGAGGCTGCGGTCATCGGCGCCAACTACTGCACCGGCGTCTGGGATTCGCTGTAAGTCGAAGCGGCTCCTACCCCAGCTCCCCGCACTCGTACATCACAATCGCACAGACGGTGATGGCCGCGGTTTCGGTGCGCAGGATGCGGTCGCCGAGCCCTACCGCAACCAGACCGGCTGCTACGGCCATTTCCGCTTCATCCTGAGTAAAGCCGCCCTCCGGTCCGATGAAAGCTCCCAGCCGCTGCGGCAATTCTAGTTTCGCCAGCATCTGCCCAAGGCCGGCCGAATCTTCGCCGGCTAATCCCTCATCGCAAAACAGCCCCAGGCCGCCGGAGGCCTGCCAGTCCGCCAGGGCCTCGCCAAACTCGACCGGCTCGGTCACTTCAGGCGGGATGGGCCGCATGGACTGCCGCGAGGCCTCGGCCACGATCTTGCCCCACCGCTGCAGCTTACTGGCGGCGCGCTTGCCATCAAGCTGCACCACAGTGCGGGCCGTCACCACCGGAACGATCCTGCTCACGCCCAACTCGGTGCACTTCTGCAATATCAGCGGGAAGCGCCTACCCTTCGGCAGGCCCTGATAGAGCGTCAGCTCCACAGCCGGCTGCGAGCGGGCCTCAGCCTGCTCCAGCACCTGGCCGGTCAGGGCGCTATCACCCAGGCGAGTGATCTCTGCCAGGTATTCGGTGCCGGTTTGCGGGTCAACGGCCCAGAACCGCTCCCCGACACCGCGACGCAGCACCACACTGAGATGATGGAAGGCCTCGCCGGCTAGCTCGATCCGCGCGCCCTCAATCGCGTTTGTTGTAACCAGAATCCTCGGTACAGCCATTCCTTCAGCCCGTCCTATCACACTTCAGAAAAACACTCAGGCCTGCTTCGCCGTCACCCAGCAGCGCCATTCATCTTGGTCGTATCTATCGGTAATTTCCAGCTTCACCGCCGCAATCGCCTCAGCCACATCGTTGTCTGACCGGTCGGTGAAACCGGAGATTATGTAATATCCATCGGGCTCCAAGAGCCTAGCAGCCTTGGCCGCCTGCTCCGCCACCACCTCGGGAGTGATGTTGGCTGCTATCAGGTCCCGAGGCCCACGTATAGCCTCCAGGCTCTCCTCCAGCCGCACCTGGCAGCGCTCAGCCACAGCGTTTCCCACGAGGTTAGCGGCGGCCACCTCCAGGCACACCGGGTCGTTATCTATGGCGAGGACACTCGCGGCGCCCAGCTTGCAGGCGGTGACGCTGAGGATGCCGGAGCCGCAGCCGAAATCTATGACCTCAGCGCCGGGTCGCAGGTGATCTTCCAGCGCCGCCATGCACATCCTGGTGGTCGCATGTGCGCCGGTGCCAAAGGCCATGCCGGGGTCAATGCGGATGATGATGTCATCGGAACGGGGCTGCAGCGGACTTACGGGATCGGGCCATGAGAGCCACGAGGGCAGAATCACCAGCCGTTTGCCCACTCGCAGCGGCCGGTAGTGCTGCTTCCATGCCTCCGCCCAGTCCTGCTCATCAACCCAATCGGCCTCCAGCGTGACTGGCGTCGCCGCGACGAGTTCCGGAGGAATCCTTCGCAGGCCGGCCTCCAATTCCGCCTGGGCCTTCTCAACATCCGCAGTCTCGGAGGTGTACGCCTGGTGGAGTGGGCCGGCCTGGGTGTTCACGATGCTCAGGCCGCCGAAAAGCTGCTGCAGGATGGCGCTGACGCTGTCGGAAGCCTGGGGCGGGGCCGTTACTGAAAAGCGTCGCCAGCGCATCCCGCCTCATCTCCACATCGGACTGGGCTTAGCACTGTTGGCGGCGCGTGGCCGCAGACTCTTGAAGCCGGCTCACTCTCCGCCGAGGGCCTTGCGGACGCGCTCGAAAATGCCGGAGCCGGCGGGGGGCCTCAATTCGGTGCCCTCTTCACGGGCCAATTCCTGCAGCAGCTCGATCTGGCGGTCGCTGAGTTCAGTGGGGGTATTAACCCGGAGCGCGATCACCTGGTCCCCGCGTCGGCTGCTGCGCAGGGACGGCAGGCCCCGGCCCCGCAGCCGCAACTCCTCGCCCGACTGGATGCCGGCGGGTATCTGGAGCTCTTCGCTGCCTTCCAGGGTCGGGACGGTGAGGGTATCACCTAGCGCCGCCTGGGCGAAGCTGATCTCCAACGCCATATACAAATGATTGCCGTGCCGGGTGAAAACTTCATGGTCGGCGACATTGAGCCGCACATACAGGTTTCCCGGAGGCCCGCCGTTTGCGCTGATATCGCCCATGCCGGCGTATTCCAGGTGCTGACCGTCAGCGATCCCGGCGGGGATTTCTACCCGAAGCTGCTCGGCGGTCCGCACCACCCCTTGCCCGCCGCATTCCGGGCATGGTTCGTCAATGATCTCGCCGCTGCCTCCGCAGTCGGGGCAGCTTATAATCGTCACCATACTCCCCAGTATGGTCTGCTGGCGCTGGCGCACCTGACCATGGCCACCGCAGGTGGGGCAGGTGATCGGCTTGCTTCCGGGAGCGGCTCCACTGCCCTTACAGGCCTCACATGGGGCCATCCGCTCATAGGTCAGGTCGCGCTGGCCGCCGGTGAGCACCTCTTCCAGCTCGAGGTCAAGCTGTTGCTCGAGGTCGCGGCCCGGACTGGTCCAGGCCCTCCGGCCCATGTTACTGAAGCCAAAGGCCTGGTTGAAGATGTCGAAGATACTGCCCAGGCCGCCGTCGAAGCCGAAGTCAGAAACGCCGCCGGCATCGTAGCGGCGACGTTTCTGGGGGTCAGCCAGCACGGCATAAGCCTCGCTGATCTGCTTAAACCTCTCAGTTGCCTCCGCCGAGCCGCCGTTGACGTCAGGATGGTATCGCCGGGCCAGTCGCCGGTAAGCTTGTTTGATCTCGTGGCCGTCAGCATCGCGGCTGACGCCGAGCACTTCATAGTAGTCCATGAGGCCTTTCAGTGATGCCTCCTAGTGCCCCCGGCTTCCCCCCTAGTCTTCGTCCTCGTCTTCCTCTTCATCTCCGTCCTCGTCCTCATCTTCGTCATCTTCATCTTCGTCATCTTCGTCGTCGTCTTCTACCTCGTCTTCTGCCTCATCTTCGTCTTCGTCAATATCGGCAATGGCGGCGTCGAGAAGCTCGGCGCTATCATCGCTCGCCGCCTCCTCCACGGCTTCCGGAAGCGGCGCGTCCTCGATCTGCACGTAGCCGGCGGCGATTTCGTGCAGGGCGATAGTAGTGGGGCTATTACTCTCAATTTTGACGAATGGCTTGGCCCCGGCTTTGAGCTGCCTGGCGCGTTTAGCCACTGCGACAACTATGGCGTACCTGTTTCCGATGCGGTCCACTAAGTCCTCAATAGGGAATGGCCGTTCCACCTAGTATCTCCAATCCTCGTGGTAAGCCCACCTACCCGCGCTTGCCGGAAGTTATCCAGGCAAGCAAAAAGGGCGCGACAATTGCGGATACAATCGTCCCGCGCCGGCGCGGTCCGCGAGTCCAGCTTATATACCTTCCCCCCGGACCGACATGGCAGGCTGTGTTGGTAGTCACGGCCGTTCACCGAGCATCGGCCGCCATCATCTACTTTCGTGAGCCTATATGATACACTATCAACCGCGCGCTGTCAATCACTTCCTTGAGATGTCCCCCTTCCACCCATCGGTAAACATCTCTGCGCAACTGATTGTGACCGAGGGGAGGTCTGAAGAGGTCCTGTGGCGAAATCTATCTAGCTTACCGATTCTTAGACACACACGATAGGAGTCAAACAATGGCCAAGACCAAAGAATTTCATGGCATGACCTGCCGCAGGCTCGGCGATTCCGGGCTGTGGGTCTCAGAAGTCGGCCTCGGGCTTTGGAAATGGGGCTACCCGGAATACGACAAGTCGCGCGTCGGCGAACACCTCGGCTTCCAGATTCTCGACCGCGCCCTGGAGTTGGGGGTCTTCCACTGGGATACCGCCAATTCCTACAATGCCGGTGCCGCCAACTCCGAGCGCCTGCTGGGCAGCTACTTCTCAAAGCGCCCTAAGACCCTCCGCGACCAAGTGATGCTGGCTACCAAGGTCGCCAACAATTCCCGCGAGGAGCATGAGCTCGGTCCCTACCCGGAGAATGCCGACAGATTCACGCCCAATCAGAGCGGCGGCTCCCGCCTCTACCTCATGAATGAGGTCGAGCGCTGCCTCAAGCGGATGTGCGTGGATCACATTGACCTGCTCTACCTGCACAGCCCCGATACCTGGGACGATTCCGGTGACTGGGTCACGCCCCTGGAAGAGACCTGGTCAACCATGGACGATCTGGTCACCCAGGGCAAGGTCCGCTACCTGGGGGTATCCAACCACAGCGCGGCCCAGGCCCAGCAGGTTATAGATGTCCTGGAGCAGGTGGGCAAGGATGCCTCCCGCAATATCGTCGCCATCGAGAACTGCTACAGCCTGGCCGAGCGCTCCAATGTTGCCTCCGATGATGCAGGCGACGAGCAGGCCTTCTTGGACTTCTGCAAGCAGCGCAATCTCAGCATTGTGCCGTTCTTCCCCCTGGCCGGCGGCCTCTTGACTGGCCGCTACACCAAGCGCAACCTCGACCAGGTCGAGGGGCGGCTGACTACTGAAGCCATTGGGCCGCGCTTCCTCACCGATGAGCGGCTCAAGCTCGCCGGCAGAGTCGCCCGCATGGCCAAGGATAAGGACTGCTCGCCGGCCCAGCTTGCCATCGCCTGGCTGCTCAAGCACCCGCAGGTTGGTTCCGTAATCGCTGGGGTAACGAAGATGGAGCATCTGGAGGACAACATCGGCGCCATCAAGGTCAAGCTCTCCCACGACGCCATGGCCCAGCTCGACAAGGCCAGCAGCTAGCCGCAACCAGCCATCGCCGTGTGCAAGGATGGTAGAGCGCCTGAGGGGGCATCCCGCCCCACAGTGAATCCCTGAGGCCCGCTGAATGAGCGGGCCTCAGGCTTGTCTCGGGCTCCACGAAGCTTGACCTCTGCGCCGCTCACACCGCCAGCCGCTGCAGGCGCTGGTTCAGCCGCAGCAGCTTCTGACGCGCTCGCAGGGCCACTCGCAGGTCGGGGTGCGTCGCCTCCAATTGCCACTGAGCGCGGTGCATAACCGGCTCCACGACATAGACCGGCCTGCCCATCACCGGCGGCAGCTTCTGGATGTAGCGCTCGATCCGGATCGGCCGCAGGGCTGCGCCGACGTCATGGAAGGTCGCCTTGGCAGTCTGATCGGTCTGCATGATCTCCATCATGCGAACGAACTGGCGCTCGGCCCATTCGTCGCCGGCCGCCCGCATTAACTGCCAGTGGTTCAATGCCGCATCCATATCGTCCGGCCCGTTGCGCAGCATATGGGCCAGACCGATGTTGCCGTGGAGCACCGGGTTGTGAGGCTCGAGACGCAGGGCTTGGGTGAAGTAGTGGATGGCGGTGGAAAGCATTCGCCGGGCCTTCTCCATCATCGTCTTACTGGCGGTCGATTCGCCTGTAGAACGGCCCGCCTGGGCCTCTTCATATAGATTCTGGCCCTGTTTAGCGTAGATCAGGGCCAGACTGTTGTTGGCATCCACGCTGGTCTCGAGTTGTACCAGTCGCCGCAGCGCCTTCATGGTATCGTCTACCTGACCGAGCTGATAGCAGGCCATCCCCAGGTTGTTGAAGACGTCCGGGTCCGCGGAGGTGTCAGCAGCCGCCTTCTCCAGGTGCGTGCGCCCGTGCCGCAAGAGCCGCCGGGCCTCGGGTATCAGCTCCTCCCGCCCCATACCCCGGTCCTCCTGGACTCTCATGCCTGCCGCGACATAGGCAGTGCCTGCGCACAGACGAGCGCCGGAGTCGGCAGGCAGAAGCTTGGCCGCCTCCTCGAAATGCTGAGCGGCGAGATCGGGCTCGCCGGCCAGGTAATATGCCAGTCCCAGGTTGAGGCGGGCCTCGGCTGCAATCGCCTCCTTGTGCGCCAGGTTCTGTTCAAAGGCCTGGATACTGGACCGCAGAGCGTTGTGAAACAGCTCCTGTTCGGTGGGATTCATATCCCGCTTGCGGCGCTCCAAAGCGACCATCAACTGCGTCACACCGAGGTCGAACAGCAGTTGCGCGTCATCGCGGCGGCCCTCCTCGAGGCCTTTGAGCACCGCCAGGGCCTCCTCCAAGCGCCCTCCGGCTACCGCGGCCCGGGCTGCATTGACGGTTCCGGCCACGCTCACTGACCCGATCTCCAGCACGCGCCGGAAGTACTCGTCGGCCTGCTCGTAATTGCCCAAACGCCATTCCAGCGCGCCCAGACTGGTCAGGGCGTCGGCGTTATCGGGTCGCTGGGCGATCGCCATTTCCTCGTACTCGCGCGCCTGGCCGTGCTCGCCCGTCGCCTCCCAGGCCACCGCCGCATTATGCCACCCCAATCCCAGCAGCGGGTCCTCAGCAGGCACCTCGTGGAACAGGTCTATGGCCTCCTCCTCGCGCCCCTGATGAATCTGCACGCATCCCTGATTGATGATTGCGCCGGCGTGGCGCGCATCAAGGCGCCTGACCCGGTTCAGAACCCTTTCCGCCGTTCCATAATTCCCCCGCACAGCCAGCAATGCTCCCAGGTCGCTGAGGATGTCGGGGTCGGTGGGCGCGAACTGCGCTGCAGCAGCCAGATTCACCAGCGCCGTCTGCGGCTCGTTTTGATCAAAGGCCAGCACGCCCAAATTGGCCTGAGCATGGGGATAGAGGGGCTGCTCGGCCAGCGCCAGTTGCAGGTAACTCCTGGCCTCCGCCGCGTTGTCAAGCTGCATCTGGCGCACGGCCACGTTATTCAGCGCCCGCGCGCCGGCAGCCTGCAACATAGCTTCCAGTGAGCCCGGCAGCTCCACGTCAGGGGGCATCTCGGCCAACAGGGTGGCGAGGTTGCTCAGACTCATCGGGTCTTCCGGCTGTTCGCTCAAGGCTTCCGCCAGCGCCGCCGCCGCCTCTTGCCACTGTCCTCGTTCCGCC
Source organism: uncultured Armatimonadia bacterium (assembly GCA_964390495.1). Lineage (GTDB taxonomy): Bacteria > Armatimonadota > Zipacnadia > Zipacnadales > UBA11051 > UBA11051. The sequence goes on from CAYMIN010000014.1 coordinate 18,959, forward strand.
GCTGCTGCTGCGAAGGCATTCAGCAGTTGCCTATCACCGCCGGCCTCAGAGCGCGCCTGGGACAGGCATCTAAGTGCTTCCTCACCGCCTCCCCGCAGATAGTGGGCGATACCCAGGTTGGCAAGCTGCTGGGGCTCGGAGCTATCCGCCAGCAGCCGCCGGGCCCGCTCGGCTCGCTGGTTGACCAGCGCCCGCCAGTGATTCGCAACCGTCCGGTACCACTCCCGGAGCAGGAAGTGGAAGGCGAACCGGGGGATGGCGATTGCCAAATAGCCGAGAGCTGCGCCGCCGAGACCACCGATAGCGAGGGTAAGCCACGCCCGTTCCAGCGAAACGCCTCGGGCATACAGCACCCCGAGGCCGGCACCGATCACTACGCCTGCTGCGGTGGTGAGCAGTCTCCGGCGGCGCCGCGGCAACACTGCACGCATCCTGCCGCCGCGCCCAGCCCTTGGGCGCTTGTCCCGGGTCGTCTCAGCGTGGCTGCTCATCCGTCCTCACCCTCTCTCCTCCGGGCGAAGCTCACCCCCCAGCGACACGATTAAAGTCTAGTCCATAGTCAACTCCTAGTCAATTTTACCCATTTCCCCCATCAGCTACTCATTCCCCGCCGCCGAGTCCGTGAGATTCGAGTTACAACACCTGACTATTCGCCTTCTCAACTGCCAAGCTGTTGTAGTTTCAGCGCCGGTCGCTCACAATCCTTCTCAGAACGCGTCCCAAAAGCCTGGATCAGGCTGCGGCGGCAGGTCTCCAGGCCTCACAGCGGGGCTCCTTGGCGCGCCTGAAGGCTGGTACTGGCGGCGCTTTTGGAGGCATTTCGGGGCGCTGATGGGCCAGCTTGACACCCCCTTTTTCGTACTATATAATGACCCTGGAAGCGGGCTACAAGGCCTACACGCAGGCGCTTGGTGCCTCAGCGGGCTGTCTCTTGGCGGCTAACTCGCAGTCTTCCATCTCCAGGTCTTCGAAGACGCCACAGTTATTGCAGCAACCCACCTGGTTCATCTCTGTGCCTGTAGGGCGTTCATTTGCCGACTGGGCGATCAGTCGCGTGCCGAGCCAGCGGGCCTACTTGGGTGCTGGAGCACATGCACCGGCGCAGGTCTGATACTACGGCGCGGGCGGCCAGCTTGGAGTTGCGCCCGCAATCATCATCGTTTTGACAGACTGCCTTGGCCGGTGGGGAGCAAGATAACTTGTTCGCTTGGGTTGGACGCGCTGTAATCAATCTGCTGCAGTTCCTCGGGGCCACCTTCATTCTCAACAACCGGGTTCTGGCGGGGATCCTAAGGGGCCGTGTCGAGTACCAGACAACCGTCACTCAGATCGCCCATGTCGGCGTCAACTCCCTGCCCATTGTGACGGTTACCATGCTGTTTTCAGGCATGGTTTTCGCCTACCATACAGCGACGCGGGCTAGCATGATGGGAGTCGGCAGCCTGGTGGGATGGCTGGTTGCGGAGACGATGTGCCGCGAAATCGGGCCGGTGTTCACCTCGATCGTGATATCAGCCCGGGCCGGCTCCGCAATGACGGCGGAGTTGGGCACCATGAAAGTGACCGAGCAGATTGACGCTCTGCGCGCCATCGCTGTCAATCCTATCCATTACCTGGTGGTTCCCCGCTACTTGGCGTGCCTGGTGATGGTGCCGATTATGGTTCTGATCGGGGATACAATCGGCGTGCTGGGCGGCTATCTACTGGGCGTGTTCGTGCCCCAAATCAACCAGCAGGCTTATCTGGCCAATATTCCCGGCAGACTCGAGCTATGGACCGTCTCCGCCGGCATCATCAAGGCGGTGGCATTCGCCATCATCATCGCGATAGTAAGCTGCTACGAGGGCCTGAGCTGCAAAATGGCTTCGGTGGAGGTCGGAAAGGCGACCACCCGCTCGGTCGTCTATTGCATCATGCTGATATTCGCAGCCAACTTCATCCTGACCATGATCCTATACCGCGCATCATGACACAGGCAATCGCAGTTCAGCAGGAGGCGCCAATCGTCCGCGTGGAGGACCTCCACTACGAGGTCGGCGGCAGCGTGATCCTGACCGGCATCAGCTTTGAGGTGTACTCAGGTGAGGTCTTCGGCGTCATGGGCATGTCCGGCTCCGGCAAGAGCACGCTGTTACGGTGCCTGATGGGGCTGGTGGAGGCCAGTTCGGGCACTATCGAGATTGACGGAGAAAACATCGTCAGCCGGACCGAGGACGAGCTTAACCGAGTGAGGGCCAAGATGGGGATGTGCTTCCAACAGGCGGCGCTATTCGACTCGATGACAGTGAACGAGAATATCGGCTTCGGGCCTAAGCGCCGCACCAAGCTGTCGCACGACGAGATTGCCCAGCGAGTGGCGGAGCATCTCGAAATCGTCGGCCTCAGCGGCTTCGGCGATTACATGCCCGCGGACCTTTCCGGCGGCATGAAGAAGCGCGTGGGGGTGGCCCGCGCTCTCATCATGCGGCCCAAGATCATGCTCTACGATGAGCCCACCAGCGGTCTCGACCCGATTATTGCCGGCCAGATCAACAGCCTGATCCTCCACCTACGCGACCAGTTCGACACTACCTCCATCGTAGTCACCCACGAGGTGGACCGGCTCTTTGCCATAGCCGACCGCGTCCTGATGCTCCACGCCCGCACGGTTGTGGCCTGCGATACGCCCGAGCACCTCCTGCGTTCGGACAATCCAAAGGTCAGGCAGTTCATTGCGGGTGACATGGAGGGCCCGATGGCTACCGGCTTCCCTACGCCGGCGACCGCGGTTACCCAATGAGGTGAGTGGCAATTGCACAATGAAGCCAAGGTCGGCGCGTTCTTCCTCGCCGCGATCATTTTGGCCACCGTGGTCTTCTTGTTCTTAAGTGACTACGCCAGCCGGCGCGCCAGTTTCATAGTCACCGCCCATTTCAAGGACATCGCCGGCCTCGAATCGGGCGCCGACGTGCGCCTCAGCGGCGTGCGTGTCGGGCGTGTGCTGAAGGTGGCGCTGGCTGAGGATGCCAACTTCCCCGGCCAGCCCGCCCAGGTAATCATGGCCATCAACCGTGATGTCATGGTGTTCAGCGGCGACCAATTCTTTGTGGATCAAGGCGCTCTGCTGGGCGACAAGTATATATCAATTGTCAGAACCAAGAAGAAGCAAAAGCAGCACCTGGGCAGCGGTGAACACGTAGCCGGTGCGGGCTTGATGGGCCTAGGCGGTCTCGCCCAGGACGCCCAGGAGTTGATCGCCAGCGCCAAGCTGACGCTCCATAATATCGAGAACACCTACGCCGGACCCGAGCGCGCACAGGAAATTGATCAGATCGTCAGCAGCGTCGTCTCGCTGACTGCGCGTGCTGACTTGGTTTCGATTGAGGCCCTCAGGTTTGCGCAAAACCTGGCCCAGATGTCCGCACAGACCCGTCCCGGACTGACCGAGATGTCGCGGAACCTCGCCGCCGCTTCCCGGTCCCTGCATAGCACCGTGGAGATGGTTCAGTACGCGATAGCGACCTCGCCGGTGCCTGCCAACGCCGCCAAGGCTTCTGACAACCTGACCCAGGCCACCGCGGACATCAAAGCCATCACCGCAAACCTGGCCGAGACCTTGGCCGACCCGGCCACCAGTGCGCGATTTGAGGACGCCATTCTCAGCCTCCACGCTGCCAGCCAGAACCTTGCCAGTCTCACCGAGAAGGCCAATCGGCTCATCAGCGACGATCAGGGCATCGGCGATGACCTTAAGCAGACCATGAGCCATTTGCGTCAGGCCACCGGCAATCTGGCCGAGACCAGCGCCCACATCAAAGAGGTTCTGACCGATCCCCAACTCACAGAGGACTTGCGGGTCTCAGTCGCGAAAACCAGGGAGACACTCGAGGAGGCGGCAAAGGTCGGCGAAACCGCCTCGCGGTCTCTGGACCGTGTTGACGGCACCATGGACCGCATCAGCGAGGCGCTTGACGCGGTTCGTCCCAACCGCACACAGATGCACGTTGCCGTCGAAGGTGCGACCGACCGCGGCCTCCGCGCCGATTTCAACGCAGACCTCTATTACTCCCTGCGGGATCGCGACTTCTGGCGCATCGGGGCCTACGACGTTGCGCGCAATGAACGGCTCAATCTCCAAAAGTCCACGCCGCTTTCGGCGTTCGACAGTCTGCGGATCGGGATCTTCGGCGGTAAGGCCGGCCTCGGATACGATAGGGCCCTCTCCGACAATCTGCAACTGCACGCCGATTTGTGGAATCCCGATGCAGAGCGCCTCGACCTGCGCTTGCACTACCGCCTCCAACCCGGACTCGACTTGACGCTTGGCGGCTACGAAGTCTTTTCCGGCACCAGGCCGTTTCTCGGCCTGCGTTACTATCTCAGCGATTCCAAGGTAACGCCGCACGAATAGCCGCCGGTCTTATGCATTTCTCGATAGTCTTAGGAGGACAATCTGATGCGAGTTATATTCCTGCAGGATGTGGAACGAGTCGGCCACGAGGGCGATGTTCTGGAGGTCGCCGACGGCTATGCCCGCAACTATCTGATGCCGCGCGGCCTGGCCGTGAAGGCCTCCAAAGGCGGGCTCAAAGAACTCGAACAGCGCCGTGGCGCTATCCAGCAACGCGACCAGGAGAAGCGTGACAGCGCCGCCCATCTGGCCCGCGATCTCGCCCAGAATACCATTGTCGTCAAGGCAACCGTTGGCGAGGCTGAGCGACTCCACGGCCAGGTTACCGCCCAGCAAATCGCGGAGGCCGCTCTCGAGCAACTCGGCCTCGAGGTTGACCGCCGCGACATTGAGATCCCCGAGCCGATCAGGCACCTCGGCAACTACCTTATCAGCGCCCGACTTTATAAGGATGTGCGCGCCGAGCTGCCCGTATCGGTCATCGCCGATAGCGAAGCCGAGGCAGAAGCCGAAGTTGAAGCCGAGGCAGAAGCCGAGGCAGAAGCCGAAGCAGAAGCCGAAGTTGAAGCCGAGGCAGAAGCCGAAACCGAGGTTGAAGCCGAGGCAGAAGCCGAAGTTGAAGCCGAGGCAGAAGCCGAAGTTGAAGCCGAGGCAGAAACCGAAGTTGAAGCCGAAGTTGAAGCCGAGGCAGAAGCCGAAGTTGAAGCCGAGGCAGAAGCCGAGGCAGAAGCCGAAGTCTCCGATGAGACTGCCGAAGCTACCGAGCCGGCCGAGGACCAAGTGACCGATGAAGAGGCGGAATAAGCCGTCTGGCGCGCCCGGCTGCCCGGCCGGGGCACTCTCGTCGGACAAGGAGGGGCACTGCTAGTGGCTAACCCTGGCAAAGGCGGCTTCTCAGGAGACTCACCGGACCGCCTGCCACCACAGGACCTGGATGCCGAGCAGGCTACTCTGGGCGCGATGCTGGTGGCCGAGGAAGCCGCTGGCCTGACCTTCAGTATTGTCGAGGCGGCCGACTTCTACCGAGAAGCCCATCGTGTGATCTTCGCGGCCATGAAACGGGCCGCCGACCGCAACGAGCCGGTGGACCTCGTCACCGTCAGCGCCGAACTCCGCCGCAACGGGCAGTTGGAGGAAGTCGGCGGCGGGCAGTACCTGACCGCCCTGATTAACGAGGTGCCCACCGCCGCCCATGTCACCCGCTATGCCGCCATCGTCGCCGAGAAATCAGTGCTGCGCAAGTTGATGAATGCCGGCAGTGAGATCCAGGCGATGGCGTATGAGAACCCGGATGATGTCAGTGAGCTTCTCGACCGCGCCGAGACCAAGATCTTCAACCTGGCCCAGCGCCGTGTCCGAGGCGATTTCAGCCCGATCGGGCCGCTGTTGGCTGAGACCTATGACAAGCTCGACGAGGTCTATCGCAAGCCCGGCCAGATCTCCGGCATCTCTACCGGCCTCAAGGGCCTCGATGATCTCACGCACGGTCTGCAGAATGGCGATCTGGTAATCATTGCCGGCCGCCCCTCGATGGGCAAGACCTCGCTGGCCATCAACAATCTATGCGCCCAGGCCGCTATTCACGAGCAGGTGCCCGTGGGCATCTTCAGCCTCGAAATGTCCAAGATGATGCTGACCGAATCGATGCTTTGCAGCCTGGCCCGCGTCAACGCTTGGCGTCTGCGCCGAGGGCTGATTGATGACGACGACTGGAAAAAGATCGGCCATGCTTTGTCGTTTCTGCCGAATGCGCCGATCTTTATTGACGATACGCCGGGGCTGCCGATACTGGAGCTGCGCTCCAAGGCGCGCCGCCTCAAGTCACAGCAGGACGTGGGCCTGATAATCATTGATTACCTCCAGCTAATCGGCGGCGAGACCGTACGCGCTTACGAGAGCCGCCACCAGGAAGTCTCCAGCGTAGCCCGCGCCCTCAAGGGCATGGCCAGAGAACTGGACATCCCCGTCGTCGCCCTCTCGCAGTTGAGCCGCCGCGTCGAGCAGCGCGAAGATAAGCGGCCGATACTCTCCGACTTGGCCGAAAGCGGCTCCATCGAGGCCGAGGCCGACCTGGTTAGCTTCCTCTACCGCGAGGCCTACTACGACCGCCGCCAGCGTGCCCAAGATAGCGCCGCCGAAGGCGAAACACCCGAGCAACGCGCCGCGATCATGGACGAACCCGATGAGGCGGAAATACTCATCTCCAAACACCGTAATGGCCCGGTCGGCGACGTCAAGCTGATGTTCGATAAGAAATACCGCGTCTTCTATGACCTAGACCGCTACAGATGAACAGGTGAGACTTGATGAAGGTACTTCTGGTCGGCGGCGGCGGTCGCGAGCATACCCTTGCCGACGCCATCGCCCGCAGCCCACTGCTCACCACCCTCTACTGCGCTCCGGGCAATGCCGGCATCGCGCAGGTGGCCGAGTGTGTGGATATCGGCGCTGAAGACCTCGACGACCTCCACAGCTTCGCCGCCGCAAACGCTATTGACCTCACCGTAGTCGGTCCCGAACGCCCGCTGATACAGGGCCTGGCCGACCGTCTGCGCGCCGACGGCAGGTTGGTCTATGGTCCCAACGCCGCGGCCGCCCGCCTCGAAGGCTCCAAAGCCTTCACCGATGAAATCCTGCAGAAGTACCACCTGACCTCCAAGAGCTTTGTGGTCCTGGATGACCCCGATGAGGCCAAGGCCTATATCCGCGACCACGGCGCGCCGATAGTTGTCAAAGCGGACGGCGACGCTTTCGGCAAGGGCGTGCGGGTCTGTACCAGCCTCGCCGAAGCCGAAGATGCCGTGGACGCAATCATGGTGCGGCGCGAGTTCGGAGCTGCGGGTGATCGGGTTGTCATTGAGGAATGCCTGTTCGGCGAGGAGTGCACGATTAAGGTCTTCACTGACGGCACTACGGTACTGCCGATGGTGCCTTCTCAGGACCACAAGCGCATCGGCGAGGGCGATACCGGCCCCAATACCGGCGGCATGGGCTGCTGCTCACCGGTGCCGGCCGTGGACGATGCCTTGCAGGAGCGGATTGTCAACACGATAGTTGCCCCAACCGTCGCGGCGATGGCGGCAGAGGGCGCGCCCTACAGCGGCACCCTGTACGCCGGCTGCATCCTCACCGAGGCCGGCCCCGAGCTTATCGAGTACAACTGCCGCTTCGGAGACCCGGAGGCCCAGGTCGTCATCCCCCGGCTGGAGACCGACTTGCTGGAGGTGCTGGTGGCGACCGCCCAGGGCAACCTCAACACCCTTGAGCTGGACTGGTCCGACCGCGCCGCGGCCTGTGTGGTGGTCGCCTCGGCGGGTTACCCGGGCAGCTACGACAAGGGCAAGCAGATTACCGGTCTGGACGAGGCGGAGGCCGACGAGCTGGTCAAGGTCTATCATGCCGGCACCGCGCTCCAGGACGGTGAGTACTACACCGCCGGCGGCCGCGTGCTCGGTGTCACCGCCCTGGGTTCTGACTATGATGAGGCTTTTGACCGCGCCTATGCGGCTATAGACAAGATCCATTTCGAGGGCATGTACTGCCGTAGAGACATCGGCTGGCGCGCCCGCAGCGGATTCGCCAAGCGCTGAACGGAGGTGTCGTCTTGGCTCAGATAGCGATAGTCATGGGCAGTGCTAGTGACTTGCCGGTAATGCGCAAGGCGCTGGAGCTGCTGGACGACTTCGGCATCAGCTATGAGGTAGCCGTCGCCTCCGCGCACCGTACGCCTGACAAGGTGGCCGAATTGGCCCGCAGTGCGGCGGATCGGGGCATCGCTATCATCATCGCCGGCGCCGGCATGGCTGCGGCCTTGCCGGGTGTGCTGGCGGCTCATACGCTCCTGCCGGTCATCGGCGTGCCGCTTTCGGGATCGGCCCTCGGCGGCACCGATGCCTTGTACTCAATGGTACAGATGCCCTCGGGGGTACCGGTGGCCACGGTTGGGATAGATGCCGCCGCCAACGCCGCGCTTGTGGCGGTGCGGATACTTGCCCTCAACGATACCGCGCTTGCCGAGAAGCTTACCGAGTATCGCAGACAAATGGCAGCGAAGGTCGAGCAAAGCTCGCAGCAGTTGCAGCAATAACTCTAGCTGATCCCATGCAGCCATTGGCACGTACGGGGTGATGGAGTCTATGGACGATGCATACTCGCTGATTTCGCCGGCTGTTTCCCGCCAAGCGGCCTCATATACGGACCAGTGTCCCGGATGTCAGCGCCACTGGGGTGACGCCTGCGGGGTCTTCGGGATTTATGCTCCCGATCAAGACGTATCCCGCGTTACCTATTTCGCCCTTTACGCCTTGCAGCACCGCGGCCAGGAAAGCGCCGGTATAGCCACGTGGCATCCGCTGGAGGGCATGCAGCATCACAAGGGCGTCGGCCTGGCCTTCCAGGTCTTTTCCGAGGACAGCCTGCGCGAGCTGCAGGGCGATGCCGCAATCGGACACGTGCGGTACTCTACTACCGGCAGCAGCGGTTTGAAGAATGCCCAGCCGATGTTCGGCGAAGCCAAGTTCGGGCCCTTCGCTCTCGGCCACAACGGCAACCTGGTCAACACTCACAAGTTGCGCGCGGAGTTGGAGCGCCAGGGAGTTGAGGTGCCTGGCACCAGCGACACCGCCGTCATGGCCGAACTGATCTCCCGTTCCGGCGCCGACACCCTCGAAGAGGCCATCATCGAGATGATGGGTATCATCGAGGGCGCTTATTCCCTGGTTTTTCTCGCCCCCGGCAAGGTCGTTGCCGTCCGCGACCCCTACGGCGTCCGGCCGCTTTGTATCGGGCGGCTCAATGGTGACGATTGGGTCGTCGCTTCCGAGACCTGCGCCCTGCACGTTATCGGGGCCGATTTCGTCCGCGAGGTCGAGCCCGGTGAGATGATCACCATTGATGCCAACGGCTTTGCCGCCAGCCAGATCATCGAGCCGACCCGCAAAGCCTGCTGCATATTCGAGTTCATCTACTTCGCCCGGCCTGACAGCCACATCTACGGGCGCTCGGTCTATATGTCCCGCCAGCGCATGGGGCATCTCCTGGCCCAGCAGGCCCCGGTCGAGGCCGATCTGGTTATCCCGGTGCCCGAAAGCGGCATCCCTCACGCTATGGGCTATGCGGCAGTATCGAAAATCCCCTACGGTGAGGGGTTCATCAAGAACCGCTATATTCACCGCACCTTCATCGCTCCCGACCAGCGCTTGCGCGAACTCGGCGTCAAGATGAAGCTGACACCGCTCAAGGAGGCCGTCGGTGGCAAGCGGCTGGTTGTGGTTGACGACTCGATCGTCCGCGGCACCACCACCGGACCCGAGATTCAGCTTCTCCGTGATGCCGGCGCGCGCGAGATCCATCTGCGCATCAACTGCCCACCGCTCAAGTATGGCTGCTTTTATGGTGTTGACACATCGGCCGGACCCGACGAGCTAATCGCCGCCCGGCTCTCCGTCGAGCAGATTAGAGACCAGCTCGGAGCCGACACCCTCGAGTACCTCACCATGAAAAACCTCATCACCGCCGTCGGACTCCCCAAAAACAACTTCTGCACCGCCTGTTTTGACAATCAGTATCCCATACCGATCCCCAAGGAGCTCAAAGCTGCCAAGTCGGGCTCTCAGGTCTTCGAGGACAAGCAACGCGTTGGTGTCGAGCAGGTCCCTGGCAGTTGAGGTTAGGACGCACCCACTATGGACAAGAAAAAGACCACTTACGCAGACGCGGGCGTAAATATCGCGGCCGCTGAGCAGGCGCTCAGTTCTGTCAAAGCTGCCATCGAGGCCACTCACACCGACGCGGTCGTGTCCGGCCTGGCCGATTTCGGCGGCATGATGGCACTCGGCGCGGACTACCAGGACCCCATCTTAGTGTCGGGGGCCGATGGCGTGGGCACCAAGCTCAAGATCGCCTTCGCCCTCGACAAGCACGACACCGTCGGCCAGGACCTGGTCGCCATGAACGTGGACGACATCGTCTGCATGGGGGCTAAGCCGCTGTTCTTCCTCGACTACCTGGGAATAGGCAAGCTGGAGCCTCATGTCGCTGCGACCGTCATCGCGGGGGTTGCGACCGCGTGTCAGCAGGCCGGCTGTGTGCTGCTGGGCGGAGAGACCGCCGAGCTACCCGGCCTCTATGCAGAGGGCGAGTATGACCTGGCCGGCTTTGCGGTGGGAGTTGTCGAGAGGTCGCGGATAATTGACGGCTCGGCCATCGAGCCGGGGGATGTGATAGTCGGGCTGGCCTCTTCCGGCTTGCACAGCAACGGCTATTCCTTGGCGCGGAAGGCCTTGCTGGAGATGGCCGGCTATAGGCTGGAACAGCACGTCACTGAACTGGGATGCACCCTCGGGGAGGAGCTGCTGCGCCCCACGCGGCTGTACTGCCAGGACCTTGTGCCACTTCTTGCTGAAGGCGCCCAGCCCCACGCCCTTGTGCATATTACAGGCGGAGGGTGGTATGACAATATTGCGCGCGTAATAGAGGCATCGAAATGGAAGGGGGAGCAGAAGATAATGAGCTTTACGTCCCCAGATGGCCTGACGACACTTCTCGATGCCTCTGCGGTGCCTGTCGCCCCGGTATTTCGCATGATTCAAGAAGCCGCAAACGTAGAGACGCAGGAGATGTACCGCACCTTCAACATGGGCATGGGCATGGCGCTGGTGCTGGCTGCGGATGACGCCGAGGACTGGATCGAGAGCCTCAACGCAGCCGGGCACCAAGCCTTCGTGGTCGGCGAGGTAGTCAGCGGCGATCAGCCTGTGCGCATCAACTGCTAGGTATGCCCGGGCCTGCTTGGCCCTAACAGCCGAGGTCTGAGGCGGTGATCAACATGGAACTTGTCATTCTCAGTGGCGACATGGAAGGCACTCGCTTTGCTCTGGACAAGCCCAATATCACCCTAGGGCGCAAGTCCGACAATGACATCTGCATGCCGCTGGACCCCCGCATATCGCGCTTTCATGCCCAGTTGACCCGCCGCGATGACGGCGCTTGGGTTCTTGAGGACCTCGACAGCATCAATGGCACCTTTGTGGGGCAGCGTCGCATTCACGACCCGACGGTGTTGCGGCCCAACGATCGCTTCCGCATGGGCCGAACCTGGATGCTGCTGCAGGACCAGCAACCTAGTGCTCCCCGCACCCAGGCCGTCGAAGCCGTACGCCTGGCTGATGCCGAGGCCCATGCCTTTGAGCTGGACAATGTTGTCTATTCCGTGGCTGCCGATCATTATGCAGAGGCCGAACGCGACGTCACCCAGCCGCGCGAGTACCTCCAGGTCTATCGCCAGGTAAGTCGCGCCCTCAGCTCCACCCTGGACATTGACGAGCTCTGCAACGCCATCATGGACGCTGTTATGGACTGTCTGCCTGCCGAGCGCGCCTTCTTGCTGCTGCTCGACCGCGACAGTGCCGAACTCATCACCAAAATCGCCCGCCAGCGCCTCGATGCGCCCAAGACCGACCACACCATCACCATCTCCCGCCACATGGTGGACAAGGCCATCAATGAACGCGCCACCATCCTCACTCACGACGCGATGACCGACGAACGCTTCCAGGAGCTGGCCAGTGTTCGCGATTTCCGCATCCGCTCCGCTGTCTGTGCGCCTCTGGTGCATCAGGAAAACGTCTTAGGCGTCATTTACCTCGACACCATCTCGACCACTCATGTCTTCGGCGAACAGGATGTGGACCTGCTGGCCAGTGTCGCCAGCCAGGCTTCGGTGGCGATAGAGAACGCCTCCCTATTCACCGACCTGCGCAATGCCTATGACAATCTCAAGGCCGCTCAGCAGCAACTTGTACATTCCGAGAAGCTCTCCACCATCGGTGCGCTTGCTGCCACCGTCGCCCACGACATGATCAACATCGTCACCCCGATGCAGCCTCTGATTGATCTGATGGTCCGAGGCGGCGACGTTGATACCGAATCCGAGGAAGCCGTCCGCCGACAGACTAAGCGCCTCGCCGCTCTCGCCGAGCGCCTCATGTCCTTCTCGCAGTTCGAGGAGCTCGACCTCCAGCCCATGTCCATCAATGATATAGTCGCCAGCACCCTGGCCCTCATCAACACCGAGTTCAGGCACCAGGGCGTCAAACTCGACACCGAGCTGTCTCCCGACTTGCCTCCGGCGATGATTGACGAAAACCAAATGGACCGAGTATTCCTCAACCTCTGCATGAATGCCCTGGAGGCCTTGCATAATACCGATGACCCCCGCCTGATCATCAGGTCTTACCGGGACCAGGATGAGGTCGTCGTCAGCTTCACCGACAACGGCCCCGGAATCCCTGCCGACCTCGAGCACGACATCTTTGAGCCCTTCTACACTACCAAGGAAACCGGCACCGGGCTGGGGCTGTTTTCCTGCCGGCGCATCGTTCAGGCCGATCACGGCGGTGTGATTGAGTATGAGTCCGAGCCCGGCCAGCGTACCACCTTCACGGTGCGCCTCCCCGCAATCTCATTTTCACACGACTAGCCCCAATAACTCACAGGCGCGTGGCTCCGCCTGCCCTGAGCTTGTCGAAGGGCAGGTGGGAACGCGATATATCGCGTTTTCAGCTTCCAGCCCGAGGTCGTTCGGCTCCAGGTCCCCGAATGAGCATCTTGGGGGTGCCGCGGCGCGGCATCGAGGCGTTCCAAGGCATGAGAATATCTCAGGGGTACGACACTAGCCTGCGGTCCGTGACGATCGGCGCACATCTGCCGTCATCCCTCCGGCCCGACCAGCGGCGTCGGCAGCAGCTCGATCTGGGGCACAGCGGAGCTTACGTTCGGCGGCTGGACTGCGGCGGCAAAGTAGGCCTTTATTCCCTCGAATATCCCCCGGCTTGCCTGGTGTAGAAACAGCGGGGACTTCAGTTTCTGCTCCTCCTGGGGGTTGCTGACGAAGGCGCATTCCACCAGCACCCGAGGGCAATCCGTTTCCCTCATCACGTAGAAGCGCTGCCAGCCGACGAACCGGTCGCGGGTGCCCAGCGCCGCCACCACCGCCGTCTGGATTGTCACCGCCGGCAGGCGGCTCATCGGCGTCCAGTAATAGGTCTCGGTGCCGTAGGCCTCGGCCGCGTTCCCGCTGCCCACTGCGTTGTTGTGGACGCTGATGAACAGGTCGGCCTGCGCGGCTCTGCTGGCGGCCACTCGCGCCTCCAGTTCCCCGCCTTTGGAGGCCCCCGGCTGCACCGCGACATCTCTCTCCCGCGTCATGAACACCTCGGCACCGGCGCTCACTAGCTCCTGCTTCAGCGCCATGCTTATCCCCAAGTTGGCATCCTTCTCACACACCCCGGTCGGGCCGACGGCACCGCTGTCAGGCCCCCCGTGGCCCGGGTCAATCGCAACCCGCTTGCCTGCTACCGCCCCGCTGGCAAAAGGCACTTTGAGGTCCACGATCAGATGGCCGCCGCTGGAGAAGTAGGCGAAGTAGCCGGTCTGGTGGGCGTTGCTCAGGTCCAGGGTGATCTCGACCCAGTCGGAAGCAAGCTGCTGCGGAGGCGCCGGCCGCACCCCGGCGGTGCCCGGGAACTGCCGCATCCCCTCCTGCGCCGCGGCGCAGCGGAACAGATCCACCTTCAACTGGGCCGGGAATACCGACTGCCGAATCCGGAAGGGCACGCGGTCCGTCAGATAGAATAGCACCCGCGTCCTGCCCTCCTGGGCGCTGACGGACATGTCAGTCAGCCGGGCCGTATCGAAGGTCACGCCGCTATCGAGTTCACGAATATCGGAGGCGTCAACCCAGCCGTCCAGAACCTGACACAGAGCGACCTTATACCACGACCCCTCGCGACCCGTGGCCCACAGCTTGACCCCGGAAGGCAGCACGGTCACCCGCGCGTATTCACTACTGGGACCCGAGCGGATCGGACTCTTGGGGCTGGTGGTGATCACACCGCGCGAGGCATATAGCGGAACACTGCCAAACAGCACTAGTGCAACAACACTCAGGAGCGTCTCCCTGTTGCGCACAGCTATCACCTTTCAGCCCAGACCGGATTTGGCGACTGCGGCATCATAGCCTGGCTCTGAGGTATGATAACACAAAACGCCCGCTGCTGGCATCCCAACAGCGGGCCTATCATCTGCCTGCGTGTTCGGTAGTTACTGCACTGGCAGGAGAAACCCACACCTATTGCGAAATGGCATCGAGAACTCCATTACACCTCTGACACCGAGCCTCGGAACTAGCAACCAGCCCAGAGAAGGAGTCGCTCATGGACTCGGACATCCGCATTAAGGCGATAGAGACAGATTATCGCTACGAGAAGGCCCGCACCCCGCTCAAGTTCGGGGCTGTCGTGGTCGAGGCAGTCACCTATTGCACCGTCAAGGCCACTGTTGAGGACGGCCGCGGCGATGTTGCTCACGGCTATGGCGGCATTTTTCTGATGGACTTCTGGGGCTGGCCGGACCCGAGCCTTCCCCATGAGGCCAAGGCCGCAGCCATGCAGCAGCTTACCGAGCGGTACTGCGACCTGGTGCGCTCGTATGGCGATGCCGCTCACCCGGTCGAGATCTTCTACGATCTGGAAGACGATCTGCGCCAAGCGAATCTTGACGTTTGTGCCGAGCGCGACCTATCGCCGGCTCAGCCGTTTCTCGGGGCCTTGGTCTGCGCCTCGCCGGTGGATGCGGCCCTGCACGATGCCTTTGGCGTGGTCAATGGCATTGACACCTACAACGGCTACGGGCCGGAGTTCATGTGCGACCTCAGCCGCTGGCTGGGGCCGGATTTCACGGGCAAGTATGTCGCCGATTACCTCCGTGAGGCGTATCTGCCCGAGATCCCCATCTTCCACCTGGTAGGCGGGCTGGATAAGCTCACCGAGGCTGAGGTTGACGATTCCGATCCCCAGGACGGTCTGCCCAACTCGCTGGAGGCCTGGATTCGCCGCGACGGCATGTACTGCCTCAAGGTAAAACTGCGCGGCAATGATCTCGACTGGGACATCGCCCGCACCCTTGCCGTCCATGACATTGGCCGCCGCGAGCTGGATAAGCTCGGCATGAAGCAGCTCCACCTCACCGCCGATACTAACGAGCAGTGCGAGACTCCCGATTACATCATCGAGATGCTGCACCGTATCCACGAGCGCTCGCCTGAGTGCTACGACCGCATCCTCTACATCGAGCAGCCCACCGAGCGCGACCTCACCGCCCAGCGCCACGACATGCGCGAGCTGGCCCGGCTCAAGCCCGTGATAGTGGACGAAAGCCTCACTGACCTCGAATCGTTTGAGCTGGCGATGGAGCTGGGCTGGTCGGGGATTGCGCTGAAGAGCTGCAAGTGTCAATCTTCGGACATGATTATGGCGGCGCAGGCGGGGGACTTGGGCATTGACTACAGCGTCCAGGATTTGACCAATCCCTCGCTGGCGCTGATTCATTCGGTGGGCCTTGGTGCCAGGCTTTACACGATCATGGGGGTTGAGGCCAACAGCCGTCAGTTCTTCCCGGCCTCGACTCTGCCTCAGGAGCAGCGGGTCCACCACGGCATCTTCCAGGTGCGCGGCGGCAACGCCTCGACCGCCAGCCTCCAGGGACCGGGCCTCGGATACCAGATGGACAAGATGCAGCAGCAATTCTGACTGCGCATGGGGCCGCATACGAGGCCTGAGCCTGTCGAAGGCCGAGAATCCGGCCCAGCCGTCGCATCGCGTGGGGCGGGCTTTCCAGCCCGCCGCCTCTTGCGCTTGCCTTTCGCTGCCATCCTTCCTTCCTCTCTACCCGAATATTCCCCAAACGATTAGACAAAAACCCCTAGCCAGATCACACTATCAATAAACCGCGTTACGACATCGCGAGAGGAGCTTGCGCATGGCCGTCTATCGCTACAGTGCTCGGGTTGGGGACACCATTAGGCGCGGCCAGGTCGCCGCCACCGGTTTGCCTGAGGCCATCAAGAGCCTGCAGGCCCGCGGCCTTAGCCCAACCGAAATCACTGAGGCTGGCCGCGACCAAGCCGGATGGGGACAGCTTGGCAACGTCGAGCGGATCTGGCTATACCAGCACCTGGCCGATCTGCTCGAATCCGGCATACCTTTGGCTGGCGCCCTAGAGGTCCTGGCTCAGGATGCGCCGACCTCGGCCAATGCCGCCCGCTTCCGTACCATGGGTCAGCTCATAGCGGGCCAGGGACTGACGATGGCCGAGGCGATGCAGCAGTACCCCCGCCTGTTCGGCGACTATGGCATCGCGATAGTGCAAACCGCCGAAGCCGCCAACCGGCTGCCTCAGAGCCTGCGCATGATAGCCGGCTATCTTGAGCACAGCAGCCATATCAACGAGCGCCTGTGGATACCGGCGGTCTATCCCGTCATTCTGCTCACGCTGATGATCGGCCTCAACGCTTTCCTTACCAGCTTCATCGTCCCCAAGTTCATAGACCTCTTCTACGAGCTGGGCATGACCCACGATCAACTGCCGATCCCTACCCAGATTACCATCGCGATAAGCAACGTCTTGCCGTCGGTTACCTGGACCCTACTGGGCCTGCTGCTGGTGCTGGCCGGGCTGTATTGGTTCACCCGCCGCTCGAAGCGCGTGCAGCTTGATCTGGCCATCTGGTCCCTATGGCTGCCGATTTTCGGTCGTCTCAATCGCGACTGTGCCGTCGCGCGGATTCTGGGGATGCTATCTCTGGCGCTCGATGCGGGGATGCCGCTGGACGAGGCCCTGGCGGCCTCGGGACCGGCCGCCTCCAATGAGCTGATGAATCTGGCGATGCGGCGGGCTGCTGATCGCGCGCGTCGCGGTCATTCCGCCGCGGAGGCCATCAGCGCCGCCCACCTGCTGCCACCGGCCTTGCTGTGGCATGTGCAGACCGCCGAGAAGGCCGGGAATCTAGCCCAGGCTTGCCGCAAGCTATGTGACTCGTATCTGGCCCGCGCCCAGATGCACACCCAGTACATCGCCGCCACTCTCGAACCGCTGCTGATTATCTTCGTCGGCCTCTGTGTCGGCACCATCGGTTACAGCATATTCCTGCCGCTGGTCGGTATCATCGGGGAGCTATCGTCATAGACCATACTGCCGTTACCAGCTCTTCCGCCTCCCGAAAGGGGAACCTGATATGTGGCTATTCGAGCCGCTGAGCGCAGAACAGATCGTCACCGGCGATGACGGCCAGCTACACATGTCGCCGCAGGGCCTGGCGCTGAGCCGCGCCGGCAAGGTTGCTGCCGATGTCGCGTCGGCGGCGGCTGACTATCCCGACCTCTCCGAGGTCAGCATCCAAGGCGGCCGCCGCGTTCGATTGCAGCTCAATTTCGCCGACGGCCGCAGGCCTTGGCGGCTGCGGGGCGTCCCCCGGCCGCACGGGCAGTGGGCCCTCTATACCATCGAGGGCTATCAGAAGCTGCTGACCTGGGCCTCGACCGACGAGGCCACCAAGCCTCTGGGACTCGATGCTATAGCCGCCGCGATCGGGCGGTATGCTGACGA
This sequence comes from uncultured Armatimonadia bacterium, assembly GCA_964390495.1. Lineage (GTDB taxonomy): Bacteria > Armatimonadota > Zipacnadia > Zipacnadales > UBA11051 > UBA11051. The sequence continues at coordinate 36,792 of CAYMIN010000014.1, forward strand.
CCTGCCGCTGCTGGGCAATCTGCTGGTTGCGCAGGCCATCGCCCATGCTGCCAGCGATCTCGACCTGGACCCGGCCGGCGATACCTACGGCCTGCGCTACCGGATTGATGGCGGCCTCTTCCCGGTGGCCAAGCTGCCCGCAACCACCGCCGAGCGTCTGGTGCGAATGCTCAAGAACCAGGCCCGCCTCCAGGCCTATCGCTCCGACCTCACTCAGGAGGGACGCATCCGCCTGCAGGCGGCAGCCGGCCCGGTTGACCTGCGCCTCACAGTCATGCCCGGGGTCACCGGCGAGAAGGTCAATGTCCGCCTGCTCAATCCCGCCACTCAGCTCTTCGGCCTGGACGAGCTGGGCATGAGCCAGCAACAGGCCACGCAGATGCGGGCGCTGCTGGCGCGACCGACCGGCGCGGTGTTGCTCTGCGGCCCCGGCGGTGCCGGCAAGACCACTACTATCTACGCCGCCCTTTCCGCCCTGGCCGACCAGGACGCCACCCGCACCATCGCCACCATCGAGAACCCGGTCGAGTTCGACCTCGACGCCATCGCCCAGACGCAGATCGGACCCCACCTCGACTTCGCCGCGGCCCTGTCGGTACTGCTGCGCCAGGACCCTGGAGTGGTCATGGTCGGCGAAATCCGCGACCCGCAGACAGCACAGATCGCCATGCGCGCCGGCATGACCGGGCAGTTGCTCTTGACCACTGTCCATGCCGGCGGCCCCGAGCTGGTGATACCGAGGCTGCTGGACCTCGACGTCGAGCCGTACATGGTCAGCTCGGCGCTGGCGGCCCTTGTATCTCAGCGCCTGGTGCGCAAGGTCTGCCCGGCGTGTGCGGGCATTTACCAGCCCACCTCCGAGCAGATGACCGCGCTCGGCCTCAGCTCCGCCGACCTGGCCGGCGCTAATCTCCAGACCGCTGACGGCTGCCCGGCCTGTCACGGCACCGGCTACCGGGGCCGCACTGGCATCTTCGATATTACCCTGATTGACGAGGATGTGCGCACTCTGATAATGGCCCGCGACATGCAGGCGCTACGGGCCAGGCTCACTAGTAACGGCCTGCGAGCCGCCGCTATCGAGAAGGTCAAGGCCGGCGTCACCGATATCGCCGAGGCCATCCGGGTGGTGGGAGCTACACCATGATCCGCCGGCTCGGTACCTTCGGCTACTATGCCCTCTTGGTAGCCGCCTACTATCTGATGATAGTCATCGTGGCGGGGATCGTCATGCTGCCCTTGTCGCTGCTGGTCTTCATCGGCGGTGGCTGCTGGCCGATGGCGGGAATCGCCGTGGCCTGGCACGTAGCCGTTGCCTATTTCATCGTTCTGGGGCTTCTCGGCTACTGGGTTTATTACCTACCGACCCCGCTGGAGAGCGAAGTGGCCTTCCCGGAGACTGAGGACAAATGAAGCGCGGAGCGACACTCATCTCGACGCTGGTTGGCATCGGCTTCCTGGCCGTCACCTTAGCGGGCCTGGTGCAGTTGTACTCGCTCGCCAGCGTGGCCGTAAGCGTTGCCGAGAGCCGCAGCCTCGCTCTGATGGCCGCCGAGACCGAGATTGAGACCGCCCAAACCGAAGGCTACCTCGGCCTGCCGCCGATCGGCCAGTATCCTGTGGACGACGCGGCCTTGGCACCGCTACCCGATGCCTCGGGAACCATCACGGTGGCGCGCGGACCTCAGCCGCGAAGTCGCACCGTCCGCGTCGAGATAACCTGGCGGCAGCGGCCCGGCCGCCAGCTCTCTACTGTCTGCCTCTGTCGCATCATCGCTGCCGGGGGGATGAGCGGATGAACCGACGCGGCATCACCCTCATCGAGGTTCTGGTCGCAGTCACCGTCTTCACGCTGCTGCTTTCCCTGGCGCTGCGAGCCTTTCTGCTCAGCGACCGCATGGTCTTGCGCAGCCAGGCCAAGCTCAAGCACACCTTGGGGCGCGTCGCCTTGCAGGCCCAACTGCGCAGCGACATCTGGGGCGCGGCCCGCTTCCACAGCGGCCCTGCCGAGGACGTGGCCGAGTTCATCATGCCGGATGGCAGCCGAGCCATCTACAGCGCCGCCGACGGCAGGACCTCTCGAACCCACCACGGCGAGGAAACGCTCTACCAGGGCACTGTCATCTTCTCCGCAGGCAAAAACGGCCTCATAGCGGTGCTGGGACACGATACCGCCGAATGGGGCTTTGCCGCGAAGATGCGCAACCGGGCAGGTGAGGGCCGATGAGACGCAACGGCCGCCGGGGTGCAGCTCTGCTTCTGGCCGTGGTATTGCTGTGTACGGCGGCGCTATTCGGCATGGCCACGTATATGGCGACCGTGGCCGTGGGGGCCGCTCGCGTGCAGCACCAACGCGATACCGTCCAGTGCCTCTATGCGGCCGAAAGCGGTATCGAGCTGGCGATGGCCCGCGCCAATCGTGGCGACATTCCGACCCAACCGCTTACCGGAAGTGTCGGCAGCGCCTTTTTCACTGCGCAGGTGCGCCGCGCCAATGGCAAGCTCCTCATGATTTCCGACGGCACTCAGCCGCGCCCCGGCCGCGCCGATCTGGTCCGCCGCCTTCAGGTACACTGCCAACATTCGGGCGGCAGCTATCTAGTGACCGCTTGGCAGCCGGTTGCGCCGCCGGAGACGACCGCTATCGAGCCTGCGCCGATCTCTCCGCAGGAGGAGAACCGATGACCGACCGCCGCGGCTTTGTCTATATGGACATCTTCTGCACCATCATGATCATGGCGCTGATCTATGCGATGCTGGTGGGCGCCTGGACGCATTCGCTTGACAAGGCCCGCCGCGGCCTCTGCGTGCAGAACATGAAGGAGACTAGCGTGGCCTTACGGGCCTATGCGCTGGACTACGCGGGCGCTTTCCCTCGCCAGTCCAACGGTCTGGCCACGCTCTGCGACCAGTACGCTGCCGACCGCGGCATTCTGGTCTGTCCCCAGGTGGAACACTGGACCAAACAGCATCCTGACACCACGCCACCCTCCCGGCTCGCCGACCGTCCGGAATTGCCGATAGATTACGCCTATCGCGGCGGCCTTTATAGTGACGATCTGCCCTCCCTGGCGCTGGTGATGGACTTCTCGGTCCACCAGCATCAGGGCGGCGCCAATGTGCTCTATCTCGACGGCCATGCCGAATGGCAAGCCCTCCCGCAGACCGAGGCCGACGCCGATGCCGGCCAACTGCTTAGCTCAGGCGCGCTGGACGTGCTGCCATCTTTGAGGGGGCCGGTCGAATGAAGCGTGGCTTTATCCTCATGGAGTTTGTGACTGCGATAGCGATAATCGCGATCCTGGCCGCGATTCTGTTCCCGGTTTTCGCCCGCGCCAGAGAAAAGTCCCGCCAGTGTAGCTGCCTCCACAACCTCTACAACGTCGGCGTCAGCCTGCGCCATTACGCCGCCGACTACCACGGCCATTTCCCGCCTAGCGACAACGACCTCTCCCCGCTTTTGTACCAGTACTTGCCTGATGCGCGGGCCCTGGACTGCCCCACGGTAACTCAGGACTTTGACGGCAAGGCCGGGGAGTATTCATACAAGGGCGGCTACCAGGACGACGACCGCGGGGACTTGATCTTGATGGCCGACCGCGCCTTCGAAGCCCATAATGGCGGCAACAACTGCCTTCACGTTGATGGACACGCCAAGTGGATGAAGCGAGACAGCAAGTCCGAGAGTCCGGATTTCAGGTTAATGCCTGGGCTGCAGAAGTCGCCGCCGCCGGCCCCATCCTCACCTCCCCCAGGTGGTGCCCAATGAACCCAATAGCCGCACTCACACAGCTCTGCCGACGGATTGCCGTATGCGTTTCGAAGGGGCCTGCCGAGCGGTGCGGATGCCGTGCCTCCGCACTGCGAGACTGGCCCGCCGCCCTTGCTCATCGCTTCGTCCAAGCCTCCTCAGATACCATCCGCGTAGCTCGGGCTTCCAGCCCGAGTCGCCGTTGCAGTTTCCCCCTCCTCTCCGTTCCAGGAGGACAGGCATCCCTGCCTGTCCGCACCGCCGGCCTCTGCATGGCTGACCTCCTGCTCACGGTGGGGACAATTGCCATCCTGGCGGCGATTCTGTTCCCGGTCTTCGCCCGCTCTTTGCTCAACATTACCCGCGTAGCTCGGATTTCCAGCCCGAGTCGCCGTTGCAGTTTTCCCCTCTCCCTGAGGGAGAGGGGAACAAAAGGGGTGAGGGCTAGCACCGCCGGCCTCTGTATGGCTGACCTCCTGCTCACGGTGGGGATAATTGCCATCCTGGCGGCGATTCTGTTCCCGGTCTTCGCCCGCGCTCGCGAGAAGGCCCGCGCCGCTACCTGCGTCGCCAACCTCGTCAACATCGGCCTGGCCTTGCGAACCTATGCTGCCGACAACGACATGGGCTACCCGCCCAGAGACAATGATCTGGAGCCGCTGTGGCCGGTGTACTGGAGCCACTCACGCGAGGCCGCCCATTTCTTGTGTCCGAGCACCTCCGGGACAGGCATAAAGATGGGCACCATGCCGGGCGATGCGGAAAAGCCGCCCCCTCCGGTGCCGCCGGCTGAGCCGCCGCCGCCGCAGGAGCCGACATCCCTGGACACAACGCCTGGTGCTCCCGGCCGTCTTCCGGGCGGGGCCGAAATCGTCTTCTGCCAGCCACCTCCACCACCGCCGGGAGAGATGCCTCCACCGCCCCCAGCGCCGGCGGATATGATGCCGGAGGCCACGTTGCCGACGCCACCGTATTATGCCAATGAGGACGAGGCTGCCACCTGCTATTTCTATGTTAGCGGCTATCGCTACGACCAATTCACCCGCCGCATGCCGATATCCGGCGATCTGGGTCCCAACCGCCACAACGGACGCGGCAACGTGCTTTTCACCGACGGCTCGGTGCAGCCGTGGACGCCGGCGGATTACCTCCGAGCCGGCCTCGACCGCTACGTCTGGATGGACGGGATCACCGACCCGTAGCTCGGGCTTTCCAGCCCGCGAAGTTTCTTTAGTTCCCCCTTCCCTGGTAGGGAAGGGGGCCAGGGGGTTAGGCAATTGATGAGACGACCACCTCGCAAGGGCTTCAGCGCCTTAGAGTTCGCCATGGTCATGCTCTTATTCATGGGCTTCACGGGTCTGGTGATGCTCTATGGCCGCGGGGCTAAGGACAAGGCCCGCGAGACCAACTGCCAGAGTAACCTCAAGCAGATTGCTATCGCGGCGGCGATGTATGCTGCCGACAACAACGGCTTCTGCCCGCGCACCGAACCTCTCGTGGGCATCACGCCCTATACCAAGAACCTCCAGCTATTCCGCTGCGCGGCTGAAAACGACAGACGCAAGGCCGACGGCAATCAAGCTGATGTTAGCGATGCGGACCGCGCAATCGGCGCCGGTTTCATCCTAGTGGATAGTGGCTGGGAGCAGGTTCATTACTTCATGGTCCCCGGCTTGTCCAATGATGACCGTCCGGACACGATACTCGTCTACGACGATGTTCCGGACCGGCACACCAGCAAATCGTTCAACATGGTACGCCTCGATGCCTCGGCAAGGAAGCTGCCGGCGGACCGCTGGCCCGGCCCACCCCGGCAAATCAAGGAGGCCCCTGATGAGAAATAGAGCCGGTTTTACGCTGATAGAACTGCTGGTGGTCATTGCTATAATCGCGATCATGGCCGCCACACTGATGCCTTCGTACTCGACCACCAACGATCGCAGCCGGGTGGCCGAGTGCGACTCCAACATGACCGCCATCTATCTGGGGGTCCAGATGTGGGTCGAGGACCATGGCCGGCGACCTGAGAGCCTCCAGCAGCTTTACGAGAAGGGCTATCTCAGCGATGACTCGATGCTGCGCTGCTGCAAGACCGGGGCGGAGTACTACTACGATGCGAAGGCCGCCAAAGCGGAGATAATGTGCGCCTGCGTGCACCCGGACACCGAGCCCGGCCGGCGCCCCCATTCCTTCAGGCAGTCTTACGTGGCGCTGCTGGGCGGCGGCAAGCTGGTCGAGATCGGCCGCAAGACCGGCTCCTTGCCCGACTACGGCGTGAAGCCCCAGGAGAGCAAGCCCTCCGACGAAGACGGCATGGGGCCAGGGCCTCCTCCGCCAGGGCTTCCTCCCCCGCCTCCGGCTCCGTAGCCCTGCTTACGGCTTCATTTCCACCCAGGCGGAGTTGAGGATGAACACGTGGTCGCACTCGCTGGCCGGGTAGTCGCGCACCGTAATCGAGTTGACCGTAGTTGACTCGATTTCATATCCGGTATCGGCTGCCAGCAGGTACGCCCCGGCGGCTGCCACCTGCTCCGGCACCGAGTCCTCCAGGTGATACGTGCGGTCCTCGACCGAGGCTACTTTCAGGGCGATGGTGGCTTGCGGCAGCTCGATCTCGGTTGCGCCGCAGCTCAACCGGGTGCCGTCCAGCAGATACGCCTGCAGCACCTCCCCCTCGCGCGACAGCGAGACGAAGCCGAAATGGCCGCTCATGGTAACCGGCCCGTAGCGGTGCTCGTCTTCATCAGGGCACGATATGATATAGTCGCTGCGGTCGCCCAATTCCACCACCACGGCCAGCGCCCCGGTTTCCTCCTCAAGCTCCAGCAGGCGCGCGGATTGCACGGGTGAGGCCTCGCCCTGGTATGGCACCATGACCGCGGCATAGTCGCTCTTGAGGCGGTCCTGGCCGGCGGCCTCAGCGGTGCGTTCGGCGAATATCTGCTGGATCGGCGGGGCGTTGAGCTCGCTGCCGCGGTCGCTGCGCCAGCCGGGCGCATCGGCTATCAGCAGCCGATGAATCGGGCTCACCACCGTCAGGTCCATGTTGATATCCTGGTACGTCCAGGTGCAGGTGAAGGGGCCGGCCGGCTCGCTGCCGCGCAGGTTGCTCAGCCACTTGATCTCGTCGCCGACCGGCTGCGGCGGCGGTGCGGTCAGGTCAATCAGCTCGCCGTTGCACTGGAATCCGTACTGGTGCAGCTTGCCGCCGTTGACGCGGAAGAAGTCCACGGTGTAGGTGCCGCCCTCCGGCAGTTGTACCAGCGCGCAGGTCCGCTGGTAGCGGTCGCACTGGTCGTAGGCGTTGGCGCGGGCCTGGGTGACCTCGATGCCGGGAGCCGTACCGAACAGCTCCAGAGTCGAATGGCGGTCTTGCCTCTGCTGGTTGGCACCGTCCACGGTCACGATGTTATGAGCAAGCGTGCTGCCGGTCCAGGCGTTGCGCGGATCGTCCCAAATGTAGCCGCGGTCCGAGGCGATCTCCTGGCCGAAAGCGTAGTAGAGGATGCCCAAGGTGTCCTGGTGGCGGTGACCGTGGTAAGCGTAGCCGTTGAGGTACAGGGCGTGTTGGCCATACGGGTCGCCGGCCCGCATGACGCTGACATGCCAGCCCGGGAACCACTCGGAATGCAGCGGCAGCGGGGCTTCGGCCTCGGCCTGCATGTCCGGGTCGCGGTACCACAGTGCATACTCGCTGCCGCGCTCCGCCAGCTTGGCGTTCTGTACCGTCTCCAGCAGGCCGGCGTAGTCTGGGCTATAGCGGTCGGCCAGAATCTCCACGTAAGCCGCGCTTAGCCCGGCTCCGTGGCTAGTGTCGCCGATGCAGGGGTAGCGTTTGTGCGGCCCCAGCATCCGCACCATGCTCTCCAACGCCAGCCGGTAGCGCCCCACGTGTTCGAAGGGATTGAGGTTGTCAAACCGTTCGCCCGCCTCCGGCTGGTAGCCCTCCGGATCGGAGTAGCCCCGTAGTATTTCCGGTATGTCGCGCATCATCCCCAGGTGCATAGCCGAATACGAAGGCGATTCCTTGCAGAAGCCGTCGAAGTGGAAGCAGCGGGTCATCAGTTGCTCGAAGCCGTCCAGGGCCCGGCGGGCACCGGCAGGGCGACCGAACATGATCCCCGTAGCCGCGCTCAGGGCCCGCCCGCGGCCGGATTTGTTATTGATGTCCTTCCAGTACTCGCTGTCCGTGGTGCCGGCCAGGATCAGGTCCTCGACGATCCGCTTGTCCATCTCCGGCGTAATTACCGGCCTACCGTCCTCATACTTCGCGGCGCGGATTAGGTCATAGGCGACCGTGCAACCGAGTATATAGCCGCCGTCGCTGCCACTGCAGCCGTAGCGGCCCGCGCCCCAGAAGCCGTTGCAGAGAGTCGCATTATCCTTGGATTGATGCCGATTGAAGGGGTCTATGATAACTTCCTTGGGAAACTTGCCACCGCGACCGTATTTGCCCAGGTTGGCAGCGGCCTCACCGGGCGGACAGTCGGCATAGGTGCCGTTGTAGGAGTGAAACAGCCAGTTCGGGTAACAGTGGGCGGCGCGGTCCAGGATCCAGGCACAGCGCTCGGCATACTCCACCTTGCCGGTGACGGCGTACAGCTTCGCCAGCGGCAGGATCTTGGCCATACACCAGCCCGACTTCTTCGACCTGATGATGCCGCTCCAACTAGTGTGAACCGGCCACGAGACCCACTTGAAGGCATACTTGTTGGGCGCTTCATCCGGGTGCGCCCGCTCGGCCTCGGTCTCGTAGTAGGTGAAGGTCTGCCCCATCTTACGGCACGTCATCGAGCCGGTTTCCGGGTATTCGGGGTTGGGATAGACGGTGCCGCAGTATTTGCAGACCAGCTTGTCCGGGTCCTTGACGTCCCATCTGTAGAGGCCACACTCGCCCATCGAGGACTGCTTGCCGACACATGCCGGGCAGTTCTGACCGTATTCGGGCCAGTTGGTCAGCTCCGGGATCATCTCCTCGAAGAACTGCCGGTCCTGCTCCATGGCGTAGGCGACGGAGTTCTCCCAACTGCGCACGATGTCCTGGGCCCATTTGTAGCGCTTGACGTTCTCGCGGGCGGTGGCGACGTCAGCGGCCTTATAGAGGGTGCAAGGCTCGCAGAGGGCAACCGCCACTTGAGCCACCGCCACCAGTATCATCAATCCGCACAGCCCCCGATACCACCAGCCATCAAGACAGCTAAGCTCAGACATATTCCTCGCCTCCGAAAGGCGTATTCGGGCCGCTAGTCGAGGAGTATTTCGCCGTGGGATGGTACTTACCTTTGAGGAGTGAGAACTGTCTGCCGTGGCACAGCTTCGGACGAGAGGCACGGGCGCATGCCATGCGCCCCTACAAAGGCGATGTGCTTGGTATGGGTACAGCCGGCGTCTGGGCAATGCGGGTGACGGCCTCGGGCTGGAAGCCCGAGCTACGCGAGAATTGGTGTAGGGGCGCACGGCGTGCGCCCCACGATCTGTCCCCGCAGCAAGGCGTGGTGACCACGCCCCCAGGAATACCGATGCCGTCGCAGGGGCGCAATTGACTGCGCCCAATCCCGTAAGCCCGTGCCGCCTACTCGCGCCGAAGTCGCCGATGCGGCCGCTCGCCAGCGGCCATGGCAGGGCGCGATAAATCGCGCCCCTACGACGACATGAGAGGCTGTTGACGCCGTCGTTAGGCGAGCTGGCTGCCCTGCAGCTTGAAGGCCGCGAAACCGGGGCGCTTGTGGTACTCCTCGGCAATGATCTGCTCGGCGCCCGCGATTACCTCGGCGGCCGCGGTCTCGTCGGGGAGGGCGACGAAAATGATCGTGTTGGTGCCCGGCCAAATAGCCGTGCCTTCGTGGCGGCCGGTCACACCCACCCCCGATACTCCGCCGAAACGGGTATAGCCCGGCACCTCCAGCTCGTCGAGAAGCTCACCGAGCCGCTGGGCGAACAAGGTCTCGCAGATCATCACCAAGAATACCCGGTCTTCCGAAGATTCCCCATGTGTCATGGCTCCCGCCGCCTCCTTACTGCCGTGCTCCGGACAGGTGAAGCAACCTACTAAGCCAGGCCCCGACCTGCTCAGACAGGCTATAGGCTACCGGCACCACAAACAGCGTCAGGAAGGTGGAAGTGAGCAGCCCGCCGATGACGGTGATGGCCAGAGGCTGCCACATCTCGGACCCGGCCCGCAGCGCCAACGCCAGAGGGACCATCGCAAAGAGAGTGGCCATAGCGGTCATCAGGATGGGCCGAAGCCGCACGCCGCCGCCCTCGATGATCGCCTCTCGCAAAGCCATCCCGCGGGCCCTGAGTATAGTGATCATCTGGACCAGCAGGATGGAATTGCTGACCACGATGCCGGTCAGCATCAAAATGCCGAGCAGGACCATGATGCTGATACTGGTGTTGGTAAGCAGCAGCGCTGTGAAGACACCGATGACCTCCAAAGGGATGGCCAACATAATCGTGAAGGGGTGAATGAGTGACTCAAAGAGGGAGGCGAGGATGATATAGATGAACATTACGCCGATGACCAGGGCCAGTCCCATGCCCGAGAAGGCTTCCTCGCGGTTCTCTTCAGAGCCGCCGAACTCATAGCGGTAGCCTTCGGGCCACGCGATCGTCCCCATCCGTTGATTGACATCGGCGACGATCTCGCTGAGGGCGCGCCCTGACGTGTTGCCCTCGATGTTGAGGCAGCGGCGGCGCTCATCGCGGCTTATCTGGGTGGGGCCGCGGGTGGCATGTACGCCGGCGACCTGGGTGAAGGGCACTACCGCGCCCGAGGGGCTCACCAAATCGGTTTGCTTGACGGTCTCGATCCATTCCCGGTCCGCCGCCTTGGCGCGCACGGTGATGTCATACTCCTTGCCGGCCTCGCGATACTTGGTCAGCTCCTCGGTGCCACGCACGAGGGTCTGCAGCGTATGAGCGATACCGCCGGCCGTCAGTCCCAAGCGCCCGGCCTTGGTTCGGTCCACGACTACCTGGTACTCGGGACTGCCCGCTTCCCAGTCCAGACGCAAGTCGGAGAGGCCCGGTATGTCCCTCAGCTTGCCAAGAGCCTCCTGCCCCAGGCGGTTGAGAACCGCCAGATCGTCACCGGTGACAGTAATCTCCATGTCGGCTCCCATGCTGGGGCCCATGCTCTGCTCGAAACGATAGACGATCCCGGGAACCCCGGCCAAGAACTCGCGCAGCTCGGCCTTGATCTCGTCGGTAGAGCGCTGGCGCTCTTGACGGTCCACCAGGGTGGCCTGGAAGGTGGCCGTACGAGCGCCCGAAACCCCGCCGCGCAGTGACTGCATCCCGCCCTCGCTCTCGCCCAGCGACACCTCCATATTCTCCAACTCCGGAATCTGCAAGAAAACGTCCTCGATCTGCAGAGCCACCTCGTTGGTATGCTCCACCGAGGCGCCGATCGCGGTCTCCACGATCAGTTGGATCTCTCCCCGGTCCATGCTAGGGAAGAACTCGAAGCCCACCAACGTCACCATCATCAGACTAGCCACGAACAGGCCGGCGGCGCTGGCGGTGACGATGGCGCGATGATTGAGGCAGTAGCCGACGGCCCGCCGATACCAAGCTGCCACCGCACTAAAACCACGGTTGAAGGCAGCAGTCAGGCCCACGAGAACGCCCCGCTTGTCCTGGCCCGCCTCGGCCTCTTCATAAGCGACCGACATCAGCCGCGTAGTCAGCATCGGGATAGCGGTAAGCGCCACAATCATAGAGGCGAAAAGCCCGAACATGACCACCAAGGCCATGGGCGTGAAGAGCGTGGAAACCAGGCCGCCGACGAACATCAGCGGGAAGAATACGCACATGGTGGTGACGGTGACGGCGACAATCGCCATAGCCAACTCGCCGGTGGCACTGACGGCTGCCTCCACCACCGGCTCGCCGGCCTCGACATGCCGGTAGATGTTCTCCAGCACCACCACCGAGTCGTCAACGATCCTACCGATGGCCAGCACCAGGCCGCCCATAGTGATGATGTTGAGGGTCATGTCGTTGAAGTACATCAGGCCGAAGGTGGCCAGCACCGACAAAGGAATCGAGATGCCGGCAATCAGCGTCCCGCGCAGGGTCGCCAGGAACAGGAAGATTATCAGCATAGCCAGCGCAGCGCCCTCAATGGCGACCCCGTAGAGGTTGTGAAGCGCGTCCTGGATGAACTTGGCCTGGTCCCAGGTGGCGGTCAGCTCCAACCCCGGCGGCAGCTTTTGCGGCAGAGTCTCCATGGCCTTGCGTACCCGCTCCGACACCTCCACGGTGTTGGCGGTGCTCTCCTTGACGATGGACAAGCTGACACAGGGCTTGCCATTGACGCGGGCGTAGCTGCGCACCTGCTTGTGGGTATCCTTGACCGTGGCCAGGTCGCGGAGGTAAACCGGAACGCCGTTGCGAGTGGCGACCACGATGTCAGCGATGTCGGCGACCCGCGCAAATTCGCCCACCACGCGAATCGTGAACTCGCGCGGGCCCTCGGTAGTAAAGCCGATGGGAACGTTGAGGTTCTCGCTGGAGAGCGCATTCTCCACCTGCGTTACCGGGAGCTGATAGGCGCGCAATCGTTCCCGGTCCACTTCGACGAGAATCTCCCGCTGCAGGCCTCCGTAGATATTCGCCGCGGCGACACCGGCGAGCTTCTCCAGTTCGGGTTTGACCGCATCGTCGGCGATCTCGCGCAGCCGCCGCATGTCGTCCATGCCGGTTACAGCCACCGTCAGGACAGGCATCATGGTACTGGGGTCCACCTTCATAATCACGGGCCGAGTGACACCTTCGGGCAGGTTGTCAATGACGGCGTCCACCTTCTCGCGAGCGTCAAAAGCGCCCCAGTCCGTATCTTTGCCCCAGTCGAACTCGATCGTGACCGCCGAAAGGCCCTCGGTCGAGATCGAGCTGATGCTCTCGAGGTCCTCAACCACCGCCGCGGCCTCCTCGATCGGCTTGGTGACGAACTCCTCGACCTCCTCCGGCGGCGTACCCGGATAGCGGGTGATAATGGCAACGATCGGGAAAGTGATGTCGGGCAGCAGGTCCACCTTGAGCTGCATAAAGGAAGCGTAGCCCAAGACCAGGACCGCCAGGACCCCCATCAAGACCGTGACGGGACGACGAACCGAGAAGCTGGCAGGATTCATCGGCCGGCCTCCTCGCCTGTCACCACTCGCACCTGCTGGCCCGGACGCAACTGCGTCTGCCCCCTGATGACCACCGCCTGCCCCACGCTGAGGCCCTTGGTGACAGCAATCTCGGTCTCGTTGCTGAGGCCCGTTTCTACAGGCACGCGCTTGGCCTGCCCCTCCTCAACTACATATACCACCTGCCGGTTCTCCTGCTCGATGACGGCAACTCTCGGCACTACCACGACATTCTCGACGCGCGCAGTCACCAGGCTCGCCCGGGCGAACATGCCTTGCTTGAGCCGGCCCGCGCTATTGTCAAGGCGCACCTTGATACTGAAAGTGCGGGACTCGACATCAGCCGCAGGAATGATCTCGATAATGTCGCCGATCAGCTCCCGCTCGGGCAGCGCATCTATAGTCACCGCGACCTGCTGGCCGACGGCGGCGTTACCCAACTCCATTTCGGGTAAGCTGGCCCGGATAAATACCGAAGCGTTGTCGGTGATCGTCAGCAGCGGCACGCCCGGTGTAGCGGCCTCGCCCGGGTCCACCGTCCGAGCGGTAATCACGCCCGCCATCGGCGCGCGAATGTAGGTGTAGCCGAGCTGGGTCTGGATATAGGCGACATTGGCCCGGGCCTGATTGAGCGCGGCGCGGGCGGCCTGAACGTCCTCCCGGCTGATGTAGTTGCGGGCGGTCGAGGCCTTGGCCAGCTTGAGCGAGGCCTCGGCAGAGCGGACGCCCTCGCGCGCCGCCGCGATCTCCTGCTGACGGATGCGGTTCTGAGCCTGATTGGCCTCGGCCAGCGCCAGCGCGGACCTGGCCTGCTCGACCTCGGCGCGGGCCATTGCGACCTCCTGGCTGCGCGGGCCTTCGCGCACCAGGTCGAGCTGTTGGCGAGCGGTGTTGTACTGGGCCTGGGCGATATCGAACTGCAGCTTGGCGGCATCATGCTGCTGCTGGGCCATCGCGCCCTGGGCCAGCAGCGTGTCGGCCCGGTGTAGATTGGTGCGAGCGGTATCCAGGCTGGCCTTGGCCTGCCGGACAGCTTCCTCGGCCTGCTCAACCTGTTGGCTGCGAGCGCCCTCGACCACCATGTCGAGCCGGGCGTTGACGGCACTGAGGGCTTCGCGGGCCTGGGCGACGGAGGTGGTGGTTTGGGTCTGAGTGACCTCGGCGCCGGTCTCGACCTGACGGAGGCGCGCGCGTGCCGAGGCCAGCGCGGCTTCGGCGGCCTCGATACCGCTGCTAGTCTGCGCCTCCTGCAAGCCGGTGCCGGTTTCGGCCTGCTTGAGCCGGGCCTGGGCTGCAGCCACGGCGGCTTGGGCCTGGCGAAGCTGGGCGGCCAGATCGCCCCGCTCGAGTTCGACCAGAAGCTGTCCCTTACGCACCTCGGCGCCCTCGTCCACATGAACCCGAGTGACTTTGCCGGCAACCTTGGACACGACCCCGCTTTCGGCATCGGCCTCGATGGAGCCGGTAAGCATCAGCGACTGCTGGATATCTCCACGGCAGGCCGCTTGCACCTCGACTGCAGTAGCCATCTCGATCTGGCCCTGCGCGTGTGCCGCTCTACCAGCGCGGACCTTGTCCACAATCAGCCAGCCGCCGGCCACAATCGCCATGAGCAATAGTATGGGTACAAGGAATCGCTTCACTGCGCTTCACTCCTCGGTGCCAAGAGCTCGAGGTCATCCTGAGAGGCGTTGACGGCGCTCAACAGCTTGGCTTTGGCTATCTGATATCCGTAGATGGCATCAACTTGGTTGGTGCGGGCGGCGATCAGGGCTACCCGCGCGTCGGTGACTTCGACCGGCGTGGCGAGGCCGGCATCGTAACGCACCTCAGCGATACGTAGCGCCTCCCGGGCCAGCTCGACCGTCTTGGCTGTCAGGCTAATGCGGTGCTTGGTCTCCTCGGCATTGAGGTAGGCATGCCAGACCTCCAACTCGATGTCGTCGGCCAGCTTGCCGGCCAACGCCCGAGCCTGCTCGGCGCGCCACAAGGCCTGCTGCTGTTTCGAGCGCGAGGCCCCACCGTCACTCAGCGGCTTGCTCAAACTCAGCGTCAGATTCCACGAATGGTCCTCGGAAAAGCCGGTCGAGCTCTGACGGTCATAGGCGCCGACGAGGTCAAGATTGAGGCCGCGCTCGGCCTTCGCCAGTCGCGCCGAAACCATCGCCAGCCGCGCCTGAGTCTCGGCCACCTTGACCTCCTCACGGCGCTGCTGGGCCATCTCGATGCAGAGGTTGGGATCAAGCACCAGCGGTGCCGGAGCCGGCTCGGCGACGAGCTGCAGCGGCCGAGTGACGGCAATTCCCAGCAGGCTCTTCAAACTGGCCTTGGCCGTCTCTACGGCAGTCTGGGCGACGATGAGCTGCTGCTCGGCGTCGGCGACCTCCACTTCGGCCCGCGTGACATCGAAGCGTGGTACAGCACCGGCCTCGAAGCGCGCCGAGGCCAAACGCCAGTGCTCGCGGGCGCTGTTGAGCTGCTCCTCAGCCACCTCAACAAAGCCGATGGCGCGGGCAATGCCATAGAAGAGCGTGGTGGCTGCGAGGCTGATTTCGCGCTGCACCACCGTAGTTTCAAGGCCCCTGACATCCACATTGAGCCGGGTCAGGGCGAGCAGCGCCTGATTGCGGCCCGAGGAGTAAAGCGACTTGTACAGCTCGACCCCGTAGCTGTGGCTGTGGTCCGGCGAGATGGTGACGCTCTGCGTGCCGGTTGCCGTGGGCATCTCCATCGTGCTCTCCGGCCCGAGGCGGGAATAGGAGGCCTGAAGTCCTAGCTGCAAGCGGTCAGCCGCTTTGGCCTCACCGATGGCTGCCTGCGCCTCAGCAAGAGCTAGATCGGCAAGCTGGATGTTCCAGTTGTTCTCCAGCGCCATGCTCACAACATCGTCCAAGGTCAGTGTCAACGGTTCGGCAGTGGCCTGGGGTGTTTGCGCCAGAGCCGCCCGGCAACCGCATCCGCCGAGCACGGCTGCGCCCACCACGGCAATGCTGAAGCACACGCTGCAGATTGTGCTGATGCGCGGCGTCATTTCAGCTCCCCCCCCTGTGATGGCTCTTCGGAGTTATCCGGCTCCGAGTTGTCGTTTTCGGCAAGGGCCAAGGCGCGCGTTATAACCTCAATGAACTCGGCCAGCCCCGACATCTTGACCACCATCAGCCCGGCATGGTGGGGCTGCCCAAAGATCAGCAGCTTCTCCCCGGGCATGATCCCGTACTCGGTACGCGCCTCTGCGGGAATGACGATCTGCCCGCGCTCGCCGACAGTGACAGTCCCATAGAACATGTCATCAATTGATGGCCCCTGAGACATTTTGTCCCACTCCCAGCTTGGTATGACTAATCACGACAGTACATTTTATTAGGCATTCAGCACTTTGTCAATAGCTCATATTTCTCATGCAATTCATACGCGAGCCGCTGCCGGCAACAGCAGGTCGTTTCGCGGGAATATGGCCGATCAGACAACCCGGCTTAGCCCGCATTATTCATGAATGCCTAGGTCGGGCATCTCTAGCTTGCATTGTTCGCGAAGGCGTAGGTCGGGCTTTCTAGCCCGACGCCGTTACCAGTCAGGGACCAGCCAGGCTAGAAAGCCTGGCCTACGTGGGGTTGCACTGTGTCATTTTCGAGATATTCTAGGAAAGGGCGCTGTGCGGCTGGCAATGGCCTTTGGCGGCAGTTTCGCCTCATCTGCGATGGTCTTCGTGAATAGTGCGGGTTAGACATATTTGGGCGCAAAAGTGAGGTCTGCAAAACTTTCCCTTGACAATCCCTGGCGAAACGTGCTATAGTTCTCATGCTTCGGTGGATGAATGCATACCGAAGCGATCCGTTAAGTACCTAGAGCAGTTGGCTGACAGCTTGATGCAGAGACGTACCTCCTCCCAAGCTAGGCGCAAACGACTAGCTCAGAGAGATAAGGAGGTGCGTTTTTTTATGGCTACAGGTAAAGTCAAGTGGTTCAATGACCACAAGGGTTTCGGTTTCATCGAGACGCCTGACACAGACGACGTGTTCGTCCATTTCTCCGGCATCGCCGGCGAAGGCTACCGGTCGCTGGCAGAGAACGACGAAGTGCAATTCGACATCGTCGAGGACGTCAAAGGCCCCCGTGCCGAGAACGTCATGGTCATTGCGTAGCTAAAACCTGACCCAGTAGTAACAACAAGGTCTCCGCCCGATGAGGGCGGGGACTTTGCTGATTCCTGGGTAGATGCCATTGCGGATGGCGGCGCTATTGTGACATCTCAACGACGGCGCGGCTGGTTGGGCCGGGCAGGTCCATCGTGTTGACCACGCGGACCGCCAGCTCGGTAGTCCCAGGCTCAAAATCAAGCGTAAAACCGGATTCGACGGCAGCCCACTCCCCCCCATTTACCGAGGCCTCGTAGCGAGCAAAGTTCGGCATATCGTGCTCAAGCAGCACGGTCAACTGCCGCTGTCCAGTGCGCAACAAGGTCATGTGAGCCTGGTTATTGGTCCAGTAGAAGTCCCCGAGGCGGTTGGTGTGGTGCGAGAAGTGGGTCAGCGGTGGCACCATATCATCGGCCCAGTTGAGATAGCCGTCCCAGCCCCAGACCTCCGCGCCCTGGCTGACCGGCAGCGGATAGGGCCGGCTGTAGTAGTCGTTGCGCGGGACGATGCGGAAATGAGCGGTGGTCTGATAGAGATGGCCGCCCTGGTCCTCCATCTCGGGCCATTCGCCGCTGTCGGCGACCTCGATGCGCAGGTCCTCCAGGGTCTGGTCACCCAGCCGCAGCCGGTGCGGGTCCTCCCACGTCTCCGGCTTATCGAGATGCCTGACCAGCTCATTGCGAATCTCCAACATGCTCAGCGGCTCACCCGAGGCGCAGTCAGTCCAGTAGAAATCGCGAGTTGCGTCCAGATGAATCCACTTGCCGTGCACATTCGACCAGGCCTCGCAGACCTCGTGGCCGCTAACGCCCTCGGAATTGATGTTAACATGGCGGGCGGGAATGCCGCAGGCCAGCAGCATCTCGGCCAGCAGTACGTTCGAGTACAGGCACATCTTGTCGCGGCGGCGGTTCTGGTACTGGTTGAAGATGATCTCGCCGGCCTCGTCACGGTTAATCTCGATCCACTTGAGGGTGTCCCATGGGCAGATGGCACAGGTGGGTAGCGGAATCAGGTACGCCCAGCGCATCAGCCGCAGGATCATCTCCCAGTCGTTCTGCGCCCCGGCGATGATCCGCTCTAGGTCACAGACCTCGCGCAACTCCTGGAGCTTGGGATGGCGATAGTCCTCATTGGCGAACCGGTAGGAGGAGCGCAGGATGCGGGCATTGCTGAACTCGGTGACGCGCAGGTCGTCCCCAGCCGGAGCCTGTTCGTGTTCGGACGCGATGGTGACTGCGCGCAAAGCCGGGCTGACGGTGCGATCATCGGTATAAAGCTCGGCACGCCACTGCAGGTAGCGGCCATAGGCGGTAACCGCACCACTATCCATGACCAGAGGCAGCCAGTCGGTCCACGAGCCGGCATCATAGTAAGGGGTATCGCCCCAGCGCAAGCTCATGATGATGCCGGTGTGGTAGGGCAACTCGGCATCAATCGCGAGCTGCACCGACTCCACCGCTAGCGGCTGCTTGAGGGGTGTATCGTCCTGCCCGGCGGCGTCAATGACCGGTGAGACTATCCAGCCACCGGCGCGATAGCGGCGCATATCGAGGCGGATGACGTACTCGCCGACGGCATCAGCCTCCGCGCCCATGTTATCAAGGTGCCAGGTGCGGCCGCCATCGGTGCTCTTAGCGCTGGCATGATGGGGGTACTCGCCGGGGCGCGCCCCCTTGTGGAAGGCCGCATAGCTGCCCACCATCACCTGCCAGCCCTCGGCCCCATCCACCGAGCTGAGCTCGATGACGTTGCCGCCGGCCTGGAGGTGCTCGGCAGGAATCTCCACAT
Organism: uncultured Armatimonadia bacterium; assembly: GCA_964390495.1. Lineage (GTDB taxonomy): Bacteria > Armatimonadota > Zipacnadia > Zipacnadales > UBA11051 > UBA11051. The sequence goes on from CAYMIN010000014.1 coordinate 55,610, forward strand.
AGTACCAACGCGACCAGCCCCAGGCACCGTCCTCCGCCATCTCCCAGTACTGCCTGGCGCTAGGCGTGGCAATGGCAGAAGGCGGCCGCAAGGTCTCGTTGCCGTTGACGAGGATGCGGAGGGTGGCCTGATGGCCGCGCCGCTCGCGCCCGATGAAAGCGACCTGAACCCCGGCGCTGCACGGGTCGGTGACGGTGAGCGTCTTGCGCAGGACAATATCCTTCTCGATCGGCTCAAAGGGGTCCCAGGGGCGGCCGTCCCTCTGGTATGACTCATCGTCGCGACCGCACATCGGCGAATCGGTCTCAATAAGCTCGCCGTAATACAGGTGAATGGCGTCTTGGCTATCCCCCATCCACACATTGCGCATGGTAGCCCCGTCGGCGTCGTAGATGTCGCGGGCTGACTGGGTGGTTTTCGAGATCATCGAGTGTCACGCTCCCTAAGTTGATGAACGGCATTCCCGGGCTGGAAAACCCGTGCCACGCGACGACTGATTACACGAAATGATGAGTGATACTGGACACACTGGTGCAGCTTCTGACTAGTCCATCAACATGCCGCCATTGAGGTCGAAGACCTCGCCGGTGACATAACCGGCCATATCGGAGGCCAGGAAGGCAACCGCAGCGGCGATCTCCTCGGGCTTGCCAAGGCGGCCGACCGGAATCTGGCGCACATACTCAGCCTCCATCGCCGGGTTCGTCATGGTGGTGGCGATGAAGGCCGGACAGACCGCGTTGCTGGTCACCTGCGGCGCGCCGGCTCTGGCTACCGACTTGGTCAAGCCGATCATGCCGGCCTTGGAGGTGGCGTAGGAAGCGCTGACGGTGAGACCGCCGACCTTGCCGGCCATCGAGGCGATATTGACTACCCGGCCCCAGCCGCGCCGCTTCATCGTCGGCACCACCAGCTTGCTGAGCATAAAGGCGCTGGTGAGATTGATGCGCAGCACCCGCTCCCAGTCCTCCAGCGTCGCCTCCGCCAGCGGCACCACGCTCTGCACGCCGGCATTGTTGACCAAAATATCAGGCGCGCCGATCTCATCATCCAGCGCACTCAGTAGCTCCTCACATTCCGATTCATCGCTGACATCGCAGAGGGCAAAGGCGACTTGCGCGGGGAGAGCGGCGCCGGCAGCTTCGTCAATGTCGGCGGCCACTACCTGACAGCCTTCTGCGAGTAGCCGCTCGACGATCGCCAGACCGATGCCGCGAACCCCGCCGGTTACCAGAGCGACCTTGTTGCTGATGCCCAAATCCATAGCGCTCTCCTCTATTTGCGAATTGTCCCCTTGTCTCGTGCGTGCTCGGCAGCTTCCAGGGCCGCCGGCGAATCGTCCACCAGGTCTATGATCTCTCTGGCCCAGATCGTCGGCCGCGCCGCCAGGTACTCCAGCAGCCTCTCGAAAGTCTTGAAGCCGTCGGCCAAATACATGCAGATCGGGTGGGCCAGGATCGTCACCAGACCGCCCTGGTCCTCGATGGCCTGGGCCTGCTCCAGCACCAGCCTGCCCCACTTTTCAATTTCGTAGGAAACCGCGCCGAAGGCATCCGCTCCGTAACCCCGGCGGTTGGCCGCCTCAACAAACTCCCTGTCGCGGTGGGCATGGTAGAGGTGATCATGGTCGGGAATTACGTTCATCGGGTGCGAAATCAGCCCGTTCTCAATGCGCTGGGGCCAGAGATTGTCCGCCGAGACTTCGTCCGATACCAGCTTGAAGCCATAGTGTGCCAGCAGCGGATAGGTATTGGGGTCCACCTTGTAGCTGTGAGCGCGCCAGGCGACCGGGCGATGGCCGGTTCGCTTCTCACATACCTGCACATTCTTGCGAATGTCCCAGGCCTGATAGACACGCGGGCCGTTCCAGTTGCCGGTATGCCGGCCATACCAGTCGAAGAGCTTGCGCGGCTGGCGAGCGCGAAAGCCGTGGCCGCCGACCTCGATCAGCGCCGATTTCACCACCGGCTCCAGATCGGGCCACTCCTCGGTGAAGCATTTCCCGCAGACGTAGAGAGTGGCCTTGACCTGGTATCTCTCCAGCAGGGCCACATAGCGCTGGGCGACCTTGACCTCGGTATCGCCCGGCTCGGTCAAGAACCTCTGGTCGTTACAGCGCAAGGACATGTGATGGACATCGCCGGTTAGGCAGATCATGACCAGTTACCGCTTGCCCTTCGCCTGTCAGCCGTCAGCAAGAGCCTCCACTGCACGGGAGTAAATCCGTGGCAAGTCTCTGGGCACAAACTTGATTTCTCTCCCCTCGGTAGCCCCTCCTGCTCTGAGAGGCGATTGCCCCCAAAGGCACAGCTAGAAGTCTCGTCCGTACTAATGCACTTATACTTCCCAGAACCTGGAGGCAGTAGGGCCGGGGCCGGCCACTACTCGATCCCGTCGGCGCGGAGTTCCTGCAGCGCCTCTGTCAGGATACCCTCAAAGCCTTTGGCCAGCGGCGCCGGGTAGCCGTACTCCCAGTAGCTCACCACCTCATAGCCGCCCTCGTCAATCATCTCCGAGGTGGGCAGGTAGAGGCCCTCACCATTGCAGTAGCCCAGCGGGAAGGTGAACCCCTCAGCGTAGAAATCCTGAATGAGTTTCCCCAGCCCGGCCACCAGCTCGCCTTCAACGCCGATGATACGCAAGCCCGCGCCGAGTTGTAGGCCCTGGACCAGTAACGGCACTGAAGTCGGCAGTGGCTCCCCGCGCTCGATGCGCTTGAGTATGCTCTGCGCCCAGAGCCGACGGATTTCATCGGTCTCTGCAGCCGTCGCTACGGCTAGATAGGCATCGTGGCCGAGGGCGGGCTGCAGCGGCCACTCCACTTCGATCAAATGAGTGCGAAGCTGTGGCTCGATCTCCATCAAGCCCGCCTCCAGGGGCCGGATCACCTCGTCGGCGACCATTTGGCCGGCCTCGGCCACATCCTCCCAGGTGCCCTCCCGCCATGTCTCCCCGTCTGTGCACTTGACGCTAACATTGGCATCGGCGCCGGCTCCCTGCAGAAAGAGACTGGCGGTGGTGCCGAGATATGCGTCAAGCCGGTCCATGGCAGCGCCCGGGTACTCGGCGGAGACCTCGAAGCCGACCATTATGACCGGATGGCAGGAGACCGAAAACAGCAAACACACTGGCTCGCCCGCCAGGTCCTTCAGCAGGCAGATCGGCACCGCATCATAGATCGCGCCGTCGGGGTTGGGCCCCATAGTTACGGTGCCATCCTCGTGTCTGACGCGCCTGCTCATGGGCAGGGCCGAGCGGCCGACACCGGCGGATACGGTGACCTCACGCGCTGCCTCCCGAGCTTGAGACGCTACGCTGATTACTGCCGCGTCCAGCGTCTTCAGGTAGCCATGGTCGGGAGGGATATAGCCTGCCGAATGCCAGGTGCCCACCGCCGGTCCGACGTGGTTGTGCGAGGTGTTCAGGAGTATCTGCTGCGGCGCGAGGCCCAGCCTCTGTCCGATGGCGCTCTTGAGACGGTCGGCGTCGGCTCGCCCGATGAAGCACAAGTCGAGGCCCACGATCAGGGCTGCCTCCCCGCCGTGTTGCAGATAAACGGCCCGCGTGAAGATGTCATCGTGGATTGCCGTACAGCCGTGATCGCGGTCGCGACTTCCGAAGCCCATCATCCGCGTACCGATGGGCGGCGTTATCGGTGCCTTGGCGAATCCCGCTTGCATTGTACATACCCTTTCTTTGCGATGCGCGTTGGCTAGATGAGCCTGCCCCAGGCACCCCGCTTGAAGACCGGCCGTAGCGCTAGCCCTGGCCTGCAGGCTTTGGTATCACAATCGGCTTATCGGGGACGTAAGGGCCAACAGTCGGCAGGATCGTGCTGAGACTGCTGTACTTGCGGTCATACAATGGGTCCACGGCTGCGGTGTTGAGTTCTTCGTCGAGCGGCCATCTGGTGAAGATGTCTTGGACGGGTTGACCCTCCGAGCGCACCACGACGTGGCCGACAAAGCCGTGGGGGACGAGATTCCGCATCGCCCACTCTCGGGAATAGACAGGTAGTATCGCGACATCCACCTGGTCTCTGACCCGAGCCAGCAGCGCGCGGCGATATGGCTCGTCGTGGCCGTAGCCGCCGGTGATTGTCGGCCTCCCTAGATACCAGTAGGCGACCGGCGGGCTGTTTTCCACGAAGATGCGGTGCTCAGGCTCCAGATGCTCGCGGACCCAATAGCCGACCGTCTTCATCCCGTAATTGGGCGCTATGCCGCCGTAGGTGGTCCCGGGGTAGGGCCAGAACACGGTAAGCGGCTCGACCTTGAGAACGCCGCCGAGGCTGGTCGCAAGCGTGCCACAGACCACCACAGCCGCTAGAGTTGCAGCCAGCCAGCGGCGACGCACAGCCCCCAGGGCGATGACCGTCAGCAGCGTCAGAGCCACGATCAGATGCTCGTGATAGTAATGCGACACCGTAACCTCGCGCGAGACGGCCACCAGGAAGGGCAGCGCCGTCAGGCCCGCCCATAAACTCAGCCACTTGAGACGATGGTCGGCCCAGCCGGCGACGACGACAGGCGGAATCAGGATCAGTGACACCAGCAGCGGTAGGCCGATGTTGTACCGCAGATCCGCGAGAAAGCCGACGATATGCAGGCCCCAGTCGGCGGGGTGTTCCACCAGCATCGTGCCCAGGTAGGTCTGGTCGGGATAGCCGAGGCGACAGGCGTACATGTAGATGATGATGTACGGGAAAAACAGCACTAACGGAGGCACCAGTAGCCGCGGCTTGAGGATGAGGCGCCCCAAGCCCTGCCAGCCCTGGTAGTCCGGATGGCGCGGCCAAATCACCAGAAGCGCGCCAAGAACCACCAGGCCGATGGGGAACTGCAGATCGCTGCAAACATACAAGGCCAGAGCCAGGCCGGCCCACAATTCACACCGTCGAGACGTAGGTTCGCGCAAATAGCGGATCAGCGCCAGTGCTGAGGCCAAAAACAACAGACTGCTGGCCGGCTGGTGGAAGCCGCCAATCGAGCGGCTCTGCATCACCATCAGCGGTATGATGGCGATAAGCAAGGCGGCTAGCATCCCGGCCGCAGTCCCGCGCAACTCGCAGCCCAATCGGAAAACGGCAAGTGAGATCAAGGCACCGATGAGCGCGAGCGGAAAAGGCAGGCTGGCCTCGGAAATGGGGATGTGCAGGGCGTCCAGAGCTTTGACATACGCCAGATAGAGCGCACACACAGGCCAGCCGGAATCCCAACTGAAGCTCCTGGCTAGAGCGCTGTGCAGTGGGTCCGAGCCGAGCACGGGCAGCTTTGCGCTGTTGACCAGGAAGTACGCCCATAGCGCCTCGTCCGGATTGCAGTAAACCAGACTACGCATTCCGTAGGTGCGCACGACCACCGCCACAGCCATGACGGCTAACAGCGCGATGACCGTGATTGGCCGACGCCAGTGCCTGGGCGAAGCTGTCGAGGAAGCGTCCATATTCTAATACTTGCTCAAGTTAGTCGCATTCGCTTGTGAACATCGCATACGGGATGGATAGACCGGTCTTACAGGCTCGAAGCCGGTGCCATGCACATGGGTTCGAGATGCCGCTGGCACACCCGGCGTCTAATTCGCCATCGGTAACGGCCTCGCCTCCTCGGTCCGCGCAATGATGGGCTGTGGAGTGCCGAGCAGGGAGAAGCCGGTGCGACGGAGAACTCCGCAATGATACCATGATAAGCCGCGGAGACGCAGCGACTATGGAGTTTTTTGACTGTAACTGCAGCTACGGAGTGCCCTCGCATCCGGCCTTCCGCTTTGCGCGCACCCCTGCCGAGCTGCTGGAGGAGATTGACCGAACAACTGAGGCCATGAAGGAGACTATCCTAGAGGCGAACGAGACTATCGTGTGGCGTAACTAGCGGCGTTGGCTTAGGGCGCAGTCCCCTAGCGATGCGCGGCTGGTGAAGGGGGACTGTCACCTATTCCGGGCTTTTGGACAGGTTCTAGACGACCTCCATTGTGGAGGGCGGCTTGGTGGCGAGGTTGTAGGTGACACTTACCACGCCGGGGACCTCGGACACGATGCGGGCGCTGAGCTTCTCCAGGACCTCCCAGGGCAGTCGCGTCGGGCTGGCGGTTCGCGCATCAACACTGTCCCAGCACCTGATCTCGATCTGCAGGCCGAAGTCCCTCCGGCCCTCGCGCATGCCAGTGACACGGTCCTCATGGAGTATCGCCATGTATTGAAAAGCCTCAACGCCGGCCAGTTCCGCCTCCGTGATGGCGGTCGCCTGCCTGACCAGCGCCAGTTTTTCGCGTGTCACCTCGCCGATGACTCGTGCAGCCAGGGCCGGCCCCGGAAACGGCATCCGGTTGCACACTGATTCAGGCAGCCCGAGAGCCGCCGCGACCTGCCTCACCCCGTCCTTGCGAAGCTGGATCAGCGGCTCGATTATCTCGTACCCGAAGGCCTCCTGCGGGTCAATGCCCAGTTGCTCGAAGACATTGTGCTGGCGCTTGATGCCGGCGACCGTCTCGTCCACATCGGTGAGGATGGTGCCCTGGAGCAGGTACTTCGCGCCGCTTGCTCTCACCAGCCGCCCGAAAACGCCCTTGTAGAAGGTCTGGGTGACGGCCTCGCGCTTCTCCTCCGGGTCGGTGAGGCCCTGGAGCGCGTCGAGGAACTCCTCCCGTGCATCCAGCAGCTTAACAGGGACACCCAGGTCGGCGAAGAGAGCCACGATCTGCTGAGGTTCATCCTGGCGCATCAGCGCATTGTCAATGAAATAGGTCTGCAGCCGCTCCCCCAAGGCCTGATGGCCGAGCATGGTGACCGCCGAGGAATCAACTCCGCCTGACAAAGCATTGATGGCTAGGCCGTCTCCCACGGTCGCGGAGATCGCCGCCACCTGCTCGGCGATGAACTGCTCCGGCTTGAGCTCACTTGCTGTAATCTCCTGGATTGACATGCTAGGCATTACTCCTTCCTGATTGCGCCGGCATTGCTTAGTTTCAGCTTGTCCCGGCGAACTCCACCCGCACTCGCCGGCTCTGGCCCGGTGCTGAGAGCTCCACCGGTACCAGGGCGTACTGCGGGCCGAGGATGACACGCGGAGTTGCTGTCACCGGCTGGCCGTCCACGCTGGCAGCGGCTGCGGTCTTGCCCTCGGGCAGCGGCACCGCGACCGTCAGAGGGCCTGCCGTCTCAGCGGCTGTTAGATCACACTCAATAGCCCCATCGTCGGAGGCGGCCAGCGTCAACTGCGCCTGATAGCGCCGCTGGGTGAACTCCAGCCACTCGTCCATGCTCAGCACCGGCACGCCGCGCTCTCGCGCCAGGTCCATGCAGCCGCCGATATAAGCGGCACTGTAGGTGGCGAAGCTGACCGGGTGGGACTGAAAGCCGAGCGGCGAATAAGTTACATTCACCGCCTCGTCGAGGGTTTTCGCCATCTTCTCCAGCTCGCGGTCCACCTCCTTAGTCAGCATATCCATCACCGAGGCGTCATCATAGATGAGGGTAGCCTGGGCGAACACGTCCATGATCCGGCCGTGCTGGTTGATGAACTTCATCGGTCTGGAGGAGCCGCACATATACTTACCGTAGGTCTTGAGCAGGCAGGAGTACGAGACCGTCATGCGCAGGCCGATGTCATAGAACACCGGCACCAGGTCCATATAGCCCTTCCAGAAGCCTGCATGGATTTGTGTGGTCCTGGCGGTATAGCCGTAGCGCCGCTCGAAGTTGGCGGCATCACTGCGCAGGATCTCCTCCATCGCGAAGTAGGGGTCCTCGTCGGTCAGAGGGTCGGAGTGATAGCCGAAGTTGTGGCCGCCCTCCAGCCAGGCCTGCACTTCGCTGTCCGGCAGCTTGGTGTCGCGCACTAGGTAGAAGGTACAGTGGCCGTCGCGGGCCTCGACGGCGGAATGCAGCGCATGAAACTGCTCGACCGTGGAGCCGTCATCATCGGACCGCATCGGGAGCGCCGAGCGCTCCTCCGGGACCCGATAATACCACAGTCGCGGCACCGGCTGAGGCGACAGATAGGAGACGAGATTGGAGAGCAGATTGCAGTGCAAATCAGCCTGCGGCAGGTGCCCCCGGGACAGATCGAAGTAGCCGGTGAAGAGATCGCCCGGGCGGGTGTAATAGCGAAAGCCCATCGTGTTGACGGAGGCCAGGTCGGGATCGCCGAAGCGCAGGCGCGCAACCGTGGCCGGTGGATCGTAGAAGCACAGCGCAATCTGACCGCTGCCCAGCGCGAAACTCACTATGGCAGGATAGCCGGTCGGGCTGGTCACCTCCGCATAGTCATGCGCAATGATCTCGGCGCCGCCCGGTAGGCTGCCGAGACCGTAACGCTCGGTCGTCCAATGGCACTGGATCGGCTCGTGCGGAAGGCCCCGGGAAACCGGATGGTCGGCATCAGGCAACAGGTAGGGCGAAGGCGTGGTTGTGAATGTCGCGGTCAGGCCCAGGGGCTCGCAGAGCCGATACGCAGGCCGGAACACAATCAGCCGCCCGCCCTCGCGCACGTACTCAAGAAGCCGCTGCTGCTCGCGGTTGCGCAGCCGGCAGCGCGTCAATATCGCCACCGAGGGCTGCGTCGCCAGCCAGTCCTCGCTGGTCTCCATGTCAACCAAGTCGAAAGCGTTGATGCCGTCGAGCTTGAGCATCTCGCCCGTGTAGGCGCCGAAGATGTTTTCCGGCTGCCGCGAACGCACCAGTACCAGAATCGGTGCGGCCATCTGGTCGTCTCCCTTCAACCGACAGTGACTGTGTCAACGCACAGGGGTCAGGGCGGCGGCTTACTTCGCCCTGCAGTAGCGCTCGTCCTGCCCCGCCGACCGAAGCTCAGCGCCTGATGCGGACAGCCCTGCACACATTCCCCGCACATCACGCAGTCGGTTGTGCCGGGCACAGTGTACTGAGGGCATTCGCGCGGGTACTTGCCGCACTCGCTGCACTGGCTCTCATTGCGGCGAATCGTCAAGATGCTCAACTTGTTGAAAATGGCAAGCAGTGCCCCCAGCGGGCACATATAGCGGCAGAAGCAGCGGAACACCAACACGCCACCGACTAGCCCGATAACTAAAACGGCCAAGCGCCACCGGTATGCCCCGCCGCCCATGGCCCAGGCTACCTGGATAGCATTGAGATTGAATATCGAGGGCGACCGGGTGACGTATTCGTAAGGCCGGGCCGACTGCAGGTTGTGCTGAAAGATCAGGATGACGATTACCACCAAAGCGACGTATTTGAGGTATTTCAGGTATTTATCGAGACGTGCGAAGCGCGGTGCTGTGGTGACCGTGGGCTTCGGTAGCCGTCCCAGCGCATCCTGCACCAGCCCCATCGGGCACACCCAGCCGCAGAATACCCGGCCGGAGAAGATGGCGGAGAGCGCGATTAGGCCGATGAACCAGGGCTGCAGATAGCGCCCCGGGCAGTCCGTGGCGGGACACGACTGACAGGAGACAAACGGCACGCCGAAGGGACACCGCAGCCATCCGAAGGCCAGCCAGGTCCCGGCCAGGCCGAGAAAGGCCACTTGGCTGAGGCGGCGCCAGATCGTGATCGGCTGCACCTTACATCGCTCCTTCGGCCAACATCGCTGCGGCTTTGGCTGCAAAAGGCGAGGCGGGATAAAGCTCTAGCACGCGCTGGAAGTGGGCCCTAGCCGCCTCAAGCCGCCCGACCTTCAGCAAGCACAGCCCGGCCTGGTACTCGGCGATTGGCTTGAAGGGCTTGCTCTGCTTGCCCGACGGATCGGTAACGCTGAGCGCTTTCATGTACTCCAGCAGACACTGGTCATCTGCGAGTATTCCGGTCCGGAACAACTCCTCCGCTACATGGAAGCGCTGCTGTGACGACGACTTATCCGGCTTCAGCAGAGGCGGTGCAGGCTGAGACAGAAGCGTACGGATCGCCGGGCGCTCGACTGAGTTCTGATTGTCCGGTATTGCCAGCCGCTTGAGCGCTTCACCGGCCATCTCCGCCCATTTGCTCTCAGGCCAATATGCCTGGCAGATTCTCCACTGGACACCTGCAGCCGTTTGCTTGCCCATCTGCTTGCAGAAGACACCGGCTCTATAGCAGGCCTCGGCCGCCAGTTTACCGGGCTCCCCATAGACGTTGTGCGATACTTTCATCATTTCCTTGAACGCATACAGCGGCATCTGATGTCGGTGCAGCATCTCGCCATACGACATCCCGCGCTGCTGGTTGGTGTCGTACTTCAACTCCCAGTCCGGCAACGCGACGTACCAGTCGCTGCGCAACTCCCTCGGGTCGGTCTCCCCAGCGGACATCTCGAGCGCCCGCGCCGCCGCCTGTGCCCAAGTATCATCCGGCAGTGCCTTCGCCAGTTCCTGCCACCGGCGCCGCGCAGTTCCCGGGCTGCCGCGTAGATAATCGCACAACGCCACCCGGAACCGCGCCGCCGGCATGTATGAGCTAGGATAATACAGGGTCAGTACCTTGAGATAATCGCGGGTCGCGCCGACGTAATCCCCCGCCGCCAGCGCCATCTCGGCGGTCGCGAACCAGCGCTTGCCGCATTTGCTCGGGTCGGCTTCCAGGATCGGCACGCGCCCGACCGGAAAGGCTCGCAGCCAGCGGCGATGCTCATCGCTGAGGCTGGCCTCTCCGCCCAACTCCTTCAGGCTCTCGCGGGCCAGCTTAACCCAGTGCTGCTCCGGCATTTTCTCCACGCCCGGCACCGGCTTGCCGACGTGCAGGACGGGGCTCTCCCACTCATGCTTGCCCTTGCGGGGGAACTCCTCCAGCAGCCGCTCCCATTGCAGCCGAGCGACCTCCGGCTGATTCAGCTTTTCCGCGCACTGGCCGGCTAGATAGAGCGCCCTGGCATCGTAATGGCTCGGGCCGAAGACGTTATAGATGATGAAGCAGCGCCGCATCGCGCTGGTGTACGCCCCATCCGCGTAAAGCCTCTGAGCCATATGCAACTGCCACCCTGCCATGTCCTGAGGGACGAAGACCTCGCGTAGGGCGCCATAAACCTCGGCTGCGGGGGAGTTGATAGGCAAATAGCCACGGGCGGCGAAAATGGCCTGGCCCGCCTCGCTCAACATGCCGTCCACATAGGCATTGGCCAATTCCGGACTGCTGGGGTCACTGAGTACGCCGCAGCACTGCGGCGGGACGGCCCGGCAAGCTGTCATTGGCTCGTGGTACTCCGGCCCGATCGGTATGACCTCGACCTTGCCCTGTAGCTCCGGCCAACTGGTGGTCGAGCGCGGCACGATAGCCGCATCGGCCTGCCCCGCCAGGATCGGCTCATGTAGTTTGCGGCCACACTTGAGCTCAACCGTCACATTGTTAAGCCACCGCTCGGCGAAGCCGGGATAGAACTTGGCGTCCACCATCGCCACCAGGTGTGAGGGGCACTTGCCTCGGGGCCGCATGGCAAAGGGCGCGTAGGCTATCCTGACACCGGCGCGTCCCAGGTCCTTGAGGTCTGTGATATTGGCCGGATTGCCCCGGGGTGTGATGATTACAAAGGGGTCTATGGCGAAGAATAGCGGCCCTTTGGCTAGCCGGTCCCGCTGCTTGAGGGCCTGCCAGCCAGGGCCGCCGCGCCCGACGATAACATCGGCCGGTGCGCGCGGGTCGGTGGCCAATTCCAGCAGGTATTGCACCGGCGCGGCGGTGTAGCGGACGCGGCAGTTGTGCTGCTGCTCGAACCAGCGCGAGTAGTCGCTGAGGCTCTCGTAGTTGCCCCCACATGACCATACCACCAGCGTCGGCTTCCACGGCGCCCACCAGGCTACTCCCAGCCCGACGCTCACCGCCAGGGCCGTCAGGATTATCGTTGCACCTATGGTCGCTGTCTTGCGCTTGGGCATCCTGGAATCCGTAAGGCGCTGGCTACTCGTCGGGAATAAACCACGGGAACTTGGCCTTCAAGCGCCGGCGCATGTCCTCCAGACCATCGTCGGGCCAGCCCAGGTACGGCGGCCGCGTGCGCTGGTGACCGACCAACATTCCCGTCGCGACCATCAGGCCCTTGTCTATCACCGGGTCCATCATACCCAGGCCCAGCTCTCCACACATGGCAATCGCAAACCGCGTTACCTCGGTCATTCCTCCGGCAATCTTTTCGGCTTCTTCCCAGTTGCCCGCCTCGGCCAAGTTGAACATCTTCGCGGTCAGCTCCGGCTGCCACAGCACCCAGGAGCTGTAGCTGCCGGGGGCGCCCATTTTCATCCCGCGCATCAGGTATGCCTCGCCGACGAAGTGGGCCAGTCCGGGCGTCCCGTCAATGACCTGCTGAAAGCTATCTATCTCGAGCTCGCCGGGCCATTTGACGCCGATGAAATTGGGCGCTACCTGCACGATGTCGGCAAACTGCTCGCCCGAAAGACTCCACTTGGTGCGGCTGGAGTTGTAGCAGGTCAGGGGGAAATCCGGCACCGCCCTGGAGACATCGCCCCAGAACCTCAAAATCTCCGCCTCAGTCAGCTTCATCCAGAACGGCAACGCCACCTGTCCCCCATCGGCTCCGGCCTGCTCGGCATACTTGAGCATGCGGATGACCTGGTGAGTGGCAGTGGCATGGCAGCCCACCTGCGTAGGAATCCCGCTGGGGCCGACCTGCTCGATGAATATATCCACGATACGGCAGAACTCGTCAAAATCTATCGCCTGCAACTCGCCGGTGCTGCCGAAGGTGTAGATGCCGTGCGGCTGAGCGGCGACCAGGCGCTGCAGGTTCTCGCGGAAGGCCGGCTCATCCAGCTCGAAGTTCGCGTCCCATGACAGCGGCGCCGCGGCCCATATACCTTTGAGGTTATCTCTATTCAGTCGGCTGGACATCTTCTTGCCTTTTTGGGTTGACCTTCTCCGGGTGAGTGTTCTTGACCGCAAGCCATCTGATCACCTCCGGGAGCATCCCGGCGGTGCCATTGGCTTCATCCGCGATTTCCGGGTGCGAACTGAACAGCACCACCCGGCCCTTCCCGTAGAAGCCATATATGATACAGGGGTGCCCCGCAAAGAAGCTGGCAGGCTTGGCGCAAACGTGGTCAGGATTGAAGTCCACCGTGCCGTTGCTTCCGGTGAAGGTTGCCGCCACATGCAGCGGCCTGTCCGGATCATTTATCTCCCACAGTGGCCCGTTAGCGTGGCGGATCGTGCCCACTGTCGGCGGAAGATACGCAGCGGAGGTGAATACCTCGCAGGCGCGTGGCTCCATTCTGATTTCCAGATCCCCGCCACCGGTACACGTGGCTAATACCTTCACATTGGCGAGGCCGAGGCAATAGTCATACGGGCCGAACGAGCCGGCATAGGCGCCGCCGCAGATGCCCAGGAAACCGCCGCCGCTGCTCACAAACTCACGTATCCTCTCATGCCCCGCCCCGCCCAGGGCCTGGGCGTGCCTGCTGGAGCTGCCGCCTCCAGGGAAATAGAACACGTCATACTTATCCGTGCTCAATTCATCCTTGACATCAGCGAACTTGATGCCGGTCGAGACGATCTCGGTGCCCGCGACCGCCGACAGATAGCCGCCTATGCAGCTTCTGCAGGGGACGCCGCCTTCGCCTTCCGCAGTATGGACGATATACGCGACCCTGATGGCGCGCGAGTCATTGGCTATCGGCTGCTCTTGCGGCCGCGAATCATCGTCAGCCGACACGCCCGCCTGCCCAGCGGTCGCCTTCAGCCAGTGATAAAGACCGGAGTGAGGGCTGTCGCATCGCGCCTCGCGCTCTGCAGGGCAGTGCGCCGGCCATACCTGTGCCACGATGCCCAGACTCAGACATAGCAGAACAATCGCCACACGTCTCATGATGAACCTGCTTTGCATCACTCAAGGCGCCAGTATTCCGCATCTGAACGCTATTGCTGTTCGGAGAACTCTCGACAGGCTAGCCCGAGCAATCCACAAAACGCGTGGCTCGGCCCGCAAAAGAGGGACTGTCCCCTGCGTACCAGAAGCAGCGTCTTACGCTTTCGACAAGCTCACGGCTCTGGCTACCCTGAGCGAAGTCGCAGGGAGCAACGTCGCAGAGCAGCCCGAGGTCGTTGCGGTCCGCGCTCACGGCTTGGGTGCCTGGTCCTCGATCTTCTTGATGAGCATGCTCTCGCGCATCGGGTCACCGCCGCCGTAGAACCACGAGGTCGGCAGCACCTTCAGCCTGCTTGTGCCGGGGTTGATGACCTCCCCGGTCACGCTATCGTGTACCGAGTAGGTGTGGAACACCAGCACGCGGTCCTCAGCAACGAACACCGAGGGGTATGACCAGCGGCCATAGCCTTCGGGCAGCGGCACTACATAGTCGTTGTCAACCTCGGGCGCAGCTACGCCCGGATGCACGCCATAGCAGCCCTCCGGACGGATCCGGCGGATCGGCCCCGGCTCAACGTGGGTCTCCTCATGCAGCGACTCGATATTCTGAAAGTGCTCCCACAGCCCGCCGCCGTTTCTGCTGATGGCTGAGGACAGGCGCGTGCGGATGAAGCCCTGGCGAATCTCGCGCTCGCTCTGCTGGGTCCAAACCACCAGGAGATGGCCGGTCTGCGGGAACTTGCGGAGCTGGCCGGGTGCCTGAGTCCCTGCCAACTGCGTCGGTTGCAGGCGCGACCAGGTCTCCCCATTGTCCTCCGACCAGGCCTGGAACAGCCGGCCGAGGCCGGTCCGCACAATCATCATCAGCTTGCCCGGCTCGACCTCCACTATTGACGGCTCGGGTGCACCCTCAGCCGGGCCGCCGGAGTCCATGACGATGAATAGCTCGCCATCGCTATTGGGTTGCCAGCTAGCGCCTTCGTCGTCGCTGTAGAGAACATAACTGGCGCAGAGATGGGCATCGAAGAAATGGGCATCGGTGGAGACGAAATTGCCGTTGAGATAGCCGCCGACAAAGGGCTTGCCCTCCTCATGCCAACTGCCCTGGCCGATGCCGAAATAGACGGGCAAGATGATGCGCCCGGAGGCGGTGCGGATCATCACATCCTGCAGCGCATGGGTGCGCAGCAGCGAGCGGTTCATCACCGCCGGCGGCGACCAGTTCCGGCCTTGATTCTCGGAGGTCCTGAAAACCATCTCGGTCTCGTAGTGGTTCGCGACACCGGAATGGTAGCGCAAGGTGGCCAGACCGATGGCACCGCCGGCGAGGTTGACCAGGGAGGCACACTGGCCATCTAGCTGCTCGCCGTTTTCGTCCAGCGCCGGATACGGCTCGGACCAGGTTATTCCGCCGTCATCGCTGTAGAGAAACTCCGAGCCGGTGGATTCGAGAATGCGGCCGTCCTCCAACCCGACGAAGGTAACCGAGTGCCCGTAACTCTGCTCATGGATCGCCAAGACTTCCTCCGGTCTCGTCATTGGCACATTACTCATTTGATAGTCTCCTTTCAGCGGTGAGCCTAGCGAACGCGGCCGCGGCCCCTCCGACGTCGGCTTGCGTTTGGCTAGCGCGTACCAGGCGCGCACACTGGGGTCGGGGGGCAGACCGATCTTCTCGAGGGCGTGAGCGGCAGCCCGCCGCATATTCCAGTCCGGGTCTTTGAGGGCTTCGCCCAGCAGCTCGACGGCCGGAGCACCGATCTTAACCAGGGCCTCCGCAGCCGCCCAGCGGACATCGGCATGCCAGTCTCCCAGCGCCTGACACAGCGGCTCGACGGCCCGCGCATCGCCGATCCAACCCAGCGCATCCGCCGCATGGGTGCGCACATAGATGTAGCCCTCGCCGTCCTCGAGCGCCTCACACAACGGCTCCACGGCGGAGGGGCCAATACGCCCTAAGGCCCTGGTGGCGGCCAGCCGCAGGTCCCAGTTCTTGTCGGACAAGACCTTGATAAGACCCTGTACATTTCCACTCTTTTCCATCTTCTGGATGTTGGGCTTGAGTGGCCACATAGCTAACCTCCTTCCGGCAAGCGAGGTTCTCCGTTCGTCTCTGTCAATCAGCTAGGCCCCAACGACAGTATTCTGCAGCGTCCCAATACCGTCAATGGCAACTTCCACCTGGTCGCCGGGGCGCAGGAATACCGGCGGCTGGCGGGTAAAACCCACCCCCGAAGGTGTGCCGGTCATGATTACAGTGCCAGGGCGCAAGGTGGCAACCTGCGAGCAGTAACTCACCAACTCCGCGCAGGAGAAGATCAAATCATTGGTATTGGACTGCTGCATGGTCTCGCCATTGAGCCTGAGGCTGATGGCGGCATTGTCGGGATCCATATCGGTCTCGATCCAGGGCCCCAGCGGACAGAAGGTGTCAAAGCTCTTGCCTCTGGCCCACTGGCTGTCGTGCCGAAGCTGGCAATCGCGGGCGCTGACATCATTGCCGCAGGTATAGCCCAGGACGTACTCCAGCGCCTCCTCCGGCGACACCCTATGGCACGGTTGCCCGATGACGATTACCAGTTCGGCCTCGTAATCCACTTCGTTCGGGGCCATCACGGGCAAGATGATGTCAGCATCCGGCCCGATCACCGAGCTGGTGGCCTTGAGGAAGATGACCGGAGCCGGCGGGTACTCGAAGCCGGTCTCATCCGCATGGCCCTTATAGTTCAGCCCGATGGCGAAGACATCCGGCGGCTGCACCGGCGCGAGCAACTTCACCTCCGCCAGCGGATACTGCTCTCCGGTTTCCTCGATTCCATCCCATGGCTCCCCTGTGATTGCCACCACTTTGTCATCTTGGATTATCCCATAGCGGGATGTTTCACGTGAAACATACCTGGCTAGCTTCATTGCCTGTCTCCACCTTCGCAAATCGTGTCGGCCTCTCGGCCAACGGCGCTGCTGCGAGCGAACTCACTCCAGCACTTCCGGGTTGACCAGGTGCTTGGGCCGCTGGCCTTTGAGGACCCTCGCTACCTCCATGGCTCCCAGACGCTGTAGCGAATCCAGCGCCTCGCCGGAGAACCACGCCGAGTGCGGCGTCAGGATAACATTGTCAAACCTCAGGAGCGGATGATCCCCGGGCAGCGGCGGCGTATCCTCGATGACATCCAGGCCGGCACCGGAGACCTGCCCCTGCTCCAGGGCCTTGACCAGGGCGTCAGTGTCAATCAGGTCGCCGCGCGCGCAGTTGACTAGCACCGGCTGCCGCGCCATCGCCGCGAAAGCCTCCGCATCGAGCATGTGCCGCGTCTCCGGCGTGGAGGGCGCCTGGATGATGATGGCATCTGCGGCCCGCAGCAGCTCGGCGAGCTCGACGCCGGTCAGTTGCGGCGTGGCGGCGCTGTCGGCATAGGGATCATAGTAGATGATCCGCGGGCCGAAAGCCGAGAGCTTGGCGGCGATGCCCCGCCCGATCCGGCCTAGGCCGATGATGCCGACCGTCAGTGTGCTGATGCGCCTCAGCGGCTTGAGTTGGCCCAGAGCCCATTCGCCGTCACGCACCATCCGCTCCGCCTGAGGCAGCTTGCGCAGCAGCGCCAACGTCATGGTCACCGCCTGGTCGGATACTTCGTCCACGCAATAGTCGGGCACATTGGCGACCATGATGCCCCTCTTGGTGGCCGCGGGTATGTCTATGGTGTCCACACCGACGCCGTAGCGCACGATCACGCGGCACTGCGGCATCGCATCCATCACTTCGCCGTCTAGCGGGCCGTAGTAGGTGCCGAGAACCGCGTCGGCGCCGGGGACCAGCGCGATGACTTCAGCTTTGGTCTGGCACTGTCCCGCCACCAGCTCCGCCCCGACCTCACCCAGTATCTGTTTCTCCGGCTCCAGGTCGGGGAAAACGTAGTCGGTTACCACAACTTTGAAGCCACTCATGTTCGGCCTCTCCGGCGGCACAGCGTCGTGGAGGAAGCGCCCGATACACTGACGAATACTATTCTTGTTCGCTGTGCCGGCCTGCAACACCTGCACCGCTGCTACACTCGATCGGTGCTATTGCGTCAGGTCACCCGCAGCGAACCCAGTGAGCCGTGAGGCGCGGCTAAGAGGGACAGGCAACAGGTACAGTCGAATGAGAAGGTGGAGGTGGCACCGTGCCAAATGCTCAGATAAGGCTTTTCCGCCCTGAGGACCTACCTAGGCTGTGCGAGATTGCGGTGCGGGCATGGGAGCCGGTCTTTGCCGACTATTGCGCGCGCATGGGAGACGAGATGTTCGAGGCGGTGTTCGGGCCGGACTGGCGCGCCGAAAAGAGCCGGCAGATCGAGGACTTCTGCCAGAAACAGCCGCAGTGCTGCCTGGTGAGCGAGCTGGACGGCCAAGTGGTCGGCTTCATCACCTACTACCTCAAGCGGGACCGGCAGATCGGCGAGATCGGCAATAATGCGATTGACCCGGACTGTCAGGGGCAGGGACTGGGCACTGAGCAATACCGGGCCGTGCTCGAAGCCTGCCGGCTAGAGGGCATGCGCTTTGTCGCAGTCACTACCGGCCTGGACCCGGCTCATGCCCCGGCGCGCGCGGCCTATGAAAAGGCCGGCTTCAAGCAGATGGTGCCGATGGTGGAGTACTACCAGCGCCTGTGAGTGCGCGCGACCGCTTACTGGGCCAATTGCGCTAGCAGTAAACAGATGCGCAACTGCAACAAAAGCATTGCCAATTGGAAAAGCTACTCCACAGAACCCCGCAGGCGGCCAGCTAAAAGCGTTCCATGTCATCCGCGGCTGGGACGTGGAATTGCGGGGCAGTATTGGCCTGGGCATTGACTCTCATGCGCCTCACCTCCAGGCAATCGCGGGCCCTCCGGCAATCGGCCTGCTGAGCAGCTTGGGCAGCTCCATGTGCGCCTCCGCCGTAAGCCGGCCATTCCCGCCCCAATGCCAGTTGAGCTGCTCGTTGAGGCAGATTTCGTTCTAGCCGCGGGTGTGACCTGCCGCGCACGGGTGGCGAACCCCCGCCGAAGGTCCAGCCGCCCGTCGCAGTTGGGTGAGGAAAAAAATCTTGAGTAGGAGGATAAAACGGCAGCGGAGGAGAATAGGCCGACATCGGACGAGTAGAAAGCATCCGGGCAGTCGCCAAGGGATATACCAACGGCTACCCGTCGGCACGCGCTGCATTCCCGCGTACCGTGTTTTTGTGAGGGGCGAGGGCTACATGATGACTGAGCAAGACACCCAGGAAATCCCTGTCGTCTGGCTGCAAGGGACCGGCTGCTCCGGCTGCTCGGTTTCGCTGCTCAATGCCGCGGCACCCCGCGTCGCCAACGTGCTGTTGGAGGCACTGGTGCCCGGCAAGCACGTCCAGTTGCGCTTCCATCCCACCATCATGGCGGCCTCCGGCGAGCTGGCGCTGGAAATCCTGTATGATACTCAGCAGACCGAACAGGGCTATGTGCTGGTTCTCGAAGGTGGGATTCCGGAGAAGATACCGAATATCGGCGGCAGCACCGGCGCGGGTGAGGAGCTGAGCATAGTTGACAGCTTCACACAGCTAGCCGAGCAGGCGCTGTGTGTGGTAGCGGTCGGGGCGTGCGCGACCTTCGGAGGTATCCCGGCCGCGGCACCCAATCCCTCCGGCTCCAAGCCGGCCAGCCAGGTCCTGGCCGAACACGGCATCGCGACGCCCTGTGTCAATGTGCCCGGCTGCCCGGCGCATCCGGACTGGATCATCGGCACCATCGCCCATGTGCTGATGTATGGGCTGCCGACAGCAGAGGAGCTTGACGAGCACGGTCGGCCGCGCGCCTTCTTCGGCGAACTGATCCACGAGAACTGCCCGCGCCGCGCCGACTTCGATGCCGGCAAGTTCGCCTCCCACCACGGCGAGCCGGGATGCCTCTACGAGCTCGGCTGCAAGGGGCCGGTCACCTACAGCGACTGTCCGCTGCGCCAGTGGAACAGCGGGACCAGTTGGCCGATTGGTGCGGGCAGCCCGTGCCTCGGCTGCGTCGAGCCGGGCTTCCCCGATGTCGGCAGGGCGCTGTATCAAAAGATTAGCAATGAACAACTGCCTCGGATCCAACGCGACGAGGCAACCGGCCAGTTGCAATACGTCACACCGGAACCGGCGCCATGCTCGGAGTCCGGCGACTAGGCCCAAGCGCGGCGCACCACGGCAACACGTTTCGCCAAAGCAAGGAGAGAGCACAATGGCACGCATCGTGATAGACCCGGTTGGCCGTGTTGAGGGCCATCTCAAGATTGATGTGACCGTGGACAGCGGCGAGGTCAAGGAGGCCCGGGTTTCCGGCCCGATGTTTCGCGGCTTCGAGCAGATTCTGGTAGGGCGGCATCCGATGGACGCCCAACGCCTCACCACCCGGGTCTGCGGCGTGTGCCCGGCGGCGCACTCGGTCTGCGCCAGCCTAGCTTTGGATCAGGCCATCGGTGTGGCAGACCAGATTCCCGACAATGGCCGGATCATCCGCAACCTGATTCTGGGCAGCAACTACCTGCAGTCTCACATTCTGCACTTCTACACCCTGGCTGCGCTTGACTATGTTGACGCGGCCGTGGCCGCCGACTACAGCGGCGATGACCCGGGGCTGCAACAGCTTGCGGCGTTTCTGCAACGGGGCGAATGGGCGCCCTTTGTCCCCCGCTATGAGGGCGACCTGCGCCTGGACAAACAGACCAATGCGGCCGCGGCCTCGCACTATCTGCGCGCCCTCGATATCCGCCGCATCACTCACGAGATGGTGGCCACCTTCGGCGGCAAGATGCCGCACGATGTCGGCTGCGTGCCCGGCGGAGCCTGCGATCCGCCCACCCCGGACAAGATCGCATCATTCCTGGGCAGGCTCCAGGATGTCCAGCGCTTCGTGGACAATTGCTACGTTCCGGACATCATCGCCGTCGCTAACGCCTATCCGGACTACTTCGAGATCGGCAAGGGCTGTGGCAAATACCTGGCATACGGCCTCTTCGACATGGACACGAGCGAGACCGACCTGATGAAGCGGCCCCGCTACTTGCCCTCGGGCGCTCTCAATGGGCAGCTTGAGGCAGTGGAGGTGCAGGCCATCACCGAGGACCTGAAGTATTCCCACTTCAACGATGAACACACCCACTTGCCTCCGTCCGAGGGCCGTACTGAGCCGCAAGTAGATAAGCCGGAAGCCTACAGTTGGGCGAAAGCGCCGCGCCTCCACGGTGAGCCGCATGAGGTCGGGCCCTTGGCCCGATGGCTGGTGGCATACCACGCCGGCGATGAGAAGGTTAAGCCGGCTGTTGACGGCCTCTTGGCGGCGCTGGAGGCCGAGCCGGCGGCTCTGCAATCCACTCTGGGCCGTCATGCCGCCCGCGCCCTGGAGGCCAAGCTGGTCGCCGACGCAATGGCGCAGTGGGCTCTGGAGCTTGAGCCGGGCGCGCCGGTCTGTGCCGACTATGAGCTGCCCGACACAGGAAGCGGCACCGGCATGATTGAGGGGCCGCGCGGGGCCTTGCTGCACCATCTAGACATTGAGGCCGGCCTCATATCGCGCTATCAACTGGTGGTGCCCACCACCTGGAATGTCTCGCCGCGTGACGATCAGGATAAGCCGGGGCCGATCGAGCAGGCCCTGATCGGCACCAGCGTCCGCGACGAAGAGAACCCCTTTGAGGTGGTGCGGATCGCCCGGTCCTTCGACCCCTGCCTGGCCTGCGCTGTCCATATCGTTGACACCAAGGATAACGAACTGGGCCGCTACCGGATCGCATGACCGACACGACAGCAGGGCGAGTGGTGATCCTGGGTGTGGGCAATCTGCTGCTCGGCGACGAGGGCGTTGGTGTGCATGTGGCGCGCCGGCTGGAGCAAATCGAGCTGCCGGCAGGGGTGCAGGTAATCGAGGCCGGGACCATGCCCACGCAGGCGCTGGGTCCGGTCGGTGACCTGGCCAAGCTCGTAATCGTGGATGCGGTGGC
>CAYMIN010000014.1:77451-79448 GCA_964390495.1 uncultured Armatimonadia bacterium
TTGATGGCGCACCTCGACGCGCTCAATGAGGCCGACGCGCTCTTGATTTCGTCCTGCGGCATCGGGGTGCAGGCGGTGGCCGCTACGGTGGACAAGATCGCGCATCCGGTCCTGGACACCATCTCGATGGGCGGCTTCCAGGGGCTATGGCCGGGCGAAGAACGCTGCATCGAATGTGGCGATTGCCTGCTGCACTATACCGGCGGCATCTGCCCGCGGGTGGCTTGCAGCAAGGGCCTGGTCAGCGGCCAGTGCGGCGGCGCCGACGTGGACGGCAGTTGTGAGGTTGACAGGTCCATCCGCTGCGGCTGGATCAGAATCTATGAGCGACTGGAGAAACTCGGGCGGCTGGAGCTGATGGATCAACTGGTCGCGCCGCTGGACCATCGCAACCTGGCCGGCGATGTCAAACACCGCCCGACCACCTGGTGGGCGCTGGAGGAGCAGACCAGAGGCGCCCAGCCGGAGCCGGAGCCCGAGGAGGAGACTGCCTGATAGCACTTCACCGGCCTTGGTGTAGGCTCACATAGGACCCAAGCGCTTCTTCAGCACCACGTAGAAGCTGTACACTCCGATGACGCCGGAGGCCTCGACACATTCCATCTGCTCGCTAAACCAGGACGGGAGCTGAGCCAGGAAGTCCTCGGCGCTCTGCCAGTTCTGGTGATGGTGCTTGTTGTAGGTCTGTCCGGTCGCCTCGCAGTGCTGCTTGAACAGCTCCTCCATGGGCAGGTACAGGATCAGGTAGCCGCCCGGCTTCACCGCCTCGACCCATGCCCGCAGCACCGGTTCGATGTCCTCGTAGTCCTCCAGCAGGTGCGAGGAATACACATAGTCCAGCGAGCCGGCAGGCACCGAGGCCAGGTGCTCCTCCCACCCGCACGTAACATCGGCGACGGTCTCCGGATGATCCGCCAGACCGTAGCCGATGGCGTAGTCCACCCCTATCGCCTCGGGGGTGATCTTCTCATCACCACAGCCCAGGTCCACACCTCGGCCCTGGCAGTACTTGAGCACGTAGGGGCGGACGTGTCGGGTCTCGGACATGGCGTATCCCCCCATTGGTTACCGTCAGTCGGCCGCATGCGACCGACCTCTGAAGAGTGGCTCACTCAGGCAGCACCGAGTAGGGCTGGGCGATCATACTGGCATAGTTGTTCTTGGGCTGCCAAGTTATGACATTGCGCGCGCAATCCCAGAAGGGCGTTCCGCACTGGTTCTGGACCTCCACATACAGCTTCACTTCGAGCTTGTCGGGGTCGAAGGAGCCACCGATTGGGTAGATGCCGACCTTGGGCGAGAACCATTGCTTGGAGATAACCTTCTCATTGTCGCCATCGCTTAGCACCAGCTTGTCCACCCGTACGCGGGTCCAGCCGCCGGCGGCATGGCCGGCGAGCGGGATCTTGCCCTGCAGCAGGTCGAGCAGGCTGGGCTTGGTGTCGTACACTGAGCTGTACTCTTCGCCGGTGACACTCACATAGGTCCCGACACAGCCGCCATCATGCAACTCGTTGGGATCCACATTGCCCCTGATATAGTCTTGGACCAGGCCGATGGGATCGGCCTTCTCGAGCAGACCGGTAAAGAGGCTAAAGCCTGCTGAGGCGGCTTTGCCGTAGGCTTCCTCAATGCCCTTGCTGACGATCTTGCCGGGGCTCCAACTCGTAGCTACGGTGGAGAAGTAAGCCGGGCCCTCTTGGATGCCCACGATCACCTGGTCAATGTCGCGGTTGTGTTCAGTGCCGACGCGATGGCCCAGCAGCCCCAGACCGACGCGGAACATCCCGTGGCGCACCGTAACCTTCCAGCCGGCAGCCGGGCCGTACGCCTCGGAGGCCTCCACCTCCACTCGCGCCGTGCAGTCGAAGCTGAACTCTCTGCTGTAGGGGCTGATCTTCTGCAGTTGCAGGTCAACAACCCGGTTCTCGTTATCATTGAGGTTGACGACCGGCAAGGCGACCAGAGTGTAGTTCTTCTTCATCGCCATGACCTGG
>CAYMIN010000014.1:79548-96764 GCA_964390495.1 uncultured Armatimonadia bacterium
ACCGTCGGGGCGCTCTTGTCCACGACCTTGACCTGCAGCGTCCCGCCCGCCTCACGGAGCTTGAAGGGTATGGTATATTCGTTGTTTGCCGGCACTAGGTCGCCGAACTGGTCGAAGGGGGCGACCACGACCCGGAACTGGTGATCGCCGACCGACCACCACGTCCCGGGCGCGGCGTTGGGGTTCTGCATGGATATCGGGATCTCGACGACCGCCCCCGCGATGTCGGCTCGGTGGCTGGAACTGGGTTGGACGCCGAAACGAGTGAGATGCTCACTGAACAGCCTTTTCTGGCCGTCTATCCTGTCAATATAAGTGTCGTACATCCAGTGCTGGCCGTCCACCTGCACGGCCACCCGCACATCGCGGAAGAAGCTGGCGAAGCCGGGATTGTTGACAGCGATTTCCAGAGTGGTGGGCGCCTGTAAGTAGCCGGCGCGCCACAGCGGCGTGTTGGGGCGCAGAATGGGCTGCCCAAGCAGAGCCAAGTCGTTCAGCCCTTTGATGAGGTGCCCATTGATCGTGGCACTATCCTCAGGCGCGCGGCCGTCCGCGACCAGGAAGTGGTGGGTGACGGAGTTGTTATCCTCGTTGGCTTCGTTGACGATGTTGTAGGCGTCCACGTGCGCCTCGAAGGTCTTCCAGCCCAGGCCGGTCCAGGAGGTCAGGGTCTGACTGGCGGACTTGCAGCCGCCGCCGGCAGGCGTGCCACCATAGCACAGCGGCTGGATGCTCTGAGCGTCCTCTACGGGATCGAAGTTCGGGTCGAAGTTGGGCGAGTGCTTGATCTGGGGGATATAGTATGTCCGGGTCTGACCGGTAGTGAAAAGCGCCTGGTCATGGCCGTGAGGGTTATAGATCCAGCCCTGGAAGTGAAGGCTGTCGGACATGTCCACGACATTGAAATCGAGGTCGGCGTCATGGGGGCAGTACACATTGGACTCGAGACGCCCGAAGTACTGCCCGCCCAGGTTCTCGATCTCCAACTGCGGCTTGATCGGTATGCCCCTGAGCATTTCCTTGATGGTGTAGCGGGCGCCATCGGCAGGCTCAATAATGCGAATGGTGAAGTCGGGCAAGGGCGCCGGCTCTGTGGTCGTGGTCTGCGTATCCTCGGGAGGTGTCGTGTCGGCGGTCGTGGCAGCCGGCCCGCCCGTGACCGTGGCGTAATAGACGCGCCGGATGTTGCCGGTCTCCTCGCCCGGCTTCTTGGCCACCACCACGCAGCGGGCGGTGCCCTGGTCGTCAATGCAGAAGTTGAGGCTGTCCGAACCCATATCGGTGAACTCGGCCGCTTCCGTCTCCAAAGGCGGTCGAGCTAGCTCTGCCGCCTCGCTGGGGCCGGAGCTGTCCACCCAGCGGAAGTAGAGCTTGCGTTGGCTGTTGATGTACCAATAGTAGAGCAGACCGACCGCGCCGCGTCCGTTGCTGACGATCACCCGCTTTACGGTATTGGCTTGCTCGCAAGGCAGTTGATGGGTGAGCCAGTCGCTCTGGTTGGTCGAGCCGACGGCCGCGTGCCCGACATTTATGGTATTGCCGTCGAGCCATGAGGCATGGATCAACTGGTTAGGCCAATCCAGAACGTACGAACAGCCGCCTTGCGGGGCTGGCGAGGTCCAGTTCTCCTGCTCGCCGTCAGGGGTGAGCGTCCAGTTGCTAACCTGCAGGGGGTCGGCGCCGGCGGCCAGACTGGCCACCACTCCCAACTCCTCATCTTCGCACAGCAGATGCACAGCGCCGCTGGCATCCACATAAACCGGCGTGGCGTCAGGATGATGGCGTCCGGTGCCCCCGAAGCTTCGGCTCTCCCAGCCGCCTTGCTGAATGAAGTAGTAGAACTGGATGCCGTCAATGTGGCCGATTATCGGCTGGCCGTTTGCTTGGACGGCTAGGCCGGCGGGTGTACTGCAGCCGGGCACCAGTGTCGGGCCCTCCCAACTGCCGGCTTGGTAGTGCAAATAGTGCACGTCGTCGCTCTCATCGAGCAGCAGGTGGAATTCGCCGGCCGAGCTGCCCGGCACTAGGCCGACCGGGACCAGGTCATCCAGCTTACTGGTGGTGATGCCGCCAGGGGGCAGGATAGTCGTCTGCCAGCCGCCGCCACTGTTGACGAGGCTGTACATGCGCCACTGGTTGTAATTGGGGTCGGTGTTGTTTTTGCACTTGGCCTCGAAGACTATCAGCACCGTACCGCTGCTGTCAGTCGCCACGACCGGTCGCACCCCGGAGTTCGCGTCATAGTTCACCGGACTGATTGGTTGCAGAATAGATGCCGTCGGGTCAGCGCCCGCCCAAGTCGTCATTACTGCAATCAACGCCATGCTAATCACAAAATCTAGTCCGGGCCGTCTCATCCTTTCCACCTCCGCCATCAGCGATGCTTTTGCTTCCGCGTTTGGCAATTCGACATCAGCCCTGTTTCCTCCTGCACACTTGCGGTCGCCACGGCGGGCAAGAGTACTGCTGCAGTTGCCTGTCTCACGGCCGCGCCCCAGTTGCGCTAGGCTTGACCTGTGCTGGCTTGGCGCTATACTAGAGACGCCGTGCTCGCCCGATACTAACGACCGCAGCGTAGAATCCGGAGGATATGCCCACAATGGCCGCGCCGAATCTCCTGTATATCATGAGCGATGACCACGCCTCACACGCCATCGGCTGCTACGGCAGCCGGATTAACGAAACCCCGAACATTGACCGGATCGGGCACCAGGGAGTGCGCTTCGACAACTGCTTCTGCACCAACTCAATCTGCGCCCCCAGCCGCGCCTCAATCCTGGCAGGCACCTACAGCCATATCAACGGCGTGGAGACCCTCCGCGACCAATTCGATGGCCGCCAGACGACCTTCCCGCAGTTACTGCAGCAGGCCGGCTATCAGACCGCCATCATCGGCAAGTGGCACCTGGGGCACGGCGGACTGCATGACCCCACCGGCTTCGACTACTGGAAAATCCTGCCGGGGCAGGGCCTGTACCATAACCCCGAGTTCATCGAGATGGGCCGGGAGCGGGTTGACCAGGGCTATGTGACCGATCTGATTACCGATGATTGCCTCGACTGGCTGGAGGCCAGGGATACCAATAGACCCTTCTGCCTGCTGTGCCATCACAAGGCGCCCCACCGGCGCTGGGAGCCGGATGACAAGCACGCGGACATGTACGAAGATATCGAAATCCCGGAACCGGCGACCTTTGATGACGATTACTCCAACCGCGCAGCGGCAGCGGGGGCGGCAACCATGCGAGTGGACCGCGACCTCGATGAGCAGGACCTGAAGCAGGAGCCGCCGCCGGGCCTGTCGGCGCGCGAGTTGAAGAAGTGGAAATACCAGCGCTATATCAAGGACTACTTGCGCTGTGTGGCCGCGATTGATGACAACGTCGGGCGTATGTTGGATTACCTGGAGGAGGCGGGCCTGGCCGACAATACCATCGTCATCTACACCTCCGACCAGGGCTTCTTCCTGGGCGACCACAACTGGTACGACAAGCGCTTCATGTACGAGGAATCGCTGCGGATGCCACTGCTGGTGCGCTATCCTGAAGAGATCGCAGCCGGCTCGGTGAATGATGATATGGTGCTGAACGTAGATTTCGCGCCGACTTTCCTCGACCACGCGGGGCTGGAGGTGCCCCGGGAGATGCAGGGCCGCAGCCTCCGCCCACTCCTGCAAGGACCCACGCCGCCCGACTGGCGCACGGCGATGTACTACCGCTACTTCATGCACTGCGACGGTCATAATGTCTATGCCCACTACGGCATCCGTACCCGGCGCTACAAGCTCATCTACTACTACGAGCAGGCCCCCGGACCTCAGGAATGGGAGCTATTCGACCTCGAAGAAGACCCTCGTGAACTAATGAACGTATATCATGAGCCGGCGTATGCCGAAACCGTCAAAGAGTTGCGGACGGAACTGGCGGCTCTACGCAGGCAACTTGGGGACGAAACCGCCCCCTGGGTGGTATAATGCTGCCGCCCAGAACGCAATAAGCGCCAGAAAATGCACAGCACGCAACAGCAGCGATCGGAGGCAGCATTGATATGGCAAGAGCTTTGTTAGTCAGCTACCCCGGCTACCCCTCCACTCCCCGACATCTGGTTGCCAATAACTGGTTGGCTAATCTGGCCGGTGCGCTGATCGGTGCCGGTCATGAGGCCGAAATCGTTGACTACGGCACCGTCTCGATGATGCGGCGGCTGTTTCCTGAGGCGGTAACGGCCCAGCTTCAGCCCCTGGCGGCCGGGCTGATGGGCGGTGGCGGCCAACCCAACGCCGAGCAGCTAGCCAAGCTGCAGGAGTGGTCGGCGCAACTCGACGCTCACCAGGAGCAGACTGTCCGCGAGCTAGGCGCTGAGTTGGTCGCCCACAGCCGGCGCTGGCAGCCGGACCTGGTAGCCTTCGAGCTCTCTGACGGCGACGGTTACTCCGGCAGCGTTCACCTCGCCGAGCGGCTGCGCGAGCAGTTTCCCGACACCCACATCACCGCCGGTGGCCGTAAAGCCGGCTGGTTCCGTGGCATCATATTCCGCTCTACCGCCGCCTTTGACACCATCATTTTCGGAGACCCGGAAGGCGTTATCGTCAAGCTGGCCGACATTGCCGAGGGCCGAGGCAGCCTGGAGCAGACCCCTGGTATCGCTTGCCGCGCCGGCGCAGAGATCGTGGAACATCCCCGCGACGAGAGCGTGGAGCTGGATTCGTTCCCGATGCCGGTGTACGACTCGGCGGTGTATCCGGCGATGGCCGCTGATGATAAGATCAAGATGGTGATCCTCACCGATAGCCGGGGATGCCCCAACCGCTGTGCCTTCTGCGTGCATCCGCGAGAGGACGGGGGGCGACAACGCACCGCCTCGCCGGCCAGGATCGCCGATACCATGCAACACCTGCAGCAGCAGCATGGAATATCGGTATTTCGCTTCGGGGGCGCTTCGACGGCGGGGGACCTGATGTACGCGGTGGCTCAGGAGATAATCCAGCGCGGCCTTGAAATCGAATACAACTCCTTCGGCCATTTCCGCACCGCCAACGCCGACCATTTCGAGGTCCTGGCCAACTCGGGCCTGTACTCGCTATTCTTCGGCCTGGAGTCGGGTAGTCAGCGCATCCTGGACCAGGCCGTCCATAAGGGGATCAAGCTGGAGCGAGTCGGAGAAACACTGAAGGCCGCTCAGGCGGCGGGGATCTTCTCGGCGGCCTCGATGATCGTTCCGCTGCCCTTCGATACGCCCGCGACGCTGGCCGAGAGCTTGGAGTTCGTGAAAGGGCTGCAGCCGGACTCAGTGCCCCTGCAATTCCCCGGCGTGTTCCCCGGTACGCCCTGGATAGAGCAGCCGGAGAAGTACAATATCGAGATAGGTGGTGTGGATGAGTACTTGGCCAGTAATCTCGACTATCGAGTGAAGCTGCTATTCCCGCCGCAGTTCTGGGAGCCGCTACCATACAAGATCAACGGGATGGCCTTCCAGGAGATGACTGCGGTGACGATGCAGTTCGCCGCCGAGCTGGAGGCGGCGGGGATTCTGACCAACTTCTCTCACACGCTGGCTTCGATTGCCAAATCAGCGGGGATGGAGCCACGCCAACTGCGGGATATGGCGCAACTGTGGTGCGTGACCGGCGACGCCGAGGCCATGGGCGGGCTGGTACGGCGCGCCAACGAAGCAATAATCCGCAACTGACCGCTGAAGCCTGCCTCAGCTCACGAACTGCATGTGTTCGAGCAGGTCGGAGATCTTGAACGGCTTCTTGATGACCGCGTCCAGGTACGGGCACGAGACCAGGGCAGGCTCGTCATTGACATAGGCGCTGATGAGTATGAAGCGGGTATTGGGCGCCAGTTGCTTGATGCGCTTGGCCATATCAGTGCCGAGCAGCCCGGGCATCCGCAGATCGGCGACGACCACACCCGGCGCGCGCTGGGCATCGCGCAGATAGTCCTCAAACTTGCGCAGGCCCGTCTCCGCATCCTTGGCCCCTTCAGCCACCATCCCGGTAGCTACCAGCGAGGCCCTCAGAGTGTTGAGCATGCGGTTATCGTCATCCACCACCAGGACATCAGGCACGTCCTCGGCCGCGCGGGCGGCTTCCCGCCTAGCGGGCTTGTCGCTGGGAGCGTAGTCTTTCGCGACCGGCAGCCGGATCGTAACAGTGGTGCCCTTACCCGCCTGACTGTCGAAGCTGAGAGTGCCTTCGTGACGAGCGATGACCTTGCGGGCGACGCTCAGCCCCAGGCCCGACCCCTGCTCGCCCTTGGTCGTGAAGAACGGCTCGGTGATGCGAGCCATGACCTCAGGGGGGATGCCCACCCCGGTGTCACGCACCTGGATGATGACTTGATCATCCTCGGCAAATGTCGCTACCCACACCTGACCGCCATTGGTGAGGGCCTGTCGGGCGTTAATGACAATGTTCATGACGGCGGTGCGCAGGGCGGTCGGACTGCCGAAAACCGGTGGAACCTGGCCGGTTTGCACGCCGATCTTGCTGCCTTGGCCGTTGTTGAACTGGCCGATGCTGAGGTTGACTACATCGCTGATTACGTCATTGACATTGACGGCCTGGGAAGGCTCGTAGGGGTCTGACTTGGAGATGCCGGAGATACGCTGCACGGCCTGGACGCCGTTGCGGGCGGCCTGGACTATGTCCTGGAGGGCGTCCTTGACAGTATCGGCATCCACCCGCTGGGACTGCTTGAGGTTCATCAGCAGCATCTCGATGCGCAGCAAGATGGCGGTGAGGAAGTTGCTGACATCGTGAGCCACCTCGGCGGCGATCTCACCAATCGCATTGAGGCGGGCGACCTTGCTCAATTGGGTCTCAATCGAGCTATGGGCTTCGGTGAGATTCTGCAGTATCTGGCGCTCGTCCTCGGCCGAGGCCCGGTCGTCGAGAGCCTGCAAGTGGCCTGAGATAGCCTGAGCGGCGGGTTGTAGCTGCTGTAACAGCGCCCGCTCCTTCTGGCGCTCGCGGCGCCTTTGCAGGGCACGCGTCAAAACCTCGGTGACCTCCTCGACGGAGAAAGGCTTGGTCAGATAGTCTATCGCGCCATAGCGCAAGGCCTGCTGGGCCGTGTCAACTGCGGCAAATGCAGTGAACAGAGACACCTCGATATCGGGATCAATCTCTTTGATACGGCGCAGGACCTCCGTGCCTTCCATCTCCGGCATTTTGATGTCGAGAAAGACCATGTCAGGGCGATGCTGCTCGGCCAGCTTCAGTCCCTCAATCGGTCCGGCGGCCAACATCACCTCGCAGTTGTCTTTCAGGATCATGCGCAGAGATTCGCGGGGGCCGGCCTCGTCGTCTATGACCAGTACTTTAGGCCTTTCCATCCTTAAGTCCCTCCGGGGAGCTCATCGTCTCTCGGCTTGTGATCGGAAAGGCAATCCGAAATTCGATATTCCCATTTTCTGTCGTGGCTTCTACTCTTCCCCCCTGTTTGTCAACGATTTGCCGACTGATGGCCGGTCCCAGGTCTGCGCCAGGCTGCTGCAGAACGTAGAGCGGATCGAAGATCTTATCCCCGCCTAGACTATTGCCGCCTGCCAGGGCCCGCATTCTTACGCACGCGCTGTTTTCGTCATCGCTTTCCTCGCGCTGCACCAGCACAGTCACAGGCGAGCCGCTGCCCTGTAGGTAGCGAAGCAGATATGAAAGCGCCTCGCGTGTCGAGGCGGGGTCGGCGACGATACGCGGCAGCGGTGTGTCGGCCTGCAAGTCCAGAGGCGGGCCGTCGCCCTCAGCGCCGGGCAACTGCTTGATTGCGTCTTCCACAACGGTTTCGAGGTCGACTAGCTGCAAGTTGGGCTCGGGCTGCTGTACCATCCGCACCAGTTGGTTGATGAGGCGGTCAAGCCGCTCCAGTTCGGGACTCACGGTGCTATGCCAGAAGCCGGCCAACTCCTGGGCTGATCCGGTTCCGTCAATCAACTGGGCGTAAGTCTTGATCGCCGTCAGCGGAGTCCTGATGTCGTGGGCAATGCCCTGGACAATCTGGCCGAGCATCTCGAGGCGTCGTTGCTGGCGGAGGCGGTCGGCACGGGTGACTACCGCTGTTACATCCTCCAGGAGCATGACGCTGCCGGCGGGCGCGCCCGCCGCGTCGAAGAGCCGCGAGGTACTGACCCGCAGGTAAAGCGCCAGGCTCGGTATCTCGACCTTCTTACCCTGAAGTGTGGCCCCCGCGGAGGTAAACGCAGCGTGCAGGTGGTCGCCCAGAGGCGAGGGCAGGCAGCGCAGGTCAGCGCCCTCGATCTCCTCCCGTGGCATCTGTAGAGTATCGGCAGCATACGGGTTGCAGAGCACAATGCGCTCCTCGCGCCCTAGCACGATGACCCCGTGGCGCATCCGTAGGAGGCTCTCTTCCATGTACAGGCCGTCACGCTCGAGTTGAGCCTGGGCCTGCATGCTCTCGAGCTGTACTCCCACATACCCGGCGATGACAAAGAGAGTCTCCAGCTCGGCGGCGGAGTAGGGCTGGCCGACGGCTTTTTCGCCCAGAATCAGCAGTCCCTCGAGGCCGCCGTGGACAAAAATGGGGACCGCCACCCGGCCCCTGAACACCTCCAGCTCACGACCCAAAGCCGCGGCGCGGCTCGTGTCAGTCCAGTCGCACAGCTCGTCGCTGGTAAGTACCCGGCTGTTGCGATAGTACCAATCGCTGAGAGCATCGCCGGGTAGCAACCGCCCCCTGTTGACCACCTCCGGAGGCAGTCCCCGCGACAGCTTGACGGTCAGAGCTTCGGCCTGGTCCTCGCGCCACAGCAGGCAATAGCTGGCACAGTGGATCAGCTCGTCGGCGGCCTCGACGTAGGCAGACAGCAGCCGGTCGCTGTCCAGCCCTGCGGCCAGGGCCGTCATCAGCCGCCGGAAGACTTCGTGTTCGGACACGGCCGGCTCAGTCAGCATCGGGCTGACCGGGTGCGCCTCAGCCGCAGTAGCGGCGGGAGCGCTGCCGGCTTTTAGCCGCGCTTTCTGTACGGCTGCGTTGAGGGTCTCTGCTAGCTCCGGCGGCTCGCCGTCCGGGTCCAGCCAGAAGTCCGGGACGAGCAACTCCTCAATCTGAATCTGCTTCTTGACATCGCGGGGGGCAATACAGACGAAGACCGCGTCCGGGGCTGCCTCGGTCATTTCCGTATATCCCAGCAGTCGCTCGGTGGTCAGCGGGCTCATGTTGGCGACAATCACCGACACCGACAGGCGACGCAGGATCGCCCGAGCCGCAGCCCGGCCCTGGGCAGGCATCACCATAGCTACCTCCGCCAGTTGGCTGCTGACCCGATCTACCCACTCGGAACTCAGATCGCTGGTTAGCGCGACGAGCATGCTAGGCTTCTCCATTACCAGAGTTGAGTGGCAGCTCTACAATGAACTCGGTCCCACTATCTGGCTCTGACGCGACTCGAATCGCGCCATTATGCTCCTCGATGATGGTCTGACAGATGGCCAGACCCAGGCCGGTACCACCCAAACGCCGGGAGTAAAACGGCTTGAATATCTCCTCAAGCTGAGCTTCCGGGATGTGACTGTTAGGATTGTACACACTTATTACTACGATAGGGCTACTCTGATTGTCAATAGCTTCCTGAGTTCTAATCCTGACGAGTCCGGACAGCGGTTCGGCCTCGAGCGCATTTGTGACCAAGTTGAGCAGGGCTTGGTGGAGGCGGCTCTGGTCCCCGACCGGCTGGCGACCGTTGGCGTGCAGCTCCATGACAAGCTCGACTCCGCGCGCCTCGGCACGGGCCGACATGGCGCGCACAACACCCTCACAGACCCCATCCACATCAATCTCCTCGGCCACCGCGTCAGCCGGCTTGGACAGCATCATCAGGTCCGCCAGCAGTCGGTCAATGCGCTCGATTTCGGATTCGGCGGTGGACAGGAAGTTGACACGGAACTCGGCATCCTCCCAGCGTGACGGCAGTAGCTCGGCGAAGGTACGGATCGCCACCAGCGGGTTGCGGATTTCATGCGCCATGCCGGCGGACAGCACGCGGATCATGGCTAGATGTTCGGCCTGCTGGCGCTCGCGTTCCAGCTCCTCGACGATGGTCAGATCGCTAATGACCGCCATAGCGCCCCTTTGCGACACCAGGGATCCCGCCCACGCGGTGGTGCTGCAGCCCACCGGCACCGTGTCACCCCCGGGCCTGCGCACGTGGAAGTGATATTCCGAATGTCGGGCGCTGCCGGCAAGGGCCTCGCGCAGGCAGCGGACAATGCTCTGCGGCAGTATATCAAGCTGCTGGTTGATGGCTTGGTCCGCCGAGATCCCGAGTATCTCTTCGGCCGCGGGGTTGAACAGGACGATAGTCTGGTCGGCGTCAACGGCGATGACGCCGCTCTTCATCTGCAGCAGGATATTCTCGTTGTACTCATTGATGCGGACGACTTCGCCGTAAAGCTGAGCGTTGCGGGTGGCCAGGGACACTTGCGGCATCATATTGCGCAGCATTGCGAGTTCGTCAGGCGCATACATATCGCCGGATAGCTTCTCGCCGATCAGCACCAGCCCGATAAGCTGGTCTTCCCATAGGATCGGGGCCACGATCTCGGTGTCGAACTCCCGCATCGCGGCCAGCAGCAACTTGGCCTCCTCCAGGGAATGGAAGCGCATTATGTGCGACCGCTCCAGCAACTCGCGTTTCTCTGTGGCCGTCTGAGCCACTATGGAATCGGCCGGCAGGGTCATAGGAACATGCTGAGTGCTATCGTTGCTGGACCTGGAACTGCGGGACCTGCAGACGAAGTCCCCGGACACCGAATCCTTGGTGAAAACGCTGACATGGGCCGGATAGAGGATGCTGGATATGGTCTGAGAAAGGAACTCGGGCAGTTGTTCGGCGTCCAGGGTACGCAGGATGGCGTCGGAGGCGCGCGCGATGGCCTCCGCTACATGCCGATGCGGCAGAGCCCGGTCCAGCGCCTGGCGGATCTGTTGATGCACTGGAACCACCAGGGCCCCCAGCACGACGCCGCCCAGGGCATATACCAGGGTCGGGGACATCCGTGAGGCCTCCAGGATCGGCTGGACCAGCACCAAAGCGCATACCAGTAGCACAGCCACCGCCACCCCGGTCAGCAGATATGCCGAGGCGCGGTAAAGTGCGGTCACAGGCCTGATGATCCTGTGTTTGGCGATCGCGTAGGCCATCGAGACGATGACGAAGATGTAGCTGGCTGAGCCCCAGCGACTGTAGTAGGTGTTACCCCAGATCAACGGCAGCAGGATCATCGTCACTAGCGCAGTTGTCTGGCCGATGATCATGCCGGTCAACACGTAGTTGACCTGGGCCCGCTGGACCCCACTGAGATGTGGGGACTTACGAATCAGCAGGTAGTCAGCATAGCCGAGGGTAACCATTGTGAATACGCCAAAGGCGAAAAAGGGCCAGCCGTACTCGACGATGACGGTGCCGTGGGCCAGCTCGATGGAGGTGTACAGGTTCGGAAATATGCCAGCAGTACTGAAGATCAGGCCGATAATGTAGAGAACATACCTGTGCGTCTGCGGCCCTAGCTCCACACGCTCGGGGAATACCCAGAATAGGTCAACGCAGGTGCAGATTACCACCGCAACCACCGGATGACAGAGGCGGATCCAGACGCCGGCATCAGCGACGGTAGAAGCGCACTGGATCAGGACATTGAGCAGCACCCACAGCGATACCGCGAAGGCGTGAACTGTGAACAGCCGGTTCCAGACGCGGTCGGGCGCGCGGTGATAAGCCACTATCCCCAAAGTGGCTGTTGCCACCGAAATGCTCACAAGCACTAGTTCGTCTAACCCGAAGTACATTGCCTTGCACTAGCCTCCAGCGTTTAGCAAGCGCTTTGGCGGTGCGGTCGATGCCCCCTGCAACTCAATCGCAATGTTTATTCAAACTTGCGGACTATCAAACAACCGTGGGTGCCCCCGACGCTGTGGGAATTGACCATAACGGTGTCAACACGCGCGCGGCGGGCATAATTAGGCACGTAGTCCAGATCGCATTCCGGGTCCCGCGTCCGGTAGTTGATGGTCGGCGGTATCATACCGGTCTGCATACTCATGCAGGCGCTGAGCAGTTGCCACATGCCACCGGGCGCGAACGGCTGCCCGGCGCTGGACTTGATCGAGCTCATCGGTACATTGTAGGCGCGGCGGCCCAGAACCATCTTGACCGCCTTGGTCTCGGCGGTATCATACTGACGGTTGGAGATACCGTGAGCGGATATGTAGTCTATCTCATCGGCACCGACTTTCCCGGCCAGCAGGGCCTTGCGGAAGGCATAGGCAAGCTCGTCGCCGCTCGGGTCCGCCAGTAACAGGTGATAGGCTTCGGTGGTCGCTTCATAGCCGAGCACCTCGGCATAGATGCGGGCTCCCCGTTCCATAGCGTGTGCCGCCGTCTCCAGGACCGCGGCGCCGCTGCCCTCACTCAGTACCAGGCCATCGCGAGTATTGTCGTAGGGGCGCGAGGCCTCCTGGGGCGGATCATTGTGGTGAGTCAGTACCTTCTGCGCGCATAGCACACTCATCCCTACAAGACTCAGACAAGCTTCGCTGGCCCCGGCAATCATGACCTCCGCGCGGCCGCTGCGTAAGACCTCGGCGCAGCTAGCCACCGCATCTATGCTTGCCACGCAGCCCGAACCGGTGGTGCTGTTGGGGCCCTTCATCCCCAACTCGATGAAGACATTCGCGGTAGCCGCATGAGCGGACACCTGGCTGGGAGACAGCGGGTCCAGGCCCTTGATACCATGCTGCGCCAAGTGGTGATAGATGTCATCGCCGACATTGCCTAGGCCGGCCATAGTCGTGCCGACTATGGCTCCACTTCTGTAGGGAGCCAAGTTACCGGCATCCAGCCCGGCGTCCTCCATCGCCAGACGTGCAGCGGCTACCGCCAGACTGGAGAAACGTCCGGTTCTGCGGGCCTTCTTCGCAGGCATGTAGTCGGCGGCGTCAAAATCTCTGACCTCGCCGCCGATCTTGCAGTATATTTCGGAGGTGTCGAAAGAGGTGATCCAGTCAATACCGGAGCGGCCCTCGACTATGGCGTTCCAGAATGCGTCCCGGCCTATGCCATTGGGGGCAACCACTCCCAGTCCGGTAATGACTACCTGGCGACGGGGGTTTTGCAGTACAAGCCCCATCCTAGCTTCTCCCTCTGCTGCGTCTTGTAGTGTGATTGTTTCCGGGTCGGCGTGAGGCTTTTGCAGAACTGCCACCTAAGCAATCCTGTGCCGCACCGGTGCCGCGGCCGGCGGCACCACAACTCCACATGCTGTCATGTCACGCTGGCCTAGCTGCCAAGGCTACCAGACGTATGTGAACTCCGCTTGGTGGGTCTTGGAGCCGCCGAAAATAGGGCGCACGTTGTCATCGTTCCAGTTCTTGATGAACGCATACTGCGCGGTCCAGTTGGTGTCACTGTAGCCCAGACCCATACTGAAAGCGCCGTCGTTGTTGCCCAAGCGCGCTGTCCAGTTGGTGTCCATCAGGGCCTCGATGCCGCATCGGAATCCAGAGTCGCCGACCTTCGTGCTGTCAAACTTGGTGGTGAGTTGCTGCCATTCGACGGCGGCCAAAACTCGCTCATTGAGCGGCCGCGAGATGCCGATGGCGATCTCCTCCGATGAGAGTCTCTCCTTGCGGGGACCGCTGGGGTCGAAGCCAGTCAGGTCTTCGTGGTACTTGTCATAGACCACCCCGAGCCAGCCGCCGGCCCTAAGCTTGTGCAGGGCTCCCAGGCGATAGCCCTCATCAGCCGTGGTCCTGAAGTGAGCGACTTGCCCGAACGGCGGCAGACGGAAGTCGGTGGAGTTGTGAAAAGTCGGTGACAGACCGACACCGATCAGCCATGCGTCGCTGACCCACTGCCCGTAGTGAAGCGCCAGGTCCCACTCATCCCAGCCGATCGCCGGCGCGCCGATTACGCCTAACGGCGGAGCCGGATCGCTTTTCAGTCTGAATCCGGTAATCTGCAAGCCCCTCTTGCCGTCCTTCAGCGGGATGGCTATCGAGGACTGCTCGCCTTTCAGCTTCAGGCCGGCGTCGAAGTGAGTTGCGGAATAGCGGTCAACAGAGTGGTAGTCTGTGAGGGTGCCGGCAAATGCCGGGTTGGCAAAGCCGTCGTCGTTAATGCAGGTGAGGATTCCGCCCATGCCGGAGAGGCGGGTGGTCGTGGCGGTGGAAAGGGCAAAGAGGTGGGAGAAAGCAGACAGTGCTGGGTCGGCGGGGCCCGCCAGAGCTGGACCTGCACTGGCAAGTGTTACAGCTATTGCGGCTACTACCACTACACTGCGCACACGTGTCATCATTGCAGCCTCCTGTATCGTAGTGCTATGGTTTAACGCCGTTGAATAGCTATATGCAGACAGCCCAACAAGGCTGCCGCTTAAATTACACCGGCGCGCTGCTATCTTGATGAGTGATGGGTCTGTACATTCGTCCGTTGCCTTGTCGCTAGCTGCGGTCGTTGGCCCCTTAGTTGCTGCTGGGCGCAGGCCCATATCGGATTTGGTGAAATTATACTGGATCTTGTGTTCCTATGCAACCGTTATTACAGAAAAGTTCCTAACTTCGTGCAGGAAAATGCCCCGAGCCTTGTCAACCGCTTGACTCATATCAGCCACTATGCTTTTCCTGAACTCAACAACTACAGGTGATCCGACCGAAACAGGCGCCTTTATCCTTGCTCGCGCGCCATGACAAAGGTGAAGAGGCCGCAGAAGGCAGGACCTGGCGAGGCCGACGGCGAACGACTCCCGTGTGACCAAGATCTCAGCCCGAGGTGGGCCATTATGCCACTAGTTGATGCGGAAAACCCAGACTGGTCGCTGCTTGAGCAAGCCGGCGAATTCATGGCGGCCGGCTACCTCCAGCAGCCGCAAGCCTCGCCGCTGATGCGAATGTGCTTGGGCCTCAAACGGTTCTTTGAAACCTGCCCTCTGCCCCGCTACAGCGGCGAGCCGCTTTACCCCTGCAGCGAGCCGATCTTCAATGCCGGGCAGGTAATGCGGTTCCACTACTCCGGGGCGATGTCAATTGATTGGGCGCTGCTGGAGGCGAAGATTCAGGAGACAACGCAGCCTGAGGTTGCCCAGTGCCTGCGCCAGTTCAAAGAGACAATGCAGGACTACCCGATGGTGCAGGGCTATACCCACAGCATCGTTAACTTCGGGAGGGTACTCGCCGAGGGCCTTGACGGGTACAGAGACCGCATCGAGGCACTCAAGAAAGCCGCCGAGGGGCGCGGCGATAGCGAGAGAATTGACTTCTACACCGCCCTGCTGGCGCTGCTTGAGGGCATAGCGGCTCTGCATACGCGGGCCTGTGAGACGGTCGCGACATCGAGCCATCCGGCTGCCGCGAAGCTCCTGGCGGCAATGCGGAAAGTGCCCTTCCAGCCCGCCAGCGGCTTTTATGAGGCGATGGTGGGCACCAACTTCATCTACTACCTCGACGGCTGCGACGACCTCGGCAGATTCGATCAGGACCTGTGGCCATACTATCGCGACAGCCTCGCCGCCGGCGAAATCACGCGCGCCGAGGCCGTAGCTTGGGTGAGCCGCATCTTCGACAATGTCAACATCGGCAACGGCTGGAACACCGCCATCGGCGGCACGGCAGCCGACGGCTCACAGGGCGCTAACGATCTGACACTGGTCTGTCTGGAGGCGGCGAAGGGGCGGCGGCGACCCAATCTGGCGCTGCGCCTGCGCCGGGATACGCCCGAGGCGGTCTGGGACCAGGCGCTGGAGACGATCTCCGGCGGCACCGGGTTGCCGGCGCTGTACAATGAAGAGGAATACCTCCGCGCCACCCGCGCGGCGCATCTAGGGGTCTCGGAGGCCGATCTCCCCTACTTCGCCTTCGGCGGCTGCACCGAACTGATGATTCATGGCCGCTCCAACGTCGGCTCGGTGGACGAGTACTACAATCTGGCGCTGTGTCTGGAGAAGAGTCTTCACCAACACCTCCCCGAGTGCGCCTCGTTCGAGGACTTCATGGCCAAGTTCAAAGAGGAGGTCAGCGCTGAAATCCGCCAGTTGACTGACAAAATCAGCGGCTGGCAGGAGACCAAAGGCACCTGGCAGCCGCAGCCGATCCGCACACTGCTGATAGATGATTGCATTGACAACGGTCGCGAGTTCAATGCGGGCGGCGCGCGCTATAACTGGAGCGTCATCAGCATCTCCGGGCTGTCGAATACCTATGATTCGCTGGCGGCGGTGCGCGAAGTGGTCTATGATCGGGCTGAGGTTAGCGGGGAGGAGCTCCTGGCCGCGCTCGAGGCCAACTTCGACGGCTTCGCTGAGCTGCGCCGCCGGCTGCAGAGCTGTCCGCACTTCGGCAATGACGATCCGTATGTGGACGAAATCGCCGCCGACATCGCCGAGCACACCTTCAGGCAATTCCTCAAGCACGCTCCGTGGCGGGGCGGTAAATACCTGGGCGCGTGTCTAATGTTTGTGACGTATGGGTATTTTGGTGAGCCGGTAGGGGCGCTGCCGGACGGACGCCTGGCCGCAACACCGGTTGGCGATTCGGCCGGCGCCTTCCAGGGCCGCGATGTGTCAGGACCGACGGCACTGCTGAAATCGGCCACGCGGGTGCCGAACTACCTCGCCCCCGGGACGCTGATTACCAACATCCGCTTCACCAAGCGCCTTTTCGCCGATGCCGAGACCCGCGAGCGCGTCAAATCGCTGATCCGCACCTATTTCACGATGGGCGGCATGCAGTTGCAGATCAACGTGGTGGACCAGGAGATACTCAGAGAGGCCCTGGCGCACCCGGAAGACCACGCCGACCTGATCGTCCGCATCGGCGGCTACTCGGAGTACTTCAACCGCCTCTCCGATGACCTGAAGGTGACCGTGCTCGAACGCACCGAGCACGAATAGCCTACGCGCGAAAAGCCGAGGCCTGGAGGGTACTGATGGAACCGATCAAGCCGTGTAACAGCTACGCCGCGCGGCCGGCAGGGACCGCTACCTATCAGCACGGCCAGCATGTGTTCAAGGTGTATTACGTGGACATCTATGGCCGGGCCGAGCCGGAGCGCTATGAATGGGACCTCTGCGGCCGGCCTCGCGAAGCGGTGCTTGACGGCTTGGCTGAGGCCGGTATCGAGGGCATCGGCTTCGTGGTGAGCTTTCCGCACATCACCAAGGTCTTCCGCTTCGGGCCCAGCGCCGAGACCGTCATGCATGT
>CAYMIN010000015.1:0-96227 GCA_964390495.1 uncultured Armatimonadia bacterium
AGCTACAACACTACTGCCAAACCCAAAGTGTAAACTATGTTTGACAACGGTACATCAAACTCACCGGCATCATTGTACCGCGAAAACCTGTGGCATGGTTCCGGAGCAACTTCGAGTATAAAGCCAAAACCTGTCACCTCAATCAGTAGAGGTGGCAGGTTATTTGGTCGGTTGGCGCTCACCGGGCCTGAGAGTAAGCCCTAGCGCTCTTGGCTCCCGGCATCGTTGTCGCCTTCGGGCTCGGTTTTGTCGGTCAACGTACCGAGCATGCGTTGCGCCCACTGGCCGTATTCGCTCTCGGGATCGGCAGCCACGATCTTCTCGAGTTCATCGCGCGCGGCCTCTCTATTGCCCACTTGCAGGTGCATCTGGGCGAGCGCCACCGACCGCGGCGAATCGTCGGCGGTACGAGTCCGGGTCGCCTCAAGTCGCCTGGTCGCCTCTTCAACATCCTCGGGCATCACGACTCTGGCCGGGGTGGCGCCGGCGTACAGGATGATCAGGTAGATCGAGATGCACAGCAGCGCCAGTCCGCCGAGCGCCTTAAGGAATCTAGGCCCGTAGAATGCACTGCTCAGTTCGGAGGCAGCGCTGGTGGCTATGCTGCGCATGCGGTTGCGCTGGAACTCGGGAAGCGGGTGCGGCGTACCCATCGGCAAATCTTCATAGGTTATCAAGCCCTCGCCGCCCAGGAGTTTGCCGTACTCGCGTCTCTCGAAAAGGTTGCCGTATTCGTCAGTGCCGGTAAAGAGGCGGAATAGGCTGATTGTCCCCTCCAGCACGCCGAGTTTGGCCGTCTTCTGGCTTACCTCCACCTCAAACAGCGTGCCGCGGACGGCCACGGTCAGCAGCGGCGTCTCCACTTCGAATTTGGATTCCTGCGTCACCAATTGCTTCACATTGGCCCACAGACGACCGACACCGACTCGCATCCGAACATCACGGCTGCCATCATCTTCTTGGGCGATGTGCGATACCTGTAAGCTGGTGCTGGGGCTTAGCTGTAGCTGCGTCTCGTCGCTCATGCGTAGTAAGCACTCGGAATTGGCACCCGTTTTGACGATGTCACCGCGCTTGAGTAACAGGCCGACTTTGACGGTTCGGGGAAGCGGCTCGCGCTCCGGCCGGGCTTCCAGGACCTGGACGGTGCCTTTGTAGGAGACGATGGCAACCGCGTCATCCGGCACGTATAGCGCGCCGAAATAGGCCACATAGCCGTAGGCCAGCAGGGCGATCAGGATTGTACTGGCGGCCCATATCGCGCGCGAATACCTGCTGTGGAACAGCAGTTGCGGCAGCCGCTGAGCTCCGGGGATGCCCAGTAGATTGCCCCGTCGCAACTCCTGGATTTCGTACCAGGTCAGGCTCAGGATCCTGCCACTGGCGAGCATCACGAACAGAATGAGGCCCTCAGCCACCGGGCCGGCGATGGGCATGTGTAGCTTGTTGAGGAAGGAGCCGATGAGGGTCAGCGCGGCAGCGCCGAGCAGGGCTGTGCCGGTACCGCCCATGCCGGCGATCACTACGCCGCCGCCCAGAATCGCGGCCGTAAGCGGTGCCAGGATCCAGGTGGCTTGCCCCATAGGCGAGGTTACAGGCAATCCGCAACCGGCAATGAATACGCCGGCCAGGCCTCCCAGCAGCCCCGATACGGCGAATGACCACATAATGTTGGACGGCCGGGTCAGGCGCACGATCCATTTGCGGCTCGAGACCTTACTTAAGGGCCAGAAGGTCTCGCGCCCCCACAGCAGCATTGCCACCAGTGCCGCGGCCGCCAGCAGTAGCAGGGCCGCCGGAATGCCCAGGAACTCCGCCTCACCGACCGCCTGGAAGGCCGGGTCGGCAACCACCAGTTCGCGACGTGAGGCGATCGTGTGGGTCAGTTCCGTAGCTACTACCGCCATGATGATGGTGAACATAGCCGAAGGCAGTCGACTCCAGCCGATGATGATGCCGTTGATGAGGCCGGCCGCCAGACCGACGACGATACCCACCAGGGCCGCGGTTACGCCCACCGGCAGGGTGAGTATCGGCTCGCTGTGGGTAGCCAGGATGGTTGCACATGCGGCCAGACCCGCCACCGGGCCGCAGGACAGATCGTAGTGGCCTTTAGTCAGCGGGAAGGTGACGCCCAATGCCACCAGGCCGAGCAGCCCGAACTGGATGAAGAGGTTGTGGAAGGTTTGTTGGTCGGGAGATAAGGAGGCGAGAAGGATCAGGAACACGGCGATTAGTCCGAACGGCACGAACTTGCCTACGGGGATGGTGGCTAAGCGGGCGCGCAATCCGACGGTCCCCTTGGCTCGGGACAGCTCGCTGAGACGCGCATAGCACTTGGCGCAGACGCGGGCTCCCGGGTCATTCTCGTAACCACACCGCTCACATGTTATCTTGTTCATTTGGGTTCCCCCTGCTCTTGGCTCCGTTGCCTCTCCAGCTCGCTCGCGTTTCAACTGTTCAACACTGGCTATCGTGACATAGATGGTACGATCGCCGCGCACGGGCGGCTCCCACTGCTGCAGCTTCGGCTCCTCGCCCGGTCGCGCTCGCATCAATTGGTATATATACTGTACGCTGACGCCCAGTTCACTGGCAGCCTCGCGTACAGTCATCGCTACGTCCTTCTTCTCCATAGGTTCGTCTCCTGGCAGTCTTGGCTCCTAGTTTATACCAGTTTATACCTCTGAATTAAGGCTGTCAAGAGCTAAGAGCGAGAATCTTGCCGCACTTGAGTAGTTTAAACTGGCTCTTTTCGCCACCTTTCTTGGCC
This sequence comes from uncultured Armatimonadia bacterium, assembly GCA_964390495.1. Classification (GTDB taxonomy): domain Bacteria; phylum Armatimonadota; class Zipacnadia; order Zipacnadales; family UBA11051; genus UBA11051. The sequence continues at coordinate 2,774 of CAYMIN010000015.1, forward strand.
TACAGGGGTCCCACATGGCAATATTAGGTCTCTAGCCCGCTTTCAGCGCTAGTTCCGTCACTCTTAAACCCAAGCACCTCGTACATTTCCACCGGTTCTGGTATTCCTCTTACCTCGATTGCACCCAAGGCCTTGACTTCCACCAGCCCTTCAAGCTGATCGAGCGTATCCTGGGTGACGATCACTCCTACCCCGAAGTCCTTCGTCAGGCCCTCGGTACGGGAGGCCAGGCTCACGGTGCTGCCGATGGCCGTATAGTCCCTGCGCATCTCCGGGCCGAGATTGCCCACAACCGCCTTGCCGGTGTGTACGCCGACTCCTATGCGAATCTCGGGGAAGCCTTCATCGGCCCATTCGTGATTCAGCCGCTTGAGCCGCTCCTGCATCTCCAGAGCTGTAAAGACGGCACGTTTGGCATGGTCCGGCTGCTCGACCACGGCGTTGTACAGCACCAGCAGCCCGTCGCCGATGAACTTGTCAACCGTCCCCCCATAGTCAAATACCACTTCGGTCATCGCCGTAAAATACAGATTCAAGAATCTCACCAGCCGCCGTGGCTCCATGGTTGACCCGATTGAGGTGAAGCCGCGAATATCCGAAAACAGCACGGTAATCTCGTCCTCAACCCCCTCCATCTTCTCGAGCATTACACCGCTGTCAATCTGTTCGACCACTTCCGGCGGCGCGTAGGCCGAGAACTGCTTGCGTAGGCGTGCGCGGCTGCGTTCCTCAGAGGTGAGCCGCCGCAGCGTAATCAGCGTGTAGGCCAGCACCCCGGCGGTGGTCGGCCCCACTATCCCGACCACCACGCCGTTTGCCAGAAACGCGTAGATTGCTGCCCCTACGAACACCACGATTGCCGCTGCTGACACGCCGGCTGCGGTGATTGGCCGCAGCGTCGCGGCGATATAGGTGACCACCAGGCCCAGCAGTAGCAGCAGGAAAGTATTGGTGGCGGATGAGACCTTGCGCAGGAAGTTATTGTCCAGCAGGTTCTCGATGAAATCGGCGTTGAACTCCGGCCCCAGGAAGTCGGGAACGAAGGGGTTGGCATGCACGTCATATAGCCCGCTGGCGCCGATGCCGACCAGGACCACCTTGTCGCCCATCTCACCAGGCGACAGGCCGCCCTGATACACATCGAGGTACGAGTAGTGGGGCCGGGCCTTGCTGCCGCCGGCAAAGTTGACCATCGCGCGACCATGTTCGTCGAATGGCACGAAGGTGCTGTTTCCGAAGTGCATCCCCTTAGCGAAGTCAATGCTGATGTCGTCATCGCTGAGGCCGAGGGCCTTTTGGGCGGCTGCTACCGACAGTTGCGGATAGAGCTTCTGGTCGGCCTCGCTGTAGGCTGCCACCAGCGCGTGTCTGAAGGTGCCGTCTTTGTCAGGTGCTGCCATCGCCAGCCCGATATCGGCAACCTGTATCAGGGAAGGTATCGGCCCTTGAAGGATCCGCACCTCCCGCGCCCGTTGGCGGTTGAGGACCTCTCGCGGGGTGATTGCAGACTTGGCCAGCAGCTTGGTGTGTTCCGCATCAACGTACACACCATCCCCGGGCACAAAGGCGGCCAGTACCACGTTCCCCGCCTGCTTGATCGCCTGGGCCAGGGCCGCATCCTCCTGGGCGTCCGCTTTCTCGGCAAACAGCACATCGAAGGCTATCACCTTGGCCCCGGCCTTGTTCAGCTCGCGGATTAGTTGCGCGTGCCGGCTGCGTTCCCGCCACGGCCATTGACCCAGTCTCTGTAGGCAGGCGTCATCAATCAGCACCAGCGCGACTTTGTCCCCGGCGGGCCGTTGGCCGCGCGCCTGGAAGCGCGCATCAATGCTCTTTAGCTCGAACTGGTGCAGGAGACGGTTGGGGGAAGCCAGAAATGAGACGATGAAAATCGCGGCCAGTCCCAGGGCGTACAGCAGCCACCGCGAAGGCGGCTTGACTTGGGGGCGTTCGGCACTTTTCGGATTCATTTGCGTATTCCCTCCTGTATCATCGCCTAGTCTTCGCTGCCGCTGCTGGTAAGGACGCCGCAACGCTGAAGCCAGGGCGGGTTGGACTGGTTATGGTTGGCTAGCTTGGCGTTGCATAGGAGTGATACCGACCTCGCTGACATCTTGCATCCCGTGGGTCGAGCATTCTGCGCGACCTCGTGGCCGTTACCGTTGCTTCCCGGGGGCCTGTCCGGGACCGGCGACGGCCGGCACTAGCACTCTGGCCGGGTCACGGCCACTCCGGAGCAACGTGCTTAGCTATACATTCAGTACATGCCGAATGATTCCTGCCGGATAAAAGGGATTTGTGGTAGGCCGGGAGAAATGGGACATGCTGCGGGCTGGTTGCAGCCGCCTGGTGATCTCGCTGGGCGAGACAACGGAACGGGAGACGGGACGCTATGCACGTCTGCGACTTTGCTCGTAGCTTCGTCACCTTTGTGACCTTTAACCGCGCCAACAACGCCCGTATTCAGGTCGAGGCGCGCTGCGAGCTGACCGCCGATGGCACCACCGAGGAGTTCCTGCTGGTCGCCTCCTGCAAGTCCGAGCACACCTATGCCAAGCAGGAGTTGTTTTGCGACCCCAACTACGACTTCTGCGGCATTTTCTCCAAGAGTGAGTACCGTCTCCATCGGGTGGGTCTGCCTTACGACGCCGAGGCAATGGACGCCGGCGCTATCCCGGACCGCTTCGAAGAGGTCAAGATCGCCGTCAGGCTGGTCGAGGCCGAGGTCTGCCGCGACGCTGCAGCCGTCGTCGCCGCGACGCTGGCCGGCAGGCTACTGATTGCTCGCACCGAGCTCCGGAGTGAAGACGGCACCAAGCGCGCCCTCATCGAGTATCCCGTAAAGACCATGAACGTGCACGAGGCGCCGCCCTGTTTCCAGGTAGATACCGGCCCGATATTGCTGCCGGATTTCTCATCTGACAGGCCTGCAATCGAGGCTTTCAATCTAGCTTTCGTCGCATGGAATGTCCCGGACTGGGCCGAGTTTGTCATCCAGACCGCGGTTGAGGCCTGTCCGGAGCTGCCGAATGGTCCCAAGGTGGGCCATTACGCCACCATCAAAGTAATGGACGCAAGCAACCAGATCCTGGCCTGGGACTGAGCTTTGGCGTTTACTGCAACGTCCGGGGAGGTTCACTATGACACGCATCTTGTCGGCACTGGTAGCGTTGGTCAGCGTGGCCTGTACCGCCCGGGCCGCCGAGCTCGACCTGCGCATGCTCAAGAGCAGTGACCAGGCGGTAACCATCGGCAGCGAGGCTTTTGCGGTCACCGTCCACAGCAGTGGGCGCATAGGGTCCCTGCAGGCCGGCGGCACCGAGTATGTTTCCTTCATCGCTCTCTATAGCTCTCCCAGCGATTTCCGGACCGGCAAGAGCGTCCGCGCCGTGCAGGGCGAAGTCGGTGAGGAGCGTGGCATCGGCCCGCTGCCTGACACTATTCTGGCAGAGAAGCGCGGCGACCGCTATTTTGTCGCAATCAACCGCACCGCCGCCCGTGAAGAGATCTGCGGCGGAGAGCCGCTTTACGAGCTGCATCAGACTATCGAGATCGCGCCCAACGGCGTACTCAGGGCCCGCTACGAGTTCAAGTGGCTGCGCTTTTGCCGCGTCGGGAGTCCGACCATTTACGTGGCGCTCGCCGGCGAAACCTTCCGCGACCTGACCTTCTGGGCCGACTATACAACCCACTGCCAGCACGGCGCCTTCAGCGAAGGCAAGGAATATGCGCCTTTCGAGGAGCTAAAGGGTGCGGTACGGACGGTGCAGGTGGATTGCCCGGCCGGGCCGTTCGACCTGTGGATAGATGCCGGCAGTTCGGTGAGCAGTGTGCGCTGGGGCGAGCGGTATAGCTCCATCGGCCTGCGTGTCCCCAAGACCGGCAAGACCATGTACGCAGGCGTCACAAGTGTCGTCGAGTTTACCATCAAGGTTCCGTTACCCGCTTCGGGATAAGGAGGCGTCGAATAGTGAACATTCGCATGTTGTGTCCCCTGCTTTTGGTGTCGCTGGTTGCCATTTTTGCCGCAGAGCCGGGATGGGCTGAGTGCAAGCTCACCGAGATCCAGGTACAGGGCGAGCCGGCACTAGTGCTGGAGAATGATTTTGTGCAGTTGCGGCTCCGGCCCACCCTCGGCGGACGCATTGACCGTTTCCTGTACAAGCCCAGCGACACGCAGCTTACCGGCACCACCGATGGCTGCATCTTTGTGGATCGGGTATGGAACTACGCCAACAGCGACATCTACAGACAATGGACCAGCGCCGTGTATGACTACAAGCTCCAGCCGGGGACCGATACCGCGGCGGTGACGCTTAGCTGCCGGGGCTCGACCGGCATCGGTACCCGCATGACCTTCGAGAAGACCATCAGTCTCACCTCAGGCAGTGCGACGGTGAGGGCCGACTACTCCCTGGCTATCGGCCATGAAGCCATGAGGCCGCAGCGCGCCGGCATCTGGTGGCATAACCAGCTCGGCGTCCCCCAGGAGACCACGACCTACTATGTGCCGACCGTGCAGGGCATCAAGTCACTTGCCTACGGGGCCGGCGCCTCCGGGCAGTATTGGTGGTACGATGTCGTGCGCGGCTGGGGCGCGGCTCTGGGCGAAAGCGGCACCGGTGTCGCGGCGATCATGGACTGGCGCAAGCTGATGTGCTTCTACCAATACATGCGCGGCGGTGTGGCACTGATGGAGTGGGCCTTTCGCTCGGAGGAGATCCCCAATGGCGGCTCCACAACAACCAGCATCTGGCTTGTGCCCTTCACTGGGCTGAAATCAGTGGCCGGCGCAGGTGCAAAAGTCGTTGGCGAGATCAGCGTCCCTGAGGAAGTAAGTTCAGAGCAAGCTCAGGCGGGCGTACCTGTCACGCTAAAACTGACTGCTCCGCAGAGCTGGGGGGCTACGGTCAAGATGACCTGGCAGCGGCTCCCTGACGGTAAGGTCAACGAGCTGCCGCTCGCGCTCGCCGAGCTTAGCCCTGAAAGCGTGGCCGAGCAGCAGTTCAACCTCCAGCTTCCCGGGCAGGGCACCTACCTGCTGCGCGCCGAGGCGCTTGATGGTGACCAACTCGCCGCCGACTTTTTCGCCGAGCTGACCGTGGGCGAAGCCAGCGGTGAGGTGGCGATCGCACCTTTGCAGGAGTGCCTGGGGCGCGAGGACGAGCGCTTCGAGGACAAGATCGTCGCTCGGGGAGCCACGCCCAAGTACGTCCCTCCCTCTGAAGAGATCGTCACCCCACATGTCAAGTGGGCCAAGCCCTATGCCGGCGGGCCTCTCAAAGCGCTGATCCTCAACGACCTTTTGACGGGTCGCGAGACCATCGAGCTGGCCCAGCGCCTCGACATGGACTATATCGCGCCTACCATAAGCAGTCCTTACTCAATGCGCGAGAGCGCCCGGGCCCAGACTATGGAGATATTGCGGGAGTATCTGCAGGGCGACCTCGATGTAATCTTGATTGGCGGGATCCGGGCGGAGGTCTTCCCCGATGATATCGTCGAGACCATACTTGACAAGGTCCGCGCCGGCACCGGCCTAATCATGGTCAACCCGAACAACTGCTCCGACGCGCTCTGGGAGGTGCTGGCCTTCGCCAAACCGGAGCCCGCATCACGTCCGCCACAGCAATGGAAATCCGTCGCCGACCACTACCTGACCCTCGGCATCCCGTGGGATGAACTCCCGCCTGCCGACACATGCTACTACAAGCCCACTGGCGAGGTCCTGGTCAATGCCGGCAACCGGCCACTCCTGGTGACGCGGGAGCTGGGTAAGGGTCGCATCATCTGCCTGGGTTACGCCACGTCGTGGCAGGGCCCCGGCTTTTACTCCAACGGCCTCACGCCCTGGATCCAGTTCGCCCCAACCAAGTTCGCCTACTGGGAGTACTATTTCAGTCTGCTGGCTAAGTGCATGACCTGGGCCGCCCACAAGGAGCCGTCGGTCCAGTTCACCGCCCTGGCGACCGATCAGGAAACCTATCGGGCCAGAGCCGGTGACCAGCCGACCCTCAAGTTGGCGATGACCAACTCCGACCAGGCTGTCCAACTCGTCGCGCGCGTCACTATCAACGATGAGTACGGCCATACGGTGCGCTGGTTTGATAAGGCTTTCACGGCCCCGGCGGGCGAGAGCGAGCTTGACATCCTGCTGCCCGAGCTTTACGGCGGGCTGCATCTGGTTGACATCATCGTGTCGAAGGAGCAAGGCGCCCGGGTCAACTGGGCGACCGTGCCGGTGCACGTTCAGGCTCCCGTCGAGATCGCCGAACTGCAGGTGCTTGATGAGATATACTGCCGTGGCGATACAGTCGCGGCCCAGGTGAAGCTGTCGGCCACTGAGAACGCCCCTGCTCAAGTGCGCTTACTTGCCACTTTGACTGACGCATATGACCGGGTGGTCTGGCGGCACGAGCAGCCGGCTGCGGCACCGGGCGATTGTGATGTGAGCTTCAGCCTCCCCGAGCCGCTGGCAACTACCGCGGTATTACGTCTGGAGCTACATGACGAGGCCGGCCTCCTCGACGCTGCTGAGCGGAAGCTACTGACCATGCCACCGGCCTGGGCCAGTCGCGAGTGGACTACCTTCCGCAGCGGCCTGTGGGGCAGTCCGGCCGGTGCCTATTCCTGTGAGTACCTGCAGCAAGTAAAGGCCGACTTGGTGAAAAACGCCGGCATGGACGCGGTTACGACGAGTGGCGATTGGCTACTCGACGGCGAGCAGCGCAGTGCCTTTGAGGCCGGCTTGCAGTCAATGGTCATGGGCGTTGCCGCCGGGGTGCTGAGTGTAGGTCACCGAGCCCGCAAGGACCACCTGAGCTTCTCCGAGCAGAAAGATGAGTACGTGCGCACCCATGACAAAAAATACCTGCAGCGCCCCTGGTGCCTCAACGCCGATGACACCCGCGAGCATGTTGGGGGCAAGATCGAGAAGATCGCTGCCGCTGTCGCCAAGTACCGCCCGATCGGCTATGTCTGTGGCGATGAGCTTTCCGTCACCCATTACACCACGCCCTTCGACTACGATTTCACGCCCGGCTGTCTGGAGAAGTTCCGCCAATGGCTCCAGCAGCAGTATCCCACCCTCGCGGCCCTCAATGCCGAGTGGGACACCGCTTTCGCCACCTGGGGCGAGGTCATGCCGATGACGGCTGACGAAGTCGGCGAGCGCGCCAACTACGCGCCCTGGGCCGACCATCGCACCTTCATGGAGATTACCTTCGCCGACTTTTTACGCTGGATGGACGACACCCTCGAGAGCCACGATCCCGGCGCGCGCCTCGGCACCTCCGGCAGCCAGGCGGCCTCGGCCTATGGCGGCTACGACTGGTGGCGTCTCACCGATGCCTTCGACTTCATCCAGGCCTACGATCACCAGAACACCGGCGAGATGCACCGCTCCTTCCACGATATGCTGGCCGCCCCCTGGTGGGGCTATGGCGCCACCGACCCGCAGCTTGCCCACCAGCTCTGGCGCAGGTTGCTCAATGACAATGCCGGCGCCATGTACTTTTCCTGCGCCTCGCTGATAAAGCCGGATTACACTTACACGCAGACCGCTGCCGAGGGCCGCCTGCACATCCTTGAGATGCGCAACGGCCTGGCCCGGCTCCTGCACGACTGTGAGGCCCGTGCCACCGACGTGTACCTGCATTACTCGCACCCCAGCATCCATGCCGCCTTCATCACCGGTGGCGAGCCGATCTTCAACGACAACCGCGCCGGCTGGAGCAAAGCCATCGAGGACGGCGCCCTGCAGATGAAGTTTCTCGCCTACGCCCAGCTTGAGGACGGCCAGCTCACCAAGCTGATGCCTCGGGCCTTTGTCCTGCCATACTCCGTAGCGATCTCCGACAAGGAAGCGCAGCAGATGAAGGAGTATGTTGAGGCCGGCGGAGTGCTCATTGCCGATGCCCGGACCGGCTTGATGGACGAGCATTGCGCCCCCCGGGCCACCGGAGCGCTTGACGAGCTCTTCGGCATCGAGCGCACCGAGGTCAACCCCAAGGCCCGGCGTCTGGATGGTGAGGCCGTATTCACCGAGACCCTGGGCGAGTGTGATCCCACGCCCATAACCTTCCAGGACCTCTCCGGCGACACCATGATCAAGGTCACCAGCGGCACCGCGCTGGGGCAGATGGCCGATACGCCGGTGCTGATCGCGCGCAATGTCGGCAAGGGCAAGGCGGTATTGCTCAATTTCTTCATGGACAGCTATGGTCGGCGTCGCAGTCTGGGGCTGCATCATCCGCTGCGCGAGCTGCTTGCCGAGGTGCTCGACCTAGCGGGAGTGGAGCCTTTCACCCAGATTATTGCTCCTGATGCTGATCGCTACTATGTCGCGCGCTATTACAGCGGCGAGGCCAGTTATGTCGGCCTGCTGCGCGAGACCGGAGTGGTCTTGACCGGCGGCGGGCCGGGCAGTGCCGCAACCGGCGAGGCACCGCACCGCCATTCGCTTATGCAGGTTAAGTTCCCCCAGCAGGCACACCTGTATGATTTGCGGGCTGGGGAGTACCTGGGCAGAAGCGACCGCGCCGAGAAGTTGATGCCGGAGGGCTACTGCCAACTCTACTCACTGTTGCCCTACCAGGTGACTGCGGTCTCGGTGATCCCCCGCGCTAAGAGCAAGCAGCCCGGCGAGCGCGTTTCCTACCGCGTGCGGGTGGAGACTAACGGGCCGGAGCCTGGCATGCACGTGTTCCGCGTACAGGTCAGCAACCCCAACGGCCTGAGGGAGTACTATGGGACCCAGATTACGGCCCATGATGGCTCCGGCGAGGCGGAGTTCGATTTAGCGCTGAATGACACGCCCGGCACCTGGCAGATCCGGGCCACTGACGTCGCCACGGGAGTCTCGGGCACCGCCGAGTTCACAGTCACTGCACCCGGCGGCGAATGAACAGATGAGTAAAGCGTCTCGGCCCCAGTACTCCGACCGTATCGTTGCGGACTACCTGCGTCGCTCCTACACGGCGGTGGATGGCCTATGGTTTGTGAAGGTGGAGGAGGCGGAGGACTTCGGCACGGCGCTGGAGTTGGACCGGCAGGTCTGGGAGGTCATGCCCAAGATCCAGGCGCGGCGGGCGCGAGCCTTACTGGACATTGACGGTGACGCTGCCGGCGACTTGGCCGCTTGTTTCGGCCTCAAGTTGGAAGCTGACGGGCACGAGTACCAGGTCATCGTGGACGATACTAGAGTGCGGGCGCGCGTCCATCGTTGCCTATGGCTGGAGAATATGAGGCGCTCGGGCCGGGAGCATTTGGCCACGCAGATCGGGGAGCATGTGTGCACGGCGGAGGGCCGGGTGTGGGCTGAGGAGTTCGGCGGGTGCTACGAGTTCTCTTTGCCCTGTCGCCGGTGTGGGGGCGACACCTTCTGCGAGTTCCTTTTCGTCTGCAGAGGGCAACGCGAGTAGCCCTAGCTTCGAGGCCGGCTCCGCCTGGGGGACAACCCTATGATACCTCTCGACCAAATCGAGGCCGCTGCCCAGCGGATCGCCGGCATCGCCCGGGTGACGCCGGTGATGCCCTGTGAACGGGCCTGCGACACCTGCGGCCGGCAGGTCTATCTCAAGCTGGAGAATCTGCAGTACACCGGTGCTTTCAAGATTCGCGGGGCGGCTAACTGCATCGCCCAGCTTCCGAATACCGCTCGGGAGACCGGTGTCATCGCCGCCTCGGCCGGGAATCACTCCCAGGGCGTGGCGGCGGCGGCGACGGCGCTCGGTATCCCCGCGCGTATCTACATGCCGCACAATACCCCGTTTCTCAAGGTCGAGCGGACGCGCTACTATGGCGGCGAGGTCGTCCTGCATGGCGACAGCTTCGATGAGGCCTACGCCGAGGCCCGACGCGTTCAGGAAGAAAGCGGCGCGCCCTTCGTCCATCCGTTCGCCGACGAGCACGTTATCGCCGGACAGGGAACCATCGGCCTCGAACTGCTGGAGCAGTTGCCCGACATGGCGGCGTGCATCATCCCCGTCGGCGGGGGCGGCCTGGCTTCCGGCATCGCCTCCGCCCTCCGCGTGAAGAAACCCGACATGACGCTCATCGGCGTTCAGGCCGCTAATGCGCCCTCGATGGCCGAGTCGTTCGCCGCCGGTGAGGCCCGCACCGTGCCGGTCACTCCGACCATCGCCGAGGGTATTGCCGTCGCCGCCGCCAGTGACATGACCTGCGAACTACTGCGCGAACTGCTCGATGACATCGTGACCGTGGACGAGAGCGCGATCGCGGCTGCCATGCTCGACCTCATTGAGGATGACAACCTGGTGGTCGAGGGTGCGGGAGCCGTCGGCCTGGCCGCGCTGCCTCAGCTTGCGGATAGGCTCCACGGCCCGACGGCCCTGATTATCTCCGGCGGCAACGTGGATGTGACGACGATGGGGGCGGTGATTGATCGCGGCTTGGCGGTGGCTGAGCGGTCGGTGCGCTTGCTGGTGATCCTGCCCGATGTCCCGGGCGCGCTGGCGAAGTTAGCGGGCATCATCGGCGATGCCGGTGCCAACATCATCGAAATCCTGCACAATCGGTTGACTGGGGAGGTGCAGGTAGGCCGGGCGGAGGTGGAGTTGGTGTTACTCACTCGCGGCCCGGAGCATGTGGAGCAAGTTTTGGGTCTCTTGCACGAGGCTGGCTACGAGGCCCGCCGCCACACGCATGCCTGAGCCCTTGCCGCTTCCCTCCTCACGCGATGATGGATATCTCATGCGTGGCACGGGCATTTGTCTTCGCGCGCCGCACAGCCGACGCTGGGGCCGGCTCGATCCCGAAGACGTTGCCGTTGGGGTTTCCCCCTTCCCTAGTAGGGAAGGGGGCCAGGGGGTTAGGCCTCGCCTATCCCTCCCACCCTTCCGGCAGCGTCAAGCGCCAGACGTCGTTCTGCACGGGCCAATGGTTGCCGGCGACTACCCACAGGCTGTTGTCATAGATGTACACGGTCGGCTCGTGGCGGGTCGAGAAGCCCGTCTCCTCCGACTCGAACTCGTGCCAGGTGATCCCGTCGTCGGTGTACCAGACATCCCCGAAGTTCTTGCGGTTGACGTTGTCGTAGCCGCCGATGATCCACATTTTGCCGGCATAAACGGCGGCAATAAACCACATCCGAGGGGCCCAGGGCGCGTGCTCCAGGACGCGCTCCCAGGTCGCACCATCCGCCGAGCACCACACATCATTGAAGGTCGTCACCTTCTCGTAGCCTGCCTCGGGCGGATCGTTGGGCCTATTGACGCGGCCGCCCATGACCCACAGCTTGTCCTTGAATACCGTAACAGCACAGGCTCCCCGGCTCTCATACGGTGCGTCGCCGGTGACGCACGTCCAGTTCACGCCATCGGTGGTATTCCAGACGTCGCTGCCGCTGCCCAGTTGCCACATCTTGTCCTGGAACACTACCAACTCGCCGTAGCCTCTGGTACCGAAGGGGGTCTTTTCGAGAACCTGCGTCCAGTTGAGGCCATCGCTTGAGTTCCAGACACTGGCCTTGACGGCCCACATTTTCCCCTGATAGGCCACCATCTCGCTGTAGCCGGGGTAGGGCGTCGCCTCACTGACGCGTGTCCAGGTCGCGCCATCGGTTGTCCACCACAGGTCTCTGGTGAGCACGTTGCCGTGGTAGTAGCCGTTGCTGATCCACATCTTGCCATCGAAGACGCAGTCCTCCGCGGTATCGCGCGGACTGAAAGCGGCTTCCTCTGTCACGCACACCCACTTACTGGGCGGAGGTTCTGTGGCCTTGTCGCCTTCGCCGCCATCCTGCGCCACCGCCAGAGAGCTCAGCAGCAGCGCCACTCCCAGTATGCACATTGCTTCTTTCATACCAAGTCTCTCCCTGATTGCCGCGTTCGCACAATGCCTCGTCGTCACTAAATTGCTTACTGCTTAGAGAAGCCACATCCCGACCGCGAGCAGGCCCGCTAGCTCAGCCCCATCGCTACCAGGTTTCTATATGATATTTCCAGGCTGTCGAAGGGGTCGCCGGGGCAGGTATCCTGCTCCACAGCGGCATAGACGCAACCGGCTTTCTCGGCGGCTTCGTTGATACCGGGCCAATCCAGGTTGCCCTCGCCGATTTCGGTATAGAACGGCTCGCGCTGCAGCGTGGTGGCGAAGTCTTTGTAGTGCAGCACCGGGCAGCGGCCGGCACATTTATTGATCCACGCTACCGGGCTGCCGCCGCCGTGGGCGACCCAGTAGGTATCAAGCTCGAAGTTGAATAGCTGCGGATCACTTTCATCGAAAAAGATCTCCAAAATGGTGCGTTTGCTGCCTGCAGGGCGGGCAAACTCGGTGCTATGGTTGTGGTAGATGAAGCTCAGGCCGCTCTCCGCCAGTTTCGCCGCCACTTCGCTGGCCTCTTTGGCGAAGCGGATGCAGTTGTCTTCACTGTCGTAGGTACCGGCCGGCGCGCCGCCGATGCCCGGGTACTTGCAGCCCATTATTTGGTGCTCCTCGATTATTTTCTCGGGGTTATCGCGCATCTCGTCGAAGGAGATATGGGTGGCGCAGATGGTGACGCCTTCGCCGTCGCAGACGTTGCGGAACTTCTGGTAGCCCATTTCGGGCACACCTTTCATGGCTGACGACTGCAGGGCGGTATAGCCGATTTCGGCGACCTTCTTGACGCTCTCGATGACATCTGCGGGGGTCTGGCAGAAGTCGCGGACGGTGTACATCTGCGCGGCGATGATCGGTTTTGGCATTGCTGGTGCCTCCTGAGGCCCTTGATTGGGCGACATTCTAACTTCAGTGTCCCCGTTGCGCCGAGCCCGTCAACCTGTCTGATCTACGGCTGACATGAGCCGGTGCGTTAACAAATGCAATTTCGCCGCCGAGGGGGTGGATACCTCCGGCCAGGCGCTTATCTTAGTCGGTGGGGAAGGCAACAGGAGACCAGGCCTGAGGTGATTAGTTAGCAGCTTGCTTCACTGCCACGGGCTACCAGATGCCGTGGATCGTGGTGCCGCAGAATCGGCAAGCGCCGTTGGGCTTGAGGTTGCAGGCAAGAATCTGGTAGCCGTCGCGCTTGATGACGACCTCGCCACAACTCGGGCAGTACGTCGAGGCCAAGTCGCTGCCGGAGACATTGCCGACATAAACGTACTTGAGGCCGGCCTGACGGGCGATGTGACGGCAGCGTTGCAGCGTGCTGATCGGAGTGGCAGGCAGGTTCTTGAGGCGGTAGGCCGGGAAGAAGCGCGAGAAATGCAGCGGCAGGTACGGACCGCCCACCTTCACCAGCCACTCCGCCATCGCCTCGATGGTCGCGGGATCATCGTTGACCGTCGGCACTACCAGATAGACGATCTCCAGCCACTTGCCCAGAGCCACCAGGCGCTTGATAGTCATCTTGACCGGCTCGAGTGCCCCTGAGGTGTACTCGCGATAGAAATCGTCAGAAAAGCCTTTCAGATCAATCTTCACCGCGTCGAGATATGGCGCCAAGGCCAGCAGCGGCTCGCGGTTGATACTGCCGGAGGATATCATCACCGATTTGATGCCCTGCTGGCGGGCGAGTTTGGCGGTATCGTACATATACTCGTAGAACGCAATCGGCTCGTTGTAGGTATAGGCGATTGTCGGGATGGCGTTGGACTTGGCCTTCGCCACCAGCGTTTGAGGCGGCATACTGATGAGGCGATGTTCGGCGCGAAGCTGCTCGGGTGTGCGCTGGGAGATCTCCCAGTTCTGGCAGTCCTTGCAGCGCAGGTTGCAGCCGGCGGTGCCCACCGAAAGCGCCCAGGTGCCCGGGTGGAAGTGGAACAGCGGCTTCTTCTCGATCGGGTCCACATGCAGCGCCGCGGCTTCGCCATAGACCAGGCTATAGTACTTCCCATTGCGGTTCTCGCGTACCCGGCAGACCCCGCGCTGGCCGTCGGCGGTCACGCACTGCCAGGGGCACAAGGTGCACTGCACTCTGCCGCCACCAAGCTTCCTGTAGTAGCGCGCTTCGTGGACGCCGGCATCGGTCGCCGCTTCTGCGTGGGGCAGTAGTCGGCTCAGTCCGGTAGCCGCAGCCGCTACCCCCGTCAGCCCGACACCGGCCAGCGCCGCTCTCTTGAGGAACTCGCGCCGTGTGATCGTCTCTTCCGAGGTGTTTTCTGTGGACTGCTCGCCAGCCATTCTCAGTGCTCTTCCGGTTCGCCGAAAACCTGCGCCGTAAACACGTACAGCTCGGTCTGGGGGTCCTTGTAGGCATCAGGCGGCAGCCCGGCCTTATGGCTGCACAGGTTCTCCAGCATCTGCTGCCGGTCCCAGCCCTGTTCGGGGCCCACCTGGGGCAAGAATACTCCGTTGCGACGGCCCCGCACCACCATTACCCCATGCTTGCCCACCTCGATGTCGGTGTAGCTGCCCACCGGCTCCATCGGCGAAAGCACGCTGATTTCGATATGCAAACCGTCCAGCTCAGCGCGTGTCACCGGCGTGAAGCGATGGTCGCGAACCGCTGCCGAAATAGCCGCCTCGCGGATGGCCTGTGCCAGGCTGTAGCGGGGCATAATCTGGCCGACACAACCTCGCAGCTCGCCGGCCTTGGTAAGTGTCACGAAGACGGCCCGCTGCTGGTGCATGGCCGGGTCGGAGGTCGCGATCTCCACAAGCTTCCCGCTGTCGAGGTAAGCCTCCAGGGTGCTGCGCGCCAGCTTGAGCAGGTACTGCTGCTGGGCGCCGTCCAGTTCGGTACTGGCCTCAGCGCTAGAGGCAGCGGCAGAGGTGCCTGCCTGGCGCTCGCCCATAAATACCACCGCACCGTAGCCGACGCAGCGGCTGCCGGTACGTGGCTCGGCATCGGCGGAATTCGCGGAATGCAGCAGTTCGGCCCGGATAGCTCCCAGGCTCTTGGCGGCCCCGATTATGGCCACCACCGGCCCCAGCCCGCAGCAGGTGCAGTGCAGATTAGGTATGCCGCGGGCGAGTAGCTCCTTGTCAGCCGCATACACGGTATCCACATCGAGGCTGCAGATGGCCTGCAGAATCTCGCTATCAACCAAGTCGGTCTGCTCGGCCACCGGATAGTGTGCGAGATCGGTACTGATCACCAGAAGCGTCTTTTCGTCAGCTACCGAGGCGATCGCTTGCCCGATCGGCTGGGTGTTGTGAGGGCCGAAATCGCTGAACACGATCGGGACGATGGAGAAGTCCTTGAGCACGCTCTGCAGGAAGGGAAGCTGGGTCTCGAGGGAATGCTCGTCACTATGGGCGGCGTCATTGAGCTTGAAGCGACTGCTTGCGGCCAGCAGCTTTTCGTTCATCTCTTGGTTGACGGGGACCTTGCCCAGCGGAGTTTTCCAGAAATCGTAGGAACTGAGCGCCGCGCCGCTGAGCGGTATGCCACGGTGCGAGGGACCGACGAGAATTACCGTATCGTAGCTCCGGTCTTCGAGAGTGGCATATGCATAGCCTGCCACCGTTCCCGAGAACTCATAGCCGGCATGTGGGGCCATGATGGCGATGATGGCGTCGGCTATCTCAGGCACTTGTGCGGCCTCGAGGTAGCCTCTAACTTCCTGCGCCAGCTTCCCCGCGTCCGCCTTGTAGAACTGCCCCGCTACGCAGGCAGTCCGTACCGAGGCGGTCTCGGTAGCCGCAGCCGGCTGGGCGACGGCCGGCTGTGGCTCAATGTTCCTAGCACAGCCGATGACGGTAATCAGTATAGCTAAGGCCAGGTACTGAGCGGCGCGTTGCATCACGGTGCCCTCATGGGTTGTGACGTTCCACGTGGACATATGTTCGCCCCGGCCTCGCCGGTGTCCTTGTCGCCTCTGTCGCTAACGGGTCCACTTGCGAACGATGGTAATCAGTATCAGACTCATGGTGAGCAGGCCGATGACGACCTCAATGCTGGCTAAGGTCTTACTTATGCCGGTAGCCGGCTGCATGTCGCCATAGCCAAGGCCGGTAAAGGTCACAACACTGAAATACAGGGCATTGAGGAAGCTGAGCACCCCACCGATGGTCGGTGGCCATGCCAACCCCGGGCCGATCTGTACGTTCCGCGCAGTATCGGTGAAGCCACAGAGATAAGCCTGGACTGCACCGAAGACAAACACCAGTACGGCGGCAATTTCAACCAGCCACCACGGCCGCTCTCCGTAGCCGAAGCACCGGTACATGAGCCACCAGGCCAGGCGCTGGTGCCAGGGGGCTTGCGGCTGGCCGGCGGTCGCTATTGACATCTGGGCCCGCTTGCACTCCATTTCGCGGATGAAGAACTCGCCCGCCGTCTGATAGTCCCCCGATTCGTGGTAGCTCTGCTTGATCTTGCGGTATGCTCTCTCGCCGGCCTGCAGTAGGGGCAATGCCGCTTCCGGTTTGCCTGCTCTTCTCGCGGCGCGGCCCTCGCGTTCCTCGCGAATGACTATACTGCCATCGTTACTCCAGATCACATGATCCAGCCTGCTCTGCTGATCGAGTTGAACGCCTGAGAGGCATGCGTCGGAGAGGTTAGCGCGGCGCAGATCCGCCTTGCCCTCCAAACTGGTATCTGTCAGGTCGGCAGCTTGGAGGTCGGCGAAGCGCAAATCGGCATTTTCCATGTTGGCATCTGACAGATCGGCGTCACGCAAGTCGGCTCTGACCAAGAAGGCGTTGCGGAGGTTGGCGTCCATCAGTTGGGCCTTGCGGAGCCTGGCGCCGAACAGGTGGGCATCCGCGAGGTCTGCCTCCCACAAGAGCGCGCCGCGGTCTGCCGCTTTCTCTAACTGCCGCTGAAGTTGCTGGGGATCGCGTTCGCCGGTGTAATGAAATATGCAGCGCGGCTCGGCCTCCTCACTCCCAGGATACCGGGGAAGGCCGCAGCGGGTCGCTTTTCCGAACTCGTACTGGCACCGCTGGCCATGCTCGGGTCCACCTGCGGGCCACTTGTCTGCCGGCCATCGCTCTTCGTTGTTGAGGTACTCGATACTATGGTGTGACATACCAGATGCTTCCTCTCGGTTTATGACTGAGTAAGCTTCGCCCGCATGCCGATAAAGGTGGCGAAGGGACAGCGGGCGGGCTGCTTGATTACGAGCTGGCGAAGGCAGACTGTGCCGCTCCAGCAGACCTCGGCCTGCTTGGCATTTGCGGCTGCGGCCTGGCGGCAGAGGCGGGCAAGCTCACCGGGCGTGAAAAAGCGGGCCTGGCTATAGGTATTGTGTTTCAGGATGCCGGTGAGCTTCCGCCATCTGCCCAGCAGGCTCTGTCGATTCAGTACTCCCAGGACGATGCTTTCGCGCGCTACTCGCGCCGCCTCGCTGAGCGCCTTCTCCGCATTGTCAACGAACTCCAGCGTAGTGACCATGAAGGCAATATCGAAGCTGTTGTCGGCGAAACGCAGATGCTCAGCGGACAGCTTTTGCACGCTGACCGTCTCGCCGACTTTGGCCTGGGCTATCTGCAGCATGGCGTCGGATCTGTCTATAGCGGTGACTTTGCACCCCATTGCAGCCAGCCACAGTGAGAAGTGGCCCGTGCCGCAGCCGATATCGAGGATGCGCTTGCCCTCCACCGGTCCGAGTAATTCGGCCAGCAGTTGCTTTTCGAGCTTATCGGCCCAGCGCCCAAAGCCCGTCTCGTACCAGCGGTCGTAGCGATTTGCTGTCTGTTCGGGGAATTTCGCTGTCATATCGGCCCCTCTTCTGCCTCATGCTTTGAGGCGGACATGGCTTTGCCGGTGGAATTGGGGTATAATACACGCAAGTTCGCTTGGTTTTCAACCCATCCATTTGGAGGAAGCAGGCGTATGCTAGAGCGTGTCTTGATAGCGACTTCGCGCACCGAGCTGAATATTGAGCTGTTGCTGGACCTGATCCGCAATATGCCGGTGGAGGAAGTGACCTTGGTGCATTGTGTGGAGTCGGTGCTACCCTCGCCCCAGCGGGACCGGCGGCTGGTGCATCGGGCCGAGCAGGAACTGGCCCAGGGCGTCGCGGAGGCGCAAGCCGGCAGCGAGGTTTCCCTGACGGCGGTGGTGCGGATCGGCAATCCGGCCCAGCAGATCATCCACGTCGCCAAGGAGCGCGGCGCCGACACAATCGCCATGAACGCCTTTGTCGGCATCCCCTGGCAAGATTTCTTCCTCGGCAGCGTCTCGCTTGATGTCATCAGATACGGGCATACCAACATGCTGGTGCTCCATCCGCCGGCCCAAGACCAGGAGATGATCGGTGGGCTGAAGCGACCGCTCTTGGACCACACGCTATTTCCCACCGACTTCTCGGACTTCTCCCTATCGGCATTTGATAGTTTTGCATCTTTGGCCGACAAGGGCATGAAGCAGGTCAGTCTGCTACACGTCCAGGACGCTACCCGTCTTGAGCCGCACCTGATAGACCGGCTCGCCGAATTCGATGCCACGGACAGCCAGCGCCTGGAGGATATGGCCCAGCGCCTACGCGACAAGCATGTGGCAGTTGACTCAAGAATCGAGCTAGGCGTTCCCGAACAGAGCATCATCCGGGTAGCCAGGGAGCTGGCAGTGTCATGCATTGCTATCGGCTCCCGCGGTCGCAGTCCCAGCCAAGCCGCGCTGTGGGGCAAAGTCTCCGAGCGGGTAGTGCGCAGCGCCCAAGCACCGGTGCTGGTTATCAAGCAATAGATGACGGCCCTCTCTTTCCTGAAGCTCTCCGACCGAACCGTCGCCGCTGAGGCGCGGAAGCCCTCTGGAGCAAAGCCATGAATCGAGGAAGAAACCTGCGCAGGTTGAGCCAGATAGTGTTCCTGGTGATCTTCCTGTTGCTGCTGCGTGCCGCCAACTGGCCCCTGCAAGCGGGAGCTGATGTGAACCTATTCCTGCGCGCCGACCCCCTGGCGGCCCTGGTTACGGCTCTGGCGCTCCCGCACTTCGCCGCCGCCGGCCAGCTTCTGTACCTGTTCATCCCCGCCCTGGTCCTGCTGGTGCTGACAGCGCTATTCGGGCGCTTCTTCTGTGGCTGGATATGCCCTCTGGGCACCTGCCTTGACATCTTCCACGCAGCTCTGGTGCGTCCCTTCAGCAAGCGCGACAGCCGGTGGGCTAACTGGCCGCAGCTTAAGTACTACATATTGCTGGCGGTACTGATTGCTGCGCTTTCTGGCACTCAGATCGCGTGGTTCCTCGACCCCATACCGCTCACGACCCGCACCTTCGCCACCGTCTTGCATTCGGCTTTGCTCAAGCTGCAGAACTGGCTGGTCGCACATCCGGACGGACCGCTTGGGGTGCTGAATTCACGCCTGAATCTGGAGGCGGTACGCGGCCGCAACTTCGCTCTGGCCTGGCCGGTGCTGGGCTTTTTTGCCTTCGTGTTGGCCCTGGGCTTCGTCAGCCGGCGGTACTGGTGCCGCAACCTCTGCCCGCTGGGGGCTATGTTGGCATTTGTGGGCCGGCATGGAATCTGGCGGCGGCAGGTGGCCGCGAGCTGTCTGCGGTGCAAACGCTGTGTCGCCGACTGCAAGATGGGGGCTATACCTGCGGATGAGCCGAGCCGGACCCGCACCTCGGAGTGCATCCTGTGCTACAACTGTGTCTCGTGCCCGCAAGCCGGGATCACCCGCATCGGCATATCGCTGGACGACCAGGGCCTGGAAACCGGCACCAATGTGACGCGCCGGCGGCTGCTGGGAGCAGTGGGTGTGGGAGTGGTTTATGGGCTTCTGGCCCGCAGCCGGCTGTTTGGTGCCCACAAAGCCACGGCGACACAGCATCAGTTCCTGATTAGGCCGCCCGGCGCCATCGTGCGTGACGAGAACGGGCAGATCAGCCGCATGATGACCGAGGTGGAGTTCCAAGCACAGTGCCTCCGCTGTGGCGAGTGCATGAAAGCTTGCCTTACCAATGTGATTCAGCCGGCCCTGCTCGAAGGCGGTTTCGACGGCCTCTATACGCCGGTCATGGTCGGAGCGGCCGGCTGGTGCGAGCAAAGCTGCAATCTCTGCGGGCAGGTCTGCCCCAGCGGGGCTTTGCGCCCCTTTACCCCCGAGGAGAAAGCCGGCATTCAGATCGCGGAGGCGCGTATTGATCACAGCAGGTGCCTATCCTGGGCCAAAGGTGATGACTATCTGGTGTGCCTGGTATGTGACGAGATGTGCTCCTACAATGCCATCACCGCCGAGGACACCGATGGCACCGGGCAACTGCGCCCTCTAGTGCATCCGGATATCTGCGTCGGCTGCGGCATCTGCGAGTATAACTGCCCGCTCAGCCCCCAATCGGCAATCAGAATCTACCGGCGGGAAGATCAGGATGCAACTTAGCTCGCAGGAGCGCAGACAGCGGCTCAAGGGCTACGCGGCGATCGTGGCCTCCGCGATTTGCAGTGGCACGATGTGGCCGGTGCAAAAGGACCTGATGACCGAGGTCTCGCCGCTGCAGGCCAACTGGCTGATGATCGTGCCGGCGCTGGTGATGGTAGCGATCATCTATCCGTGGCGCCGGCGTGGGCGGAAGCTAATCCCCCCGGGCGCTCCCCTCGGCTGGCTGGCGCTCTTCGCCATCTTCGCCTCCGCCATCTTCTACACACGCAACGTCGGTACCCACCTGACCAGCGCCACCACCGCTGCCTTGGTCGTGCGCATGGAGCTGGCCATCGTCTTCGTGCTCAGCTACCTGATACTCCGCACCCGCGTATCGGCCGCCGGCTGGCTGGGCACGGTGGTGTTATTGGCCGGCGCCTTAAGCGCGATGGGCATTTCCTGCGGCGAGCTCAGCTTTGCCGCGCTGGGCATAGGCGCTCTGCTGATAGCGGCCATGTTGACGGCGGCCAACGCTATCATCATCAAGCTGAACTTCAACAGGATTTCCAGCGACCTACCGACCACGGCCAGCATCGTCTGCCAGGCCGTGGTCTTCTCCGCGATACTGCTGGCTAGCGGCAGAATGGGGGAGACGGTGGCAACACTAGCGTCACCCCGGGTCGCTATTGAGGGCGTGCTGTTGGGCGCGCTACTGCTATGGACGCTGCTGTTTTATTATTACTCGATTAAGCGCATCCCGTTGTGGTCGTGTCGCATACTCTCGCTTGTCGCACCGGTAGTGGCGACGCTGGGCGATCATTTCTGGCTGGGCTCGACAATCAGCCAGGGGCAGCTTGTTGGTTTATTTGCGGTCCTGGTCGGCGCCGGCTTGGTAATCATGTCCAGCCGGGACGACACCAGAGAGCGCCTGCCCCAGCGGTAGTCGCGGGGCAGCCCACCAAAGCAGTGCCGGCACACAGGGGGCGGCTGTCACAGGTCTTTACGCATCATCCCGGGCAGTTGGCTCTCATCCAGGCCAGGCAGGCGGCGTAGCCCTCGCCCTTATCGCCCTTGCCCTCCCACTCCGCGCACCACACTCCTTGGTAGTTCACTGCCACCAACTCGTCAATCACCATCGGCAGCGGAATCTCGCCCTGACCCAGCGCCATGCCCTGGTAGTCGCCCCGCGAGCCGGTGCCGTCCTTCATGTGCGTGTGCAGCACATAGGGCGCGATGTCCTTGTAGATCCTGGGCAGGTCCGCGACGGCGTTGCCCCACCAGCGGTAGTTCATGGTGTCGAGGTTGGAGCCGGCATACGGCGAGCTGACCCTCTCCAGGGCCCCCAGCAGCACCGCCGGGTCGTTGGAGACCACGCCGTGATTGTCCACGGCCATCTTCACGCCCAGGTCCTGGCAGAAGGGCAGGCAGGCTTGCAGGCATCCGGCAATCGCCTCGGCCCATTTCTCCTCAGGCACTTCGTCCTTGGGCTGGCCGCCCTCGGTGCGCAGGATGTCGGTGTCGAGGATCTGGGCGAGCTGGGCGACCTGCTGCATACGCTCGACCTGCTGCTTGATGGCCGCGGCGTCGAGCTGGACGAAATCGTTGGCCGCCGTCAGCGCCGAGGCGAAGATGCCGTGAGCGTCGAGGATCGCTTTGGCCTCATACGCGAGGTCTTCGTTATACTCGGCGTCTTTCGGCCACACGTCGGTGATCATCACCTCGATGCAATCGAAGCCGGTGGCGGCCACGTACTCCACGAATTCCTCGAAGTTGTCGCCTGGTGCATTGTAGTGAATCTGTCCAAATGGCATTTTACGGCTCCTTTCGTCGCTTCTCATGTGTTGCTGCTAGATTAGGACAGTGGGTACAAAGTGATGCGCCTCAGTTCGGCCTCAGGTCGGGCACCGCAACTAGTTCGCCGCCCTGCTCGGCCGACAGGTGCGCGCAGATACCCGGCAGCGTGTACTCCATCGCGCGATAGACATCCACCGGCGGGTCGGTGTCATCGCGTATTGCGACGATGAACTCCTCCAGCATCACCGTGACCCAGTGGCGACCGTCAGCGCGCTCCTGGTACTGCATGGGCAGGTCCTGCCAGCCGTCCCCGGGATCGTCCTCAAACCATGCCTTGACTTGCAGGCCGCCGAGGTTGACCATGCGAATGCTGCCGCGCGAACCGTACAGCCCGGTGAATAGGGAGAACGGATGGGCGATGCAGAAGCCGTTGGTGAGGCGTATGGCGCAGCCCGCCTCGGTCTGCAAGAGGCCGCTTTCCATGTCCACCGGGCACACCTCAGGCGCGACCTTAGCGCCCGTGTTCAGGCCGAGGGCGGTGGTGCAGCGGTCCTGCATCAGGTACAGCAGCGGCCCCAGGGTGTGCGAGCAGTAGAACAGCGGCGGTAGATCGCTGGCCCGCCACGTCGGCTTCAGGTCCTCGCGGCTGCCCCAGGCGGAAGCTGGATAGCGTTTGCCATTCGCATCAACCAACATGCCGCCACGGCAGTCGTGGGTGTACTCGGCCTCGGCAAAGACAATGTCCCCGACTCTACCCGCCTCAACGATTGCCTTTAGGTTTTGGCACCAGCCCATCCAGATGTAGTCTTCAGCGAGCATGAACTTAAGCCCGGTGCGCTCAACCGCTGCCGCAACCGCCTGGGCCTCCGCGATAGAGTACACGCAGGGCGTCTCGCTCAGCACATGACAACCGGCCTCCATCGCCGCCAGAGAGTGGGAGGCATGTTCGGGACCGGGAGTGATGACAGCGACCACGTCGAGGTCTGATTTTTCCAGGAACTCGGAATAGTCGGTATATGTCTGCAAGCCATCGAAGCGCTTTAGGGCCGCCTCGCTCACATCGCAGACTGCCACCACCTCACAGCCGTCCAGAGCCGACAGCCATTCGACGAATCGCGTTCCGCGCCCCAGTCCGGCAACGCCCCAACGTAAGTTCATTACTGACCTCCTAGACCTGCATCGCTGAGGCCCGCAAACTCGAACGCCTCGGTCCGCCACGCGCAGCCTTCCATAGGGCCCTGAGCACTTGCGCCCAGTCCCCCGCAAGCGTTCGCCAATTTACCCGTGTCTTCAAGCTTCATGCCCTCGGTCAATCCCACAACGAAGGCCGCATCAAAGCAATCGCCGGCCCCGGTCGGGTCCACGACCTGCACTTCGAAGGCCGGGACGGTAATCATTTCCGAGGCGGTGAAGATCCTGCAACCTGCGCTGCCCTGCTTGAGGGCGACCATTTCAACTCCGTTCTCAACGAGGGCTTCGCAGGCCGCTTGCGCGTCGGTTAAACCGGTGAGCAACTGGGCTTCATCCGAACTGGGCAGCACCAGGGATGCCACTTCCATAATTGGGTTGCAGATGCGGCGTAGCGCCTCCTCGCCGCCTAACAGCTCAGGCCGCAGATTGGGGTCGAACGAGACCTTTGCACCCGCAGCAGTGGCCAGGTCGCAGGCCTGGTAGCAGGCCTCGCGCATTTTCTCGCTGGCCGAAAGGGTCGAGCCGCAGATATGCAGCCAGTCGGCACCGGCGAGCATCTCGGCGGTAGGTTCCGGAAGCTGCCCGGCAGCCGCATTGCCGATATGGAACAGGAAGCGGCGGCTGCCATCCGAGAAGTAGGTCACGAAGGCGACACCCGTCGCCAGCCCCTCGACTTGAGCCATATACCGGGCATCCACGCTGTCTTGTTCGAAGCGCCGCAGCACGGCCTCTCCGAAATCATCGTAGCCGACACCGCCCAGAAATACCGACTGGTGTCCCAGGCGCGCGACTTGATCCGCGAAGATCGCCGGTGCGCCGCTGGGGAAAGGCCCGACAAAATCGTCGGCGCGGTCCAAGGGACTATCCACGCGCTTGCGCATGACCTCAACAATCGACTCGCCGATGGAAACAATGCGGCCCCTAGGCATCGCTATCACACACCCTATTTCACGCACCAACAAGGACAAGGCCGGAGGCGCAGAGAAACTCTAGCGGCGGCGGGCAACCCACTGCTTAGTAGGACAGCCGTCGCACACGTTCCGTGCGATATTCCGCAAGCCGGTCGCATTGTCCTGCATGTAAGATGTGATTTACGGCCCGTTGCGGAAGAGATATCAGCGATTAGAGGAGACGGTGGCGATGGCTTTGATACCTTCGATGTGGACGGCGATGTTTTCTAAGGCGGCACCTGATGAGGCTCTGGAGATTCTGGGCGAGCAGGGCTGGCGCGCGGTCGAGGTCAGCACCGAGCACGCCGACATACTGCGCGAGGACGAGGCGTTGCTGGAACCTTTCGCCGCCGCTGCCGAAAAGTACCAAATCGCCCTCGAGCAGATGCATGCCTACATTCAGGCCGATGTCGCCTGCCTTGACGCGGCCAGGCGTGAGCGTGATATGGAGGCGGTGATCGGCGACTTGAAGAGCTGCAGTCGGCTCGGGATTCCGGTGGCCGTCATCCACCCCGGCGGTCACACCGATACCAGCCATGAGGACGCCACGCAGGTCAACCGTCAGCGTTTGGAGAGCTTCGCCAGGTTAGCTGCGGTCTGCGACGACGTGGGGGTGAAGCTAGCCGTGGAGAACACCACCGACCGCCCTCCTGGTGATCAACGCCGCCGGCGTCGCTACGGCGCTATGCTGGAGGAGGTGCTGCAACTGTGCGAGGTTGCCCCGGAGCTGCTGGGCGTCTGCCTGGACACCAGCCACGCCAACATCCAGGGCTTGGACATCCCCCAGGCCATAAGGCAATGTGGGGACAGGCTGTGGGCGGTACATATCTCCGACAACTATGGGCTGCAAGACGATCATCTGATTCCAGGATACGGGGTCATTGAATGGGGGCCGGTAGTGGCGGCGCTGCGCGAAATCAACTACGACCGGCCCTTTAATCTGGAAGTGCCGGGCGCGTGTCGAGGCGACCGCTCACTGCTGGCGCTGCGCAGCAGACATGGCCTCGAAGTCTGCCGGCAGCTTCTGGATGAGGGCTAGGGCGGAGTCGGGCTGGAACAGTGGTTATGGCGATTCTTCTAACGGCTGAGCCGGATTCTCGGCGGAAGCTGGGCTTCCGCCTCGTATGCGGCCTCTCCGAAAGGCAATGTCTAAACCTTTGAGCGCGTGGGTGCCCACGCGGGGGAGGCCCAGTCACGCCTTCGTCAACTGTTCGGGATAGCACCGGAATTGAGGGGGCAAGACCATGCCCATGATACCAGCCCTTTGGACAAACATGTTCGCCAAGCAGTCGCCGCCGGAGGCGCTGCGAACTCTGGCCGATGTCGGTTGGCCGGCGGCGGAGATAAGCTGCGACCACGCCGCGCTGCTTCGCAATAACGATACTCTCATCGAGAGTTGCGCGCAGGCCGTGGCCGAAACCGGAATCTCGGTGCCGCAGATGCACTTGATGCTCAAGGCGGACCTGGCCAGCCTTGACGACGCCGCTCGTGCCCACGACCTCCAGGCCGTCAGCGATGACATCGTTACCTGCGCCCGGCTTGGCATCCCCGTCGGCGTGATCCATCCCGGCGGTTTCTATGATGTCAACACCTACGATGAATGGCAGCGCATGAGCGAAACGCGACAACAAAGCTTCGCCCAGATTGCCGAAGTGGCGGAAGAGCAGGGCGTACGCATCGCGATCGAGCACATGTTTGACGCAGGTCGCGGAGTCCACGGCCGGCGTCGCTTCGGCGGGACCGTGGACGAAGTGCTCCAGCTTTGCGCACAGGTCGCCCCCCAGCAGCTTGGCATCTGCTTTGACACCAGCCACGGCCATCTGACGGGGCTGAATCTGCCTGAGTGCATCAGACGCTGCGGGGAGAAGCTGTGGGCCCTGCACGTGTCGGACAATTACGGTGACGTGGACCGGCATTACCTGCCGGGCAACGGCAATATCGAGTGGGGACCGGTGGTGGCCGCGCTACGCGAGATCGGCTACGAGGGGCCGTTTGTCTTGGAGACGTGGAACCTCAACACGGGCGGCGAGTCAGAGCCGTCAGAGCTGATCTTGGGTGCTCGCTACGCCCTCGAAGTCGCCAACAAGATACTGGAGTTGTACTAGATGGGAGCCGCTTTTAGGCCGGCGGTCAGTCGCCGGGGAAGTCCTCGCGCATCCGGCCGGCCTGGTACTTGACGTAGCGCACCGTATAGACCGGCTTGCCTTGTGCCTCGTAGTAAGTGCGGGCCTGCAATTCGGCAATCAGGCCCATAGTAATCAACTGCATGCCCATCAGTACCAGGAGCACCGCCAGCATCAGGGCCGGACGGTTGGCAAGTGCAGCACCGTGGATGAACTTGTCGGCTGTCAGATAGAGGCCGATCAGGACGCCCAGGCCGCCGGATATTAGGCCCCAACGGCCGAAGATCTGCAGCGGATGGGTGGCGTAGGCGAGCAGGAACTTGACCGTGGCCAGGTCCAGGAGCACGCGCAAGGTCCGGGAAATGCCGTATTTGGTCTTCCCATACTTGCGGGCGTGGTGGGTGACCTCCATTTCGGTAACGCGGCCGCCGGCCCAGTAGGCCAGGGCCGGGATGAAGCGGTGCATGTCCCCATAGAGCTTGACATCCCTGAGCACCTCGGCACGATAGGCCTTGAGCGAGCAGCCGTAGTCATGCAGATGCACGCCCGTCACTCGCGATATCAGCCAGTTGGCGATCGCCGAGGGCAGCTTGCGGGTCAGCCACGTATCCTTGCGATGTTTGCGCCACCCGCTTACCACATCGTAGCCCTCGTCCAGCTTAGCCAGCAGCCGGGGGATATCTTCGGGGTCATTTTGTAGATCGGCATCGAGGGCGACGATCGCCTCACCTCGAGCATGATCGAAGCCCGCGGCCAGGGCTGCGGTCTGGCCGAAATTGCGGCGCAGGTGGATGACGGTGAAGCGGTCGTCCTTGTCGGCGATCTCATCAAGCCGCTGGTCGCTGCCGTCGGTGCTGCCGTCATTTATCAGGATGACTTCCGCCGGTCGCCCCAGCTTGTCTATCACCTTGACCAGGCTCTCATACAGCGGCCAGAGAGCGTCCACTTCATTGTAAACCGGCGCTACAATCGAGACCCGTCCGAGAATGTGCTCAGAGGCCATTGCGCTAACTTGCTCCTTCCGCTACTGAGGAATTGGGCTGCTTTGCCATCCAATCGAGGAAGCTGCTCAGGCCCTGCTGCAGCGATACCTGCGGCTCCCAGTCGAGCAGTTGCCTGGCGCGGCTGATATCCGCAAGGGTGTGCGGCACATCGCCCGCCTGCTGGGGCAGATACTCGATAGCCGCCTTGACCCCCATCACCTGCTCCAGAGCCGTGACCAGGTCGCTCAAGCGCACGGGCCGATTACTGCCGATGTTCACGATCTCGAACCCAAAATCAAGCTCTACGGCCTTCATCACCGCAGCTATGACATCGTCAATGTAGGTATAATCGCGAGTGGTGCTGCCATCACCGTACAGTGGGATGGGCTGCCGCTTAGACATCAGCCGCACGAACTTGTTAATTGCCAGGTCCGGTCGCTGGCGGGGCCCATAGACCGTAAAAAGCCGCAGGCACATCACCGGCAGATCGTACAGGTGATGAAAGCTATGACAGAGCGCTTCCGAGGCAACCTTGGTGGCCGCGTATGGGGATATCGGGCGGCTGACATCGGCATCTTCTCTAAATGGCAAGGGGTTCTCTGCTCCATAGACCGATGAAGAGGAGGCAAAGACTACCTTCACCGGCATGTGGCTACGGGCCGCTTCGAGAATGTTGGTGGTGCCCTCGACATTCACCGCCGCATATTCAGCCGGCATCTGCAGTGAGGGCCGTACACCGGCCTTGGCCGCCCAGTGTAGCACCCAGTCAGGCCCGGTGTCCGCGAACAGATGGTTGACGACCTCGGCATCCCGAATGTCGCCCTCGATGAGCGCGAACGCCTCGCTCTCGAGCAGCCGGGCGAGGTTGCGCCGCTTGATTTGCGGGTCATAGTAGGGGTCGAAGTTGTCCAACCCGACTACGCGATGGCCTGCGGCAAGCATCGCTTCGGCCAGGTGTGAGCCCATGAACCCGGCGCTGCCTGTAATCAGCACTGTAGCCATGAATAGCTGTCTCCGATCAGGTCAGTACACCTCAATGTCGAGGCCTGGCTGGTGCGGGTCAAGAGGGATTATACGCTTGATGTCATGCTCCTGCAATTTTCTGGCTAAGTATTTGGGGTCGGTATGCAAGGCGATAATGGTCCCGCCACCGCCGGCACCGGCCAGCTTGGCGCCCAGAGCCCCATGCCGCAGAACCGCCTTGATCAGGTTTTCATTGACCTCGGAGATGCCGAAAAGCTCGGCGCAAATGGCGTAGTTCTCGTTCATCATCTCACCCAGAGAGGCCCAATCCTGCGCTAGCAAGGCCTCTTTGCCCAGTTGGGCCAGGTGGCCTAGACGGGCCATGCCCTTAACCATGGCCTGCTCGCCGGCTTCCCAACGCTGGCGTGGCGGGCCGTGGTAGGTTCCTGAAGTACCCTGGCGCTTACCGGTATTAGCTACTACGAAGGGTAGGACCGTGGAATGATCGGTGGCCGCGGCCAGCGGCTCGACAATGGCATGCGGGGCATCGTCGCGCTCCCATCCCCAGGCCTTGTCGCGGCAGTCCACATAATTGAGGCCGCCGAATGCGGCCATGTACTGGTCTTGAAATCCGCAGTCCACACCGAGCTGGACTCTCTCGATATGTCGGGCCATTTCGGCCATATGGTGGCGGCTTCTGCGAATCTCCGAATGGGCCAATAATCCCGCCAAAATCGCTGCCAGCATGGCTGTAGAGCCGGCACAGCCCGCCTGCATCGGGATCGTCGTGTCGGCGCGCAGGTGGAAGCCCAGTTGTGGATTGATCTCGATGCCCTGCATGTAGCGCTGATCGTCGCCAGTAAGGTATTGCCAGACGCATTTTGCGATGTCGAGATAGGGCAGAGGGTCACCGAACTCAAGGTCTTCAGGGCCCTGTATCTGGGTGATATGGCCGCAGATGTCGAAGATCTGGCCATCAGCGTCCTGGATGAACACCTCGGCCCTGGCCGCGACCGCGCAGGAAATGACGCTGCCACCATAGATGTCCGCCGGATTGCCGATAATCCCGGCACGACCGGGCGCACTGGCATGAATCATGATCAGACTTGTCTCCCCGATGCCGGTGAATCTGTCGAAGCCGGTCCCTACCCGCCGTAACTGCCAAGCTGGCCTCAGGCAGTCTTCGCTGTGGCCCAAGAGCGGCGGCGGGTTGACCGTCGATTCTGGTAACATGTAGAATATAGCGTACAAGCACGCATTGTGCAATACGGTTTGCCGGTCTAGCGGTAATTGATCTACCGGCGTCGGCAGTTGAGGGAGTCCCCTGTATGATTGATTTCCACGTCCATATCGGCCGCATTTCACGGGCCCGTAATGCGGCTGTACACGATCTGAGCGCCCAGCAACTCGTCGAGCGGATGGACCGGGAAGGCATCGAGAAGAGCGTGCTGCTACCGCTGGAAAGCCCGGAAGCAGTGGTGGGCTGGTTTCTGACCGAAGAGGCGATCGCCGCCCGCGACATGTATCCGGAGCGCCTCATCGCCTTCCTATCGCTGGATCCGCGCAGCTCGAGGTTGGAAGAGACGTTCGCTAGGTTCGTGGAAGACTACGGCTGCAAGGGCTTTGGCGAACTGAAAAACGGCCTGGCCTTCGATGACGAGCGGCACCAGGCCATTTACGCCAAGTGCCATGAGTACCGACTGCCGCTGGTCTTCCACAGCGACCCGACGCTCTGCTATGACGAAGTCGGTCTGCCCGCGCTGGAGAGCATGCTGCAGAGCTATGCGAGCTGCTTCTTTTGCGGGCATGGGCCGGGCTTCTGGGCCGCAATCAGCGCCGATGATGACCGCAGCGGCGGCTACCCCAAAGAGCCAATCAAGCCCGGTGGGGCCATTGACCGGTTGCTGGGGGAGTACGACAATCTCTACGCGATTTTCGACGCCGGCTCGGGCTACAACGCTATGACCCGGGACCCGGAGTTCACTAAGGGCTTCATCGAGAGGCACCACGCTAAGCTGCTTTTCGGCACCGACTACCTGCGCGCTTTCCAACAACTGCGGCAGGTGGACTGGCTCGGCGGCCTGGATATCCCGCTGGAATGGAAGCAGGAGATGGCCCGTGGCAACGCCGAGCGGCTGCTGGGGCTGGCCGAATAGGATTGAGCGCACAGGAGGCATAGATTGGGTACGCAGCAACCAAGCAGCGCAAAAAGCTTCCGGCTGATTGATTTCCACGTACATCTGCGCAAGCCGCAGCCGTGGAGCTATCCCCGGCAGTACGGCCTGAGCGTCGAGCAGCTCATCGCCCGGATGAATCAGGAGGGCATAGACAAGAGCGTTCTGCTGCCGATAGAGAGCCCCGAGGGCCATGAGTTCTTCCTCAATGAAGAGGCGGTCGCGGCCCGCAACGACTACCCGGAGCGGCTTATTGCCTTCGTGGCCGTGGACCCGCGGCGTAACCAGGCGCAGGAACGCATCGTGGCCTATGTGGAGAAGTGTGACTGCAAGGGCTTCGGTGAACATAAGAACAGCCTCGATTTCGATGACCCATTGAGCGAGGCTGTCTATGAGGTCTGCAACCAGTATGAACTGCCGCTGGTATTCCACATGGACCCGACGCTGTGTGTTGATGAGGTCGGTCTGCCACGGTTGGCGAAAATGGCTGAGAAGTATGACAAGGTCAAGTTCGTGGGGCACGGTCCGGGCTTCTGGCGCGCCATCAGTGGCGATGACGACCGCAGCGGCGGCTATCCCAAGGGACCTATCAAGCCCGGCGGCGCGCTCGACCGGCTCTTGAGCGAGTACGAGAACATCTACGCAGAGTTCTCCGCCGGCTCCGGTTATAATGCCCTAACTCGCGATCCGCAGTTCAGTGAAGGCTTTGTCGAGAGACATCATGAAAAGCTGGTTTTCGGAACGGATTACTTGCAGGCCGGCCAGAAGCTGCCGCAGGTGGAGTGGCTGGCTAGTCTCGACATCCCGATTGAGTGGCGGCAGCAGATGGCCTACGGCAACGCCGAACGGATAATGAACATCGCGTAGGTGGCGCCACGCGGAGGCGCGGGGCGAAGTCGAAAAGCAGCTCGATACGTTGCTTGGAGATTAGAGCAGCTATGAAGGCAGTCATCTTGCTTGCCGGCCACGGGACGCGCATGCGCCCGCTGACGTATTACCTGAACAAGGGCATGATACCGGTCGCTGGCCGCCCGCTGCTGGAACACATCCTGGTCAAGCTGCGCGACCAGGGCTTTCCGGAGCTGGTTGTGGCGGTTACCGACTTCCCCGAGCAGTTGCGCCACTACTTCGGCGACGGCTCGCGCTGGGACGCCGAGATCAAGTATATCGAGCGCCCACAGCCTTCGCAGACCGCCGGCGAGGTTGCGGCAATGCGCGAGCTACTCACAGGTGAAGAGGCCTTCTTGGTTCATTACGGTGACATCATCTGTAACCTCGATGCGGCGGCAATGGCCCGCAAGCACCTGGAGGCAGGGGCAGTGGCCACCATCGGGCTGGTAACCGGGGCGTGCTTCCATGCCGGGGTCGCCGAGCTTGACGAAGACAGTCGCGTGGTTGATTTCGTCGAGAAGCCGCCGATTGGCAAGCCCACTCATGCAGCTATCAATGTATTCTCCAGGCGGGTGCTGGATTATTGCGCCCCGGGTAAAGATTTCGCCACTGAGGTGATACCTGAGCTGATTGCCAAGGGCGAGAAGGTCATCGGCTACCTGGATACCGAGGCCTATTGGCACGATGTCGGCAGACTTTCCGACCTAGAAACGGTTTCTGACTTCCTGGCCGGGCTGGGCAGGGAATGGTAGGCAAGATGTCACGGATTACACTTAGGTGGGCGTCAAAGAAGGCGTGGCCGTGGGCCGGCACCATCGCGCTGCTGCTGGCAGCGGCCGGTGTGTGTGCCGGTGATATTGTCAGCGACATCGTGTCTTTAGCTCCCTCGCAGCCGCATAGCTACGAGCAGTTCGTGGCGGCGGTCGAGGAGCTGGCGACCTCGCCGCGCATTACCGCCGAGACCATCGGCTATAGCCACAAAGGCCGTGCCGTGGTGCTGGTGGCCGTGCACGCGCCCAAGCATGCCGGCCTCAGCTCCGCCGAGGGCCCGCCGTGCCTGTTTATCGTCGCCCGGCAGCATGGCACTGAGTGCTCGGGAACTGAGGCGGCCCTGGCACTTGCACGGTACTTCGCCACCACCGATGATGAGACGAGCCGGCGCATACTGGAGCAACTGACCATCGTGGCCGTTGCGATGGCGAATCCCGACGGCGTGGCAGCATCCCGCCGACATAACGCGGCCAATATGGACCTGAACCGGGACTGGATCAGTCTCAGCCAGCCCGAAACCAGGGCGATTGCCGAGGCCGTCAGCCTTTGGCAACCTTTAGCGGCGATTGATATGCACGAGCTTCCCGCCGGTTCCGACAAGCCCGCCTATGCCCAGAGCTTCGTCGAGACCATCGGCCATGATGACCGGATCGCTACTTGGCTCAGCGACGACTGCCGCACCTGCAGCCTGAGGATCGCCGATTGGATGAAAATGTACAGCCTACCGGCGAGTTTCTATTATGATGACAGCAGCGATTCGTGCAAGCTATGTCACCGCTACTTCGGCCTGGTGCGGGGCATTCCCGCGTACCTGTTCGAGGCCAAGACCGGCTCGGAACATCCGCTCGAACAACGCATCGCCTTCCACGTACTGGGCGCTCTGGTAGTGGGCAATTACCTCATTCACACCTACTACGGCAAGCAACCCGGCGAACGCGGTGCCGTGGTAGAGGAGCCAACGGCCGGCCAGGAGCAGCCGAGTCAGGCAGCAGAACTGAGCCAACCTGCGTTCAAGCTGGAGATCGCCGGGCCGACGGAAGGTGCGGTGGTCAGCGGCGTAGTGCCGGTTACCGTCCAGGTCGAAGGCGAGGGCTTCTCATACGTGACCTTCCTCATTGACGGGGTACTCAAGGCGATGACCACTTGCGTGCCCTATACCTATCCGCTGAATGCCGAGGACTACGGCAACGGGGAACACCATATCGAGGTGACGCTCTGTAATGCCACAGGGCACCCGCTTCTCAGCGAGCATCGCACGATCACCATCAACAACAATGGCGGTTAGGGCCGCCGAGGACGGAGAATTGATGAAGCGGGCCTGGACGCTGGCGGGCGCTTATGCGTGTGCCATCCTGACGTTTACCTCACTGCCCACTGAGGTGCTGGCATACATAAGGGGGCTTAGCTTTCCCGACGTTTTCGCTCATACTGGCCTGTATGTGCCGCTGGGGGTCCTGGTGTTCCGCGCTCTGTCTGTAACCTATCCACGGCGATCGCTGACTTGTTGTTGGTTGTACAGCTTGCTGTTGTGTGGCGGATTTGCCGCACTTGACGAGGTCCACCAGATCTTCATCCGAGGGCGCTGGTGCGACATCCGCGACTGGCTGGCGGACATGGTCGGGATCTTGGCCGGCACCGTCGTGATTATACTGTACAGCATGGCCAGAGGCGACCGCCCGCCGGCACCGCGCGCCGACGGATGAGCCGCAACTCCGGTATCTGGCAGGCATCGTCAACTCAAGCTCGCGGAGGTCACTAGCGTGTCACCACACCATAGGCATTATCCCCACGACTCCCGCCGCACAGTCCTTGCGGGCCTAGTGGTTTGCGCGTTGGCGGTAACGCTGGCGCTCTCCTGCAGCCCGCCGGTGCGGGAATCGGTGCGGCCCAGCAGGGACACACAACTGCGCACCCTCGAAGACAGTTTCGTCACGATAGCGGAGCAGACGCTGCCGGCTGTGGTGAGTATATTCTGCGAGATAGCAGCGCCACCGGCTGGAATTGACCGCAAGCAACTGTACGAGTGGTTCAAGAAATACGAGTTCCCGATGCCTCCGGAACTGCGGCAGTATGAAGATGAAGGAACCGAAGGGCCGCAGGGCATGAGCATGGGGTCCGGCTGGATCTACAGGTCTGACGGCTTCATTGTCACCAACGCCCACGTAGTGCGCAATGCCGGAGCTATCCGGGTACAGCTCAATGACCGCGAAGACGATGACCGGTACTACCCGGCGAAGCTCTGGGGCACCGACCCCAAGAGTGAACTGGCTGTCATCAAGATCGAGGCCGACCGCAAGCTGCCGGTGCTGAAGCTGGGCGCTTCGGGGAATCTGCAGGTAGGCTCGTGGGTGATGGCGGTCGGCAGTCCCTTCGCCCTGCACCAGACGGTCACCGCCGGCATCGTCAGTGCCAAGGGACGGCCCCTCCACGGCCAGTCGCAGTACATCACCATCGGCGATGTGATCCAGACCGACGCCTCCATCAACATCGGCAACAGCGGCGGGCCGCTGGTGAATCTTGACGGTCAGGTGGTCGGTGTCAACGTCGCGATTGCCTCACCCGCAGGCCGGGCCCTGCCGGTGAGCGTGGGCATCGGCTTCGCCATCCCCGCTGATACCGCGGCTTACGTGGTGCCGCAGCTTATCGCGCAGCGGAAGGTGCCGCGCGGCTGGCTGGGCGTGGGCATTGACGATCTCAGCCCGAACATGCGCGACTTCTACCAGGCTCCCGGCGGCGGAGCGCTGGTCACCAGGATACTGCCGGATACGCCCGCTGCCGGCTCCGCTCTGCGTGTGGATGATGTTATAACCGCAGTTGACGAGCAGCAAGTCAACTCAACCTGGGAGCTGCAGAAAGCTATCTCCCGCCATCCGCCGGCAGCGCAGATCAAGCTCCGCATAGTCCGGGACGGCAAAGACCAAGAGCTGTCTGTCAAGCTAGGCGCGATGCCCGCCAAGTACACAGGCCTCGACGAGCAGAAGCCCGCCGCAGGCCCCAGGAAGAAAGCCGGCCTGGGCCTGGAGGTTAGAGCCATAGACGACAAACTGAAGAAGGAGTTTGAGCTCAAGCGCGACCAGGGCGTGGCCGTGGTCGAGGTTAAGGGCAACTCGCCCGCCCGGGGCAAGGTCAGGCCCGGGGATGTCATCGTGAAGGTCAATCGCGATGAGGTGCAGACCTTGGGCGAATACAAGCAAGCGATTGGTGCCGCCCAACATGCCGGCCGCGACTACCTGCTGCTACGCCTCGAGCGGGTGCTCGAGGAGGGCGAAACCACTATGATCACCGCCGACATCAGCTTGAAGTGACAGCGCGCCCGCGATCTGGCCAATGAGGGGAGAAGCACCGTGGAGTTTGATAACCCCAGCCGCCTTGATATCATCAAGGATAGGCTCTTACATCATGGCCTCGTCAGTAGCCTCTACGGGAGGTACGCCGATAGCCTCGGCCTACGGGGCGATGAGCAGGTGCTGGACTTCGGGTCCGGCTCAGGAGCCTTGAGCCGCCACCTTGCCCGGCGACTGCTCGCCGGCGGCGGTCAAGTGACCTGTCTCGACAGCTCCTCGGCCTGGAGCGATGTCGCCAGGAGACGGCTGCAGCGCTTCCCCAATGTCCACTTCGCAGTCGGTGAGATAACCGAGCTCGCCCTCGACCCCGACGGGTTTGATGTGATCGTCATTCACCTGGTGCTCCATGAGATCAAGCCTGAGACAAGGCCGGAAACGGTAAAGGCACTGTACCGCAATCTGAAGAAAACCGGCACCCTTTTCGTCCGCGAACCGACGAAAGAGGGCCACGGAATACCAGCGGCGCAGGTTCGCCAACTGATGCACACCGCCGGCCTCACAGAAATTGATTTTAGCGAAGCGAGGTCGCTGTTGTTGCCGCCGATGTACGCTGGCGTATTCCGCAAGGCCTCTTCAGCTTGAGCCATTTGTCAACGCGTAGGCCGGGCTTTCCAGCCCGGCATGATATGCAACAAGCCGGCCCCGTAAGGGACCGACTTGATGTTCACAGTGTGCGGTTGTGTGTCCTGCCTTCAGGCCCTGCCTAGCCTCGGCCTGCCACCTCGATGAGCGTGCAGAAGGAGTCGGCCTTCAGCGAAGCGCCGCCGACTAGGCCGCCGTCAATCTCCGGCTGCGCCATCAAACCCTCGACATTGTCCGGCTTGACACTGCCGCCGTAGAGAATGCGCATGGCCTCGGCGATCTCCCGGCCGGCGACCTCGGCTGCCACCGCACGGATCAGGCCGCAGACCCGGTTGGCTTCGTCAGCGTCACAGACCTCGCCGGTGCCGATGGCCCAGACCGGCTCGTAGGCGATAGTAACGCCGGTCAATTGGTCCTTGCTGCAGCCGTCGAGCATGGCCCTGACCTGATCGCTGACGATAGCGTCGGTCATCCCCTGCTCGCGCTCGGAGAGCAGCTCCCCACAACAGACGATGGGCTTCAGGCCGGCATCCACGGCGGCCTTGAGCTTGCGGTTGACGGTAGCGTCATTGTCACCGAAGACTGCCCGCAGCTCTTTGGTGAAGTCCTCATCAGTAGCGCCAAAGCGGCCGCGGCGCTCGGAGTGGCCGATGATGACGTACTCGCAGCCGCAGGCAAGCAGCATATCGGCGGCTATCTCGCCGGTGAAGGCGCCCTCGGGCTCCCAGAAGAAGTTCTGGCCTCCCAGCGCGATGGGAGTGTCTTTGATCACCTCATTGACCGCGCTCAGGGCGGTAAAGGGCGGGCAAATGATGACTTCGCAGCCGGATAGGCTGGCACTGCCCGCGACGATGCCTTGTGCCAACTCAATGGCCGCCGGGTTGTCACAGTTCATCTTCCAGTTTCCGGCCATAATTGGTATTCGCATAGTCTTCCTCCAATTGGGGTACTTGTTCGTGATTTTGGGGCCGCTGACTACATGGGGAGCGGATACTAATGGCTAGAGCTTGCGTCTGCCTCGAGAAAAGAGGATCACGCCGAGCAACAAGACCAGGCCGACGAAGAGCAGAATGTTGGGCCCCGGATGTCCGGGCAGGTCCAGTTCGGTGGTGCCGTACCAGATAGCCCCCGCTCCCAGGGCACAGACTGCAGCCAGGACCGTGACCCAGACGAAGACCCACTGGAAGAGGTTGGTGGCCCGCTCCCAGTCGAAGGGCCCGGCACTGCGCTCCGTCACATCGGCGGTCTCGTCAATGCGGCTGGCAAAGTGGTTGGTGAGGTCCTCCAGCACGCGGTCCAATTCTCCCTCCAACTCGCCCTGGCGGATCATGGTGATAAAAAACGGCGAAAAGCACGTGGGATAGCGGCTGAAGGCGGTGGCTAGGCTGCGGCCCATCTCCACATCTTCGCGGACACTGTCTATTATCTCGCGCATTAGCGCGTTGTTGGATTGCTCCTTGAGGGCGTCGAAAATATCGAGGATATTGATCTGGGCGTGCATCAGGCTGGAAAACTGCCGGCAGAAAGCTGCCAGTTCGCTGTTGGTCAGCCCGGGGTCCTGTGTGGTCACTGCAGATACCTCCCGAGGTCCAAGCAATCGAGAAACAGCAAGGTATTGTAGGCCAGACGGCGAATATTGCTTCAGAACAGGCCTGCATGCTGTCGAGGCCGGTAAGCAGAAAATCAGGCGGCGGGCTCGTGTACCGAGTATAGCAAAGCCGGTCAGAGCAGTCAACGACAAGGTGGGAGACAAGGCCGGAAGCGCGCGGCGGGAATGGTCTCGAGGCGATTGGGTCTCCCTCACAGATGACTAGTGAGAGGTGTTTGGATATGGCTACATCGGATGACGAACAATTAGCAAGCGCGCTAGTCTCGATGGGAGTTATCACTGCGCTCGAACTCCAACAGGCCCGCGAAATGCAGCAATCCGAGGGCAAGAACCTGGTGCAGGCGCTGCTCGGCAGCGGCTTGGTTTCAGCTCACGACATCGCGCGGGCGACTGAGGCGATGGCCGACGCTGAGCCACAAGCGCCGGAACCACAAGCCTCCGATACCAGCGAAGCGTTCGAAGCTACCGCGACAGTTGACCAACAAGCTAGCGAACCGGCTCCCGGGCCGCCGCGCAAGCGCCGCAAAGGCCAAGCCTCGCTCGATGACTACGAGATTGACCCGCTAGCACTCCAGGACGTGCCGCGCTCCGTCGCTCAGCAGTACATTCTGCTGCCGCTTCAGGTTAGCCAGGACCGTATCCTGGTAGCTATGGCCGATGCCACCGACGTGTTTGCCATGGACGAGGTCCGCAGCCGCACCGGCAAACGTGTCGAGCCGATTGAGGTGGACGCCGAGGAGCTTAAGCACGCCATCGAGCAATTCTACTCGACGCACGCCCGCTCCAAGGTCAAGATGGCCGACACCCAGGACTTGGCCGCCGCCGTCGGAACCGCCGGCGTCGAGGGCGTGGATGATACCCTGGCCGAGATGCTGGACCAGGCTCCTGTGGTCCGAATCGTGCAGGAGATCATCAAAGATTCGGTGCGGCTGGGCGCGTCCGATATCCACATCGAACCTCGCGGCGAGCATGTGACCGTGCGCTACCGCCTCGACGGCCAGCTCAACGTCATTACCGAGCTGCCCACAGATATGCACCGCTACGTGCTTTCTCGGATCAAGATCCTGGCCGGTGAGGACATCGCCGAAACGCGCAAGCCCCAGGATGGGCGCTTCGCCACCGTGGTGGACGACCGGCCG
Organism: uncultured Armatimonadia bacterium; assembly: GCA_964390495.1. Classification (GTDB taxonomy): domain Bacteria; phylum Armatimonadota; class Zipacnadia; order Zipacnadales; family UBA11051; genus UBA11051. Next base: position 41,487 of record CAYMIN010000015.1, read on the forward strand.
ATTGACCTGCGTGTCTCGACGCTGCCGACCTACTGGGGTGAGAAGGCGGTGCTGCGTATTCTCGACAAGAGCCGCACCCTGGTGTCACTCAACCAGCTCGGCTTCCGGCCTGATACGCAGAAGGAATTTGACATGCTCATAGCGCGGAAACAGGGGATGATCCTGGTCACCGGTCCCACCGGCAGCGGCAAGACGACCACGCTCTACGCCTCCCTGCACCAGCTCAATGATGACACCAAGAACATCACCACGGTCGAGGAGCCGGTCGAGTATGAGGTCGAGGGGCTGAACCAGGTCGCGGTGAACGAGGCCGTGGACCTGACCTTCGCCACCGCCCTGCGCAGCATCCTGCGCCAGGACCCGGATGTCATCCTGATCGGCGAGATCCGGGATCTGGACACCGCGCAGATGGCTTTCCGGGCGTCGCTGACCGGCCACCTGGTGCTCTCGACGCTGCATACCAATGACGCGCCCTCGGCGGCCACGCGTCTGGTGGACATCGGCATTCCGCCCTACATCACCGCCTCCTCGCTCATCGGCGTATTGGCCCAGCGGCTGGTGCGGCGGCTTTGCAAACGCTGTAGCGAGGCCTGTGATCCGACCGAGGCGGAACTGGACGCGCTCCAGCTCAGCAAGGAGCAAGCTGCCAAGATCCAATTCCATCGCGCCCGCGGCTGCCAGCACTGCCGCAATACCGGCTACTCGGGGCGGATCGCGCTATACGAGCTGATGGCGATGACGCCTGAGATCCGCGAGGCGATCACCGCCGGCACTAATGCTGCCGAGCTTCGCCAGATCGCGATCAAGACGGGGATGCGGACGCTGAAGTACGACGGGCTGGCGAAGATCCACAACGGCATCACCAGCGCGCACGAGGTCGCCGGCGTCATGTTCGCCGGAGATGAGGTATAACTGAGGCGGCGGTCTGGAAAGCCCGCCTCACGCGTCTAGTGGCCTGTTCAGCTCAGGACGCAGCCTCCAGGGCGTCGAGGGCTTCGTCGGAAATCTCGAAGTTGGAGTGGACCTGCTGCACGTCCTCGTGATCGTTCAGGCCGTCCAGTAGCCTGATGACCTTGGGGGCGTCTTGGTCGGAGACCGGATTGGTGGCAGTGGGTATCATCGTCACCTCGGCGCGCTCGGTCGGCATCCCGGTCTCCCTCAGCGCACCATATACCGCACTGAACTGCTTGGGGTCGGTGTGGACCTCGATGGTGTTTTCTTCCTCGTCCTCCACTACGTCTTCGGCGCCGGCTTCGACGGCGATCATGAACACCTCGTCAAAGTCTGCCTGGTCGCGGGGCACCACGATGACGCCCTTGCTCTCAAACATCCACTGGACGCAGCCGGCCACCCCCAGATTGCCGCCGTGGTCCTTGAAGATATTGCGAATCTCGGCCACGGTGCGCTGGCTATTGTCGGTGAGTACACTCACCATCAACGCGACGCCGGCCGGGCCGTAGCCCTCATACAATCCCGACTCGTACGTGACGCCCTCGAGGTCGCCGGTGCCCATTTTGATGGCGCGCTCGATGTTGTCCTTGGGCATTTCGGCCTCTTTGGCCTTGTCTATGTACGTGCGCAGGGTGGGGTTCATATCCGGGTCGCCGCCGCCCTCGCGGGCCGCCACGCTAATCATGCGCGAGAGCTTGCTGAAGGCGCTGGAGCGCTTCGCGTCCTGGCGGTTCTTGCGGTGGACCCGATTTGCCCATTTGGAGTGTCCAGCCATGTCTATCCAGTCCTCCGTGATATCTAGCTTTCCCGCCGTATATTATAGCCAGCCAGCCGCCGGCGTGCAAATGGTGGCCGGCGGCTGACGTGGCTTATTGAGATTGTCCTTGAGACGGCCTACTGCAGGGTCCAGCGGGTGTAGAGGAGGCCTCCGGGGTCCTGCATGTACGCCAGCACCTGTTCGTGGTGCGGGGTCTCCTTGAGATTGGAGTAGAAGACAGTCACTACCTGCCCGGGAGTCACCTCCAGGGAGACGGGATAGCCCATGTCGCAGGGCTGGTCGAAGTCGTAGATGGTGATGGTATTGTCGGTATCCCAGGTCCGGCCCTCATCGTAGGAGAGCGCGCCATGGATGCTGAAAGGCTCCCGGCGATGGCCATAGACGCAGAGAATCGGGCCGGAGCTGAGGCGGGTCAGATGGGGCGGGTGCCCCCACATCCCCGTCTGCTCAAGCTCGGTCCACGTGTAGCCGCCGTCATCGGAGGTGGCTTGGTAGAGGTATCGCTGATCGTAATCAGCGAACTGAGTGCGGACCATGACGAGCAGGTGGCCGGGCGTCAACTCCAGCAGGTGGTTCTCATTGAAGAGGCCGTAAGTCTCGACGTCGGTTCCGACCGGCCCGTGCAGTTGGCCTATCTCGGTCCAGGTGTCGCCTTTGTCAGGTGACTCCCAGACTCCAGCGATGCCGTCAGGGGTGGCAGGACCGACATAGATGAGACGACCGTCGCTGAGTGCAGCCGGGCCGGCATGATGGCCGATGGGGATCTCATGGGCATCGTCCCAGGTGCGGCCGCCATCAGTAGAGCGCATCAGCCAGCCGCCGGTCGGGGTATCCGGGGTGACCCCCTGGCGCGCGATCCGTGCAGACCACTGTGAGTACCACGGTTCCGGCAGGCGGTCGATGTCCAGCCAGCGCAGATAGGCCGTGGAGGTGAACCAAGTCAGAACGAGGGTACCGTCGGCCATGGTCAGGAGGTTGGCGTCGCGGTCGTCGAGCTCGCTGTCGAAGACCTCCTGGGGGAGTTCCCAGGTCTGCCCGCCGTCGTAGGAGTGGATCACGACTTCGCGGCCGACGGGGTCAACATGGTACTTGCGCTCGGAGGCGCTGACCAGGATATGTTCGCCCTCGACGCGAGTAATGCCGGGCCAGCCGTACATCTGATCAGGGCGTGAAGCGACCACCCCGTGCTCGAAATTGCCTGCTTCTAGCATCGTTTTTCTCCCTTCGTTGTGTAGCCGTGTGCCTCATTACAGCTTCATGCTCCACAGGTGCGAGCCGATCGCGAAATAGATGCGGCCGCCGCTGATGCCGATGCCGGCGCTGATGCCGCCCGGGGCGTCGGCCAGCTTCTCAACCGCATACGTGCCCGGTGTGATCCTCACTATCGCGTTGCTGAGCACCACGTAGATATTGCCATCGGGGCCGCGCTCCATGCCGTTGACCGGCACGCCGCCGTATTCCGCAAGGCTCTGCTGATGCACCACTTGCTTGCTTTCCGGGTCGAAGACAAAGAACACCGAATCGCCGCCCATGCAGTAGAGCTTGCCGTCAGGGCCCATCTTCATGCGCCCAATGGCCGACATTCCCGGTATCGGCACCACTTTCCACTTGACCTGCTTGGTCTCCCAGTCCAGTACCCAAATGACGGCGTCCTTCTCGACGGCCTTGCCACCGTGGGTGCCCGAGACGGTGGTGCCGCAGATGAGATCGCCATTGGGTAGAGCTTGCATCGGGATGGTGCTGTGGTACTCGATGAGGTCCTCGTGGGTGAATTTCAGCGTCTCGCCGGTTTCGAGGTTGTAGATGTCCATGCCGCCGCCGACGCGCCCATAGCCGGGCAGGCCGGAGATGATGATATGCTTGCCGTCGGGATGAGCGAAGGCTCCCCAGGGCAAATTGAGGTCGGGCCGGGAATGCTCGATAACACGTTGCGGATTCTGCTCCGGGGGCTGGACGATCACCTGATCGGGAGGCTGCTGGGTAAGCAGCAGGGTCTTAAGGCACAGGTGGGGATGATGGGCGTGGCGGCCCTGCACGTTGATCAGGGAAAAGACATGCTCGCCGGCCTTCAACTCGAATGGCCCGGCAGTCAGCGGCGGCGCAAGGCTGAGGCTATGGTGCTGGCAGTCGAATTGCTCGGTAATCCTCTGCTCACCCATGTCGAACCGCAACCAGGTATAGCCCGGGGCGCGGTAGTAGGAGACGTAGAGATAATACTGGCCGTCCGCGGGTGCGGTCAGCTTGAAGTCGGCGCGGCCATTGTAGGTATCGGCCTGCCACAACAAGGCATCGCGGTCCTGCAGATAGACGAGTTTGCCGTTGTCGGTTTCCCCAAGTTCGGCAAGCTCGGCGGCGGGAATGCCGCGTGCGATCGTGGGCAGCCCGGGGTTGAGGTTGATGGGCTTCTCAGTATCCAGCACGTGGAGGCTGCCGCCCGTGTACATGCCGCCGAAAACGTACTTGCCCTGAGTGTCCATGCCCTTGAGCGCGATGGCACCCGGGTAGTACTGCAACTCGTCCGCCTGCGGATCGTAGCAGATTAAGCGGGAAGGATGGGAGGAGTTGGCGTAGATCTTGCCGTCCGGGCCATCTGTCAGGACGCGTACCATGCTACCTTCGGATTCATAGTCGAACTCAAGGCGCTTGGTCAGGCCGGTGTTGGGATCGTAGATCTCCATGTACTTTTCGAGCATATCGAAGGTATTGACGAGGCGACCGTCGGGCAGTTGCGGCTTCGCGCCGCGCGGCACGGCCGGGGCCGGCAGGTCGGCTTGCTCAACAATGGTCTTACCACCGTCATGCAGAAGATAGTACACCGTCCCGTCCTGGAGCGGCGCGGTGCCATAGAGCTTGCCATCAACGCCTCGCCAGATACGCCCGCTTTCGACCTTGCGCTGCTCCTCCGGAATGAGCTGGCGCTTCTCGCCGGTTTCGGAGTGATAGGCTATGATGTTGCACTTGGCCGTCCCGATGCCGCAATAGACCCAGCCGGCGTCATCGAAGCCCAAATATGACAGGTACTTCTGGTCGTCCATGCTGCCATGGTCTTTGAGCTCTTTGGTCTTTGGATCAAAGGAGGTGAGATTGGCGTGATAGACGCTGCCTGCCCAGATCGTGCCATCGGGAGCCTCGGCGATGCACATCACAGCCCCGACGCCGGGGGCGCGGCCATGGAAGGCCCACTCCCGCGAGGTCGGGTCGAACTCCAGAAAAATCCCGTCCTGACTGGTGTAGAACTTGCCGTTACTGGCCACCAGCGAGCCATAGGGCGGAGAGTTAGGCACCCCCTCAGGCGTGTATATCTGCTCCGTTTCGCCGCTATCAACGTCAATGACGAGAATCCAGCCCCTGGGCGAGAGGTCGAGACTGCCGACGATGACGAGGCTGTGGCCGCTGCCATCCTCCGCGCCATAGACACCGCGAGCCTCAGCCAGTGGTACCGGAACACCGTGGTCAGTAAACCTCTCGTCCTGCGGGGCCTGCTGCGCAGAAGCAGATGCGAGCATGAGGCACATTAAACCTGCGGCCAGCATACTTGTGCAGGGCTTCATTGTCTGTTGATCCTTTCACTGAGCGGTTTTCAGTCACCGTGCCTTTCTAAGCTTCTGCTCAGAGGGCACGTTTGGTGGCTGAGCCTAGAACTTGTAGATGTCCAGGGGGGAGTCGAAGGTCGCCTCCCAGGTATTGTCATCTATCTTCTTTCCGAGCTTTTCGCCGCGCTTCTCGGCATACTCGGGGGTCTGAATGACCATCTTGCCGGCAAGCGGAAAATCCATCTTGAAGGGCTTACACGCGTCAATGCGCTGCAAGCATTCGGTGGCGCCTTCCCGGAGCATCTCGTGAGCCTTCTCGGGAGCAATCAGTACACCACACTGCCGCGACCAGCCCTCCTTGACCGCGACCGTGACGATCTCATCGCCGAGGAAATGGCGGGCCTCCTCGCAGCAGGCAACGTCGCCGGTAACCATTACCACCGGCACACCGAAATGACCGATGACCAGGGCGCTCTGCACGATCTCGCCCGACTCGATACCGCCGTACCAGTACTTGCTCTCGGCCAGGCTGCTCTGGGTGTGGTGCAGCATTCCGGTTTCGGTGCCGTTCATGGCATGATAGCCGAACAGCACTGCACAGTCGAAGGTTTCGTCCAAGCCGCTAGCAGGCCGCGGGCGCTCGGTGCCCGTGAAGTACCTGGCCCCCGGATGCATCAGTTGAGGCATGAAGTTACAGCCGCTGGCATGCCCATCGCTGATGACGATGTCGGTGGCTCCCCCCTCGAGAAGGCCCTCGACCAGGGCGTGAAGGTCGGCCATCAGCAGCGGGCGCCCCTCTTTCTGGTATAGGTCAGGATCGCGCCCACACTGCGCAAATGTCGAGATGCCGCTGATGCCCTCCATGTCTGTTGCAACGAAAACTTTCATGGTTCACATCCTCCAAGAGTGTGATTTCCCAAACTGGTCCAGCCACGACTGTGGCCGTGCATTTCCAGAGCTCAAGAGCCTTCCGCCGGCATCGTTGTCAGGGTCAGTAGCGAGTGTGCGGCCAGTCCCACTTGAACAGTCCCGTTATGCGCCAGCACAGGCTCGAGCTCTCTGAAGCCCTCGTCTTGAGTTGTGCGGATCGCACGGAAGCGTATGGTCTCCGTGGGTAAGCCGGAGATAATCGCGTCGCCTTGGTCGCGGAGGTTGGCGATATGAAGCGTATAGACCCGCCCAGTATCCGCCGGCCCGACAAAGGCTGTAAAGAGCACCTCCGGATCGTCGGAGGTTGTGCTCAGGGCCTCCACCCCCGGCGGTGTGAGGTTGCAGAAGTGCTTCACGAAGTGAAACCGCGCGGTCGGCAGCAGCTTGGTCCGGCCGGTTTCGTCCGCTTCCTCTTTCAGGATGCTGTAGTCGGAGGTGAATTCCCACTGCATCGTTGCCTGCGGTCGCGCGTAAAGCAGCAGCTCCTGGTACATCCGCAGCTCGCGCAGGGCGTAATCGAAGCTCTCAAAGGACCGCGTGCGCCAGGCATGAGGGTCCACGCCCAGCTCAGTCACCAGCAGCGGGAGGTTGAGGTCCGCCGCCAGATCGGCCCAGGCGGCATACTGCTCGGGACTGGCCCCGCCCCAGGAATGAAAGCCGACCGCGCCCACATACTGCATCGCCTCGGGGTCCGCAGCCGCTACCTGTGCGTAAGTGTGTGTCCCACGCGGGCCGGTGGCGTCGGCTAGAAGCATCCTGGTCTTCAGGCCGAGACGCTCAAGCTGAGCGCCGATACGCTTAATCGCCTCGCAGTGCTCCTGAGCCGAGAAAAACACCATGACGCCGAGGTTAGGCTCGTTGAATGAGAATAGGTCCGGCTCGACACCATACTGGCGGCGGGCGTACAGCAGATACGAGCGGATACACTCAAGTAGCTCGGGCCATTTGTCGGGATGCCCTCGGCGGTGATGGGTATTCGGCGGCTTGCCCGGCTCGGCGTAGAGCCACTCAGGGAGCCACCAGACACTGCTGACATAAGGGATGCCCATGTCCTGGAGCTGTCTTGCCAGCAGCAATTCGGCCCGCAATTTCGAACCCGCCTGGTCTTGACTCGCCAGATACTCCCAGTTGGTGGCATCCGGTGAATCGTTGTCGTTGGCGGGCTCCCAATCATTCAGGCTCATCTCGGTGCGGGCCCAGGCGATCCGCAGATGGCTGAGCGTGTACTGAGTTACCGGTGATTCAATTTCGAAGCAGTAGTTCCCGCCGAACCCGTCAAGCTGATAGCGCACCTGCCTCAGGTCAAGCGTAAGCTGCGTCTGCCTATCCTGGGCCTGCGATACCGAGACGACAGCCACCAGCAACAACAGCAACACCGCAGTAAAGCTAATCGCCAAAGGCGCCTTGCCCCGGCGCGTGTGACCTCGTGGATTAGTCCAGCCCCGGTATATCATAGCTCCAGAAGTGGGTGTCGCAGGCGTAATCAAACAGCCCCTTATGCAACGCGCCACCGGCACTCATGCCTACGGGCGTGTCGGTCAGCTTTTCTTATAGGGCAGCACCCGAAATTGCTTACCTAGCCGACTATCGAGGCATCGCGTCGGGCTTGGGTAAGCTCGACCGTGCATCGCCCAAACCACGAATGGTTCATCCGGCACTTCTCATACGTGCTTGCAGCCCCCACTGTGTGTGCCTCATCTCATCAAGCTCGCGTTTCCCCGAGATTCCTACCGCACCAAACGTCTGCAGATGGTCTGGTGCCTCGGATTGCTAGTGATGCCGAAGGTCACAGCTTGGCGCTCCACAGACGCGACCCTATTGCGAAATAGACGCGCCCGCCGACAACCGCGATCCCGGCAGTAGGCGGGGCCGGCGTATCGGCGATCTTCTCGACCTCGAAGCTGCCCGGGGTGATCCTTACTAGCGCCTGTGAGAGGATCACGTAGATATTCCCATCGGGGCCGCGGGCCATGCCGTTGACCGGGGTGCCGCCATATTCTGCCAGGCTCTGGGTATGCACAACCTCTTTTTTCTGCGGGTCAAAGACGAAGAAACCGGAGGCGTCCGCTATGCAGTACACCAAGCCGTCAGGACCGGTGCACATCAGGCGGATTCCACTAGCCCCGGCCACCGGCACCATCTGGAAGCCGATCTTCTTCGTCTCCCAGTCCAGGATGAAGAGGACAGCTTCCTTGGCCGCCGCCGTGGTGCCGTGGCCGCCGGATATCGAGCTACCACAGACGATGTCGCCATTGTCCAGCGGTGCCATGGACATGACGCAGTGGTTCTCGATCAGGTCTTTGTGGGTCAGGAGCATCTTTTCATCGGTCTCGAGATTGTAGATGCCGATGCCGCCGCCCAGGTAGCCGTAGCCGGGCGGGCCGGAGATCATGACATGTTTGCCATCGGCATGGGCGGCTGCGCCCCAGGGCACATTGATGTCAGGGGCGAATGCGGCGACCAGTCGCGGATTAGGCGGCTCGGCTGCAGCGATCACCTCGTCCGGCGGCTCTTTGGTAAGACTAATGGCGGTGATACCGATCCAGGGATTGCCGGCCTCGGCTGCTATGGTCTTGACACTAAGTCGGTGCTCGCCCGCCTTAAGCTCCAGAGGGCCGAAGGTCTGGAAGGGCCCCGGCTGTGCCGCCTGGGCATAGCCCACATAGGGCTCCCTGAGATCTTTGCCGTCAAATGAGAACTGCACGGTACAATAACCGGGCGACTGGTAGGGCGCGATGACCAGGTAGTACTGCCCGTCCTCGGCAGCCTCCAGCGGGAAGTGAATCTGGCCGCCGTACTCATCGGCGCGGAATAGCACCAGATCGTGGCTCTCGATGTAATCAATCTTCCCCTCTTCGCTTTGCGCCAGCCTCGTCAGTTCCGCAGCGATGATCCCATCGCGGAGTTTGGCAGCAACCGAAGCCATATTCCAAGGCTTAATGGTATCAAATACGTACAGCCTGCCACCTCCGTAGTGGCCGCCGATGATGTACTCGCCCTGCACCGCAAAGCCCTTTCGGGCAATCGCGCCTTCTTCATACTTCAGGACCCCAGTCTCCGGATCATACACCACTCCGCGTGAGGGGTGCGCGGAGTTGCCATAGACCTTGCCGTCCGGGCCGGCAGTCAGCACGCGCAGGTAAGTGCCTTCTGATTCGTAGTCGAACTCGATACGCTTGGTCTTCCCGGTCTTGGGGTCTTGGACCTCAAGCCACTTCTGAATCATGCTGTAATCTGTGAGTTTGCGGCCGTCAGGAAAGCTGCCCCCCTTGGCTCCCCAGCCGATGGCATATATCGGGGCATTGGGGGCGCAGTCCTCCTTATTTATCTCTTCTGCCTTACCCGCCGACATCCGGTACCATTGCTCGCCTGCTTTGAGGTTCGCCCGTCCGTAAACCTTACCGTCAATGCCGCGGTGGAGTGTAGCAGTACCCACTTGACGGCTGTCTTCGGGGACTATCTGGACTTTCTCGCCGGTGGCGGGGTCATAGGTGACGATATTGCATAGCTGGGTCCCGATGCCGCCATAGACCCATCCGGCATCATCCACCGCGACATAGGACAGGTACTTCTGCTTGGGGTCCATGCGCCCGTGGTCCTTCATTTCTCGGGTTTCGGGATTGAATGAGACCAGACCGGCGGTGTAGGCGTTGCCGGCCCAGACCGTCCCGTCCGGGCCTTGAGTCACGTACAGGTAGCAGCTTGCATCCGGCGAAGGTCGGCCCTGGAAGGTCCACTCCCGCAAGGTCGGGTCGAACTCCAACAGCACGCCGTCCTGGGTGGTATAGAACTTCCCGTTAGTGTGCATCAACGAGCCGTAAGGGGCCGAGTTACCTACACCTTCCGGGCAGTAGATCTGCTGGGTCTCACCGGTGTCAATATCGGTAACCAGAATCCAGCCGCGCGGGCTCAAATCCAGGCTACAGGCGATCACCAGGTTGTTGCCATTGGCGTCTTGGGTAACCACCACGCCACGGCGCTCGGCCAGCGGCACGGCCACCCCGTGGTCAATCAGCTTGGCATCTTCCTGCGGGCCCTGGGCAATGGCGCACAGTGTCATCACGCCCAGCGCGCAGATGAGTACGTAGGTCATAGCACACCTCATTCTGGCTGCTCCTCTCGGTAGCACTCGCATCTTGCTGAGTTACGTAGGTCGAACCTGCCGCCCGGCACGTTCTACAGGCCTGGCACCTCATACGTCCAGACGTGTGAGCCGCCGGCAAAGCACAACAGCCCATTGACCAGTGCGCCGCCGGCGGTTATCCCCACGGGCGTGTCGGCGAGCTTCTCGTGCTCGAAGCTGCCGGGCGTGATCCTGAGTATGGCACCTGACAGCATCGCGTAGAGCTTGCCGTCCGGGCCGATTTGCAGCGCATGACGGGGCACACCACCGTACTCCCTGAAGCTCTCACTATGCACGAGCTCTCTGGTATTCGGGTCAAAGACGAAAAAGGTCGAGTTGCCTGACAGGCCGTAAACCAGACCGTCAGCGGCCACCTGGATGCTGATGATGTTGCCATCGCCGGGTACGGGAACGGTCTTGAAGACCACGTGCTTGGTCGCCCAGTCCACGATATACAGCACCGCTTCGGTCTCAGTGCTGTGTCCGCCTCCCGAACCGGAGATGGAAGTGCCGCCGATCAGATCGCCATCGGGCAGGACCTTCAGCGTAATGCAGTTCTGACCCGGAACCAAGTCCTGCTCAGCGGTCAGGAGTGTGTCCTCGCCGGTCTCAAGATTGACGATGCCGATGCCACCGCCGCAGAGGCCGTAGCCCGGGAAGCCCGCCATCAGGACGTGTTTGCCATCCGGATAAGCCAGTGCGGTTCGCGGGCGGCAGATGTCGCGATGCCACTGAGCCAAAGGCAGGGGGTTGGCGTCACTCGGGAGTATGAGCTGGTCGTGCTTCTCCCTGGACAGCTCGGCAGTGACCATTGCGCACCAGGGCTGCTTGCCGTCGGTTTTGAGGGTGCGCATGGAGAAGCGATGGACACCGGCCTTGAGGTCGAAGGGGCCGTGAGTCTGCATCTCACCGGGCATGACGACCTTGCCGCTAGCGTCGAACGGTTCGCCCAACTCCTTGCCGTCGAAGAGCAACTGGACGCGGCAGTAGTCTTCGGCAAGTAGAGGGACGAACTGGAGGTAGTATTCTCCGTCTGCGGGTGCCGTGAGTCTGAAGGTGCCCTCGGCGCCGAACTTGTCGCCGCAGAGAAAAGCCACGTCATTAGAAGTCAGATAAGTGAAGTGACCGTCCTTGCACTCGGTGACCTGCATCAACTCACTGGCGGTCAGGCCGAGCACATGACGCTTGCCGGCGGGATTCCAGGGCTTGCTGGGGTCGTATTTCCAGATCCTGCCGCCGGAGTATTCAGCGCCTATCACTGCCTCGCCCTGGCAGGTAATCGCGCAGAAGTTGCCGCCGCCTACTAGCGGTATAGGCCCCATGTCCTGGAGGGTGCGGGTGTTGGTATCAAGGCGCAAAAAGTGCATGGGATGACACGTCGAGCCGTACACGATGCCGTCAGGGCCCTCGCCCAGGCTGGTGATCAGCAAGCCCTCGGTCTCGTAATCGAACTCGATGCGCCTGATCTCATTGGTTTGCGGATCGCTGACGTCGAGGTATCTCTCCAGCATGTGGTAGCGGATGCGGCGTCCGTCAGGCAAGGTGGCGGTGGTCTGGCCGTAGTAGATGGAGCCTGAGGGGGCTTTCTGGGCCATGTCGGCTTTGTCTATGCTCTCCGCCTTGCCGCCGGACATGCGGTAGCAATGGGGGCCGTCGGTCAGGGTCGCAGTGCCATACACCTTGCCATCCACAGCGCGATAGACGGAGGCGGTGCTGAGCGTGCGCTTGTCCTCGGGCACCATCTGGAGCTTTTCTGCGGTGGTGGGGTTGTAAGCGACGATGTTGCAGCGTGAGGTGCCGATGCCAGCGTAGATCCAGCCTTCATCGTCGTGGCCGAGTGAGCGGATGTACTTCTCAACCGGGTCGAGACGGCCGTGGTCCTTGGTGGTCTTGGTTTTCGGGTCGTAGGAGATGAGGCCGGCGGTATAGACATTGCCGGCCCATATGATACCCTCGGGGTCCTCGATCATCCACATGTAGGCACTGCCTTCAGGCGAGGGCCGGTTGTGGAAGGTGAATTCGCGCTTGGTGGGATCGAACTCCAGGAAGTCGCCGCCGTTGGCGGTGTAGAACATGCCGGTGCTGGCCAGCAGCGAGCCATACGGCCAGGCGTGCTTCATGTCCTCGGGATGGTGGATCTGCTGGGTTTCGCCGCTATCAACATCGGTGACGAGTATCCAGCCGATAGGGCTGAGGTCCTGGCAGTTGGCGATGACGAGATTGTGGCCGTTGGCATCGCGGGTGGCAACAACGCCGCCGCTCTCAGCAACCGGCGCGCCCACGCCGTAATCAGTGAAGCCGGCAGCCGTGTTGTCCTGGGCTAGGCCTCCGGTCGTGCCAAGCAGCAGCATAGCGGCTGAAATGAGGAGCGCTTTGTGCATTGTCTTGGTGCCCTTTCTGTTGCGGTCGAGTGCATGAGGTATGCTTCTGCACATCATAGGCCCGCAAGCTGGTAGCTCCACACGTGTGAGCCGCTGGCGAAGCACAACAACCCATTGACCAGCGCACCGCCGGCGGTGATTCCCATCGGCGCGTCCGCGAGCTTCTCATGCGCGAAGGTCCCTGGAATTATCTTCACTATCGCTTTCGACATCATGGCGTACAGCTTCCCGTCCGCCCCGACTTGCAGCGCATGACGCGGCACACCACCGTACTCCCTGAAGCTCTCACTATGCACGAGCTCTCTGGTATTCGGGTCAAAGACGAAAAAGGTCGAGTTGCCTGACAGGCCGTAAACCAGACCGTCAGCGGCCACCTGGATGCTGATGATGTTATCATCGCCCGGCACCGGCACCATGTGGAAGGCCATCTGCTTGGTCTGCCAATCCAGGAGAAACAGCTCCGCCTCGGTGGCCGTGGTGTGTCCGCCGCCGGGCGCGCCGATGGTAGTGCCGCCCACGAGGTCGCCGTTCGGCAGTGCCTTCAGGGTGATGCAGCTATGGCCGGGGAGCAGGTCGTTGTCGGCGGTCAGCAGCGTCTGTTCGCCGGTCTCCAGGTCATAGATCCCCAGTCCGCCGCCGCACAGGCCTACCGCTGCGTATCCTCCCATGACAACGTGATTGCCGTCAGGATGCGCCAGGATGGTACGGGGGCGGTAGATGTCCCGCTCCCACTGTGCCAGTACGCGCGGGTTGGCTGTATCCGCCGACGCTCCCGGGGCCTCGTCGCGTTTCTGAGGGTTCCAGGGGGCGGTAATATCGTATCCCCACAGGTACCCGCCGGCGTATTGAGGGGCGACCACGAAATTGCCCTGGTGAGTGATGGCGCCGAAGTTGCCTCCCCCGATCCTGCGTATCGTACCCATGTCATGCAGTTCCTGGCTGTTGGTATCAAGCCCCAGCAGCCGGAACGGATGGCAGCTTGAGGCATAGACCATACCGTTAGGCCCCTCACCCAGGCTGGTCAACAAAGCGCCTCCGCTCTGGTAGTCGAACTCAATCCGGCGGACGTCGCCGCTGTCGGGGTCTGTCACATCCAACCAGCGCTCCGGCATGTTGTAGGTTATGCGCCTACCGTCGGGAAACCGGCCCCGTTTCAGCGTCCAGTCAATCGTGCCCACATCGAGCCTGGGCGCCGCCTCCGAGGCCTCGATAGGGGTCGCGGTGCCCTCATAGAACCGATACCACCGGGACTTGTTGTTGAGGCAGAACCCGTACACCTTGCCATCCGTCCCCGGGTGGACGTGGCCGTGCCCGTGGCCGCGGTCTTCCTCAGGTATCAGTTGGCGTCTCTCGCCGGTTTGTGCGTTGTAGGCCACGACATTGGACCTGCCATGGCCGATACCCGCATACACCCAGCCGGCGTCATCAGCCGCCACGCACGCCACGTACTGCTCATCAGGGTCCGTTATCCCGCAGTCTTTCAGCTCGCGGGTCACCGGGTCAAACGAGATTACGTGCGTCCTCGGGTAGGCTCCCGCGTAGATGGTCCCGTCCGGTGCCTGCGTCATTGACATATAGCAGCCCACGTCCTCCGCCGCGATTCCGTGAAAGGTCCACTGCTCAATCGCGGGGTCGAACTCCAGGAACACCTTCCCCTGTGAGGTATAGAACTTGCCGTTGCGGGACATCAGCGAGTCATAGGCAGGGGAGTTGCGAACCTCACGTGGGCAGAAGTGCTGCTTGGTCTCGCCGGTGTCAATGTCGGTGACCAGCACATAGCTGATCGGGCTCTGGTCCAAGGCATTAGCGATTACCAGGCATCTGGCATCGGCCGTCTGGGTGGTGACCACGCCTCGGGATTCAGCTACCTTCGCTCCGACGCCGTAGTCCACAAAGCCCTGCTGCGCCACTACCGTCAGGGCGCTGAGGGCAATCATCGCTACTGCTGTCAGGAAATCGCTCAATTCAACACACCTCAAGGTGAAGCTCTAGAACTCAGGTACCTGGTAGCTCCAGACATGCGACCCACTAGCGAAGACCAGCAGTCCGTTGGCCAGCGCGCCACCGGCACTTATGCTCACCGGCGTGTCGGCGAGCTTCTCGTGCTCGAAGCTGCCCGGAGTTATTCGCAGGATGGCGCCGGTCATCATCGCGTAGAGCTTCCCGTCCGCCCCGACTTGCAGCGCATGACGCGGCACGCCACCGTACGCCTTGAAGCTCTCACTGTGGACAATCTCCCGCTTGTCGGGGTCGAAGACGAAGAAGGTACTGCTGCCCGACAGGCCATAGACCAGCCCGTCAGCCGCCACCTGGAGGCTGACGATGCTGCTGTCGCCGGCTACGGGCACCATGTGGAAGGCGATCTTCTTGGTGTCCCAGTCGAGGACGAACAGCTCACCCTCGGTGGCCGTGGTGTGTCCGCCGCCGGGTGCGCCGATGGTAGTGCCGCCCACCAGGTCGCCGTTCGGCAGTGCCTTCAGGGTGATGCAGCTATGGCCGGGGAGCAGGTCCTCGTCGGCAGTCAGCAGGGTGTCCTCGCCGGTCTCAAGGTTAACAATACCGATGCCGCCGCCGCACAGACCGTAACCGGCGTACCCGGCCATCATCACATGTTTGCCGTCAGGGTGCGCCAGGGCCGTGCGCGGGCGGCAGATGTCCCGGTGCCACTGCCCCAGCACGCGGGGATTCACCTGCTCCTCGACCAGCGCCTGCTCGCGCAACTCCTGCGTCAGGTCAACTGAACATATCGCGCACCAGGGCTCCTGACCTTCTGTCTCCAGCGCTCTTACCGACAAGCGGTGTTCGCCGGCCTGCAGGTCCAGCGGGCCGTACCTCTGCACGGGGCCTGCTTGGGTGTTCGGGTGGGTCGCCACATACGGCTCCCCGATTTCTTCGCCGTCGAACAGGAACTGCACGGTGCAATACCTGGCCGACTGGTACGGCTGGATGTAGAGGTAGTACTTGCCGTCTGCGGGGGCGTCGAGCTTGAAGGTGCCCTCCGCGCCGAACTTGTCGCCGCAAAGAAACGCGACCTCGTGTGAGCTCAGATAGCTCCAGTGGCCGTCCTTGCACTCACTGCCCTTCATCAGGTCCTGGGCGTCTATCCGCAGGCCCTCGCGCCTGGAGGTAGGATTCCACGGCAGATTGACATCATAGGCCCACAAGCGCCCTGCCGAGTACTGTGCGCCGATTACAATATCGCCCTGGGCCGCGATGGCGCAGAAGTTGCCGCCGCCCACCTCCGGTATCGGTCCCATATCCCGCAGCGTCTTGGTGGCGGTGTCGAAGGCCAGGAAGTGCATGGGATGGCAGGTGGAGCCATAGACGATGCCCTCAGGCCCCTCGGCCATGCTGGTGATGCTTACGCCCTCGGTCTCGTAGTCGAACGCGATGCGCTTGGTCTCATCGGTCTCCGGATTATAGACTTCGAGCCATTTATCCGGCAGGTTATAGGCCCGGACGCTGCGGCCGTCAGGGAACGAACCCGTCTTCGCACCCCAGCCGATGTTACGCACATCCCGGCGCGGCGCTACATCTGCCTTCTCAATCGGTGTCGCCTGGCCCTCGAAGAGGCGGTAGTACTTGCCGTTGGCAATGCCGTAAGCGGCACCGTCATTAGTGGGCTCAACGTGCCCGGAGCCGGTGACGCGGTCCTCTTCCGCAACAAGCTGCCGCTTCTCGCCGCTAGCCGGATTGTAGGCGATGATGTTGCACCTGGCCGTGCCGATGCCGCAATAGACCCAGCCGGCCTCGTCAACCGCCAGAGTGTTCAGGTACGCCTCCTCAGGGTCCATGCGGCCGTGGTCTTTCAGCTCCCTGGTTTGCGGGTTGAATGATATCAGACCGGTCTGATAGACCGACCCTGCCCACACCGTCCCATCCGGGCCCTCGGTGAAGCCGATGTAAGCGCTGCCAATCGGAGAGCCTTGGGCATGGAAGGTCCATTGCCCCGCCGCCGGATCGAACTCCAGGAAGATACTGCCCTGCGTGGTGTAGAACTTGCCGTTACTGTGCATCAACGAGCCGTAGGGCGCGGATTGGCGCACGTCTTCGGGGCAGAAGTACTGCTTGGTCTCGCCGGTGTCAATGTCGGTGACGAGTATGTAGCCTAGCGGGCCCTCGTCGAGAGCATTGGCGATCACCAGACATCTGCCATCGGCTGTCTGGGTGGTGACCACACCTCGGGATTCGGCCACCTTCGCCCCGACGCCGTGATCAACGAAGCCGTCCTGGGCCATCGCCGCGCCCGCCATAAAAGCAAGAACCAGCGTCATACCAGCGAAGATACGCAAAGTAACCCCTCCTTGTGAGATCAGAGTCCTCTTCTCATTCGGACGGGCTACTTTTCCCCGTTGTTCTATCTGTGACCTGCCGGCGTGCTTACTTCTTCGCCCTCCAAGCGATGTCGCCGTCGGCGTCCGGGCTCGGCTTTTCTGCCTCGGTGCCTTGGTCGTCATCCAGGTCCGGCCCCAGGCTGTAGATGACGAAGCCATCGCCTTCGCGCTTGTAAACGAAATCCTCGCCGGTGAACACGTCTTTGGGCAACTGCCAGGTAAGCGTTTGCTGAAGCTGGGCTAGCGTTTGCGGATATTGGCCGTGCTGCGCTTTGTACGCTTTCAGCGCCAGGGCGATGCGGCCCAGGTCAATGCGGGCCAGTGACATACCCCGATGGTAGGCCTGTCCGCTGAACACGGGTGTCAGTATCTTGGTGAGCATGGCAAGTGGCGTCTGTCGGAGTTGCCGGTCCAGGGCATCGGAAACCGGCTTTGCCTCCATCCCGGGCATTCTTGATGCCTCGACCTGCTGCCTCATGATCCGAAGATACGTCGCCTCATCGAGGCCGCGGAGAGGCCCGGCCAGCCAATTGAAGTACGACCGGCGCAGCTTCCGAAGATGTTCCGTTTTTTCTCCAATTAGCGTTTCGTAGAGTAATACGGGATTGGTGCGAAACTGCGCGAACACAGAACGCCCCACCAAGGTTTCCATTACCATGGCATCCGAGTGAGTCTTGTACAGATCAATGCCCCGCAGGTGCTCCTGCAGCGCCCGGCTCGCCGCTGCCGGAACGTTCTTGTCCGATATTATCTCCTCGACCGCCTCCAGAGTGATGTTGCGCATTGCTATTGACACCAGTTGTGCTATCATGCTTGGCTCCATTGCAGCGTGATCAGCCATGCGCAGACCGACCAGGCACCAGTCGAGGGCGTCTGCCATCTGTCCGTCTTCGGCAAGCAGCAGTGCTTGTGCGGCGAGCATGCGCGTCGCATCTCGGAACTGTGCCATATGCGGAAGCACCGCTGCAAGGCCCAGCTCCCACTTCACCGGGAATACCGCCTTGGGGCGCTGGGAGGCACGCTTGAGCGTCTGCAGCGTCTCTTTCACCTCAGGCCGCTCCAAGATTGCCCGCACCTTCGCCACATGCTTGGGCCGATCTCTGCCTCGGCGGTAATCCTCAATCAGGTTCTCTTCTTCCTGAGAGATGTCAGCCAGTTTGCCCGTATTGACACCGGCAGGTCCACTATTGGGGTCGAAACTGACATGGAACACACTCAGGTATATGGGCGCGGCATTCTCGCTGTCCGGCACGGGCTTGGGGATGACCTCGGACATCGAGAGCGGCAGGCCCTGAGCTTTCCAGGCCTCCAGCTCTTTAGTCAGCTCTCTACCCCATTTGACATTGTAGTACGTCCACACACCGCCAAGTACGACGGCCAGTGCCAGCAGCACCACCAGCACTTTGAGAGCGATCCGGGCTAGCCCTTGGCTCCTACGGATCGCGGCGATTCGATGCTGTTGCGACATCGGATTAGCTCCTCAGACACTTCGCGGCAAGGCTTCTAGTATGAGCGCCCATGGTCAGCGGCCGAAACCACGCCACAGGCCAGCACAAGTCCCAATAGCACACCTGCCAGCCTGAACGAAGGCGCGGCGAGCGTCCAGACTGAACGGGAGCGCACTGCGGTTGTGTTTGCCCTGCCGGTTCTCCTTATCCGGGATTGCGGCATCGCCGTTGAGTTCGAGGATTTCATTGATAAGGCGGTTGCGGGCGCGTAAAGCCTCAATGCTGATCGGCTTCATCCGCAGCGGCTGGGCAACGGCGGGCCGCCGGGGGGATACGCTTTGAGCATCAGCCTGCGCCGAGGCCTCCCCGTTGTGTTCCAGGCTATTGGTGATGAGCTGCTGGCGGGCGCGGAGCTTTTCGGCGAAAACCAGTGTTGTGTGCAGTCGCTGGCCGGTGGTCGGTTGTCCGGTCAGCGCGGCGATGTCTCGGGCATAGATCTGGCCCGCCACCACATTGACCATCACCAGCAGTACCGCCGCGGCCACCACCGCTACCGTCATCTGTCGCCAGCGCCGTCGGCTACGTGTCAGACGCTTGGCGCGCCCCAACAGCTCGCCCTCGAGCCCAGCAGAGGGCTGGCGCAACGCCACCGACCGCAATTGCTGCTCGAATCCTGATTGGCTATTCATCACTATCACCCAGTATCTGTTGCAGCTTGTCCAGACCGTAGCGATAACGGCTGGCTGCTGTGTTTATCGGAATGCTGAAGATCTCGGCGATCTCGGCAAAGGTGCATTCATGCCAGACCTTCAGGATCACGGCTTCGCGCTGTTCCAAAGGCAGGTGGCTGAGCGCTTCCTGCACTCGCAATACGCCGGTACGGTCTTGCGGCTGCAGACCGTCAGTGTCCACCAAGTCCGTATTGTGAAGATCGAGCTGCCGCGGCTTGCCCCTGACGTAGAGTTGACTGGCCTTATTCAGCGCTACCTTCAGCAGATACGCCCGTACAT
This sequence comes from uncultured Armatimonadia bacterium, assembly GCA_964390495.1. Lineage (GTDB taxonomy): Bacteria > Armatimonadota > Zipacnadia > Zipacnadales > UBA11051 > UBA11051. Next base: position 60,975 of record CAYMIN010000015.1, read on the forward strand.
TGCGAATTCTAATCGCGCCGCGCCCCAGTTCCACCAGCGACAGAAATACCTCCTGCAGCAGGTCCTCGGCATCTTCCGCGTTGGCCGTGTGCAGCAGCAGGATTTGATAGACTGAATTGGCGTAGGCTTGGTAGAGCTGGTGCAAGGCGCTCAGGTCGCCACCAGCAAGTGCCGCCAGCAGCTTTCGGTCTTCCGCTGGGCCTACGGTTCTCATCTGCGACCGCCCTGGCCTGGGACACGGTTGGGTATCATTGCCTTAGTGTGCCTTGTGAGCCGATTTTTGTCTAATATTTTTCGCGCCGAGCACAAAGAAAAGGCCAGTGCCAAGTGCACTGGCCCGCTCTGTGTCGAAAAACGAGAGAATGGGTAGCTTTACTATAGGGTGTTAACCCAGTCGCCGATGTAGTGAGTCGCCGCTATCACCACCACCGCAATCGCCAGGTGTTCCACGATAGTCGAGGTTGGGCGCACCGCCTGCATTCTAGCCAGAAACAGGCTGAGGACGGTTATCAGAAGTAGGCCCCAGGCCACGCTCACAATGATGGCAGTGCTCAACGGCAGCAGCACAATCGGGATGACGAATGTCAGAGCGAAGACGAACTTGGATAGAAAGGTGGCGGCGGTGGCCTCCCAGATCTCGCGCTCGGAATGGTGCCCGGACGACTCCTCGGCGATGTGAATTCCCATCGCGTCAGACAGCGCGTCGGCCACTGCGATAACCAGAATACCGCCGATCACAAGTGTACCGGAATGGGTGCTGGAGTGGAGGCCGACGATGACGCCGAGGGTGGTGATAATGCCCGAAGTCAAGCCGAAGCTGAAGCCGGTGCGGATGGAGTGTCGCATTTGGCAATCTATCCCAGAGGAACCGCCGTTCGCCCGAGTTGTTGTCGGCTAAGGACACTGAAGGCCGCCGTCTCTAACGCGGCGACCTGGTCAGGCGTTAATCTCGCTATGATGGTGCCGAAGGCCGGATTCGAACCGGCACGGGCGCGAGCCCACTGCCTCCTGAGGACAGCGTGTCTGCCAATTCCACCACTTCGGCACCTGGCAGTAGCAGTATTTTATCCATCGGTGCAGGTGTTGTCAACCGAGGGGAGGCCGATTATCTCTCGCCCACACTGCGGGGCAGGGCCAGTTGCGCGGCCCCCAGAAAACGAGGATGCCCTGCGGGAACAGGGCATCTCCTCGAGATGAATGATGGCGGCCTTTCGCCACCCTGCCAGGGCATCCTCCCAACCCCTACATGCCTACCCCAACTGCTCCGTACTTATCCTACCCATTTCAGCTTGCCGCTAAACCCATCTTAACACCTATTGCGGAATGATGCAATAACCGTGCCAATTCGGCAGGTGCTAGCGGATGCGCCAAAGGAATCCGGGATTGGCACGCCGAAAGGCTCATGGCGCATTCTCACCAGCAGGTGGTCGTTTCAGGGCGTGATTGCGCCTGCAAGCCGGGGAGAGTTCGGCCATATGAAGCTGTATCTGGTCAGACACGGACAGTCAGTAGGCAATGAGCGCGGCCACCTACAGGGGCAGGATGCCAGCTTCGACAAGGGCCTTTCCGAGTTGGGCAAGCAGCAGTCGCAGAAAGTGGGTCAGCGCATGGCTGCAGCAGGCCTCACGGCGCTCTATACCTCGCCGCTGCCCCGCGCCGCCCAAACCGCCGCCTGGATTGCCAGCGCCTGCCGGCTGCAGGCTAGAGAGCGCGATTGCCTCAAGGAAGTCAGCTACGGAGACCTCGAAGGCCGGTCGAAGGCGGAGACCTTCAGGCTTTGTCCACAGGCCTATGACCCGCACTGGCGGCGAGAAAACCACGTGCCTGGAGGCGAACCGATCGCGCGCAGTTACTCCCGAGCGCGGGCGGCAATTCGTACCCTGACCGCCGCCCACGACCAGGAGGACGTCATCTGTCTGGTCACCCACGGCGAGTTCTTGAGCAGACTGATAGACACGTTGCTCGAAGCGACCGAGGTCGGCTTCCCCCGCTACCTGCTGGATAATGCCTCCGTCACTCACTTCGCGCGCCATCCCGGCGACGAACGCGGCGTGTGGCTTTGTCATTACATGGGCGACACCGGCCACTTGCGAGGCCTTGGCTCACCGGCCGGCAAGGACGGATGGTAGCGGCACTAGGTCACACCTAATGGGAAAGCCGCCCCGGACCAGGGCGGCTTTCCGAGCACACAGACCATGCAGGGCCGGCGCTTATGTAGAACCGGCCTCAGTCTGTACTTGGCCTTGGTAGTCCAGCTTCCAGCGGGGCCGCTTCCGGAACGGCTCGTTGAAGGTGGCCTCGATGCGGCCGGATTCCTCGAGATTCATCATGCACGCTCTGATGCAGCCGCTGGCACCGCACACAGCATAGTAGCCGGTAGTGCTGAGCATGGTCTTGTAGTAGTCCACCAGATTGCCGCTAGGGAACTGCTCGGTCTTGCGCCACGTGCCACCAGCCACCGTATAGGCCAGCTTGTAGGCCTCCTCCTCGGACATGCGCTGCTCGGCCACGTCGAGCCGCAAACCAGGGCAATCCAGCGCTAAGAAGGGAGAGGCCTCCTTATTTAGTCCGTGGTGGGTCAGGCAGCACTTGCCCATGTCCACATCCGCCCACTCATAGACCTTATCCTCGATCTGGATGCTGACTGTCTTCCCCTCTCTGATATGGGGGATGGCGTGACCGTGACATTCACGTACGCAGGCCATGCAGCGGTTGCAGATCGAACCGGGTTCCACCAGCGGGTCCGGCTCGAGCTCAGCATCGGTGAGAATCATCCCCAGTCGCTGCCGAGGGCCGAAGCGCTTGGTCAAAAACACCTTGGACCAGCCCAATTCGCCCAGGCCGGCGGCGACGGCGGCAATGCGGATCGCCGGGAATACATCAGCGCCAACTTGGCCTTCGCGAACCGGCTCGCGGGTCGGCTGAGCTTCCGGGACGCCGGGGTATATCGGCACCGCCTCCCAGCCGCAGTCCTCGATGAAGCAAGCCAGGCGGTAAGTACCGAGGGGGCGGAAGAGCGTGTTGAGGCGGTTGTAGCCATAGTAGGTGTAATTGCTCCAGTGGGTGCCCTCCTCGATGCCTCGGTACACCCCGCGTGGAATCCGCCGCATGGTAACGATGACTGATTTGCACTCCGGGAAGACATTCGCCACTTGCATTTGTGCAGGTGCGTTCTCAAGCCGCTGGATGTTGGCGATACCGACACCATCAAGCCCGGCTGCCAGGCCGGCTGCTTTGACCTCTTGGGCGCTAAGCTGCCCCATTATTGCCCCTCCTCAGTCCGGTTACCCGAGGCCGATCCCAGGGCTATTTCGGTCACCTTGCCGATTTGGTCAATGCCCCAAGCGTTGCGCTTGCGGAAAGGCTGGCGGAAATTGTCAGCCAAGACCTCACGACTCTCTAAAGCGGCCACGCACGTGCGGTTGCACACGGCTCCCAGGCGGTCGGGCCTACCCGATTGGTGATAGCGGTTGGGGCAGGCGCCGTTCTGGCAACTGCGGCACTTGTCGTGGTCTATCTTCGCCACGCGCATGGTTTTGCCGGCAATGGTAATGTCGTCGAACTCCTGCTTGCTGATGGCTCCCAGTGGACAGCTTTCAGCGCAGGCCATGCACTCCTGGCAGATTCGTATTTCGCAGAGCGGGTCAGGGCGCAGCGGAGCGTCGGTGAGAATGAGTTGAAGACGCTGACGCGGACCGAAGCGGGGTGTCAGCAGGTCGCCGTTGATGCCAATCTCGCCCAGGCCGCAGGCGACCGCCACCCGGCTGAAATCGGGATAGACGTTGGGTGCCGGCCTATCCGATCTGACGGGGATGCCCTGGGGCCACGCCTCGGGCGGGAACGGGAATAGCGGCGCCGCTTCCCAGCGCAGATCCTCAAGGAACTCCACACACTCAAAGGTCGTCAGGGCGACGAATTCATTGTCCAGCCAGTGGTAGCCGAAGCTCTGGTAGGTGTTGAAATTGGTGCCCTCTTCGTTGCCGCGCAGAGTACCCCGGGTGATACGGCGGCCGATCGTGATTACCGCCTGAGCGTCGGGGAATACCGCCATCGGGCTGCGCTCTGCAGGCCAGTCGGCAAAACGGTCCGGGTCGGCTATCCCTACCAGATCGGCGCCGGCCTTAGCTGCGAACTCCTTGAACTGCTGCGTCAATTCTGCCATCATCGTGCTCCTTGGTTCGGTCAGATTATCAGAGGCTGAGGCAGCAAGTTTCAGCCACGCATCCGTATAGAATCGGCGCCTTAGTTCGTCTGCCAGGTGGTCCTGGCGCGATGGGCCTGCTCCGGCGTTGGGGGCACATCGCCCAGCAGCAGCGGGTCGTCGGTCTTTCCCATCCACTGCTCAACCATATCGGAAAGCTCGGCCAGGGCCTCCGCGTACTCAGGGCTTCCCGCGACATCGTTCATCTCCAGCGGGTCCTTCTCCAGGTCGTAGAGCTGATGCTCGGGTCGCCGTGGCGTATAGTACTCCCAGGCCATTTCCTGGCCGGCCTTGCCGTTCCATATATCCAGGGGCATGAATACCAGCGGCCGGTCACCGAAGTTGCGGACGTACTTGTACTTCGCGGTGCGCACCGAGCGCATCGGATTGTAGCGATCATGCCAGGTCATCTCGGTGAAGATGTGGTCGTGGGGCCGATACTGGCCGCCCGTGAGCAGCGGATAGAAGCTGCGGCCGGCGATATCCTGCGGCTCCGGACCTCCCACCATCTCCAGCAGCGTGGGCATGAAGTCGCAGTTGATCAGCAGTTCCTCGTACTGGTTGCCGCCCGCGATTGCCCCCGGCCGGTGCATGATCAGCGCAGTGGCGATGCCTGGGTCGTAGCACGTACCCTTGGCTCTGGGCATCGCCGTCCCGTGGTCGGTGGTGAAGATGAATAGAGTGTTGTCCTCCAGGCCTGTCTCCTGCAGCGCCGTTCTCACTTCGCCGACGACCTCGTCCACCACCCAGATCAAGCCGTTGAGGCCGGCGGTATCTTCGCGGATGCCCGGTCTATCGGGCAGCCACGGCTGAACCTGCACCGTATCCGGATCGTCCTGCGGATAGCCCTCGCGGTGGTAGGGGCGGTGCGGCTCGCCGAAGCCGGCCGAGATATGCAACGGCTTGTCGCCCGGATTGGCTGCATGCCGGCGCAAGAACTCTATCAACTCCGCCCCGACGACCTTGGCCTGATTCTTCTCCGGAGAATGGAGGTGCTGGTAGCCGAGCTTGGAGGCGTCGGAGTGTTCGTGCTGGTGGCCGAAGAGGTGGGTCTCATAGCCCGCCTCGTTCATGTACATCGGCAGTGTCTTTTCGCCGAAGTGGAACTCCCAGCCGATATGGGCCAGGCCCATCTCACCGTTCTGGTGCGGGTAGCGCCCGGTCATGATGCTGGCGCGGCTAGGCGAGCATTGAGCGGCGGTGCAGAAGTAGTTGTTGAACCGCACGCCATCGGCGGCGAGCCGGTCCATGTTTGGCGTGGCCACACCGGCTCCATAACAGCCGATATGCTGGCCGATATCGTGCACGATAATGTAGATGATGTTAGGTCGGTCATTTGTCGCCATGCGATTACCCCCGATGATTGGCTTTGCCAGCCGGCTACTTCGCGCAAGCGGTGGGCATATCCTCCATTGTCAGCCACTATCGCGCATTGCCACTTGAGGAAAGAGCAGGATCTCACCTATGGCTATGGCGTGGACGCTCGCCTAGCGCCGTCCTGGACGACAGACAAGCGGTTGCAGACGGGATTGGGGTGTGATATAAGATACTGACATCGCAAGCCCGGCAACATCGGCCTCTCATAGGCAGCTTCTGCCAGGACGATATTGCCAGCATGTTCAGCCATCAGACAGCTTGCCGGCAAGCCAGGGAGCTGGAGCAATGGCCCGCAGAATCGACCCCCAGACCATCCGCGATATGCGACCGGACCGGCATGGTGCTCGCGGCGCCGGCTGGACCGTCCGCGATTCCAACGGCCATACGCAGGGCCTCTTCAGTCCCGCAGCGCTGCAGCGCCAGGTCATCGCGGGTCGCCTTCACCCCGATTGGCAGGCCTCTGACGGCTTTACCCCGCATACCGTGCGCGAGGTAATCTGGCAGGCGGTGCGGGAAGTGGGCGCTCAGCCACCAGCCTCCCAGCAGGACGATGCCAGCGTCTGGACGGTTCGCGATCCCCATGGGCGAAGCTGGGGTCCCTACAGCCCGGGCTGGTTGCTGCGCTACCTGCTGGAGGGGCGCATACCCGCGGGCTGGCAGGCCTCCGACGGCGTCACAAGCTGTACGGTCTGGGAGGCGCTGGCACAGCCGGAGCAGTCGCCCGAGCAGCGCGGCCTGCCCCACGATATGTCGTGCCCCAATTGCGGCGGCCTGATCCGCGCCGGCAGTGTCAGATGCCCGTACTGCCGCACTGATGTCAGGTCCTTCTGGGAACCGGAAGCACGGGAGCCGCGCTCTGCCCCACAATTCGCCTTCGTGGCTTGCCCCGACGAAGGCTGCCAGGGAACGATACTGGTGCCGATCGAGGAGGCGACCCGCCAGGTGTCCTGTCTGGACTGCGGCAAGCGCTATGACTGTCTAATCGGCAAAGTGCGCACCAGGGGCGGCTACGTCATCTGGGACAAGAAGTATAACGAAGACGGAAGCTACTCCAGCGCTCCCACCTCCACAAGGCATTGGCAGATCACGTACCAGCAGATCAATACCGGCGACGGGGAGGCCCTGCTCGATTTCAAGGGCACGGTTGAGATTGTCGTCAGGCCGGGCGATATCTTCGTCTGTCTGCAGGAGCCGACCTCACACCGTCTCCGCAGCTTCTCCAATGTAAATCTGGCAAGGCATTGGGAACTCCCCGTCGGGGTTGGGTGCTTGCCCGCCGTGCTCGTCATCGGCCTGCTCATCGCTTTGCTGATGTTGCTTTGAGCGTGAGGCCAGAGGCCAGCGGTCACACTCGGCACCGGCCCATCTAGCTCGTCTTCACGGCCCTACCGGCACCATAGGCATACCGTTCAGCAGGAACCCACCGCAGCGATGCCGAACCTTACTAGAGCCGGCACCATCACACTGCCCTAGCGATGTCGTGAGCCCGCATGAGACGTCTCGGCTTCACGCTGATTGAGTTGTTGATCGTCATCGCGATCATAGCCATCCTCGCGGCTATTCTGTTTCCGGCCTTTGCGAGGGCCCGGGAGAAGGCGCGCCAGGTTAGCTGCGCGTCGAACCTGCGTCAATGGGGACTGGCGCTGGGGATGTACGTCCAGGACCACGATGAGTGTATCCCGCCGCATCACGACTGTGACGGCCCGGTCCCCCAGCCTTCCTACGACTGGCGCTGGGACACGATCCTGTATCGCCTGCGGCCCTATGTGCGCAACTTACAGATCTACAAGTGCCCCTCCGACGCAACTGCCTACCACCAGCCGCCTACACCCAAAGATGATGGCCTGTGCTGGTGGAGCTACTGCTTCAACGTGGCGGTAGGGGAGATGGGCACCCCTGATGCCGATTTCGCGGACCCGGCCAATACCATCCTCTTCTTCGACGGCGAGGAAGCAGACATGGGCGTGGAAGACGACGGCGACCGACCCTACCAGGACATCCACAACTGGCGGGCCTATCGGCGACACAATGAGGGCTTCAACGTGATGTTCTACGACGGTCATGTCAAGTGGTACAAGCATAAGACCACGACGCCGAACCAGTACACTCTGGCGTATGACTAAGCCCCCGAACCTACTTCGCCCCAAGCAGTCGCAGCGCAGTCTCGCCCAAGACCATTCTGCGGGTATCATCGTCCATCTCAAGCTGCTTAATCTTGTCCAGCCGGTAGTGAATCAGGCTGACGCCGCCGGCACCGTAGTCGCTGCCGTACATAATCCGGTCGGCCGCAACGTTGTCCACGATGCTCTGCATAGCCAGCATCGAGGGCCCCGACATAGTCAGGTAAATATTGGGCAGCTCGCAGGCCAGGTCGCGGGCCTGCCGCCACTGGTCGTTGAGGCCGGCATGAGCCAGGACGACCTTGGCTTCGGGATAGCGCCGCGCCACCTCACCGCACCCGGCGGTCGCGGAATAGGGCGGACTGCCATCGTGGAGGTTGATCGGCATCCCCAGCTCGGCGCAGACCTCGAAAACCGGATTGCAGTAGTCATCCGAGCACGAGAACCCCTGCAGCCAGGGGTGGAGCTTGAGCGCCTTTATCCCCAGCACTTCATAGCACCGGCGAATTTCGTCAGCGGCGTCATCGTCGAGCGGATTGACCACACACCAGGGCCAGAAGCGACCTGCGAAGCCTCTGCTGGTCGCGGCGAAGAAGTCGTTGTATTCGGAGTGGGCAACGCAGTTGCAGCGCAGCGGCTCAATCAGCGACCCGGTAGCGCCGTCAACTCCGGCTTCCGCCATCAGTTCCAGTTCCTGCTCCATCACCCGCCGAGCTTCATCAACCCCCGCCTTTAGTGGTATGTCAAAGTGCATGTGAGCATCTATGACCATTCAGCCCACCTCCTCGCCGAGCAGGCGCAGAATCGTCTCTGCCAGCACGATCCGGCGCTGCTTTTCATCCGGTACCGCGTCCTGAAGCTTCTCCAGCTCGACCGGGTAGGTATTCTGCGGGAAATCGCTGCCGAAGCAGAGGCGCTCAGGCCCCATGGCCTCGCAGTAGCTCCCAATCGAGGTGGGGTTGTTGAGACTGGTGTCCAGATAGATATTGGCTATGCCGGTTATGCCGGGGATCATGTCATTCCAGAAATCGGTAGCTCCCGAGTGCCCCATGATGAAGTTGACCGAGGGGTAGCGTCGGGCCAGCATCGCCACCTGCAGGGGTTCGGCACAGACCATCGTCCCGCTGTGGACGAATACGGGCAGGCCGTGTTCGCCGGCGACCTCAATCAGGGGGTTGACAATATCGTCACTGATGGTGAAGCCCTGGAGCTTCGAGTGCAACTTCAGACCACGGGCCCCGGCCTCTATCGCCCGCTGCAACTCCGCGACCGCTGCCGCGCCGTACCACGGGTTGGCTGTGGCGAAGGGTATCAGCCGGTCCGGATGCTGGGCTGCCGCCGCCAGCACGTAGTCATTGCCTTCCGCATTATCCACGGCCAGGTTGCGGTCAATGGGGCAGACCACCGCCCGCTCTATCCCCGAGGCATCCATGCCTGCCAGCAACTGCGCCGGCTGGCATGTCTGATAGACACCTTCGCCGATATGGGCATGGCAATCTACTATCATCGCATCACCTCATATTTGACACAGTCTGATACCGCAGCGGGCGGCGCTACCATTCGGCGGCTATCGCGGAAAGCTTGTGCAGGGCGTGGTAGAAACCGTCAAAGGCCTGCACTAGCTGCCTGGCAACCTCGGTCTCCCGCCCCTCCTGGCAGTCGTTCACCAGGGCGCCGACTGTCAGACAGCATTCGGCTTCCTGGTCCGTTAGAGGGTCCGGGACCAGTTGCGGGATGATTTGGGCCGGGTCACTGACTTTCTCGCCTCGCGTCAGCTCCCAGAAAGCGGTCAGCGGAGGGGTGAAAAACATGGTCCGAATTAGCTTGCACTCGTTGCGGATGAGCCACGCTGTCGCGAAACCGCAAGGGGCATTGGCGTAGAAGTACAAACGGCCCTTGGTCAGCCGCGCCCACTTGGAGTTGACGCAGACAGTCCGGGCCGGATCAACCGGCCTCTGCTTGAGCCTCTGTCGCCACTGCTGCGGTGAGGTGCTCGACGCCTCGGGCACAATGGTGAGCTTGTCGGCTAGATGGCCGCCTAGTAGCTCTATCGCTGCAAATAGCCGGGCCTCCAGTTGCGCCAGCGCCGGGTCCTGGTAGAGCTCAGGCACCTCGTAATGTCTGGCAACCAGGTCGAGAGCCTCTGCGAATACGTCGGTCTCCGGAAACATCTCACCGGCCAGGCGCAGGGCTGCCATTTTGCCGGCCAGCGTCTCCCGCTGCATGATGGAGATAGCGGATTGCACCGGCGGCGGGAAGTAGTGCATGATCCGGCTGTGGAGGGGATACTTGTTGTCATAGGGCCCTAGGTTGATGGCCGGATCGAGCGAGCGGTCGTAGGGAGTATAGTAGGTGAGGAACTTCTGAAGATGGTAAAGCTCGTCCGCCTCACTCCAAGGTCGCTGGGCGAATCCCTGCGTGGCTTGCTCCAGGCGTTCAGGGCGGGTAGTGTGGTAGAAGGTCCATTGGCTGTAGTCCGTGCAGTACCCGCGCGGGTCCGTCAGCTCGTCCCAGGTGAGGTTGATGCCCGGTAAGTGCTCGAGCTTGCGGGCCCATTCGGGATGGGCCTCGCACAGTTCGAGATGCACCTGACCTACGACAGAGGCCATTCGGCACCAGTCGTCCGCGCTCATGCCATTGGCGCAGATGAAGCGATAGTCGAAATCGCTCATGCCGGGGACGAGGTCCTCGAAGGTCCACTTGCCGCCAATCGCCTCGATCTGCGGCGCAGCCCGGCGGCACGCTTGGTAATAGGTCGCGATGAACTCCGCGAAATCGTTGGGCGGGGCCGGCTCGAAGATCATTTGATCCCGCGTTCTGAATACCAGATTAAGCGTCAATCAGTCCTCAATTTCGGACAGGGCGACTTCCCGGTTCTCGCGCGCCGACAGATAAATGGCGTCGAGCAGCAGATTAGTCTTGGCCGCTTCCTGAGCAGTCACCCTCGGGCAGCGCCCCTCCTCGACCGCACTGACGAAATCCGCGATTACCGGGTAGTGGATGTTTTCGTGGTTCGGCGACTCAAGGTCCTGAATGTCCCGACCCACCGTCTTCAGCACGCTTCCCCCATCATACGGATGCCATTTCACCTTCGCCTCGGTGCCGATAATCTCGAACTCGTGCGACCAGGTCTTCGAGTTCCAGTTGAAGCTGGCGACGACCTGCGGGCCGTCCTGGTACTCCATCACCATCACCGCCGAATCCTCCACCTCGAACGAATGGGTCTGGGTGGCGGTCTTGGCATACAGGCGTGCCGGCAGCCCGAAAAGCCCGATCATGACATCAAACATGTGGGAGCCCATGTCCGGTAGCACCCCGCCGCCGGACTTGGCGAAGGTCAGCCGCCAGGCTTTGGGATCATCCGCCGCCGGGCCGAACCATGTGAAGTAATGCAGCCGGATCAGCACAACCTGGCCGAACTCGCCGGCCTCCAGCATCCGCTCGGCCATCGCGTAGCGGGGATAGAACCTGCGATAGTACGATACTCCGCAGGTGCCCGTAGCGGCCTCGGCGGCTGCCACCAGCTCGCAGGCCTGAGCATAGGATATCCCAATCGGCTTTTCGACCAGCGCGTGCTTATCCGCCTGCAATGCCTGGACCGCCAGTGGGACGTGCAGAAACACCGGTGTGGCGACATACACCGCCTCCACGTCGGCATCCTGCAGCGCCTCACTGAGGTCGGTATAGAAACGCGCATCATACTGCCGGGCGGTATCCTCGGCGTGTTGCGGCACCACATCGCAGACCGCCACGATGCGGCTGCGCGGCTCGGCGGCGATGGCGGGACCGACGCGCTTATGCACGATGTCACCTGCTCCGACTATCAACCAGTTCATCGCTGCATTGCTCCCTGTGTCAGCTTTCTTTCAAGGCGGCTATTGATTCTTTCACTGCCCAAGCGATGTAGTCGAGGTCCTCGAAGGGCGTATCCGGGAAGATCGGCAACTGGAATACCTGCCGGCAGGCCTTCTCGGCTATCGCGCAATCGCTGTTGTCGTAATCAATCTCGGCGAACGCCTCCCAGCTCCATGCCACGTGGTAACACTTGGAGCTGCCGACCTGATGGGCCTCCTGCATCTGCTTGCGCAATTCCGCTTCAGAGAAGCTGACCTGGTCGGTGTCGAGCCGCACGCTGTACATATGGCTGGCATGGCCCGGGCCGTGACCCACGGGTAGGATCAACTCCTCGACCTCCGCCAGTAGCTCGTTCATCCTCAGCATCCGCCGGCGGCGCTCGGCGACGACACGGTCGAGCTTGGCGAGCTGGGTCAGGCCGACGGCGTACTGGACCTTGGTCATGCGGTAGTTGAAGCCGATGGTCACCACCCGCACTTCGGGGCCGCCATAGACGTATCCGAAGGTCTTCTTCTGGCGGACTTTCTCGGCGAAATCGGCATCATCAGTGGTGACAGCGCCGCCTTCGCCCAGCAGTGTCATATTCTTGTTGCTCTGGAAGCTGTAGCAGGAGGCCTGGCCGCGGCCTCCGACCGGCCGGCCCTGGTAAAGCCCACCGGCCATGTGGGCCGCATCATAGATAATCGGGATACCGGTCTCTCGGCTGATTGCTTCGAAGGCGTCCAGATCACAGGGCAGGCCGGTGTAGTGAACCGGGATGATCGCGCGGGTGCGGTCGCTGAGCTTGGCCCTGACCTGCTCCGGGTCCAGGTTCATCGTCTGCTCATCTATGTCGGCGAAGACGACCTTGGCCCCGCGGGCGGCGGCACATGTCGCCGAGCAGACGAAGGTGAGCGGGCTGGTGATGACCTCATCGCCGGCCTGGATCCCCAGTACCATCATGCACACATCCAGGCCGGTCCCACAGCTATTGACCGCGATGGCGTATTCAGCGCCCTCGTGTTCGGCGAAGGCGCTCTGGAAATCGGTCTCTTCGGGCAGGGGGAAGAAGGTGCCTTGCGGCTCGGCGGCGTTGGCTATGACCCGCATGGCGGCGTCCACATCGTCTTGCTCATACAGGCCGCCGAGAGCTTTGAAGGGGACGGGATGGATTTCCACGAGATGCGTCACTCCTCGCTGAGGGCGTGTTGTCGGTTCCTGTGGCGGTGCTCCGGCAAAGTCGGCCGGGCACTGTACTGTAATTGTGCAAGTATTGGGCAACTCAAGCTAGAGCGCCACGCTGTGCCGTCGTTAGCCGTAGTGGAAGGGCCTGTCGCAGTCGGCTTTGTCGTTGAAAGCCGACAAGGCTGGCCCAGCCGTTGTCGTTGGGCGTTTGCGTGTGGCGACCTCGCCAGGGCAGCGGTCTGCGTGGCCCGGCCTCCTTGCGGTCGTCGCCGACGACCGCAACTCGACACGGCCCTTCCAACAGGACCACAACGTGTGATGGGAGATCCCTGCAACCCCCTAAACTCCTTTTCCGAAGAAATCTCCATAGCCATAAGCTCTACTCCGGCATCTGGCCGGCCTTGCGCTGCTGATTGGGCCGGAAGTCGGGGACCCGGATCTGCTCTCCGCTGTCGGCGGAGATATCGGCCAGGATGCCGGGGGCCTGGACCTCGGCGGCCCGGTAGATATTGTTGAACGGTTCGGTATCGTTGATGATGCAGTTGACGAAATCCTCAATCGGGTAGTAATCGAGGCCGCCGTGTCCGCTGGCAACTGCCGCCGCCGGTGCCGGCTGAAACGCAGTGTTGGTCCAGGTAACCGGCGTGCGGGTTGACATATACCGGTCCGCCAGCCACCATGCGCCCGGAGCATTGGTGGCCGAGATGCCGCTGCGAGCTGTCTCGATGTCGCCGCCGGTGCCGACCAGATGGTACCAGTGATTCGGCTGAGCCGTCGGGAAGCTGAAGCCGCACACCAGCCGGATCACAATGTCCTTCTCCGTGTGCATCAGCGCCACCTGAAGGTCCGAGCCGCTCAGGTAGTCATAGTAGTAGCTGTCGCTGCGCCGGGTGCCCATACAGAACACTCGCTCGACGCGGTCGTCCAGCACTCTCAGCAGCGGGCTGAGGTCGTGGGTGTGGTACTTGATAGGTGTGCCCAGGTTGCAGTAGCGGCTCTTGACCGAGGTGGGACAGGTCTTGGCCTCCGCGCTGCCCATGTAGCGGCCGGTTTTGCTGTCAATCCACATGACGTGATCGGGCATGCCGTGAAGGTACTGCCCCTCGGCCAGGAGCACCTTACCGAGCTCGCCCCGTTCCACCATGTCCCGCCAGGCGAAGACCCACGGTGACCATGCCACCTGCTCGGCAAGCTGGAACTTTAGCCCGGTCCGCTCCACCGTGACTACCAGCCGCCACAGGTCGTCCATCTCGTAGCACAGCGGCACCTCGGAGATAGCGTGCTTGCCCGCCTCCAGGGCGCGGATGCTGAGAGCGGCAAGCGCTTCCGGCTCAGCTATCACCGCCACTGCGTCAATATCGGCGTCTGCCAGCATCTCGTCGTAGTCCTGGAAGCCGCGCACCTCGGAGTCGTCAGCGCGCGCCAGGCCCTGCTCGACCAGCGGCCCAACCCGGTCGCATACGGCAGTCAGCCGGCAGTTAGGCACCAGCTTGATTGTGTTGATCCAGCCACGGCCACGCCCGCCCATGCCGATGATACCAATCTTGACTTCTGTCACTAGCCTCTCACTCCTTCGCTTCATCATCCGGTCCGCGCAGATAGCCGCGATTGTCTAGGGTAAGTGCTGTTTCCTGCTTCGGTACTGCAGCGCGGTACAGGTCGGCGATCTCCGCCACCGTCGCTCCGGCGATCCCATAGCCTCGATCGGCGACGATACTCTTGTAGTGCGTGATGATGCCTGCGAGGGTCTGCCGCCGGAAGTCATTGGGGTCGCCGTACTCGAAGATGTTGTGGGTGACGGCATGCACCAGCTTAACGGGAACCTCTTCCTCGATCTGGCGGCGAACGGATTTCTCGATGGTGTAGAAATGGTTCTTGGCGTCCACCAGCTCCACTCGCAGGTCTTGGGGGTGTTTGCCTCCCCACATGCGGCTTTCCCAATCAATCGTCGCCGGCACCTCCACGAAATCCAGGTCACCGACCAGGCAGCGGTTGTAGGGGTGAGCGTAGTGCATAAATAGCGGCGCGCCGGCCCACAGCGAAGCACATTCAGGCAGGATTCTCCCCGGTATCGAGCAGGTACCGTGGGTGAAACCCAGCTTGGCGAGAATGGAGTAGGTATGGTCATTGGTCGAGCCGTAGCCCATGCACAGAGCACGTGGCCGCCATCCCATCACCTGGGCGAAACGGTCGGCCGCCTCCTCGATTATCTGCTCCTGCAGTTCCGGGCCGTAGATTCCGCAGAACGGCGAGTAACCCTGGGCCGCCGGATGCAGGTGCAGGCCGATCTCGTGGCCGGCCTCATGCAGCTCCTTGTACAACTGCGGGTGTGCCTCCATGTCGGTGGGAATGACATAGAAGGTCCCGCGCCAGCCCTGCGCCTCCAGCAGCTCTCTCAGACCACGCGTAGCGCGCTCGCCCAGTGCCGCATCGTCAAGCGCCGGATCGGTGGCCTCGCAGTCCGTGCTCAGATTGAAGTAGATAATCCCATCTTTGTCGCCCATGGTGTACTCCTTGGGTACTCCCAACGCTCAGCCGGTTTTCTAGGTCAAGGTTCCCTGTTGTATTGCCCATCCCTTCCGGCGGCCGGCTCAAGAAAGGAAAGCATGACCGCGAGCAGGAACAGTTACGTTGATCTCGACCTAGGAAAGGGAGATTACCGTGGGCATCAAGGTTGGCATGTGTGGAGTTGGCTCTTTCGCCAACTCGTTCATCCCTCTGTTCAAGGCGCACCCGCTTGTGGATCAGGTGATCCTGTGCGACCTGGACGAGCAGAAGCTGAAGGAGAGGTCCGAGCAGTTCGACATCCCCGCCACCTGCCCGTCGCTGGACGAGCTATGCCAGACCGACGTGGAGGCCATCGCCGTCATCACCCAGAACTGGCTGCACGGCGAGCAGGCGGTGCAGGCGCTGCGGGCAGGCAAGCACGTCTATTCGGCGGTGCCTCCGGCCATCACCATGGACGAAATCACGGAGCTAGTGCAGGCTGTTGAGCAGACCGGTCTGATATACATGCTGGGGGAGACCAGCTACTATCATCCCACCGCCATCTACTGCCGCGAGCGCTTCCGCAGCGGGGACTTCGGCAGAATCGTCTATGGCGAGGGCGAGTACTACCACGACTGGGACCACGGGCTTTACGAGGTGATGAAGTGGCGCGGCGGGGAAAGGTGGCTGGAGATCGCCGGCTGCCCGCCGATGCACTACCCGACCCATTCAGCCGCCATGATCATCTCGGTCACCGGCGCCCATGCCACTCACGTCTCATGCTTCGGCTTTGTGGACCGGCACGAGGATGGTGTCTATGATCCTGAAGTGAACGTGTGGCATAACGCCTTCAGCAACGAAAGCGCACTGTTTAAGATGTCGGATGGCAGCATAATGCGCCTCAACGAGTTCCGACGCATCGGCCACCCGGGTGAGGTGCGGCTTAGTCTCTACGGCACCGCCGGCAGCTACGAGGAACAGGCCAACGCCAAAGTCTGGGTCACCAAGGACCGCGACCGGATGATTGAGCTCGATGATCTGTTAGCACCGGTCGGCGTGCCGACCAAAGCCGAGGGCAAGATGGCAGCAGTAACCAGCGCCGGGACTCACGAGGGCGTCTCCCAAGTCCATGACGTAGCCCGCCTGCCTAGAGAGTTCATCGGTCTGCCCAATGGTCACCGGGGCTCCCACCAGTTCCTGGTGGATGATTTCGTGAAAGCCTGCGTCAGCGGCCAGCAACCGCTCAATGATGTCTGGCAGGCGGCGCGGTATCTTATCCCAGGCTTGATCGCCCACGAGTCGGCCACGCGGGGAGGCGAGCTGCTGGAGGTGCCGGACTTCGGCCCCGGGCTAGACTCAGAACTTGGGTTCTGAATGCACAATTCATATAACCGACGGGTAACCTATAGATACATGCTCACACCCGGGCTGCGGTCCTGGATCGCGGCCCGTGTTGCTGCCGGGACAGCCAGGCGGGTGCATTCCTACTTGTGCTGTGGCGGGGTCGCGTGCTAACATAGCGGCCATGACACGAACAATCTCTCCACAGGTAAAGAGCCCTGCAATGTGGCACAATGGCGTGCTGGAACTGATCGGCGGCACCCCCATGGTGCGGCTGCGGATGCTGACGGACGAGCCGGTATTCGCGAAGGCCGAATTTCTGAACCCGGGCGGGAGTATCAAGGACCGCGTGGCGCTGCAGATGATTGAATGTGCCGAGGCCTCCGGCACACTTAAGGCAGGCGACACGATCGTGGAGCCGACCTCCGGCAACACCGGCATCGGCATCGCGCTGGTGGGGGTGCAGAAAGGCTACCGGGTCGTCATCTGCATGCCGGAGAACATGAGCGAGGAACGGAAGAAGATCATACGAGCGCTCGGGGCGGAGCTGGAGCTGACTGCGGCCGACGAGAGCATTGAGGGAGCAGTGGAGCGGGCGCGGGAACTGGCCGCACAGCCGGGCCATTTCATGCCCCAGCAGTTTGAGAACCCGGCCAACCCGGCGTGCCATTTCGAGACCACGGCGGTCGAGATATGGGAGCAGATGGCGGGAGAGGTCGGGGCCTTCGTGGCGGGAGTAGGCAGCGGCGGCACCCTCACCGGCGTCGGTCGCTATCTCAAGCAGCAGGATGCCGGCATTCGCGTCGTGGCCGTCGAGCCGGAGGGCGTCGCAGCGCTGTTAGGTGATGAGCCGGGTCTGCACCAGATCCAAGGTATCGGCGACGGATTCATCCCGCCGGTGCTGGACACCGACCTGATTGATGAGGTTGTCACCGTGACCGACGACAACGCCATCGAGACGGCCCGCAACCTGGCACGTGTCCAGGGGCTACTGGTGGGCACCTCATCGGGGGCCAATGTGTGGGCCGGCATCGAGGTGGCGCGACGGCACCGAGACGGCAATGTGGTCACAGTGCTGCCTGACCGCGCCGAACGCTACTTCAGCACCAGTTTGATCTGAGCGGCAGTACAGAGAGGCAGCAGGCCACGACCCGCTTCGGTCGTGGCCTGCTTGTTCTTGGGGGGCCGAATGGCGGTGCTCTACGGCAGCAGACTCTCCGGGCGGATGCGCGGCCAGGCCCACGCCGCCCGGAAACCCTCCGCATACTTGACGCCACACTGTAACCCCCGCATCTGCGCAACCCCGTCAATGAAGTCGAGTATGTCAATGTCATCGTGGTCCAGCAGCCAGGTCACCTGGCTGTCGTGACATTTCATCATCTCGATCTTCTTGTCATAGGTCGCGGTGATGTCCACCAGGAACTCGGGCTGGAAATTCACGCCGGCCAGCGAGTCCATGTAGAAAATCGCCGCCATACCGTCCGGAGGCGGAGTGCCGGTCTGGATGTTGGGAATGGTGGCCACGAAGGCCGCCCCGAACACCAGTTGCGAGGTGGCGCGGTGGTCGGGATGATAATCCTCAGGATTGTGAGTGATGATGACCTGCGGATTGGCCCAGCGGATCGCCTCGATGAACTTCATGCGCGTTTCGTAGTTTTCGAAGAGGAACTCATCCGGCTCGCCGATCCAATGCACCTGCGCGCCGATGGTTTCCGCCGAGGCGTGCAACTCCTGCTTGCGGATCTCGACCAGTTCGTCGGGCGGGATCACGGCATGTCCGGCGCTGCCATCGGTAGCCACGGCCATGAAGACCTGATGGCCCTGGGCGGCGTATTTTGCCAGCGTGCCGCCGGCGAGTATCTCCAGATCGTCGGGATGCGCCCCGACGCCGAGAATGCGCAGTTTCTCATCTGCCATCTATATCACTCCTGTGCAAAGGGCCCGGTCAGTCGCCTGGAAAGTCCCTCCCAATGCCAAAAAGAAGGCAAGGCTGTCGGGCTAGAAAGCCCGACCTACGGCTTGGGGAACAATACAGGTCAGCTCATCTTCTCGACGGCGTCCCAGAGGGCGGCGCAGATGTATTCGTTGTCCTCCTGCGACATCATCGGGTGGATCGTCGCACAGAACAGCCGCGCGCCGAGCTCCTCGGAAACCGGTACCTGCTGGCCCCTGGTCGCCTCTGCCAGCACCCCGGGTATCTGATTGACCGGCGGGTTGGCCACTACCGTGTCCACTCCATACTCTTCGCGCAGAAGCCCCATGAGCTTATCGCGCTTGTCACCGGCCCAGTCCCTAGGCACCAGCAGCGTGTATAGGTAATAGCTGTGAGTGACATCAGCCGGCTCATAGGGGATGATCAGGTGCGGGATGCCGTCGAGCATCGCATTGCGCGCCGCGGCAACCGCGCGCCGCCGGGCGATGAAGTCATCGAGCCGGCCCAACTGTACCAGGCCCACCGCCGCCTGCACGCGGGTCATCTTGTAGTTGGTGCCCCAGCCGCTGGTCTCATTGCCGAACTGGCGGATGCCCCGCAGGTACTCGTAAGTAGCGTCGTCGTCGGTAGTGATTCCCCCGCCCTCACCCAGCGTCGTCATATTCTTCATGGTGTGGAAGCTGAATACCGTCATCAGGCCCTGCTTGCCGATCTTGGTGTCCTTGTAGCCGCCGCCGAGCGCCCGGGCCGCGTCGCCGATGAGTTGGATCTCACCGTGTTTGTGGTGCTGGTGACGGCCGGCAACCTCCGCCAGGTCATCCATCGGTGCCGACATCCCATTCATGTGCACCGGGAAAATGGCGCGGGTATTCTTAGTGATGCGCTTCTCGACATCAGCCGGATCGGCCTGGAAGGTGCGGGGATCGCAGTCGCAGAGGACCAGCTTCGCGCCCTGGCCGATGACCGCCAGCGGAGCGGCCCTGAAGTTGAGCGCCGAAACAATCACCTCATCCTCCGGCTCCAGTTCCAATACCATCATCGCCATATCAAGGCCGGCGCCGGCGCCATTGATGCTAATGCTGTACTTGGTCCCGCAGTAGTCTGCGAAGGCCGCCTCGAAGTTCAGGATCTCCTCCGTAATGAAGCCGAAGCCGACGTTATAGGCCATTGAGTCTTTGATGCACTTGACGACCGCATCTATCTCCTCCTGGCCGTAGTCGCCGCCGAGGTGCGGCTCGCCTTGCCAAGCGATACTAGTCCCGCCGCGCTTGAGAATCTCCTGTCTGGTTTTTGCGTCCATTTTCTCGCCCTCCCATCCGGAGTTATACGGTCGCCCTACCTGTCAACTGCAAGAACTCGTCTATGACAAAGAAGGAGCCGGTGACCACAATACAGTCGCGCGGGCCGGCCAAGTCATCGGCCATCGCCAGTGCCTGCTGAGTGGTCGCTGCAACACGGTGCTCAGACCAATATTGCGCCGTCTGGGCCTGCAATTCCTGCACGGGCAGCGCCCGTGGCATCGAAGCTTGGGTCAATACGGCGATGTCGGCCAGGGGAGCCAGCGCCGCGGCGATGCCGGCGGCATCCTTGTCGGCCGAGACCCCTAGCACCACTACCAGCTTGTCATATTCTATCAGACCCGGCAAGGCCTCGGCCAGGGCCTGCGCCGATTGCGGGTTGTGAGCGCAGTCCAGCACCAGCCACGGACGCACCTGGACAATCTCGAGGCGCGCCGGCCATCTGACCGTGCCCGCGCCGGCCAGAATCGCCTCATCATCTATCCGCTCGTAGCCCGCGCCATGAAGCACATCGGCGACACCGACGGCCACCGCGAGATTCGTCGCCTGGTGTGCCCCGGCCAGAGCCAACTGCACCGCGAACTCCTGGCCGTCGCGGCGCAGCACCACGGTCTGCAGCGGCCGCGGCAGGGGCGTATCGGCCTCCGGCACAGGCAGACGCTCGGGCGGTGTCCTTGACACCACCGGCGGGGCTGATAGCAGCGGCGCTCCCACCTCCGCAGCGCGCTCGGCTAGTACTTCCCTGGCTGAGGTCGGGTTGTCGGCCACCACTAGCGGCACCCCCGGCTTGATGATGCCGGCCTTCTCGAAGGCGATCTGCTCGATGGTATCACCGAGTATCTCGGTATGGTCGAGTCCCAGTGTGGTGATCGCGCAGACGACCGGCTTGGCGATATTGGTGGCATCAAAGCGGCCGCCCAGACCGGTCTCCAGGACCGCCAGGTCCACCTGCTCGGCGGCGAAGTGCAGAAACGCCATCGCCGCATAGACCTCGAAGAAGGTCGGCGGAGAAGACTCGCCCTCGGTGCGAATCTGCTCCACGGCGGGCTTCACGGTCTCCACCAGCCTGACCAAGGTATCCCCGGAGACAATCGCGCCATCAATGCGGATACGCTCCCGGGGTGAGACCAGATGAGGAGATGTGAAAAGCCCGGTGTGGTAGCCGGCGGCGCGGGCGATGGCCTCTATGGTAGCCGCGACCGAGCCCTTGCCTTTGCTGCCGGCGATATGCACGGCTGCGAATTGCTCGTGCGGATCGCCCACCAGTTGCGAGAGCCGGCGGATCGTGTCCAGCCTGACCTCGTCGGCGAACTGGCGGCGCAGACCGGTGCGCTCATAGTTCACCAGGCTGTCTAGATATGCGACCGCGGCAGCATAGTCCATGGGCTAGGTCATTTCCACGGCGACGGGACCTGCAGCAGCGCCTGGGCCAGGCCGAGGATAGTGTACATGCCGTTGTAGGCATTCGCCAGCCAGATTTCCTCCCAGGGCTTGTCCTCCGGATAGTTGCCCTTGAAGCCGGCCAACGTTTCATAGGTGAACCCATAGATGCCGAGGTTCGCCGGGAAAAAGTGACTGTTGTACCAGCGGTCTGCGCCCTGTTGAGAGAGCGCCAGTTGGGGGCCACCGGCGCGCTTTGTCAGCTTCGCGGTTAATTGGTGTAGCCTGACCAGTTGCTCGTGGTCCCCACAGGTATGTTCCGGCCCGCAGATGCCGAGCCAGGGCGGCGAACTGTGCGAATGCAGGTCCATATAGCAGTCAATCGTGTTCGCCTCCAGGTACTTGAGCATCTGCATGGTCTCGACCGCCATGGACTTTTTGCCCGAGCGGGGCCGGTTGATCAGGCGACCGGCATCGTTGAAGCGCTGGCCCAGATACCCCAACCGGTCCAGTTTCCCAGTCATGTCCGAATCCTTGCTCCATCGCGCGAAGATCCGCTTGCGATTCGGCAGCTTACCGTTCTTCCAGAAGCCGATATGGAGATGATGGACGCCGTCGCTGGGGTCCTTGAGGTCTATCGGCATCCCCACATAACTTTTGACCGGGCTGCGGGCGGAGGCATCGGGGTTGTAAAGCGGCATCAAATAGAGGCCGACGCGCTTGGCTACCCGCTGAAAGGCCGGCCATTTCTGCCCGCGCAAATCGGCTCCCGATTCCATGACTTTGATGATATTGGTGATCGAGGCGATGCCTTCGGTCTCGGTCCCGTGGGTGCCGCCGGTGACGCAAAGGCTGCGCTCGGGCTTATCGGGGCCATAGTAAACCACGGCCAAGTCGCGGCCGCCGGCGCTCTTGCCCACGCTTGAGCGTTGGCCCTTGGTCAGGCCCCGTAGGAACCCCCGGACCTCCTCATACCCCACCAGCCACCAGTCGGGGACATCAACATACTTGCGGATGTCGTCATCATGCTTCCACGGCCACTTCGGGTAGCTGTTCCATAACTTCATTGCCAATCACATCCTGCCGGTCATAGATTCGTCTGCCTGTGAGATGCGGCTACTGCAACTTCAGCGCCGCCAGGTTGCCACCTTCAGTCGCCGCTATCAGGCATGCCGGTGCCCCGGCGGCAAGGCGGCCCGAGGTCAGGCAGGTGACGGCGTCGCCGCCTAGTTGGAGGCGGGCCAGGGGTGTGCCATCGCCCGCTACCACATGAATGCCGCCCATGTTGGTCCCGACGGCGATCTGCGAGGCGTTGCCGGTCAATTGGGCGACGCCGATGGCGCTAAGTGGCTCGGCCAGGTTGATACGCCAGGTCAGCGGCTCCGCGGCCTCATTCAGGCAGAATAGGCTGCCACTGTCAGAGCCGACGACGACCTCGGCGACGCCATCCCCGTTCAAATCCACAGCTTCAGGGCCGATCGCCGATAGGCCGCCGGCGCGATAAGCCCACTTTTCGCGGTACCCATCAGCGGGATCGTACACATTGAGGGTGCCGTCGCGATGCTCCAGACGAAACAGCCGCAAGGCGCCGTCGGCGCCGACCGGGCCGATATTGACGTACTTCTCGCCATAGGGCCCGCTATGATGCACCACCAGCTTGCCCTGGTTATCACACACATAGGTGGAGCGCCCGTAGGGGCCGCCGCGAGTGCCGAACAGTACCTCCATCTGGCCGTCGCCCTGCCGGTCAAAGCAGCGGATACTGGTAATCCAGCCGCCCGATTGGTAGAGATGCCACTGCAACTCCCCGGCTGTATTGAGGCACCAGACGGTGCCGAAGACGCGGCGGTTGCCGTGCATGAAGGTTCGCGAGCCGATCAGAATCTCCTTGGCTCCATCGCCGTTGAGGTCGGCGGCCTTCACCACCATCATCTCGCCATCACCCTCGATATAGCGGCCGGTACCGAGCTCGCCGGGAGCCTGGTTGGTACACTCGAAGCCGGTGCCGGTGAATTTCCATAGCTCCTGGCCCGCGGCATTCAGGCAGTGCAGATACTGGTCATCACTGGCAGCCAGCACGCACGGGCCGTCGCCGAGCTCGGCCACCGTTACATCGTTGACGGCGTTCTTGCCCTCACTACCGGGCTCCAGGGCCAACTCCCAGCGCTTGGTCCCGTCGGAATTGAGGCAGAATAGCCGCCCATCGGCGGTGCCGGCGAGTAGCTCTGCACTACCATCGCCGTCGAGGTCGGCGCTCTCAACGACCTGGATGGCAACAGCGTCACCGGCGGGGACCTCGAAGCTCCACTGACGGACCAGCTCGTGCGAGTACTCGGGCCGTTTGATCTCGCTGACCATCGGCGACATCTGGGCTGCCTGCGCGATAGCAGCCCGTACCGCCGCCGCCAGGGCCGCAAAGGCCGTGCTGTCGGTATTGACCGGCATTTCGCGCTCTCCGGCCTCAAGTTGCAGACTGGCGGCGACGTCTTGACCGGTAAGCAGTCCCTTGATCTTTAACTCGGTCGGCTCGGTGGCGTTGACGGTGACGATGCCAGTTGCGAAATCAACTGACAAATCAATCGGCTTGTCAGCTTGGAGGAGTGCCTGGTCGCCGCTGAAGCTGGTCAGGCCGGCCAGAGCTATTTCATCAGCAGCCAACGCAAACATTGTGCACTTGGCCCGCATCTGCGCCCCCAACTCCATCGCCTCATCGGGCTTGCTCAGCGGCGCTACCCCCACCAGCACCTGACGGTTAGGCTCGCTAACCAGGCACATGTTCCGGCTGAGGCGCTTGATCGAGTACTCCGGCGCGAGGTCTTTCGCCTGGCCGTACATCAGATGGGCAAAGGTCGGCTCATCATTTTCTGTCAACTGCCCGTAGAGCGCCTGGCGGACTATCGGTCGGCCATCGGTCAGCCTGGCGATGATCGGCTTGTTACCGCTGGCCGCCTGTAGGACGAAGCTGTGATATTGCTCGGTGCGGGTTGTGCGGTACTGGTTATCTACGGTCTCGCCGCCGTCCATCCATTGGCACAGGATGCTGTAATCGGCCGGCTCCAGCACCTGCAACTGATCAAATACCACCCAGTATTTGCCCTTGATCCATACCACATTACGGGCCCAGTCCGTGCCGGCGTATTCGTGCATCACACTGCGAACGAAGGCGCTGCCAGGCAGATCGGAGGCCAACTCCAGTTCGCAGAAGGCCACAAGTCGGTCAGACATTTGGCCGTCCCTCAGCACTAGGCAGGTGGTCTGGTACTTCATGTTCCTGCCACCGCCCCACTGACCGGCCTTGGTCAGCCACTCCTCGCCATTGGTCATCCACACTATGGCATTGCCGTCACCGCCGTTGGCAATGCCGTCATTGATGCCGTCGAGGCGCAGGTACTGGTCATCTGCCTCAAAGCCTTCGCGCATGGCAAGCTGGTGGAAGGTCCGCTCTCGGGGCACATTGATGAACCTGCCCTGGCCCTTGATCTGCTCGTAGTTGGTCGGATGCACCGTCATGTAATGCAGCTCTTTGACGGGCTCCGGTTGCTTGGCCTCGATATTGGGCAGGTAGCTCCAGGCATGCAAGCCCCAGCCGCTCGTGAAGCACTCAGGATAAAGAGGCCTGGCTTCTTCAGGCCACCAGAACAGCCAGACGTACTCCGGGTCGCGGTAGTACCAGGCCGGTATCGCCCAGCCGGTATGTCTGCCGAAGAAGGTCTTGCCGTGGGAGTCGCGGATGATTGTGCAGTACTCGATCCACTTGCGCGCGGCCCCCGAGGTGAAGAACTGGTGATTGTCCATAGCCAGCGCCAGCTTCATCGCCGTCATCGGATAGTAGCGGGTATAGCCGCCGTTATTGTCCAGAAATCCGTTGGAATTGGCGATCGTCTCCTGACCGACCTTGACCGAGGCAACGCCCTGGTCTATCCGCTCGAAGTCGGCGTCAGGGTAGTACTGCTTAAAGTACCGCGCCCCGTAGATGACCGTTTCGGAGACGGCATGGTGACCGATGCCGCTCAGGATGCCCGGCTTCAGCCCACTGATGCGCCCATGCACCGACATCCGCGAGACGTAGTCGTAAAGCAGATTGGTCATCTCCAGCTTCACGTCATCAGGGATCAGTGGGCTTTCCTCGATCTGGTCGTAGGAGAGGATGATGTCGGGAATCTTGTACTTCGGGGTAGTTATCTGACGCTTCGGCGTCCACTTGTAGTACTCGTCAAACCAGCGTCGCAGCATCTTAGCATAGAGCTCGGCGAATTCGTCGCGGCCGGTAAGGAAATAGTAGTTGGCGCAATCAATCAGTTGCCATTCCCGGCCATACGGCAACGCCTTCAGCTCGACGAACTCCTTCGTGAAACGCCCCACAAGCGCCGGTATGACCCGGTCACCATATTCATCCAGGCCCCTGAAGTGCACCTTGATGGTACGCGGAACGGTGAGCGTGTCGCTTTTGGTGAGTAGCGGCTGGAACTGCTCGACTGAGCGCTTCACGCCCTCCCGGTCTATGCCGCCCAGCATGATAACATTGTGCCCATTGCCCCACGGGTCGCAGCAGGTCCGTACCACATAGCCTTCCGGCCCGGGCCACCAGTCGTCGCAGGCGATGTAGTGCCATATATACAGCTCCAGGGCCAGCTTGTTGTTATTCATCTGCCCCAGACAAATCAGGTTGGTGTCGCGGTCGGCCTCGGAGTACTGCTCGGCGGTCTTTATTGGCACCTCAGCACCGGTGGCCGCCTTGATCGCCGACGCCACCTGCTGCGCCAGCTCTGCATATCCGTCCTCATCCGGATAGACGATAGCACATTCAGCTTGGCCCTGGCGCACCAGGGTCGTATCCGGGTAGTAGTTCTTCAGCTTGGTAAGTGCCCGTGGCGGCACATACAGCTCGGCCGCTAAGGTCGGCAGCACGAGCAGACCTAGCATAGCGACGAGCACGGCCTTGAGACACTCCATTGCGAGAACCTCCCTAGTCAGCACCAATTCAGTTGGTGGGTATTTCCTTGCCAGCGGCGCTGAACCTGCGGAGCGAAAGGAAATGGACGGGACCAGCTCCCGTCCATCTGCCGGCACTGCCTATCTGCGGCCTACGGTAAGCAGTCTATTGCAGCGCAAAGGCTGTGACAGTGCCGCTCCTGGTGGCGGCGACGAGTGACTGAGCACCCCCGGCCTTGAGCTGCGCGGCCGCAACGGTCGTCACCGGCGCCTCGAGGGCGGTATAGGCCAGCGGCTTGCCCTCGCCGGACACGGCATGAACCCCACCGGTGTAGGTACCGGCCACGATCTGCACACCGGCCGCTTGCAGCGCTCCAGTCGCAACCGCGGAAATCGGCTCTCCCAGGTTCAGCCGCCAGGTCAGCGGCTGCTCGCCTTCATTGAGGCAATACAGACTCCCCCCGCCGGAGCCGACCAGCACTTCGGCGATACCATCACCGTTGAGGTCAGCCACTGCCGGTCCGGCCGCCGACAGCCCGCCTGCCTGGTAAGACCATTTCTTCTCGTACGGCTCAACCGTCTCAAAGGCCTCAGCAGTGCCGATGCGGTGGTCCACCCGCACCTTGCGGTAAGAGCCGTCCGGCGCAGCCCTGGCGACGTCGCAGAACCTTTCCCCGTAGCCGGCGCCCTGGCGGTTCAGGTTATTGCCCTGGTTGTCCACCAGGTAGCCACCCACGCCGTAGGTTCCGCCGCCGCTCTCGATGGCGATCTTCATCTGTCCGTCGCCGGTATCATCGAAGGCGGCGATGCTGGTGACCGTACCGGCGGACTGGTACAGGTGCCACTGCAACTCCCCGGCCGGATTCAGGCACCAGAGCGTCCCGAACACGCGATTGCGGCCATGCCTGAAGGTCTTCGAGCCGACCAGAATCTCCTTGACGCCGTCGGCGTTGATGTCGGCCACCTCGATCGCCATCATCTCGCCATCGCCCTCCACGTACCGTCCCACACCGTAAGTGCCGGGGGCCTGATTGGTGCACTCGATACCTGCGCCGGTGAACTTCCACAACTCCTGAGCCTGTGCATCCAGGCAGTGGAGGTACTCGTCATCACTTGCCACTAAGATGCGCGGCCCGTCGCCGAAATCGGCCACGGCGATATCGTTGATACCACCGTCGGCGGCGAAATCCCACTGCTGCTCTCCACCAGGTGTCAGGCAGAAGACGCGCCCGTCGGAGGTCCCGACCACCAACTCCGCCCGTCCATCGCCGTCAAGATCGGCGCTCTCAATCGTGCGAACGCTGACATCATCACCTTCAGGCACCTGGAACTGCCACTGCCGGCTGAGCTTGCTAGGATAATCGGGCCGCTGCACCTTGACTGCGGGCGGCGACATCGCTGCTGCCTGCTCGATGGCGGCGCCCACGGCGGCTGCAATAGCGGCGAACGGGCCGGTGGCGATATCGGCCTGCAGTGTATATTCCCGGGCCTCGAGCTGGACGATATTGGTGGCTGTCGGCGCGGCGGTGCTGATCGCGTCCTCGGATACGTCGAGGCCGCGGATCCTCAGGTCGGTGGCTTCCGGGACATTCACGGTGACCAGGCCGTTGGCGAAATCAATTGCCAGATCAATCGGCTTATCGGCTTGTACCATCGGCTGCTCACCGCCGAAGCTGGTCAGCCCTGCCACCGCTACCTCGTCAGGTGCCAGGGCGAACATCGTGCACTTGATCTGCATCTGCGGACCCAGCACTATCGCCGCATCGGGCTTGCCCAGCGGTGCGACGCCGAGAAGCACTTGGCGGTCGGGTTCGGTGACCAGGCACATGTTGTCGCTAAGGCGCTTGACCGAATAATCAGCGGGCGCATCTTTAGGGTGCCCGTACAGCAGGTTCACGAAGGTGGATTCGTGACCTGAGGCAAGCTGACCGTGCACGCCCTGTCTGATGGCCGTGGCTCCGCCGGTGATGGTGGTGGCCAGGGGCTTGCTACCCCCGGCCGCCTGCAGATGGAGGCTATCGTTGTGGCTGGTGGTTGTGGTGCGGTACTGCTCGTCAACCGATGATCCCACCCGCATCCACTGGCAGAAGATGCTGTAATCGGCCGGCTCCCGCACCAGCAACTGGTCGAAGATCACCCAGTACTTGCCCTTAATCCAGGCCAGGTTGCGGGCCCAGTCGAGGCCGTTGTACTCGTGCATCACACTGCGCGCAAAGCCGCTGGTCGGCAGGTCGGAGGCCAACTGCAGGTCGCAGAAGGCCACGCGCTTGCTTGCCATCTGGCCGTCTCTGAGTACCAGGCAGGTGGTGTGATAGCGCATCGAGCGCCCACCGCCCCAACTGCTGGCGCTGAAGCACCACGGCCTTCCATCCGACATCCACGAAATCGCATTCCCGTCGCCGCCGTTGGCGATGCCGTCATTGATGCCGTCGAGGCGCAGGTACTGGTCATCTCTGTCAAACCCCTCGCGCATGGCAAGCTGATGGAAGGTGCGCTCGCGGGGAACGTTGACGAAGCTGCCTTGAGCCTTGATCTGCTCGTAGTTGGTCTCGTGTACGGTCATATAGCGGACGCCGGCCATTTCCTCGGGGACCCGCTCCTCCAGCTTGGGCAGGTAAGTCCAGAGATGGCGCGTGATGCTGGTCGCTATCATCTGCGGATAGTACTCGGATCGCTTGTGACGCCAGTTATGGAACCACACGTAGATCGGGTCCTGGTAGTACCATGCCGCGATTGAGGAGGTTGGGGTGGCGCCGAAGAACGCGCCGGCCCATGAATCGCAGATCAGCAGGCAGTACTCCATCCATTTGCGGGCCGCGCCCTGGTCGAAAAAGGCGTGATTGTCCATTGCTAACGCCAACAGCATCGCTGTGAGTGGGTAGTATCTGGTATAGCCGCCATTATTGTCCATGAAGCCGTTGGAGTTGGCAATCGTATCCTGGCCCATCTTGACGTACTCAATGCCCTGGTCTATCCGCTCGAAGTCGGCCTCCGGGTAGTACTGCTTGAAGTACCGGCCGCCATAGATTACGGTCTGCGAAACGTTGTGATGGCCGGTGCTGGTCAACTTCCCGTGCCGGAGCTGGGTGATGCGGCTATGCACGCTCATGCGCGAGGTGTAATCGTAAAGCAGATTGGTCATCTCCAGCTTCAGGTCGTCGGGCAGCAGCGGACTCTCCTCGATCTGGTCGTAGCTGAGTATCATCACCGGAAT
The DNA here is from genome assembly GCA_964390495.1 of uncultured Armatimonadia bacterium. Classification (GTDB taxonomy): domain Bacteria; phylum Armatimonadota; class Zipacnadia; order Zipacnadales; family UBA11051; genus UBA11051. The sequence continues at coordinate 90,277 of CAYMIN010000015.1, forward strand.
GATGTACTTGGGGGTGGTGATCTGGCGGCCCGGAGTCCACTTGTAGTACTCGTCCATCCAGCGCCGCATCATCAGCGCATAGCACTTGAGGTACTCGTCGCGGCCGGTGAGGAAGTACTCCTCGGCGGCCCGCACCATCTTGTGCTCGGCACCATACGGCAACGCCTTCAGGTCAATAAAGCTGTCGTGATAGTACGGCTCGATCGTTTTGGCGAACTCCTCCAGATTCTCGGTGCCCTTGAATTGCACTTTGACCGTGCGTGGGACCGTCAGCGTACCGCCTTTGCCCAGCAGCGTCTTGAAGTAGTCAACGGCCAACTGCACTCCGGCCGGGTCTGACCCGCCGAGCATGATGACGTTGCTGCCGGTGCCCCAGGGATCGCAGCATGACCGCACCACAAAGCCGTCCGGGCCGGGGAACCAGTCGTCGCAGGCGATGTAGTGCCATATATACAGCTCCAGGGCCAGCTTGTTGTTATTCATCTGCCCCAGACAAATCAGGTTGGTGTCGCGGTCGGCCTCGGAGTACTGCTCGGCGGTCTTTATTGGCACCTCAGCACCGGTGGCCGCCTTAATCGCCGACGCCACCTGGTGCGCCAGCTCTGCATATCCATCCTCATCAGGATAGACTATGATGCAGTTGGCCTTCCCGCCATCAACCAAGGTAGTGTCCGGGTAATAGGTTTTCAACTGGGTGATAGTCTGCGGCGGGACGTTCTGCGCCAGGAGCGGAAAGACACCAAGACAGACAATTGAGACCAGCAACAGCCTGCTGCACTTCATCGTGGCGACCTCCTCGGGGGGTATCGGTCGGTCTCTTGCATGTTTCGCCGCCAGCCGAAGTGAACCTGCGCGGGAAAAAGGAAAGGGCGGGATCTGATCCCGCCCATCGGCAAAGCCGATCTTACTGTCGCAGCCGCTTGTCAACCAGCCGGCGTGCTCAGCAACACCATTCCTGCAGCGCCTGCGCTACCAGGACCAGTACGTATTGTAGAACTCGCTGGGCACCATTATGCCGAAGTTCATCCACTTCGCATGCCCGTCAACGAAGCAGAAATTGTCCCCACCGTTATGCGCCTGGGGCAGGCAGTAGTAGTAGGTGATGGACCTTTGCATGTCGTCGCCGGATGCGCAGTAGCGCGGCCCGAACATGATAATATTGGCGGGTTCGGGAACCTCGCTCAGCTTGACACCCGTGTACATTCTGGTGGTCTTGGTCGCGTTGTAGTAGTAGCCCAGGTTATAGGCATTGTAGCCGTAGGAGTTGGGGCTTCTGCCAGGGTTGAATCTGTACGACTCACATTTCAGGACATCCATGTTCTTCATGTAGGGCTCCAGCGACCAGTACCAGCGCCACCAACTGTAGCCTCCGGGGTCGTTGACGCCCATGCTATAACAGGCGAACAGCATATGCTCATCGAAGTCCTGCATGTACATGTGGGCGGACAGGCCTATCTGCTTGATATTGCTCAAACATGCCGCCGCATTGGCCTTATCGCGGGCCCGCTCGAATACCGGAAACAGAATCGCCGCCAGGATCGCGATAATTGCTATGACTACCAGCAGTTCTATCAAGGTGAAACCGCGTTTCATGACAATTCCTCCTCTAAGCTCACACCGTATGTAATTATCGAGTATTGGTTCAGCCGTACTGGCGACTAGCCCTGGTAGGTCGGATTCCAGAACTTGGAGGCCGTATCGTTGGGCTTCGTGAATTTGGTGGAACCCGCCGGGTGAGCGGATACCGTCCCGCCGTCCCAGGTATCGTTGGGGATGTTACTGCCCTTTAGCCACTTGGCATGGCCGTCACAGAAGCCGAGGTTAAGCCCCTCATTGTGGCGGTCAAGCGCCAGGTTGCCGCGGCCGTTCTCCTCGTCAGTATCCACGCCGTAGTTGCGGTAGTCATATAGCAGACAGTCAATGATGTAGGAGCTGCTGTCACCCTTCTCCCCGATGCACATGGTTTCGGACGGGAAGTGGACATCCTTCAGTTGAATGGGGCCGTAGCGGTTGTAGTAGGAGTATTCATAGCTGCCGTAGCGGCCGCCGCTCATGCATATCCATTCATTCATGCCGTAGCTGATGTCGGTGAAGTCAGTGTCTCCATCGTAGCGTGTAGTCTCAGAGGGACAATTGAGGATCTGGATGTTCTTCATGTAAGGCCCGATGGCACAGAACCAGGGCAGGTTCGCCGTTGTCGCCGTACCGTTTGGCGTCGTCCACCCCGCCCCGGCGCGGACCCGAGCTAACGGGTAGCTCTGGTCATAATCCATGGTGTACTGTTTGATGGCAAGCATGATCTGCTTGGTGTTAGAGAGGCAGCTCGACTGGCGGGCCTTCTCTCGCGCCCGGGCAAACACCGGGAACAGAATCGCCGCCAGGATGGCGATAATGGCTATCACCACCAGTAACTCAATTAACGTGAAACCCCGTCTCATAGCTCCTACCTCCTCAGGTTAGATATTAAGACCGCGATACGCCGTACGTCCGACCAACGCCTTATGTGCTCCATTCCCCACAGGTCCGGAGGGACCTCAGCGGCACATTCGCTTATTTATAGGGGATGATAGCAGACTTCCACGCAGTTAGGCAAGATTCCTCCTTCACCAGCCAAATAAAGACGGGCGGAAGCCACTCCCGCCCGTTAAGTTGCCCACCTCTGTGCGGCACCACCCCATCTCGATTGAAATTCGTCTTACAGAATCCCCTTGCCCGGCTCCCTGCTGCTACCACCATCTGAAGTAGGTGTAGTAATCGTCGGTCGTCACCCTCTGCCCCAGGTTCATCCACTTGGCGTGCCCGTCGCAGAAAGCGAAGTTGTCGCCGTCGCTGTGGATCTGGGGCAGACAAGCGGACGCGCAATAGGAATACATCACTGCATCGCCGCCCAGCGGGTAACGGGGCCCGAACATGATTATGTTGGTTGGCATCGGCATTTCGTCCCAGACAAATCCCGCTGTGTAAGGGTCAGTTGAGGTTGCGCTGTAAAGGTACCCGCAGCCGACGTAGTTGTAGCCGTAACTGTTGGGATCTCTCCCCGGGTTGAACTTGTAGCTCTCGCACTTGAGGATATCGTCGTTCTTCATGTAGGGGATCAGGGTCTCGTGCCAGCGCCAATAGCCAACAGCAGAGGTATAACCGCGCGGGCTGGTACCGCCAGGGGTGTTGGCCATGACGCACCACAGATTGTGCCCATCATGATCCGATATGTATATCAATCCCGCCAGGCTCAACTCCTTCAGGTTGTTGATACATGCCGTCGCGTTGGCCTTCTCGCGCGCCCGCTCGAACACGGGGAAAAGAATCGCCGCGAGAATCGCGATGATCGCGATTACCACTAACAGCTCAATCAGCGTGAAGCCTCTTCTCATGGCACTTCCTCCTCCACTTTTTGCACTATCAGTCGGGCACCCACCCCGACGGATTCGGGTACCCACCCCAAGGAGTGGGTGCGGCCCTTCACCTGTCCCAGACGACACTGCACAATGCCTCGATCTGGCGGGCGGCCCCTGCCTGGTTGCGCGAGCTCGCGAATTCCTCTGAGTTCAAGCTTACTCGCTCAAGTGGCTCCCCCCGCCAGACGCCATACCCGGCTAGCCCTCGTATGTCGGCAGCCAGAATGCGCACGCCGTGTCGTTGGGCTTCTTGAGTCTCATCTGGTACTTCGCCGCCGTCCACGGCACCCTGGTGACGTACCCGCCATCCCAGGCGTCATCGGGAACATTGCTATCCTTCATCCACTTGGCATGGCCGTCACAGAAGCCGATGTTGAGGCCCTCATTGTGGCGGTCGAGGGCAAGATTGGTGCGGCCATTGTCGTTGTCGGTCGCAATGCCGCGCGTGCGATAGTCCCATAGCAGACAATCAATGATGTGAGAGCCGGTGTCACCCTTGTCGGCGACGCACATAGTCTCCGACGGGAGCTTGACGTCCTTGAGCTGGATCGGCCCGTAGCGTGCGTAGTAGGCGTACTCATAGGGAACGTCGCTGCGGTTACTCATGCCCAGCCATTCATTGTAGCCGTAGCTGATGTCGCTAAAGGAGGTGCCGCCGTCGTAGTGTATGCTCACCGAGGGGCAATTCAGGATCTGATAGTTCTTCATGTAGGGCCCTACGGAGCAGAACCAGGGCACGTACGCCGTTGTCGCCGTGCCGTTCGGGGTCGTCCAACTGCTCAGCGAGCGGATTACGCAGTTAGGAAAGCTCTGGTCGTAGTCGGTGATATACTGTTTGATGGCAAGCATGATTTGCTTGCAGTTAGAGAGACAGCTCGACTGGCGGGCCTTCTCTCGTGCCCGGGCGAACACCGGGAATAGGATCGCCGCCAGGATGGCGATAATGGCTATCACCACCAGTAACTCAATTAACGTGAAACCCCTTCTCATAGCTCTTCCTCCTCAGATTCGGTGTAGGATCGCGGTGCCCCGCACTTTCGAAGATCGCTGCTCAACTAACCTAGTTCGCCGCGCACCCAAGAACTCCTTCCCGCTGCCACCAACTCCCTTGCATTATACCACAATTCCACAGCGACCATGCAAGCTCCTTCCTCGAATCGCGACAGAGCAAAAGAATCTCTGCCTGCGCCAACAGTCTGTCTGACTACTCTCCCCGCCATAGTCTGCATCGCGGTTGACTGTGCCACGCCTATCAGCTATGATAATCCTCACACATTCCGTTGCCCGCCTGCCACAGCAGCTTGCGGCGCGACATGCGCACGCGGAGCCGTCTAGCAGCGGCAATGGCGTCTGATGTCACCAAATCACCTGCGAGGGGTGTCTGTCATGTCATACCGCCGCGCGCTGGTAACTGCGACCGTCGTCACTGTGCTCTTGGCTGTTTGTCTGCCCTTGCTGGCCCAGCAAGGTGCCGAGATCTGCATCGCCAACGGAATCGTCGCCCGCATCCGCGACAAGGGGCCGTACGCAAGCGTGGATGCGCGCGTGGCCGCAATTGACAAGGGCATTGTCGAGGTCATCTCCAAGTACGACACCGAACACCCGCAGGTTTCCCTCAAGCAGAAAGACGGTATCTGGACCGTCTATTGCTGGGACATGGCCGTAATCGGCGTCTATCCGGCCGAAGCCGAGGCCAATAATCTACCCGCTGAGCAACTGGGGGCGCTGTGGGTGGAGAATTTCCGCAAGCGCCTCCCGCTGGCCACGCCGGTCAGCAAGATGGAGGACCCCTTCGGCGGCAAGACCGTGGCAACTCCCGCCACCACCCCCACTAGCCCCGAGACAGCTACCGCCACGGCTGAGACCCCCGTCGCAGCCGCTACCACCACCACCCAGCCGACCGTGCAGCCGGCCGCTGAAGCCATCCCCGAAAGCGCCGCGCTGCTGCTAATCATAGACGCCTTGCGCATCAGCCGCGGTCTCGATGAAGACGAGTGGATTGACCAACGCACCCAGATCGCCCGCAACCTACTGGATAACCTGCGCCGCTTTGTCGCCGGCAAGCCGCTGACGAGCGAGCCGGTCACTGCCCCCGCTACCACAGCGCCGCTCACACCTGCGCCTGCCACCACCGTCGTTACACTCCCGACGACCGTTATCTCCCAGCCGCCGACCACCGAGCCTGCTGCGGGCGCTCCCGCCACCACTCCGACCACCGCAACGTCTGCCGTAGCAGGCGAACACGCCGGCGACCCGGCCTATGCCAAGGTGCCCCAGAAACAGCGTATCGGCCGCAAGTTCGATCTCGTCAAGGACCCCTTTTACGAGCTCAAGGCCCGGGACCCGGACCGTGCCAAGCCCATCGGCGATCTGCTGAAGGCCTCGCGCGCGCACTTCACCGCCGGCGAGTTCGACCTCTCCGAGGCCTGTGTGGACCAGGTTCTGCAGGCTCTGGGCATAGACCCGGCCGGCATCAAATAGCCAACGGCGGCCGACATAAGTATTCGTAACTACTCACGTTGTGGCTTGGCCTAACTCCCTAGCCCCCTTCCCTAC
>CAYMIN010000016.1:0-84085 GCA_964390495.1 uncultured Armatimonadia bacterium
TTGGCATTGCTTTGCATTGTCTCAGTGACACAGGCTCAAATGCTGGTGCCGCGCGTCGAGACCAGCGCCGAAGACCTGCCGCCGCTGCAGATAGAGTCACAGCAGGTCAACATCAGCATCGACAATCAGGTCGCGACGACCAGCATCCACCAGACCTTCATCAACAATACCGATCAGGATATCGAGGCGGTCTATTTCATCCCGCTTCCCGAAACGGCCAGCGTCTCCGAGTTCGCCTACTGGCTCGGTGAGGAGCGCGTGATCGGCGAGATCAAGGAAAAGCAGGAGGCGCGCGCGACTTACGAAAAGCTGACCGGCCAGAAGCGCGACCCGGCGCTGCTGGAGAAGGTCGGCCGCAACCTCTTCCAGGCCCGTATCTTCCCGGTCAAAACCGATGAGCCGATGCGAGTCGAGCTGCAGTACCAGCAGGTGCTCCCCTACGACTCGGGGGCCATTACCTACACCTACCCTCTCACCATGAGCGGGCAGCAGACCACTATCGGCAAGCTCAGCATCAGCTTCGAGGTGAGGGACCAGAAGCCGGTTGTCGAGATTGCTTCCCCCAGCCACCCGCTCAAGTTCGAGCGGCCCGACGAGCACACCGGCAGGGCCTCCTACGCAGCCGCAGACATCAGCCCTCACAACGACCTGACGGCAATCTACAACGTCCGCTCCAGCGAGTTCGGCGTCAGCTTCCTGGCTCACCGGCCCGAGGGCGAGGACGGCTATTTCATGCTGATGGTCGCGCCTCAGGAGGAGACGACCGAGCAAGACATCGTGAAAAAGGACGTGGTCTTCGTCTTCGACAAGTCCGGCAGCATGAGCGGCGAGAAGATCGTCCAGGCCCGCCGCGCCCTCGAGTTCTGCATCCGCCAGCTCGGCCAGGACGACCGTTTTAGTGTCGTTACCTTCTGCGACGTTATCACCGTCTTCAGCAACAAGCTGGTGCCTGCCGACCAGCGCCACATCATGCCGGCGCTCAAGTATGTCGAGAGCATCGAAGCCAACGGGATGACCGACATCAACGCCGCGCTGCTGACGGCCCTGAAGATGCTGGCCAAAAGCGATCGCCAGCGCACCATCATCTTCCTCACCGACGGCCTGCCTACCGCCGGCGTCACCGAAACCAAGAGCATCATTGACAACGTCGCAGCCGCCAATACCTCCAACACCCGCATCTTCACCTTCGGCGTCGGCGATGATGTTGACGACTACCTGCTGCTCAAGATCGCCACCGGTAGCCGGGGGGCCGAGGAGCACGTGCGGACCAACGAGTCGCTGTACGACAAGGTCGCCGCCTTCTATGCCAAGATCAGCAAGCCGGTGCTGGTGAACCTGAAGATAGATTTCGGCGCAATCAAGACTGCCCGCGTCTATCCGGCGATCCTGCCCGACATCTTCAAAGGCTCGCAACTGATTATCACTGGCCGCTACCAGAACAGCGGACCGCAGACCATCGCGCTCAGCGGCGAGGTCAATGCTCAGCAGCGGACCTTCAACTATGACGCCGACTTCCCCGCCCAAAGTGATGACAGCCCCTTTGTAGCGCGGGTATGGGCCAAGAGCCGTGTGGACTACCTGCTGGACCAGATCGTCCTGCACGGCGAAAATGAAGAGCTGAAAAACGAGATCATCGCCCTCAGCAAGCAGTACATGTTTGTCACTCCCTACACCTCAATGCTGGCGGTGCCGGCGGACACCAGAGCCGCGATGAACCAGGCCCGTTACGCCACCGGCGGCGACCCGTGGGTGAAGGTGACCGCGCCGCCCGATACCGTCAGGGTGACGGCCATCTTCCCCTGGGGCGAGACCAAGCCGCTGCTCTACGACCGTCGCGAAGGGCGCTGGACCGTTCGCTTCATTGTGCCCAAGGATACCGTCCACGGTCGCTATGAGGTAATCATCGTCATCACCCGCCAGGACGGCTCCCAGCAGCACTTGACGGTGGGCTATGAGGCCGATCTGCAGCCTCCTACCGGCATGGGCCGCGCCTTCGCCAAGCGCAGCAGTGGCGGCTGGAACCTGATGCTGTGGGTGAAAGCGTCGGACGATACCGAGCGCGTGGATGCGCTGCTGCCCGGAGATGAGTTGGTGGGTCTGGACTACGATGACCGCGCCGGCGAGTACCGCACTGAGGTGACCATAAGGGCGAGCGAGGTCACCGGGCCCTCGCTGTTTGTGCCGGTGTATGTCACCGACGCAGCCCACAACCGCCTCGAGATCGAGGTGGAGGTCGAGCTGCAATAGCCGGGGTGCCGTAGTCGGGCCTCACGGTCTGGCACGGTCCAGCCGGTGCTGGTGACGCCGTGGTCGGGGCGCATGGCATGGGCTCGCACAACACACAACGATCATCGCGTGGGTCGGGCTTTCCAGCTCGACAAGCTCACGGTCCTGAGCAACGTCGAAGGGCAGCCCGATAGCCGTTGCCGTTTCCCCCCTCTCCCGTTTCGGGAGAGGGGCCGGGGGTGAGGGCGCCGTTCCCTCGCCGACTAGCGGCTTTCAATCCAGGCAGGTGTTACCTTGCGCCACTTCGCGATAATCACTGCACTCTTGGCTGTACTTGCGGCCAGCCTCCCGCTAGCCGCTTCCACCTTGCAGGTGGAGGCCGTCTATACCACCACGCGCCAGGTAACCTCCCTGGCGGTCACGGATCAGGCCGTCTGGGTTGGCACCACCGGCGGCTGTTTGCGCTGGGACCCGCAGGCACCGGTCGGCTACAAGTACACCACCGCAGACGGCCTGCCGGGCAACCACGTAACCGGTATCATCCCGGGCCCCTCTAACGCCACGGTGATCATCGCCACCACTCACGGGATCGCTGCCTGCCGCGACCGCCGCGGTGGGTTGAGGCCTTGGCAGGGGATGTCCGTCTTGGCCGGACGCGCCACCGCCCTGACCCGAGCGGATGGCGAGGTATACGCCTGCATCGGCCGCCAGACCTACGTCCTGCAGTTGTCTCCCGAGGCGGGCGAGTGGGTGGCACTGGGCCCGCCGCTCGTCGCCGAACCCCGCTGTCTGGCCTGGCACGATGGCGGGCTGTGGGCGGGCACGGGCAATGGTCTGTTCCGGCTGGAGGGCGATCGCTGGCAGCCGCTGGTGCATAGCGAGAACCCGCTAGCCGCCAATGTCAACGCCTTGCTGGCATCCGGTGATGATTTCTACGTGGCAACGGTGGGCGGGTTGTTCAGATTGCTTGAGGGACACTGGCATCACTATACTACCGCCGACGGCCTTCCCGACAGCCACATCACCGCCCTGGCTGCAGGTGCCGACGGGATCTACCTGGGCACTTTCGGCGGAGGCTTGGCGACGCTGGCTGAGGATGCCATCGCGGCGGTGGCCGGCTCACCTGCGTATGTCAGCACAGTGGCCGTCGGACCTAGCCCTGGCACTCTCTGGGTTGGTACGCAGCATCACGGCGCGTGGCTGTGGGATGGTCAGAGCTGGAGTCGCCAGGTTGAGAGAAACGAGCCGCCGGGCAGCAATATTACCGGCATCGCTATCAACGGCTCGGAGCTTTGGGTCGGCACCTTCGAACACGGGGTAGGTCTGTTGCGGGACAGCTCGTGGCGCGCCTTCGGGAGCGCCAGCGGGCTTGGCAGCGACTGGATCAACCACCTGGCCTATGGTCATGGCCGCGCTTGGGCACGGACTTCCGCCGGCGAGCTGTTCAGCTACCATCACGGCACCTGGCAGCAGGTCACCAAGCGCAGCGGCCTGCTCAAGGACTGGACCAGTTCCGTACAGGCGGCTGGCGGCAACATCTGGGTAGGCACTTGGGGAGCTTTGAGCAAGTTTGATGGTAAAAAGTGGCACAATTTCGCGCCCAAACCGGCCCTGACAGGCCAGGTCGTCACCTCAGTGGCAGTGCTGGACAGAGACATCTGGGTGGGAACAGCCAAAGCCGGCTTGTGCCGCTATGACGGCCAGGCGCGCACGTGGCAGGCCTATACGCTCGGCAGCGGCTTGACCGATACCTGGGTAACCTGCCTGGAGGTTTGGCGCGGCTGCCTCTGGATCGGCACCTTCAGCGGAGGCCTCTGCAAGTACGAGAAAGGCAACTGGGAGCACTTCCGCGCCGCCGACGTACTGCCGGGCGACCGCATCAACTGCCTGGCTCACGGCGATCGTCTCTACGTCGGCACTTTGGAGGGCTTGTGCAGTTATGATGGCCGGACCTGGCAGACCTACGGTCGCGAAGCCGGACTACCCAGCGAGGTAATCCAGTCGCTGCAGCTATCCAGTGATGGGGCGACGCTATGGGTCGGCACACCCGCAGGCCTGGCCCGCGTCAGTCTGCCGTTGGCGCGATAGCTGCCGGTCCTTGCAGTCAGATACCAAGTGAGACTGTCCGGAGTCCCTCTGTGTGCATACACCAAGACTGGCCGTACCGGTACCACCCGCGACAGGAGCTTGCCGTTCCCTAGCCAGTGTGCAAGAAAGCTACTTGCAGCCGGAGCCAGTTTGGGATATAAAGTAGCTGTGAGGTAGTAAACAATGACGGGAGATGAGATAAATGGCTGCAAAGGCGAAAAAGTCTAGTGGTGCGACAGCGAAGAAAGGTCAGAAGAAGGCGCCCAAGAAGGGCAAGAAGACCACTCGTCGCTAGGGGCAAGTGGCAATCCGTAAACGCGTCAGGCTGGGACCCCTATGGCGGTCCCAGCTCGTTTTCTTCATGGTTTCTCCATGGTTACTAGCGGCCAACGCTGTGGTTGCCAGGCCGGAGGTGTCGTGACCCGTGCTCGCTCCTGCCTGCGCTCCAATGGCCTTACTGCCTTCCGCAGATACATGATTCGAGCCGCGCCTGGCACTGCGGGCATCTTGGCACCTGTACTCCACATGGATAGCCGGGGGCCGCGCCCGGACCCAGCATCAAATACTTGGCCTGCAGTTCCTCGCCACTCACGCTCGCCGTCACGGTTAGGTAGTTCTCATCGGCGACTTCTTCCGCCCAGAGGCTAAAGCGCTGCTGGCCCAGGGCCGCCGCGGCCGGTTGCACGGTCCAGGCCTGGGGCCCCTCCAGCTCGATTTCGGCGACCACCAGCTCCTCCTTGCGGCGCACTGACACTCCGATAGTCTTCGCGATCCCCGGACGCAGTACCGGCTCACCGCCGTAGTGCAAGGCAATGTCATAGCCCGCCACGGTCTCGATGGCCGATTGGGGGTCCTGCGCCAGAGCCGTCAGCGCCCGTGTGTTATCCGACTGCAGGGTCAGCACCTCGTCTGCCACGACCCTTTCTGCTCCTATCTCGGCGAGATGGGAGCGCCCTTGAAGCATCTGCTTGCCGATCGCCACCGTCTGGTCGGTCAGCTCGGCGAGGTCGGCGGGCGCCTCGAGGTCCTCGGTGAACTTGTGCAGCACGATGCTCTCACCGACCGGCTCCCACCACCTTTCGGGAATCGCTGCCGTTCCGCCGATGATACCGAGCACCGAGCCTAAGGTCGCGCCGGTGCAGTCGGTGTCATAGCCGCAGTTGACGGCCTGGCACAGGCAGTCGCCGAAGTCCTCGCCGTAAAGCCAGCCGATTATGGTGAAGCCGTGGTTCTGTGCGGCATTGCATGGCCAGAAGTGTCCGAAGTTGCGCACGATTCGCTCGCGGGCTTCGGCCCATTCCACATTGTTCTCATATAGCCACACCGCATCACGCACGGCGCGGGCTATCAGCGAGTGCACCGGTATCATCGCCAGGCCGACGCGGATCAGGTCCATCGGGTCCGCGATCACGAAGGCCGCACTCTCCAGCGCCGCCCAGAACATCTCCCCATACACACCTTCACCGCCGGCATGGTCCAAGACCGCGTCATTCCAGGCCAGCGCCGCCGCCAGCCCCGGATCACCGGCAGCAGTGCAGGCCCAGACCTCGCTGCGAATCGGCGAGCCCATCTCGTCAATATAGTAGTTGTCATAGCAGCCGGATATCGGTGGCCGCAGGCCCCGGTCCAGATTGCGCCGGCAGTGCCCATACTCGTTCCATGGATACGGGCCCAGGTGCTTGACCCAGTAGTCGGCGAAGTCGGAAACCGAGGGATGGACCCCACGCTCCTGCAGCATCTTCAGCCACACAAGCTGCAGGTCGAGGTCGTCATTGGGCAGCGGCTCGGTCGGCACCGGATCGTAGAAGCTCAGATCGTGGAGGCTCTTATCCCCTTCCCAGGGAGTGCCCAGCGTGCCGCCGATGTTCTTGCCCAGCCAGCAGGCATACACTTTGTCACGGTAGGTCTGTTCCGCAAGTTTGATCGGACGCATGTAATCATCCCCTCAGGCTCCGGCTTCACAACGTCAATGCCGTACCAACCAACGGCTCTGGGTGTTGCCGTGTAGGTTAAACCCCGCAGCGCCCGCCGTCAAGTCAACAACACGAAGCGCACAAGCCCTTTGTTCATCTGCGGCAAGAAAAATCTTGCATTTGCGGCGGTCTAAGCAGGTAAACGGTGCTGCCTCGGAGAACTGAGGCCGGATCGCGGAAACGACTGTAACAACACTCGGCCCACCACGATGGAGGAATTGATGTGAGCAACGTGAAACCACAGCTTCTCGCCTCAGGACAAGCCTTCCCCGAAGGTCCATGTCTCGACAAGGCCGGCAACCTGTATTGGGTCAACGGCGGCTCGGGCGACATATCCCGACTGACGCCGGAGGGGGAGCTGAGTTGCTTCGTCAACACCGGCGGCCATCCCAATGGCGCGGCCTTTGCCGCCAATGGTGATCTGTACATATGCGAGCCCGGGCTGGACCAGGTCATCGTGGCCCACCCGGATGCCTCCTGGGAGGTCTTCGCCTCCGAGTGCGACGGCGAGCCACTCCGCTCACCCAACGACCTGGTGTTTGACCGGCTCGGCAACTTCTACTTCACCGATCCGGGCGGCTCGAACCCCGACAACCCCATCGGCACCGTCCATTTCGCCACCCCCGATGGCCAGGTGACTAAGGTGGATGGGGGCATGCAGTTCCCCAACGGCATCGCCATTACCGCCGATGGCAAGACCCTGACGGTAGTCGAAACCTATCTGCACTGCGTGTGGGCATATGACATCCTCGAGCCGGGCGTGGTGGAGACCAAGCGGAGGTTGTGGCGGCACCAAGACGATGCCTGTATGGCTGATGGGATGGCCTATGACAGCCAGGGCAATCTCTGGGTGGCAGCCTTCGGCACCGGCACGATTACCGTAGTGTCACCGATGGGGGAGATGCTGGACAGCTACGAGGCGGGGGGTAAAAAGCCGACCAACTGCTGCTTCGGCGGGCCCGAGTTCTCGACCCTCTACATCACCGAGGTGGAGACCAACTCGGTCTATGCCCTCGACGCCGGCGTGCAGGGCCAGAAGCTCTTTCCCGATCTGCCTTGAGCATGCAGGCGGTTCGAGACTGCTTCGTCAAGCACGCTTTCATTCGGCCCACAGCGGAACAATCTCGAACTGCTCGACATCAACCAGGCCCTTGTCGGTGAGTTTGAGCGCGGGGATTACCGGCAGGGCCAGGAACGAAAGTGTCATGAAGGGCGCAGTCAGGCCGCAGCCCAGTTCGCGGGCGGCTGCGGCCAGCGCCTCGGCTGCCTCATGCACCGCCGATAGCGGCCGGTCGCTCATCAGGCCGGCAATCGGCAAGGCCAGCATCGCCAGCACCTCGCCGTCCGCTACCGCAATCTGGCCGCCGCCGGCCTTCTCGATCTCCCGCACGGCTCTGAGCATATCCTCGTCATTGGCGCCGACCGCGATGAGGTTGTGGGAGTCGTGGGCGACGCTGCCGGCCAGCGCCCCGCGTTTGAGGCCGAAGCCGCGCACAAAGCCCAGGCCGATATTGCCGGTGGCGCGGTGGCGCTCGATGACTGCGAGCTTGAGCAAGTCGCGATCCGGGTCGGCCACGGCCAAGCCGTCCTGGAGGCGTGCCGCTGCGATGCTCTGCCCCGTCACGATCTGTCCGTCCACCGCCTCGATGACGCGGATCTTGCCGCCGGCGGGCGCCGCTACGGCCAGTCCGCTGAAGCCATCCCAGTTGATATTCATACTCGGCGGTAGGTAAGCAGGGGCGGCGGGTAGGTCGGCGAGCATCGCTCCGTCCTCGGCCACCAGGCGGCCCGCGTGGTAAATATGTTTCACGTGAAACATTTTCATATTGGTTAAAACAAGAATATCGGCGCGCCAGCCCGGGGCGATTGCCCCGTAGCCCTGCCGGTCGAGGCCGAAACGCTCGGCGGCGTTGAGCGTCGCCATCTGCACCGCTGTGACCGGCTCCAGGCCGAGCTCTATCGCCCGGCGCACCAGGTGGTCCACATGCCCCTCGGACAGCAAGTCGCCCGGGTGCCGGTCATCGGTGCCGAAGCAGCAGCGGCGGCTGTTGGCCGGGGTGACTAGCGGCACCAGGTCGGCCAGATTGCGGGCGCTGCTAGCCTCGCGCATTACCACATACATGCCCCGCCGCAGCTTCTCGGCGGCCTCCTCGGCTTGCGTAGCTTCGTGGTCAGAGTCAATACCGGCGGCGATATAGGCGTTGAGATCGGTGCCGGTGAGGCCCGGGCAGTGGCCGTCTATGATGAGGCCGCGTCGCCGCGCCTCTGCCAGCTTGGCCATCACCTCGGGGTCGCACCACAACACTCCGGGGAAGTTCATCATCTCGCCGAGGCCGATCACGCCGGGCTCATCCCAAAGTGGGGCCAGGTCCTGGGCGGTCAGTTCCGCGCCGGCGGTCTCCATGCTGGTGGCCGGCACGCATGAGGGCGCCATCATGAAGACGCTCATTGGCACTCCCCGGCGGCTGTCGAGCAGGTACTGCACGCCGGCGAGGCCGTGGACATTGGCGATCTCGTGGGGGTCGAGCACAACAGCGGTGGTGCCATGCGGCACGACGGCGCGGGCGAACTCCGGCACGGTGACCTGGCTGCTTTCCAGGTGCATGTGGGCGTCAATTAGGCCGGGGCACAGGTAGCATCCACTGACATCCACCTCCTCGCGCCCGCTGTAGCCGGGCCCGACACCGACGACCACACCCTCACTGATGGCGACATCGGCGACTTCCAGTTCGCCTGAGAAAACGTTGATGAGCCTGCCACCGCGCAAGACCAGTTCGGCTTCGTCTTGGGCTCGTGCGGCCGAGATTTGTGAGCACAGTTCCACGGCCCGACCTCCGCGATCATGTGTGAGCTATTGCACCTACCCTAGCACTCTTCGCGCCTCCCGACTTGATTCCCTCCCGCACGCGCAGAGGAGGATAAGTCCGGCAAAGGGGCGAAGTGTATGATGGTATCAGCATAGGGTATATCGCGGTTCTTTGCCTGGTCGTGTGCGCTAATAGAAGGAGCAGCAATGAATCAACGGGAGCGATATATTGCAGCCCTGACTTTCGGCAACCCGGACAAGGTGCCGTTCCAGCCCGGCGGTGGCCGCGAATCGACCAAACGGGCCTGGTGCGAGCAGGGCCTGCCGCAGGGCGCTGACCCGATTGCCACCGTCCACGAGGTCCTCGGCATCGAGCCGGAGCCGACCCAGCCGGTCCTAAGTCACGGTGTGGACTTCAAGATGATCCCGCAATTCGAAGAGGAGGTCCTGGAGCACAAGAACGGCCATTACATCGTCCGCGACTGGATGGGGGCAATCACCGAGATCTCCGATGAGTACGACTACACCTATATCCGCTCAGCCAAGGATTTCGTCACCCGCAAGTGGCACAAGTTCCCGGTCGAGAATCGCGAGGAATGGGAAAACATCAAGTGGCGCTATCAGGTTGACGCGCCCGGGCGTTTTCCGGAGGACTTCGAGACCCGCTGCCAGAAGCTGGCCGAGCGCGACTATGTGCTGCGGGTGCATGTTAACGGGCCGTTCTGGCAGCTTCGCGAATGGGTCGGCTTTGAGGGCCTGTGCATGATGATGATCGAGGCCCCGGACTTTGTCATGGAGATGGCGGATTTCTGGAGAGAGTTCGTCTCCGCCACGCTCGCCCGGATCCTCGAACGCGTGGATATTGACGTGCTCGGGATCTCGGAGGACATGGCCTTCAAGGCCCACAGCATGATCTCACCGGCGATGGTGCGGGAGTTCCTCAAGCCCTCCTATGTCTGCTGGGTCAATCAGGTCAGGGCCGCCGGCTGCCCGATTGTTGACATGGACTCGGACGGTTACATAGGCGAACTGATACCGATCTGGCTGGAAAGCGGCATCAATGTCTGCGACCCGATTGAGGTCGCGGCGCACAATGATATTGTCGAGTTCCGCCGGCAGTTCGGCAGGCGGATGGGCTATACCGGCGGCATTGATAAGCGGGCGATGGCCAAGGGAGGAACGGTCCTGGAGGCGGAGATGAAGCGCGTCATTCCACCGCTTTTCGAGGCGGGCGGCTATATACCCAGTTGCGATCATGGTATCCCCCATGATGTTTCGTGGGCCAATTACATCGAATATGCCCGCCTCTTGGCCCAGTACTGCGGCTGGCTCTAGCTCAACCGGCGAGGGCGGCGAAGGAGCGTCGACTGTGAAGACGTGGCGAGAGTTGCTGGATGCGAAGAAGATCCTGGTATCCGATGGTGCCTGGGGTACCGAGCTGGCCAAGCGCGGCCTGGGTGTCGGCGAGGCGCCGGAGCGATGGAATCTGGAGCGCCCGGAAGAAGTGGCCGCTGTAGCCGAGGCCTATGTCAATGCCAGCCCTGATATCATCATCACCAATACGCTCGGCGGCACCCGGCTCAAGTTGGCGAAGGCCGGAGTGACCGACGGTCCCGACATCATCCTCACCAACACCTTCGGCGGCAGCCGCTTCAAGCTGGAGAAGGCGGGAATGGGTGAGGCGGTGGCGGAGGTTAACCGCATCGGGGCCGAGATCTCCAAGCGGGCCGCCGGTGACCAGGCCCTGGTATTCGCCTCGGTCGGCCCTACGGGTGAGTTCATGGCCCCGTTGGGCACGATCAGCGAGCAGGAGATGGTCGCTTGCTTTGCCGAGCAGATCAAGGCTCTGGTCGAGGGCGGTGTTGACGCTATCCTCATCGAGACCCAGACTGATCTGGGTGAGGCCAAGGCGGCACTGCGGGCGGTGAGGGAGAACACCGACCTTCCGGCCGTCACCTCGATGACCTTCGAGCACGGCCCGCGCGGCTATGCCACAATCATGGGCGTGAGGCCCGAGCAAGCCGCCGAGGAGCTGACCGCAGCCGGCGCCGACATCGTCGGGGCCAACTGCGGCGGCGGTATCGAGCAGATCATCGAGGTCATCACCGCGCTCAGTCCGGCCACCGACCTGCCCGTGTGGGCCAAGCCGAATGCCGGGCTGCCGGAACTGGTGGAGGGCCAGACGGTCTTCCGCGAGACGCCGCAGCAGATGGCCGCGCGCTTTGCCGATTTAGTTGAGGCCGGTGCCGACATCATCGGCGGCTGCTGCGGCACTACGCCGGAGCACATCGCGCTATTCGTGGCCGAGCGGGACAAGCTGGTCTAAGGGCATTGCCGATGGCGGAGAACAGAGAATGGGAAAGAGCCTGCGTCCAGGTCTATACGGGCGATGGCAAGGGCAAGACGACGGCGGCTCTGGGGCTGGCGCTGAGAGCCGCCGGCGCCGGCCTGCATGTGTTCATCGCCCAGTTCATGAAGGGCCGGGACTGCGGCGAGCTGCACGCCCTGGAGAAGCTGGGGGATCACGTCACGATCAAGCAGTACGGTCGGGAAGGCTTCATCCACGGCGAGCCGGATGAGGAGGATGTCAAGGCCGCCCAAGTAGGCCTGGAAGAGGCCAGGGCCGCAATGCAGTCGGGTGACTATGAGCTTGTGATCCTCGATGAGGCCAATGTCGCGGTGCACTTCGGGCTGTTTTCCGTTGACGATTTGCTGGCGGTTATTGATGAGCGACCCGAGCATGTCGAGCTTGTCATAACCGGCCGGAAGGCGCCCCCGAGGCTGCTAGAGGGCGCCGACCTGGTCACCGAGATGCGGGAAGTCAAGCATTACTATCAGGACGGCCTGGACGCGCGACGAGGTATCGAGTATTGACCAAGACGGGCTCAAGAGCATTCCGCCGCTCAGGCACAGCAACCTACTGGCATTGGAGGAAGGTGCGATGAACTATTCGCGTTCGGCTTTGATTATCTTTTGGTGGATATGCCTTGCTGCCAGCGTTTCCATGGCCGGCGAGGTGTTTTACGTAATCCCCCTCAAGCCTGACCCGCCGATTGCGGTGGATGGCGAGCTGGGCGAGTGGGTGGGGGTGCCTAACCCGATTCATATAGATAAGGCCGAAAATGCCACCTACAAGCCGATCTTGTGGGACGGCCCGCAGGACCTCAGCGCCGTCGGTCAGATGGCCTGGCGGCAGGAGGGACTGTTCGTGGCCCTCGACATCACCGACGATCGGCTGCACCAGACCCAGCGCGGTCGGGACATGTGGAAGGGCGATCATGTTGAGTTCTACCTCGACTTTGCGCCGGACACTGAGCCGGAGCGTGCCAGCTTCGAGCAGGGGCAGTTCCAGTTCGGCTTTAGTCCCGGCAACTTCACCAACACCGGCGACCCGCTGGTTGACCTCAAGCCGGAGGTCTATGCGCATCACCCGCCGGGCCTGGACGTGAGCGGCATCAAGTACGTCGCGGTGCCAACACCGCAGGGCTGGCGGATGGAGGCGATGATTCCGTTCAGCCTGTTGGATGTCAGTCCTCGGCAGAACTTGGCAGTTAGCGGCGAAATCGCCATCTCGGACTGCGATTCGGCCGAGGCGACCCAGGAAACGATGGTAACAATGGGCACCGAGAGCTGGGTCCACAGCCGGCGCCGGTTCATGCTGATGGCTCTGGGCGATGCCGCCGGGCAGGCCAGCTTGCCGGCTAGCGTAAAGCCGGTGGCCGAGGCGATTTCGCTGCCGGCCGGCGCCTCTCAGAAGCTGAGCTTCGAGACGCCCGAGGTGCCGGAAGGCAAGCACGCATATCTATTCTTCCGCGCCCGCATCGTCAACTCCCAGCCTGCCGGCTGGACCAGAGGCCTGAAGCTCACCCTCAACGATAAGCCCATCGAGGCGGCCCGCCTCAGCAACAGGCCCGTGATTTCGATGCGCAAGATCGGCCTCGAAGCTACTTGTATTGCCCCTACCGGCGAGATGAATATCTGGTACGGCCCGGATTTCGTGGCCGCTGATAACAGCGACAGCTACGGTCTGATGGGTGGGATTAAGGCGCACGAGTGGGAGTTTGATGTCAGCGATCTACTGGCCGCGGGGGGCAACCAACTGCATATCCAGAGCCTCACCGGCGCGGATACCGGCCGGGACGTTGTGATCGGCGACATGGCTGTGCGCATCAAGGCACCGCCGCCACCTCCGCCACCCAAACAGCCGGCACCGACCGGGCCGCTTGCTGCCATCGCTCCGCGCCGGCAGTTCGAGACAGACTATACGGTCGAGCAGGTTGACCAGACGACTCTGGGCCTCGAGGTCGCCGGCGAGCGCTTCGTCATCGAAAGCCGCTTCTCCTCACCGGACGGCCACTGGAATAGCGGCTCGTGCAAGTACTATACTCATGCGCGGCGTATCGAGAAGCGGCCGGAGCATGTCATTGTCTATGATACCTTCAGGAATCTGTCGCGTGACAATGTGCCGGTGATGCAGCGGCATACCTGTGACCTGGGCGAGCGTTTCGCGAAGGCCTGGGTGGCGGGTATCTGTCCCTCATCGGGGGATCTGACGACTAACGAATCCGGCAACCCCTCCGGCTTCGCGACTACCGGGCAGGCCGGCATCGGGATGTTGCCGCTCAACGATGAGTTCCAGGTGCATGTCACCAACTCATGCCTCGACGGCGTGCTGGGCCTATCGGACAACAATTTCGTGCTGCGGCCGGGCAGCGAATACACCGCCGAGTGGATGATCGTGCCCACTGAGCGCCCGGACTTCTGGGGTTTTATCAATGTCGCCCGCCGCGCTAGGGACGCCAACTTCACCCTCGAGTGGCAGTTTGGGTTCCTCAGCCCCGGTACGTTGGTTGACGGGTGGAGTGACGAAGTCCTGACCCAGTTCTGCCGTAACAAGGGCCTGGACATCGCCTGTGCCTCGATCGGCTATCGCTACAAGGGCCGTTCCGCGCATGGCACGGCCTTTCAGGAGATAGACCATACTGACTATATCGAGTTGCGCGAGCGCCTCCAGCGGCTCTGTCCCGAGGTCAAGTTCTCCGTCTATTTCCACTGCTTTCTCGACGTACGCGACGGGGCTGAGCAGGACTACTACCAGGACCGGAGATTGCGCAGCACCGGTGACCAGGGCATCTACAGCAAGGAGTACATGAGGATCTTCAACCCGACTCTGGACAACGACTTCGGCCCCGCGATTGCTAAGAACATTGACGTCATCATAGACAAGATCGGTTCCGATTCCGTTTATTGGGACGAAATCGCCTACAGCAAGTACAAGTACCACTACGGCGAGCCGTGGGACGGCTGCAGCGCCGATATTGATCCCACCTCGCTGAAGATCAGCCGCCTCAAGAGCTCCGTCAGTTTGATCTCGCTGCCGTTCCAGGTGAAGCTCATCAACCGCATCATGGCCCACGGGCCGCTGGTGACCAACGGGATGCCGCAGACCCGAACCCATGCCCAACTCAAGTACCAGGCCTTCACCGAGACCGGCAGCATCAGCAACTGCCTGCGCACACTACTGTACAGTCCCGTGGCGCTCGGCGATCATCTCACCGAACGCAGCGGGACGGATGCCTACCGCTGGATGCTCAAGGCTCTCGACTATGGCTGCGTCTATAACTGGTACAGCCAGCGCGTCATGCCGCAGTACCCGACCATCGCCAGCTACATGTTCCCGATCACGCCGCTGGAGCTACATGAGGGCTATATCATCGGTCAGGAGCGCATCCTGACCAATCGCAGCGGCCTGTTCGGCTGGGGCGATGCTTCGGAGCATGAGGTGCATGTCTTTGATGACGAGGGGCGGGAGGTAAACGACTTCGCAGCCCCGCTGCAGACAACTGACGGCAAGACCTACACCGAATTGCGCATTGCAGAGGGTTGGAGTGCAGCGATAATCCGTAAATAGCCGGAAGCGCATCGGCGAGTGCTCATGAGCTAGCGCTCGGCACATTAGCGCCTGTGCAACCGGCTGATAGGAGGAGAGATATGAAGAAGACGGTGTTGGTGATGGCATTGGCTTTGGTGTTACTGCCGGCGGCTTTCGCCCAGAAGGTGGACCGGTCACAGCCCGGCGACGGACTGTTTTTCGACGTGCTGCCGGTGACGATCCAGGGCTATGTGCTGGTGCCGGCGCGGTCGTTCATTGAATGGCTGGGCGGGACGGTGGAGTACCACAGCGGGCACCTGACCGCATACCAGTTCCGCAGCGAGGGGCCGCGCATCGAGTTGTGGATCGGGGATGGCACCGCTCTGTGGTCTGGTACCGAGTACCAACTGGATGTCGCGCCGGTGATGATCCAGGACCGCGTATTGGTTCCGCTGCGCTTTGTCGCCGAGGCCTACGGAGTACGGGTGGATGCTGAGGGCCATACTCTGCAACTGCGCTTCGGCGAGTACTGGCAGAAGGCTCAGATGGTCATTCCGCCTCCGCCGGGGTCGTACGAACGCGCCGCCTGGAGCAAGGTGGCCTCCTGGTACGAGCAGGCGGGCAGACGCCTCGGGCGCGAGAACGTCGGCATCAGGATCCTGGCCAATGCCATAGACGCCGGAAACGGAGTCGCCTCCCTGACGGTGATGGCCAAGTGGAAAGACCATAGCGTGACCCAGGATGAGTTCTCTCTGCGCCTGAGGCGCAGTGGCTGGCAGATTTCCAGCCGCAAGTCCACAGCCATTGACCAGATAGGTAAGTTTCCGTACTAGCTAGTGACTCTGCTCAGCTCGGTCGAAACGGAGGGAAAGACATGAAAAAGGCCGCGTTTATGATGACAGTGCTCTTGGTCTTGGGGGTGGTCGTCTGCGCCCAGACGATCCCGAAGCCGGGGCCCGGTGGCGGGCTGTACTTCGACGTGCTGCCCAGAACAATGCAGGGGCGGGTGATGGTGCCACTGCGAGCGATATTTGAGTGGGTCGGCGCGAGGGTGGAATACCAGGCCGGCCAGATCAGCGCCTACGATGCCGGCAGCCAGACGCCGAGGGTGGTGCTGTGGATCGGTCAGACGCAGGCGCAACTGTCCGGTCAGCCTTACCAGCTTGATGTTCCGCCGGTGGTTATTGAGGGCCGGACCTTCGTGCCGTTGCGCTTTGTCGCCGAATCATTCGGCGTATGGGTAGATGCCAAGGGCCGCACCGTGACCCTGCAGATGCCGCAGTACAACCTCAAAGCCGACATGGCGATTCCGCCTGCCGAGGGCTCACACGAGAGCAAGATCTGGGGCATCATCGCCGATTGGTACGGCGCCGAAGCCGGCCAGCCGACGCCAGGCGTCATCGGCATCAGGGTGGTGGCGGATCAGGCTGACCCCCATGCCGGTGTGGCCTCTGTGAAGGTCCTGGCGAAGTGGGACGACGGCAGCTATACGCAGGACGAGTTCAGTCTGCATCTGGAGCGCACCGGCTGGCAGATTGACGGCCGCAGCTCCGCAGCGATCCATTAGCCCGAACTAGTCGTGAGTGAAATTGGGCAGTTAGCAAGATTGGACAGACAGGGCGCGTCTATGCGCAGGCAGAGCGGCGCTTGCTAAGTGGCGCAAAATGACACTCTGTCATCGCTAACGACCTCGGGCTGGAAGCTGAGAGCTCACCTGATGCGCTGCCATCAAACCACACCGCCAACTGTCCAATATCTAGCGGGAGCGCCCTGGCGAATTCAAGCCATCTCGCCGGCGCACGTGGGACAACTTTTGCCTTGACTTCGCTTTCCATAGATGAGCGTGGTGAAAAGGCACCCGGCTCAGGCCGAGCCACGCGGCTTGTGAATTGTTCGGGCTGGCGCGGGCGGAAGCCCGTTGCGGGTGGCCTGAGAGCGTCTTGATAGCCGTAGCTGTAGCCAGTCCGGCGAGCCGGATAACACAAGGAGAAACTGCCCATGCGACAATTCAGAAAGCTGATCCTGATAGCTTTGGACATGCTGCGGGCCGATCACCTCGGAGGCTACGGGTACCCCAGGGAAACTTCGCCCACCCTTGACGCGCTCGGGGCGAAGGGCACCCGCTTCAGCGACTGCACCTCTGCCTTCTGCTGCACCGTGCCCTCGTTCACCAGCATGCTCACCGGCAAGCTGCCGCTTAACCACGGAGTGGTGATCAACCCCTGGAGTGCGCCCAACTGCCACAGCATCTTTCTGGATGATGAATGCCCGACGCTTGCGGAGCGGCTGTGGAGCGAGGACTTCCTGACCGCGGCGGTTGATAACCTGATAAACTTTGCCAGCCATCCCAACTGGTTCGCGCGCGGCTACCAGCATTTGATGAATGCCACTGGCACTGCGGCTTCCCGTGCTCACTATACTCGTGGAGCGGCGATTAATGCCGAGCTACTGCCGTGGCTGCGGGCCAACCACCAGCGCGATTTCTTCCTCTTCGTGCATTACTGGGACCCGCACGGGCCGTTCACCCAGCCGGAAAAGTACAACGAGCCGTTTCGCCAGCTCGCCTTGCCGACCGTGCCGGCGGCCTCGGGAGAAGAATACGTCCAAGGCGCTGGTCTGGCGAGTGCGGTGGCGGAGCTGGGCCGCGAACCGATTGACGAATACGACGGCGCTACCCGCTTTGTGGACGAGCGGGTCGGTGAGGTGCTGAGCTTGCTGGAGGATCTGGGGATCGCGGAGGATACGGTGGTGATCGTGACCAGCGATCATGGGCGTGGCGACTTCGGGCGGCCCGATCCCTGGCGCGCCCGCGGCGTATATCAGGGCACCATGCACGTACCCTTGATTGTGCATGTCCCCGGCCTCGAAGCCGAGTCAGTCATCGAGCATCCGGTACACGGTACCGACCTGGCCCCCACGATTATGCAGCTTCTGGGCCGTCCAGTACCTGACGAAATGGACGGCACCAGCCTGCTGGCGGCGATGGTGGGCGGGCCTGCCCCCCACGAGCTAGTCGGCGCGTGTGGGGCCTACTGCGGCGCGCCGCAGCGGCTGCTGCGCCGGGGCAGCCTCAAGCTGGTGCGCACCTACGCCGACGCCATCGCCGACCTGGCATCCCTCTATGATGAGGAAGGCAACCAGGCCTGGACCGAGGCGCCGCAGGTGGAGCTTTACGACCTAGCCGCCGACCCCTGCGAGAGCGTGGACCTGGCCGCAGAAAAGCCCGACCTTGCAGCACAGCTTTGCGTTGAATTGGACCAGTGGAAGGCCGCCAATGCCGATGATCCCAGGCGGCCCGACCCGCTGATTGAGAACTCGCGCTGGGGCATCAGCCGCGACGCCACCCTGGTCAACTGAGAGCAATCCGAGAGGAGAATCAGACACACATGCGCAGAATGGATGGAGACATAGGCTGGACTGTCGTTCTTCCGATTGCCGTCGTGGCTGCGCTTATGCTTGCTCTCTGCTCACAACTGCTGGCAGGACCTTTGAGCTTGGCAGAGACCGCGGAGTTGCGTCTGGATTATGCCGGCGCGCCGCTGATTGCCCGTGACAGCTTGACCGCCAACGACGGCTGGGAGAGCGCCGATCAGGTGGTAGTGTCGCCAACCGCTGCCGGCAGAGCAGTCAACGTATATCGCATGACCAGCGACACCTTGGACTATCGCAAGGAGGCATCAGTCAGGGATGATATTTTCGAGCTAACCGTCCGCTTCCGGCTGTACGCCTACCGGAACGAGGGCCTGAATGGGATCGCCTACTCCTTCTACATACCGGCGCAACGGCTGGATGGCGCCTCCTTCAAGGCCCTCACGGGCGATAAACCATACGCTAGTAGCGAGGTAGTCTCCGGCACCTTGAAGGCGGATCAGCAAGATGGCACCATCGCCGGGCAACTTCGCTACCTGGCCCTGACCGGGCCCTGCGGCGGCATTGTCATGGATTTCGTTCCGAAGGGGCGCTCCGTCTATCCCAGTTGGTCGGGCACCGAAGAAATGGTCGGCGGCGCCTGGTCGCTCACCAAGCAGGGCGACTTCTTCGTCTTCAGCGTGGGGATGTCCACGCCCTGGTACGGTGGCATGAAGACCGCCAAGGTGCTCATCTATGAAGGGGAGTATAACTACGACGAGGTCCACCCCCAGCAGGACGACTGGCAGTATGTGGCCGTTCCCGAGACTACTGCAGCGCTGGCCTTCTACGAACCGGCTCCCGAAGGGTTTCAGAGTATGGCCCTGCAGCCGTATTCGCCATCAAGGAAGCACGGATGGGTACAGAAAACTGAATTGGCGCAAGCTCCGGCGATTCTCGGTGGCATGGTCACCGGCAAGCGCGGCACCTTGCGGGTCGAGACGCTGCCCGGCTACTACCTGGCGACGGTGCGCTTCGGGGCCGAGCAGCCGCTGGGACCGTTCTCGCTAGCGGCCAACGAGGAAGCTGTCGGTAGTGACCTGCACGCTGAAGCCGGCAAGGTGGAGTCAGTAACCTGGCCGGTGCGATTGCGCGACGGTAAACTGGAGCTTGGCTTCAACGCCGAAAAGGCCTTTGGCATCAGCGCCCTGATCCTGCAGCGCTTCTTGACTGAATATGAGGACTATGCATTCGACCGCGGTATGTGGCTCATTAGGGACATACCCACTCCGGATAAGGAAGTTGACCCGGGCAAGCCCGGCCCCGCGCCGCAGCAGATAGCCACCAGCCGGCCCGACGACTGGCGCTGGAGCATGTCCATGGTCAGCTTCGCGGGTAGCAATGGCTGTAGCTGCAATGAGCTGAATACCTATCCGCAGATCGAGCGCCGCATACGAGAAGTGGTGGAGATGGGCTTCAACACCGTCATCTGCAACGGGCTGCACTACCGCCTCACCTTTTTCGACAAGTGGCCGATGATCGAGCGCAATACCAAGATGATCTGCGAGGTCGCGCACCGTCACGGCGTCCGCGTCATCGAGCATAACGATGTGCCGCTGATGCTAGCGGTAGGCACCGGCTACAACATGATGGCCGAGCACCCAGACTGGCTCCAGAGGGATATCGTGACGGGCAAGGTCGCGGCGATGTTCTGTCCGGCCAATCCGGACTTCAAACGCTGGTACTACGACTGGTTCCGCCAATACGCGAAGAATACCGGCATAGACGGCGCGATGCTCGATGAGGTGACCTTCTACAAGAAGGGTTGGTGCGGATGTGAGCATTGCCGGCGGCAGTTCACCGAGGAAACCGGCTACGTGTTGCCCTACACCGACGACGGCACGGTGTTTCATAACCGCGACAGCAAGCTGTGGGCTGCCTGGGAGCAGTGGCGGATCCGCAAAACCGCCGAGTTCTTCAAGGGCATCCGCGAGGTCTTCGATGAGGTCAATCCCCAGGGCAGTATCTTGACATATACCACCCATTACGGGTTCACCTCGCGGTGGGCCGCGCAGGAATTCGGTGCCGACCTCACGGAGCACGGGCGCTACTGCGATTTCCTGGGCACAGAGATCATGAGCCGCAACGTCTTCGACTGCTACCGGCCCGTGTATGCCTACCGCAAGATCAAGGCGGCGTTGAGCAACCATTCCGACCGGCCCATCTATGGGCTGGTCTATCATCTTAGTCGGCCAGAGTTCGCCTATTTCGGCTGGGCGTTGCTGCAGATGAACCGCCAGTTACCATGGATGGCCTCGATCCAGGGGCACGACATGACGCCGTTCATCTACTGGCGGGACAAGATGGATGGCAAGCAGGCTCGGCCCCTCAGCGAAATAGCTCTGCTCTTTTCGCGGCAGTCCTGCCTGTACAACCGCAATACGAGCCACAGCTCCGATCTCCTCGGCTGTTCGGAGGTGCTCACCGATGCCCATATTCAGCATGATGTCATCCTTGACGACGACCTGCGCCCCGAGATTCTGAGCCAGTACAAGCTGCTGATTTTGGCCTCAACCGAGTGCCTCAGCGCGCAGCAGTCGGCGGCGGTGCGCGAGTTCGTCAACTCCGGCGGCAGTCTGATTATGACCGCGCGGGCGTCGCTGTGTGACGAAGACGGCTTCCAGCAGGAGAACTTCCAGCTTGCCGATCTTGTCGGTGTTGACCTTGTCGAGGGCGGCACATGGGTGCGCGGGCCGTGCAAGCTCCAAGTCGGCGAGCAGGAGCCGTTTGAGATCAAGCTGGGAGCGATTCAGGTGACGCCGCGCGTGGGGACTGAGCTACTGGCCAATGTCGTGGACGCCGCCGGCAAGCCCATTTCCCCCGCTGTGGTCGCAAACGAGGTCGGCCCCGGCAGGTGCCTCTATATAGCGCTCCAGCCGGGAGGCCTCAACTACCAGCCGGAGCAGACTCCAGGCAAGGAGTATACCTTTGTCCCTAATGAACCCGCCTGCGACTTGCTCTTGGCAACGGTCCGCCAGGCGCTCGGCGCAAAGCTGCAGGTTGAGGCTATTGCCGTGCCGGAGAAAGTGCTCCTGGCGGCTTACCGTGTGGGCGAGGGCTATGCCGTGCACCTGCTCAACGCCACCGGCGTCAATCTCAAGCCCGGCGACATAATCCCGGACAAGAAAGAGAGTGAGCCCTTCCCCAGCCTCGCTGAGGACATCGTCTTCGATTTACGGGTGCCGTCGCTCTCGCACGCCCGGGTGGTCTCGCCGGACTACCAGGGACAGCGCGCCGCGACGGTAGTCGCCCAGCCGGACGGCGCCTACCGCATAACCGTTCCCGCTGACGCTCTCCAGGCCTATGCGGTGGTCTATCTGAAGTAGCGGTCTCGGGCTGGAAGCTGAGAACTGAGCACACTTGGCATGCTCAGTTCTCACCTGCCCTGCGCCAGGCGCAGGGCAGGCCGAGCTACGCGTCGGTCAATAATCTGGCCTAGATGCCCTGGACTTCGGCTGCGGCGGATTTGGTGACCTGGCCGGCGGTGAAGTCGGCGAAGACCGAGTTATACACCGTCACCTGCTCGCCCGGGCCGAAGTCGTAGATATAGACCATCTGCCTGCCATCGCCATCGGCGTCGGGGAATTGGCTCAGGTCCACCGGCCGGTCCAGGAACAGCTTCCCCGGTTCTATGCCGCTAACCCGGTAGGCCGCCTGGAAGTCCTCGCCGGTGACGAAGGCCCCGTCATAGTAGCTATATGGCTCCGGCCCGCCGCTGGGAGGCATCACCAACGGCATCTCACACAGCACGCAGTTGTCCTTCTCCCCGACACCTTCGATCTTCGACCGATAGATCAGCGCGTTGAGGTCGAGCTTGACCAGATTCCCCGGCTCGGTCACCTCCACGATGTGGTATGCTGTCCGGTGCGGCCCGTTGCGGAAGTAGATCATCTGCCCGGCCAGGGCCTTGCCCACCGGTAGCTCGGTATCCAGGGTGACGGTGTTGGCGACCAGGTCCACGGCGGTCGCTGTCGCCCGGAAGCTGGGGACCGCCTCGATTACGCCCTGGCCGCGCTGCGCCAGCTTGGTCCCGTTGACGAGATGCAGACAGCGCAACCTGCCCTCCTGCTCCGACCAGTACCCGAAGCTACCCTGGAACTCCAGGTCCCCGACCCGCAGTTCGGCTTGCGGATCATGGGTATAGATGAAGGTGTCCACCTGCCCACCTGCCAGGGTCACTCGCACTGCCACGGGGCTGAACTCCCCCATCACCACATCGCCGCTCGGTTGCACCTCCAGGCGCTCGATGCTCCGGATGAAGGGGGCTTGGGTGTACGGCTGCCACAGGGCGACGAACTCGCTGACGCCGTTTTCGGCTGCCTCTTCGGCGAACAGGAAGCGGATGTCGGGAACATCGGTCTTGGCATAGCGGGCGGTGAAGCATTTGCGCTCGACCGGCTCCGTACCTGTCGCGGGCGGCTGGCCGAGAATGCCCAGGCGGATATGGAGGACCTTGTCACGGAACTTCCAGTCGGCCCAGACATCGCCGTCCGCCTCCGCCTCCTGCGGCTCGAGGATGTTGTTATTGAGCCTACGGCTCACGCTGGTGAGGTGGAACGGCTCCTCGCTCCTGGGGCCGAACTGCAGGTTGGAGGTGAAGTCATCGTGCATCGGGCCGTGGAAGCAATAGGTGCGAGTGGTACCGCCGGCCAGCCGCAGCACGTCGAACAGATAGACGTTGTTATCCGGCGCATCGGCCAGACACACCGCGCGTCGGAACATGCGGTTGGGGAAGCCGGCGGGGGCTGAGGCCACATCAGCGAAAGAGGCCTCCGGAGCCTTGGCGAACATCTCAAGCCAGCCCTTACCGATCGCCCCGTTATACTGTCGGGACCGGTCAATCATGCCGGTGCAGTGATGCGCGGTATCGCCGGTGGCGCCCAGCGGATGGGCCCAGCAGGGATAGCCCAGCTCGGGCGCCAGGCTTTCGCCCTTGGCGAAGATCTCGACATTCAGATTATCCTGGTGTTGATGGCCCTGGCCATAGCCGTAGCGGAAGGCGATGGCCGCGCGGTTGTCGAGCTGTTCGGCATCAGACCGCGATTCGAGCATGACAAAGCCGGCCCCGTCCATTACGCGGCTTTGCAGCGGCGGTTCGGGCCCAACCTTGGCCACCTGCGCTTGGACGTGCGGCCACACGTCCGGCTCGAACAACTGCGGCGGCTTCTCACCTGCGAGGTGGATCGCCCGCGCGATCCGGTCATCCGGCCAGCGGCCATAGGCCCGCGCATAGGCTCGGAAATGATTGGCCGGCATTCCGTCCGGGGCCCTCGCTGTCCGCCCGTTGCCGCTGTCACCGTACTGAGGAATGAATTGGCCGGCCAGCAGCATATCTATCCACAGGTCGTACTCCGCCCGCAGCTTGGGATATAATTTCTCGTCATACAGGTTACAGCGCGCCGCCCACTTCTCCGACTTGACCCGCGAGAGAATCTCGGACATGTCCGACTTGCTGTTGAGATACCCGATGGCATATCCTGTACCCGAAACCAGCGTATGGCCTTCCCGGGAAAGGGCATTGACCATCACGGCGTCGTCGAAGCCGCCCTTGTTGAGGCCACCGTTCCAAGCGTGAGTGAACAGCTCTTCGAGCCAGCGGTCGCTGATCTCACCCATATTCGCGCAGACGATGAATTCGGCCATGTCCTGTTCCCGTGAGCCTTGACTGCCGCCGGTAAGCTCGCGCCGCATCCAATCCCAGCCGAATACCTGCACCAGGTAGGTGTCCAGCAGCGCCTTGACATCTGCGGGGGAGTTAATCGTCGGGTCCTTGCTGTGCAGGAACTCAACCAACTCCGTGTCCTGGTCAATATGGTCAAATATGGCGTCATAGGCCCGCAGCGTCGGCACCAGCAGGTTATTGCGCTCCCAGTTGCCGTCCACCAGTGCGCGGCCGGTCCTACCCAGATATCTGCTGCGCGCCTGCTGCCAGCGGTAATTCAGCCCCGGATAGACGTAGGCCAGCCGGCCCAGCAAGATGCCCACCCGGTGGGCCGTCTCTTCATCGCCCAAAAGCAGATAGCGCAGGGCCATGTCGTTTAGATATCCGCCGGTTTGCCAGACAACGTGGTGATTGTAGTAGGCGACCCAGGCCATCGCCTCAGCCCGGCCCGTCCCCGGGTCATAGCCCCAGCCGTCGTCGGGGTACTCGCCGCTGGTGAAGTCGTCATTGGCGAAATCGTTGGTCGGGAAAAGCTGGCCGCACACCGGACACTTGGCCTTGAAGGGGTCCGCGTAGCTCCGCCCCCAGGGATAGAAGCCGCTCTTCTGGAAGATCACTTCTCCGCATTTGGGGCACGGCCAGTTGCTGTAACACTGTCGAGGCACGTTCCAGGAGGGATAGGCCCGCCACAGTTCGTCATCGCTCATCTCGTCAAAGCGGCGCTTGGCCTGCAGCCCATCTACGAGCGCCGGATAGGCCTCCATGTTCTCTTTGGCAATGGCGATTAGTTCGTCGGTGTAGTATGAGCGGCCCTGCTTGCGCGCCGAGAAATCAACGCCGGGCACCGCCTTGATATGCTCCTCGATGTCCTCGCGGTAGGCCTTCACCGTGAGCGGTACGGAGATCTTCTGGCCGCCGGCGGGTGTCAGGGTAATCTGGGCACTTTTCATGCCGCGGTCGGCGCGGAAGTAAAGGCGCGTGAAGCTGCGCTGGCCCGGCTTGGTTCTATCCAGCAGCTTGACGCCTTCAGGGGCTGCCACCTCCACCTCGACATCGGGCGCGAGGGGAAGCTGGACCCAGAAAACTTGCTCCATCACCGGCACCGGCGCCGGGCCGATTTGCGGCTCCTCGGATTCAGCCCAGGGATCGGGCAAATCTGTCCCCAAGATCATGCTCATGCTAGACACCACCAGGATACAGGCGAGAATGGTTGTCAGGTAACGCATTTGTCAGCGGCCTCCCTTTCTACAGCGGCTAGGTTGTGGTCGCACTGCGCAGCAACGGCACCCACACGCGCATTGCCGCCTCGCCGCGGTTAGCCCAGGCGTAGTAAGGTATCGCGCAGACCGGCACGCGCTGCCAGCTTGTGGTCTGCCCGAGGGTGGCCGGTCTATACAGTGGCCCATCCTGCAGGCTCAGCGTCGGCCGCAAACCCTCGCCCCGCAGTACCGTCACACCCCCCAGCAGCTCCGGCTGATACTCGACTTGCCAATGCCTGGTTTTCAGGCGGTCATCAGCCAGATGCAGATCCCGCACCGGCACCTCCGGATTGTCCACAGCTTCGAAGCAATATACCAGCGGCCCGCGCTGAATCGCAACACAGCCGTAGTTGTCGGCTACATACGGGTGGCTTTGCGTGAACCGCACCGCCATCGGCAGATGCAGCTCAACGCTAGCGCCCGGCTGCCAGCTACGTTGCACAGCCAGGTAATCGCCGGCCTTGGGGTTTTCAGCCGCCGGCTCACCGTTTACCAGCAGCGTGGCCCCCTCAGCCCAGGCCGGTATGCGCAGCCTCAGAGTGAAATCGGCGCTAGCGGGCGGATTGAGCGTGATTCTGACATCCTCTTGCCAGGGGTATCCCGTCTCGACCTGCAATTGCACCGGGGTGCCATCTTCCAGCTCAAGCTCGGCCCCGCAGGCGTCGTAGAAATGCACCCAGATGCCATCGGCGCTGGTGCTGAAGAGATACCCGGGCAGTGAGGCGAGGGTGCGCTCGACATTCGGCGGGCAACAGGTACACGGCCACCAGGCTTGCCGCACCCAGCCGCCCTCGGCATTGGGGTGCGTGGCTCCGGTGCCCGGATTAGCGGCCAGCGGATTGCTGTAGAAGTACTCGGTGCCGGCCAGCGACACCCCGGACAGAAACCCGTTGTAGATGATGGTTTCCATGACCTCCGCGAACCTGGCTTCGCCGCTAATCAGCAGCATTCGCCAGCCCCACATGAAATGGGCGATCTGGGCGCAGGTTTCGGCATAGGCCCGCGCGTTGGGCAGCTCGTAGGCATCGCCGAAGGCCTCGCCTGCATAGCGCGCCCCGACCCCGCCGGTGATATAGATCTTGCCACTAACCAGATCGTCCCAGAGGCGATTGAGGCTAGCCAGCATCTGGGCATCGCCGGTTTCGGCATAGTAATCGGCGCCGCCGCAGCACAGATAGCCGGAGCGCACGCAGTGGCCGGACAGCGCCTTCCGCTCCGCCAGCGGCGGCAAACCATACGTCTGCAGCGGGCGTTCCAGCAGCCGGCCTGCCAGCTCCAGGTACTGAGGCCGCCCGGTCGCCCGATACAGCTCCACCAGCGCCATCTCTATCTCGGGGTGGCTGTCCGTATCGGTCCGACCTCCGGGGCCGAACACCGCCACCAGCAGGTCGGCGAAATTGCAGGCCACCTCCAGCAGCCGGCTGTCATCATCGGCTCGGTAGCAGGCTAGCGCTGCCTGCATCAGGTGGCCGGCACAGTAAAGCTCGTGCGAGTGGGCCTCATCAATGCCCTGGAAGCGTTGCTCCGCCTGTTGCTCAATGAAGTGGGTATTCAGGTATCCATCCGGCTCCTGGACAGCCGCGAGCAACTCGGCCAGCTCATCCAGTGTGCCCTGCAACTCAGGCAGCTTCTCCGACTGCAGCGCGAAGCCCACGGCCTCAATCCACTTGTACAGGTCGGAGTCGGTGAAACGCGGGCCACGCCGCTCAATATCCTCCTCTGTGACCAGCCGGTGGAAGTTGTCCACCACGCCGCGCTCTTCCAGTAGCCGGTACAGAGCGGGGATGCTGGCCTGCGTATTCGCCTCCAGGCGCGGCTTCCAGAAGCCTTCGCCCATCTTCACCGCTCCGACCGGCACGCCCTGCAATCGCGCGTGAGGGCTGTTAGCCGTGTCAACGATTCCTGCAGGCCGTGAAGTGTCCTGGCTCATTAGTGGTCACCTTATGGAATGCCGGGGTTGAAGCGCGGGCCCGAGAGCATCGGTTTCCCGGTATCTGTGTCAGGTGAGGGTTCGTCGAAAGGCGAGGCCTTTCCTCTCGAGAAAAGCGCATGGTCGGGAAGCTAGACGGCAAAGCCGGTTGCGCCAATCGGAAAAACGAGCGGGCGCGGCCTTGAAAACCGCGCCCGACTTACGAGTGGTGAGAGCGTGCGTCTGTCAGAAAGTTACTTCACCCAGGTCGAACGTTGCCGTCTTTGGGTTAGCATCTTCAGTGTAGGTCGCGGTGATGACAACATGGGCCGAGACCATGTCCGGCGGGCGTTTGTACACGATGGTATAGCTCTGCTTGATGAGGTCAGCAATTCCCAGTTGGGTCAGATCAATGAGTTGGCCGTATAGCAGCGCAGTCCACTTGCCACCCGTTCCCTCGTGAGTTCGGCTCTCTGGAGGGCCGCCATCGGCCAGTTCGCGGATATCCCAGCCTGCCCAGGGAATGATGACACTGGGCGTTACTTCGGCACCCGGCGCGTTGGCTGCAACTGCTTCTTGCTCCGTCCAGAATCCCGAATAATCAGGGCTAACGGCGTGGATGATACCCCAGCCGCGGAACGCTGCCAGAACCTCGGAGCCCATCCAGGGGCAGAAGGGCTCGCCGTCCGGACGGGGATAGCTGTCTTGGGGGTCTGGTGGCGGGTCGCTACGCTGGTGAGCGCCAATGTCAGTGATCGCGATAAAGTGGCGAGCTCCCACCTCCGGCCAAACCATCGTGTCTTTGGCCTCCATCAGAGCCTTCAGCGGGTTCTCGGGCCCATCGCCTCCACCGATGGCTTGGAGGCCCTCCAACCAGGCCTGCAAGTCGTTGAGGTTCTCGCTCGGTTGTACCAGAGTTCTCTCCCCTTCGGTCAAATCCGCCGGATCCGTCGGAGGAAACGAAAAGTCCCATGTGTTGGTGCCGTCGGATGGGGTTCCATCTCCGAACTCCATTCCCGACCAGTAAACCTTCTCAAAGTCCGTGAACTCAGAGGCGAACTCCACGATGCTCTCTTTGACCCCATCAATCGCATTGCCCATGGAACCTGTGGTGTCGAAGATGAAGCATATTGAGAGCCCGCCAATGCGGGCTGGTATGGCCTGGGTGACGACTGTCGGGTCTCCGTTCAGCGTCACCTGGAAGTTGTCTGCGATTAGCCCCGAGGGCAGCAGCTCTCCCTCCGAAGTGGTAGTGATGGTGTTGGTACCCGTGTCGCCTCCGCCACCGCCATCAGGTGAGGGCAGGGTTGGCGACAGTCCACCGGAGCATCCGCAGACCATTATGATCAGCACCGCAAGTACAACGCTTAGCACAGGTAGCTGTCTTCTCATCTTCTATCCTCTCCTATTCCCTCTTAGAATATCGAGTCCAGCCGCACGCCGAAGCACGCAGCGTTATCCGGAGTCGCCAGTAGTGAAGTGGCACCGGTAGGGCCAAACGCATTGGAGCTGAACACTGTCAGCCACGTGGGGCGGGTCTCGGAAACGAGATACGAGGCACCGATGCCCCATACCAGGTCTTTGCCAACCCTGTTGGTGTCCTCGTTGATCGTGTTTCTGCCGCCGATGATCGCTGTAACGTCCGCGTTGAGCTGCAGCCGCGGGTTCATTGGCTTCTCCAAGCCCACACCGATTCCCACAACCGTTCCGAAGCCCCTGACGACCTGGTTGTTGGTGGCAACGGACGAGCTGCGCCACTTAGCCATCTTGGGATTGATGATCAACGTGGAGTCGTCGTAAACTCGCTCCATGACTACCCCCAACGTGGGGATGGCGTCGCCCCAATCGGCGCTAAATCCCGATGCCGTGTTGGTACCGGTGGGCTGGGATAGTGCAAGCTCCAAACCCGGATTGACCGCAACCGTCCAGTCACCTTCGGAGACCTGGTGCTTGAAATCTACAGCTAGCAGGCGCATTTTAGATGCCCGAACCACATTCGCTACAGGATCCCTCCCGCCGACGTCAATCTCAAGCAGGGCTAGCGAGCCTTCTGTCCTGTCGCCGACATCGTCGGTCACGCCGACTGCAATTGTCTCGTTACTGGATGCCCAGAACCGCACCTCAGCCCAGGTAAGTGCGGGGCCCTGGTACGCCCGCCCCGACTTGAGGTTCAGGGTACCGTCTATCTGCGCCCTTGCTGCCCGGGGCAATACCAGTATCAGCACGGCGCTTACAGCAAGCAAGCACAGAAACGAGTTCTGCTTCAGCATCTTCACCATCTGCATCATCCTCTCCCTGTCGCGCAACTACCTACCATTGCTTACGCCAGCGCTAAAGCGCCCCTTGGCCCGGGGCAACTTTCACAACATTATATACGGCGCCAGCCATACATGCAATAGGCATTTCGCCCCTGCAAACGCTAACGGCGGGTTCAGTGCGATATGTTCAGGGCGATTGGCTCGCTCACATTACAATTGCCGAGTTCGATGGTGAGAGCACGGGTGGTCTTGTCCCAGTGCCAGGATGGGGCCGGGCCGATCTCGCTTGCGCTGAGTAGATTCCCGTTCATCTCGATGCCCGAGGGCGGCGGTACGCAATGCACGACCAGACGAATCCTGCGGACAGTGACGGCTCCGTCGAAAGTGCCCTCTGCCGCACCGATGGCGACGACGGTCTCGTTGGCGGTGGTCTCCTGAGTGATCCTGGTAATCCGTCGCGCGCCCTGCTCGAACTGGTGGCTGATGCCGTCGTCTTCGTATAGCTCCAATGCACTGGCGGGGCCGGAATAGACATGCAGCGTCAGTTCGTCGTCCGGCTGCTGGCCGACATAGTCCATGTCTCTGGTCATCGGCAGCACTGCGCCGGCGCGTACCAGCAGCGGTCCGCCCCGATCGGCGGGGATGTCGGGCTCGTACCACTGCGCGCCGCAGATGCGCTCATCATTCCAGAAGTCGTACCAATCCCCGGCGGGGAGATAAACGCGGTCAGTGAAGATGCCGACCAGCAGAGTCGGGCCGAGCATGTACTGGCAGTGCAGATCGTAGGTTGCCGGGTCCTCGGGGAACTCCAGCGGCATTGCGCGCAGGAAGGGCGTGCCGGTAGTGTGGGCCTCCCAGGCGCTGGAGTAGAGGTACGGAATGAGGCGGTGACGGAGGCGGTCGTAGTAGGTGAAGATGGGCTTCATCTCATCGCCGAGATACCAGGGATGATACCAGCAGAAAAATGAGTTGATCTGGGCCCAGGGCTGGAGGAAGCCGAAGTGGAGGCCTTCGCGGGTGAAGACGTGCATGTCGGAGCTCGTCATGCCGTGGCCGGTCATGCTGAGGTTGAGTGAGGCCATCGCGGAGTTGTGCTCGCCGCCGGTATCGCCGGCCCAGGTCGCGGCATGTGCCTGCACTCCCGCCCAGCCGAGGCAGTAGAATACAAACGGCCGACGCCCGGTATGCTCGCGGAAGCCTTCATACATCTGCCGCGCGTACATCAGCGGTGCCAGGTTGTGCATGTCGGCATCGGTCAGGCCGTTGCCATGCAGCCGGTCAGGCGGAGGACATACCGTTGATGACGCGTCCTGCTTGAAGAAGTCCGTGCCCTGGTCAACGAACTGCTTGAGATGGTCGAACCACGGCTCCTCAGGTCGGGTCACCTTATCCAGGCGCGCTTGCTCCTGCAGCTTCTCATCCCCCAGGAGGTCGTTGGCGGAATGGGCCTGCTGCTCTCCGCGCGCCGCCAGTGTCCTCCCCAGGCGGCGTTCCTCCTCGTAGGTGAAGTCGTACCCACTGCACAGCCACAGGCCGAACTTGTAGCCCATGCGGTGAATGGCATGGAGAAAGGCGGACTGTGAGCGGTCCGACCAGAAGGCAATCGGGAAGCGGTCCGGGTGCCACTTCTTATCGAGGGAGAAGTCATAATTCTGCTCCATCCAACCCGGTTCGAGACTGACCGCGTCGCAGGGAATGCCCTCGCGCCGGAAAATGTAGCAGTCATCCATCAGCTCGCGGGCATCGGCCTGGGTTCGGCAGATAAAGAAGAGTCCCAGCGCCCACTTCGGCGGCATGAACGGCTTGCCGGTCACTTCAGTGTAGCGGCCGATGACTTGCTTCGGCGAGGGGCCGTAGATGAAATAGTAATCGAGACTGTCGCCGTCTGCCGCAAAGCCGAACCGGCTGTCATCGGTCGCGCCGAGGTCCACCGAGGTCCGGCGCGTCGTGTTGATGAGCAGCCCGAAGCCGTCGTTGGTCATCAGGAAGGGGATCGGGAGGTAGCAGGTGACATTGCGGATCCACAAGTCTGCGAGCTGTCCGCGGTGCTCGATGCGGTCGCGGTTTTGGTCGCCAAGGCCGAAAAAGGCCCGCTCCGATGGGAGCTCGAAGTCGGTGCGGAATCCCGGCTCCGGCCCACTGACAGCCGGCCCGGCCTCGGTCAGCAACTCCGTGTCCTCCTTATCCCGGATTGAGATTGCTCCGGTGCTCAAGGACACGGTCACGGAAATCTCCTGGCTTCGGATCTCGACCTGCTGTTCGGCTTCCTCGAACTCGAAGTCGGCCGCCGCCCAGTCATCTCTGAAGAACTGGTAACGTATCAGGTGCTTTACCGGCGCTGCTTCGCCCGGGAACTTGCGTACCCGCACAATCGCCGGGGTGCAGAACTCAATCAGCATGGTTTCGTCGGCGCCTTTGACCGCTAGACCGCTCTTTGTCCGCGCCACGCCTAGCTGTGCAGCCATGATTCAGCCTCCGTACCTCTATGCGACTTGGTCTCCGGTATGCAGCGCCGTGCCGCAAGTTTCCCGCTGCTTTGCCAACAGACCTGCCGGCCGCAGTAGCGCTCTATATACACGGCGGCGAAGTCTTTCCCGTATGTGCGCATCAGCTTTCGTATCTCCCGGGCTTATTTGGCCAACCTGCGCGGACTTGCGCAAGTCAGTGCTAAGGCAGACGCAGGGCGCGGATACTGCCATCCCGGCTGCTGGCCAGCACCTGTGGGCCGCCGCCATC
The DNA here is from genome assembly GCA_964390495.1 of uncultured Armatimonadia bacterium. Classification (GTDB taxonomy): domain Bacteria; phylum Armatimonadota; class Zipacnadia; order Zipacnadales; family UBA11051; genus UBA11051. Next base: position 32,198 of record CAYMIN010000016.1, read on the forward strand.
AAGCAGCTTGCCGCTCGTCAAAGTGACCAGCTTACCGCCGGTGGCAAACCGACCGGCGACAGTCCCGGCGGCGGCATCCAGCAGATAGACCGCGCGGTCGTCGCAGCCGGCGGCTATCATGAGCCTCTCCGGCGCGGCGACTACCGCGATAGTGCGCACCTGGTTGCCGAGGTCCGTTCGCCAGAGCAGCTTGCCGGCCCCATCCACGCAATACACATTGAACGACAGGGAGCTGGCGATGATCTCATCAGCTCCGTCGCCGTTGACATCGGCGCACAGTACGCCGGTCACCTCATCGCCAGTATTGAATTGCCACAGCGGCTTGCCCTCGGCGCTGACGACCTGCAGTTGCGTATCGGCTCCCCCGAAGATCACCTCAGGCCGCCCATCGCCGTCAATATCACCGGCAGCCACGGCATTGAGGCCCGGCCCGCCGCGCGTGCTATAGCCCCACAGTTTGGAGCCATCCTCCGCCTTCGCCACCGGCCACCAGTAATACTCCGTGCCGCACACGACCTCCTGCCTGCCGTCGCCGGTCAGGTCCACCGCGCAGCCTGCGGTCGAGCGGTGTACGCTCTCCTGGTGCCACAGCTTCTTACCCGTCGCGTCAATGGCGTGGTAGCGCCAGTTATCCGCTCCGGCGATGACGACCTGCTTGCCCTCGCCGCCGATGTCGGCAGGGAAAACCGTCGCCACCTTGCCCTGGCGCTTGTAAAACGGGACGTCGTAGGCCCAGATCTGCGCGCCGGTGGCGTCCAGGGCCACGACCTGCGCGGCGCTGGTGCCGGCGATGACCGTGGGCTTGCCGTCCCCGTTGAAGTCCACCACACAGACGCTGTTGACCCGGCTGCTGCAGTCAAACCGCCATAGCAGTCTGCCACCCGCATCAAGGCAACAGACCTTGCCATTGGTGCTGCCGGCGATGGTCTCATCGCGCCCATCACCGTCGAGGTCGGCGCAGGCGATGGAGGTGAACTGGTAGGCGGCGGGCGCATTCTCTCTGACCTTAGCCCGCGCTTCGGCCAGTCCCGGTCCGTCGCCCCATAGTTCAACTTCGGCCAGGTAGATGCCGGTGCCGGGGCGCGGCGTCAGTATCAGGCGCACGTCCCGCGCCTTCGCCCCCAGCTTCTCGAACTCATACACCTCCGGCTGATGCCCCGGAAATCCCCAGTTGCCGTGCTCCTCCTCATCCCTGAAATCTATCAGCGTCCGTATGTCCTCAGCGAAGCCATCAGTGCTTGCCAGCAAGCGCAGCCGGCCGATCTGGAAAAGCTTGTTCTTGCTGGAAGAGGTCGCGTACCAGGCCTTGACCAGCAGGCTATCCAGGTCGTAGGGATTATCCAGACGCAGACTTATGGTCACTTCCTGGTCGGCGTCCCACATCACGGCGTCGCCGGTGTCGGTGTCGCCACCGTTGGTGATGTTATTGAGGTTATTGGCCCCGGCGGTGCCGGAGAATACGTTGGCGGGCAGTGGCGGCGGCTCGCACGTCGTCTCCAGGACCGTCGGCACCCGCTCCGGCACTCCCGCATTATTGGTCAGCAGATAGCCCTCTGGCCTCTCCGCGTAGCTCCATAGTTCGGTCAGCTCGGGAGCCTGGACCGTGGCCGTCGCCGCCCCTGCTGAAGCTGGGAGCGAGCTGATGACAAGCTGCATCAGGCTCGCAACATCCGAGGCCCGGGCGGTTTGCTTGAAGCCAACCCGTTCGCTGGTCTGCTCGGCACCGGCGGCGGTCACCGTGGGCGTCTTGAATAGCGCACTGCCCTTGGCGATGTCGGCCTCCATATCCGCGCCACCCGCGAAGGTCTGCGTTTGCTCCAAGAACTCAATCTTGCGCACGCCTGCGCCGTAGAACTTCTGGGGCGTCAGCACGATCAGGTCGGCCTCGGCCTGCACCGCTCCCGGCAGCACCACCTTCCCCGCCGCGTCGGCCACCGCGACGATTATCGGGTCCCCGGCACCGCTGATCGCGGCCATATTTTCGCCTAGGCGCACCACCTTAACTGCCGCCGGCTGCTCGCCGGAGGCATGCAAGACCGTAAATAGATTTACCTGCTGGCCTGCCTGCAGCTTTGCGTTGACAAGGCCCTGGAAGACCTTCACCACCGGCTCCTCGGCATAGGGATAGCCGCCCCAGTTGCTGCCGGTGGCGGCATCGTCATTGACCAGGCAGTGCATGTCGGGCGTCATCGCAATGGTGGCGTGCCGGCCCTGCTGCTCGATGCTCATCACCGAGCCCTCCAGCCGGACCTTGCCGATGGTCTGCCACACGGCCCGGAAGCTGTAGTCACCTGGCTCCTGCGCCACCATCCGATCAACCGCAATAAACAGGCGGTTTTTGAGCCAGATCACGCTGCGATGCCAGTCAACGCCGGCATAGTTGCGCAGCACCGTCCGCGAGGCCCCCATACTCGGCAAATCGGCCAGGTTCTCCAGCTCGCAGAAGCCGGGGATCTTGGCCGACTGCCCCTCCCGGAGGATCAGCACGCCATTGTGGTACTTCGGCAGCGACTTGATGTAGTCAACATCGGCCAGCCAGATGCGCCCCTGCTCGGTCCACTGCAGAACGGCATTGGCATCCATGTGGCCGTGCCCGCCGCGGGCCAGCCCGTCGAGCAGCAGGTACTGGTCCTCAGGCGCAAAGCCGCTGCGGAACACCACCTTATCGAAGGCGCGCTGCTGGTCCACCTGCTCCTCGCCTACGAAGGTGTCAAACCACAAGCCGTCCAGCGGCCATACCTTGGTGCCGATCAGGTCCGCCGGCTCCTGTGGGGCGGTAGTAGTGGCACAGAAGTCGCTGAATCCCGCAGCCTTGCGCACTTGGGCTTTCTTGTCCAGCGCCCACTGGTAGCGGCCATCGCGGTAGAACCACTCGGCAGCCCGCAGCATGTGCATCTCGCCGCCAATCGGTCCCCAGCCGCCGATATCGCCGTAGGGCACCTGGTAGCCGAGATTGTTCATCGTGAGGATGGCGTAGTCGGCATTGAACCGCACCTTGCCGCTCTCGAAATAGCTCAGATCGGGGCGCGCCAGGCAGTAGCGAATCACGTGGTGCAGCGTGTGCCATTGGTAGGAGTTGCAGTCACAGTGCGCCTTGGTCGCATTCAACTGAAATTGAAAGGTCCCGTCCGCGACCTTGATCCACTCCTCGCCTTCAAAGGCATGGTAGTAGCGGTCGAAGTACTGGCCGGCGTAGAGGCAGCCCAGGGCCGGGAAGGTCTGGTGGTTGAAGCGCACCCGCCGGCTGCTGGCTGGGGCGGTCTTGCGCGGCCCGACCTCACTGACCCAGCGAAACAGTATCTTGGCAACCTCCAGGCGGTCCTCGTCACTGATCGCCGGACATTCCTCCACCGCATCCCAGGCCGGGATCACGCCGTAGATGTGGAAATCGGAATCCATCCCCCAGGGGCCGCCGTAGGTCTGCGGATCGCTGAGGTAGTTCTCATAGGTGCGCTTGATCATCCACACGAACATCCGCGCATAGGCTTCCTGGCGGGTGACTGCATAGGTCCGGCCGATGTTCTGAGCAAATGAGAACAGCCCGCGCGTGCCGGCGGTGCGCAGATGGTTTTCGCAGCGGTCTTTCTGCGCCTGCTCCCATTTCTCATCCGGTGGACTGCTGAAGGTCTTGCCATATGCCTCAAGCGCTGCACCGGTAAGCTTGACCTCCAACATTCGCGGCAGAATCAAGTCGGCACCTTCGACGACATAGGCCTTGAACGCCTCCACACCTAACCTGGCGCCCTCGGCATCGGAAGCCCCGATACATATCAGGTTCTTACCGGTGCCCCAGGGATCATGGACGCTGCGTAGCTCGAAGCCCCCATCACCGGGGAAGATGCTATCGGCGAATACCAGACTGTGCGAATACGGATACAGCAGTCGGCGGTTGTTGACGATAGTGCCCAGCACGATGACATTAGTCATGGCGAGGTCGTTGTCGGAGACCTCATCGGCGCGCTTGACGGGCAGTTGCGCGCCGGTCGCTGCCTTTATCGCTGCCGCCAATTCAGCCGCCAGGCTCTGCCAGCTCTCCTCCTCCGGCCTCACAATGATGGCCCGGGCCTCTCCGCCGACCACCAGCGGCGTATCCGGATACAGGCGCTTCGGCTCGGTAACGTCCATGAATGATTTTGTCTCATTAGTGACGGCCTGCACATTATCTAGGTACATATCAAAGCCGACGCCGGCATCACGGGTACCGGCATAGAACCGCAGCTTGACTACCGCCGAAATGTCGTCAGATTTGACTTCCTTCGGCTCCCAGGTCAGGCCCGCTTGGGAGACGCCCGGAATTAGCTCAAAGGTGGTCTGCTCGACCTGCAGCAGGCCTCCCCAGCTCGCCCAGCTCAGCACGCATGCGCCCGCCGCGTCATAGCCCCGCACATAGAGCGCCTGGCTGTGCTGCGGGTCCGAGGTCCAGGCGTCGAAGACCAGCGCCCGCCGGTTCAGGTCCACCGCCTCAATGGCGATGTCAAAGCTCACGTAGGTATTGCCGGTGGCGTCCTGCGGCGAAACACTGGATACATGCAGGCTGCCTTGGCCCTCGCTGAGGTAGGCCGGCTCGCGGTTGATCTCCAGCTTGGTCTCCTCGCGGTCCTTGCCCCAGTCCAGCACAACGCCTGCCAGGTCCTCGGCCATATACACTTTCTGCGGCGGCTTGGCTGCCGGCGTGCCTGCCGCCTGCTCCGAGGCGAGCTCCTGGCTGGTGGTTGCTCGGGGACTAATCTGCTTGAATCTGCCCGGCTCAGCGGTCGCCTGGGCCGTCGCAGCCGGCTGATAGCTTCCATCCGCTCCAACCGCCCGCAGATTGTCAATATAGATGTCGAACGGCACCCCCTTGCCATGAGTGCCGGTGTAGAACTGCAGCTTGACCACCGCCGAGACGTCCGTCCCGGTCAGGTAATTCTGCTCCCATCTCAACCCGCTGCCGGACTCGCCGGGCGTAAGCCGGAAGCTGGTTTTCTCCCTGCCCATCGGCGCCTCCCAGCTATACCAGCTCAGCACGCAGTCGCCGCCGGCATCATATCCCCGCACGTACAGCGCCTTGGTTTGCTCGGGTAGCGAGGTCCACGCATCGAAGGCCAAGGCTCTGGCGGTCATATCCACCGGTTCGAGAGTTACGGTCGCGCTGACGTAGGTATTGCCTGTGGCCTCGGCCGGCGATTCGGAGTAGAGATGCAGGCTGCCCCGGCCTTCGCTGAGGTAGGCCGCCTCAGTGTTGATCGTCATCGTGTCCTGGCGCACTGGCTTGCTGGTTACCACGAATCCGGTCAAGTCATCGCAGCTATGCAGCATCACCGCCTGCTGTTCGGCCTGAGCGGTGACAGTGCCGGCAATTACTAGCGCCGCGATGGCACAGAGTTGTCTCATCATACCCACCTCGCTGCTACAGGTTGGTCCGCCTTCCATTTCTACACAAATGCACACAGACAATTTTGCCGCGCCCCGCCGCTTTTCCTTCAAGGCAGTGGCGGAAACTGTGGCAGCGAAGCTTTCAAGGCTGGGCCAGCCGTTGGCATTGGCTGTTTGGCAGACGGGACAGCGGCAACGGCAAGAGCGCCTAACCCCCTAGCCCCCTTCCCTGGTAGGGAAGGGGGAATCAAAGGGGAAAGGTCGGCCAAACAAGGCTGAGCTACGCGACAAGGGAGATTGAACAGGACGCGGCTTCCTCACTCCTGGTGCAGGTGCCGGGCGGCGAGTAGGGAATGACTCATTCCAGGAGGTAAGCAATGGCACGAATTACGGTACTGGCGGACATGGCCGGCAGGCACACCCCTCATGATGTCTATCACCTGTGGGTGGAGGTGCGAGAGGCTGGAATCCTGGTCGGCTGGGACCGCTACGATAGCGCGCAGCTCACCTTCAGCATCGGCAGCGACGGCATGGTGCATGCCGTAGGGCGGCCCTGGGCGCTGCAGAAGCAGGGCGCGGCCTACTCCGTCGCCTGGCACGGTGACAACTGGCTAGCTGCCGAACACCGGCTACGTGATGCGGCTAAGGATAAGTACGCACCGCCGGACCTGTCACCGGGCAATGCCGCTGAGCCATACTTCGACATTGTCTGCATGCTCAATGGTGATGAGCACGAGTTCTGTGGCGACGAGGTCTCGCTGCTGTTTCCAGCGGTGTGCTTCGATACCGATGATAGCGCCTGGCTGGCGTGGGTGCGCTGCGGCGATGTCGAGAACGCCGACGGGGTGATTGACCAGTTCAACGAAGTCGAGTGCGCCCGCCTGGAGAATGGCGAGTGGGTCCGCGAGGTCGTGGCCGATTTACGCTACGGTTTGCAGCCCAAGGCGGGAGTCTGGGGCTATCCGGGCCGCCGGCGACGCCCCTATATCGTGCCGGATGATCGCGGTGGCGTGTGGCTGCTGTGGGAGCGTAAGGAGCCGCACGATGGCTCCACCACCAAGGTCAGTGGCATTCTCTGTGGCCGCAGGTTCGCCGACGGGCGCTGGCAGGACCCGGTCCGCCTCGTCGAGGAGCCTTACATGGATTACTTCCCGGCGCTGCGGGGGGTAGTAGATGGTGCCATCATCGTCGCGGCTCAGAAGGGGGTGCCCGATACCGAGCCCGGACGCGGCGAGGTTGTCGTGCTCTCAGTCGAGGTCGAGGGCGCGCCGTCGCTAGAGCCGGACAGTGGCTTTGAGCAATGGCGGCAGATCAACCTCGCCGAGCGGAAGTTCTTTCTGCCCGCCGACCGCACAATGGCAAACGACGGCGACACCTATCAACTCATCTTCGGCGACCCGCATAGCCATACCGCGCTCTCTACCGATGCCGAGGGCGACCTGCTCGAGATGCTGTCATACGCCCGCGACAAGGCCAAGCTCGACTTCGTCGCCTTCACTGACAATGATTACATATATGGCACCCGCCTGACCGACGAGGCCTGGCGCTATACTATGGCGCTGAGCCAGCTTTGGTCCACCGACGGCCGCTTCATCGCCGTGCCCGCCTATGAGTGGACGCTGGCAGAGGACGGGCCGGTCCGACCCCAGCACCGCTCGATACTCTTCGAGACCTACGACCAGAGCATCCTGCGCTGGTACGACCACGAGCAGCCGATGCAGGCGCTGGTCTCCTGGATTCAGACCACCAACGGCATCATGAACACCCAGCACGCCCAGTTCCGCCTCACCGACAGCGACCGCGAGGCCAACCTGGAGGTCTGCTGCGGCTGGGGCGACTATATCAACAAGTCCGACTGCTTCCACGAGCATCTCAACGACGGCTTCATAGTTGGCTTCGTCGGCACCTCCGACGGCCATCGCCGCACCCCCGGTCTCGGCGGCGGGGTGACCGGCCTGTGGGTCAAGCAGTTCACGCTGCCCGGCATCATCGAGGCCTTCCGTGAGCGTCGCTGCTATGCCACCGCCGGTGCCCGCATCGGCCTGAAGTTCTGGGTAAACGAGGCCTTCATGGGGGAGAGGCTTGTCGGCGATGGCCCCTACACGGCGCGGATAGCCGTCCAAGCACCGCGCGAAGTCGCAAGCGTGGAGGTCTTCGCCGATGGGGCGGTCGTAGCCACGCTCAGCGATCTGCCCGCCAGCTTCGACGAAGAGCTGCCCGACCTGCCCCCGGCTTCGTGGTATTACGCCAAGGTGACCATGCCCGGCGGCTTCCCGGAGTACCCATCCAACATCGCCCCCGCCGCAGGGCCGTGGGCGTGGAGCTCGCCTGTGTTCGTGACCGGTTGAGCCAAGGAGTGAGTGGGATGGCCGTTTTCGACAAACACCGGACGCGCCGCCTCATCTACAACGACGACGGCGACCAGCAGTACCCCTTCGAAGGCTATGATTACCATGTAACCGATGCACAGTCCTTCATTGACATTCGCACTGCGCCGGCCTTCGACAGCCATGTTGATACCTATGCCTGGTGCGTGGGAAATGGTTGCGACCCGCCGTGGAGTGAAAGCTACAAGTACAAGGTATGGCCGGATCTGGGCTCGGCGCAGCGGGCCAATGACATCATCGTCGCGGCCTGTCACGAGCATGGCCTCGAGGTGTGGGGTTCGTTGCGCATGAATGACATCCACGATTCCTTCATGGCGGACAGCTACGAGGAGACCAATGATCCGCTCAAGGCCCAGCACCCCGAATATCTGATCGCGCCGGAAGAGGTCCGGAGTCTACCCAAGGAGCTGACAGAACGCTTCTTGTGGAGCGCCTTCGATTTCTCACGGCCCGAAGTGCGCGCGCATCGGCTTGAGTTCATTCAGCGCAACGCCTCCGCCCACGATTTCGACGGCTACGAGCTGGATTTCACCCGCTTCGTCTGGAACTTCGCGCTGGGTACCGAGCGCCGCCATACCGATGACATGACCGAGCTAATCGGGCAGGTCCGCCGCGCCCTCGATGAGATCGGCCGCTCCCGGGGCCGTCCCTATACTCTGGCGGTGCACGTGTTCGATTCGCCCCGCGTTTCTCTGGAGTTGGGGCTTGATGTCGGACAGTGGCTGGAAGACGAGCTGATTGACGTGCTGGTAGTCGGCCTGGGGTATCTGCCGTATAGCTTGCGCCTCGACGAATGGCTGGCGCTGGGCAAGCGGTACGGGGTGCCGGTGTACCCCTCAACCAACACCAACATGTACTCGCACTGGTGGAAGAAGCGCACCCACCGGCCGGAAACATGGCTGGAGGCGGTTCGGGCGGGCGCGGCCTATCACTGGCAGGAAGGCGCCGATGGCATCTACCTGTTTAATCTCTTCTGCATGGAGGACCAAAACGTCGGTCCGCTGCCGCGCGAGGTCACCTACGCGCCGCTGAATGAAGTGGGCGACCCGGCGGTGCTGGCGGGCAAGGCCAAGCTCTACAGCATCCAGCCGAGCTTCGACGGCGGCTTCTGTCATCACGGCTCCGAGATGACGCACCTGCCGGCGCCCCTGGACAAGCTGGAGCGCAAGCTGCCGCTGATGATGGGGCCGGACGCCGATGACCCCAACGCCACCTTTACGATATCCGTCTGGACCCAGGGCGGCGACCCGGAGCGGGTATGGCTGCGGCTGAATCATACGCTGCTGGCGGCACCGGAGAAAGCAGGGGAGTTCTACACAGTAAACGTGCCGCCGGGGATCATGCACGCCGGCCTCAACGAGCTAGCCATCTGGTGCAACGAAGAGCTGATTCAGACGGCCAACCCGCTGATAGTCAATCAGGTCTTCGCGCGGGCAAGCTACGGCCAGGAGTAGGTGAATAGTCACTAATGACCGCCCGAGAGCGCGTTCTGACGGCCATCGAGTTCACCGGACCCGACCGCTGCCCGATTCATCACTACATTTTCCCGGGCGCGATCTGGCGCCACGGCCAGAAGTTGCTGGACCTCTGCGACCAGTACCCCGACGACTTCGGCAATGCCTCCGTCAAAGCCAATACCCGTCCCCGTCAGCAGGACGACAGCATGGATGACGTGGTGGAATGGACCGACAACTGGGGCACGGTTTGGCGGCGACTGCGCGGCTATACCTCCGGCGAGGTGCTGAGGCCGGCGATTCCCGATTGGGAGGCCTGGCAGAGCTACGAGTTCCCGTCCCATCCCGATGACAAGTATTACCAGGACTTCGCCGAGCAGGTCAAGCAGCGCCACCCCGAGGAGTTCGTCTATGCCAGCGCCGGCGGCTTTTTTCAGCTTATGCAGCACATGCGCGGCCCGGCCAATTACTTCATGGACCTCGCCGAGGACAACGCTGGCGTGCACGAGCTGGCGGACCGGATGGTGGAATACAACCTCTATTCCATCGAGCGCTACGTGCAAGCGGGCGTGGACTGCATTACCTTCGGCGACGACTGGGGCGCTCAACACGATCTGCTGATTCATCCGGAGATGTGGCGGCGGTTCTTCAAGCCCCGCTATGCCAGGATGTTCGAGGTCGCTCGCGATGCCGGCGTGCATGTCTGGTTTCATGTTGACGGCTGGATCCTGGAAATCATCGAGGACCTCATCGAAATCGGCGTGACGGTCCTCAACCCGCAGCACCCCTGTATGGGCACCGAGCGCGTGGGGGAGATCTGCGGCGGCCGCGTCTGCATCCGTACCGACATTGATCGCCAGTGGGTCATTCCCTACGGTACGCCGGGGGATGTCGTCGAGGCCGTCAAGGAGGCCATCGCCGTCTTCGGCAGCTACAACGGCGGTGTCATCTTGCATGGCGAAGTCGGCCAGGACGTGCCCTTTGAGAACATCGAGGCCCTGTACTCGGCATTCTATGAGTACGGTCAATACCCGCTGGCTTGGCTCAACGGACAATAGCTGGTAGTGCTAGTCTGCTGAGGTCAACGGCGTACTGTTTGGTCTATTCTGCAGTCCCGGCGAAGGTGAGACTGACAATGATCGAGGTGCGCGAGTATCAGCCCCAGGACGGGCCCGGCTATGTGGAGGTGCATAACACCGTCTGGAGCGGCGACAACGCCATAGACATAGAGACCTGGGAGCGCTGGAGCCGGCAGCCCATCACCGCCTCCATCGCTCTTGAGGATGGTAAGGTCGTCGGCGCTGTCCCCTTCCACTTCCGCGACTTCGTCCTCAGGCCGGGCCTGGTCATCCGCGCCGCCTTCGAGTATTCGGTGTGCGTCTTGGAGCGGCTGCGCAGCCAGGGCATCGGCTCAAAGCTGATGGATGCCGCCAAGCAGTTCCTGCCCGCCCAGGCCGATGCCATGATGGTCTATCGCGGCGGCGAGCGCACTGCCGGCTACCGCTTCTACGCCCGCAACAGCCACCATGACATGGTGTTCTATCGCAACCTTATCTGGCCGACTCCCAGTGGGCAGATAGGCGATGGCGTGCGCTTCTGCGATACCGAGGAGTTCCTCAACAGAGAAGCCGAGGTGCTGGGCGTTTTCGCCGGCGCTTACGGCTGTTTCGGTGGCTATCCCCAGCGCGTGTCCGGCTATCACGCCCGCGCCTTCCAGTCCATGCAGTACGACGAGCTGAAGAGCGATTTCCATTTCGCGCTGGCCGAAGATGACGACGGCCTGGCCGGCTACGCTGTGTTGACCAGATGGGTCAATGGCGGGGACCTGAAGGTGGCAGAGATGGCAACCCGGGGCGGCGACCAGCTCATCGCCCATGACCTGTTCATGGCCGCGGGGGCGCGAGCAGCCGATCTGGGCACGACTCTCAGCATCTCCGGCCCCGACGATGGCCTCTATTGCGCTGTGGCCCGCTCGCTTGGCTTCATAGGCCGCACCCGCGCCGCAGCCTCGATGTTCATCATGGCCCATCTACTCGACCCGCCCGACCTCGCCCAGAAGACCTTGCGCCGAATGCCCGAGCTGGCCCACACCCGCATCGAGGCGTTCACGCCGGAGGCCGATTACCTGCTTCACGATCCGCCGGCACCGGCCAAGACCATCACTCTGGAGACCAAAGAAGAGCACCTGACGCGGCTATTGCTGTGCCGCCTGGACTTGCAAGCGGCGATTCGCGAGCACCGGGTCACGGCCTATGGCGCGGCCGATGGCGACATCAGCGCTCTGGCCGGGGCCTTCCCGTGCTGCCGCTGGGAGTACCATGCGCTTGACTATATCTAGGAGTGCTTGCGGGAATTGTGTATATCTCGTAATTGCTCGCCGTGCAAGTTGAGACTACGTTTGCCTCGCCGCCGAGCTGGATAGACATATGCTCTCCCCGGCCCTCGCCTCTTTGATTCCCCTCTCCCTGAGGGAGAGGGGCTAGGGGTGAGGGAAATGTGTAGTCACTATATCTAAATCAGGAGGCACCATTTTATGGACAAGATTCGTTTCGGAATGATCGGTGGCGGCGCGATCAGCAAGGCTCATGTCCCCGCCATCCAGGCCAACGCCGGCGCCGAAATCCTCTGCATCGCCGATGCCAATGAGGAGCTCGCCAGGGCGCGCGCCGAGGAAGTTGGCGCTCCACGTAGTTGTGGCAGCTATGACGAGCTCATGGAGATGGACGATGTTGACGCCGTCATCATCGGCATTCCCACACAGTTTCACGCCGATGCCGCGATCAAGGCCGCGCAAGCCGGCAAGCACGCGCTGTGCGAGAAGCCGATGGCCCGCACCCTGGAGCTCTGCCGGCAGATGATTGAGGCCCACGAGGCCGCCGGCACGGTGCTGGCGATGGCCTTGGTCCGCCGCTATGATGACAACTGGGGGCAGATACGCAAGATGATTCATGAGGGCAAAGCTGGCCGGCCCTGCATGTGGCGCTGCCTCGCAGCCGGCGCAGCGCCCGGACCGCCCAGCTACGGCGAGTGGTATTGCAACGGCGACTTCAGCGACGGCCCGCTGACCGAAAGCGGCTCCCACGACCTTGACTTCCTGCGCTACACCTTCGGCGATATCGCCTCGGTCACCGCTTACATGAATCACATGGCCGATTACGGCTCGGTGCTGGACAATGCCATCGTCATTCTGCAGTTCGCGAGCGGCGACCAGGCCCTGGTGCAGTGGTCGTGGAGCCTGCCGCGGGGGGCCCACAGCGGCTTTCGCGGCCTGGATGTGATCGGCCCCGACGGCTCCATCCACGAGCCGCGCCAGGAAGACGACCGCTGGCTCATTGACATCTCGAAGGCCGGTGGTGAGGTCGAAACGATTCCCTTTGAGAACCGCCGTGACTCCAACACCTGGTTCGACGGCCAGCTTGCCGGCTTCATCAAGGCGATTCGCGAGGGAATACCGGCGCGGGCTACCGGCGAGGACGGCTACAAGGCGCAGGAAGTCTTCGCGGCGGCGGTGAGAAGCATGGAGACCGGCCGCAGGATTGACCTGCCGCTCTAGCTTATCCGGCGCGCAGCTTCTTTCACTCAAGCGCACTTATCTTGATATTGTCCCACCATAGGTAAGTGCGGAAGGTCCGCAGGCCGAAAAGCCCGGCGGCGGGCGGCTCCGGGTCTGCGGCTGTCAGGAGCAGTTCCCCATCCACGCTGAAGCTCAGCTTGCCGCCCTGTTTGAGAATCTCTATGTGATAGGTCTTATGCTGCCGGCAGTTCGATGTGTATGTCTCCTTCAGCAGCTCAAATCCGGGGCAATGGCGGATACGCACGCGGGCCTGGCGCTGCTCGGGCAGCAGTCGCATGGCGGCCTCCCGCGTGTCCGACAGAAACGTGATGATATTGCCGTTGAGGACATGGTACTTGCCATAGGCCGCCTCCGGCCGGTCCTCCCGGGTATCATAAAGCGGCGTGCCGGACGGGGCGGAGAAGTGGATGAAGAAGTTGATGTTATTGACATCGCAGTCCGAACGCAGCACCTGGGCGTCACACTCGATCTTCACGTCGCCCACGAACTGCTGCTTGCACCAGACAGTGGCGCAGAGGCCCGGCCGCCGCTCAGTCCTTGCGCCGCCTGGTTCGGCATCAACGTGCAGGCGCTGGTCCTGCACCCATATTCGCACGCCTCCCTCGGCCCACCAGTTGTCCATACCCTCGGAGAAGTCATCGAAGAACACTACGCCCTGCTTATCGCTGCTCATCTGTTGTCCCTCCAGTGCATCCGCTTGACCCCGGACTGTCACCAGGCAGGCGACTGATGCGATCAGACATGCCAGGGCGACAAGGCATTTCGGGCAGTTCATTTCCGCTCTCTCCCTGCGACTCCGATTCCTGCACAGCCTGGCTGTGGTATTAGCTAAGTTGCCTATCCGAATATCGCATCCAGCAGATACAGCGCGGCCCGCTTGTCGGGGATGCGCCCACGCACTGCGCTGTCGAGGTCGCTCATCGCAAAGGCCGGAACCGCCGACCCGACACATGACGGGCAGCCATCCTCGCAGCCGCATTCGCTGATGACGGTATGCACCGCCGCCATCAGTTCCTCGATGCAGTCCAGGCAGCGCCGCGCATAGCCCATTCCGCCGGGATAGCGGTCATGCAGAAACAGGGCATCCCGCTTCAGGCAGCTTGCCTCCACCACGGTGCCGATGTCCTGGGGATCGCACATGACGAAAAGCGGGGCCACCTCGACCATCACATTAGCAATCCCGATCAGCGCCTCGCCCATGATCATCTTCTGTTTCAACATTCGCTCGGCCAGCTCCTCCGGCGGCGCAAACCACATCGCTACCGTCTCCAGCGTCTGCGGCGGTAGCTCCAGCTCCTCGAAGCCGAGGCTGTCGCGCGAGTGGAAGCGGACCTTCTTGAACATCGGTATCGAGGTCGTGACCGTAACATCTCCGAAGCCGGCCAGCCCGCCGCGCCACTCCTGGTGCTGCTCGGTCTCATCTATCCGGAGTTGCGAGGTCTGCACTGATTGCGTGTAGTAGTCGAGGTCGCATTTCTCGACATGCGCGATCTTCTGCTCGAGGTCGAGCTGATTGACGAAATAGGTCTCCGCCCCGTGAATATAGACCGCATGGTCGTGAAGCTGCCCCAGAGCGCTGATTTCGTCAATCGTGCCGATGACCTGCTCGCCCTCCGACTCCTCCTGGATGGTATAGACCGGGCCGGCGATATTGCGCAGATTGACCGCAGCCGCCGGGTACTCCGAAGACGCCCAGTACCAGTGCCTCTCCAGATGCTTGACGAGCTGCTCCTCCTCGAGCAGCTCCAGCACCACCTCGGCATACGGCCCAAAGAGCTCGGCCTCCTCGTCGGCCAGCGGCAGTTCATGCGTGGCGCAGCGGATATGGCCGATGGCGATATGCGGGTTATCGGCATCCACCACCGCCTGCTCGGGACTTTGAGCGAACATATAGTCGGAGTGGGTCATCAGGTACTGGTCCATGGGCATGTTCTGCCCCACCAGGAAGACCACCGATTCCTCCAGACCCCGGCCGGCGCGCCCGGCTTGCTGCCACAAGCTCGCCACCGTGCCCGGGTAGCCCACCAGCACGCAGGCGTCGAGGCTGCCGATATCAATCCCCAACTCCAGCGCGTTGGTACTGGCTACACCCATTATCTCCTTGCTGACCAGCTTGCGCTCGATCTCCCGCCGCTGTTCGGGCAGGTAGCCGCCGCGGTAGGCGTGCACCGCCTCCGATAAGCGCCGCGACTTGGGCCGCAGCCGGTCGCGCGTGTTCTTGAAGATGAGTTCGGCGGCCAGCCGCGTCCGCACAAACACGATAGTCTGGATGCCCTCCTCTACCAGCGCGGTCAGCAGATAGACGCCTTCCCACAGCGGGCTTTTGCGGTCACCACCCACCCGCCAGTGCTCCGGCTTACCTCGCGCCGCCGTTTCCAGCGGCGGCGGATTCCACAGCACGAACCGCTTGGGGCCGCGCGGCGAACCGTCATTGCCGATCAGCTCCATCGGCTGGCCGGTGATGCGCTCGGCGTGCTCCCGTGGGTTCGCGATAGTCGCCGAGGAGCAGACGAACTGCGGTGCCGAGCCGTAGTGTCGGCAAATCCGCCCGAGCCGCCGCAGCACATTGGCCAGATGCGAGCCGAACACCCCGCGATAGGCGTGCACCTCGTCAACGATCACGTATTGTAGGTGCGTGAAGAAGCGGTTCCAGCGCGCATGCTGCGGCAGGATGCCCTGGTGCAGCATGTCGGGGTTGGTCAGGATGATGTTGGCCCCGTCGCGCAGTCTGCGCCGCAGGTTCTGCGGGGTATCGCCGTCGTAGGTGCCGGCCAGGAACTCGACGCCCTGGTCGGACATGCTGAACTGGCCCAGGCCCCGGAGCTGGTCCTGAGCCAGTGCCTTGGTGGGGTAGATGCAGAGCGCGGTGGCCGCGCCGTCCTCGGCCAGTGTCTCGACGATCGGTATGTTATAGCAGAGCGTCTTACCGGAAGCCGTGCCGGTGACGATGACGACATTGTTGCCCTCTCTGATGTTGGCTATGGCCTCAGCCTGGTGGCTGTAGAGCCGGCTGATGCCCTGCTTGTGCAGGGCCGCCTGCACAGCCGGGTGCAGCCCGCCGGGCACTTCGCCATACACAGCCGGCCGCGCCGGTATCATCTCCACGTGCATGATCTGGTCGGCGAAGAATTCGTGGTTGGCAATCCGGTCCAGGAAGGTTTCTACATCCATCAGTAGCTCCTAGGCAGTCTATCTTCGCGTGTGTTGGCCTTCGCGATCATGATCCCGTGGGTCAGGCTTTCCAGGCCGACTCTGCTAGCCATTGCCTCGCAGCGCATAGCGCCCGCCTCCGCTGATCTACTTCCCATCCTGCTTCCGCTGCTTCTTGATTTTCCTGGCCCGGGCCGCCAGCGCGTCCCCCTGCTGACGCGGTGTCATGCTCTGTTGGCCCTTTGCCGGCCCGGCCACATCGGCCAGCTCCCTGTCCGGCGCAACCTGCTCTTTCTTCTTACGCGGGCGGCTGGGGAAGTATGTCGGCGGCTTATTGCTGCGTTTGCTCATGCCCTCCGGCGCTTTCCCACGGCCCACATGGGCTGGTAAATCGTCCGAGGGTACGCTCTTTGCGATCCGCTTACGTAGCTCCTTATCGAGGCTTCTACGCCGCTGCTGTCGCATCGCGACATCAGCCTCATCCAGCGTTGCTGGGGCCTCGGCGGCGGGGTACTGCGTTTGCGGGTGGGGCTGGATCGGGTGGAATATCTGCGGCTCGCGCATCCGCTCCAGTCTCCGCCGCAGCGCCATCTCCAGACGCAGCTTGTGCTCGGCCTTTGAATCGGTCAGCGTCTCCACGTCCGGCTTCTGCAGATTCGTCATATCGCCGAGGTAGTCCTCCAGGATCATCAGCGCCGCCTGCTTGGACGGGATATGCGCCTCCCCGCGCGCCACGTTCCAGGTCGCGTACTGGCGCAGCGGCTTGCCCACACAGCAGGGGCAGCCGTCCTGGCAGGGGCATTGGCGGATCTGCTCCAGCACGGCGGGCATAATCTCACCCAGCCGCTCGTAGGCCTTCGCGGTGAAGCCCAGCCCCAGCGGGTAGCGCTCGTAGATGAAGATGGCGTTCCACGGCGAGTTGGCGCTGCCGATGGAGTGCGAGAAATCCAGCGTATCGCAGGTCATAAAGGTCGGCAGCAGCATCCTGGTAGCATAGCCGATCCCCCGCAGGCCGCTGTGGGCATCCAGGCCCGCCTGCCGCACTTGTGCCATCAGCTCATCCGGCGGCACCTGCCATACCGCCATCGTCTCCAGTTGCATGGTCGGCAGATTCACACCGTGCTGAGAGATTGCATCCAGCGAGTAGAAGTGGACCTTCTCATACATCCGGGTATCGAAGTAGGCGGTGACTTCGCCCCAGTAGGCGTGGCCGGTGCCGAACGGCTTCTCGCGCAGGATGTTGTCAACATGGTGCACGTCGGTGCCGCCGATGGGCTGGGTGTAGTAGTCCACCTCCACGCGCCTGACCCGCGCCAGCTTGCGTTCCAGGTCCAGCTCCAGCACCTCATAGGTGTCGCCCTGGTGCAGGTAGATGGCCCCGGGGTGCAGAATCGGCGGTGCGTCGAACTTGTTGACCTCCCCCAGCACCTCACCGCTGTCAGCGTCCTCAATCAACACATTCGCGTCGGCGTAGTCGCGCAGCGAGACCTCGTGCTGGGGCGTCTCGCTGGCGGCGTGATACCACATATCCCCAAGCCGCTTGACTTTGCGGTTCGCCTCCAGGATCGCCAGGACCATCGCCGCGTGCTCGCCAAACAGGTCGGCCTCCGCCTCTGGCAGCGGCAGCTCATGGGTGGCACAGCGCAGGTGCGATGTGATGACGAAGGGGTTGTCCTCATCTATGACGGCCTGCTCAACGGGCCGGCCGAACAGGTAGTCCGGGTGGCTCATCACGTACTGGTTGATGGCGGTGTCGAGGCCGACCAGGATCACCAGGCTGTCGCGGTCCTGGCGGCCGGCGCGGCCTGACTGCTGAAAAAACGAGGCCAGCGTCCCTGGATAGCCGACCAGAATACTGGCATCCAGCTTGCCTACGTCAATCCCCAACTCCAGCGCCCGGGTGGTGCTTACCCCCATCAACTCGCCGCTGAACAGGGCGCGCTCGATCTCGCGCCGCTCCTGTGGTAGGTAGCCGCCCCGGTACGGCGACACCTTCTTCGCAAGCTGCGGTGCTACTTCGCCGAGCTTTTCGCACACATAACGGTAGATCATCTCGGCGGTCATCTTGGCCTTCGAGAAGGTGATGGTGGGCACCTCGTGCTGGATCAGCATCGCCATCAGCTCGTGGGCCTCGACGTTGGCGCTGCGCCGCGACCGCCAGTCGGTAGCCCGCACTTGCGGCGGATTCCAGAACACGTAGGTGCGCTTGCCCCGAGGGCTGCCGTCTTCGTCAATCAGCCTCATCGGCCGGCCGGTCAGCGCCTCGCCAAGCTGTTGCGGATTGGCGATGGTTGCCGAGCACGCCACGATCCGCGGCGAGGCGCCGTAGTGACTGCACACCCGCAGGAATCGCCGCAGCAGGTTCGCCATATTCGAGCCGAAGATGCCGCTATACACGTGCAGCTCGTCCAGCACCAGCACCCGCAGATTCGCCAGAAAGCGCGCCCAGCGCCCGTGCTGCGGCATGATCCCGGCATGAAGCATATCGGGGTTGGAGAAGATGACTGATCCCTGATCCCGCAGCTTGCGCCGCGTGGTGGAGGGCGTATCACCGTCGTACACGCCGGCTGAGACCTGCTCCAGCCCGGCGACCTTCAGTGCCTCATCAAATCCCCTGAACTGGTCCTGCGACAGCGCCTTGGTGGGGAAGAGCAACAGGGCGGTGGCCTCGCGGTCGTTCAGCAGCATCTCGACAATCGGCACTACATAGCACAGCGACTTGCCGGAGGCGGTACCGGTGACGATCAAAGTATCCTCGCCGGCGTGGAAGCTGTCGAGGGCCTCGGCCTGGTGGGAGTAGAGCTGTTTTATCCCGCGCGCCGCCAGCATCTTGCGAACCGCTGCCGGCAGCGGCTCGGCGGGGTCGGCGTACCTGGCCGCCCGCGCGCCGACTTCCCGGACATAGACGATCTGCCCGGCGTAATCAGCCGATGCCTCAATCTCTTGCAGGAAGGCTGCTACATCCATTGCCCTATGGTGGTGGCAGTTTCAGCATTAGTTCGGCCAGGGTTATCAAATCCAGCACATTGTGCTGCAGGATTGCGATCATCTGTACGGCATTGCCGCTGCGCACGAATTCGTGATAGGCCTCAGGTATCGCGCTGCCGGGGATATCATCATAGCGGGGCCGGCCGCAGATGTTGGTCTCCAGCGTCTGCAGCTTGCAGTCAGGGAGCCTACCTCCCCACACTCGGCGCGCCTCATGCAGCAAATCGCAGTGGGCGAAATCCGCCGCGAAGGCCACGCCGGTGGCCGCCGCCCGCATCTGTACATACGGCAGGTCGTAGGCCTTGCCATTGAACGATACCAGCAGCAGCTTGTCGGCGGCGGCGGCGGCCAGCAGCGAAATCACCGCCGCTTCCTCGGCGTAGTTGCGGGCCAGGTACTGATTGACCACTAAGCCTTCGTCTTCCCACTCCATTGTCCCGATTAAGAACAGCGGTGTGCTGCTCAGGCCGGTGGTCTCCAGGTCCAGGAATATCAGGTCTTGGGGTTGCAGCTTGTCGGTCGCACCGGCGCCCAGCAACAGCCGCCGCAGATGCGACTCCTCGCGGGCAAGAGCCGCCTGCAAATCGCCCGAAAGCTGATGATATTGTGCTTCCAGATCGGCTAGGGGGTTCCTGATCAGATACGCCCGGCCACCGACCGGCGCGGCGGTCTCGACGCCCGCAACGGCCTCTTCCAGCTTTACCGGCTCTCTGACTGGTGGCTGCCATACCGGCTCCGGTTCCGGCGCGCGCTTGTGCGTATGCCGTCGTACCGATGCCGGCTGGCGCTGGCCGGTCGTGGGATGGAGCTTACGCAGCTTACGGCGCAACTCGCTCATATCCCCGGCTCGCCGCATTGGCTCCAGGGCCTCGCCGCCTTGCGCCTGGCCGTTGTCGGAGCTGTCGTTGCCGTTCACGCCGCCTGGCCTCCGCTGTTGCGCCGCATACTTCCGCCGCCCTGCATTATATAGCCATCCGAACAGTTGTTCAAGCCACCCCCCTCTCATCCTGCTTTTATCTCCCGATTCAGGCAGGACAATCGAGTCACGCTGGTGTATTATTACTCTTGGTCGGCATCGAGCGAATGATTCATAGGACGCGTAGCTTCCAGCCCGAGGTCGTTACTAGCCACCCGAGGCAGCAGATGCGCATCTTTGACGAAAACAATATCAACGCCAGGCTTATCCGCGTATCCGAAGACACCCTCTGGGCGGTCTGGAACACCTGGCGCGATGTCGCCACTCGCGTGTTCGCTACCTGCATCGGGCCGGAGACCTTCTCGCCCATCCAGCCGCTCTCTGAGACTGCCGATACCCAGGCAAATCCGGTAGCCGCGGCCGCCGGGGGCCTGGTGCATTTCTTCTGGCTGGCCAAAGACGGTACGGACAAGTGCATCATGACCCGCCGCTATGAGGGCGGGTTCGCGGATCAGCAGGTACTTGTGCAGCTTCCGGCGGGCGCTTGCTGCGGCCATCTTGAGGCCGTCGCTGATGTAACCGGCGCGGTATGGCTGGCCCGCACTCAGATGCTTGACGGGCAGGGCAGCATCGAGCTACTCCGGATCGCAGACGGTGCCGTGGACGCCCGTCATAGCTTGCGGGCCGACCAGCGCCACAACCAGCGGCCGGCTCTGGCAGCCGCCGACGGCGGTGTCTGGGTGGTCTGGGATTCTTTCTGCGATGGCTCCTACGATATCTACGGCTGTCGCGTTGACCGCGGCGGCCCGGCCCCAGTCGAGCGCATCAGTCAGTCACCGCTCTGGAGCACCATCCCGGCGCTGACCATTGACGGCCAGGGCCGACCGTGGGTGGCCTGGGTGGCATGGCAGGACTGTATCAACGAGGATAGCGTCTTCGACCAGGCTTTCAGCATCGCGTGTGCGGTTCGCGATGACGAGGGCTGGCGGGCTGTTTGCGACAACGCTGGCAATCCGGCCTGTGTGGATCTGCGCCACGGGTTGACCCTGGGCCAGCCGAGGGGCTGGTATCAGAGCTACCGGGGCCGCCGTCGCCGGCCTCTTCTCCGGCTCGCTGACGACGGAGCGGTCTGGCTGATGTGGGAGCGCAAGGCCGAGCACAACGGCCCGACCGCCAGCGCCACCGGTGTTCTTCTGGGGCGGCGCTGGCAGGACGGACAATGGTCGCAGAGGCGGCTGCTCGCCGAGGGCAAGGTCTTCTACGAGGTGGAAACCGGGGGCCCCTTGCGTGCTGCAGGCTTCCACTGCCTCGCCCGCGAGGTGATCACCGAGCATCTCTTCTTCGAGACATGCACGCCCTCGCCGGCGCCTCCTGATGAGGAGATAGACTGGTCCGAATGGCGGCCGGTTGAGCCTGACGTGGTGGTACGGGACCGCTGCCAGGCCATCCCGACCGAGGACGCCTTCACCTCCTGCGGCCCCTATACGCTCTACTGGGCCGACCTGCACAACCATTCCAATGTCTCCATCCCGCCGTGTGGTGAGCCTGACGAGCTCCTGATGTATGGTCGTGAGAAGTCGCTTCTGGGCATCTGCGCGGTCACCGACAACGATCACTGCTGGGGCGGGCGGACTTACACCGAATACGACTGGGACCTCTACAAGGGCTGGGTGAGCGTGTTCAATCAGCCGGGGCGGTACGTGGTACTGCCCGGCTATGAGTTCAGTTACAAGGGCAGCGAGATGTTCACTCCCTTCGAGGTCATGCTGCAGGATGCAGTGGACCGCATTTGTGGCTTCGAGAAGCGCATTGACCACCGCTCGGTCTATTCCGATGACCCCGACATGGTGATGCTGCGCTGGCGCGAAGCGGGCTCGGACCCGATGCGTACGCTACTGAATCTGGCTAGCGAAAAGGGCTATCTGCTCCACCCGCACCACGCGACGTGGCAGGTCTATGACGACGAATTGGAGCGCAATGTCGAGGTCTGCTCCGGCTTTTCCATCTACATTGATGATGAGGACACCTACCGCGAAGCTCTCTTGTCCGGCAAGCGCGTCGGCTTCGTCGCCGGCGGTGACAATCATCGCCGCGCTCCCGGCCTCAACGGCGGTCTGACGGGCATTTGGGCTGAGCGGCTCGACCGTTCGTGTGTGCTGGAGGCGCTGCGGCGGCATCGCTGCTTTGCCACTGCCGGCGAGCGTTTCGGTCTGATGCTGCGGGTCAATGAGGCCTGGATGGGCGAGAGCATCGTCACACAGCAGCCGCCCCGCATAACCGTGCGCGCCCAGGGCCTGCCGGATGAGGACTACCAGGCGGTGCTCTTGCGCGATGAGCAGGTCATAGCCGAAGCGCGCTTCACCGGCAAGCTGGCGATCGAGCACGAAGATGCCGACCTGCCACCGGGCGACCATTGCTACCGGGTTGAGATACATGGCAGGCCCTCGCCCGATTACCCGGCCAATACCGCGCCAGCTTTTCGGGCTCGTGCCTGGAGCAGTCCCGTCTGGGTTCAGCGCGACGACAGGAGCGAAGTCAAATGACCTGGTGCCAACTCAGCCTCTGCGCCTTGGCCGTCGGCGCGGCAGCGGCGGCTTGCGCCTTGCCGCAGATACCCGAGGGCATAGCACCGGCGGATTACTACGGCGGCTTCTTCCCTACCGAGGAGTGGGTGGAGGCGCTGGGCACCGTCCCTCGCGACCAGCGCACCAATCCCTTCCAGAGCATCGTTATGGTCGCGGTGGCCCCTACCGGCAAAGACGCCTGGTCTAGCCCACAGGTGCAGCTCACTCAGGGCCAGCTTGATGACATGACCGGCGACCTGCAGCCCTATCTGCAGGTGACGCCCGAGGACTTCCTGGGGATGGTGCCGCGCCGCAATCGCATCGCCGGCAATGCCCGCATCATGCCCGCGACCCGGCTGGTCAAATGCCCCACCGGCGATGGTGGCTCCTTGCTATGGACGCCCGACCGCCCCGACGAGCTCCGCTGCACCAAAGGCCATCCAGTAGATGTATTTGCCATGTTCCCGCCCACCGGCGTTTTTGAGATTAGCGGCCCCCAGGGTGAAATCCAGAAGTATCCCTACCACGATGCCGCCGACGGCAGGCGCATTTACCTCAATGGCGAGTACATGGACTCTCAGCGCGTTTACCACCTCGCGGATGCGGCTAAGCGGTTGAGCCTGCTGTACCGGGCGACCGGGGGCCGGCAGTACGCCACTCGCGCCGCCGCAATCCTATATGACTTTGCCTGTGCCTTGCCGCACTGGCCCAAGATCAGCCGGGGTCGGGCCGGCGTCGCGGGCCTTCAGCGCTTCCGCCCTGTGGACGACTATCAGGCTTACAGCGGCATCTGGTATGACAAGTACCATTCCGGCACCGCCGGCATCCCGACAACTCTGGCCCTGGCCTACGACTTGGTCGTGGCGGCCGACGTATGGACTGAGCTGGACCAAGTAGCGACCGGCGGCGATGCTCGCGACGTGATCGAGCGCGACTTGTTCCTCTACACCGCCAAGGACGCCGTCCGCTACGATATTCATCATCCCCAGACTTCAGCGGCGCTCAGCAACTACATCCCCTACCAGATCAGGGGCTTCACCTGCATCGGCCGGGCGGTCGGAATCCCCGAACTGATCCACTACGCCTACTGGAAGCAGACCCAGCTTGTCGAGAAGACCCTGATGGCCGATGCCACCTTCCCCGAAAGCCCCTCTTACGCCCGCCAGCACATCTACGGTATGGCCAGCGGCTGCCTGATTGCCGCCGGCTACAGCGACCCGCCCGGCTTTGTCTCGACCATTGACGGCGGCCGTTTCGAGCAGCTTGACATGTGGCAGAACATCCCGCAGTTGCGCGACGCCATTGTCACCCTGGAGACGATGGTCTATCCCGATGACAACTACATCATGGTCCACGACACCTACAGCAAGCTGGTCAGTAAGGGCCATCCGGCTCCGGCCCGAACGCGGCCGCTGCTCTATCCCGCCTTCGGCCACGGCGTCCTGGCCCGAGGCCACAGCGATGACGGCGACCAAGTCCAGGCTCATCTTCACTATTCCGGCTGCTGGGGCCATGACCATCATGACATGCTCAACTTCATTCTCTGGGCCTACCGGGACGAGCTGATATCCGACATCGGCTATGCCCACACCTACCGCCAGTTCTCCGACTGGTCACTCGGCCACAATCTGGTCGTCGTTGATCGCCATAATCAGCAGCGCACCCCCGACCACGGCAATCTGCTAGGCTGGCACGCCCCGGACGATGCCGTGCAGGTCATTGAGGCCGCCGACGCGGCTGTCTATCCCCAGTGCACGAGCTACCGCCGCGCGCTGTTTCTCGTCCCTCTGGGTAAGCATGACAATCTGGTGGTTGACATCTTCGATGTCGCCGGTGGCGGCACCCATGAATGGATGGCCCAGGGCAGTTGCATGACCGACCAGAGCCTGGAGGTATCCGTTTCCACCCAGTTCTTCGCCGACACCTATGCCGACGACGGCAAGCCCTTCACTCCGCCGGCGGCGGCTGAGTATATCGAGCAGAGAATCGCCGAGGGCAAGCATCCGCACCATCTCGAGCCTGGCGAGGCCGATCCCTGGTACGGCGTCTTCCGCGATGTGCAGAAGGGCACGGTCACCGGCCCCTTTGTCGCCACCTTCACCACTGATGACGGCTCCATCAGGCCCTTGCGTGTGCACTTCCTGCAGCCCCGCGAGGCGGATCTCTACACCTGTACGGTACCCAGTTTGCGGCGCTGCTGGAATCCGGCAATCAACGGCGAGGACCATTCACTGGTGGAGAAGTTCCGTATGCCGAAGCTGGTGCTGCGCCGCGACGGCGAAAATCTCCATAGCCGCTTTGTCGCCGTCTGGGAGCCTCAACGGGAGGAGGAGCGGGTCGTGGAAGACATTACTGATCTCGCTGCGGACAGCGATAACCTCGTCGCCTTGAGGATACGCGGGACTAGCGGCGCGGAGTTTGACGACGTCACTGTGTTGTACACACTTGATCCTACCACCGAAGAGAGTCTTGCCGAGGACATCCAACTACGGGGCCGATACGCGGCGATCACGGAAACGCCGGCGGGAACTAACATCGCGCTGTACGATTGCACATACTTCAGACTGGGCGACCTGACAGTAACGATTCAGTCACGGCCTGCCTTGCCGCTGGAGGCGGTGGTTGAGTTAGGTGAGAACGAGTTTGGCTTACGTCTGGAGGGCATCTGGCCGGACCTTACCCACCAGCAGCCCGACTCCGTTGAGTTTGTAGTCGTACAGATCGGCGACTCCCAGCGCGTCTGTCCGATCACCAGGGCAGAGACGGTAGGGGCCAGCACGCTGCTTTACTGCGCCCGCCCTCCGGGCTTCACCTATGATGCCGAGGCCGCCGCCGAAGCCAAGGACCTGTTTTCCCCATACTTAACGCTTTCCGGGCAAGCGACTGTGGCCCTCCCCAGCCGCGTATGGCTGCGTAAGGCGGCTACTGACGATGGCCGGCAGGTCCGCACTACCGATCCTATCACGCTCGGCTCACAGCGCGTGGAACCGACAGCGGAGTGGGTGAATGTCGGAGGCCTATAGGCTGCAAGCGCGGGGGAGCGCCTTACTCATGCCGTAGCGCGACAATCGGGTCCATGTCGGCGGCTTTCTTGGCCGGCCACAGCCCGAAGAAGATCCCTACCGCCGCCGCGAACAGAAACGCGTAGATAATCGAAGTCGGCGAAACGATGGTAGTCCAGGTACCCTTCGAGGAGAGCAGTTTCGACACTCCCACGCCGATAGCGACGCCGATGCCGCCGCCGATGACGCTCAGCACCACCGACTCGATAAGGAACTGCGACAGAATATCGCCCTTGCGCGCCCCGACGGCCTTGCGGATGCCGATTTCGCGGGTGCGTTCGGTCACCGACACCAGCATGATATTCATAATCCCCACGCCCCCGACTAGCAGCGAGACTAACGCGATGCCGCCCAGCAGCTTGGTCATCGTCTCGCCCGCCTCCGCCATGCTCTCGAGGATCATTGCCTGCTTCATGATTCTGAAGTCGCTAGGCTGGCCGGTGCGCAGCTTGTGACGCCGCCGCAGCAGGATCTCAATCTGCTTTTCCACCTGATCAATCACGCTGGGGTTCCGCGCTGACACCCCGATGGTGCTCAGATATGGCTGGCCCAGCACCCGCTGCTGCACCGTCGTCAGCGGGGCGACGATCTGGTTGTCCGGGCTGCCCCACGAGCCGCCGACCTCCTTGGCAACTCCCACCACCTCAAACGGCATCCCGTTGATGCGGATCCACTCGCCGAGCGGCGACTTGCCGTAGAACAGCTCGTCCACAATCTCCTGCCCGATAGCGCACACCCGTTTGCGCCCACGGATTTCGGCCTCGTCGAAGAACCGGCCTGCGCCTAGCTCCCAACTGCGCACAGTCTGGTACTCCACGGTCGTGCCAATCAGTCGCGTGCGCACATTGTTGCTACGGTACTTGGCCTGCACGCTGCCGTTGACCTCGGGCGCTACCTCCAGCACGCCCTTGACGCTGCCTTTGATTTCATCGGCGTCCGCAAGCTCCAGGTTGATTACCGGTGTTTCCAGGGCCACGCCGCTGCGACGCGAGACCCCCGGCCGGATCATCAGCAGGTTGGTCCCCATGCCCTGGATGCGTTCCAGCGTCTCCTGCTTCATCCCCTGGCCGATGGCGACGACGATGATGACCGCTGCCACGCCGATGATGACACCTAGCATGGTCAGAAAAGACCGCAGCTTATTGGCAACCAGCCCGGTCAGAGCGACTCTGATAGCTTCAGCCACGTTCATTGCTCAGCCTTTTCCCTCTCATCTCTTTCGCTTGCGCTTGCCCTCGACGCCGCTGCCTCGGTGTAGTTCACCTTCTCATCTGAAACCACTTTGCCGTCGAGGAACCGCACCAGCCGGCTGGCATAGGAGGCGACGCCGGCGTCATGGGTCACCACTACCATAGTGATGCCGTCGCGGCTGAGCTGGCAGAACAGGTCCATCACCTCAGCTCCGGTCTGCGAGTCCAGGTTGCCGGTAGGCTCATCAGCCAGTATCAGCGACGGCTTGTTGACTAGCGAACGGGCGATCGCAACGCGTTGCTGCTGCCCCCCGGACAACTCACTGGGAAGGTGATGGGCGCGGTCGGCCAGCCCCAGCCTCGCCAGCGTTTCCATTGCTCGTTGCCGCCGGTTGCGTACGTGGGCGTACTGCAGCGGCAGTTCCACGTTGTGCAGAGCGGTCGCCTGTGACAGGAGATTGTAGGTCTGGAACACGAACCCGATCTGTTTGCTGCGAACCTCCGCCAGTTGGTCATCGCTCCGGCCCTCTACCTGTTGGCCTCCCAGCAGGTAGCGTCCGTCCGTGGGCCGGTCCAGGCAGCCTAGGATATTCATGAAGGTGGTCTTGCCCGAGCCGGAGGGCCCCATGATGGCCACGAACTCACCCTCCTCAATGTCCAGGTCAATACCCTGCAGCGCGGCGACCGCCACCTTGCCTGTCACATATACCTTAGTCAGATCCCGAACCTCAACCAGCATCTTTGTCAGCGTCCTCTGCCTCTAAGCTGTTGCATCATGCGTGACCGATTCCGCTGCGCCTCTTCTCTCCTGGTCCCGCCGCTCATCCACGGCGGCAGTTCGGTCCCCGGCGGCGGCGGCACCAGCACTTCCTCCCCCTCCTTGAGACCTTCCAGGATCTCGGTCTCCTCCCAGTTACTCAGACCGGCTTTGACCTCCCGCTCCTCCAGCGTCCCTTTCACCATCACTTCCACGGTCGCCTTGTCCTTGGCGCGGGTGATACACAGATCGGGCACTACCAGCACCTGGAGCCGCTCGGCCACCTTGATCGTCACATCCGCCGTCATCCCCGGACGCAGCGCGACCGGTGGTTTCGCGATATGCACCTTGACCTGGAACCGTACCACATTCTGGTCCTCAACCCCCAGCGGGAAGATCTTTACCACCTCGCCCTTGAGCTTTTTGCCAGGAAGCGACGACACGCTTATCTCACACTGCTGTCCCACCTCAACCGGCGCGATATCCACCTCATCCACATCTGTCAGCACGTACATCTCGCTGATGTCGGCGATCGTTACCAGTCCGGTGCCCTCGCGCAGCGCCGCCGTGCCGGCAGGCACTACCGTGCCTTCCTCTACCAGCTTTTCCATTATCACGCCACTACGCGGCGCGACCACTTGGGTATATTGCAGGTCATAGGCGGCGTCCTCCAACGCCAGTATCTGCTTCTTGACGTCGGCCATCGCCACCTCCACCTGCTTGCGTCTCACTTCATTCTCCAGCGGACCCGCCTTGGCCTTAGCCAGCGCCGCTTCGGCCTCTCGCACCGAGGCCTTGGCGGCCTTCAGTTGCTGCTCGCGAACCGCCACATTGCGGCTCTGGGCTTTGGCCGATGCCAGCGTCGCCTCCGCCTCGGTGACCGAGGCTTTAGCGGCAACCACATCGTGCTCTTTGAGGCTGATTTGCACCTTATTAGTCCGCTGCAGTCGCAGGGAGGCTTCGGCCTGCACCAGTTGCGCCTCGGCCTGGGCGATGTCCTCCGGACGGTTACCGGCCTCAAGCTCGCCCAGGGCCTCCTTGGCCGAATCGCGCTGAGCCAGGGCCTGCGCGTACCCCTCCTCGGCATCGTCAACCGTCTGCTTGGACACAAAGCCCTTAGCCAGCAGCGCCTTATTCCGCTGCAGCGTTCTCTCGGCGTTATGCAGGCCGGCCTCGGCGCTGCGCAGACTCGCCTTGGCTTGGGCTATCTCCTCGGACCGCGGCCCGGCGCGCAGCTTGGCCAGGTTCTGCCGCGCCGACTCCACCGCGGCCTCGGCGCTCTCAACCTCGGCCGCGTACAGCGTTCCCTGAACATCCCGCTGGGCCACGGCCTGGGACAGCCGCGCCTTTGCTGAATCCAGCCCGGCCTGAGCCTTTCTCACCGCGTCCGCCGTCGTCTGGCGCTCCTGGCGCAACTGTTCTTCAGCCTGTTTCAGGTTGGCGTGTGCCGACTCCAGGCCGGCCTCGGCCTGAGTCAGCGAGGTTCCGGTCTGGACTGCCTGGAGCGAGGCATTGAGCCGCGCCTGAGCCGCCGAGGCCCGCGCCGCTGTCACATTCGCCGAGGCCTGCTCGGTCTTGCTGCGAATCTGCGTGGGGTCAATCTGGGCGATGAGCTGCCCGACCTCCACGTAGTCGCCGGCCTCCACAAACATCCCGGTGATTTCGCCGCCACTACGTGACTTTACCTCTACCGTAGTCAGCGCCTCCAGTACCCCGCTGCCTGACACGCTTATCGTCAGGTCCTTCCGCTCCACCTTAGCGAACTCGATCTCGACCTCTTCTTCGGCCTTCTTGGTGGCCCGCTTCTGCTGCCAATACCAGCCGCCGGCGCCGATCAAGACCAGTACTGCAATTGCGATAACGATGCGTTTGCGCGTCACTGCTCATCACCTGCTACCATGGTTATATCGGTGCTGACGGCTTTGCGCAGCGCGGCCCAGGCGATTGCGTAGTCGTATTCTGCCTGCACTTGCGCCACCCGGGCTCGCAGCAGTGCTAGTTGTGCATCGGTAACCTCGACCACGATTGCTAGGCCTTCCTGATAACGGGCCTCGGCGGCCTCCAGGTTCTTCTGGGCATCCTCCCGAGCCACGTTGGCCGCCTCGATCACCGCTGCTGCTTGGCGCAGACGCAAATGCGCCGCCTCGACTTCCTCCTGGATGCTCAGCAGCAGCGCCGCGAGCCGCCAGCGGGCAGTGTCCGCATCCGCCCGTGCCGAGGTCACCTGGGCCTTGGTGGCTCCCGCGTCGAACAACGGATAGGTTGCGCCGATCTGGGCCTGCCAGGTTTCGCCGGTGGTGCCGTTATGGCGGCCATAGTCGGCGCTAACTCCGGCGTTGAGTTGCACCCCGTCCTCCACCTCAGCCACCTCTACGCCCAGTCGCGCCGCCTGCACTGCCAGGCGCCGCTCAATCAGGTCCGGGCGGTTCTGCTGTGCCATCCCCAGCAGCGTCTCAAGCTCGCCCGCGTAGGCCTCCTGCATCAGCTCATCCGCCAGGCTCAAGCGCGAGCTCGGCGGCAGCCCCAGCAGCGCCTTCAGACCCGCGTGGGTCACATGCAGTTCGGTATCGGCCCGCACTGCGTCCAGCCGCGCCTCCGCCACCTCCACCTTGACCGGCAGTAGGTCGGCCGCCGGTGCCACCCCGGTCTCGATTTGGGCCTCGACCAGCTCCCGGTGCCGCTCGGCGTTCGCCACCGCGTCCATCGCCACCGCCGCATACTGCTGGGCCGCCAGCACTGCGCAATATGCCGAGGTCACCTCATACCTCAGGAGCCTCTTGGTGTCGGCGATGCCGTACTTGGAGGCCTGCGCCGTCGTCGCCGCCCGATCAATCCGCGCTTCCCGCCCGCTTTGATAGATTGTGTAATCCAGCGTCACCTCGGCATCCCGCTGGGTACTACGCTGGCCCGCCGTCTGGACTACACCGCCGCCCACGTTCACCGACCGAGCCAGGCTCTGGCTCTCCCGCGCGCTCCAACTCAATCCAAGAGCCGGGTAGCGCTGGCTGCGCTGCTGGGTGGCGTTAGCTCTGGCGGCAACCGCTGCGGCCCTGGCGATCGCCACATTCGGATGCTGTTCCCAGGCCATCTCGATGCACTGCTGCAGGCTCAACGGCTCTGCCGGACCCGGCGGCACCTCGCTCGTCTGTGCTGCCACTTGCACTGTCGCGCACATTAGCACAACTGCGCCCATCACAACGGCTCGCTTACTCATTCGCTTGTCACCAACCAAATCTCTGTAGCATTATCTCTCTCCCACTTCGTCTCCACCTGGAGTTCCCCTGCTCTTTTCACTCTCAGTAGTCCTTGCTTCTCCAGCGACACCTCATTGGGCCGGCCCCCGGCTTGCTCTATGCCCGGCAATCCCCTCGCCGATTCCCGCACCCACCCCCACGCAAGCACATACAGTCGGCCCACCGATACCGGCCGACTGCACGGCTAGCTGCGATGCTTGGGGGATTGCTTCCTCAGGCTTATCAAGCTTTGTCCTTGCAGGCACGCTTCACCTTCTTTGACGAACTACAGCCGGTCTCTATTCCCCGTAAATCAAATAAAGTCCTCGAGAAGCCGTCTCGGATCCCCGAAACAGCTTCCAGCCCGACTCCACCATGCTGCCGGCTAGCTTCCCTCCGCCGCGTGGCTCAAGCTTCCAGCCCGAGTCCGCCGTTGCCGTCAGGAGGGGCCGCATGGGGGGACGTTTGGGCCCCCATCCAGCCCAGTGATCAAACACATTCGCGTGGGTCGGGCTTTCTAGCCCGACGCCGTAGCCGTGAGGAGGGGGCCGTGCCGAGCAGCGAAGGCTGCGAAACCGGCCCGCGTCCTTTCCAACCGCGTGGCGCTCAGCGGCGTTTAGCTTTAGTCTGCCTCGGGGCTTTCTTGAAGGTGGCGGGGCTGATGCGGGGGTAGTCGAGCTGTTTACCTTCCAGCAGTTCCTGGATGGTGATTATCTGGATCTTGGGCACTTGCGGCAGGAGGCCCGGGGGCTGGTAGAATCCGGCCTCGGCGGCTTCCTTTTTCATCGGCGCGCTGGGCTGCTCCAGCGTCACGAAGGCGGCCATTTGTGCATCTTCCCGCTCCATCACACCGCGCAGGTCGCCAATCTGGTTGCGCGTCACGTGCCCGCTCTTGATCTGGACGATGATGCGCTTGCGCTGGCCGGAGTCGTCATCGAAGAAGTAGATATTCCCGTCTATGCCCTTATCTGCGCCTTTCTTGCGGTCATCAATCGGCCTGCCCTCGACCAATCCCAGCGCCCAGTACTCGAACTGGTAGCGGTTCTCTTCGGCGAGGGGCTTAGCGCTCCCGACGTCCTTGGGGTTGGAGCTTCCGACTATTCACAGATCGTCGGCCATTGAGAAGTGAGCGCCCCTAGATCCCTATTCCGAATGCTCAATGCCCGTTGGCGTGAGAGCGGCCTCGTCGAGGCGCCGGTGGAGGAACGACACCATCGACAGCAGGTCCAGTGCATCTTCTTCGCGGACAGGCCAGAAGATCCTCGGCTCGTGAGCAGTGGGATTACGGAAAGTCTGGAACGTTCCCTTGAGCAGACTCATAAAACCCCTATGCTCGCTGTGCTCGCTCGGGGTCTTGAATTCGTTGATTGCCAGCAGAGGGTACTGCCCTTCCTTGAAGCCGAATGCTTCGTCAACGAGTGGGCTGCCGTCGGATGTGAGGCCTGCTATGGCGCGTATCTTATCTGCGACGCTCTTGGTCGCTTCAAGTACTGCGTGAAAGTGGTCCTCGTCCAGATACTCCGGACGACAGAACCGCAGCACGTCTGGGTGGACTTTCCGCTGCTCCAGTGCTTTCCGCAGGCGATTCGCCCGCTGTCTTGCTTGATCCAGTGTGCGTGCGGGCTCGCCAGCATAGAGGTCGCCGCTCTCAGAGAGAGTGTACCCGGAGAAAGCAAGTACTTCGTTGAGCTTGCTTCGGAGGTTGTCAAAGCGGTCGGGTGAACGGGTATATCGCACCGGGTCCATTGCAGAGCGAATAAACACAACGACGATGTTTCCACATCCGTCCCGGTGTTGTGCTTGACTGAGGGCTTCACGCAAACGATGACGTTTGGTAACGTCCGGGAGCGGATCTGGCACGCTGCACTGCTTCAGGAGTTGGCCGATTTCGGAGCCAGTTAAGCCCTCGGAAGTGTCGCCGAGAACACTACAAATGGCTTCCAGGTCAGCCTCGCGGAAAGATGGGATTTTCGACATGGCACGGTGGCTTTCCTTCTGTGCTAACTTACCTTGCGCGGCGTGGCCTCGATCACTTCCACGCGTGCGCAACCACGTGGCCTGCGGGGAAGGCCGACTCGCAGACGCCAACAAAGGCCAAAACGCAGCGGACCTCCTCCTCGGTCAGTCCGTGTTCTCGGCCATGACGACACTCAGGACGGCACTTCGAATGCCAGTACGGTGAGGAGAAGCTCCCGTTGGATGTCGTCAGGATGATGCAAATTGTATCGGAAGCCCCTTTCTGAGCCGTATTCGAGCGCCCGTAGGCAATTCGGGTGGCCTAGAACTGTCTCCTGAATCTTTCCCAATACACTTGAGAAGTCTTTGGTCCGATTGAAGACTAAGATGGCCGTCTTCGTATCGTGCCAGGTGACGTAGCCCAATAGCTGATCAATGGCCTGCTCCAGGTACCTCGGTCCGCGCCAGATCTTGCACTCCGCAACGAAAATATTCGCCCCTTGCCACCGGATCAGGATGTCCGTCTTCCCGCCAAAGTTGAATGTTTCGCCCGTGGCCTGGCCCTCGTATTGCAGATTTAGTGGCACGAGGAAAAGCCAGCGAAGGCTCTCCTCGTCCATGATGCGGAACGCTTCCGGGCTTCTTTCAATGACCGCTCCCATCGCCTCAAGATCCCGCAATATCTCATCGTAGCTCGCCGGCAACAGAAATGGTTCACCGGCACCTGCCGGAGCTTTTCCAGGCGGTTGCGAAACCTTTGGCTGTTTCCGAACAACTGGGACCTTGTAGGTTGCGGGGGCATCTTCACGTCGTCTTGGCCGGAATCCCATCTGCTCAAATAGCAGGCCATCCTTCTGCAGCTTCTCACGCCTAGCAGCGATGCGCCGCAGGACAGCGGGTCGCATTGACTGGCGGAACTCTTCTACATCTCGACCGACCTGCTGCAGGTTCTCTTGAATGACTCTCAATACGTGTTCGAACTCTCGTCTTACCGAAGCTGAATCGTGGTCCGTGATGGTGCGCGTTAGAATGATCTCCCCGTCCTGAATCCTGACACTGCATTGCGGATAAAATATGGTGCCTCTCGACGGTTGACACAAGAGCAACTCCTCGTCCCCCTCGAACGGTACGTAGCGGGTAATCCGCGTGGCCGGTCTAGATGTGGCGTCGCTGTTCCCCTCAACCGGCAAGCTCGTATCCTCGACCTTGCCTTCGCGCCTGTCTGTCAGCTCGGGCACATGAAAAGCATGTTTTTCCAGCAGCTCGTCGCATAGTTCGTCGTCATCGACGTTCATAAGGCGCCCAATATCCATCCCATCAATCTCATCGAAGATGCGTTCTTGCCGTTGACGGAAGATATCGCCCAAGAGAGGCCCTCTGAAGAGCTTCGCGTCCGAGGTGCTCATTGTTTGTCTCTACTAACCTCTCATCCGTGTCGTTTCCACTCCGCGAGCACGAGCCGGCGGCTGCCATATTCGCTGAATCCCTTTTCTTCTTTTCCCTTTAGGAACCTGCAGGTCCCGCACGGGAAATCCTCGAGGGGCTCGGCGAGCAAGGGCCCCGTCCCAGCCGGTTCCCTCGTGGACAAGAGGCCGCCCCCCCGCAATATGCGGGCGTGCTATCGTTTGACACTCCGGACAAGTTCGGCCACGTATTCCACCCGCTCGAAAATCGCGTCCGTCGGGACGTTGTCGCCGAAAGCCAAAATAAAGCCAGCATCACCAGCCATCGCCGCCAGTAGCTCGTCCACGTAACGGCGGAACTGGCCCTCGGTGAAGGTCTTGGTGAAGATGATCGCCGCCAGGCCGCCCCAGATCGCCGGGCCCTCCGCCCACAACTCCCGCAGCCTCGCCATGTTGATTGAAGTCATCGGCTGCGGGGTTATCGCCTCCACCACGTCCACGCCGGTCTGCGCGATCAGCTCCAGCAGCTTCACCATGTTGCCGTCACCGTGCAGGGTCACCAGCTTGCCGCCGGCGTGGAGTATCTCACAGGCCTGGTGGTAGAAGGGGAGCATGTGGCTGGCGAACAGCGGCGGCGGGGTCATCTGCTCGTCGTAGTTGCCGCCGACCTCGATGATCTCGCAGGGCGCGCCGGCGGCGATCCGCATTATCTCAAGCTGCTGCTGGCACAGCGCCTCATGCAGCGCCTCGACCCGAGCGCGGTGATCGTGCCACTCGTAGTAGAAGGTCTCATAGCCCATGAAGTCTTCCATGAGCATGTGCATCGGCACCTTGCCGGTGAAGGGCAGACAGACACCGTCCTCGCCGATGGCCTCCGGCAGCGGGGCGTAGGCCGCATAGTTCTCGACCGGCTCGGTATGCTCGATCAGGTACTGGAGGGCCGGGTAGTCGTCGGGCGATTTGAAGAAGTGCTCGGTCTGGATGGTGATGGAGGCGCTGCCCTTGAGTTCGGCGGGGTAGTGCCAGGCCGCGTGGAGGGTGCCGTGCGGAGTTTCGACGGTGACGGTGCGCCCGTCGGGCCGCGCCTCCTCGCGGTAGTCCATATCGTGGTAGCGGCGGGTGAAGAGGTCGGTGCCGGCCCCGTAGTAGCCGACCAGGCCGAGGTCGAGGCGGCGTTGGAGGTCCCACTGCGACAGGCCGTGGTAGCGCTGTGGGAGGGTGCCCTGGTTGGCGTGGAAGTTGTACCACAGCTCGATGCGACTGCAGAAGGGCAAGCGGTCGTGCGGCTGTCGGCGGATGGCTGCGAGCACGCGCTGCTTATGGGTCATCGCGGGCACCTCGGGCAAGCTGATGGCGGCTAGGCGGGCGGCGGGCAGCGTCTGTACACGCGTCGGCGACTGTCCCTTTAGGGACTGTCCCCTGCAGCGACTCAGTCCGCGCGGCGCCAGTGGGTGCCGGAAGGAGTGTCCTCGACGATGATGCCCATCTCGGTAAGCTGGTCCCGTAGCTCATCGGCGCGGGTGAAGTCCTTCTCGGCACGGGCCCGCTCGCGCTGGGCAATCAGGTCCTCAACCTCCGCGTCCAGAGCCTGCTTCTCGTGAGCAAGGTAGCCCAGCACCGAATCGGCCTTCTCCAGAAAAGCATTGACCTGCTCGACATTGCGCGCGTCCAGGTCGCCCTCCGCCATTGCAGTATTGACCTCGCCCATCAGGCTGAAAACGGCCGCGGTAGCGCCCGGCACGTTCAGGTCATTGTCCATCGCCGACTCGAAATCGGTATAAGCACTGTCCACCGCGTCGGCGATCCACTGATTGTGCGGACCCGCTGCCGGCGCGGAGTTGAGCCGGTCCACAAAGTCCCACAGCCGATGCAGGGCCTGGGCGCTCTCCCGCAGGCTCGCTAGCGTGAAGTCAAGCTGGTGGCGATAATGAGCGGTGAGTAGCTGGTGGCGGATCGCCATCGGCTCGAAACCCTGCTCCAAGAGATCGCGGAGGGTGTAGAAATTGCCGAGGCTCTTGGACATCTTCTGGCCCTCGACGATCAGGTGCGCCGGATGCAGCCAGAAGCGGCAGAAGGTTTGTCCGGTAGCCGCCTCGCTCTGGGCGATCTCGTTTTCGTGGTGGGGGAAGATCAGGTCCACCGCGCCGGTGTGAATGTCGAGGGTGGGGCCGAGGTACTTCATCGAGAGCGCCGAGCACTCGATGTGCCAGCCGGGCCGGCCCGGCCCCCAGGGACTGTCCCAGGAGGGCTCGTCGGGTTGGGCCGCCTTCCAAAGCCCGAAATCGCGGACCGTCTCGCGGTCGTACTCGTCGGCATCTATGCGGCTGAAAGCGCATGCCGAAGCGCTCTGGGTCGGATCGGTTCCCGAAAGCCGGCCATAGGCGCTGAAGCTGGAGATGTCGAAATAGACGCTGCCCTCGCGCTCGTAAGCATGGCCCTTGTCCAACAGCGTCTGTACCAGCGCGATCATCTCGGAGATATGCTCGGTGGCGCGGGGATACTGCCAGGCCGGCTCGATGCGCAAAGCCGCCAAGTCCTCGAAGAAATAGCGCTCGTAGCGGCGGGTGTAATCCTGCAAGCTGACGCCCTCGGCCTGAGCACCGGCGATAGTCTTGTCATCCACATCGGTGATGTTCATCACCTGGTGGGTCTCAAAGCCGCGGTAGCGCAGATACCTGGCGAGAATGTCGTTGAACAGGAAGGTGCGGAGATTGCCGATATGAGCGAAGTCATAGACCGTAGGCCCACAGGAATAGATGCCGACGGGCTGGCCCTCGGGGACCTCGAACGGCTGCTTGGTGCGGGTGAGTGTGTTGTATAAGTGGAGCATGATAGTGCTTGCTGGGGGAACCACTTTTTGGAAAAAGCGTTTCCCCGTGACCCCCTCCAGAAAAACTCTAGTAAGGGAAGCTCTGTAAGTTCCACAGCGACGGGGCGAAAGAATACAGCGGACAGTCGCGTGACCTCCGCTGCTGATGCTCTGATGCCCCCGACCTGTAACTACTGGTGCGCCGTGGTGATCTTCGCCGATATGTAACGGGCAAAAGTCTTGGCCGTCTCGCGCTCGGCAGCCGAGTCACCCGCCACCGAAATGTTGCAGCTATAATACTTGCTCCACATGTAAGCAATGGCAGTGGCCCCCACCGTAGCATGGGCATAGTTGGCCTTGATGTTGGTTGTGGATAAGTAGCCGGTGCCGCCCTCCAGGCTCTTCCTGCGGAAAACGAAGAAGGCCTTGGCCTGCTGCCAGGAGTTGTGGCGGCAGATGTCCACTGTGACGATGGTATCGTTGTGCCTATAGGCTCGCTGCAGCGCGCTGGTCACGCCGTAAGCAATATACTCCGGTGCCGCCCCATCGAACAGATCGTAAAGGCCGTCCTGGTTGACGGCCACCTGCTGAGAGCCGCTTATCAGCGCCCAGCCGGGAATTGAGTTGTTGAGTGGTAGCAGGACGCGGAGACTGACGGCCCCGTGGGCGACGGCGACAAACAAGAGGCCTACAAGCACGGCTACCACAGCTAGCGTGGGAATGGCCTTGCGGGTCATCTAGGTGGCTCGGAGGCCGTACCGGCATCAGCCGAGCGGCCCCTGAGTCTTCTCCTCCTCGGTTAGATTGTTTTGGTCGGAAGGCTCGGCCGACTCCTGGTCGGGCTTGGCCTCGAGGCTGCTCCGTATTTCCTCCGAGGGCTCGGCCGTAGCCTTGCGGAACTCGCGCAGCCCCTCGCCGAAGGACTTCATCAAGTCCTTGAGCTTGTTGCCTCCGAAAAGCAGGAGGATGATTATGGCAATGACGATAAGCTCAGGAACGCCTGGCCAGTTCATGACATCACCTCACGGGCTTACGCACAGGTGATGAATAGGGGTCGGGCAGGAAGCCCGAAGCTGCGCGATTGTGTATAGTATAGCACATCCGGGCGTGGCGGCTCAAATGCTTTTGGATAAGCCGGACCGGGGTCTGAGGGCGTCGCTCAGAGCTTCTGTGCCTCGATGAGCAGGAAGTCGTCCAGCTCGTACATGCGGATATTGCCGAAGCCGCGCTCCAACAGCATCTCGGTCCACTCTTCGCGGGAGATGGCCAGGAAGCAGTGGAAGCCATGAGCCAGGAAGCCCTTGAGGCCGACCAAGTAGTCTATGCAGAAGAATCTGCCGCCGGCTCTGAGCAGGCGATGGATCCCCTTGAGGCATTCCGGCTGCTGCTGCATACAGTGGATGGCCTGGCTGGAGACGATATAGTCGAAGCTGGCATCGGGGCGGTCGAAGTCCCTGATGTCGGCCTGGCAGAACTCGACCTCGGCGGCTTCGGAGCGGGCCTGCTCCTGGGCTTTGGCGATGCTGTCTTTGGAATAGTCCAGCGAGCCGGAATCAATCCCCAGTACCCGAAAGCCGGCGCGGGCCAGCTTGAAGGCCAGATAGCCCTGGCCGGTGCCGACATCTAGGACATAACTGGAATAGGTCCCCTGCTCCAGCAGCGCCAGAAGCTTGTCAGCGGCGCGTTCCTTAGCACCGGCCTCAGGCTGATTGTGCCGCTCCAGGCGACGACGGGCGCGCCGGCCGTGCCAGGTTATGGTCCATTTGCCGCGACTAGCGAGCTTGATGAGGCCTTGGTCGGCAAGCTGCGCCAAGACGCGGTCCATCTCAGCGGTAGGGACCCACAGGACGCCGCCGGGCCGATAAGAGCGATTGGCCTGACTGCGCCGGCGGATTTCCTGGATGAGTTGAGGCTGGGTGCGACTCGCCTCGGCCAATAGTACCAGCACATAGTAATGGAGGAATTCTCTGATGCTGGGACCACTACGAGTGCGTCGCATCGCTAGCCTTCTTCACTGCTGCTGAGCTAGTGCTGGGGTGAGCAGGGAGTTGGCACGGTCGCAGGACAACAGCAGCTTCCTTACGACCAGGGGCAGGTTCCGGTCGGGCAAGAGGGCGCACCCGTCGAAGACGAGCCGGCCGATGAATGACTAACGGCCGCACAAAGCAGGCGCTTGGTCTTCTTGCTGCCACACTTAGCACACTGCGGCGCCTTGGCCTTGGAGTTGGGCTGGAGTAGCTCCTGAACATCTCCGCAGTCCTGACACTCATACTCGTACAGCGGCATGCATCTCACTCGCTTTCAGCGACTTAATAGCTATTGTACCTGGGGCGGAGCCTAGATTGCACATTTACCATAGGGCAGCTCGGTGGCGATGTCAAGGGCCAAGCCGAGGCCGGCAAGAAACATCTGCAACATCTATTGGTGGCAACGCAATTGACTAGGTGGGTGGTTCCAGGAGCTCTATCTTTACGCCGGCTAGGAGGGGCTCAACCTCGCTTCTTGACTCCGGCACGGCACCGAAGCTGGAAGCGGCCGCAGCTCCCATCGCCATCGCCCAGCGGATCCTTTCCTCCAACGGCCGGTTGTGGAGGCTGGCAGCGGCAAAACCGGCCACCATCGCATCGCCGCAACCGACCGAACTGACGAACTCGATCTCCGGCGGCACCGCCCAGTAGCTGCCCTGCTTGGGAGTGACGAAGATCGCGCCGCGCTTGCCCATCGAGACTATCACAATGCGCACGCCGCGCGCGATGAGGTCCTTGGCCGCCTGCAGCACGCCCTGAGGCACCGACAGCGGCAAGCCGACCAGCTCCTGCAGCTCGGCCAGATTCGGCTTGATGACGTCCGGGGCCGCCTCAATCGCCGAGGCCAACAACTGGTCGCGGGCGTCAAGGATCAACGGAACGCGCTTGGTGCGGGCCAACTGCACCATCTCTGCGTAGAAATGGAACGGTACACCGCGGGGCGCACTGCCTGAAATGATCGCCATCCTGGAGCGGTCCAGGAGCCGGCGCCACTGGCGCTTGAGGCGCTCGACCTCATCCGGCGTCACTAAGGGGCTGATCTCATCAAGCTGGGTCTGGGAGCTGTTGGTGGGGTCAACAACGTTGATGCAGAGCCGCGATTCTTCGCCGATGGGGACCAGCTCGGTGACGATGTTCTGCTGGGCGAGCTTTTCGGCCATGAAGGGCTGGGAAATGCCGCCGGCAAATCCCAGCAGCAGCACCTCGGCACCCAGGGTCCGGAGGGCGCGGGCGACATTGACGCCCTTACCACCGGCATCGGCGCGGAAACGGTGGGGCATGTGGTAGCTGCCTACGGCGAAGTTCTCCACCTCGTAGGTGCGGTCAATACCCGCGTTGGCACACATCACCAGGATCATCAGCAGCGACCTCGGGCGACCGGAACTGGATTCGGCGCCTTGTCCGCGCTAGCTCAGAAGCTCGCTAATTCTGGATAAAGCCTCGTTGATGTTGTCCAGGGAGCTGGCAAAAGAGATGCGCAAATAGCCCTCGCCATGCTCGCCAAAGGCCGTGCCCGGCAGCACCGCTACGCCCGCCTCGTCCAGAAGTCTGCTGTACAGTTCGTCACTACTGTAGCCGGTACCTGTAATGTTGGGAAAGGCATAGAGCGCCCCGCGAGGCGACAGGCAAGAGATGCCGGGTAGCGAGTTAAGGCCCTCAACGATGATATCGCGGCGCTGTTTGAAGGCGGCGACCATCTGCCTGGTGGCGTCCTGAGGCCCGGAAAGGGCGGCGAGGCCGGCGCGCTGCACGAAGCTGCTGGTGCAGGAGTTGGCGTTGAGCATCAGCCTACTGAGCGCCTCGGCCAGTTGCGGATGGGAGGCGCTGAAGCCAAGCCGCCAGCCGGTCATGGCGAAGGATTTGGAGAAGCAGTCAAGCAACAGCGTACGGTCGGCCATGCCCTCGCAGGCGGCGATGCTGTGCTGCCGGCCCTCGTAGATGATGCTCTCGTAGGTCTCGTCGGAGAGGACCATGAGGTCATTGTCTATCGCGAGGGCGGCGATGGCCTCCAGGTCGTCCTTAGCCAGCACACCGCCGGTGGGGTTGTGAGGGGAATTGAGCACGATCAGCGAGGTCCTGTCGGTCACTAGGTCGGCCAGCTCGTTGACATCAAGGCGGAATTCGTTCTCCTCGCGTAGGACGATCGGCACCGGCCTGGCGCCCAAGAAGTTGGCCATCGATTCGAAGGTGGGATAGCCGGGGTCGGAATAGACAACCTCATCGCCGGCATTGACCAGGGCCATCATGCCGAGGAAGATGACGGGCTTGCCGCCGGGGACGATGACAATCTGGTCGGCGGTATAGGGCACGCCGCGGGTGAGCTTGAGGTGCTTGGCGACCAGGGCGCGGAACTCGGGGTCGCCGGCCGCGGGGCCGTAATGGGTATGGCCGGAGTTGATAGCCTCACAAGCGGCGCGGCGGATATGCTCGGGAGTGTCGAAATCCGGGTCCCCGACCTCGAGGTGAATGATGCTTTTGCCGGCAGCTTCCAGTTGCCTGGCGCGGGCCAGGACCTCAAAGCCCTTCTCGGTACCCAGTTGCGCCATTCTTGATGCCAGAACCATCAGCCCACTTCCCTTCGCGTGTCATTGTTCGGTGAATTGATACGAGGTGTAGAGAACCGGGCTACATCTTGGTCTGTAGCCCGGCGTAACATCGTCAGTGTTGCTGGATTGTATCAGGCCTGGTGGCTGAGCCTAGCTGAGCATATCAGCGATGCGTTCGAGCGCTTCCTCGATATTCTCCACCGAGTTGGCATAGGAGAAGCGCAAATGGCCCTCACCGTATTCGCCGAAGGCAGTCCCGGATAGGCACGCCACGCCCGCCTCCTCCAAACATTTCTTGGCCAGCTCGCGACAGTCATAGCCGGTCTCGACGATCCTGGGGAAGACGTAGAAAGCGCCCTTGGGTAACAGGCAGTCGAAGCCCGGGATCGCGTTGAGGCCCTCGACGATGATGTCACGGCGCTGCTTGAAGGTGGCCACCATCTTCTTGGTTTCGTCCATCGGGCCCTGCAAGGCGGCGATTCCGGCTCGCTGGATGAAGGAAGTCGTGCAGGAGTTGCAGTTGGTCTCGAACTTGGCAATCGCCGCGGCCAGATCGGGATGGCAGACACCATAGCCCAGCCGCCAGCCGGTCATGGCGAAGCTCTTGGAGAAGCAGTCGAGAATGATAGTCAGGTCCTGCATGCCCTCGACAGCGGCGATGCTGTGATGCTCGCCCTCGTAGATAACCTGCTCGTAAGGCTCATCGGACATCACCATGATGTCATTGGCGATGGCGACCTCGGCGATGGCCTCGAGGTCCTCCTTGGTCAGCACGCCGCTGGTCGGATTCTGCGGGGAGTTGATGATGATCATCCTGGTACGGTCGGTGACCAGGTTAATCAGGTCATTGACATCGAGGCGGAAATCGTTTTCCTGCAGCAGCGGAATGGGCACGGGCTTGCCGCCGACGAAGTTGATCATGGATTCATAGATGGGGAAGCCGGGGTTGGGATAGATGACCTCATCGCCGGGATTGATCAGAGCGGTGATGCCCCAGTAGATGATCGGCTTGGCGCCGGGGACGACGACGACATTCTCCGGGCCGTAGTTGGTGCCCCTGGAAATGTTGATATGGTCGGCGATGACGGCGCGGAACTCGGGGTCGCCCGCGGAAGGACCGTAATGGGTCCAGCCCTCGTTCATCGCCTGATATGCGGCGTCAATGATGTGCTGGGGTGTGTCGAAATCGGGCTCGCCAATCTCAAGGTGAACGATCTCGCGGCCCTCTGCCTCCAACTGCTTGGCTCTCGCCAAGACCTCGAAAGCCGTCTCACTACCGAGTCTGGCAAAACTGTCGGCAAGACGCATCTCTCAACTCCCTCTCTATTTGGTAATGGCTCTGCTCAGCGTGCCGGAACCGGCAACCGGCAGTTGTCAAATACCGCAAGCGCCGCGACCGGCGCCGCCCGGTATGAATGTGCGTGATGCCGTGATACTGCACTTAGCGGGAAATTGCCTCGTGGGTGGTCGCCACCATCCCGGTCCGGCACGCAAGCCGCCCCGAAGTTGGGCAACATAATACACGGAACCGCGAGATTGTTCAAGGGGCAGCGAGGCTGCCCGGACCTTGCGCAGGGCCTGTCCATGCGCTAGGTCAGTTCCGCGATGCGGTCAAACTCGTCTGCCAGAGCCGTGTAGAGGCGGCGATAAAGGGCATAGTACTGCTCATAGATCTCTGCGGCTTCGGGATCGGGTGCCAGGGTGTCAACCACCGATATTGCGGCATCAGTGGCTGCCGCCACCGTCGGGTAGATGCCGGCACCCACTGCGGCCAGCAGGGCCGCCCCGTAAGCCGCACCTTCATCTACGTTGATGGTGGCAACCTCATGACGCAAGGTGTCGGCCTGGATCTGCCGCCAAAGCTGGCTGCGGGCTCCGCCGCCGGAGGCGCGCACCTGAGTGAAATCCACCCCCAGGCCCTTGATTAAGTCGAAGCAATCGCGCAGGCCGAAAGCCACGCCCTCCAGCACCGCGCGAATCAGGTCGGGCTTGGAGTGGGTCAGGTTCAGGCCGAAGAATACGCCTCGGGCCTCGGGGTCGGGATACGGGCACCGCTCGCCGGTCAAGTATGGCAAGAACAGCAGGCCGTCGCAGCCGGCCGGAGCAGTCGCGGCCTGGGCCGTCATCAGTTCATAGGGGTCAACGCCGATGTCGCCGGCTAGCGACACTTCGGCAGCGCACAGAGTGTCGCGCAGCCAACGTAGCGACCCGCCCGCCGAGAGCATCACCCCCATGACATGCCACTTGCCCGGCACGGCATGGCAGAAGGTATGAGTGCGCAACTGCTCGTCCATCACCGGCTCGTCGAGATAAGCGAAGACTACGCCGGAGGTACCGGTGGTTACAGAGACCGAGCCGGGGGCCACGATGCCGTTGCCGACAGCGCCGGCGGCCTGGTCACCACCACCGCCGACCACCGGAGTACCCTCCGCCAGGCCGGTCAGAGCGGCGGCTTCAGCATTTATCCGGCCCGTAACCTCCGGCGACTCATAGACCTTCGGCAGCAGCGACTCGTCCAGCTCCAGGCCCTCGAGCATCACCTGCGACCAACACCGCCGGGGGACATTGAGCAGCGAGGTGCCGGAGGCATCGGAGACTTCGGTAGCGAACTCGCCGGTCAGCAGCAAGCGGATATAGTCCTTGGGCAGCAGAACCTTGGCCAGCTTGGCGTAGTTGTCC
Source organism: uncultured Armatimonadia bacterium (assembly GCA_964390495.1). Taxonomy (GTDB): domain Bacteria; phylum Armatimonadota; class Zipacnadia; order Zipacnadales; family UBA11051; genus UBA11051. The sequence goes on from CAYMIN010000016.1 coordinate 76,248, forward strand.
GGCTCGTTATCGCGCAGCCAGACGATTTTGGGTGCTTGGAAGCCGGTCAGGACCGGATTGCAGGTCTCGGCGACGATGGCCTCGGTCCCGATCCTCTCGGTAATCCACTGGCACTGCGCCGCGGTGCGCTGATCGCACCAGAGGATAGCCGGCCGGATGACCTGATTATTGGAGTCGAGGAAGACCGAGCCGTGCATCTGGCCGGACAGACCGACAGCGGCGATGTCATTGGGCGAAACGCCGGCTTCCCTTACTGTGTTGGCGATGGCGGTGTGGGAGGCCTGCCACCACTGCTCGGGGCGTTGCTCGGCCCAGCCGGGGCGCGGAGTGAGCAGCGGATAGGTGGCGGTGCTGTCGGCCGCAACCGTGCCCTCTTGGTCAATCAGCAGGGCCTTGGCGCCGCTGGTGCCGACATCGAGTCCCAGTAGGTATTTCATCGCTGCTCACCGCCTGGTAGTTGCTTGACCGATGGCGACCGGTGCATCAAACCTCCCCTTCTCAAAAGTCTTTTGGGAGGGGGTGCGGGGGAACCATTTTCTTCAGAAAAGGGTTCCCCCGCATAGCATTCTGCCGCCAATCCGTTACGCCTCCGTGATGGTCACGGTTTCGCCGCTGGTGACGGACTTGAACACGGTCGGATCACCCTCGATCTTGCCGAGGATGTTGACCGGGCTGGCCGGCCGAATCTCGCTGCCTGAGCTCATCGGCGTCGGGCCGAAGAAGATGCAGAAGGCCGTGCCCGGCGGCCAGTAGCCCAAGTCACCCATTGCGACGGTCGCCTTGGGGTCCTCCGGCTCGAGGTTGAGGCCGATGGAGAAGTAGATTTCGTCGCCCCAGGTCTGGGCGGCCGCCTCGATGGGCAGCGCCTCCTGGATAGCCTTGGCGGTCGCGCTGTCGTTGAGGGTGGCCTCAACTGAAACGGCGCCGGCGGTGATCTTTATCTTGCCAGCCATTCTCGTTCCTCCTCATGCCTTTCCGTCGCGTGGGGTACCCACTCCGCAGGAGTGGGTCCGGCTTCCAGCCCGACAATGCCGCAGGAATTACTCAACTTAGCAGAACTGCTTCAGGTGCCGCAGGCCCTTGATGAAACCTTCTTCCCGGCCCACGGCGCGGTCCTCGTGCTCGATGCTCAAGACGCCGTCGTAGCCGTTATCGCGCAGCCGGGCCACGTACTCGCCCCAGTCAATCACCCCGTAGCCGGGAATCACATAGCGGAAATGGTCGTAGTCCTGATTGCCCCGGTAACGCAGCACGTGCTGGCGGATCTCGGTATCCTTGGCATGGGTGTGAAAGATGCGGTCGGCGAACTTCTCCACCGCATAGAGATAATCAATGCCCATCCACACCAGGTGGCTGGGGTCGTAGTTAAGCCCGAAGTTGGGGGCCGGGCAGGTCTCGAAGATCAGGTCCCAGTGGCCGAGATGCTGGATATTGGTGGCGAACCAGTTCTCCATCGCCAGGTTGATGCCATCAGCGGCGGCATCGCGGCACAGCTCATTGAAAAACGGTGAAGCGTCGTCCCTGATGGTGTCCTCGCGGCTCTTGCCATTCGGTGGCAGGCCGGCGAGGCAGCACAGGGTATCAACCTGCATCGCCGCGCACGCCTCCAAAGCCAGTCTGAGCGCGTCGCGGTTGGCCTGGCGCTGCTGCGGATCGGCGTGAGTGATGTCCACGTAGCAGGCCAGGCTCGATATTTCCAGGCCCGCCTCGGACACCATGCCGGTCACCTCAGCCGCGTCGTAGTCAGTGACATCGAGGTGCGCGCACCCCGGGCGGCAGGCGATCTCCAGAGCGGCAAAGCCGGCTTCAGAGGCGAATTCGACCACTGTCCCAAGGTCATCTTTACGAAACGGCGCAGTCAACATTCCTACGTGCATGAATCTTCTTCCTCTCTCGATTCGCTCGAAACGGCCTGCTCCAGGGGACGGCGTCCTTCTCGCACTTTTGAGGCACTTCCTGGAGTCTAGATGGCGAGCGTATTCAGGTTTCTTGCTATTCTCAATTCGCCGATCTGGGCAAGACCCCTCCTAGCGGCTCAGCCGCGCAGGCAGAAGCAGCGGATGGCCTCTTCAGCGGCTCGGGCCACCAGCTTGCGGGCTGTCTGTGGCTCCATCGCTTCCGGCAGTGACATGGCGGTGTTGCAGATCGAGAAAAGCGGTCCGAAGCCCTGCTCATGAAGCTGACCGGCGGCCAGGTGCACCGCGCCGGCGATGACGATATTGGGGCAGCCGATTTGGCGGGCGACCCGGACGGCCCCGCTGGGCGCTTTCCCGAAGGCAGTCTGATAGTCAATCGCCCCCTCACCGGTGATAATCAGGTCGGCGGCCTCGGCCTTCCCGAGCAGGTCCACCGCCTCCAGAACTATGTCAACACCGGGTTCGAGTTTAGCGCCGCAGAAGGCCACCAGGCCCGCTCCTAGGCCACCGGCAGCGCCGGTGCCGGGAATCTCGGCCACCTCCATGTTCAGGTCGCGCTTCACGACCTCGGCGAAGTTGCGCAAGGCCGCGTCGAGCTGCTCGACCATCGCCGCGTCCGCACCCTTTTGCGGGGCATAGACATACGCCGCACCGCGCTGCCCATAGAGCGGGTTGTCCACATCACAGGCCACGCGGAAGGTGGTCTCTGCGATGCGGGGATCGAGGCCGGAGAGATCAATGTTGGACAGGTGGGCCAGCCCGCCGCCGCTGCAGCCGCACACCAGCTCGTTGCCGTCAGCGTCTGTCAGTTTAGCCCCCAGCGCCTGGGCCATACCCGCGCCGGCGTCGTTGGTGGCGCTGCCGCCGATGCCGACGATGATGGTGCGGCAGTCGCGGTCCAGCGCGGCGCGAATCAGCTCACCGGTGCCGTAGGTGGTAGTCCGGGAGGGGTCGCGGCGGTCCTCCGGTACCAGCGGCAATCCCGAGGCGGCGGCCATCTCGATGACGGCGGTAACCCCGTCACCGAGGATGCCAAAACACGCCGGCACCGGCTCGCCCAGTGGCCCGCTGACGGTTTCGGTAACGAAGTGCCCGCCGGTAGCGTCCACCAGCGACTGCACCGTGCCTTCGCCGCCGTCGGCCATCGGCACTGAGACGATCTCAGCATCGGGCAGGAAGCGGCGGAGGCCCTCGGCCATCGCAGCGCAGACTTCGGCGGCGGTGAGCGAGCCTTTGAAGGCGTCGGGAGCCAGGACGATCTTCATTGCGGGTCCTTATTCGGTCTCATGTCATGAACAGGGCGGCCCGAAAAGCCGCCCTGCTGTGCCGTGTTTGCTTGTGCATCAAGGGATAGCCGCCTGCGGTGGACCACGCCCAACCGCCACTTTTGCAGCACCACTCCCCTTGCTGAAGTTTTTGAGGAAGGCGGGTACCCACTCCGAATGAGTGGGTGAGGGGAACCCACTTTTCTCAAAAAGGCGTTCCCCCGCAATGCCGTTCATGGTTACACATCTGCCCAGGCGCGCTGGAAGGAGCGCTTGGTATGGGCCAGAAGCAGTTCGGAGGTGTCGCCGTCATAGGGCTTGACCTCGAACGTCAGCACCGGCTTGTCGGTCGGCACCTGATTCTGGAAATAGCCCGTGTAGATCAGCGTCTGCAGGAACTCGACCAGCTCGGGCACGTCGGTGTCACTGCCCGGGTAGCCGAAGCGCGGATGGAGGTCGCCGTAGAGATGCAGCGCCTCATCAGCGCTAACACAGTTGCCGGCGTGCATGTGAATCAGATAGGGGGCGAGAGTGGCGAGGATGTCGGCCATGCTGCCCGGCAACATCGGCAGGTGCGACAGATCGGCGGTAATGCCGAAGTTGTCAACCTGCTCGCGGACGCGCTTGGCAAGCTCGGCGCCGAGGTCGGCCGGCCCGATCAAGCACTTCTTGTCGGTGGTGTCATCGAACTGCTCCACCGACAGGTAGATGCAGTAGTCCTCGGCCTTTTCCTGAGCATACTGGCAGATCTGGACGCAGGAATCCACCATCAGGTCCATCTGCGCGGCAACATCGTTTTCGTCGTCCGGCATCGGGCCGCTGAGACATGCCACGATGCGGGCGGCTACGCTGTAGCCGGCATCAACCGCGCCCTTGACGGAGTCGATTGCGGCTTGGCGGCCGGCCTCATCGGGATCGTTGAGGGAGAGCTTGGCTCCGAGCAGAGCGGGCTGGGCACCGATGCCGATCTTCATACCGGCCTGGTCGCAAATTGACTTGATCTCCGCCATCACCGGTGGGTCATAGGGTTTGATCTCCACAACATCGAAGAAGTCGTCCTCCCCGATATAGCGGATCTGCTCCACCGGATCGCCTTCGGGGAAAGCCATAAAGTGGACAATGCCCACATCCATAAGTTGTCGCCATGATTCGGTCATAACCTTTTCCTCCTGCGGTCGGCCCGTCGTATCTGCAACGGCGTTTTGCCGGCCAACTAGTTTGGGACGGTCTTAGTGAACTCCTGGCGGGGCAATAGGGAGCCCCGCACTAGGTATCATCTTGTAATTCGTCATGGCGGTGATTAATCCTCCCACCAGTACCCGCCTTTTTTCAGGCGGCACAGGACAGTCAGGAGGTGGAAGCAAATTGACTTGCTTACAGAGTTATGATACAATTTCCTGATAGTCATGGCCGGCTCTGCCTCGCGGCCTGAACTGCTATTTCTAGCGGGGAAAGAGAAAAGTGGACGACGAATTCGTCCCGGTGAAACTGCGGGGCGTAGAACTGCTGCGCGACCCGGCGCTGAATAAGGGCACTGCCTTTACGCCCTGGGAGCGGGAGGCTCTGGGGCTGACCGGCCTGCTGCCGCCGGCGGTGTCCGACCTGGAGGACCAGTTGCAGCGGGTGATCGAGAGCTTTCGGGCCCATACCACCCCGCTGGACAAGTACATTTACCTCCGTCTGCTGCAGGACCGCAATGAGACGCTTTTCCACGCGGCCTTGATGCGGCATCTGCCCGAGATGACGCCGATCGTCTATACCCCGACAGTGGCGGAGGCGGTGCGGCGCTTCAGCCGCATCTTCCGCACCTCGCGCGGCCTGTACATCACCCCGGAAAATATTGACCACGCTGATGAGATGCTCAGGGCTGCGCCGGCGGGTGAAGCCGCAATAATCGTGTGTACCGACAATGAAGGCATTCTGGGCATCGGCGACCAGGGCGTAGGCGGTATCGGCATCCCCATCGGCAAGCTGGCGCTGTATGTGGCCGCGGGCGGATTTCACCCGACAAGCTGCTTACCGATATCGCTGGATGTGGGGACGGACAATCAGGAGCTGCTGGCTGACCCGCTCTATATCGGGCTGCGGCGACGGCGGCTGGGTGATGAGCAATACGCCGAGTTCATCGAGGCCTTTGTCGGGGCCGTGCGACGGCAGTGCCCGCGAGCGGTGTTGCAGTGGGAGGACCTGAGCCGCCAGCGCGCCTTCGAGAGCCTCGAGAGCTACCGAAACCTGCTGCCCTCCTTCAATGATGATATCCAGGGCACCGCGGCGGTGGTGCATGCGGCGCTGCTGGGAGCCCTGAAGGTCGCGGGCCGCAGCCTCAGCGATGAGACTATCTGCATCGTCGGAGCCGGCGCGGCTGGAGTAGGTGTCGCCAGCGGCCTGATCGCGGCCCTCGAAGCCGAGAAATTGACGCCCGAAGAGGCCAGGGCGCATGTATATACCTTCGACTCCAAGGGCCTGATAGTCAGCGATCGCCCGGACCTGCCCAGCTATAAGCGGCGGATTGCAGTGTCGGCAGAACTGGTGCGCGGCTGGGACGCGACACCGCAACAGACAAGCCTGCTGGAGATCGTCAATCATCTGCGGCCGGGCATACTTATCGGTCTGTCGGGTAATCCGGGAGCCTTCGGGCGCGAGGCGGTAGAAGCGATGGCTGGCTACTGCGAGCGGCCGATCATCTTCCCGCTCAGTAACCCCTCGGACAATGTCGAGGCCCATCCCCATGAGGTGGTGAGGTGGTCCAAGGGCCGCGCCATCGTCGCCACCGGCAGCCCCTTTGAGCCGCTTGAATACGCCGGGCGCAGGGTCGAGTTTACGCAGGTCAACAATGTCTATGTCTTTCCCGGCATCGGGGCCGGCGCCTACCTGAGTGGAGCCCGGCGCATCACCGATACCATGCTCACCGCAGCGGCGCAGGCGGCGCATCAGGCCGTCAGGGATGAGGAGCTTGCCGCCGGCCATGTTCTGCCGACGCTGGAGCGATTGCGAGCCGTGGCAGTACAGGTGGCCGTGGCCGTAATGCGCGCTGCAGTAGCCGAAGGTGTCGCCACCGAGACCTTGCCAGATGACGTTGCCGGCTACGTCGCCGACTGGCAGTACCAACCGCGCTACCGGCCTTACCGGCCCGTGTGACGGGGTGCGGTTAGGCATTTGCATTGCTGCCGCGCACCTCCATTCCATTGGAGGACAGGCCTCCCAGCCTGTCCACGGATCTCGACAGGCAGGGATGCCTGTCGTCCTGGAGAGGATTGGGTTGTGAGGCTAGCTGGTGACCTGTCGTGTCTAGAAGCCTTTTCAAAAGCTAGTTATTGAAGACCCGCGGGTTGGCAAGGCGCTGTTTGTGACCTTCAGGGGACAGTCCCCCATTTCGAGGTTTTGAAACATTCTCTAGACTACTACACACCGAGAGTCTACCGGTACAAGCGCCAAGGCGTGGCAGCCGAAGAGCTAGCGAGCCGGTTCTAGAATCGCCGAGAGGGGGCCAGAATAATGAACTCCAAGCAGAGGTTCCTCGCCGCACTTGACTGCCGACAGCCCGACCGGGTGCCGGTCTGGGAGATGTATATGAACGGCTCCTCGATCATCAAGATCGCTCAACTCCTGGGGATTGACCTCAGCGACGTCTCGCGCAGGCAGGACCTCACCGGCCAGGAGGGCGAGGTCGTCATTGATATGTACTGCGGAATAGTCGAGCAGCTAGACCTGGAAGGCACCTGTTTCGGAATCGCCCAGGGGCTGGTGCCGGAAAGCGAGGGCACCGCCAGGGATAAGTTCGGCACGCTGCACCATCTCAGCGACCTGGGCGAGCCGTATCCGCTGGAGGGGCCGCTCAATGAAGAGGCTGACCTCAAAGGCTACGACATGGCGGCCCGGCTCGAGGAGGATGATTTCGTCCAGATCAAGCAGGCTATCGAGAAGGTCGGTCCGGATAAGGTGCATGTGGTGCAGATAGCCGACCCGTATAAGGTGAGCTGGCGGCTGCGCGGCGGAATGGAGGAGTTGCTCATAGACTTTGCCACCGCGCCGGCTTTAGTCCATGGCATCAAGCGGATTGCCACCGACTACTGCCTGGCGGCGGTGGAGATGTCGGCCAAGATCGGCGCCGATGCCATCATCATGCCGGGGGATCTGGCGGGGGAGGAGACGCTGATGATGTCGCCGGCACATTACCGCGAATACATCAAGCCGTACCAGGCCGAGATCGTGCGACATGCCCACAAGTACGGGATGCCGATAGTCAAGCACTCCGATGGTAACATGTGGCCGATCCTGGATGATCTGATCGAGATCGGCTTTGACGGCTTCCATCCGGTGCAGCCGCAGTGCATGGACATCGGGGAGACCAAGCAGCACCTGGCCGGCAAGGCCTGCGTGCTGGGCAATATTGACTGCCGCGAGCTGTTGGTCTTCGGCAGCGAAGAGGAAGTCGAGCAAGCCGTCAAGGCGACGATCGAGGTGGCGGCGCCCGGCGGCGGCTACATTCTGGTCTCCTCCAACTCCATCCACCCGTCGGTCAAGCCGGAGAACTTTGTGGCGATGGTCAAAGCCGCGCAGAAGTACGGGGCCTATGGGTAAGTTGCGCAACACTGTCGCGTAGGTCGGGCTTCCACTGTAGTTATGCAGATTTTCTCGATCCTTGGCAAGATACAAG
>CAYMIN010000017.1:0-82134 GCA_964390495.1 uncultured Armatimonadia bacterium
GTGCGCGAGGGCGGCCACACCGTCGGCGCCGGCGTCGTCACCAAAGTCATCGAGTAGGTAACCCGGGCAGGTCATTAGCGCATAGGTCGAGGTTCCCGCAGGCCCTACCGGGTGTGTCTTGGGTCTGTCGAGGGGCAGCCCGAAATACTGGAATGTAGGGAAATTGGTATGCCACAGACAAAGTTTATACTTGCGTGTTCCGAGTGTGACGCGCATAATTATGTTACCTCCAAGAACCGCCAGAATGTGGAGAAGAAGCTGGAGCTGAGCAAGTTCTGTGCGACGTGCAGGCGTCACACCAAGCACGTCGAGACCCGGCTGCGCAAGTAGGAGTTCAATAAGCAGGGGCATAGCTCAATTGGCAGAGCAGCGGTCTCCAAAACCGCAGGTTGTCGGTTCAAGTCCGGCTGCCCCTGCCAGGAGTTTCGGCAACCCGCCAGCGCCGCGGGGGTGCTGTGAGGATATATAGGCCGCAGGCGCCAGGGCGTTGAATATGAGCTGGAGAATCTGATGGCAATAGCACAGCGAGACAAAACCGGCTTGGTCAGCCGCATCAAGCGGCCCTTCGGTAACCTTGTCGAGTTTCTGCGGGATGTATGGCTCGAGTTGCAGAGGGTGGCTTGGCCGAGCCATGAGGAAACATACGCCTTCACGATCATCGTGATCATCGCGATCATCATTGTCTCGATCTGGGTCGGTATCTGGGACCTGGCTTTCACCCGGTTGCTTTCGCTGCTGGATATGTGAGGTCGGGGCTAGTGAAGCCCGTTAGCATCATGTGTGAGGAATAGCCGATGGACAAGCAGTGGTATGTGGTACATACCCTGACGGGGAAAGAGAACAAGGTCAGGACGAGCATCGAGAAGGTGGCCGAGGCCCGCGACCTGGCTCACCTGCTCGGCCGGATTCTGGTTCCCACAGAGACGGAGATACGCTCGGCGGCCGGCAAGCGGCGGGAGGTGCAGCGCAAGTTGTATCCCGGCTATGTGCTGGTCCAGGCTCACCTCACCGACGAAATGCGCAATATCATTCAGCAGACCTCCGGCGTCACGCACTTTGTGGGCTCAGGGCCGCGTCCGATGCCTCTGCGGGAGGTCGAGGTCCGCGAGATTCTCCAGACGATTGGCGAGGAGGCCCAGAGGACAAAAGCGGTTTGGGCGGTGGACCAGAGCGTGCGGGTCACTGAAGGTCCCTTTGCAGAATTCACGGGCAAGATCGTGGACGTCAATACGGAAAGGGAAACGGTCAAGGTTCTGATCTCCATCTTTGGGCGCGAGACCCCCGTGGAACTGGATTTCACGCAGATAGAGAAGCTCTAGCCCGAACAACGCACCAGACGCCTAGCTCGGTCTGAGCGTGGTGGCCGTCGTGCCACGTTCGGTTGGGAAGGCGTTTGCATTCTTAGCGCCCAGGGCGGCTTCATGGCCGTTGCCGTCCGGTCCACCCATCAGCAATCCGCACAGTTGCACCAGCAAGCCCGACATCGAAGAGGGACACCAGCATGGCAAAAAAGGTTCTGACCATCATCAAGCTCCAGGTGCCGGCCGGTAAGGCCAACCCGGCGCCGCCAGTGGGCCCGGCATTGGGTCAGCACGGCGTAAACATCATGGAGTTCTGCAAGACCTTCAATGAGAGGACAGCTCAACAGATGGGTGACATCATCCCTGTTGAGATTACCGTCTATCAGGACCGCAGCTTCACCTTCATCTGCAAGACGCCGCCGGCTGCCAGCCTGCTGCTGAAGATGGCGAAGGTGGAGAAAGGCTCCGGAGAGCCCAACCGCGCCAAGGTCGGGCAGGTGACGACTAAGCAGGTGCGGGAGATCGCCCAGCAGAAGATGGAGGACCTCAACGCCCGCGATCTGGAGGCTGCGGCCAAGATCATCGAGGGCACTGCCAGGAGCATGGGTATCACCGTGGTGCGCGAGGGGGAAGCTGCGCCGCCGCCGGAGCAAGCTGTGGCCGCGGCCAAGGACGAAGAAGCCGACGCATAGTATCACCTGCTAGCTTGCCCTGGGGTGTCTGATACTGCTTATGGTCGTGTCCATTCAGGCGTTACCTGCCACGGGCTGCGCACAGCCGCTGCTTGCACATCATAGCCGTGGCGGCGGGAGCAGAGGTGCAGGTAGCCCGACGATTGTGACACATACAATGGCGCACAAGTGAGTGAGACGGATGGCCAAAGCGAGTGGTCGCTACGCGACCCTAGTCGAGAAAGTTGACAAGGCGCGCTACTATAGTCCCGAGGCGGCAGTCGGGCTGGTCAAGGAAATGGCGACGGCGAACTTCGACGAGACGGTGGAGATAGCCGTCAAGCTCGGGGTTGATCCGGGTAAGGGCGACCAGAATGTGCGCGGGACGATGGTGCTGCCGCACGGGACCGGGAAGGTGCCGAGGGTGGCGGTATTTGCCGAGGGCGAGGCGGCTCAGGCCGCTGAGGAAGCCGGGGCCGATCGTGTGGGGAGCGAGGACCTAGTCGGCGCAATCGAGGCAGGCTGGGAGGAGTTTGACGTGCTGGTGGCGCACCCGGCGTTGATGCAGACGGTGGGTCGCCTGGGCCGCACGCTGGGCCCCCGGATGCCGAATAAGAAGGCCGGCAATATCACCGAAGATGTTGGGGCGGCTGTCAGCAATCTCAAGGCCGGCAAGATTGAGTTCCGCATGGACCGCGGGGCGGTGATCCACCTGCCGGTAGGCAAGGCCTCTTTCACTGCTCAGCAGCTTCTGGAGAATCTGCAGGCGCTTATCGAGTCGCTGGTGGCTGCGCGCCCGCCGGGCGTACCGGGTCGCTTTATCCAGTCGGCGAGTCTCTGCTCCAGCATGGGTCCCGCCGTCAAGCTTGACCTGCGCGAGCTGGTTGGGATAAAATAGTCTGGTCGTAATAAGCCGGTGTCGCGAAAAAACCTGAATGCTAACCGCGGCCGAAGACAGCGGGTGCTGTCAATAAGCTTAATGAACGGAAACGTTCGCCAGCCGAGGTCGGAGTTACCCCGTGGTTAATCATGACCGCTCAGTTGCTCTGAGCCGTCTTGTTAGTCACACAGCACCATCAAGGGGAGCCCGACATGCGGCTCCCCTGCTTGGTTGCGCTCGGGGGACGGCTTGTGGCCAGCGGCTAGGCAAAGGGGGCGTATATATTGCCGACAGAGCAGAAGCGCCAGATAGTTGCGGAATTGAAGCAGGCCATCGAAGCCAGCACAAGTCTGTACATTGCCGAGTTCGCGCAGCTTTCGGCCAATGACATGGGAGCATTGCGCGGCGAGGTCAGAGAGGCCGATGCCCAGTTGGTGGTGGTCAAGAATCGGCTTTTCCAGCTTGCGCTTGAGGGCACCGAGGCCGCAGCGATGGTCGAGTTGATGGCCGGTCCCAGGGCGGTGGTGTTTTGCTACGGAGACGCGATTGCCCCGGCCAAGGCGATTAGCAAATTCGCTCAGGAACACGGTGGCAACATCGTTCTCAAGGCCGGGTTTGCCCATGGGCAGCTTCTCGATGAGCAGCAGGCCAACCGCATGGCGACTTTGCCGTCGCGCCAGGAGTTACTGGCCGGCGTGGTCAACGGCGTCGCTGCGCCGCTGATGGATCTGGTCTATACCCTCAGTGGATTGGTTTCAGATCTGGTATTCACCTTGCAGGCGGTTGCGGACCAGAAGACGGAGAGCGCCGCCTAGTACAAGCGGCGGTGACTGCCAGTCCAGCGCCTGCAAGTCTTTGACATTAAGCGTAAACCCAAATGCCGCGTAGGCCGGGCTTGCTGCAGGCTCTCAACCTGCCGACCGTGAGGCTACCGAACGGTCGAGCAGCGGCCCGACACCAATGGAGGTTGGAACAATGTCGGTTGACGAGATTATCGAGGCAATAGACGGCTTAACCGTACTGGAGCTCGTGGACTTGAAGGACAAGCTACAGGAGAAGTACGGCGTGACGGCTGCCGCCCCGGTTGCGGTGGCTGCGGCCGGAGCTGCGCCAGCCGCTGAGGAGGAGGAGAAGTTCGCCTTCACTGTGGTTCTCGAGAGCGAGGGCGCCAACAAGATCCAGGTTATCAAGGCCGTTCGCGAGCTAACCAGCCTGGGTCTCAAGGAGGCCAAGGACCTGGTCGAATCGGCGCCTGGGGCAGTGGTGGCCGAGGAGGTGCCCAAAGAAGACGCCGAGCGCATCCAGAAGGCCCTGGAAGAGGCCGGCGCCGAGGTCAAGGTCGACTAGGGCGGTCTGTCGGCTTATCCGCCTGACTAGCGTGGCAATACTCTGACATTGTCAAGACGATTGCTCAGGGGGAGGATTCGGTGTCTGCTGTGGGGAATTGTCTGACGGTGCGGAACGGTCGGCTGTTGAGCAGGGTGAGAAGTTGATGGACCGGGAGAGAATGGACGCAATCCACGAAAAGTTGCAGCAGCTCCAGCAGTGGGAGACGGTAAGTCTGTTCAGCCAGGCTTTCTACCAGTTCATCGCGGCCGAGCTGGCTGAGGAAGATGCGGGTGCGGGGAGTGTGACGGTGGCGTTTGCGGACCTGCTGGCTGCCGAGGTCAACTACCACCGCCGGCTGGCGGTGCTGGCTGATCAGGACGAAATGGCCGTGGGGGACTTGCGCTCCCTGGCGGAGAAGCGGCGTGTGAACCTGGAGGCGATCGCTGAGACGGTAGCAAACGCGCTGGCCAGCAAGCGCGAGGTCCAGGGGATCCAGCACTTGCTGCTGGCGGAGTGTTACTACCACCAGCGCAAGACCCACAGGGTTGTGGAGCATCTGCGCGCGGCCATTGAGTGCGGACTGGACCATCATCTGATCCACTTCGCGCTGGGGTACAATATCTACGCGCTGGCCGTGGAGGACTTCACAATCGCCGATGACCGCGAGAGCGGCCTGGCTATCACGGACCAGATCGCCTTCCAGCAGTACTGCCTGGTTGCGGCTTCGGCGTTCGAGGCCAGCTTGTCCGGCACGGCATTTGATGCGCAGGTTTACTGGTGGATGGGTCAGGTGCTCGAGAGCATCGGGATGGTGGATGCGGCGGGCGACCTACACCAGCAAGTGGCGCAGGCTGAGGCCGAGCTTGAGCCGGATGACGAGGAGACGGCACCCTATCTGTCGGAGCTCGAGGAAGCCGCCGAGGCGCTAATGCACCTGCAGCAGATCAGCAAACAGGAGATTCAGGAGGCAGCGGAGTTGCTGCGCGGCAGCTTCTCGCTGTCCGAAGTCCTCGGTTACGAGCCTGGTGAGGAATAGGCTGGGGCAAGCTCTGTGGCCGATTGCAGGTTTGGGGACTTGGTACGGAATCTATTGTGTGCTATAATGTTGCAAGCCGTTGGATGCAAGATCTGCAAACCGCAAGATCGCGTAAAGGTCAGACAACACGAAAGGATGGTATGTATGTACAGGCTAGTGGCAATAGCGGTACTGGCTTTGGCGCTGGTTCTGGCGATGGCAGCAGCTAGCGGCTGCGCGAAGAAGCCGCCGCCACCGCCGCCTCCGCCACCCGAGCCGGGAATGATGCCCGAGCCGCCGATGCCGCCCGAAGAGGCTCCTCCTGTTCCTCCGGAGGAAGTAGCTCCGCCTGAAGAGGGCGCGCCCGCAGGAGAGGTAGCGCCCGAGGGCGAGGCGGCAGAAGGAGCGCCTGCGGAGGGGGCTCCCGCCGAGGTTCCGGTTCCCGAAGAGCCAGCACCCCCAGGCGGGTAACTACAGGCAATCCTCGCCAAAAGGAGCCGGGATCAACCCATATCAAGATCCTAGCTCCCAGAACACTCAACAGCCCTGGGCTTAGCCAGGGCTGTTTTTCTGTCTGAGTTGGAGGCATCCGTCAACGCGGTAGCCGCGCGGCTCTTGGCGCCGGAGGTCAGTACGAACCGTCAAGCAACTGCGGCGCGAATGGCTCCAGGTAGTCGCGCCAGGCCTCGTTGCGCAACGCCGCGCGGAAGGTGGCAAAGCTCAGATACGGTATGAACCGGGGCCGCCGCGGCCGCTTGACTAGTTTCATCCCGGCCTGGCGCGGCGTGCGGTTACCTTTCTTATTGTTACAGTGCCGGCAGCAGGTGACCAGGTTTTCCCAGCTATGGCGCCCGCCTTGCTCCCGTGGTATAACATGGTCTATGGTCAGGTCGCGTGCCGATTTGGCGCAATACTGGCACTTGTGGTCGTCACGCGCCAGGATCGCGCGCCGCGAGAGCTTGATCTCCGGCAAGGGCCGCGAAATGTAGTCATACAGCCGCACCACACTGGGCATTCGGATCTGTTGGCTCGGAGAACGCAGCATCGCACTATCGTGCTCCACCGTCAACGCCTTGCCGGTGTAGATGAGCGCGATGGCGCGCTGCCAATTACAAATATGCAGCGGCTCATAGTTCTGATTGAGTACCAGTACTCTCCCATCCATAAGAGCGAGCGAACCTCCGACACCTATGCCTGCTGACTATCGGTGCAATGAAAAAGCCCACCTGGGCGATATCTCCGACAGTGGGCTTACACATCCTCTAAAGCGGCGATCGCGAGCATCGCTGGTGATACCCACTGGCGTATCCGAAAATGTGCGGCCTGATGCAGCACAGCACTTGCCGCGTTACCCGGCCGCACGGCGGCTATGAGCATCCCCCAGTTGAGAGATTCTAGATAGCGTGTTGGCATGTTGGTAGCAAGAACTACTTGCGCCCCTCGGTATTGCTGCAGTGGCTCAATAGCCCTGATATTAGCAAATCACCCGAGAGGCTGTCAAGCCACAGTCGGCTGGGAGGGCCGGGCCGGCGTCATTTGGTCGGATTGTGGTGGTCGGCCTCGCGTACGGTCCAGGCAGTCAGCCGCGCCTCCAACTCATCCAGGCGGCCTGCGGCGATTGCCTCACGCATCCGGGCCATCAAGTCGGCGTAGAAGCGCAGATTGTGCAGGCTGAGAAGCTGCCAGGCGGCGGCCTCGCCATTGCGATGCAGGTGATGCAGATAGGCGCGCGAGTAGTTGGTGCAGGCGGGGCAGGAGCAATCCTCATCAATCGGCCGTTCGTCAGTGCTGAACTCGCGGCGGGTGATCTTCAGCGGCCCCTGCCAGGTCATCAGGCTTCCGTGTCGGGCGTTACGGGTGGGCAGGACGCAGTCGAAGAGGTCGGCTCCGAGCCGCACACATGCCAGCATGTCCAGCGGGGTGCCTACTCCCATAACGTAGCGGGGCGCTGCGGACGGCAGTTCGGGCATCGCGGCTTCCAGCGCGGCCAGCATCTCGGCCTTGCTTTCGCCCACCGACAGTCCGCCGATGGCATAGCCGTCAAAGCCGATAGCCGCCGTGGCCGAGGCACTGCGCGCCCGCAAATCGTGATAGACTCCGCCCTGCACGATCCCGAACAAGGCCTGCCGGGGGTCGCTATGCGCCTGCTTGCAGCGCAGCGCCCAGCGCGCCGTGCGCTCGACCGAGGCCGCCACGTAGTCCTCTGCAGCGGGATACGCCACACACTCGTCAAGCACCGTCGCCACATCGCCGCCCAGTTGATTCTGCAGCTCCACCGACTTCTCCGGCGACAGCTTCAGCAGCTCGCCGCTGAGGTGCGACCGGAAACTGAAGCCGGCCTCACTGACACCGGAGTTGGCGGCGATGGAGAAGGCCTGGAAGCCGCCGCTGTCGGTCATCAGCGCTCCCGGCCAGGACATGAAGCGGTGCAGCCCGCCGGCTGCAGCAACCAGCTCGGTGCCCGGCCGCTGCCACAGGTGGTAGGCGTTGCAGATCATCACCTGGAGGCCCTGCTCGGCGATCAGATGCGGCGGGCAGGCCTTGACTACGGCCAGACTGGCGCAGGGCATGAAGGCGGGCGTGCTGACGGTGGCATGAGTCAGTCGCAGCTTCCCGCAGCGCGACTGGTCCGGCCCCTCGGCTGTAATCGCGAACTCAAGCACCTCAATACTCCATTCAGATAATCAGCATCCGCTAGACCGAGGCGAACGTTGTTTCGCCCGCCATCCGAGTGTCACTCGTCATGCTGGTCTCCGGCGTCTTGGTCTTGTATTGGCTCCGCACGCGCCACGGAATAGCCCGCAGCGACTGTCGCTGTAATGGCTATGCCCGTAATGTTGCCGTCACTGTCATAGCCAAACTCGACCAACTTGGCCTTCTCGAGACCAAGCAGGACAAGGCGCACCATACGGCGCAACTCGCCAGACTCTTGGCGGAGTTCCTTCCCTGCTCTCACATAGTAACTCCGAGATACAATGAATGTTATGATGCCCCCGACGGCCATGGTGATGAACACGTTAATGACCGTTGCAGTGTCAATGGTCAGCATAGGGTCCTTCTCCCGTGTTCTGAGATTTCCCTACAAACTCTCAGATAATCAGCATGCAGTCCCCGTAGCTGTAGAAGCGGTAATTCTCGGCGATGGCGGTTTGGTAGGCCGCCAGGATCCGCTCTCTGCCCACCAGGGCGGCGACCATGACGATGAGACTGGAGCGGGGCAGGTGGAAATTGGTCAGCATCCCGTCAATGGCACGGAAGCGGTAGCCGGGCGTGATGTATAGGTCAGTATCGCCGGCGCCGGCCGCGATGGCTCCGGCCTCGTCGCAGCAGCTTTCCAGGGCGCGAACGACGGTGGTGCCGACGGCCACGATGCGTCCGCCGGCTGAACGCGCTTGGTTGATAGTGGCAGCGGCCTGCGGGGATATGCTGTAGGCCTCCGCGTGCATCCGGTGCTCTTCGATAGTGTCGGTGCTGATGCGGGCGAAGGTGCCGAGGCCCACGTGCAGGGTCAGGAAGGCGGTTTGCACACCGCGCTCGGCCAGCGCCTGCAGCATCTCAGGGGTGAAGTGCAGACCGGCGGTGGGTGCGGCCACTGCTCCGGGCGCTTTGGCATATACGGTCTGGTAGCGCTTGCGGTCGCGGGGGTCTGCGACCTGCCGGCGGATATAGGGTGGCAGTGGGGTGAGGCCGGCTTGCTCCAGCACCGCTTCGAAATCGCCGTCATATTCCAGCCGCACCACGGTTTTGCCCAGCTTCGGCTCCTGCAGCACCGTGGCCGTCAGTGAGCGGCCGAGAGTAACGGCAGTACCGGGGCGCATCCTGCGAGCGGGCCGCACCAGCGCCTCCCAGTCATCGCCGGCCAGCCTTTTGAGCAGGAAGACTTCAGCTTGCCCGCCGCTGGGGCGAGTACCCAGCAGCCGCGCCGGAATCACTCTGGTGTCATTGCATACCAGGCAATCGCCGGCATGGAGCAGCTCAGGTAGCTGGGCGAAGCGCAGGTGAGCGAAATCGCCGCCGGCGCGGGGCACCAGCATCATCCTGGAGGCGCCGCGCTGCGCCGGAGGGTGCTGGGCGACGAAGCGGGCGGGTAGATCATAGTCGAAAAGCGCAGTGTCCACGGCCACTAGAGTAATCGCTGCATCCGGCGGCGTCAAGCCTGGGTAGGTGCCGGCGCACGGCTACGGAGGGCAAAGATAAGGCGGACCGTGCCCGGCGAGCGGGAGAGGTCCGCCTTGTTTAAGGCGATAAACGAGCATCTCCGGCGCATCGTCAGCGATCAGGACTTGAGAGCGGCCTCCAGGGCGGCCTCGAAGATGTCCAGCGATTCGTGGACCTGCTGCTCTGTAATAACCAGGGGTGGGGCGATGCGGATGACGTTGCCGAACATGCCAATCGGCGCGATCATGCACAGGCCGTGCTGGTAGGCCGCCTCGACGACGCGACGGCACAGGCCGGGATCGGGAGTCTTCGACTTGGCGTCAGTCACCATTTCCAGGCCGAATACCAGGCCCATACCGCGGACGTCGCCGAGCTGTTCGTGCTTTGCCGCGATGGCTGCAAAGCGCTGCTCCATGATTGCGCCCATTGCCGCTGAGTTCTGGACCAGGCCTTCTGCCTCGATGATATGGATGGCCGCGAGGGCCGCGCGGGAGGAGAGCGGATTGCCGCCATTGGTGGAACCCATGCTACCGGGCGGCAGGATGTCCATAATCTCGCTGGTGCCCAGCACCGCCGAGCACGGTACACCACTGCCCAGGCCCTTGCCCAGAGTCACCAGGTCGGGCTTGATGTCCCAGTGCTCCATGCTGAACATCTTGCCGGTGCGCCCGAACGATGACTGCACCTCGTCGAAGATGAAGTAGATGCCCTTTTCCTTGCACCATTTGTCCAGGCCCTCGAACCAGCCGGGCGGCGGGATGATGGAGCCGGCACCGCCCTGGTAAGGCTCGGTGATTACCGCGCACAACTCCCCGCAGCTTGTGCGCTCGACGGTCCAGTCCAGGTACTCAAGGCACTGGTAGCCGCAGTCCTCGACATTGCGACCGAAGGGACAGCGGTAGCAGTACGGAAACGGGCTGTGCAAGAAGCCGGTCATCATCGGCCCGAAGCCCATCTTCACGCCCCGGGAGCCGCCGGCAGAGGCCGCGCCGTAAGTGCGGCCGTGAAAGGCACCGTGGAAGGCGATAATCTCAAAGCCGTCGTGGGCGCGGCGGGCCATACGGATCGCGGCCTCGGTGGCGTCGCTGCCGGTCGTGACCAGAAACACCTTCCGCAAGTGGTCCGGCGCAATCTGCACGAGCTTCTCCGCCAAATCCGCGCGCGCGGTGGTCAGGAAGTCATAGCAGTTGAAAAGCTTATCGCACTGGTCCTTGACCTGCTCGACGTAATAGGGATGGCAGTGGCCGACATTGGTGACCAGCACCCCGCTGCTCCAGTCGAGGAACTCATTGCCGTCAACATCGGTGATGACACAGCCCTCGGCCTTTTCCCACACCAGCGGCATCTGGTCACTCATGGACTGCGGCTCGAAGCTCCGCGACTTGGCGAGATACTCGCGAGCCTTGGGTCCGGGTAGTTCTGTCATGATCTTGGGCATCAGAATCACATCCTATAGATTCCCTCATCCCATCCTGTGGGGCTGGGGGTGAGAGTAAGCCGTGCATCGGTACGACGACTATGCAAATAACCGTAAGCCTATTTACGGCGCTTGGATGAGAATATCACGAGCTCTCTGGAACGCATCTGATAGACGCCGGGGATATTGGCCGGGTCGGTCTTGTCCTTGTCGTCCAGGGTGCGATTAGGAGGCTTGGGATGGGAGCCGTTCATCGCCGGCAGCCAGCCCGGCGACTGGCCCCAGGTGTCATAGCCGGGAATGACCATGGCAGGTATGAAATAGCTCTTGCTGACGACGTTGCGGTAGCCGGAGGCGGCATTCTCGGCGTGGGCGGCAGCGCAAAGTCCGACCACCAGCACGCCGACAATCAGCATAATGCCCAAGCGGGTTGCCATAGTGTTTTCTCCATTATTCTGTGATCCGCCCTCTACAGCTCGATGATGCCGCCGGTGGCTACGCTCTCGTGGACCCCACAAGCTAGTTTGGTCGCCTGTAGGCCAGCGTAGCCGGACGGGTAATCGCCGATATCTCCAAGACTGCCGCCGTCCAGCAGCACATTAACATTATGCGCGAAATCGGCAATGGAGTCCATGCCATAGCCTTCCCAGATCTCGCGGCCCTGCTTGTCGCTGCGCCGGCGCAGGAAGCTCTGGTTATGCGTCATCATGCCCTCGTCGGCGCAGCAGGTGATGGTGCCCCGGTCCTGGCTGTCACACTCCAGCAGGCCCTTGGTGCCCACCAGCCGGATGCCCTGATTGACAATCGCCTCGAACTCGTAGGGCAGGATCCAGGAAGTGTCGAAAGCCACGGTGGAGCCGTTGTCAAACTCGACCTTGGCCGAGATCGAGTCATAGCTGTCAATGCCGAACTCCAGCAGGCGCTTCTTGACGCCGGTGGCCCAGACGCGCACCGGCTCGGTCTCCATCAGGAAGCGGGCCAGGTCGTAGAAGTGGATGCCCAAAAACCACGCCGGCGAGGAGTTCTGGGCCCACTCCGTGAACCAGTCCTTGGGCACCTCGATGCGGTCCTCCATGTGCACGTAGCCGTATTCGACCTCGCCGAGGTCCCCGGCTGCGAGCTTCTGCTTCATCGCGATGTGGTATTCGTCATAGCGCTTGTGGAAGTCCACCATGAGCAGGACATTGTTGGCTTCGGCGGCGTCAATCATCTGCTGGCAGCCCTCGACGGTGACATCCAGCGGCTTCTCGGACAGCACGTGGACGCCGGCCTCGGCGGCATTGATAGCGATCTCGCGGTGGAAGGGGTCGGGAGTGACCACCGTCACTGCGTCGAGATTCTCCTTTGCCAGCATCTCTTTGTAGTCGGTGTAAGGCGCAAAGTCGAACTCCTGATTGCGCTCTTGCAGCAGTTGCTCGTTGAGGTCAGCCGCGGCCACCAGTTCGGCCACTCCGATGTAGCCGAGCTGGCGGAAGCAGCGTAGATGATTGATCCCGAAAGTCCCAACTCCGATTACTCCGACGCGACACTGTGCCATTTTTGGGCCTCCAATATGTCAATCTTGGTGTCGGGCTGGAAGCCCGACCTACGCGGAAAATGGAACTGCCGAAGCCCTGCCATCGCGGCTGTCCTCTGCTTACCATTCTGCTACTTGCACCAGCGGGCCAGGGCCAGCGCCAGGGCCTTAGCGCCGGCGATGACCTGGCGCCACTCGACCTTCTCGCCGGCGGCGTGGGCGTCCGCAATCGTCCCCGGACCATAGACCATCGTCGTCAGACCGGCCAGCTTGGCGTATAGCCGCGCATCACAACTCACGTTCCAGCCGAATATCTCTGAAGCGATACCACATTCTATCGCCGCCTGGTTCAGCCCCGTCACCACCGGGTGATTGGGGTCGCTCTCGTAAGCGTCGTTGTGGAGCTTGTCGAAAGTGAGCTGGTAGTGCGACTTGAGCCATTCGTCGTCGGTCTGCAGGATGGCGTCCTCAAGCTCCTGTTTGATCTGCGGCATCTGCTTATTCGGCAGGAAGCCGACGCCGCCCTCCATGACGCACTCGTCGGGCACCATCGAGGGCCAGTTGCCGGCACGGATCATGCCGATACATATCTGCACCGGGGCCTCGTAGCGCTCGAACAGCGGGTAGTTCTGGCTGTCGGCAACCAGCTCTTTCTCGTATTCCAGGATATGAGAGATGGCCTCCATCATCTTCTCGATGGCGTTCTCACCCTCATTGCGGCGGCCCATGTGCAGCGACTTGCCGTAAGTGGTGAGCTTGAACCAGATCGCCCCGCGGTTGGCCGGGAAGACATTGAGCAGCGAGCCCTCGCCGATAATCACCGCGTCGGCGGTGCAGCCCTGGCGGATCAGGGCCAGCGCGCCATTGCCGCCGACCTCCTCCTCGATGACGAACTGGGTCTCGATGCGTCCGCCGGGGTTGAAGCTGAGGTCTTTCAGCGCGGCCAGGGCCAAAAGCATCATCACGACCTGGCCCTTGTCATCGGTCGCGCCGCGCCCATATACATACTCGCCGTCAAAGCGCGGGGTGAAAGCCTCCTGCCACTCGCCGCCGGGGATCACGTCCATGTGGGACTGGATAATCACACTCCGGCCTTCGTCGCGGCCCCACTGGTCCACGAGGTTGTAGCGGCCCTGGTAGGACATTTCGTTCTCGTTGTGGCTGTACTCGGGGTCCTCCATGAGGCTGTCGGGGATCTCGCGGCACTCAGGCGCCAGGCCGATCTCAGTCATCACCTGCTTGGTGTACTGTTGCATCTCCATCTCGTTGCCCTGCACGCTCTCGAACTTGATCATTTCCTGGAGCCACTGCAGGCCCTGGTCGTTGAGAGCATCCACGGCGGCACTGATCGGTTCGCAGCCGATGGTGTCAGGCATCACAATTCACTCCACTTCCTGTTTGCGGCGCTTGGTCGTATATGCAAGTTTCTCCGCAGGATCGGAACATCCTGCCCTAGGTCAGTACCTCCACGCCCTGGTTGTCGAGGGCCAGGATCATGCCCGCCCAGTTCCTGCCGGTGTCCGCGCCGGCCTGCAGCATCGCCGCCTGGACCTGCCGGGCGCTCTGCTGGTCGGCAAGCGCGACGATGGTCGGGCCGGAGCCGCTCAGCGCCGCGCCTCTGGCCTCAGCCGCGATTGCCGCCCGAATCAGCTCCGCCATCCCCGGCACCAGATGGGCGCGATAAGGCTGGTGCAGGCGGTCGCGCATGGCATCGGCGAGGCCCTGATACTGGCCGCTGGCAAGCATCGCCACCACCGCCGCCGCCTGGCCGGTGTTGAATACCGCATCCGGCAGCGGGACCTGATCCGGCAGCACCTCGCGGGCATCTTGGGTGTTGACCTGGAAATCCGGGATGGCCAGGACCGCGACGAGGCCCTCGGGCGCATCCAGAGCCACCGCGGCTTTGGTTCCGTCATGCTGCTCGAAACACACAGTCAGCCCGCCGAAGAGCGCGGGCGCAACATTGTCGGGATGGCCCTCCAACTCGCTAGCCAGAGCCAGGGCCTCCAGGCCCTCGAGCGGGTAGTCGAGAGCGTACCGCGCGGCGATGATGCCGGCGACGATGGCGGCGGAGCTGCTGCCGAGTCCGCGGGCCAGCGGGATACTGTTTTCCTGGCGCAGATGCCAGTGGCCGCTGTAGCCGGCCTCTGCGGCCAGCCGCTGCGCCGCTCGGTAGCAGAGGTTGGTTTCGTCCGTGGGCAGCTCGCCGGCTCCCTGGCCGGTTACCTCAACCCGTGGTTCAGCCGCCGGCTGCAACTCCACGCGATTGTAGAGCGTCAGAGCGATGCCCAGCGAGTCAAAGCCGGGCCCGAGATTGGCCGTGGTCGCCGGTGCCTGCACCTTCGCGGAGCGGCTAGTCTGCATAGGGTGGATTACTCCTGATATATTCGCGGGAGTCTCCTACCCATGCGGGAGAAGGTCTCCTCAGGAATGCTGCCGGCGCGGTGCGCCAGCTCTTCAACGCCGATGTGTTCTGCGCCCTGCCGGCCCATTAGTACCACTTCATCGCCGACCTTGCACTCAGGCTCCTGGCCCAGCGACACGACCGTGACATCCATGGACACGCGGCCCAGCACGGGCCGCCTGCGCCCGCGGATAATGACGTCGGCGTTGTTGGACAGGTGCCGCGCATAGCCGTCCGCATAGCCGATCGGCACTATGCCGATATGTTGCTGTTGCTTGATCTCGTAGGTGCAGCCATAGCCGATCTTGTCGCCTGGAACGACGCGCTTGACTAGAGCCAGTCGCGCCTTCAGTGTCATCGCCTGTTGCAGTGGCGGCCGCTGGTCACCGCTTACCGCTTCCACCGCACCGTAGAGACTGATACCGGGCCGGACCATATTGAAAGGCTTAGCGTGGTACAACAACAAGGCGGCGCTGGCGGCCATGTGCTGCCACTTGAAGGGGCCAAGTATCTGTTCGGCCTCACCGACAGCCCGGCGGAAGTTGTCAATCTGAAAGGCCGAGAACTCGGGGTTGAGGCCGGCATCAGCAAAATGCGAGAAGATGCCCTCGAAGTCAAGATTGTGCAGGTCCCCGACCTGCCGGCAGAAGTCGGCGATCTCATCGTGGCGCACGCCCATGCGGCACATGCCGCTGTCAACCTTAATATGAACCGGCAGCCGCTGATCAGTCGCGGCCTCGGAAAAGGCGTGGGCATCGGCCGGCGCCATGATAGCGGGAGTGAGGTCTGCGGCTAGGACCTCTTTGGCCCGCTGCGGCGCGCTGCAACCCAGAATCAAGGTGCGGGCGCGGATCCCCGCCGCGCGCAACTCCAAGCCCTCATCCACCGTCGCCACCGCCAACCAGCCGGCGCCGGCCTGCTCCAGGGCTCTAGCCACAGGGATCGCGCCATGACCATAGGCATCGGCCTTGACCACCGCCATGACCGTGGTATGGGCGCCGACCCGTTGCCTGATTGCGTGGAAGTTGTGGACTACCGCGCCGATGTCTATCTCCAGCCAGGCACGGTCGCGTTCGCTCATATCAACAGTGCTTTCTGAATCCCGGGGGCAAGGCGTACTGGGTGATCGAACTGCCGGTCAATTGTAATGGGCATGGTACGGCAAGTCAAGCTCGGCCGGCACAGGCGCATCAACGGGCCTCGACCTCGGTTACCCACATGTAACCGGGCGCATTCTCGGAGCCGGCGGTCTGATAGACACGAACCCGCTGCAGCGGCCTCGGCTCGAACTTGAAGGTGGTAATACAGTTGTCGCCGCTGCCATCTATGCGCTTGGCGTCGAGCTTGACCCACTCCTCGCCCTGCGGGATGCGCACCTCAGTCTCGCGGGGAAGATGTTGCTTGCCCCGGTACAGGGTCCAGAAAACGACAATCTCGCTGATAGTTCGCGTCTGCCCGAAGCGGAGCTCGAGCCAGTGCGCGGCCGGGCTGTCGGCGGAGGCCCATGAGACATCGTTCAGACGGCCCGGCCCCGGAGGGTAGGCGACGCCGTCATTGAGCGATTCCAGCGATTCGTAGCCGGGAAGGCAACTGTCCGTCGCCAAGCTCGTGCCTTGGGCCGCCAGGGCGTAGTTGGTGGGATCGAAAACGTCAAAGCGCACCGCAGCAGTCAGCGTGTTGGGCAGGGGAGCCTCGTCGCTGACCACAACCTCCACCTTGTGCTTGCCATAGCTGAGGTCCGCGGTGATGACGTGAAGCCGCACCTGGCGGAGGCTGATTACCGAAAAGGGCATGTGGCTGGCATCAACCGGCCGGTTGTCGGCCTTGGCCCTGAGCGCGTGCAGGTCGAGTGGGTTCTCCCGGTCGGCGACGCCGAAAGTGATGCTTTGGGGGGGCTTGGGGAACTCGCCGATATACTGGTCGGTGGCCAGAGCCAAGGGCTTGCCGTCAACCTTCACCCCCAGCAGTAGCGGTGGCTTGGCGTCATCGAGGTCAATGTCCGGGCGCGGATTGACGAGGAAGTAGATCCGGCTCGCTCCGGCCTTCTCGGGGTCCAGCTTCAGGACTATCATGCCATCTTGGCGCGCGAAATCGGCCGGCGCCCAATGTCCCCGGGCGTCCTTGGTGAATATGCGCAGGGCCGCCGGGCTGTCCGGCGCGGCAACAGCCACCCGGGCCGGTAGTTGACAGGTAGCGCTGATGAGCGTGTCGGCCCATGCAGGTGGTGCCAGCAGGAGGGCAACCAACAACGCGGCGATTACCCAGGCCTCGGTCGCGGCTTTGAGCGAGCGCATTTGCATTGTTCTCCTGTTTCAGCGTGGCCGGCTAGCGTGCCTCGATCTCGGCCAGCCACATCAAGTCAGGGCGACCGGCAGCGCCGCCGCTGGAATGCTGGAAGACGCGGAACTTGCTCAGCTTCGTCGCTGGGAAGCGGAAGGTAGTGCAGCGGCTGACCGGGTGTCCGTCGTTGGGGGAGGAGTAGATGGCGCGCCAGCCGTCACCCTCAGGTACCTGAATCTCGATCTTCTGGCTGGTATGATATACGCCGCTGTAGTACGCCCAATAGACGGTGACTTCCTTGAGGGTCTGAGGCTCAGGGAGGGTCACCTCGACCCAGTGATCGCCAGGAGCCTCGGCGGAGGCCCACGACACGTCATTCTGGCAGTGAACGCCGGTTAGGTCCTTGAAACCGTCATTGAGCGGCTCCAGCACCTCGTAGTTCGAAAAGCAGCTATCGGTCTTTAGCTTAATGTCGCCCAGAGCCGCATGCAAAAAGTTGGTGCTGTCCACATAGTCGAAGGCGACGACCACCTGCAGCGTGTTGACTTGCGGCGAGGCATCGGCGATCGAGACGATCGCCCGGTGCCTGCCATACTCGACATCGCGCAGCCACACGCTGACCGTAGCCTTGCTGGCATCGGTGGACTGGATTCTGATGTCCTTGTCGCGTACCGCCAGCTCGTCCAACTCAGCGCTGACGGAACCCAGGTCAAGGGCGTTTTCGGCATCAGCCGCCCCGATGCGGACCATGTGCGGGGGCTCGTCGGTAACGCCCAGGTGCACGATTTTTTCGGTCGGCAGTGACCTGGTATCCACCTTGAGGCCGGTCAGAGCCGGTGGGTTATTGTCATGGATGTCGAGGCCTGCCGGCGGATTGAGCAGTAGCATTATGTCCGAGCCGCCCAACTTGGCGGGCTGCAGATGGAAAACGATGCGGTCCTCCTGCAGCTCATACTCAGCCGGATGCCACTGCCCCTTACCGGCCTTGATGAAGACGCGGAACGGCTCGCTCTGCTGCGCCAGAGGCATCACGACATGGGCCGGCACGTTGCAGATAGCGCGAACCGTGGCGGCACAAGCGGACAGGCCACCAAGCATTACGGCCATGCAGACGCCCAAGCTGAGCACTCTTGTCAATCGCATCGCTGGCAGTCCTTCCTCAGCACAAGGGTAGCGGACAACAATCAAGTATTCCGCCCGCGACCCCGGTTGACCTGCCCGCTGAGAGAGAAAAGGGGCCGGTGCCGTGTCGCGGGTCATGCAGGATTTCTCTCCGGCAATGTAGTAAGGTATAATGGAGCCTGACAGGCGAATCTGCAAAGGTGCCGGATGGGAAGACGATGGACTTCAAACTGGGCGACTGGCCGAGCTATGCAGAGGACGAGTGGTGGCGGCAGTGGGCGATTCAAAGCAGCGGGCAACTCTCACTGCTGGCGCACTGGCGTGATGACTGGGAGCAGTGGCGGAAGCGGCTGGGGAAACGGCTGGCCGAGCTGCTCGGCTGGGAGCCGCAAGCTGCTGAACCCGACGTGCAGCTTCTGGGGCAGAAGGACGCCCAGAACTTCAGCCTGCAGAAGATCAGCTTCACCGCCGCCGAGGGGACGCAGATTCCCGCCTATGTGTGCGTACCGCACGATAATGAGACGCCGCTGCCGGCAGTGGTGGTGAGCCACGATGCCGGCACCTCCAAGGCGGCGATGGCGGGCCTGCTGGACGAAGCCAATCTCCAGGCGGCGCCGGGATCGCACCTGGCCGCCGCCGGCTATGTGGTCTGCTGTATGGACCGCAGGGGTTACGGGGAACGCCCTCGCAGCGACCAGGCGGCGGAAATGTGGGATTGGCTAGGCAAGCCGGCTGTCGGCCGCGACGCTAGCGACCTGGCAGCGGCCTATCAGATGCTTTGCTGGCGGCCCGACGTCCGCAGCGAGCGGATCGGGATCCTGGGCCTGGGCAAAGGCGCGACCCCGGCACTCTATGCGGCGGTAATGGAGAGCGGCCTGCAGGCGACGGCGCTGTGCGGGTACTTCGCCCGCTACCGGTCGCTGCCGCTGGTGGCAAGCGACAAGCAGCGACGGGCGCTGGCTGAGGCGCTGGCCGGCACGGTGCCGACGGGTCTGCTGACCTATGCGGATTTCGAGGACCTGGCCTGTCTCATCGCCCCGCGACCACTTTGTCTGTATCAGCGCCATGAGGCGGACCTGCCGCCGGAGCTGGCTACCGAGGCGGCCCGGCGCATTTCCGAAGGTTACGATCTCATGGGCGAGAAGATCAGGCTGCAGTTGGCGGTCGCGGAGCCCAGCGCCGGACACCAGGAGCGCACGGTGCTGGAGTTCTTTGACGACTGGCTGAAGCTACCTGTCGCAGAGCAGTCATCACAAGCCAATTGATCGCGACTCGGGCGGGGACGGCGCTGTCTAAGCAAGGGACGGCCTAGATTGAGGGTGCGAATGCCCGGGTCCGGAGGAGCTGAAGGAGAAATGCAGCAAGCATTGTTGAGCCGTAGGCTAGGACTGATACTGCTGGTCGTGGTGCTGGTGGCGGTACTGAGCGGGTGCGCGGGCGGACTGATCGCCAGCCTACTGAAGTGGGTAACCATTGGGAAGCTGGCGGCGAACGTGAATGACTTGCTGGATGAATTTGACGAGGACCACAAGGACCCGGTGCAATACCAGGTGTTGTTTGACGGCTACCCGCTGGGGCAGCGGCTCGACAACACCGGCGAGCTGGACCTGCGTGGGCTGCCGACCGGCAGGCATCTGATATCGGTGGTGCATGACAGCTACCACGCCGGCTTTCACCACTCGCTCGAGATCACCGAAGGGCAAACCGAACTGCCGCTTGCGGAGATCAACCCGCTGGAGGGCGGCGTGATCAGCGGGAAGGTGGAGCGGGAGGCCAGTGGCGGCGGGCGCACTCCTGTGGCTAACACGCTGGTGGTGGGGGTCTTCGATGGCGCGACTATGCTGCGGAAAAACGGTGGGGCTATCATCACCATCCCGCCGGCCGAGGGGCAGACCACCTATGTGATGGGCTATACCGACAGTGACGGTGACTATCGGCTGGGGCCGTGCATAGGTGGCAGTTGGTTGGTGACCACGGCGCTGCCGGGCTACTATGGCGATGCCCGGGTCGTAATCGCGAACCGGCTGGCAGATAGCCAGAACCAAGACCTGTACCTGCCGGATCAGCCGCTTGACGCGACAGCAATGGTGCTGGGGTCGGTGACGGAAAACGGCCTTGAGGGGCTGGCTGAGGCGCTGGTCTATACCGATCTGGAGACGGCCTATAACGGGCAATTAACAGCGACACGCGCTGACGAAGTCGAAGACGAGGAGGCCGGCTTCGAGTTTATCGCCAGCCCCTGGTTCGCCTGGACGCGGCTGGGTACGCTGACTGAGGCTTCAGGCGCTTATACGCTGCGTACCGCGCCGGGCAATCAGATGATTACGGGCTTCAAGTACGAATACCGAGGCAGGTCGGGGGATTTTGAGCTGGATGCTGGGGAGGACCTCGACCTCGACTTCGATCTGGCGGAGCTGTAGGGCGGAGCAATCGGTGTCGGGCTGGAGCAGTATTTAGGCAGGTTTCTGACATGTCGGGCGCTGATCTGTGATGGTAGGCGCTGGTGCTGTGAGAGGTCGTGGGCCGGATGGCTGTGAGTTTGCAGGCAAACTCCCATCCATGCGGCCCCTCCGAAAAGCAACGGCGACGGCTATGCAATCGGGCTGGAAGCCCGCCCCACGGGATAGTATTCGGGAAGCGCTGGCTACGTGGCGCTAACCATAGGGAGGCCCTCAGAGTGCTGGCTGGTTTCCAGACAGTTGATATTACGCCGCCGCTGGGCGTACATCTGGCCGGGCACTTCAATGCCAGGCCGTCAAATGAAATACACGACCCGCTGACTGCCTACGCGATGGTGCTGGACGACGGCAATACCCGGGTGGCGCTGGTCGGCACCGACCTGGTCGGTCTGCCGACGGCGCTGGCGACCCCGGCTCGCGCCCTGGTCTCGCAGCAGACCGGTATTGAGCAGCAGGCGGTGATGCTGTGGGCTACTCACACCCACGCCGGGCCGGGATTGGGGGACCTGGGCTGGTATCCCAAGGCGCCCGATTATAATGTGCTACTACCCAAGCTCCTGGCCGGCTGTGTGGCCGGAGCGATGGGGAGGATGCAGGAGACCACGGCGCGACTGGCCTTCGGCAGCGAGCGGCGCATCTCATTCAATCGCAACTACCGGAGACTCGGCGGTGACACGGCCACGAATCCGGGAGTGGGCAATCCCGCCGTTTCCGCCTCCAATGGGCCGATTGACCCGGATGTGGGCGTGCTGCTACTGGACCAGGAAGGTAGCAGCCGCGCCGCGCTGGTCAATTTCGCCTGCCACCTGGATGTCATCGGCAGCGGCAACTACCAGTACTCGGCTGATTTCCCGTACTATATGCGCCGGATGCTGGGGGAGGTCTATGGGACTGATTTCGTGTCCCTGTTTGCCAATGGACCGTGCGGCAACCTCAATCATATCAACGTTTTCGGCAGCAAGCGGCAGGGCGGCTATGACCATGCGCGGATGATGGGGCGGACGCTAGCCGGTGAAGTGCTGAAGGCTGACTACTGCGCCCGGCCTGTGAAATTGGAGCCGCTGTGGTATAGGTCCGAAATGGTCGAGCTTGAGCTACGCCAATTCAGCGACCAGGAGATCGCTCAGTTCCGCAAGGACCTCGAGGCTACCGAGGCCACCGCCGCGCAGATGTCATCGGCGAACTTCGCTCGGGGTCGGGCCCTGCGCGCTCTGAAGATCGTTGAATCCGGCATCACCTCGGAACAGGTGGAAGTGCAGGTATTGGGCCTCGGCGACCTGGCCATCGTCGGCATCCCGGGTGAGTACTTTGTGGAGTTCGGGCTGCAGCTCAAGCAGCAAAGCCCGGCCCCGGCGACCTTTGTAATCGAGCTGGCCAATGGGTCCATCGGGTACATCCCGACGGCTGCGGCCCTGGCCGAGGGCGGTTATGAAGGCTCCAGCGCGCGTTTCAGCCCCGAGGCGGGGCAGAAGCTGGCCGACGCGGCCCTGGAGATGCTGGCAGACCACAAGCAGGCAGTTCGCGGGGAAAAGCTGAAGTGTTGAGGCGACAATGGTGGCGAAAGTATATACAACAGGTTTCAGACGCCGCAATCGGCTGATTGCGGCGCTGGTGACGATGGCCGCCGGCGTGGCGCCTTTCATGGTGACCCTAGCGGTCCTGCAGTTCTGGAGCTCGCCTCCGCCTTACGCGGCGGGGCTGTTAACCGTGGCGACTTTTGTGGCTGCGGGGCTGGCGGCATGGTACAGCCGAGGGACGTTGGCTCTGCTGGGCAACTATGGGCTCAAGCAGCGCCTGGGCAAGCTTGCCGAGGCCGAGCTCAGCAGCAGCATTCAGCAGGCCGGAGCGGCCTTTGTCGGCTTTTCTCCCGGCGACAAGTTGCGCATCTGGGACGGTGAGACCGACCGCGATGTGGGGTTCCTGGCGGTCGAGAACAACACCTTGGTTTATGTGGGCGATGAATACAAGTGGTCGCTCCCCAGGCAGCAGATTGATCAGGTGGAGTTGGCCGCCTCGAGTTCGGGAATACGGCGGATCATCGTCCGATGGCATGCGCCTCGTGAAGGCGGGAGGGCCTTTAGCATAACCTGCCGGGAGGCCAACACCCTGGAAGGCGTCGGGCTGGTCAATCTGCGGCTGTATGAGGCGGTGCGCGACTGGGTCTGGTCAGATACGCGGCCGGCGCGCCAGAATACGCTGAGATGGGGCTATCCGCCCACCGATGTTTCCGGCGGCTGGGCCATTGATCAGCCGCTGTCCGGAAGCTGCGCCACCGTACTGGCGATGACGGTAATCGTGGTGCTGACGATATGGGGAGTGAGCGGCTCGCTGCTAGCGATGGGGGATTACTACGGGGCGATCCTGTGGGCCGGTCTGCTGGCCGTGGTCGGGGCCGTGTTCACGGCCTATCTGCTGAGCTACTTACACTCCTGGCACGCTGCAAAGAGCCGCCCGCGCCGCGGCGCGCATTGAGCGGTCGCCGGCTGTTCTCCTCGCGCAAATCATCTCAAGAGGCCCGGAGGCACGAGATCTCGTATGCGGGTTAGCAAGGTCGAGCCGCTAGCACTGACATTTCCGCTGGAGCCGCCGCTGCCGCCTAGTGTGGCGCGACCGGAAACCGCCGAATTGGGCATCTACCTGCTGCGGGTGACCGCCGAGGACGGCACCTGCGGGTGGGGTGAGGCCTGGCTGAAGGCGGAAAGCAACTTTCTCCCCGCCGCCGAGGCGCTGAGCGATCTGATTATCGGCCAGGACCCGCTCGACCGGGTGCTGTTGGGGGATCGCCTAGCTTCGGTAGCCGGCGGCAAGGCGGCGAAGGAGGCCGGGCCC
The DNA here is from genome assembly GCA_964390495.1 of uncultured Armatimonadia bacterium. GTDB lineage: Bacteria > Armatimonadota > Zipacnadia > Zipacnadales > UBA11051 > UBA11051. The sequence goes on from CAYMIN010000017.1 coordinate 23,382, forward strand.
CAGGGCACGCGCGACCACTATGCGGTACTCAGTGGCCTAGACACGGCCCTGTGGGACCTTGCCGGCAAGCGCCTGGGCGTATCGGTGGCGCGGCTGTTGGGGGGTGTGCGCAGCCGCCTGCTGGACACCTATGTCACGGGCCTGTATCTGGAGCCGACGGATGAGCTGGTGAGCAAGGCGAAGCGGATCGTTGACGGGGGCTTCCGGGCGCTGAAGATGAAACTGGCCGGGGACCCGGATAGAGATGTCCAGGCCGTGGCCGCGGTGAGGAAGATGGTGACCAACCAGGTGGTGCTGATGGCCGATGCCAACGGCGCTTATGATGATTACGACACCGCGCTGGCTGTGGGCCGAGAGCTTGCCAAGCACGACATTTACTGGATCGAGGAGCCGTTTGCCGCCGGGCGCTGGGACGACTACCGGAAGCTGGCCGCCGCGCTGGAGCCGCCGATTGCCGGTGGCGAGACGCTCTACGGGCTGAGGCATTTTCACGCGGCGCTGCAGGGCCAGACAATGCACGTGGTAATGCCCGACCCGAGGTTATGCGGCGGGGTCTCGGCGGCACGGGTAATCGGCGAATTGGCACCGCTTTATGGGGTGCGGATGTCGCTGCATAGCTGGATTTCGCCGGTGGCGCTGATGGCGGCGGCCAACCTCTCGGCGGCGATGCCGTATGCCGAGCGGCTGGAGCTCGAAGGCAGCCAGACCGGCCTCATGGAGGCGATGCTGCAGGAGCCGCCACAGTTTGAGGACGGCTTCCTGATCTTCGAGGATAAGCCGGGGCTGGGCTTTGAGATAGCCGAAGAGTTTATCGAGAAGTATGCGCGCCCGGCTGTGGGAAGCTGAGTGACACGACGGCTTCGCTCTCAGGGCGCTAGGCATTACCCAGAACTGGTAGCGGGCCGGGTTGTTGATATTGCTTAGCATCGTGGATTTGTCGGGGCGGATGGCATGCGCTCTGCAACGGCAGCCCTCACCTTAGCCCTCTCCCAAGGGGAGAGGGAACGACGACAACGGCCAACGACTTACGGGCGCACGCCGTGCGCCCCTACCACGGCAACGGAATTGATACCGGAGCAAGTCGCGCTCACTCCGCAGCAGCCCTTAGCGGATGCGAAACGGACGGGAAAGACAATGGTTGGACGCGAGCTGGTAGAGGCGGCCCTGGCGGCTAGCCGGAAGCTCGACGCGATCGTCGAACGGGTCTGCGGGGCCTGCGAGTACAGTTGCTGCCATAGCGGCACGATGGTGGGCAGCCACGGCGTGCGCCGGCTCTACAAGGGGATGCGCCTGGACCCCGAAGTGGCCCGCCGCGTGCGCGAGGGCCTGGACCAGCGGGCCCGGGAACTGGCCGCCGACCTGGATACCATCGCGCAGGTCACCGGGATGCTCACCGCCAGCTACGGGCAGGAGCGGGCCGAGGAGCTGGTTGAAATCGAGGCGCTGAGTGACGAGTGGCGCAAGTTCGCGGATTTTGTCGGCTCCCAATTCGAGCCGAATCCGGAGAATCTGCGCCGGCTGATTCAGTTCTCGGCGATACGCCATAACCTGCTGCGGGAGGTCCGCAAGTTCCCCGGCGCGGAGGCTGCGCTTGCCAACTTCTGCGCCCCGGGCGGCAGTTTCCATTTCCGTGGCCGCAAGCTGGCACCCCCGCGCTGCATGTTCCATGCCGACGGCTGCTTGCTGGGCAGGTACAAGCCGGTCAAGTGCGCCAATTTCTTCTGCAGCGGCGACCCCAACCTGCTGGCGGAGTGTCAGAGCGAAATGGATTTCGACGAGTTCGTGCTGGCCAATATGTACGCAGAAAGCTGCGATTTCGTCGAGCGCGCAATTGCGCTCGAAAACGAGCTGGGGCCGGCCTACTGGGAGCCGAAGATCGCCTTCACCGCCGACCCGCAGCAGCGGGCCCAACTGCACGAACTGGTGCAGCAGCGCGAGGGCAGGATCAAGCAGATTCCCGAGCCCGGCAGCTTCTTTCTGTCAACCCAGGAGCTACTCGACCTCATCAGCGAGCATGGGCGGGAGAGTACGCTGGTATTCAGCGCCGCTTCAGTGGGCAGTCCGGCGCTCTACGAGCTGGCCGTGGCCCTGCAGCAGGCCCACAATGACGAGATCCTGGGCGGATTTGTGCTGATTGCGGAAACCTTCACCACCCCCAGCTTCATGCCGCATCCGATGTGGTCGGACCGCCTGATGAGCCAGCCGCTGGGCAGCCTCGACATCTACGCAGTGCGCGAGGCCTGAGGCAGAGGGGATGCTCCTGAGCAGGTCAGACAATGCGCCGGCCGGTCTTGAGGATATAGCCATAGAAGTTGGTAGGTCGGGCCTCTGCGAGGGCCCTCTTCGGGTAGAGATGCAGCTATATACTTGATTCGCACTGCATTTGCAGTTGGACGGCAAGCGCCACACGTTCCCGCAACGACATGGCATTGGCGTCCTCAGAAAAAACGGCGAGGTCTATGTCGCTGTATTCGTGGGGTTCCCCATTGACATAAGAGCCGAAGAGCACAGCGGCATCTATTATGATGCGCTCGCGAAGGAACTCCAGGGCACTCTCCACCGCCTCGCTTACTGCAGCTTCGCTCTTAGCCATTTGCATACTTCCTGCTTGTCGCCGCTACATTGCGCTGGCGTCAATGATGCGGGCCTCGCGGAGTGAGAGCTTGGCGGCCTCCAGCAGCACCATCGTCTTGCGCACATCCCTGCCCGAGGCCTCGGGTTCGCGGTCCTCGCTGATGGCGGCGGCGAATTCGGCCAGTTGCTCGCGCATGCCGTTGAGTTCCTGCAGCGGCACGTGCAGCTCCTCCTCGCCGACGATGAGCTTGTCCCCGGCGATATACAGACCGTCCTTGGTTCCGATCACGTTGCAGTCCCAGGCGCCGGCCCGCGAGTTGATGGAGTGAGACTGCAGCGCCATAGCGCCGTTGGACAGCTCGATCTGGATATGGAGGTCATCGTAGTCGTTCCAATGGGGGTTGATGCTGCGGCCCATGGCGAAGACCGACTTGGCCTCGGAGCGGGTGAGCCACAAGATCATGTCAGCCGCGTGCGCGCCGAAGCCGTAGAGCACCCAGCCGCCGGCCAGCGACGGGTCCGAGGCCCAGGGGTCCTGCGAGCTTTCTCTGACGAAGCTCCAGCGGCGGCGGATGATGTTGCGGACTTTGCCGATACGGCCCTCATCAATCAGCCGCCGGGCCTCGATATATGGATCGCGGAAGCGCAGCACCTGGGCGACCATGAGAATCACGCCGTTGAGGTCGGCGGCCTCGATCATCGCGTCGCAGTGGGCCAGCTCGGTAGCCATCGGCTTCTCGACGATAGTGTGAAGCCCGGCCTCGGCGGCCATAATCGCCGGCTCATGGTGGAGCGTGTGGGGTGTGCAGATGTCCACGGCGTCGAGCTCGGTATTGCGGATCATGTCGCGCCAGTCGGTAAAGACGGCTTCGGCGCCGGCCTCGGCGGCGAAATCACGGGCGCGCTTTCGATTGATGTCGCAGGCGGCCACCACCTGGAATTGGGGCAGCGTCTGATAGGACTGCAGATGCGCGCCGGCAATCCCTCCGCAGCCGATGAAGCCGAGCCTGATAGGCTGATTATCTGACATAGGAGCTTACCTCACAATCGGTTGGGTAGTCCGGCCTGCTAGTATAGTTCCAGCGGGGAGTGAGGGATTCCTGCCGACGTTGAGGGCACGGCAAATGCGGCAGGCCCGCTAGCACAAGCCGGCGGGCCGCGGAGGTAGCTGCGGACTGTCTGGCGGAGGGGGAGGGATTCGAACCCCCGGAGCTTTCGCTCAACGGTTTTCAAGACCGCCACCTTCGACCACTCGGTCACCCCTCCGCCTGTACTGCAATTATAGAAGTTGGCGGCTACAGTGTCAATCCTGAGCGAGGCCGGCACGATACCTCGGTTCTGCCCTGAGTGTCGCATCCCCAGGGCGCGGTGACAACGGCGAATCAGGTGCTTGGGAGGGCACCAGAAGCGGTTTCAAAACCTGGTTTCTCGGGAATCGCGAATTGGTAACACGCTGCTTCTAGTCGGCAGGAGACAGTCCCTAAAGGGACAGTCCCCTATTCCAGGTCCTGCAACAGCTCCTGGAAAACTCGAAAGGCGCCCGGCTTCGGGCGCCTCTCGATTTGCGTCATCGCTTGCCGCAAGCTATTGGCCCGAGGCCGTGCTTCTTAGTGCCGGCCCTGCGGGGCTGTCGCTGCGGCGCGGTCCGTGCTAAAGGACGGGCAGGACCACTATGATGTAGCCCAGGAGGTAGTCGAAGAAGTCCTCGCCACCCCTGAGGTCGGGGTTCAAGGGGATCGGTCCCCAGATCTGGTCGGCATGGTTCAGAGCGATGAAGTCATAGCCGGAGATGGTGGCTATGGTCGCCGGCAGGTCGGGCAGTATCCCATTGAAGGTGAGGTCAGGGAAGAGGTTCCAATCGAGCCCCACGCCGTCGCCGTTCTGGGTGCTGACCGCGATAATGTACTCCAGGTCGGTCAGGGGCACGGTCGGCAGCAGGGAGCGGATGTCGTTGACGGGGTTCACGTAGGCCTGAGTGATGTCAACCCGGAAGTTCATCTCTTGGGGTGTCTCGTCCCCTTCGTTCCAGTACTGCAGCACCAGAGTCTGCACGCCGTCAAGCAGGGCATCGAAATGCGCGAGGATGAGCTTGAAGACATCCAGAGGTGTCGGCTCCTCACTTGTCGCGAGTGCAAGGTTCCCGCTGAAAAACATGTTGAGCAGATCGGTCGGGTCGTCGGGGATGGTGTCGGCTGCGACGATTGCCCGCTCCACCGCGTCCCGGTAGGCGTCCAAGGCATCGGCCATGTACAAGGCTCCGTAGCCATGGAGAGTGCCGAAGGGAGCTGGCGGCAGGTACTCGTTGGGGCTGAGCATGCCGTCAGCGTTGGTGTCCCACTCGTTGTAGTCGTCAGGGGGGTCCCAGAGGCCGGGAGCCCACTCATAGGCCATCGCTTCCAGCAGGAAGCCGCGCAGTCCCTGCATCGAGGCGGCCATCATGTTGAAGTCACAAGCATAGAGTGTGTAGAGGTCGCCGCCGGGGATTCCTAACGTCACCAGGGCGTCGGGGCTTCCGGAGTCGCCGAAAGGCGCCAGGCGCTGATAGACGCCGCCATCTTGGTTGTAGATGACCGGAAGCAGGTGAGCGCGGATTGCGTCCTCGACATCCTCGCTGGTGAAGTCAACTCCGGGGATAACGCCGGCGGTGCCGGCTCCGGTCTGCGCCTGGCTGAAGAGCCGTTTGTAGGCGCCCACCAGACCGCCCGGGTTCTCCGACATGGCCAGGGCCATCACGCTGCCCGGGTCCACCCCGTCCAGTTCCTCGAACACGTCATAACCAAGGTCGGTGGCGACGTTGTCAAGGCCTCGCGCCAGCATTAGCAAACAGAGGCCAAGCTGGCAGGCGGCCTGCTCGGGATTCGCCGTAGCCCGAACTATCCAGTTCTGCAGGGCAGTCTCAACTTCCAGACGGGTATCCGGAGGATCAGCGAACAGGGCCAGCAGAGCAGCCGTGCAGTCTGAATCGGGCGCGCTCGCCTGGGGCGTAAGAGTTACGCCGACGCCGACGGCGTCCCGCAAGAGCTGGTCCGTGATCACGCTCTCAGGTACCACCGCACCTCCGCCGTGACATCCGACGAACACCACCGGTACGATCATCACGACCGCCAACGCCAGGTACAACTTCGTTTGTCTCGTCATCTTAACACCTCACTGATTGGAATGGATACTAGGCCTGAGGTCTGGGCCAGTCGAAGAGCACTGCCCCGCCCCACGGCTATACGCCACTAGGTTTCTGCAGTCAGCCCCGAAATTCCTTGCTCAGCACACTTTTTTTCGATTTGTCGGTGCTAGAAGATGGGCGAGAATTCCGGTTCGTCTATCTCCCACTGCAAGATGCGGAAGGCTTCCTCCTCCGACTGGAACATGCACTGCTCGACGAAGTCCATGGTCAAGTATTGGAGCTGCATGTCGGAGGCGGCCAAGGGTGGCAACATGGACTGCACCACCGTCAGCCGCCATTTATGCAGGTCTTGGACTGTCAGCGGCTCAACGGTCCACTGCGGATGAGCCGCCAGCAGTTGCTCTCTGAGCGCCTCGATGGTGTGCTGGTAGAGGGAGAAGAATGCCAGGTCGAGTTGGTTACATTCCCTCAGGTACTTGTCCCGTAACTCCTCGGCTTCCCTGGCGGTACCGTGGACGACGCCCTCCCATAGCACTGCCAGGTCCCGCTGCAGGTTATGACGCCACATATCGTCAGCGATGATGTGGCAGAGCCAGCCGGCCCAGAACTCCAGAGCTCCCGCCGGTCCGTTGACCGCGGGCCGGAGATAGCTGCCCAAAAAATCAATCAAGCGCCGGTCCCTGGTCTTGCGGCTCCGGAAATGCAGCGCCTGGTGGTCAATGTGCTCAGCGATTCGGTGAGCATCCGGAGCGATCGCGCCCAGGCACATCAGCGGCCGGACTGCCATGTCCCAGCCCAGCCGTCGCCGCACGCGCTCGCCTACCAGCAAGTGCTGCAAGGGCGTCATTGCAGTTGCGGGGGCGAGCCGCCGACATAGAGCAAGGCGACTTCCCCCTTCTCCAATGCCAGGGTGACCTCGGTGGTGCTGGGTGCCAGCAACTGCCCGCTGAAGCAGTCGTACACATCCGCCGCCGCGGGCAGATGGACGCTGTGGCGGCCGGGGCTGCCGGCCCGTATCCCCACCAGCTCTTTGCAGGCATAAACCGCATCGCCGGGCTCGGCATACACGTGAACACCGGCGTCCAGGGCCAGGTCGCGCAGGATGCTGCTAGGGAGGTTGGGCGCGCCGGACCACACCACCGTGCCGTCTTCCGTATCCAGTGCCGCCAGCCCGCCGTAGGTGGTACCCAGCAACCAGGCCATCACGTCGGCGGCGCTGCCTTCACAGATAAAGCGCAGGCTGACCGGACTGCGCGTGCCGTAGGTGCCCGCCCCCTCCGGAAGGGCTACCTGAAGCAGGCCCTCACTGCGCAGCGGCACTATGGTTATGCCGGTCAGGTGCTTGGCGGTGCGCCCGCCGATGTTTTGATCAATGGCTCCGGCGGCGTACACATAGACGGCGGTCGCTTTGGCGCGCGCCAGCTCGGCCCGCAGCGCCTCCCGGTCGGCTGTGGGCAGATAGAAGGCATTGAGGAATAGGTACAGCTTGTACAGCGGGGCGCGCCCGGACAGCACATCATCCAGCAGCCACACATCCACCGGTGCGCCTAGCAGGGTTATCGCCCGGCGCTGCTCGTCCAGCAGCGGGCCGGTCAGCTCATTGCCGCAGACCGTATAGGCGACACTCACATCATCCACCACTACGGCGATCTCGGCAGCCGATTCGCGGTTCGCAGCCGCAGCAATCCGCGCCGCACGCGAAAACTGCGCGCCCGCCTCGCCTTCGAAAACGCCTGCGGGCACGCTGGTGGCACAGCCCGCACAGAGCGCCTGGGCCAGCTTGTTTTTCACCCATTCCTCGGAATAATCGCGGTGCACATACGCCGGCCATTCGTAAATCAGCAGCTTGTGATGCGAATTGATTGAGCTTTCACAGCCGCCGAAGGTAGCCAGGTCAACACTCTCGCTCGGCAGGCCGATGGCCGGGGCGGTCAAGAAATCCAGTTGCTCCGATTGCAGCGCCAGTCCCACCGCCAAGTGACCGCCGTTTTGCAGCGCATAGCGGTAACGGGCCTGATCGAAGAGGTGCCCGTAGTTGGCCCCGCAGAGCTTGCCGGGAGCCGACTGCTTGATCGCCGCCGCCAATTCGTTGATAGTCGCGACGATGACTGCGGAGGCGAATAGGTCATAGTCAATCAGGTCCTGCTCGCCGGCGGGATCGCGCAGTACCCCCAGATAGCTGTGCACGCGTTGTTTGGGTGTGGGGATCTTGACCTGATGCCAGCCCAAGATCGGCTGCCCGTCGGCGATGGCTTCGGGGGTAGTCACCGGCTCCAGCGGCTGTCCCCAGGCCACCCGGAGGGCGCCCAGGCTGCCGTGGCTATCCCGCAGCCATTTGCGGTAGGCCTCATGTTGGGCGGCGCTGTAATCGCAGAAAAGCTCGCGGCTGGCTCCCGGATATTGCCAGTTGCCCCACTCGCCGGAGCACAGCAGATAGCCGGCGACCGCCCGCCCTGCCGGCAAGCTCTCCACATGTTCCACCAGCTTCACCAGGGCCTTGCCCGCAGCCTCGCGCCATTTCGCCGAGGCCCAGGATGCGTAACTGTGCTTGCGGCCCGGCACGCGCGGCGGTGAGTGGACCGAACCGTCGCCGAACTTCACCAGCTCATCGGGATTCTCGGCATCCCACCAGGGCGGGGACCCGACATAGACGCGCAGCATCACCAGCGCGTCCGGTCGCGCCAGCAACAGCTCGCCCAGTCGCCTGTCGAGATCGGAATAGTCGAAGCGGTCGCGGGCCAGCCAAACATCGGCGCTGCGGCCATACAGGTCGTAGTCGCTGGTGGCATCGAGTAGCAGAAGCTGTTGCGGGCCTGAGCGCTGGTCGGCTGGCGCAGCCGGAGCCTCCAGCAGCAGCGGCGCTACAGGCCGGCCGTCACAGAGGATGGCGCCCTGTCCGGAGGCGGCTTGCACGCTGATTCGCGGGGCGGGGCGCTGATTCTCCACGGTCAGGCGCAGATACGGCGAGCCGCCGGTCGTCTGCACCTCACCGGCGACCCGCACTTCATAATCGCCGGGGGCAAGATACTCCGGCAGCCGGATTGTGGTCGGCTGGGAGATAGCGGTCCGGTCGGCTTCCGGGCGCGGCTGGGTGAACTCCAGAGCCGTCCGGGCGACCACGAAGCTACCTTGCGCCACCTCAACGCCAAGCTCCGGCCAACTCGGGCGGCTTTCGGCAGGCTTGACTGCCAGCTCCAGGCTGAGGGGCGCACCGGCGGCGATGGCGGCCTCGCCTCCGCTGTTTTCCACCGTTATCACCAGCGGCGGCGCGCGGTATGCCTCCACCTCATCAATGTAGAGTTCGTAAGTTGCTTGCGGCTGCAGGCCGCTAAGCCGCAGCAGTAGTCCGCCCACAGCCGACCACTCGATCTCCGTCGTCGGGACGGCGTAGGCCAACTGCTGCCAGTTGAGTTCCTCGCCCAGCGCCTGGGTTCCCAGCGCGACGGTGGTGTCATCGGCGAGGTTCAGCTCCACGGTTAGACTAAGCCGGTGCCCATGGGGGTTCTTAAGCCACAATGCCACATAATCCGCCGGCGCATCGGGTCGCCATTGCAGCTCCAGGACCGCGCTGGCACCCGTCTTTGTGGCTACCTGCCAGCAGATGCTCTTGCCGGTGACTTTGGCCGCAGCCGTGGGGGTCAGCTTGAAGGTGCCGTACTCGTCGTCCGGTTGATGGATGCGGAAGACGCTCCCGACCTGCTCGCAGTCGGAAATCAGTTGCGCCCGGTAGCCGGCTACTGCCTGCGCCGACCTCGGTGGCGCGGCGGTAGCGAGTTGGGCTGCCAGCAGCGCAACCAGGAATAGCGACAACGCAGGTTTGGTCAGGTGTGTCGGCATTCTTGGCATCAGGGGATCATCGTCGTTCGCTTCCAGGAGCAGATGTCACGGTCCATCCCCTCACCGCCCTCGGCTCCGTCGGCTCCATAGCTGGATAGCGAATAAGGCTGGTGGATATCTGGGTGCCCCTTGACCGGCTGACCGGGACAGAAGTACTGGAAATCCCGGCCCCAGGCATCCTTCAGTACCTCCTCGCTATCAACGTAAGGGCCTTTCCACGACACCGGGCGTGGCCCGGAGGCGGGTTCTCTGAGTAAAGCGGCCAGGCCCTGCTCTCCGGTGGGTAGCGCGCCGGCCGCATCAATCATGTATTTCGCCAGACCTGCCTCGATTGCCAGCATCCGGTTCACGGTGACGCTCCGCTGCTTATTCTCGGAAAGCCCCTCCCACTTCCTCAGTACCAGCAGCGCTACGCCGAGTACCATAGCGAAGATCACAAATAGTTCCACAAGCTTTGCGCCCGGACTCTTTTCTGAGGTCACTTTGGCTGTGGCCCTTTCTGTAGGCTCGGATTTCAATTATAATCTAGAAGCGGCCTGTCCACAAAGCCGTTTTTTGCTCGTCCGGCCGGCCCCATGCCAGCCTGGTGGCCTGCCGGCTCTGCCACGGGCCGTAGGTGAGCAGACCGCTGCCCGCCCGCGCCCTGGCAGCTTCGCCACAACCTTTCGCACCACCAATTCAGGGAGTGAATCTGCTTATGGAGAAGCACCGCCTCGGCAAAACCGGCCTCGAAGTGACCATGCTCGGTTACGGTGGCATCAAGCTGCCCAATATCAGCGAGCAGCAAGCCGCCGAGTGTCTTAACCGCGCGCTGGACCTCGGTATCAACTTCATTGACACCGCCCGCAACTACCGCGACAGTGAGGAGAAGATCGGCAAGGCTCTCCATAGCCGTCGCGACCAGTTCTACGTTGCCACCAAGACCTCGGCTCGTGACGCCGCAACCGTTGAGGAGCAACTGGGCATCAGCCTGCACAATCTGCAGACTGACTACGTTGACATCTACCAGTTGCACACTGTCAGCAATGCGGATGCCTGGGAGGCGGTCAGGGCCCCCGGTGGGGCCTATGAGGCGGCCCTGAAAGCCAGGGAAGCAGGCAAGGTCCGCCATATCGGCATCACCATTCACCGCGATAAGCAGGTGATGAGAGAAGCCATCGAGTCCGGTCTGTTCGAGACCATCATGCTCTGCTACAACCCGATGGACGCGGAGGATGTGGCGACCGAAATCCTGCCGCTGGCTGAGGCGGCCGACATGGGCGTCATTATCATGAAGCCGCTGTCCGGAGGTCAGCTCGCTCAGCCCCAAGACAGCCGCATTGCCGGCCTCGGGGGGCCTGACGGCGTGGTCGCCGGGGCGCTCAGGTTCGTCATGCAGAACCCGCACGTGGACCTGGTCATCCCCGGCATGCAGGCAGTCCACGAGGTCGAGGAGAATATCGCGGTGGCCGAGAGCTTCGCCCCCCTGTCCCAGCAGGAGCATCAGGAGCTGCTGGGCCTGATCGGCCAACTGAGCACCGAGTTCCGCTACGGTCAGGTCTGCCTGCGCTGCGGCTACTGCCAGCCGTGCACGGTGGGTATTGACATTCCGGCGGTATTCAAGGCCGCGGACATGAAGCGCGGCTATGACGAGAAGCTCCACTACCTCGCCAGCGAAATCTGGGAATCCATAGAGGTCAAGCCGGAGGCCTGCGTCGAGTGCGAGCAATGCCTCGAGAAGTGCCCGGCCGGCATCAACATACCCGAGCAGCTTAGAGAAGCAGCCGAGCTCTTCGCCTAGCCGCCGCGCCCGCCGCCAACCGCGAAGCGGCTGCCTGACCGCAGGGAGGTCCGACGGCTCTGGCGTGGGAAATGTAGCATGGGCTAAGGCGCTACCAGCAATTCGTCGTACTCAAACACACCCGAGGATGTGATGGCATGAGACTTACCTCGACTGTGGCAAAAGTGTTCGACACTCGCGCTGAGATGGGCGCGGCCGCGGCGGCTGATGTTGCCGAGGCGATGCAGGCGGTTGCGGCCGACAAGGGCGACATTACCATGTGTTTTGCCGCCGCGCCCTCCCAGGACGATTTCCTGGCCGCCCTCGTTGACACCCCCGACCTGCCCTGGGACAAGGTTATCGCCTTCCACCTTGACGAGTACATTGATCTGCCTCGCGGCCACAAGAACTCATTCGAGGTCTATCTCAACACCCACATCTTTGATGCCGCCAAGCCCGGCAAAATCTTCTTCATGGCCGATATGGAGGGTACGCCGCAGCAGCAGGCCGAGGCCTATGCGGCGCTGCTGAAGCAGCACGGTGGCATTGACATCGCCTGCATCGGCATCGGCGAAAACGGGCATATCGCCTTCAATGAGCCCGGCTCGAGCTTCTCTACCGGCAAACAGACCGAGCTCATCACCCTCGATGAGAAGTCCGTCCAGCAGCAGTATCGCGACTATAAGGATCATCCGGACCCCGAGGCCCGCTATGCCAGCCTTGACGAGGTGCCGCGCAATGCCATCACCATGACCGTACCGGCCATCTGTGCCTCGCGGCGGATCTTCTGCATCGTTCCCGCCGAACCGAAGGCTGAAGCGGTCAAGGCCGCTCTGGAGGGCCCCCTCACCAATCAGTGCCCGGCCACGGCTCTCCGTACCCATCCCGCCGCAATCATCTACCTCGATGCCGATTCGGCCAGACTACTGACCCCGCGCATCGGTGGCTCAACCCATGTCTGAGGTGCGGGTGTCCATCGTCATTCTCAACTACAACACCCAAGAGCTACTGGCCGACTGCCTGCGCTCGCTCCACGACGACCCGGACCACGAGCAGTGGCAGATTATCGTTGTTGATAATGCCTCCAGCGACGACAGCATGGCGATGGTGACCAGGGATTTTCCGCAGGCGATGTTGGTGGCTCTGGACCGCAACCTCGGCTTTGCCAAAGGCAACAACCGGGGCGCAGAGATCGCCAGCGGGCGTCATCTGCTCTTCCTCAACGCCGATACGGTGGTGCTGCCTGGCGTCGTTGCGGCTCTTTCGGATTTTCTGGACACAACGCCAGACGCCGCCATCGTCGGCCCGCGGCTGAACCATCCCGGTGGCAAGTTCCAGTGCAGCTTCCAGCCCTTCCCCAGCACCCTCGGCACCCTCCGCAAGTACCTCTACATCAACCTGTTGCTGCGGAACTTTGCACGCTCTAGCGTGCGGGCTTTGAGTGATTCGGACCTTAGGAAGACCCGGCAGGTGGACTACGTCGCCGGCGCTTGTCTGATGATCTGCCGCGAGTATTTCGAGAGAGTCGGAGGCTGGTGTGAGGATTACTTTCTCTATGGCGAAGACGCCGACCTGTGTGCTGAGGTCAAGCGCATCGGTGGCAAGACCTACTACTACGGGCCGCGCCACATCATCCACATCGGCGGGGCCAGCGCGGACCAGGTAGCCTTGCCTGCGATCCTGGAAGGGCATCGGTCATTGTTCCTCTTCGTTTACCGCCATGAGGGCCCGCTGGCCTTCTGGGCCACCCGCCTGACGACAATGGTTGGCGTCCTGTTGCGCGGCCTATTCACCGCACTCGCCCTGCCGGTGGCATTACCGCTGGGCAAGGCCAAGCCGGTGTGGGCTCGCCTGCGCAAATATGTTCGCGTCCTGGGACTATGCCTCAGCCGCAACGCCTTTCCCACCGGCGGCTTCCTGCAGTAGCCGTCGCCGGCACCGGCTCACTTGACTATTGCGGTCTTGCAGGATTATAGTTGAGCTTGCGTGTCGGCCTGCGGGCCGGCATTTCAGTATGCCTGAACCACGAAGGGACCTCCTAGCTTGCCTGAGATTCATGTAGCCGCGATCCTGATATTCGTGATTTTTGCCGGTAGATTCCTCGAGAGCGTCATCGGCTTCGGGGGCACGGTCGTGGCTCTGCCGATCCTGGCGGTGCTGACGCCCAGCCTACCGATCCACACTCTGGTTCCCGTGCTGGCCCTGGGCAATATCGTCTGCTGTACCGGTATAGTCTGGGTCGGGCGCAAGGACATCGTCTGGCGCGAGTATCTCACCATTTTCGTCTATGCGACTATCGGTTTGCCGATTGGCTTCCTCGCTGCCAGCTACGCGCCGGAGGTCGTACTCAGGTTCATCCTGGGCGTTTTTGTCGTCATCATTGCCTTTGCCGGCATCATCAAGAACCACAGACGGCCGCCGGAGGGCCGCGCCAGTGACGGGCCGCTGATGCGCCTGTACCTGCGTGCAGTCCTAGTGATGGGCGGCATCATTCACGGCATCTTCACCACCGGCGGCCCGCTGCTGGTGATCTACGCTGCCCGAGCGCTCCGCACCAAGGGCCTGTTCCGCGTCACTCTCGGCCTGGTGTGGCTGACGCTGAACCTCATCATGGTGGCCGGCTGGTTGCTCAATTCCCAGATCCCAGCCCAGGCCTGGACGCTGGCAGGATTGACCGTTCCCTTCATCATCCTGGCGGTGTTCGTCGGCGATCATTTCCATCACCGTCTGCCCGAGGCGACCTTCCGCAAGGTGACTTACGTGGTGCTCTGTGTCGCCGGCCTGCTGCTGCTGTACAAGAGCCTGCCCTATATCATCAACAGCCTGATGGGCGCTGCGATGGCGGCCTAGGCTGCCGGTTGAGGCCCGCCAGGTCCTCGCGACATCTCAGCGCCCGCACTGCTCCGGACACGTCCAGGCGGCAGGATACACTACCCGCGCCGGGGAAAGATTACACAGCACAGTAGGTTCTTGCGCAGGGAGGGCTGCTGGTTGGATCGGGGTAGGCCGCTGAAACACAATCGCCTCAATGATCTGCACTCCAAAGAGTGGATCAAGTTCCAGAAGTCCTGGTTCATCCACAAACCGGCACGGCGCGACTCCAACGTCCTCCTGCACCCGGCCAAGTTCCCCGAAGAGCTCATCGCCGAGTTCATCAGCTTCTTCACCAAGCGCGGCCAGGCGGTACTCGATCCGATGGCCGGCACCGGCAGCGCTCTCATCGCCGCCCTACAGACCGGCCGGCGTGCCTACGGCGTCGAGCTGCAGGACAAGTACGCCGCCATCGCGCTCCAGCGCCTTGGGGAGCTGGCGGAACAGCTCGACGATCCGCCCGAATGGCGTCTGGAGACCGCCGACGCCGCCGCTATCGCCGACCTCGACTTCCCGACGATAGATTACTGCATCACCTCGCCTCCCTACTGGGACATGCTGCGGCGCGCGGGCTTTGATACCCAGCGCGAGCGCCGCGACGACGACAGCCTCGACGTGCATTACTCCGATGACGAGGCCGACCTCGGCAATATTGAGGATTACGATGATTTCCTGGACGTTCTAACCGGCATCTATCGCGAGGTTGCCGGATTGCTGAGAGAACGGGCCTATATGACGGTGGTCGTCAAGAACATCAAGAAGGGCGGCACGATTTACCCGCTGGCCTGGGACCTGGCCCGGCGGGTTGGGGAATTTTTGACGCTGAAGGATGAGAAGATCTGGTGCCAGGATGACCTGCGCCTGGGGCCGTATGGGATGGGTTCCGCCTGGGTCTCCAACACCATGCACCACTATTGCCTGAACTTCCGCAAGGAGTAGCGTCTTGCCCAGCGCCAAGGAGGAGCGATAAATGAAAGTCAGCGTCCGCAGTTGGAATCTCCGTTTGCCGATGTATGAGGGCATCGCGGCGGCGGGTGAAATCGGCTTTGACGGTATCGCCCTGTGGATGGGGGAGGGCTTTCTGGAGCTTGAGCAGGTCCGCTGCGACGGCGGCGCTCAGGTTCGCCAAGCCTGTGAGCAGGCCGGCCTGGAGATTTGCGCCACCACCGGCGGGCTGGGGAGCTTCCTCGACCCCGAGCACCGCCTGCTGGCCATGCAGAAGGCCCGCGACGAGCTTGCCGTCTGCCGGATTCTCGACATCCCGCGCATCACCAGCCATGTCGGCGTGATGCCCGCTGATCTGAGCACGCCCGAGAGCCAAGCCATGCTCGAGGGCCTCCGCACCATCGCCGACGAAGCCGCGGCAATCGGCAAGACCTTGTGCTGCGAAACCGGCCCGGAAGACGCCGCTACCATGCTCAACTTCATCCGCGCCGTCAATTCTCCCGGCCTCAAGGTCAACTACGATCCGGCCAACTTCCTGCTCAGTGGCTTCGACTGGTTCGAGGGTGTCGCGCTCTTCGGTGACCTGACCGAGCACACCCATGCCAAGGATGCCAAGCGTAACCCGGATGACAGCACCGAGCAGACACCGCTGGGCGAGGGCGATATTGATTTTCCCAGATGGATCGCCGCGCTGCGTGAGGTCGGCTTTGACGGCTGGCTCTGTATCGAGCGCGAGACCGGCGAGGACCGGCTGGGCGACTGCCGCCGCGGCCTGCAGTTCCTCCGCGAGCTGATCTGAATTCACATGGGACTGACCCGATGAAGCCGGTGAGTGACTCCAGCGCGAGTGCTAGCGAAGGCGAGGCCGCCACAGAGCGCGCGGCTGAGGTGGGCGAGCTGCTGGCCCTGTCGCTTCCCGCCCGCACTCGCCGCCTGCTGCAGCTTTACCACCTGCGGCCCCGCAAGGCGCTCAGCCAGAACTTCCTGATTGACGCCGCGCTCGCCGAGGTCCTGGCACAGGCCGTTGACCGCTACGCCGGTCCCGAGGCCTTGATAGTCGAGATCGGCGCCGGCCTGGGCGCGCTGACGGTACCGCTGGCGAAATTGGCCCGGCAGCTTATCGCCTGCGAGATTGACCGGCATCTGATACCGGCCTTGGAGCTACTGACTTCGCCCTTCGGCAATGTGACGGTCAGGCGGTGCGACATTAGCAAAGAGGACTTGAGTGTCCTCGCGCCGGGGCGGCGGCTGGCAATCGTGGGTAACCTACCTTATCATCTCAGCGGGCTGCTTTTGCGCGGGCTGATGGAGCTCGGCCATTGCTGTGACATCATTATTGTCACCGTCCAGGCGGAGGTGGCAGAGCGGCTGCTAGCCGGTCCCGGTGATGACCAATACGGCGTGATGTCAGTATTCGCCGCTTACTACCTGAGCCGCGTCGAGGTTCTACAGCGGCTTGGGCCTGGCGCCTTCCTGCCGCGACCTGAGGTGCACTCGACGGCGCTGGCTCTGCATCCGCTGCCTGAACCTGCCGAGGCTGCCGGCCTGCCTCCGCAGCAGGAGCAACTGCTGTTTTTGACCATCAAGGCCGCTTTCGCTCATCGCCGCAAGACGCTGCGCAATTCGCTGGCTATGAGCTCTCACCTCGACATCACCAAGTCGGATCTGGACGCGGCCCTGGCGAAGGCGAGCCTTGACGGGTCGCGCCGGGGTGAAGAGCTGGGCCTGGCGGATTTGGTGAGACTGGCGGTCGCCATCCAGAGCGTTACGGAAGGCCGCTAGACACATGAACCGCACGGTCAGTCTGAAAGCCTGCGCCAAGATCAACCTGGGCCTGGAGATACTCGGCCGGCGCCGGGACGGCTATCACGAGCTGGTTACCGTATTCCAGACCGTGAACCTGGCCGATGAGCTGACCGTGAGCGTGCAGGAACCCGGTCTGGAAATAGTCGCTGAGGGCTTCGAGGTGCCCGGGGACCAGGCCAACCTTTGTATCCGCGCCGCGCGGCTGTACTTCGAAGCCGCCAGCCGGGAACCGGCCGCGAGTGTTCATCTGACCAAGAACATCCCGGTCGGCGCAGGCCTGGGAGGCGGCAGTTCCGACGCTGCTGCCACTATCTGCGCTCTGGAGCGGCTGTTGCAGGCCGAAGTGGACCTGGCGGAGGTGGCCAGGGCTGTCGGCAGTGATGTGGCGTTTTTCTTGCACGGCGGCACGGCTCTCGGTAGCGGTCGCGGCGAGCAGATTGTCCGCTTACCCCGATCCGCTACCGGCTACGTGGTCCTGGTCAAGCCCGATTTCAGCATCAGCACCAAGGCCGCCTACGCCTTGCTGGGGCCGGATAGCTATTCCGACGGTGCCAAGACGAGGGAGCTTGGCGAGCGGTTGCAGCAGGGAGCCGACCTGCTTGACTGCGCCGGCCTGCTGGTCAACGGCTTTGAGCCTGTGATTGAGGCCGAGTACCCGCAGGTGCGAAGGCTGCGCCAACAGCTTCTGGAGGCCGGAGCCGTCGCTGCGAGGCTCTGTGGCAGCGGCTCGTGCATATTCGGGCCGTGCGCCGACGCGGCCTCAGCCAGGCGTTGTGCTGAGGATTTGCGCGAAGCCGGCTATTGGACTCACGCGGGAAAAATGCTAAACTATTCTCCTTGCGCTGCTGAACAAGTACGCCAGCACTAGAAACCACAGCATCGGAAGCCAGGGGCATGTCTGAGAACACGAAGCCGAGCTTCGCTGCGGCGATTGTCGCCGGCGGCGGCCCGGACAAGCTGGCCCGCCAGCTCAAGGTGCCCCATAAGGCGCTGATCGAGCTAGGTGGCAAGCCGCAGATAGACTACGTTATCGAGGCGCTGCGGCAGTGCCCGGAGCTCGACAAGGTCATCATTGTCGCCCATGAAGCGGGGGCCGCACCGCATCTTGATACCGACCTGCCGATTGTCCGGCCCCAAGGCGAGAGCTTCGTGGATGCCATCGAGGCGGCGGCCGAGGCGCTAAGCGAATTTGATCACCTGGTGATTTGCACCTGCGATGCGCCAATGTTGACAGCGGAGGCCGTCAGCCATTTCGTTCAGGTCTGCCGCAACCGACCCAGCGCCGACCTGGCGTACTCGGTGGTGAAGGCCTCGGTGGTGCGAGCCGCGCTGCCGGATACCAGGAGAACGACGGTGAAGCTGGTCGAGGAGGACTTTACCGGCGGCTGTCTAGGGGCTTTGACCAGGCGTTTTGTTGACCATAATATGTCCAATATCAGGCGATTCTTTGCGGCTCGCAAGCGCAAAATTGAGCTTGGGAGCTTGCTAGGTTGGCGATTTGTAGTTAAACTATTACTACGACGTCTGTCTTTGGTTGCGGTCATCAGACGTGCTGAGGAGTTACTGGGATGCGAGGTGCTGGTCGTCATCAGCCCGCATCCCGGCATTGCCTTTGACATAGACAAGCCCGGCGATCTGGAGGTCGCCAGGCAGTGGGCGGCCGGTCGCTGAGCCGGCCCGAACACTCCCAGCGCGGATGATTGAGAAAACGCGTAGCTCGGGCTGAGCGTGGTGTCTTTTTACCAAGCTCAGGTGAGAAGGCCTTAGCCTTCTCAGCTTCCAGCCCGAGGTCCTTTGGTTAATTGGGGCGTAGCCAAGTGGTAAGGCACGGGACTTTGGATCCCGTATGCGAAGGTTCGAATCCTTCCGCCCCAGCCAGTTTTCCAGTACCCACCGGCCTGCTGCGCAGATGACGCTGCAAGGCCGGGTGATGACGTAGCTAGTGCGGGGACCCTGCGGTGCCCGCTGACAGAGATGACCGGATAATGTGAGAAGCCCTGCCGCGGCGGCACAGCGGTGGGCTTAACCTTAGGAGGTACAATTCAGGGTGGAACAGATAACGCTGGTTGCGGAGAAGAAGCAAGAGGCCGGCTCCGGTGTAGCCAAGCGGCTGCGGGTCGCCGGCAAGGTTCCGGGTGTGGTCTATGGCCTGGGCCGAGAGACGTTGGCATTTACGGTGGAGCGCCACCGCCTCTTCGAGGTGCTGGACCGCGCTAGTGGCGGCAATGTGCTGGTCTCACTTGAGCTCGTCGGGGCCGAGACTGATCCCGACATCGCGGCGATCATTAAGGAGATTCAGTGGTCGCCGGTGCACAAGGAACCACTGAGTGTGGATCTGCAGTGGATTTCCCTGACCGAGGCCATCGTTGTCAGCGTTCCCATAGTCGTCGAGGGCGAGGCTCCGGGGGTCGAGGAGGGCGGCTCGGTCAACCAGCTCCATTACGAGGTGGAAATTGAGTGTCTGCCCACCAACATTCCCGAGCGGCTGCTCATAGACATCACCGGGATGGAGATTGCCGATACCCGCCACGCCTCCGACATCGTTGTGCCCGAGGGTGTCGAACTGCTTCTGGAGCCTGAGGAGGGCGTCGTGACCATTGCCCGGCCGATTACCGAAGAAGACCTCGAGGTCCGCGGTGCCGAGGAGCTCCCCGAAGGCGAACTTGAGGAGCTGGAGCTTGAGGAAGGCGAAATCGCCCCTGAAGAGCTGGAAGAAGAGGCCGAGGTTGGCGAGGGCGAAGAGGCCGCCGAGGGTGAAGAGGGCGAAGAGGCCGAGCCCTCCGAGGACGAAGGCTCCGACTAATCCGGGCGGGAACCCACATGCACTGCATCGTCGGTCTGGGCAACCCCGGGCGCGAATACGGCAACACCAAGCACAACATCGGCTTCTGGGTAGTTGACGCTCTCGCCGAGGCCCACGGTATCCCCGTCAAGCGCCGCAGGTTCCGTTCGCTGCTCGGCAAGGGCCGCGTCGGCGACTATCAAGTGCTCCTGGTCAAGCCGCAGATATTCATGAACAACAGCGGCCAAGCGGTTGATCTGGTGGCCCGCTTCTATCGGCTTGCCCCCTCTGATCTGCTCGTCATCTATGATGATATCGCCCTGGAGCCGGGCACTCTCCGGCTGCGCCGCAAGGGCAGTGCCGGCGGTCACAAGGGGATGCAGAACCTGATTGACTGCCTCGGCACGGACCAAATCCCGCGAATCCGCCTGGGCATCGGCTCCCCGCTGCCTGCTCAGGACGCTCGCTCCTACGTACTGTCGCCCTTCAAGCCGGCCGAGCAGAAGACCGCCGAGGAGTTGGTCGCCCAGGCCGTTGAGTGCATCGAGTTCGTCCTGAAAGAGGGCATCGAAGCGGCCATGAACGAGTTTAACTAGTGCGCCGTGGACTTGCATAGCAGATTGACCTGCTCGGGATCATCAATTCAGTGAAAGGAGCATCAAGCCGCATGGCCTCTCCGGAAATGACTTCACGCGAGAGAATCCTGGCCGCCTTGAGGCGCGAGCCGGTGGACTATGTGCCATGCTCACCCTCATTCAATCCCCTGGACGAGAAATCGCGGATCGGCCGCACCTACCAATTCCCCTGGGGACCGTCGGCGCGCGAGCAGATCGAGTATCTCATCAACGAACTCGGCGTGGACCCGGTGGTACATGTCGGCCTGGGCGGCTCGCAGATGTCACCCGGGGTGTCGAGCAAGGTGTGGATGGAGGATAGCGTCATCCACAAGCTCTATGCCACTCCCGCCGGCGAAGTCGAGGCGGCTATCGAGTATGATGACCGCTGGCCTCACGGCTATGACATCCCCTTCTACAGCGACTTCCTTCCCGCGCATTACACCAAGCCCTGGATTGAGACCGAGCAGGACCTGGAATGCTTCCGCCATATCTTGCAGCCGGTGGACTATGCGGCGAAGCGCGACGCGATCCACTTCAACTTCAATGAGGCCAAGCGGCTGCTTGCCGACAAGTGGAACCTCGCGACCAGGGCCGGCTGCGGGACCGGGCTGACCGGCGGATTGCAGCTCTTCGGGCCTACCCAGTTGTGCATGATGACGCTGGATCAGCCCGAGTTGGTGCACGGCTACCTCGACCTCGAGCACCAGGTCACCCTGCGCAATCTCGAAATCGCTGCCGACCTCGGCGTGGACATCGTCACCCGCAACGGTTTCTACGAGACCTCCGACTTCTACAGCCCGGCGATGCTGCAGGAGTTCCTCTACGACCGGCTGCAGGCCGAGATCGCCCTCGCCCACCAGGGCGGCATCCTGGTCACCTACACCGTCCACACCGGCGTCATGCCGATGCTTGAGTACCTGCGGCGACTCGATCTCGACTGCCTCGATTCCATCGGCCTCGGCTTTCATGGGGTGGACCTGGAGGCAATCCGCGATTCGCAGGAGGGTACGAAGAGCTTCTGGATCGGCCCCGACAACACGCACCACACCAACGCCGAGGACCCGGAAGTGATGCGCGAGGTGGTGCGGCAGGTTTTCCGCGTGCTGGGCACGACCGGTGTGATACTGGGCTCCTGCCCGTCAATCCACGGGCCGAATCCGTGGGCAAACACTCTGGCGATGGTTGACGAGTGGAAGAAGCTGCGGGGCGGCTAGGGCTATGTCTCAGGTCACGATCAGCCGCAGGGCGAGGTTCTCGGCGGCCAGGCGCAAATTGGCATTCTGCCCCAGTTGACCGTGCATTCGCTGCAGGTGCTGGCAGGCCGCCTGGCATTTCTTGGCATCGTAGCGCCCCGCCAGGCCGCGCAACTGCTCGGCCCGGTCTATGTTGATAATCCCCTCCGCGCCGGCCTCTGAGGCCAGCAGCAGCAGGTCGCGGAACCAGGTCGCCAGAATGTCCAGCAGATCGTGCATGCTGGTGCGCAGGATGCGGTCGCGGCTGGCTTTGAGGGCTTTCTCTGCCAGCTCCGCCTCATTGGTGGCCAGCCACCATCTCTCCGCCGCATCCACCAGCAGTTCGCCGCCCCGCAGACACTCCACCCAGTCTGCCTGGGCCAGCCGCACGCACAGGTCCAGCAGATCGCTGCGTATCTGCAGCACCTCCGGTTGCTGCAGCAGCTTGATCGCCCAGCCGATCCGTCCGCTTGACATCGCCACGATTGACTGGATCTGCTCGGCGCTGACTTGCGGGTAACGGCTTGCCAGAAAATCACGGGCTACCCCGGCGGGCACCGGATGGAAGTTGACTACCTGGCACCGCGACACGATCGTGGGCAGCAGGTCATTGGGGCTGGCAGTCGTCAGAACGAAGGTGGTCGCCGCCGACGGCTCTTCCAGGGTCTTGAGGAAGGCATTGGCCGCCGCGATGTTCATAGTCTCGGCACTGGTTATTATGTAGATGCGTCGCCGGGCCTGATTGGTCATCAGCGAGGCGCTGCCGATAAGCTCCCGCACTTGCGAGATGCGAATCTCGGCGCCCTCCATCTGTACGAACTCGTCTTGCTTCTGACTGCGCTCAGCGGTTGCGGCATCAACTTCCGTCTCTTCGTCGTCTATCGCATCTATCCGCGTAACCGGCTGCACGATGCGGAAATCCGGGTGCGTGCCCTTCGCGATCCGCAGGCAGGAGCTGCACTGGTCACATGGCTGGATGTCATCTACGGTCTGCGGGTCGGTCAGGGCTTCGCAGTTGAGGGCCTTGGCCAACTCGACGGCGGCGAGGGTTTTGCCGACATTAGGCGGGCCCACGAACAGGTAGGCCTGGGGGATGCGGCCGGTCAGCACCGCCTTCTTCAGCACCTGCAAGGTGCCCTCATGGCCGGCTATCTGCGCAAAGCTCATCGCCTGATGACCTTCTCCACAACTTGCATGATGTCTTGGTGGACCTTCTCGATGGGCGGATTGCTATCAATGACCACTGCCCGCTCGCCCAAGCGCCGCGTGTACTCGATGAAGCCCTGCCGCACCCGCTCGTGGAAATCCTCGGTGTACTGCTCGATGCGGTCGAGGCGTTGTGGGTCCATCCGCCCGCGCGCGTGGGCCAGGTCAATGTCTAGGACTACCAGCAGATCGGGCTGCAGGCCGCCGGTGGCAATGTCATTGAGCTGCTGCACCAGCTCGAAGCCGAGGCCGGCGGCGAAGCCCTGGTACACTGCTGTAGAGGAGGCAAAGCGGTCACAGACGACGGTCTTACCCGCTTGCAGCGCCGGTATAATCAGGGTATTGACATGCTGGGCGCGGTCGGCGCAGAATAGTAGGGCCTCGGTGAGCGGGTTGAGTTCTCCGGTGGCAGGGCTAAGGAGCACCTGGCGTATTCGCTGTCCTGCCGGCGTGCCTCCCGGCTCGTGGGTGAGTATGAGGTCGGCACCACGTCGCCGCAGAGCTTTGGCAAGCAGCTTTGCTTGCGTCGTCTTGCCGCAGCCATCGGCACCATCCAGCACTATAAAGCATGGCCCCATTGCATACCTCACTAGACGCAGCCCTCGCTCATCCCGTGGGTCGGGCATCCTGCCCGATGCGGTGTCTGCCTTCTTCCTAACCCCCGCGATCACTCCCCGACTATCAGTCCGGGTATATCGTTACCCGGCGGCGGGGTTCCCTGCCGACGCTGCCGGAGCGGAAATTGTGCTTGCCGGCCAGCTCGTGCTGCAGCCGCCGGATGTAGGCGTTCTGCGGCAGCAGCTCCACCGCCTGGTTCGTCCGCGTGACCTCTTCGATGGCTTCCTCGACCTGCCGCAGGGCGAACTCCTCGAGCGAGCCGTTGGCTGTGCCGAATAGCTCCCGCAGCGCCTCGTAGATCTGCGCGTAGCTGTTGCTGCGCACGGTCATAACCCGCCGCCGGTTGGTGCTATAGGCCGAAAGCTCGGCGGCGTGGTTCTGGGAGCCGAGGATAATGTCGGCTTCGGCGGGGTCCTTGACGAGCGTTATATCGGCGCGCAGCTCCCGCACGGCCCTTTCCACCTTGTTGCGCGTCAGTCCCTTGATGAAGAGCTGGTGGTGGTCGGTGAGCTGCTGAGCGTGATGAATCTCCCGCCGCAGTCGCGCCAGTTCACGGTCGTTGGGATCGGCCGGCGCCGGCGTCAGTTCGGCTTCCCTGATGACCTCGACCTCTCCGTCAGCGCCTGTCTGCCTGATTTCGGGAGCCACCGGCTCGCCCAGCAGGATGCGGTCAACGGTGGCGGCGACGTCGTGATAGATACCCACACGGTGCAGGCCCTCGAGCTGCACGGCGACCGAGAACGTCGGCGGCGCTTGGCGCTCCAGCACCACCTTTTGGGTTCCGCGCCGGCGGGCTTCGTCATCCCCCAGCGTAACCGCCTGGATGCCTCCGACCAGGTCGGCCAGGGTCGGGTTCGCCATCAGATTCTCCAGCGCGTTACCGTGGGCGGTGGCGATCAGTTGCACCCCACGTTCGGCGATGGTGCGGGCAGCGGCGGCTTCGGCTTCGTTGCCGATCTCATCAATCACCACCACCTCGGGCATGTGGTTCTCGACGGCCTGGATCATGATATCGTGTTGCTGGCAGCCGTTGGGCACCTGCATGCGCCGCGCCCGGCCGATTGCCGGATGCGGAATATCACCGTCACCGGCGATTTCGTTATTGGTATCAACGATGACGACCCGCTTGTCGAACTCGGAGGCCAGGACTCTGGCGACCTCGCGCAGCTTGGTGGTTTTGCCGATCCCGGGCGGGCCGAGAAACAGCACGCTCTCGCCGGACTCGATGACATCACTGACGATATCTATGGTGCCATATACCGCCCGGCCCACGCGGCAGGTCAGACCGACAATGTTGCCGAGGCGGTTGCGTATCGCCGAGATGCGGTGAAGGGTGCGCTCGATGCCGGCACGGTTGTCGCGGTCGAATTCGCCGATATTGGTCACTACCTGCTGGATGTCTGCGGGGGTTGCCTGGTCCTCGCCGAGCACCTCGAAGCTGCCGGGGAAGCGTGCCTCCAGAGGGCGTCCCAGATCTATGATTACCTCAACCAACTCGCCCAGACGCGGGTGGCCTTTGAGCCTCTCCCTAACCTGTTCAGGGAGTACCTCGAGGAGCTGCTCCATATCGTCGGTGATTGTCTCTACCGGGGCCATTGCCGCAGCTTCAGTCCTTCCGCAGGCAGTACGGGGGGCAGTTCTGATAGGTGTCAAGGTAAAAGATGCCGTCGCGGGGCCCGACCGGCAAGCATGCCATGCAGCGAGAAAGCCGCGATTGCCCGCCCGGTGCAGCGATGCAGCTATGCATCAGCGAGGAACTCATCAACCGTGAGGCCATGCTGCTCAAGATGCGCGATGAACCACGTGCGGACGTTGGTGTACGCCTCTTCGTAGTCAGCGAACTGATCCTGTGTATACTGGTAGGGCGAGCTGCCCTTGCCGGTGCATACCAGCACCGTGTCCTCGGGACCAGCTATCAACCCCTCTCCTAGGATGTCTCTCAGGGCTTCGTGTTCCAGTAGCATTCGTGGCGTCGGGTGCAGTTTCCACGCGCTAAGGTATCTGGGCGCAGAGTACTCGAACATCTCACGGTAACAATCCACCTCGAGCCTCGCGATACCCATTGGGTCCGATGTCAGGTAGTGGTGCAGCAGGCTAGCCCATTGCTGCCTCAGGTACTTCTCAATGTCTTCATAGTTCGAGAAGGTGGCAATTGCGTTGCTCACCTGCCTCGTCACGATATCCTCGATGAACCCGAATATTCGCGTGTCCTCTGTCTTGTCGTACGTAATCGCGTTTGCGTCCTTTGCCTCGCTTTTGTTCTTCTTGTAGATCCTATAGTCATGGTGGACGTCTTGGTCCACCAGTACGTATGTCAAGAGACCTTCATCTATGGCGCGATCGTACTCGGCCTTAGTAACGGACTTGCCTGTTCCTGAATACTCGCTTCCCCACCTACCACCGATAAGCAACACAAAGATGTGACAGCTGGCGACCGCAGCCAGACATGAATCCTGTACATTCTGTCCCTCGCGATAGAAAACCTCACCTTCTTCGCTCCGCACGGGCTCGTATCCCATGTTCTCTATGAATTGATCCAAGTCGTCGCGAATTGGTGCCAGGTCATAGCACGTAGAACTAATAAACACTCTAGGCTTCGGCACGTCAGTACTCCTCTTATGCGCTCTGCAACTCTCTTGTTGGCGAGGGTGGTGCAATGGGCGTCAGCACACACCATTATACTTTCAACAGTGTCAGTCCGCAACAGCTACGTGTTTGCCCCGCGTGCGGTAATCCGCCAGACATCCCGCACGTGGCCGTCCTCCACGACGTACATGTAATCATACAGGTTCAGGCAGGTGCAGATGCGGGGCGGGTAGATCTCCACCTGGTCGCCGATCTCCAGGTCGCCCTGCAGTCGCTGGCGGTCAATGTGACCGTGCTCGTCGTTGATCAGATACAGGTAGCCGCCCTCATGGCCCTTGAGCCAGCCATAGCCCTCCGTCACATCACTTACCGCCTGGTCCAGGGCCTTCGCGCCGGCGTCGCAGATCAGCCGGTCCTCGGTCGGAACGCTGATGATGGTGCTCAGGACCGTGGCAGCCACATCATCTCTGCTGCAGGCCCCCAGGTCAACCTGGTTGTGGTCGTTGAGGCAATAGGTGCCGCAGCGCACCTCAGTCAGCCCACAGCCCTTGCGGTAGCGGCCCGCAGTCGGGGTGCCGCCGCCGGAGACCACCGTGACCTCGAAATCGGCGGCGCGCAGAGCCTCGGCGACCGCACTCAGTCTGCGGCCCTCCTCAGCCGCGCACTCGACCCGCTCCGCTTCGGTGCGGGTGCCGTACATCAGCTTGCCGGCGTAGCTCATGATGCCCTTGAGTTGCAGGGCCGGGAAGCGCTGGAGGGCCTCGGCAAATTCCACCGCCGCCTCCGGCTGTACTCCCGCGCGCCGGGAGCCGATGTCAACCTCGATGACGACCTCCAGCTTCATGCCGGCGGCGGCGAAGGCGTCGTTCATCTGGGTCGCCGAGGCGAGGCTCTCGACCGCCACCGAGAGGCGCGGCACCTGCTTGGCCAGCGCCACCAGTCGCGCCATCTTGGTCGCCCCGACCAGGCTGTAGGCGATAAACAGGTCCTCGATACCTGCCGCTGCCATCGCCTCCGCTTCACCCAGCTTGGCGCAGGTGAGGCCGATGGCTCCGGCCCGGATCTGCATATGGGCGATCTGGGGGGTCTTATGGGACTTCATGTGCGGGCGCAGCGCAATTTCCGCCGCATCGCTGGCCTGCTGCAAGCGCTCGATGTTACGCCGCAGGATTGCGTAATCAATCAGCAGAGCCGGCGTATCTATGCACGAAACAGGCATACCCAACAGTGATTTCATTCTTGACTCGCTCCTCGTCTCTTGGTGATTCTTGCCAGTAGCTTTGACACGCCGTCACCGCCTGGGCCAGGTGACCTGCTACCCGGGTGCCCAGCCTGTGCGACACTTTCCCAGTAGGACAGGCGTTCCGCCGGTTGCGTGCTCGCTCGTGGTAAAGAGACCTGCGACAGGCTAGACGTGTGTCAATGCCGTGTTTCTCAACACTGTCGCGGGCTGGAAAGCCCGCGCCACGCGGCTTTGGCCAATATGAAACAGGCATCTACAATTATTGTCGCACAGCTCCCGCTACCGAAATACGTTGGCGTAGCTCGGGGTTCCAGCCCGAGTCCGCTGTCCGTTGCTCCCCACGCTTGCGGCACAGCGACCAGGGCTTAGACTCCGCGGCGGGGGCATAGCTCATACACCACGCACTCCCCGCATTTGGGGCTGCGGGCGGTGCAGACTGCGCGACCATGCCGGATGAAAATGAAGGCCAGGTCCCAATCCTGCTGGGGGAAGACCTCCATCAGCCGCCGCTCGATCTTATCGGCGTTGTCCCAGCTCGCAGGCACCAGACCCATCCGCCTCGCCAGCCGCTGCACGTGCGTATCCACTACCACGCCATCGTGGGGACCGTCCGGCTTGATCGCCGCCTGCAAGACCACCGAGGCCGTTTTGCGCGCCACGCCCCGCAGGCTGGTCAGGTCCTCCATGGTCTGGGGCATTTCGCCGTCGAAGTCCTGCGCGATACGCTGGGCCGATTCGTGGATCGCGCGCGCCTTGTTGCGGAAAAAGCCGGTGGGCCGCACCAGCTCTTCCAGCTCCGCCCGGTCGGCCTCCGCGAAGTCGGCAATCGTCGGGTACCTCGCGAACAGCTCCGGGGTGACCTGATTGACGCGCTCGTCAGTGCATTGAGCCGAGAGTATCGTCGCCACCAGCAGCTCCCAAGGGTCTTCGTACCGTAGGGCTGTTCTGGTCGGGCCGTATGCCTCGCGCAAGGCCGCCAGGATCTTGCCGGCCCGCTCGGCGATCTGTCTATTGCCTTCACGCGACATTCCTGCAGCTCACCACCATTTGCCTCGCCCCACCACCACAGAGACAGCCCGTGACCGGGGCCGAAGCTGAGTGGGATGATTGGTGCTGAAGCTACCTGGGTATAATCCTCACGCGTCGCTTTCGCCTTGACGCGCTGCCTGACCTTCCACATCGGCTCGAACCTGCTGCGACAAGGCGGCACAAGCATGCCTCTGCCGACGGTTGGGGACGCTTTTGGGATTTGAGCGTATCTTGAGAATACGGTGAGGGCACCTTGAGCGAAACCATGTTAAGCTATGAGGTCCTAGCGTCAACCAAGGGGACTCTGGGCAAAGACTTGGGAAATCTACAGTCGGCTGTATGTCGTAAACGCCACATCACAGTCCGGTGAGGGGGAAGCGTAAATGTATATGAAGAACACCGGCCGTGGCTTTACTATCAGCGAACTGATTGCCAGCATGGGCGTGATTGCCGTCTTGGCGGCGATTCTATTTCCCGTATTCGCGGGCGCTCGGGATTCAGCCAGAATAGTTCGCTGTACCGCCAATCTCCACCAGATTGCGGTCGCGGCTCAGGTCTATTACCAGGACCACTACGGGCCACCGATGACCCCACTCCCTGCCTCGTTGGGGCCCTACGTGGATAGCTCCGGCGTCTTCGTATGTCCCGCCGACCATGCCTCGACGGATAGCTACAGCGCCTTCTTTGTGGGCCGTCATAGCCCTGCCACAGCTACCGAATTCGTGGTCGGATGTCCGCGCCACAACAACGGGCGCAAGGCTGCAGCCATTTGCGGCAAGGCCAAGTCGGAAGTCGGTCTGGCCGGGGAGGTCAAGCACAACGGCGACACCATCCACCTGGGCGAGCCGGTTGAGGGCGGCGTCCTCACCTTCGCCGATGGTAGTGAGGTAAGCATCCAGGATGGCCTCAGTGTCGTGGTACTGACCTCCGTCAGCACCGATCAGGGCCTGCACAGCGTCGTATGGGTTTCCGAAGGTAACGAGGGTTGCCTCGAGGCTACGGTCACGCCCGGCTCGCGGTTCGAAGTCTGCACTCCAGAAATAGTCGCCGCCGTCCGTGGCACCAGGTTCCGAGTTACGGTCTATAAGGACTACGAAGCTTGCGGGCACCCGGCTAGCCACGTGATCGTGTACGAGGGCGAAGTCGCCGTCGAAGCCCGATTGCAGTCCGGGGAAGTAGTCTTGCGAGCAGATGACGCCGTCCTCGTGAAAAGCACACTGGCTGCTGAGACCGTAGCCGAGGACGAAGGTGACCAAACTAGCGAGGCCGATGGAGACGACGATAGCCGCGACAACAACGGCAACGCCTATGGCCGCGGTCACGGCCCTGGTCCGTGGCGTTTGGACAAATGGACCGAATGGTGGGCGAAGTGGTGGGACAGATGGTTCTGAACTCACGGAGCTAGATGACGCGGATAGTCCTGGCCGCGCTCCGGGAGCCATCACGCCCAGGAAAGCAACGGCTTAGTCAGCCAGCAGTTTTTCTAACTGCGACCGTCGCAGCACTTTTGCTGCGCCTGAACCTTGGGCGCAGCTTTCTTTCTGGCCCGCTCAATGCTCTAGTCTCATGCCTACCTGGTCTCCCTAGCGGCGGCAGCAGCTTTGACCACGCCTTGAGAAATGATTGTGCATAAGTTGAGCGCACTGGTGGTAAACTGCTGGCGGTAATCGGACTAGGTGGGCATGATCCAGAGGCGTGGCCGGCCAGCCGCCTCTGTCGGAGGCCGGCACATGTCAACCATCAAGTGGCGAGGGGGATTAGCAAATGCGAGGTGACAGTCGGGATCGAGGCTTTACTCTCGGTGAGCTACTCGCCGTTATCGGCATAATTGCGGTGCTGGCGGCGATGCTCTTTCCGGTCTTCGCTAGCGCTCGCGAATCAGCCAAAGTAGTGCAGTGCGCCGCCAATCTGCATCAGATCGGGGTCGCGGCCCAACTCTATCATCAGGACCATCACGGGCCGCCGATGTCACCGCTGCCCATCTCTGTGGGTCCCTATGTGGACACTGACAGCATCTTCGTGTGTCCCAATGACCGCAACTCAAATGACAGCTATAGCGCCTTCTTCGTGGGCCGTTACAGTGTCGCCAAGGCCAGCGAGTTCGTGGTCGGATGCCCGCGTCATAACCGCGGCCACAAGGGTGCAGTGCTGTGCGGCAAGAGCAAATCCGAAGTCGGCCCGATGGGGGCCATAACCCACAACGGGGCGGCAATCGGTCCAGGCGAGTTCGTTCAGGGAGGCGTGCTGAAGTTCGCCGATGGCAGCCGCGTGGATATTCAGGAGGGCCTCAGCGTTGCCGTCTTGACGTCGGTATCCAGCAATGCCGGACTTCATAGCGTGGTCTGGATCCCCGACGGGCAGGAAGGCTCGGTTGACGTGATCGTCACTCCCGGCTCGCACTTCGAGGTGCTTACGCCGGAGGTGGTCGCCGCCGTCCGCGGCACTCAGTTCCGCGTTACCGTATATCGCGAGGGCTACCAGTGGGCGAGTTACGTGACGGTGTACAAGGGCGAGGTCATGGTGAACTCGCGGGTCAAGCCCGGTAAGGCTCTCTTGCGGGCCGGCGATGCATGTAACGTAGAAGGCAGCTTAGACCTCAGGGCGGGAAGCAAGGACGGCTCGGCGGGTATCGTCGGTCCCGGTCCCTGGATAACCGACGGCCTATACGATGACGGCAAGCGCTAGCAACCACCCGCCAATGACAACGCTCTGGCCGGAGTAATCCACAAGATAAATAAGCGGGCCTGAGCTCTGGGCTGTTCCCGAAGCTCAGACGAGAACTGAGGATTGCTGGCATCCTCAGTTCTCAGCTTCCAGGCTGTCCGTATCAGCATCGCCGGCTGCCGGCGCCTTTGCCGGCAGTTGTACTGTCACCGGCTCCAGCCCGGCGGCATGGGCGGCGACCACTCCGTCCACCAGCACCGTCAGGCCCGCCGCAACGTCCTGATAGGCCTGCTTGCGGGGCCGCGACTCGTAGATGATGCTGATCTCATGGTCCTGATAGCGCACCCCTTCGAGCCGGAAATGCGACCACCCCGCGCACAGCGGGTCAATCACCAGCTCCGCGCCCGCCGCCGGCGTCACCCCGCACATGAACCGCACTAGCAGGTCGTTGTAGGAGCTATGGAAGTAGTCCGGGCAGCCATAGCCTTTCCCGGTCTCACCATCATAGCACTCCCGCACCAGCGGTGATCCCAGCTCAGCGTCCTCGTACATCAGCCGCGCGAACTTGCCCATGAAGGCGCGCAGGATCTCCGCATTCACCAGCTCCTGCGAGTGCCGGCGGACCAGATTACCCAGCGCCTCGACCAGGATGCTGTTGGTGTACGGCCAGGTCGGGCCGTTCCACATCGCCAGGCTGGACATTTTCTTGGTGCCCCAGTAGCCCGGTTGCGCCGAGAATACCGGGCAGTGCTGGGATACCGTGGCGAACGGCCAGGGCGTCAGCAGCTCATCTTCGTCCAGCAAATACTCCAGCGCCCGGTGGTACTCGGCCTCATCAGGCACCGCGCCGTAGGCGAAGGGGAAAAGCCCATTGGCCTCGCAGCATCGGGCGAACTCCCCATCCGCCTCGCGGATACTGTAGAAATAGCCGTCTTCGGCGTCCCACAGCTTGTCACAGATGGCCTTGGCACAGCGCGCCGCCAGATTCTCGAACCATTCCGCGTCCTGGGCCTGACCCTGCTTGCGGTGAGCGGCAGCGGTCGCGCGCAGATTGGCATAGAAGAAGGCCGAGTAGTCCGGGCGCTCCAACTCGGTGTAGTCATACCAGTCGGCATAATCGTGGAAGTGGGTGAAGGAGGGGGTGTGCTCCTGGGTCATGTGATGGCCGCCCGGGTTGAGCAGCAGGTTGCCGTTGCGATCGCGGAGCTTGCGCACTCCGGCCACGTTCTCCGCCATCGAGGCCGCCGCAGCCTCCAGCAGCTCCGGCTCCGGATGCACCAGCAGCGCTCCCCAGAATGCCGCCGGCAGAAACTCCTCATAACCGGGGTCCGGATTGCCCTCGCGGCCCGGTTCCAGCTCTCGCACCCAGTCCACCCACAGGTCGCGGTACAGGCCCTCGTCCGGCTGCGCCGCGATGTAGTTGCGCATCATGCCGTGGGCATACTTGGGATTCCGCAGCCAGCGCACCTCATTGATAATCAGCGGCGCGCTGGCCGTGACGCCGCGGGCATAGCCGCCATGCTTACCCTCGTAGAACAGTGGGTGACGAATGTGCCCCACACGCGGGTCAACGTAGTTGTGTCGCACCAGGAACCAGCGATACCACCACATGCGGCTGACCCACTCATCGGAGCACTCGAAGCGGGGGCAATTCTCATCATACCAGGCCTGGTACTGCCGGCGGTGTGCCAGCAGCGGGTTCTCGTGCTGCACCCAGCCGCGCAGCGCCTCCTGGGCTGCGAGTTGGGTATCTGAGACCGCCATTGCCACCAGCAGCTCGGTGCTCTGACCGGGCCCCAGCCGCAGCTTCGTGCTCAGGACCGCCGTGCTGCTATCCGGCCGCGCCGGCGCGGCTAGCACCAGCCGCAGCGACTGGCCGTAGGTCCGCCACCCGCCGGCGATGCCATCCTTGCCCACCCGCGCCGCCTCCGCAAGCGCGCCGCTGCTGGTCGCGATGG
Organism: uncultured Armatimonadia bacterium; assembly: GCA_964390495.1. Lineage (GTDB taxonomy): Bacteria > Armatimonadota > Zipacnadia > Zipacnadales > UBA11051 > UBA11051. Next base: position 56,230 of record CAYMIN010000017.1, read on the forward strand.
TGAGCGTAACTTCCCCGTTACTCTCATTAGTCAGCTCGATCTGGTCGCAGAGTACGTCATCTGCGGTGATGAACTTGTACTCCTGGACCCGCAGATCGTGCTGGGTGGTGCGCCGGTAGAGGTGCGAAGGATACCAATAGGCCGCCGCCCGCTTGGTGGTAATCGCCGCGCCGTTGACGGCAATCTTCAGCACGATCGGGTCGCGGATGGCCTGGCCGTCTTCGCGGTCATGGAGGTAGCAGAAGCGGCCCCGCAGCCCGATTAGATTGCTCAGCCGGTCGCAATAGACGCGCCTGCCGGTCGGCCCCAGGGTGTGGTGACGCAGCCCTCGCCGCGCCAGCAGTGTATCCAGCGGGAAGTCTTTCTGCTGCTCCTTGGAATCAGCCAAGCTTGCTCCTCATCTCCCGCGTTTGCCTCATTCGCTCAGCAGCCGCGACATGAAGAAATGCAAGAACGCCTCGGTCTCCACCGTGCTGCATACCAGCATCTCGGTGCCCTGCTCAGAGGCCAGGGTGGTCCCGTCAGTGGCCACGTCTAGCCTCATCTGCTCGGTCTGGCAGAAGCGCGCTGATACCGCCATCCCCACCGCCAGCGGGTCGTGTAAGCGCGGCGTCTCGCCCGGCCAGTATTCGTATAGCTCGGTCAGAGCGCGCGGCAGCGGCAAATCGGCCTCCGCCAGAAGCTGCCGACTCCGCTCCTCAAGCGGCACCCGCATGGTCACATCCAGCGGCACCAGCGTAATCGTCTCACAGCTTGCCAGTAGCTTCCTGGTTGCTTCCGCATCGGTCTTGGCGTTGTATTCGGGGTACGGGTCCGGGGTCGCGCCATCGGCCAGACCGACGCAGCCGCCCATGACTATCACCCGCCGGGCCTTCCGCGTTACTGCCGGGTCAAGTTCCAGCGCCTCTCTCAGATTCGTGAACGGCCCGACGCAGATCAGCGTAATCTCCTCAGGTCGATCATTGATCGTTTCAACCAAAAACTCCGCCGCCGGCTGCCGGATCGGCTTCAGCAGGTCGAAGTCCTCGGCCCACGGCGCTTGATTGGCTTTGCCCTGGCTCTCCGTCCCCACCGCCACCGGCACCGCGTCATGTCCGGCGCAGTGCAGCATCTTCAGGGCGATTCTGGCCCGCTGGCGTGTCGGCCCGTAGCCCACCGTGATTCCGAGCAACTCCAGCTCGGGGGATTGCAGTATCAGCGCCAGGGCATAGGCGTCATCTATATCTCCGCCGATGTCGGTATCGAAGATAATCGCTTCGGCCATTCGAGGCCTCCTCTGAGGTAATCCGGCCACCCGACCACGCCTTAGGCTTCTTTCCGCTGGACGCCCGCACCTGCCTGCCCCGGCTTCTTCATCAATGCTTAGGGCGCCCTTCGCGTCCGCCTCCGGTGTCTCCTACGGCTTGACATCATCTCGGATGCGGAATAGACTAGCTCGCACCAAGCAAGCCTTGGGGAGGTGGCGGATTGCCATCCAAGATTACAGCCAGAGCGCCGGGCCGGATCTGCCTGTTCGGGGAGCATCAGGACTTCCTCGGCCTGGCGGTGATAGCTTGCCCGATTGACCTTTACATTACTGTGAAGGGTACACCGCGTTCCGACACCGAGTTCCACATCGAGATGCCGGACGTGGCCGATAGCGACCGCTTTGAGGGCGCTAATGAGGTAGATTATCGCTATGACCTGGACTTCATCCGTGCGGCTACCAATGTGGTGCGCCGCTCCGGGGTCAATATCGCCACGGGCTACGACTGCCTGGTTCACGGCGACATCCCGATCAATGCCGGCACCTCCAGCTCCTCGGCGCTGGTGGTGGCCTGGGTACAGTTCTTGCTGGCTAGCCAGGACGGCCAGCCGTTGCCGAGCCCGGAGGCCGTGGCCCATCTCGCTTACGAGGCGGAGGTGCCGGAGTTCAACGCTCCCGGCGGCATGATGGATCACTATACCTCGGCAATGGGCGGACTGGTTTACATTGACTGCCGCGAGCCAATTACGGTGGAGCGCTTGCCGGCGCGGCTGGAGGGCTTGGTCCTGGGCAATACCGGCGTCAGGAAGGACAACAACCGGATTCTTGCCGAATCCCGGGCCGCGACCAATACCGGCTTCGAGATCCTCAGGCAGCGCCTGGCCGGTTTCGACATCCGGACCACATCGCTCCAGGAGGCCGAGCCGTACATCGCGCAGATGGAGCCGCAGGTTGCCAGGCGCGTGCGAGCCAACTTCATCAACCGCGACCTCTGCCAGCAGGCCAGGAGGCTGCTTGCCTCCGAGCAGTTCGACCCCCGGCGCCTCGGCGAGATGCTCTACGCGCACCAGGTGCAGTTGCGCGACGGCATTGGCGTATCGCACCCCAAGCTTGACGAGTTGATTGAAACGGCGATGGCAGCGGGCGCCTTGGGCGGCAAGCTCAACGGCTCCGGTGGTGGCGGCTGCATGTTTGCCTATGCTCCGGGCCGGCAGCAGCAGGTCAAGCAGGCTATCGAGGCCGCCGGTGGCGACGCCTACCTAGTCAGCGTCAGTGACGGCGCCCACGCGAGCATTGAGCAGTAGGCTGTCTGCCCTGGCGAGGCTGTTTTCGTCATTCGGGTACTTAGTGGCACGCTCCCATTCACAGAAGTTTTGGTAAAGGGGGTTTGGGGGAAAACTTTTTTCCAGAAAGTTTTCCCCCCAAGTCCGTCATGAGTTCACTCCGTATCACAATTGGCGGCGTACGGGGCATTGTCGGCGAGAGTTTGACCCCGGACCTGATCGTGCGCTACAGTCACGCCCTGGGCACCTACCTGGAGGGCGACAAGGTGCTGGTGAGTCGTGACACCCGGCAGTCGGGGGAGATGGTGCTCAACTGTGCGCTGACCGGGCTGATTGCTGCCGGCTGCCAGGTGATAGACCTGGGCATCTGCACCACTGCGGCCCTGCAGCTTGCGGTCAAGCAGTCGGATGCCGCGGGTGGCTTGGCGATTACCGCCGGCCACAATATCGGCGGTTGGAATGCGCTCAAGTCGGTGCGGGCTGATGGCATTTTCCTGAATCCGGCGCAGGCCGCCGAGCTGCTCGACATCTACCATCAGGCCGAGTTCCTCAAGGCCGAATGGCACCAACTAAAACCGGTCAGCCGGGACGACGAAGCCGGCGAGCGCCACATTCAGGCCATCGCTGAGCAGCTTGATATAGACCTCATCTCCGACAGTGGGTTACGGGTGGCGATTGATTGTGCCAATGGCGCGTGCTCGGTACATGCCCCCCGTCTGTTGGATATCTTGGGCCTGGATGTGGTGGCGATTAACACCGAGACCGACTTGCCGTTCCCGCACCCTCCGGAACCCAGCCGCCAGAACCTCAGCCAGCTTCGCGCCCTGACTACGGCAGCCGAGGCCGAGGTCGGCTTCGGCTTTGACGCTGATGGTGACAGGCTCGGGGTGGTCTGCCATGACGGCTCGGCACCGGGCGAGGAGATGACGCTGTGTTTGGCCGCGCAGATGATCTTCAGGCGCGGCGATCCCGGGCCGCTGGTCACCAACCTTTCCACCACCCAGGCCGTGGCCGACATTGCCGACCAGTACGACCGTGAGGTCGTGCGCACCCCGATCGGCCAGGCATATATCGCCGAGGCCGCCAGCAATCATGCTGCGGCGGTCGCCGGGGAGGGTAGTGGTGGCGTCGTCTTCCCGCGCCTCAACTACGCCCATGATTCACTGGCTGGTATGGGCCATATTCTGGAGCTGGTTTGCCGCACCGGCAAGCCGCTGGCGGAATTGGTGGGTGAGGTTCCCGTTTACCACATGTACAAGGAAACCGTGCCCTGCCCGGTGGAGAGGGCCTTTAGTGTCCTGGAGGCGCTCCGCCGTCAGGGCCAGCCGACCAGCACCGAGTACGAGGACCTCCAGGATGGCATCAAGTATGGCACACTCGACCGCTGGGTGCATATCCGCGTCTCGATGACCGAGCCGATTATTCGCATCATTGCCGAGGCCAAGCGGCCGGAGGTCGCTCAGGAGCTGGTCCGGTACTATACCAACGAAGTCAGACGGCGCATGTAGCGAGAACTATGGCTATCCTCAGAACCCTCAAAACCGGCATTTCAGGTGTTCGCGGCGTGGTGGGCGATTCGCTGACCCCGCAGCTTCTGATCGGCTTCGCCCAGGCCTTCGGCACCTATCTCAAGGGTGGCACGGTGGTCATTGGCCGCGACACCCGGCCCTCCGGCGAGATGGTGCAGAGGGCGCTGATTGGCGGGCTGCTGGCCACCGGCTGTGACATCGTGGACCTCGGCATCGCGCCGGTGCCGACGGTTCAGATAGCCGTCAGGGACGCGGTTGCCAGTGGCGGCGTGGTGATTACTGCCAGCCACAATCCCCAGCAGTGGAATGCCCTCAAGTTCATTCAGGGCGATGGTATTATCCTGCACCCGCACCAGGCCGAAGAGCTGCTCAGTGTCTATTACCAGGGCAACTTTGCGCTCGTCGCCAGTGATGAGATCGGCTCGGTCCAGTTTGATGCCGCTGCCCCGCAGCGCCACACGCAGGCGCTGCTGGAGCTGGCCGACCGCGAGGTCATCGCCGAGGCTCGGCTCAAGGTCGTGGTGGACTGTGTCAACGGCGCTGGTACGGTGCTATCGCAGGGCTTCCTGGAGGCGCTGGGGTGTGAGGTCGTGACGATTAACGACACTCCGGACGGCATCTTCCCGCATCTGCCTGAGCCGGTTCCCGAGAACCTCAAGCAGCTTGAGGAGGCCGTCAAGCAGCACAGTGCCGACATCGGTTTTGCCCAGGACGCCGATGCCGACCGCCTGGCCATCGTCTCCGAGCGGGGCCGCGCGATTGGCGAGGAGTTCACTCTGGCTTTTGCCTGTGAGGCCGCCGCCGACACAGTGGCGGGGCCGCTGGTGACGAATCTTTCCAGCTCGCGGATGCTAGACGAAGTCGCTAGGCGCCATGGCAAGGAGGTGGTGCGCGCCAAGGTCGGCGAGATCAACGTAATCGAGCAGATGCAGGCCCACGGTGCCGGCATTGGTGGGGAGGGCAATGGTGGGGTGATCTGGGCAGAGTTGCAGTACTGCCGGGATAGCTTTGCGGGCATGGCTCTGGTGCTGGCCGGGCTGGCTAAGCGCGGCGGCACGGTCACTGACTGGGCCGAGAGCTTCGCTCCCTCGCAGATTTACAAGACCAAGATGGAGTGTCCGGCCTCACGGGTCCAGCCGGTGCTGCTGGCGGTGCGCGAGGCCTACGCAGACAACGCTCTTGATCTCACCGAGGGCGTCAAGGTTTTGTGGCCGGATGGCGGGTGGCTGCATGTGCGGCCCAGCAACACCGAGCCGGTGGTGCGTGTGATTGCGGAAGCCGACACGATGCCGGACGCCGAGCAGAAGGCTACCGCTGCCATGGAGCTGATGCGCAGCTTCTTCTAGCTGAGCTGCATAGTTGCGCGTATATCTACGCTTTCTCGCCCATAGCCGGCCCGCGCAGGGCCCTGGCCTCCCGAGGTCGGCACGGCCAAACGGCAGCCCTCACCCTAGGCCCTCTCTCACCCACGCCTGCGGCGCGGGTACCGGGGGAGGGAACAACGGCAACGGATTGTGTAGGGCGGGGACCTGTGCCCCGCCCGCAACACCATACGACAATGACCGGCGCGGTACAGGCCCGCGCCCTACAACGGCGGCCCTCACCCTAACCCTCTCCCAAGGGGAGAGGGGACAACGGCTGGGCCGGTTTCGCTGCGCTCAGCCGGTTCCTCCGCAAGACCACGACAACAGCAAGACAGCAACGGCTGTCGGGCTGGAAAGCCCGACCCACGCGAGGTGATGGGCGGGCGGGATGGGGCCCGGCCCTCGCTTCGCTCAGGCCACCGATGCGGCCCCTGCGCCCGCTTCTTCAACTTCCCGACCGGTTGCGACGTTCTCAGCGGATTCCGTTGCGTAGCCTGACTTTGAAGCTTGCGCGCTTATCTGTCTTGCCGTTGTGTGCTCTACCGATTCCAGGCTGCGTACTTTGGCGGACGGGCTCCACCTTAGGCATTTGGACTTTGCAGCAACGGGATATTACCACGTTCAGTTGAGGCCGGATGTAGGAGTTGACCTTGCGGTCATAATTCTGTATAATATGGATTGCTGTAGGCGTGTCGAAGCCGTATCTGGGGAGCCCAAAATGCTATTGGGCTCTATCCTACACGTGGGAGGGACAGGCAGATGGCTGAGGACAGCAACAAGCAAGCAGAGTCGGAAGAGCAGCCGGAAGCAGAGCCGCAAGCGGAAGCTGGCGAGGAAGAACTAGATCGCGACCTTGACATAGATCTGGAGCCGGCCCAAGCAGCGCCGCAACAGGCCGGTGGCTGCCGTGGCGTCACGGTGCTGCTCGTGGTGCTGCTGGCGGCGGCGGTGATATTCGCTATCTGGTACTCGCAGCACGTCCAGCAGTTGCGCCAGGCTGCACTTGAGGCCAAGATGCAGCGCGAAACAGTGTACAAGGCGCAATTCGGCCAGGTTGCCAAGAACGTTGAGGAGGCGGTAGCCCTAGCCGGTGAAGGACAGGTGAAAGATGCCTTGGTGCTGCTGGAGAAAGCCGAGAAGCAATTGACAGTCATCGGCGCGAGTGCCAACGAGGCCGACGACCAGCAGTGGGCGGCGTATGCGATGACCAAGAAGCAGGCTCTGCTGGACGCCAAGAACGTTATCGCCGCTGAGTATGACAAATATCAGGAAGCAGTCGCAGCACAGTTCGACCGGCTGGCCAGTAAGTTCCGCAACGCGGATTTGAGCGGTGGCACCGCCATCGAGCAGCCGGAAGCGCCGCCGGAGGAACCGGAAGCCATGCCCGAAGCGCCGCCAGCCGGCGCCGAACAGCAGCCGACCGTGCAAGACGAGGGCGCGTCCGCGCCGGTAGCCGGTGAAGAGGCGCCCAGGGAGGAGAACACCCAGCCCGCCCGACCCGAGGAACCCCCGCTGCCAGAGGCCGACTGACTGCCGCACACGGCACCGCGGGCTTGCACAAGCAGCCATTCCCTGCTAGCGGGGCCGCCGGGAGGGCACGATAGCGCAGTGGTATGGCAACGCAAACGAGAGGCTTCGTGTCGTGTACGCAGACGACAGGAGCCTTTGTTTTTTGGTACCGGCCAACTCCAGTCATTGGCCGCAGGCCGAGCCGCGCTGTGACGGCGGGCCGGCCCCCAGAGCATTGTTTCCCAGATTGCCCGATGGCGGCGATTGACGCAGCAATTATCAGGAGGTTTGCGGCTTGTCAGCAGTCAAGAAGCGTGCCGTACAGCAGGTAACTAAGCTTCTGGCAAAGGGGATGCCTGCGCCGGAAGAGCTATCCGAAGCATTCCGCAAACTCGGCGATGACGCCCTACCCGCCCTGCTTGCCACCCTCAACGATAACGACTATCGCGTGCGCATGGCGGCGGCTAGATGCCTCGGCGAGCTCAACGACGACGCGGCGGTACAGGCGCTGGTCGAGAGTCTCAGCGATTCGAGCAAGAACGTCCAGCGCTGTGCTGCGGATGCCCTGACTTGCATCGGGCAACCTGCCGTGGAGCCCCTGCTCGACGCCCTCATCGGCAAGGACCAAGCGGCGCGCAAGTGGGCGGCCGAGGCCCTAGGCAATATCGGTGACCGCTCCGTGGCCTTGGAGTTGGTCAAGCGGCTCAATGACCCCAATATTGACGTGCAGCGCGCGGCCGTCACCGCGCTCGGGGAGCTCAAGAACAAGAAGACTATCGAGCCGCTGGTGGAGGTGCTGGAAACCGATAACGTCGAGCTGGCCAAGGCGGCCGCTGAAGCGCTTGGCAAGATCAGGAGCGACATTGCGATCGAGCCGCTGATTAAGGCGCTATCATCGCCCAGTGTTGACGTGCAGAGCGCCTCGGCCAATTCGCTCAAGCAAGTCGGCCGCGGCTGTGTCCCATACCTGCTGGTGAAGCTGGAGAGCCGCGACTACGTGGTGCGTCGCTGGGTCGTGGAGATACTGGGGGAGATCGGCGATGACACCGCCCGCGACGGCCTGATCAACGCGCTGGATGATGACAACAGCCGGGTGGTGCACTATGCGGCAATCTCGCTGGGCAAGATCGGCAAGCCCTCGGTCATTCCTTACCTCGTGGAGCTGCTTGATCACCCCAAGAAGGATGTTCGTTGCGCGGCTGTCGAAGGTCTTGCCCACGTCGGCACCTACCATGTCGTGGAGTACCTCACGCGGATGCTTGATGATGACGACTGGGTGACCCGCTTGACCGCAGCCCGGGGTCTGGGCAATGTCGGCAGTCGCACCTGCCTGGAGCCGCTGATCAGCGCGCTCAAGGACGAGGAATGGAGCGTCCGCAAACATGCCGTCGAGGGCCTGGCGAAGGTCGGCATCCGCAAGGGCGCTGTGGAAGCGCTCACTACAGTCGCTGATGACCCCAAGCCGTCAGTGCGCAGATCGGTGGCCCTGGCTCTGGGCGAGTTGGGCGGCGAGGCATCGCGAAAAGCCCTGAAGAAGCTGGCGACTGACGGCGACGACAATGTCCAGGAAGCTGCCCGCGAGGCGCTTGCCAAGCTGGAACAGACCTAGCCCGCACGGTTCACAGAACGCGCAGCTCGGATGCGTGGGCGTCGCATTTGTTGTCCCGTGTCCGTGTGGGAGAGAGGTAGGGGTGAGGGCCGCCGCTGCAACAATCATCGCGTAGCTCGGGCTTCCAGCCCGAGGACGTTGCTCACGGCGCAGCTAGTCGTGGGCTTTTTTGCGGCTTGCGCTCGGTGACGACCTCGATTAGAGCACGAAATGATACCGGCAAAAGCCGATTGCGGGTTGGTTGCAAACAACACTCGCTTGCCCTATAATGACCCTTGTCTGCTAGGCCTAGCTGCACGATGAGGATGTCTCTGAAAGGGGCCTTCCCCTATGAAGACATTGGTACGCTTTACCGTCCTAGTTGCCTTTTCCGTCGTCCTGCTTGGCGGTTGCACCCCGACGAAGGTCTCCGAGCTTGGCCAGGAGCCGGAGCAGCCGGCGATCCCTGAAGAGCAGTCGCAAATGCTCAAGGAGATTCTCGAGTACCAAAAGAAGAGCGGCCGCGACATGGCCCAGATGCTCGACGATCTCAAGGCCCAGAAGGCCGCGGCGGAGGCGGCTAAGGGCCCGCATCCGCTGGTGCGCGACCTGGCCGTGGCCCGGCAGTTGACAGCAGAAGCGCAGGAGACGGATGAGGCCGAGCGCTTGACCGCGCTGCTGCACCGCATCCAGTTCGCCGTCATGGCCATGCTCGCCGAAGCCCCCGCCGGCACGATTGTCAAACGCCTGGAGCGGGCCCGCCTGGCGCTGACCCTGGAGCAGCCCTCCACCGAGGACCTTGCGGAAGCGGCTAAGGAACTAATGGCGGCCTTGGATAGTAGCCTGGGAGTCGAGCCGGCCGAGCTGGTGCCGCCGGTACTGACCAAGCTGGAGGCGGCCAAGAAGCAGCTTGATGATGGGGATGCCAAGGCCGCCCGCCGCCGCATCATGGAGGCCCAGGAACAGGCCGCCGGGCATCAGTTGAACTTGGTGCTGCGCCAGGCCCTGGCGGCAGCCAAAGGCGCTGAGGAGGCGCTCAATCGCGGCGCCGATCTGGTGGTCAAGGCCGAGTTGCAGGAGTTGGCGGCGATGCTCGACAAAGTCGCGGCAGTGGCGGTCGCGAAGGCTCCGGAGCCGGAGGTTGCCACCGAGACCCCAGAGGAATCGGCGGAAGCGGCCGAGGCCACCGAGGCACCCGAGACCGAGGCGGCTGAGGAAACGTCCGTGCCTGCACCCCAGCAGCCACAGCGCCAACCCGAGCCGGCACCCCAAGAGCCTACTCAGACGCCCAGACCTGCAACGCGCTAGCCCCAACAATCCCTAGAACCGTCACTCGGCCTGCCCTGCCCATCCGCCGTAGCCTTGGCGAAGGCCGAAGCTGGTCAAAGGGCAGCCCGAGGTCATCGCTGGTTGCGGAGCAGTTTATTGATGAGCCCTGGTAGTTTCTGCCAACTTCACAATCACACCGAATACAGCCTGCTCGACGGCGCTGCGCGGATTCCGGATCTGGCCGACCGCGCCGTCGAGCTGCAGATGCCCGCCCTGGCCATCACTGACCACGGCGCTATGTATGGTGTCATCGAGTTCTACCAGAGCTGCCTCGAGCGCGGTATCAAGCCGATTATCGGCTGCGAGCTTTACCTGACCCCCGGCAGTCGCCACGACCACAGCGGCGGGCAGCAGGTACTGACGCATCTGGTGCTGCTGGCCGAAGATGAAACCGGCTATCGCAACTTGCTCAAGGTCGTGACCGACACTCATCTCCACGGCTTCTACTACAAGCCCCGGGCCGATTTCGAGCTGCTGGCGGAACATTCCGCGGGCCTGGTCGCCACCACCGCCTGCTTGCAGGGGGGCGTCTCTGCGCGGCTGCTGAACGAAGATGAGACTTCCGCCCGTCAGTACCTCGGCCAATTGCAGGAGATTTACAGCCACGAGAATGTCTATCTGGAGCTGCAGGACCACGGCATTCCCGAACAGCGCACGGTCAATCAGGCAATAGTACGGATCGCCCGCGACACCAATACCCCGCTGCTAGCCACCAATGATGTCCACTATGTCAATCAAGAGGACGCCCGGCTCCATGACGTGTTGCTCTGTATCCAGACCGACGCGACCCTGCAGCAGGAAGGCCGGATGCGCTTCCCGACCGATGAGTTCTACCTGAAATCCCAGGAGCAGATGGAGGCGCTTTTCAGCGACTGCCCGGACGCGCTGGCTAACACAATGGAGGTCGCGGAGCGCTGCAATCTGGAGCTCGAGTTGGGCAACCTGAATATGCCGAAGCTGGATGTCCCGGAGGGATTTACGCCCGAGGGCCATCTGCGCAAGCTGTGTGAAGACAATCTCGAGAACCGCTATGGCTGCCGCCGCCCCGATGTAGTCGAACGTCTGAACTACGAACTTGAGGTCATCCGCCACACCGGCTACACCGGCTATTTCCTAATCGTTGGTGACTTCATCGCCGAGGCCAGGCGGCGCGATATTTTGGTCGGCCCCGGACGCGGCTCGGCCACCGGCAGTGTTGTCGCCTACCTGCTGGGCATCACCGATGTGGACCCGCTTGAGCACAATCTGATTTTCGAGCGCATGCTCAATCCCGAGCGCGCCAGCCCGCCGGATATTGACCTCGATTTCCCCGACGATCGCCGCGAAGACATCATCGCCTACGTCAAGGCCAAGTACCATGAGGACCACGTGGCCCAGGTCATCACTTTCAGCCGCATGGGGCCGCGAGCCTCCATCCGTGATGTCAGCCGTGTGCTGGAGGTGCCGCTGGAGCAGGTCAACGAGCTATGCAAGCTGGTACCCGGCGGGCCCAAAGCTACCATCCAGAAGGCCCTCGACGACTCCACGGAGCTGGCTAACCTGGTCAAAAGCGACCCGCAGGTCAGGCGGATCATCGAATATGCTCAGGGCATTGAGGGCTTGGTGCGTCACGTGTCGGTTCACGCCGCCGCGGTGGTGATCGCCGACCGCCCGATTACCGACCTGGTGCCTCTGTGCGGCGGCAACCGCGGCCCGGTAACCACCCAGTACTCGATGGACGATGTCGAGGCCTGCGGGCTGGTGAAGATGGACTTTTTGGGTCTCAAGACCCTGACTATCATCAACAACGCCCTGGAGGCGGTCGCCGCCGGCCATGGCAGGCGGCTGTCGGTCTATGACATTCCCCTGGACGACCCTAAGACCTACGAGTTACTGTGCCGGGCCAGTACGGCGGCGGTATTCCAGCTCGAAAGCGAGGGCATGCAGAACCTGATTAAGCAGTTGCAGCCGGACCGCTTCGAGCATGTCGTCGCCCTGGTGGCACTGTACCGGCCCGGGCCGATGCAGCACGCCGACGAGTTTTGCGCGGGCCGCCACGGTGCCGAAATGCGTTACCTACACCCCCTGCTGCAGCCGATCCTGGAGGAGACCTACGGCGTAATCCTGTATCAGGAACAGGTCATGAAGATCGCCGTTGATCTGGCGGGCTTCTCCATGCCGCAAGCCGAAATCATCATGCAGGCCATGTCCAAGAAGCAAGAGGACAAGATGGCCCAGATGAAGCCGCTGTTTATGTCGGGGTGTGTGGACAACGGCGTGCCTGAAAAAGTGGCCCAGGCGGTCTATAAGCGGATGGAGAGCTTCTCCGACTACGGATTCAACAAGTCCCACAGCGCCGCGTATGCGCTGGTGGCGTACTGGACTGCGTATCTCAAGGCCAACTACCCGGCAGAGCTGCTGGCGGCCCATCTCAGCACCGTGATGGACAATACCGACGAGATCTCCAAGTATGTCATGGAGTGCCGGCGCATGGGCATCGAGGTGCGGCCGCCCTCGGTGAATGCCTCGGAGGCCGAGTTTGCCGTCACGGACGGGGCCGTGGTCTTCGGTCTGGCCGCGATCAAGAACTTCGGCCGGGCCTCCGCGCAGGCGGTCGTGGACGAGCGGGTCGCCGCCGGGCCTTATCTAGGATTGTCAGATTTCTGTCGGCGCCTGCCGGGCCAGCAGGTAACCAAGGCCGGCCTCAAGCTGCTGATCCAAGCGGGCGCCTTCGATGAACTGGGGGACCGCAACGCCCTACTGCAAGCCCATGAAGCCGCCTTCGCCGCCGGCCAGAAGTACCAGGAGGACCAGAGCGTGGGGCAGAACTCGCTGTTCGATGGCCTCGACGACGCCGATGGCCAAGCTGCGACCGAGCAGTTGCCCTCCGTCGCTCCAATGAGCGATGATGAGAAGCTGGCTATGGAAAAGGAGTTTTTGGGCCTCTACATCTCCGACCACCCGCTGATCCGCGCCACTGAGAAACTCGCCAGTTGCTGCAGTTGCTGCATCGAGGAGCTGGCCGATTTCCCCGAAAACGAGGTCGTGATAGTCGGCGGGATGGTGGGTGAGACCAAGAACCACACCGCCTCCAACGGCGCGGCGATGATGTTTCTGACGCTGGAGGGCCTGGAGCAGTCGGTCGAAGTGACGCTCTTCCCCAAGGTCTATGAGAAGCACAAGGACATTGCGGTCAAAGGCGATATAGTGCTGGTCGAGGGGCAAGTGCAGCGGCGCAGCAGGATTGTCGGCGATGGTGACGAGGTCGTTGACATCAAGCTGCTGGCTAAGCGGCTGCGGCCGCTGCAGGGTGCCCGGGCCCTGTCCGAAACGCGCCGCCAACGGGCCGAAGCGGCTAAGGCGCGTCAGAAAGAGCTGACCGCAGCCAGGACCGAGACGCCTCCAGACCCCGAAGTCCGCATCGAGCTCGACCTCAGCCTGGCGACCCCGGCGGTGCTGCAGCGACTGCGCGATCTCCTCCGCAAGTACCCCGGTACCCAGCCGGTAGTGCTCGAACTCAAGCAAGACGGCACTTGCCGTCGTGTCAGTCTGGGCAAAGACTACACGGTGGCCTGTGACCGGCAGTTGCTGGCCCAGGCCCGCCAGATCGAGGCCGTTACCGCTATCCGCATGTAGTGTTATCCCCCTACCACTCAGCTTGCTGCCATATGCGCAGCCTTGCCAAATAGCCGTTTCCCCACCTATACTTATGTATGGTTTGGCATGTCGGGCTGGAAGCCCGACCTACGGGACGCAGAGAGGTAGTGTCGGGGTGGAACTATAGTTATACAGATCTTGGTTTGTGACCGGCGCACGGCTGATCTTAAGCGATGCTGGGATGATAAGCCGTGGGCCGGATGGCCGTGAGTTTGCAGGCAAACTTCCGTCCATGCGGCCCCTCCAAACAACAACGGCGTGTCGGGCTGGAAGCCCGACCTACGCGCTCAAAGGCTGAGACGTTGCCTTTCGGAACGACCAAAGGACTGTGAAAGGCTGAGACGTTGCCTTTCGGAGGGGCCGCATACGAGGCCTGAGCTTGCCGAAGGCCGAGAATCCGGCCCAGCCGTTAGAAAAACCTACATAACTACAGTGCAAGCCCGACCTACGCGACCGTCCGAACAACTCCGGGGCTAGGGATGGGGCTACAGAGGTAACCGCGTCACAAGGCGGCAGGCCATGTCGCAACGCATGCAGATAATTGATGCGGTACGGGGGCCCACTGCTCAGGTGGAGGCCCTGTGTCGGCGTTCGCTCGCCGGCCTGGCGCCGGAGCTGGAGGAGCGCACTCGCGAGATCGTCAACCGCGTGCGCGAGTACGGCGATGAGGCGCTGGTGGAGTACACGCGGCGCTTCGACTGCCCGGACTTCACCGCTGAGCAGATTACGGTCAGCCCGGAGGAGGTCCGGGCCGCCTATGACCGCGTGCCGGCCGAATGGGTGGGCGCTTTCCGCCGCTCCCGCGAGAACGTGCTGAGCTATCACGAGAAGCTGGTGGAGAAGTCGTGGCTGCAGGATTTCGACGGGGTATTCCTGGGCCAGCGCATCCGTCCCTTGGCTTCGGCTGGGGCCTATATTCCCTGCGGAGCCGCGCCTTTGCCCTCGACGGTGTGCATGACGGTGATGCCGGCGCGGGCTGCGGGTGTGCCCCGTATCGCCATCGCCACACCGCCGCGGCAGGATGGCAGTGTCGAGCCGCTGATCGCCGTGGCCGCCGCTGAGTGCGGTGTTGATGAGTTGTACCGCATCGGTGGGGCACAGGCGGTGGCAGCGCTGGCCTACGGCACTGAGACCGTCGAGTCGGTGGAGAAGATAGTCGGCCCCGGCAATCCCTACGTGGTCCTGGCCAAGAAGCAGGTGTTCGGTCGGGTCGGGATCGAGGCGCTGCCGGGACCGAGCGAAGCGGTCATCATCACGGACGGGTCGGTGCCGGCCTCCGTAGCCGCCGCCGACTTGCTCTCCCAGGCCGAACACACCGGCGATAACACCGTCGTCTTGATGACCGATGACGAGGATTTCGCCTACCAGGTCCGCGATGAGGCATATCAGCAGGTGGAGCAGTTGTCCCGAGCCGAACTGACCGCGCAATCGCTAGGCGACTACGGGGCGCTAGTGGTGCTGCCCGATTTGGCGGCGGCGGCCGCGCTGTCCAACCGGATTGCGCCTGAGCACCTGCAACTGCTGGTCGAGGAGCCGCTGGCATTGCTGGAGCTAGTGGAGAACGCCGGCTGCATCTGTCTGGGGCCGCTGACACCGGTGCCGCTGGGCGATTATGCGGCCGGGCCCAGCCACGTCCTGCCCACCAACGGCACTGCGCGCTTCTCCTCCGCGCTCAGCACCGAGGACTTCGTCAAGAAATCATCGCTCATATATGCCACCAGGCGCGGGCTGCAGCGGCTCGGACCTGACGTCTGCAAGCTCGCCGAGGCCGAGGGCCTCGACGCTCATGCGCGTTGTGTGCAGATGCGGCTGCAGATGGATGAAGAAAGCGGGGAGTGACCATGTCGGACCGCCAGGCTTCCGTCTCACGCGAGACCAAAGAGACGCAGATCAAGCTAAAGTTGGACCTAGACGGCACCGGCAGCTATGAGATCGCCACCGGCGTCGGCTTTTTCGACCACATGCTGACTCATATCGCCAAGCACGGCATGCTTGACCTGCAGGTGCAGGCGACCGGGGACACCGAGGTTGATGCCCATCACCTGGTCGAGGACGTAGGCATAGTTCTGGGCCAGGCGATTGCCCAGGCCGTGGGTGACAAGCGCGGCCTTGTGCGCTACGGCTCGGCGCTGTGTCCCATGGACGAGGCGCTGGTGGGGGTAGCCCTCGATTTGTCCGGTCGCAGCTACCTCAACTTCGACTTGCAGCTTCCGGCAGCGAAGGTGGGCGAGTTCGATACCGAGTTAGCGCTGGAGTTCTTCCGGGCGCTGGCCGCCAATGCCGAGATGACCTTGCACATCTGGCAGCAGTGTGGCGGCAATACGCATCACCTCCTGGAGGCGGCGTTCAAGGCCTTTGGTCGGGCTCTGGACCAGGCCACGCGGATTGATCCACGCAGAGCCGACGACCTGCCCTCGACCAAGGGCGCGCTCTAGCTCCGAGCCTATCATCCGCACGGGGGCGAGACTGCCTTTCCTAGCTCGTGGATCGGCCATCCCAACAACCATCCGTGGGCCGGGCTGGAAGCCCGAGCTAGCTGAGGATTGTTGCGTGTTGCCCTGGCGCATGGCTGCATCCCTACAAATAACACTCTCCAGGACGACAGGCTTCCTAGTCTGTCGCGGCCTCTGCTAACGGCATGGACAGGCAGGGATGCCTGTCCTCCAGGTTGCCGACTAAGGCAGGGGCGCATGGCATGCGCCCGTATTCTTAGTTATTGTCGTTGCTCTGTGCCGTTGCCGTTGTCCCCTTTCCCTGTGGCAGAGGGCTAGGGTGAGGGCGTCGTTGCCGTAGCCGTTCGGAGGGGCCGGCTGAGTGCAGCGAAACCGGCCCGCGCCTTTGCTCAATATCTGCAAAACCCCAGGCGCTGGATTGGAGACCTACCATGGACGTAATCCCTGCGATTGACCTGTCTGAGGGCAAGTGCGTGCGCCTCAAGCGCGGCGATATGGCGGACATGACTACCTACCCTGGCACCCCGGCTGAGTATGCGGTTCGGTGGCAGAAAGAAGGCGCCCCGATCCTGCATGTGGTGGACCTCGATGGCGCGATCGCGGGCGCTCCGCAGAATCTCGCAACCGTTGAAGAGATAATGCGTGCCGTGAACATACCGGTGCAGCTCGGCGGCGGGCTGCGAACGGTCGAGGATGTCAAGCGCGTTCTCGACCTCGGCGTGCAGTGGGCGATCATGGGCACCTCGGCCCTAAAGAACCGCGCTGTTGTGGACCAAGCGGCAGCGCAGTTCCCCGGACGTATCATCGCCGGCATTGATGCCAGAGATGGCTGGGTGGCGCTGGAGGGTTGGGTCGAAAACAGCCGGGTCAGGGCCATTGATCTGGCCGTAGAGATAGGGAAGTTGGGTGTGGCGAAGATCGTGTTTACCGATGTTGCTACCGACGGGATGCTGCGAGGGCCGAATATCTCTGCTATCAGGGCGTTGAGTGAGGCTGTCACGACACCGGTGATCGCCTCGGGCGGAGTTAGCAGCCTCGCCGACGTGGAAGCGCTATGCGACCTGGCCGACAGCGGCGTCACTGGCATGATTATCGGCCGGGCGCTATATGAGGGCACCATCGCTTTGCCGGAGGCCATCGCGGTCGCGGAAGGATAATCGGACTATGGACCCAAGCGAACTAAGATTTGACGACAACGGCCTGATTCCGGCCGTCGTCTTTGATACCGACACCAGGAAGGTCTTGATGGTCGGCTACATGAACGCCGAGGCTGTCGAGCAGACCCTGACGAGCGGTGTGGTTACCTACTGGAGCCGCTCTCGCCAAAAACTCTGGGTCAAGGGCGAAACCTCCGGCCACACCCAAGAGCTGCAGTGGATCCGCCTCGACTGCGATGGTGATGCCCTGCTGATTGGCGTCAAGCAGAGCGTCGCGGCCTGTCACCTGGGCTATTTTTCGTGCTTTTTCCGCGAATATCGTGACGGCGAATGGGTCGTGGTGGAGGAGCGGGTATTCGACCCTGACGAGACCTATGGCGGGTGATGCGCTGGTGGCTCGACGGACAAGCGGCGGCTTGCTGCCGGGGGTGCTGATCGCGGTTGGCGTCTTGGCCGGGCTTGCTTTAGGAGCAAGTCTCGATCAGGCCGAGCAGTTCATCGCGGCCGGCAAGTGGGTTCAGGCGGAGCAGGTTCTGGCGCAGATTACCGCCGCCGATTCCGGTAATTTCAAGGCGCATCTGCTGCTGGGGCAGGCGCGTTACAAGCAGGGCAAGCTGTCTTTGGCGGCCGACAATCTGACGATAGCGCGCAATCTGCGTCCGGACAGCGTGGCCGCGGCGCAGCTTCTCGGCTACGTTCGTTTGGCCCAGGCCAACTACTCGGACGCCATCGCCCTGCTCAAGTTCGCGATTGACCGGGGCGGCGACGAGGCTCTGACCCGCTACCGTCTCGGCCTGGCTTACCAGGCCTCGGGCCAATCCACCAAGGCGCGAGCCTGCCTGCATACAGCGGCGGTCAAATATCCTACAGATGTGCCGATCCTGGCGGCGCTGGCGCGACTGGAGAGCCGGCTCGGTCACAGCTCCGAGGCCGCCCACTGGTATCGCAAAGCCGTCACTTTGCGCCCCGATGACGCCGACCTCTTCCACGAGATGATAGACGCGCTGATTGCTGCCGAGAACTACCTGCGCGCCCAACTCGCCCTCAAGTCTTATCTTGCCGACCATCCGGATGACGTAACCGCCTGGCGCAAGTTGGCGGATGTCTATAAGGAGCTGGGGCTTTCCGTCGAGGCCCAAGCGGTGTACCTGCAACTGGAGCAGATGGGAGTGCTGGGGACCGCAGACCGCCGCACCCTGCTGCAAGCCTACATGCGCCAGGGCCAATGGGCGGAGGCGGCCAGCCAGTACCAGAAGCTGAGCCGAAATGCCGACGCCGAGCTCCACACCGTCGGCGCGCAGGCCTATGCCAACCTCGGCATGTGGGATCAGGTCATCGGCGCTCTGCAGGAGGCAATCGCCCTGGGTCCGACACGGCAGCGGCGCCGGCTGCTGGCTGATGCCTATGAGGCTGCCGGGCGACCTCAGGAGGCCTATCAGGCTTACGAAGAGCTGCTCAAGACCGGCGCGGATGCGGAACTTCTGGCGGCGGCGGCCGATGCAGCGGTGCAGGCGGGGCAGATGGAGGCAGCACTGAATCTGCTCAAACGCCTGGCGGCGACGGCTCCTGATGACTACGAGCTACGCCCCCTGGTCGCCGATGCCGCTGAGGAGGTCCGCGACCTGCGCGAGGCCCTCGGCCAGTGGTATGTGGCCAGCAAGCTGCCTGAGGCCGATGGCAATGAGAGTTGGCTGGCGCTGGCCCGGTTGGGGTCGGCAGCCGGCTATCGCACCTGGGCCTTGGCACAGTTACGGGCGCTGGCGTGGGACCAGATGTCGGCGCGGCAGCTTGTCCAGGCCGCGAGCCTCGCCCAGGCTCTTGGCGACGGGGCAACCGCGCGAGATGCGGCCAAGCGCACCCTGGCTAAGCCGGATGCCGACCCGGACTGGTATGCAACGGCGGCCGAAATGTTGATGGCAACCGGCACGCCGGAGGATCTCCGCGACCTCGAGGGCGCCTGGAAGAAGCACCCGCAACACACCCAACTGGCAAATGTATATGCCCGCTATCTGCTGCAACTGCGCAATTATGCCAAGGTGATCGCAGTCTGCCACCAGGGCATCATCGCCAACCCACAGTATCCCGACCTGTACGTGACCCTCATCGAGTGTTGCGAGCGCTACGGCCATCCCCGGATCGCCGCCGACCTGATTACCGCAGTCCTGGCCGCGAACGACCCCAGTCCGGTGGCTGCAGACTTTTTGCGCGTCGCCTACGAGCGCAGCCACGGGGTCGAGCGGGCGACGGCGGAGGTACTGGCCCTGCTGCGGCTGCATCCCGCGTCGCCGGCAGCCCAGGCCGCTGCGGCACACGCGCTGGAGAAGCAGCAGAAGTGGCAGCAGGCCGGCGAGCTGTATGAGAAGCTGATACCTAACCGGGGCGCCTCGGCCGCCCATGCCGCAGCCCTCTGCTTCGTCAAGGCCGGACTGCTGCTGAGGGCCAGGAATGTGGTGGCTGAGAACCTGCCGGCGATGGCCGGGGCCCAGCCGCTGGCGGATCTGGGAGTGAACCTGCCGCTGGATGCGGCTATGAGGCTGCTGACCGCCGAACCCGACAGTGTCGAGTTCTACCTGACGGTCGCCGACATCTACGCGGTCTGCAACGAGGTGGACCAGGGCATGATTCTGTTCGATCAGCTTCTGGCCCAGGACTATGCGCCACAGGCCCGCGCCGGCAAAGCCTATCTGCTGTATCGCTCCCGGGATTATCTGTCAGCGGTGACGGAGCTTCAGCAACTACCTACCCGGGACCTGGCCGACCCCCAAGCCGCCGTACTGCTGGCCGAGTGCCATCTGGCCGCAGGCAACCTCTTCAGCGCCATGCACACAGCGGAGAGCGTGGTGTCGGATCAGGCGCAGCTTAACCGCCGCGCCGCCGAGATAACCGCCGAGGCCGCGCAGAAATCCGGTGACACCCAGGGAGCCCTGGCCGGCTTTGCCCGCTTGCTGTTGATTGCCCCCAGCAGTGCCGTAGCAGCCGAGGGCGTGGAGGGCCTATGCCGCGACCAAGCGGTGCCGCTGGCCGCGGTGCGTTACGCGCTGAGCGAGGTGTACCGCTACTGCCAGAATCCGGAACCGGTGCTGGCTCTAGGGGCGAAGATTGCGGCCCTCCCCGGCTATGAGGGCCTGCAGGGGTGGGTACAGGCGCGTCGGGCCTCGCCGGCGGCAGGCCAATAGAACACTTGCCGCTCCCCGGCCGGGGACTTCGGCCTTCATTCCTCCAAGAGGGCGTTGGCGAACTCAGCGGCGGAGAAGGCGATCAGGTCCCCCAGCTTCTCACCAAGCCCAATCAGCTTGATCGGCACCTGTAGCTCGGTGGCCACACTCAGGGCCACTCCGCCTTTGGCCGTGCTATCCAGCTTAGCCAACACCAAGCCGGTCAGCTCAATGGCATCATGGAACTGCCGGCCCTGGGCCAGCGCGTTTTGGCCGGTGGTGGCATCAAGCACCAACAGCTTCTCATCGGCGGGGCGACCCAGCTCGCGCTCGATGACGCGGGCGATTTTGGCGAGCTCGGCCATCAGATTATGCTTGGTGTGGAGGCGGCCGGCTGTGTCTATGATCACCACCTGGGTGCCGCGGGCCTGGGCGGCCTGCAAGGCATCATAGACCACCGCGCCCGGGTCCGAGCCGTGCTTCTGCTTGACGATATCGCAACCGACGCGCTCGGCCCAGATCTCGAGCTGCTCGATGGCCGCGGCCCGGAAGGTGTCAGCGGCCACCACCATCACCTGGTTGCCGGCCTGCTGGTAGAAGTGGGCCAGCTTGGCGATAGTGGTCGTCTTGCCGGTGCCGTTGACCCCCAGCATCAGTATCACCGTCGGCGGCGTTGCGCTTTCTTTCAGCGCCTGCTCGTAGGGCGTCATCATGCGGCGGATGATATTGCGCAGCAGTTGCAGCAGGCCGGCTCCGTCGGTGATATGGTCCTCTTCGGCGCGCTCGCGGGCCTCCTCGACCAGATTCACGGCAACGCTCACCGGCACATCGGCCTCGATGAGTGCCTCCTCGAGCTCCTCCATCAGTTCTTCGTCAAGATTGGCTCGGCCACGGATTAGATTGGTGACTCGGCCAAAAAGTCCCTTGAGCAATTGGTGTCTTCCTTCCGGGGTAACTGTTCGTTGTCAGGCGCGGGGGTGGCTGTCGGTTATTCCACGGGCACCGCGTTGTGCTGTTGCGCGGCCTGTTGCTTGGCCTGCTCCTGGGCTTCCTGGAGTTTCACCGTGATTACCTTGGATACGCCCGGTTCCTCCATGGTGATGCCGTGGAGCTTGTCCACCCGCTCCATCGTCTGGGGATTATGGGTGATGATGATGAACTGCGTATCCCTGGCGAAATCCCGCAGGATATCGCCGAAGCGCTCGGTATTGGCGTCATCCAGCGCCGCGTCAATCTCATCCAGCAGGCAGAAGGGCGAGGGGTTGACCTTGAGCATCGCAAACAGCAAGGCGATCGCGACCTTGGCCCTTTCGCCACCTGACAGCAGCAGCAGGTTCTGCGCCTTCTTGCCCGGCAGTTGCACGATGATGTCAACGCCGGCCTGCAGGGGATGCTGCTCGTCGGTCAGCAGCAGCTTGGTCTGGCCGCCGTCGAATAGCCGCCGGAACATCTCCTCAAAGGCCTCCTGGACGGCCTGGAATACCTCGATGAAGGCGGCCTCCGCAGCGGCGTCAATGTCGGCGATGACCTTCAGCAGATCATCCCGCGCCTGCCGCAGGTCCTGCTCCTGGCTGCGGAGGAACTCCTCGCGGGCGCTGAGCCGCTCGTATTCGGCAATCGCGCTGAGATTAACATGGCCGAGCCGGCGGATCTCCGAGCGCAAGGCCCGCGCCTCTCTACGGGCGGCCCCCTCGTCAAGGTCTTCGTCCTGCACCTCCAGCGCCTCCTCAGGCGTCATCTCGTAGGTATCGGCCAGGCGCTCGATGGTGTTCTGGATGCGTCCCTCTTCGCGCGTCAGAGCTATCTCGGCCTGGTGCAGGCGTTCGTTTTGCTCGCCGGCCGCCTCGGAGAGCTTGCGCATGCTGATTTCGAGGGCGGCGACCTGCTCGCGCAGTTGCGCCGCATTCTCGATCTGCTCGCGCATCTGCTGTTCGAGCTTTGTGACCTCGGCCTCCAGCTCCTTGGTATCGTCATCCTCCGCGTCGATCGCCTGCTCAACCTGCGCGTGTTGCTGCTGCAACTGCTGCTGCTGGGCCAGAGCGCGCTGGTGCTCGGCGGTGACGCGCTCCAGGTCCTCACCGGCTCGTTGCAGGACTTCCTGGGCTGAGTTGAGCCGCTCCCGAACCTCGGCCACCTGTACCTGGCGGTCGGTGAGTTCGGAACGCATCTGCTCGACCGAAGCCGCGGGGCTGACCGAGGCCCGCAGCCGGTCAATCTCGTCCCGGGTCTTCCGCGCCTGCTCCCGCTGTTGCGTGCCCTCGGCGACGACCTGCTGGTAGCGCTCGGCGGTACGCTCGATCTGGCTCTGCAGCCGGTTGATATCCTGCGCGTTTTCGGCCAGGGCATTGGCCGCCGCCTGCCGCGTGCTGCTCAGATGGCTGAGCTCCTTCTCCGCCTGTGCGGCGGAGGTGTTGAGGGTGGCAAGCCCGTCATCGGCTTCCTGCAGCAGGGCCCGCTGTCTCTGCACCTCAGCATCGAGCTGCTCCTCGGTCTGCCACAGCTCGGCCAGGCAGGTGCGCAGGCCCCCAAGCTGGCTCTCGATGGCGTCGAGCTCGCGGCGGCGCCCGAACGACTGGGCGCCCGGAACATCGGTAGGCCCGCTGCGGATCGCGCCGTTTCTCTCAATAACGATACCGTCCGGTGTCACCATGCGGTAGCGGCCGGCGAAACGCTGAAAGGCATCGAGCGCCGTCGGCAGGTCCGCGCAGACTACCAGATCACCCAGCAGGATCTCGAACACCCGGGCGAACTCTTTAGGGTATTTGACGAGCTGGTCGGCGATGCCCAAGACCTTGCCGCTCATGCCCGACAGCCGCGGGCCGCTGGTATGGCCCACGCTGGTTGACATCGGGAAAAAGACTGCGCGGCCCAGCCCGTCGGAGCGTAGGTAGGCCACCGCGTTGACCGCCTCCGACTGGGAGGTGGTGATGACCCAGCCCAGGCGGTCGTCCAGCCCGGCCTGGATCGCCGTCTCCAACTTGCGCGGCACGTCGAGCAGGTCGCCGACCACACCACGCACCCCCGAGAGCTTGCCGGCCTTGGCGGCGGCGACGGCGGCGCGCAGGCCCTCCGGGTAGCCTTCGTAGGCCTCGCGCAGTTCGGTCAGCACATCGCGGCGCTCCTCCAGCCGACTGATCGCCGCCGCAAGCTGCTCGCGCTTGGCGCGGTGATCTCTTAACAGCTTTAGGCTGGCAGTCAGGGCCGCCTGACACTGCGCCCGAGCCGCGGCCGCTTCCTGCAGCGCCTTGGTGATCTGCTCCTGTTCGCGATTGGTCCGCTCAATATCGGCCTCCAGCCTGCCGACCCGCTGCTGCAGGGCTTCCTGTTGACTCCGGACTCGCTCGGTCCGCTCTTCCAGGTCCGCCTGCAGGGCCTCCAGAGCCCCGGCCTCGTTCTCCAGGGCCGCCACCTGGCGCAGTGCCTCATTGCGCTTCTCGACCAGCTCGGAGATGGCCTGCTCCCTCTCTTCGTGGCTCAACTCGGCCTGCTCGCACAACCGCTTCTGTTCATCGCGGGCGGTCTCGGCTGCGGCGAGGCGCTCAGTCAGCTCGTCGCGGCCTTGCTGCAGCTCCGCGATCTGACGATTGAGTAGCTCGACCCGCTGCTGCTGGGCCTTGATATCGGCCTCGACCGCGGCCAGTTGCACCTCGGCGGCCCGCAGCCGTTCATGGTTGACGGCCCGCTCCTGACGGGCCTCGGCGGCTCGCTGCCGCGCCTCGGCGGTGACCTGATGCAACTGCTCCAGCGCGGAGTCCTTCTCATCCAGCGTCGCCTTCAGCTTACTGTGCTCCACCTCGATTTCCGAGATTTTGCCCCGGGTTGCCGCCAGATCGGCTTTGGCGACCGCGGCCTCGTTGGCGGCTTGGCCCCGGTGCTCGTTGAGCTTTTGATAGTCGCGGGAGAGCAACTGCAATTCCAGAGTGCGCAGCCGGTCATCGAGTTGTTGGTACTGGCGGGCGACCTCGGCCTCGCGCTCCAGCGGCTCCCGCTGGCTGCTCAGTTCATAGACGATGTCGGAGATGCGGGTGAGGTTGGCCTCGGTGCGCTCCAGCTTGCGGCTGGCCTCGTCGCGGCGGATGCGGTATTTACGGATGCCGGCGACCTCCTCGATCAGCTCGCGGCGGTCCTCGGAGCGGATGCTGAGGATCGCGTCAATCTCACCCTGGCCGATGACCGAGTAGGCGTCGGGCCCTACGCCGGTGCCCAGCAGCAGGTCTCGAACATCGCGCAGGCGGCAGACCGACTTGTTGATCAGGTACTGGCTCTCGCCGGTGCGGAACAGGCGTCTGGAGATATTGACTTCGCTGAAATCGGTGGGGAGGCGGCCATTGGTATTGTCGAAGGTCAGCGAGACTTCGGCCATCGAGAGCGGCCGGCGGCTCTCGGTGCCCGCGAATATGACATCCTGGGAACTTGCGGTGCGCAGGGTCTTGTAGCTCTGCTCGCCCAGCACCCACAGGACGGCGTCGCTGACATTACTCTTGCCCACGCCGTTAGGGCCGACGATCGCGGTGATGCCGGCCTCGAAATCCAGCTCGGTGGCGTCGGCAAAGCTCTTAAAACCACGCATCTCAACATTTTTCAGATACACTCTATCATTGCCTCGCTGTGTTGGGTGATCGTTGCTGTTGTTGGTCCTACCACTGGTGCGTCACCTGCCACCGCAAGCACATCTCCTGTGCAACGCCAGGCCGATGCTATGAGGGCGACTCGGGAGGTGTTTTCATTGGCGGCTTGCCAGTCTCTGCGAGCTTCTCATTCAGTCGTCTCTTCCGCTCTTCCGTCCGTCTCGGCTGCTCATAGTAATGGTCAAACAGCATCTCCAACACTTCGATATTCCATTCTGCTTCCTCCGGCTGGACATCCACGATTTCGCCGGTGCTCTGGCTCTTGATAGGATGCGCCGCGAAGTTGCCGATTTGGCGGACGGCGTCAAGAACCTCCGCTAGCTGACTGGGAAGAGAGTGTGCGAGAACCTCATCGATTTGATCGGAGAGACTGCCCTTGTTTACCCCGGCTCTGTCGAGAAGCACGTGTTGCAGGCACCGCCGAGAGAGCGCAGCAGAAGCTTTAGGGCTGGATTCGAGAACCGCACAAGCTTGCTCGAAATCCTCGCGGATTGACCGGGGCACATCGTGGGGGACAGCCCTGTATTCGCCGGTCTGGGGCCAAAGCAGATAGGTCTTGTCGTTAACCTGAACGGATATAGTCAAGTTCCTGCAGCTTGGACACTCTGCACAGGCCAAGCGAATGGCCGGCAGCTCGCCAAAGCCCTGGCTTGCGTCCGCGGTGAAAATCAGGGTCCCCCCCAAATCCCGTGGCGCACCAAAGTACACCCGTGTGCCACAGTGGGGGCACTTACCTGTGGTATTAGCCTCAATCAACACAGACATCTCCTATCTACAGAACCACCGAATTATACCAAGCGGACGGAGATATCGTCAAACTGTTGGCGCCCTCAGGCTGCACCTCCAGATTCTCCGGAAAGCCTTACCCGTGTCGCGTGGTTTGTGGGGCCGGAGTTGATTGCACCCCTCCAACGACATCGGGCGCATGCCATGCGCCCCTACAAACGACAGCTTCCTGGACGACAGGCATCCTTGACGCTGCTGCTTTGGGGCTAGTTGGGGAGCTGGTTAGGTAGGTGAAAAAGCAA
>CAYMIN010000018.1:0-81324 GCA_964390495.1 uncultured Armatimonadia bacterium
GAGCGCTTGAATGGCATTCAAGAGGTCAGGGGTTCGATTCCCCTCGGCTCCACCAGATACAGGCATAGTGAATACGCGGGCATAGCCAATTGCCGGCGTTTTTTCATATCTGTTATCATATTGTGGGTTGCGGCTTGCTGGCTCAAGGAGGAAACGGTGGCTCTACAGCGAATACTGTTAGTGACCGGCATGAGCTTGCTGCTGGCGGCGAAGGCGGCGGCCGAGCCGGTTGACTCAGCGGGCGCTGAGAGTGAGGCCGGACACGCTGCCGTGGTAGTCAGCATGTACCGGGATTACGTCGGCTCGGTGAATATCACGCTGCCGCCGGGCGAGGGAGATAACCAGGCCCGTCGGGCGCTGCAGCGCGTAAGCAAGCAGACCGGCTGGCAGTTTGACACTCCCGCCATCAAACATGACGGATATACCTCCATACAGGGCAACGTTCTGGGGCTGACGGCGGTCAAGTCCGGCGGCCTGGAGTTGGTAGCGCCCCTGATTATGGCGCTGGCGGACCATCCGCGGCTCGTAGTCGTGTTCATTGGTACCACCAGCGGCGCTGGCGGTAACAGGTTCGAGAATCCTTACATCACTGCCGACTGGCTGCAAAGTGGCGGCATCTGCAGCTATCAGATAACGATCAAGGACAACAGCTTCAAGACGCTGGCGGAGCTGACAGCGCCGGGACCGGCACCGACGGCCAGCGGTAACCAAGCCAGCAGAGGAGCGTGGCTGTGGCTGCTGCTGGTAATCGGGGCGGCGGCGCTGGGAGTTGGCGTCTATCTATTGAGCAGCTACCTGACGAGGCGGCGGCGGTGAACGAGAAGGTCCCGGCGCTAGCCAACGCCGGCGGCAGCCTGTCAAGTGCAGCTAAGGAGGAACTGAATTGAAGATACAAGACTGGGAGGATATCATTCAGTGGGGTGCAGAGCTGAAGGCGTCTGATATTTTCTGGAAGGCGGGAACCGTACCCCACTCCAAGATCCGGGGTGTGGTCCAGGCAATCGAGGGCTGGCCGGAGATGACACCGGAAGACACTGAGTGGCTGGCCAGAAGCCTGATGTCGGAACAGGAGTGGGAGCGCTTCCTGGAGTACCCGGAGAAGGATATCGGCTTGACGGTCGAAGATGTCTGCCGGCTTCGTATTAACGTCTTCAGGCAACGTGGCGAGTGCGGCATCGTCATGCGGATCATCCCTCTGGATATTCTGACGGTCGAGGAATTGGAGTTGCCGCTTGTCCTGAACGATATTGCCATGCGTCCGCAGGGGCTGATACTGGTCACCGGGCCGACCGGCTGCGGCAAGTCAACGACGCTGGCGGCGATGCTGGACTATATCAACCGCAACCGCCAGGCGCACATAGTGACCGTTGAGGACCCGATCGAGTACGTGCACCGGGACAAGAAGTGCATCGTGAACCAGCGCCAAGTGGGCACTGACACGGTGGAGTTCCAGGATGCGCTCAAGTACGCGATGCGCCAGGCACCTGACGTAATCTTAATCGGTGAGATGCGGGATGTGACGACGATGTCGGTGGCGATGCAGGCCGCCGAGACCGGCCACCTGGTTTTTTCGACGGTTCACACCACCAGTGCGGCGGAGACGCTGGAGCGTATCGTCAACATGTACCCGCCGCACGACAAGCAGCAGATCTGCATGCGGCTGAGCCGCAGCCTGATGGCGATACTGTCGCAGGCGCTGGTGCCCCGGGATGATGAAAAGGGCGGTCGTATCGCCGCGCTGGAGATCATGATAGCAACGCCGACAGTGGCCAAGTTCGTCGAGGAGGGCAAGCCCAGTGAGATGTACGACGCGATCGAGGAGGGCTCGCACTGGGGCATGCAGACGATGAACCAGGCGCTGCTGAAGCTGTATCAGGGCAAGATAATCACCGCGGACCATGCGATGTTCTACGCGGGCAATCGCACGGAGATGCGGCAGATGCTGCGGCGTACTGATGGCCTTGCCGCCGACGAGGCGGCCGCGGCCGAAGAGGCAGCCAAACGCAAGCGCAAACGGCCGGGAGCTGAACGCCGCCAATCACAGAGCGCCCCCAGCAGCGACCAGGCAAGGCAGTAATCAGGCGAGTGCGGTCTGGACCAAGGTGACGAAGCGACAATTCGGAATGCTGTCGGAAAGGTCGGTGAGTATTGATGGGAGTGCAAGCGGAACAGCCAAAGGAACCGCAGTGGCGACGTACCGTCACTGCCCCCGATTACCTGGCCAAGAGGTCAGGCGATGTGATGGATGCCGATATGATGGTGGCGCTGCTGGAGGGGTGTGTGAAGATCAACGCCTCCGATCTGCATCTGACCTTCGGCGAGCCACCGGTTTACCGGCGGCACGGGCAACTGATTGAGATGAGCGGCTTCAAAGAGATGGCCCAGGAGGATATGGTCAATGGCGTAACTTTCTTTTTGGGCGACGACGCGCCGGACAACCCCTACTGGAAGCGCTTCCATGAGAGCGGCGGCTCCGACATCGCGTATGCGCTGAAGGACCTGGCGCGCTTCCGGGTGAGCGTTTTCCAGCAGAGAGAGCACCCGGCGCTGGCTTTGCGCATGATCCCTTACGAGATGCTGTCGTTCGAGGTCTTGGGCCTGCGAGAGGACATGGTGATTCCGCTGCTGAGTCGTCCGCGCGGGATCATCCTGGTGACCGGCCCGACCGGCAGCGGCAAGAGCACGACCCTGGCCTCGATGATCAACTGGATCAACGAGAACCGGGCGGTGCACATAGTGACCATTGAGGAGCCAATCGAGTACTACCACAATAATAAGCGAGCGCTGATCAACCAGCGCGAGGTGGGAGTGGATGTGATCACCTTTGCCGAGGCGGTTATCAGAAACATGCGTTCCGATCCTGACGTTATCCTACTAGGAGAGATGCGGGACCTGGAGACGATGCGGGCGGCGTTGCAGGCGGCGGAGACTGGCCATCTGGTCTTCTCCACGCTGCACACCGTCAGCGCGCCCAAGACGGTTGACCGCCTGGTAACGGCGTTTCCGGCCGCTGAGCAGGAGGAGATCCGGGCGATGCTGTCAACTTCGCTGGCGGCATGTATCGCCCAGGAGCTGATACCCCGCTGTGACAAGGACGGTCGCATCGCGGCTTACGAGATAATGCTTGGTGAGGCGGCCGGCTCCCCGGCTATCGGTAACCTGATCCGGGAGCGCAAGACCAGTCAAATGCGCACGACGATCCAGAGCAGTGCGAACATCGGCATGAGATTGCTCGAACAATCACTGGCGGCCCATGTCAACAAAGGCAGGATTGACTTTCTTGAGGGCTTCAATCGGTCGAACGAGAAAAGCGACTACATGCAGTTTGTTGATCCCGAGAAGGTGCCGGAGGGCTTCTCGGTCGAGCTGGCAGCAGAAACCTAGGGCAGTGATGCACAGATCGGGTCCGAGATTAAGATGATCAACTACGTCATACTGGTGGAGGAGAGCGCATGAGAGGGAAAAAACGCAGCGTTGCCAAGCGCTCGCGCCAGCCGGTGGACGTATTCGCTCTGGTGACGGCGTGGTCCCGAACTCTATTCCAACTGGCCGCGGTGGCCTTTATCATCTCGCTGGGCTATATTCTCTACGGTATCTTCAGCGGCGCGCTGGCGCAGATGCCCAATGAGCAGATGCAGCGGGTCGCCGATAATCTGACCGTGATGGGCCAGATTATGACCGCCGCCGGGTTCCTGGCGACGGTGGCGATGGTGATACTGACCGCCGAGGACATCGCCTTCACGGTGGTAATGGGGATCATCGGCGCCGGGCTGATGTTCGGGATGCCGATACTGGTCGCCAGCAATCTGCAGGACGCCTCCAGCACTCCGGCGATGAGGATCAACGAGTGGTCGCGCAACGCCGGGATGGCAGTGCTGCTGGTGGTAGGCCTGCGGATTGTCTGGGAGATCGTGGGGCAGATCAAAAGTGCGGGCGCCCGGGCCCTCGCCAAATCCGACGAAGAGCAGTCCACGGTCGCGAAGGTTGAGAAGAAGACGAAGAGCTGGAGAAGCCGCCTGCGCCTGTGGGACCCGTGCTGGGAGCTGCCGTACTGCCACGAGGCGGTCAGGGAAGTGTGCCCGGCATACAAGGCGGGGAAGTCGTGCTGGCGATACGGCTATGGCTGCAACTGCGACCCGTCGCTGATCGAGACCTTGATTCGCACCGGCGGGGCCAGCACCGGCAAGGGCGCGGAAAGGACCAGCTCGGCCCAGCGGCGAACCGAGGCCGCCTACGTGCGGTCCGACCTGGCCGCTGATGGGGCGGTCGGGGCCGGAGAGCGCACCATACCGTGCACCAAGTGCCCGATATTCATCGAGCACCAGAGGCAGAAATTCAGGATCATCAACCCGCTAGCCATCATCGCTACGATCGTGGGCCTGGCGGCTCTGTACAAGCCGCTGACGGGCATCTATGAAAGAGTCATTGATGTCATGGCGCAACTGGCGGCGCGGTTCACTCTCAACACCGAGATGCTCAATGCCGAGGAGTGGGTCGGCTATCTCAACACCCAGACGGTGCAGATCTTCTTCTTCTTGTTTGTGGGTATGATCGCGTTGGCGTATGTGCTCAAGGCCGTCGAGTGGTTGGTTTTGAAGCGGATGATACTCTGAGCTGCCCGGCGCGGCGCAAGGGCCCACGAGCGGCTCAGCAATCGGTGTACCTGAACAATTCGTTTTGGGACTAGACTTTTACGACATGCAGTGGGGTGAGCTTGGCTACCAGGCGTCCCAGGCCGCACTCGATGGCCCTGAAAACGCCCTGACGGCCGCGGTATTTCTGGGGCAGGTCGTGGGTGTCGGTGAGTATCTCGGTGCCGTCCGCGAGGTGGGGCTTGGCCTCATTGACGGTAGCGGGGGCCAGTGACATCTCGAAGTAGCGATGGTCGCCGAGGTCAATGACGCGGACGACATCGCGCAGATGCGGCAAGGCATAGCCGGCACCGTGGGGGATGATGTTGGCGTTGCGCAGCGGCTCGAGGGCCTCGAGTTCGACGGCGCGGTCGTAGAAGTTCATCTGCTTGATAACGCTGTCGGAGAGGTTCGGCAGTCCCTGGAATAGATATCCCGGCAGATCGCTCCGGATCATCATCGGCAAGTAGCGGGTGCTGGGGTCGAGGGAGTTGTGACAGCCGAGATAGATGGTATTGATGTCGCCCATGCCCTGGTGAGTGGCGTTGGCGATGAGGCTGAAGTCCCCGAAGAGCTGTTGAGCCGCGGTCATACGGCGCTGTTTGGCGAACTCATCGGCGCGCTGCGCAAAGGCGAAGAACTCCGCGGCGGCATCATCCAGCAAGACGTGCAGCGGTCCCCAGGGAGTGTCAAAGTGCCGGCAGCTTTGCCGAAGGGGTTCCGAGCTATCCCAGTACAGGCCGATGCCCAGCGGGTTGGGGTGCTGCATTTCGGGAGCCGATGAGTGAATAACGAAAGCGTAAGGGGGAAGTTCCAACTCCGGGTCCGATGATTCCAAAGCACACAGGTCAAGGAAGTGGTTGCCCTTGTGCAGGTCCCACTCCAGCGGGATGCCCTCGATTGTGAGGGCGCTGTGATGGAGCTGGTGCAATGCGGAAAGCAGATCATCCACAGCCGGCAGCTTTGCGACAGCGCCGACTAACATTCCGCAGACGTTGGGCTTGGCATCGAGGATGATCACGGGGCGGTCGCCGGGACCCCACTGGAACTTCCCACCATAGCCGAAGCCGGCGTTCCAGCGGGCCGAATTGCGGGTGATGGTCATATCCGGGCTGCCGATGAAGAGCGCATCGGACGGGTAGCCGAGTTGTGCCAGTACGTGGTTGGTCTTGGCCAGGCCGTAAGCCATATTGGCCTCAGACAGCTTCGCCGCCGCGTCATGGAGGGCGACTGAGAATATCCGTCGGCGCGCTTCTTGTATTATCTCTTCAGGGTTCATTGTTGGTTCTGGCTTAGATCTTGAGCACAGCTTGATAATTGCCGAGAAGTATCTTGGGTATTATAACACAAAGACCGACCGCGCGCCGAGCGCTATTCAACGCCAAGATGACGGGTGACAGATGGCGATATCAAGACTGCCCCTAATGCCACTGAATGCGGTGCTGTTCCCCGGAATGCCGATGCCTCTGGCCCTCTGGGAGCCGCGGTATCTGCAGATGGCACAGTACTGCATCGAGGCGAACAGCGAGTTCGGTGTCGCCCTGATCCGGAGCGGTTCGGAGGTCGGTGAGGAGGTAGCCGAGACCCACGCCGTGGGCACTACCGCCGAGATAGCCGACTTCCGCGATGCCGGCGACCATATAGTAGTGCTGGCCATAGGCCGCAGACGGTTCCGCATCCTGCAGGCTCTGGACGAGGGCCCGTATCCGCAAGCGGAGGTTGAGCTGCTGGCCGAGCCGGCCGGCGCAGGTGTATCACCGGAGTTTGTGGCAGACGTGCGCTCGCTTTTTGCCGAGGAGATTGATCTGGTATTGCAGTTGCTGGGTTTCGAGGACATGGAGCTTGAGATTCCCGCACAAGCCGACAAGCTTTCCTACATGATAGCCGCGCATCTGCGAGTCCCGCTGCAGGCCAAACAGGAGCTGCTGGAGACAGAGCGGTGCAGCCAACGTCTGGCGCGGGAACTGGAGCTTGTGCAGAAGGAACGCCAGGAATACCGTCTGCTGCTGGCGGCACGTGAGTACTTCGACCGCAACAGCAGCGGCGAAGGGCTCGAGCAGGTCTTCTCTGATAACTGAGTTGTCCAAACCGCCAAGGTCGGATATAATAGCCGGTGTCGCCCGCTGGAGCCATGACAGCGGGGCGATGCCGAAGCCGGATCGCAGCACTCAGACAACTGGCCGCAAGCAGTGGTCGCCGTTAGCATTAGCATACCCAACGCACTCATAGCTCAAAGGATTGGGCTCCGGAGGTAGAGGGATTTGGAAGTAGGGACGAATGGTACTCTGGAAGAATTCAAAGAGCGTCTGGACAGTATTGTGGCCGCCTATCAGCGCTCCGAGGAACGACGCATCGGCTACGGCAATCTGCGCCATGAGTACTCGGAGTACTCCAAGGACGGCAAGACGACCGTGAACATTGCGGTGATTTATGAGACACCGGGCGGCTCGACCACTCAGCTAAACATCAGCTTTGACAAGCGCGCCGCTACCTACAGCTATCTGGACCGCGATCTTGAGACCCATATAACCTCGGATGACCCCGACCAGGTAATTGCCACCATCGAGGAGGCGGTGGAGGAAATACCGGCCAAGCGCTCGCGGCAACTATTCAACCAGATAGACAGTTGGATGGATATGGGCAAGGGCCGGCACGAGATTTTCGGTGAGCTCAACAAGCTGCTGCAGACCGAGTTTCTGGGCGGCCGCATTAACACCAATGAGCTAAAAGAAGGTATCCAGCACGTCGTCCAGCAATACAGCAAGGTGACGGATTAAGGTGGATGAGGCGGACTAGGCAGAACTGCTGATTGGCATCGTTGCGCGACCCAAGCAGTTGACCCAGCGGATGAGTGGCTAGAGCCACCATCCGTTTTTGGTTAGAGCGGCGCGGTTCTCGTGCAGCCAAGCCAGCGGCGAAGTGACGTTGCGGAGCACGAAGCGGAGTTGGTCGGCCTCGGGGATCTTACGGTCGGCGGCATCCACCCTAGCGTAGATCCAGCGGGCGGCGATCAGATGTGGCAAGGCCGCCAGTTCGGCATCGGCAGGCGGGTGGCTGGCAGCGTAAGCTGAGAAGAACACTCGCATTCGCGGCCAGTTGAACTCAGGCGTTGCGGTCAGGGTCCAGATGTCGTCCTCACCCTCGCTAGGGGGACGGAGGCCGCACAGATAGATCACCCCGTCGGCGATGTCAACCATCCGCGGCTGCCGATCAACCCAGTCGAAGTCGAAGATGCCGGCGACGCGGCCATCGGCGAACTTGAGATTGGCCGGATGCCAATCACCGTGGATGACCGTCTGGGGCAGGGCCCAGAAGGCGCTGTCGGGCAGGGCTTGCTCAACGGCTGCGGCCTCGGCTAGCAGATATTCAAGCACCTCAACGACTGCGCCGGCGGATAGGTCCTGGACGCTGCCGATGTCACCGTCCTTGGCCCGCTGCAGCAGCTTCTCCAGCATCTCTGTGGCCTGTTTGGGGTCCCAGAAGCGGCCAAAGAACTTCTTCCCGGGAGGTTTTAGGTCGGCGGTCGCGGAGTGGAAATGAGCCAGGACCGCGCCGGCTTCGGCGACTTGGGCGATGTTGGGGCTGGGGTGTACGGTGCCCTCGATGAAGCGATAAAGCTCATAGATGTGCCCGGAGTGCTCGACCCAGCGGCTCGCCGAGGGTGTGGTGAGGGCTTGCGGCACCGGCAGGCCTTTGTCGTACAAGGCCTTCAGCACATGGTGGTCATAGACAAGCTGCCGGGGGTCGCAGTAGCGGGGATTGCGGCGCTTGAGGAAGTACTGGCCGCTGGGGGTGATGACGATTAGGCTGGCATTGGCGGTGCCGCCGCAGGGGCGGGTAAAAAGAACAGGCCCCACTTTGAAGCGGGGCACCACATCGGCGATCTCGTCCTGACGCAGGCGGATGTCAGTCTTGCTCATCAGGCTCCTCGGCGGCCCGTACCAGAAGCACAGGGCAGTCGGCATACCGCAGCACCCGATCGGCGACACTGCCATACACCCATCGGCCTAACCCGGAGCGGCCGTGGGTGGACATGATGATTACGTCCGCCTCGAACTTCTCGCTGAAGAGCAGAATCTCCTCAGTGACATTGCCGCGCCGCAGCTCGACTTCGGCATCAATATCCTGTGCCTTGAGAGCCTTCTGAACGCCGGCGAGGTACTCCTCGGTGTGGGCGACTTCGGCGTCCCAGTCAATCTTGGCCGCCGCATCATCCCCCTGCATCACCGGCACCACGCTCAGGATGCACAGCTTGGCATCGAAGGCCGTGGTCACGGCAACGGCATGAGGTAGCGCCCGTTCGGCAAACTCCGAAGTATCCAGGGTCAGCAAAACACGTTTGTACATCTTGATGTCCTCCCTCAGCACGCGCCTTCAGGCAGATGCGGCGTACGCCTCTGACACCTACATTCTACCTGGCCTGGGCGAATGATTCAATCAAAATGTTGCGGAAGCGGGGAGACGATGCTCACAGACCTCCAGCAGACCCGCGAATTGATGTCTTAGCGGGGTTGTGTTCGGGATTGGCTTGTGCTAACATTGACGCCGGCCTGAAGGGAGTATTCAGGTAGCGCGATTTGTTGCATAACTGTTCTGGAGGTGACATTGATGGCAGTGCCGGTAGTTGATCCTGATCTGTGCACCGGCTGCGAGCTGTGTCTTGACGCGGCCCCCAATACCTTTGAGATGAGCGATGACGGGATTTCCGTAGTAGTTGACCCCACCGGCGACGATGAGGACGCTATCCAGGAGGCCATTGATAACTGCCCCGTGGAAGCGATTTCCTGGAGCGAGTAGCTGACAGCGCTTGCCTCAAGGCTTGGCGATGAACGGTTCCCGTGCTGCGGGAGCCGTTCTGCTTATTCCGGCACGTAGTCTAGCGGCCGGCAGGATGGCGGATATCACGGAACCACAGCGGGTCAATTTCGGGAAAGAGCTCGTCGCGGGCGCGGATTGCGCCGAACTCGTCCCATTCCCGCTGCTCGATCCATTCGCCCCGGCAGTAGCGGCGAGCCAATTCCGCACACTTCTTGAAGTCGGAATAGTGGGCATCGAGGCGCGCCGCAGCGTAATCCGGGGCCGACCCGGTAGTCATCAGGAACTGCCAGTCGGAGGCCTGCAGCAGTAGCAGCTCGCGCGCGGCCTGCTTAATCACCGCCGTTGCCGTCTCATCATGTCCTGAGCCGTACTCGCCGACGAGTTGGCGCATGTCGAGCTCGGAGTCGTAGATGCGCCGCCAGGTCCAGGTAGTATCCTGATTCAACCACACCCAATGCCCGCCGCCGGCTCCCCACGAGCCCTCCGGCAAGGCGATGGCCTCGTGAGGCGCATTGGCGGCCAGATAGGCACTGGGGGTGGTGACATTGACCTCCGGGTCAAGATTCATCCACCGCAGCGTTTTCTCCAGCCACCAGGAGCCCTCGTACCACCAGTGCCCGAAAAGCTCAGCATCGAAGGGCGACACCAGCACCGGTTGTGGTCCCTCGCGCGGCACGCTCTCCAAAGCGGCCTTGACCATCCATAGGAAATTGCCGGCATGGGCTTCGGCGCGTTGGGCAGCGGCTTCGGGATGGTAAGGCCGCTTTGAGGCCAGGTCGCCGGAATCGTCAGTGACCGCCCAGTAGCGCAGGTCCCCCGGAGCATGCTTCTTATGGAACTCCAGGTAAGCAAAGTCGCCCGGGTAGCCGTGAGTGCTGCTCCAGACCTTCAGCGAGGTCTGAGGGTCGCGGATCAGCGCGGCCACCGGCGGATGGTCCTCGAAGTGGCGGCCCACGAAGTACGGGCGGTAGGGGCTCTTGAAGCTGCCGGCGGGGCAATCCAGGCGGCGGATCCGGCCCCAGAGCTTGCCCAATGTCTCAGCAGCCTCGATTCGTACGGCCAGGGGGTCGCCGCCAGCGAGCATGTGGGTGTCCACTACGAAATAGTCGAGGCCGTTTTCGCCTAGGAATTCCTCCAGGCCCTTGCGCGGATAAGGCGTCTCTTGGCCGGTGGTGTGGGGAGGAGGCGCCCAGAGCGAGGCCGGTCGGTAGGCGCACTCCGGCAGCCAGCAGCCGCGCGGGCGCCGGCCCATATAGCGCTCATACACGGCTAGGGCCTGCATGAGCTGGGCCTGAATGCTACCGTCCTCACGCAGCAGCGGCAGGTAGCCGTGAGTGGCTGCGGAGGTGATGATCTCGATATTGCCGGCGTCCTGCTGGCGGCGGAAGGCGGCCAGGATGTCGCGCTGGTAGTGGTCGCAGAACTTGGCCGACAGATAGGCATAATGATCGCGCCAGCGCGAGGCCAGGTAGGCGGAGTGCAGATCGCCCCAGGAGCGGAACTCGGCCTCATTGTGCTCGGCGGCGAACCGCTTTTCGTCAAGATAGGTCGGGAACCAGTCCTTGAACCGGTCGTCGGCAAGCTGCTCCATAGTCACCGGTGTCAGGCCGATGGTGAGGTTGGCGGCGATGTTCTCAGCGGCCAGGTTCTCAATCGCGTGCAGGATCGGGAGGTACGAATCAGCGGCCGCATCATAGAGCATCTGGCTACCGTGCGGCCAGGTGCTGTGACCCAGGACATAGGGGATGTGGCTGTGCAGAACCATGATGAAGCTGCCGAAGCAGTCTGCCATTTAGCGCCGCTCCCGGGGGTTGGCGGCTTGCAGCCACTGGTCATAGGCAAGCACGGCTTTGACCAGGAGCGCCGAGGCCCAGGCGTGCGGAGCGGCCCAATAGGGAAAATCGGCCGCAGCCATCAGCTCGGGTAGGCAGCCGGCAGGCGTGGCATGATGCAGGCACGTACGGACATACGCCAGGGCACCGTCGGCTAGTTCGGCAGCAGCAGCCGGCTCATCGGCAAGACTAGCCAGGGCCAACTGCAGCTTGACGACGGCGGCCCACAGCGTATTGACACAGCCCGCCGCGCCGCCGAGGTAAGCGTCGCCCTGGTAGCGGCGAATCGCGGGGCCGCCCTCTATTTCGCAGCCTAGCGCCGCCTCGATGGTGGCGACATTGTCCAGCGCCATGCACCGCTGAGCGGGATCGTTGAGGTCAATGATTGTGAACGGCTCGACCAGGCCGAAGGTGGCGCTGTCAATGGTGTTGTCGGTCTGGCCGGTGGAAAAGAGCCCGCGCGCGAAATGGTCGCCAGCGAACAGGGCCAAGGCGGCCCGCTTAGCCCTTACGGCTAAGGCCGACCATTCCCGCGCTAGGGCTGTGTCGCCGGCCAGGCGCGCGCAGTCGGCTGCTGCCTGTAGAGATACCGCGAAGGCCGCGTTGGTATAGGCGAAGATGCCCTCGAAGGTTTCCCATAGGTCGCAGGCCGGGGCATGATAGCCGCGCTCATCAACCAAACCCGACAACGCGCCGGCAGCGGCTTGGATGATCGGATAGGTATCGGCGATACGGCGCTGGCGCTGCTGGGCATCAGCAAGGGCCCACCGGCAGATGGAGAGCAAAGCCGCCGCCGACTGGTCAAGCTGGCGGAAGCCGTCACGCAGCGACCAAGAGGCGGCGATCGGTCCCTCGGCCCAGTGGCGCTGACCCCACAGGCCGTCCGGCTGTTGCCCCCGGCCGTACCAGCCTACGAGGCGCTGGCGGGCTTCGGGATAGCCGGCGGCGGACAAGGCATCGGCGGCCTCGGAGGCGTCTCGCGGCCAGCAGTAGCCGTAGCCGCCACAGTCGTCGTACTGCGGATC
Organism: uncultured Armatimonadia bacterium; assembly: GCA_964390495.1. Lineage (GTDB taxonomy): Bacteria > Armatimonadota > Zipacnadia > Zipacnadales > UBA11051 > UBA11051. Next base: position 12,307 of record CAYMIN010000018.1, read on the forward strand.
GAACTCAGGCGCGGCCACGAAGCTGCCGGTCTGCGCATCCTGCAGAATCGCCAGCATCAGCAGCGCGCGCTTACAGGCCTGCTGCAAATCATCGTCAACAGCGACCGGCACTCGCCGGTCCAGATAGGCCTGCCAGTAGGCCGTGGTGCGCGAGTGCAGTAGGTCCGGGCCGGCTTCCTGCAGGCGGTTCAGGGCGGCCGCGGCCGAGTGCAAGTCGGGGCCGAATGAGATAACCACCGTAATCGTCCGGCTCTCGCCGGTTGCGAGCCTGAGACGGAAAAGGTGGGCGAAGTCCACATCGCCGATGTCTTCGGGCTGGCCGCTGAGCTGCCCGTTCGCCAGGTCAATCTTGGCGCTGCGGTCGTTGGTATAGCCCGCCTTGCCGCAGCGGATTTGGTCGGGCACGGTCCCGCCGATGACGACGGCGATGTCACGGAAATACTGCAGAAAGCGGCCGGTCGCAGGGTCGTAGCGCACCGCCTGCTTGCCCGCGACCTCGCCCAGGCGCAGATCGAAGTAATGGCCGAAAGCCCCGGTGAACTCCGCGTCGGCGCGGTTCTCTAGCGTCACAGTCCTGACCAACGCGGTGTTGGGAGTATCCGGCTCGGGTGCGGGTATCAAATCGGTGAGCGTGATTTGCAGCGCCGGATCGGCGCACTGTAGCTCGGTGATGAGGATATTGGTGTCAGTCACGTAGTGCTGAGTGCGGCTGAAGGCATCCTCCCAGGTCCATATCAGCCGTCCCTGCTCAGGTTCGCCGGCATATACAAACGGCAGCGCCTCGTGTACGTTTTGGGCGAAATCTATATGCGGGTAGAAAATGGTCATGATCTCGCCGGAGGCACCGAGCGTGGCGAGCATGTAACCATTGCCGATAGCGGCGGTTGGCAGATAGACCGGCATCTTGCTGTCTCCGATTAGTGCTCCTGGGCCGCCAGCCAGCACTCGAGTATCTGGGCGACGCTCCAGGCCTGGGCGAAACAGCCGCGGGGGCGCTGCGGGGCCTCGCCGTCGAATACCTCGGCAATCGAGCCATCCTGCATCAGGTGGTCAATCAAGGGCTGCAGGTGCTTGCGCAGGTACGCTCTGGTTGAGGCGCTGTTGCCATAGGCGACACGGTAGGCACGCAGGTACGGCCCGATCAGCCACGGCCACACCGTCCCCTGATGGTAGGCCCCGTCGCGCGCCCAGACATCCCCTTCATAACGGCCACGATAGGCCGGGTGATTTGGTGCCAGCGTCCGCAGGCCGTAGTCGGTCAGTAGCTTGGCTGCGGTGATCTTCACGATGCTTCGCACTTGCTTAGTGCTCAGCAGCGTGTACGGCAGGGCGCAGGCGATAAGCTGATTGGGCCGCAGCGTCTCATCGGGACTATCGGGTGTGACGACATCGTAGCAATAGCCGAGCGCATCGCTATAGAAGGTATTGCGGAATGCTTTCTTGATCTTGCGAGCAAGGGTGGCCAACTCGCCGGCTACCTCCGTGTCTGAGAGCTTTTCGGCAAAGAACTGTCCGGTGCGCACGGCGTTGTACCACAGTGCATTGATTTCCACGGGCTTGCCCTGGCGCGGTGTGACGACCCAGTCGCCCACCTTGGCGTCCATCCAGGTCAGATGCGTCGCGGGCGTACCGGCCACCAGCAAGGCGTCGGCGCGGTCCATTGCGATATCATGGCCGGTGCCGGCGAGGTGACGGTGCAGCGAATTGATCAGGGCGGAATAGGTGTCGCCGGCGCAGAAGTCGAGATCGCCGGTGGCCGCATAGTACTGCCGGACGGCGGCAAACATCCACAAGGTCGCGTCGGCGTTGTTGTAGGCCGCCTCGCCCGCATCGCCCAAGTAGTTCGGGATCAGCCCGTCGTTGAGCCGGCGGAGCCAGGTGTGCAGGATGTCTCTGCAATCTTCGTGCCTGCCGGTGGCGATAGTCAGTCCCGGCAGGCTGATCATGGTATCGCGGCCCCAGTCGCTGAACCAGGGATAGCCGGCGATGACGCTCTTGCCATCGCGGCGGGCGATGATGAACTGGTCGGCGGCGAGAAACAGGCGTTGGGTGACGGGATCGTTACCGGCAGCCTGGGCGATCTGCTCTCGCCGCTGTGCTTCAACTTCCGCGAGCCGGTCAATATCAGGGTCAGCAATCGGCTCGCAGGCGGCGATGATTACAGCGCGGTCGCCGACTTGGAGTTGCCAGCGGATCTGGCCGGGGCAGTAGAGGTCCTCAACCGCGTCAAGACCGCGCTCGGCTTCCCGGGGGTAGTGGAAGTCATAGTACCAGCAGCCCTCGGCATCCTCTGAGACGCCGCTCAATTGCGCGCCTCCATGCCATACCCACAGCCGCGAGGGCTCGTCATAGAGCCGGATGCAGAACTGCGCCTCGCTGCGGTCGAGTTGCGGCACCAAGGCCGGGGCAGCGCGAGTGAGATGGTGAAAGTCACGGCCGGAAACGAGCGGCTTGAGCACCAACTGCACAGGCTCCGGCCCCTCCAGCAGGCTGTAGCTGATGATCGTGCGGTTCTGCCGGTGGGGCATAAAAATCGCCTTGCGGAGGGTGGCACCACCGGCGCGGAAGGTGAAAGTCGGCCAGGGGTCACGGGTGAAGTCAATCAGATAGCGGTAGCCGTGGGGGTGAGTTGCGCCCAAGTAGATATTGGTGGCAAGCTCGTACTCGGTACCGTTGCAGAGCAGCGTTGCTTCGAGCTTGCTGAGTAGGACGCGCCGTCCGGCGGGTACGGCGTCGGTGCCGGCATGAGGATCGGCCACCAACAGGGCATGATAGCGCCGGGTGTTGCAGCCGCAAAGCGTAGAGGAGGCGAATCCGCCGAGGCCGTTGGTCTCCAGCCACTCGCGGTTCAGCCCATCGCTGAGGGTAGCATACGGCTGTGATGGCCGGGGCGGGCTGAGGGGAGGTTGCGTAGCCGTCATCAGGCGCAGCCGATCTAGGGGCTACCCTGTAGTCGCTCCCAAGCCAGCAGGATTCCGGCCACGCTCTTAGCGTCCGAGATAGCGCCTGCGGTGCACCGCTGCACGGCCTCCCGCAGCGGTATGGCAGCGGTCTGGAGGCTCTCGTCGGGATCAGGGGCCCAACTGGGGTCCGCCTGCGGGTGCGGTTGCTGGCCTTGATGCTGCAATTTGCTTGCCAAGAATAAAACGATCTGCTCATTGCTGTAACCGGGAGACGGGTAAATGCTGCCCAGCTTCTCGAGTCGCCCGGGGAAGTAGCCGGTCTCCTCGACCAGCTCGCGGCGCGCACAGTGCTCTACCGTCTCCTTGGGGTCGAGGGTGCCTGCGGGTATCTCCAAGGTCACCTGGCCGATGGGGTGACGCCACTGCCGCACCAAAAGCACGTTGCCGTCCTCATCTAGCGGTACGATGGCGGTGGCACCGGGGTGCTCCACGATCTCGCGGCTAGCCTGGCGACCGTTGGGCAGTTCCACCGTATCTATCCGTAGCTTGAGCAGCTTGCCGGAGAAGGCCGGCTCGCTGTGGAGGGTACGCTCCTGCAGACTATCGCTATCCATAGGCATATGGGTTTCCTTGTTGCGCTGTAGGCGCGGAGGTTTGGTGGGAAGCGGTGTTGCACAGCTTTCGCGGAGGGCAGCTCGAAGTCCTGCCGGTGCGAGGGGTGGAGGATATTGAGGGGCGAGAGGAGAAGGCACTTGGAGTACCGAGGGCGGCCTAGCGCATAGCAGTGGGTGACGCAGCGTCCGAAGTGAAACCGGCCTGGTGACGGCGGCAGGCTGGAAGCCTGCCCCACGGGATTCTTGTTGTGAAGCCCGACCCACGGAGTAGGTACTGGTATGTCATCAGAATCTGCATAAGTGGAGTTCCAACCGCGGGTCGTTACAGGAGGAAGTGAAGATATATGAGTTCAGAGGCAGGAGGCGGCAGGGCAATCCAGTTCATGGACTGCAATTGCCGCGTCGGAGACTTTGAGGCGATGGAGGAGTCGCACTTCACCGATTTGGGCGGCCTGCTAGCGGAAATGGAGTATCTCGGCATCGTGCAGGCGCTAGTGATGCACAGTTGGGCCTCGCGCTGGTCGCCGCGACTGGGCAATGCGAAGCTGGACGAGCTCATCGCCGACCAAGCTAATCTGTATCCCTGCTATGTGGGCTTGCCGGGGGCGACGGAGGAGCTGGCTGAGCCGGCCGAGTTCGCCGCCCACGTGCGCGCGCAAAACGGGGCGGTGCGGTTGTTTCCCGCTAACCATCAGTGGGACTTCGCCGACTGGTGTGCCGATAGTCTGTTGGCGGCCCTGGAGGCCGCAGCGGTGCCGGCGCTGATTGAGATCGGGCAGACCAACTGGAGCCAGGTTGCGGCGGTGCTGGAGCGCTATAACGGACTGCCGCTGATTATCATGGAGACCTCCTACCGCATCAATCGCCACATTTACCCGCTGTTCGAGAAGTATGACAATCTCTACCTGGAGACCCACACATATCAGACACCGTGGGGGCTAGAGGATGTCAGCAAGCGGTTTGGGGCCGACCGGCTGATCTTCGGCACCAGCCTGCCGGATATGGAGGGTGGAGCAGCAATCGGCCAGGTCCTGTACGCCGACCTCAGCGAAGCGGACAAAGCGAAGATCGCCGGCGGTAATCTGCGGCACTTGCTGAACCTCTAGCTATTTACGATAAAACAACGGCCTCGGTTACCGGGCCGATAGCTTGAAGAGGAGAGACATGATGAGTCAAGCCACGTTGGTCGAGAAACTCAAGTCCGGCATCCGCTTGGATGATGAGCTCGTTATAGACGATCATGGCCACCTGGGGCCCTGGTACAACTTCCATATCGTTGGTGGCGGGACAGCCGCAACGATGATCGCCAATATGGACCTGATGGGGGTGGATATGGTGGTGTTCGCGCCGCACATCAGCATCGGCCCGGACATGAAGGAGGGCAACCGGCAGGCGGCGGAAGCCGCTCAGCAATACCCCGACCGCCTGGTGCCCTATATCACCATCAACCCGCGCTACCCGCTAGCGGAGATCGAGGCGGAGATCGCCTGCTACCATGATGAGTTGGGCGGCATCAAGGGTTTCAAGTTCCATTCCAGTTGCCATGCGGTTGACTGCTCGCATGTCGGCTACGGGCCGGCGTATGAGTACGCCAACGAGCACGGATTGCCGATTCTGTCGCATGTCTGGGACGGCCCGGAAAAGGACGGCAAGAGCTTCCTGACACGCCAGGCGGCTGCGTATCCCAAGATAGCTTTCCTGCACGCGCATTCGGGCAATGGTTGGGAGGCAATTAAGAGGCTGATTCCGGAGACGAAAGCGAACCCGAATGTGTATCTGGACCTGGCCGGCTCCGGGCGTCCCTATGGTGGGCTGGAATACATGGTTCGGGAGGCCGGCGCCGACCGGATTCTGTTCGGTAGCGACCTGCCCTTTATTGATATTCGCTGCCAGCTTCCGAGAATACTGGCGGCCCGCATCTCGGATGATGACAAGCGCCTGATTATGGGCCTGAATGCCAAGCGCCTCTTTAATCTGTAGGAGCGCGACGACCTCGGGCTGGAAGCTGAGAATGCTAGCGCATTTTCACCACAGCGTGGTAGACAAGGGAGCACGCTCCCGCCTTCGCTAAAGCTACGGCGGACAAGCAGGCCGAGCCACGCGTTTTGTGGAGTATTCGGGGTAGCCAGCTTTGCTGGCGTGCACTGGCGGAGCCGCCGGGCATTCGGCCCACGACTTGTCAGACCTTGAAGCGCTCCTCAAAACCCTCGTCGGCAAGGCAGCGCTCCACCAGACCGTAATAGACGCGGTGGACATCCCCGCCTGCATACACGGACGCTGCCAACTCCGGCAGCATCATTGCAGGCTCGATGTCGCTCTTGTACATGACCGTACATTCCCAGATTACGCCACATTCGGCGATGCCGGGGCTCTGCACCTTCTCCGAGGGCAGCGGCGTCAGATTACATTCCCTCAACTTGTCGTAGTCGCGGCCGGAACGAGTGCCGCAGAAGTCAACCGCCGACCGCAGCTGCGGATAGGGCAGAGCGACGGTGAAATCGCCGGTCGCCTCGATGCAGCTATAGGTGTAGCGCGAGGGCCGCACCAGCACCGTAAAGGCCTTGCGGGTCCAGATTATGCCTACGGTGCCCCAGCCGATGGTCATAGGGTTGGGCTTCCCATTCTCATCCAAGGACACCAGCAGAGCGCCACCGGAAGTGAAGGCCTTATCTAGCTGGCGAGCGTATCTGAGATAGTGAACATTGGTTTTGGCCATGCCGCTTCTCCCTCTCCTCAAGCACCAGGAGTAGTCGCGCTTTAGTCGGCGCTGTTGGTGAACATTGGCAGATTTTCAGCCTGCTGCCGCCTCGCGGACTAGCCGGCTACTTCGCTTTGACAACTTCGGTCCCACCATCAGCCCGGACCAGCAGCACGGTCTTGACCTCGGTCTCGGTCGAGCGGATGCGATCAGGCTCGAAGGGGTCCATGTCGTACTCGGTCTCGGTCTGATAGGGCACGGCTGCGACTACCGGCGCGGGCTTAAGCTCAAGCGGCTGAGCCACGTTGGTGTCGGTTTCGGCTTGGGCGAGAGCCGGCGCGCGCAACAGGTCGCCGCACCACGCTCCGGCAGCGAATACCAGGGCAATCAGTACGCCGTAGAGCAGGTATCTGGTGTTCATCACAAGGGCCTCCTGAAATGAATTAGTACAATCGGTGCAACGGCCTCACACCACGAGGTTGTTAGGCATCATGGCTGCAGTTGACGTTGTATCGTGCCGAGGGCGCGCCTGGGAGGAATCGCCGCGCGCGACTCGAAATCTATTATAACACACAGCTTGGGTTGGAGGGGAATGTCGGCATGCGAAAGTTGGCGGCTCTAATCGTGCTCGGCGCGGCTGCATCCATTGTGATGGCGGGGGCGCCGGGACTGACATTTCACGCCTCGTATAACGGTACCGTGGCCGCCTTGCCCGGGCCGGCTGCGCAGAGCGTGCATGGTGAGGTCTGCTATGTCAGCGCGCCGGACGGCCAGGGAGTGCTACTGGTTGAGGGTAGCTATCTTGCGTATTCGAGTGCCGGCTATCTCGCCAAATCCGCCGGCACGCTCTCACTGTGGCTTCAGCCGCAGTGGCATGGCAGCGACGCCAAGCGCTATGCCATATTCGCCGACACCGCCCCCACGCACAAGTCTGAGTACAACTCCTTCTACCTTTTCAATACCTCCTCCTCGACTTTGCAGTTCAGTGTCGGCAATGTCGCGGAGCAGAGCCTGACTACCACCATCGCCGACTGGAGCGCCGGTGAATGGCACCACGTAGCGGTGGCGTGGAGTTGCACATGGGGGATAGCGCTGTATGTTGACGGGTCCCTGGCGGGCGAGAAGCGCTTCACCTACGAGCCCCAGCAGTGGCCGGCATTCAATATCGGGGCTGACTATGACGGCTCGCTGACCGCGGCTGCGGCCTTCTCCGACGTGCGGATATTCGACCGGATGCTGCGCCCGGACCAGGTTGCTGCGATCGCCCAGGGAATGCCTTTGGAGGCGGCCGAGATCATCGAGATGACGGCTCCCCCCAGCATCAGAGGGGGCAAGGAGATCACCCTACATCTGCGGGCGCTGGCCGATGAGCCGCTGACTAGGCCGCACGCGGTACTGGTGATCCTGGCCGACATCCCGCTGGCCTCAGTGATGCCAGATCCGGCGGCTCCCACCTGGCAGCCGGGCCAACCGGTGGAGCTGGAGCCGATCACGGTGGAGATGCCCGACTATATCCAGCTTGCGGGGGGGCAGTATGCACTGACCGCGATCCTGGAGGGCACCGCGACTGCCTCGCCCACCGCCGGGGCCACGGTGTTGGTGTCGCTGGCGGCTTCGGGGCGAGCGCCGGAGTTGTCCGGCTACGAGCTGCGTGGTGAGCAGGTCTATCACAAAGGCGCGCCGTGGCTGCCCAGCCAGCCGAGTAGCGGCTTTGTGTACGAGGGCCGCTTCTACCGCGATGATGAAGACGGTCGGGCCACCGCGGTGAAGCTGTATCAGGACGGCAAGATGCGCGATGCCTTGCGCTGCAGGCTGGTTGACGAGGTACGGCTGACCGGCGGCAATACGGCCGCCAGTCACATCCTGAGAAACAGCCCGGAGGCGCGCGACAACATGGCCGGCCCCCATCTGCTGGTGGTCGAGATGGACCCCGGGATGGCCTCCAGCTTCGGTGTGGAGGTGCTGGCGGCCGGCGGCCAGCAGCTTGAGGACCATGTGCTGGCCCGGGCGACGCTCAACACCACCTACATGCGGACCGCCAGGGCTCGCGAAGCCTTTCTGTTCTATCCGCAGACCGAGGCCTGCGAGGTGCGTTTCACGCGACCGGCGGCGGTGAGCGGGCCGCGCCAGGAGGTCATCGCGCCCGTGCGGCGGCTGGGGGTCTATAAGCTCCTGGACTATCCCGTTGGGAATGTTGATGTGAGCGAGCTGCCCAGTAAGTCATCGCGCAGGAGCCTGGCGCTGCTGCCGACTCACAGCGAGTTGATATACGACAGCTTTGGCTCCAGCGGCAAGGACCGCATGCAGCGACAGTACTCGCTGCGGCAGCTTTTCCACTACATGCACTTCGTCGGCTTCGACCGGCTGCAGCTTTACGCGGCGGGCAATGACCTGGAGAGCTTCTACGACGGTGGGATGCTCCCCAATGCCTGGCGCTGGGACCTCTTCGAGGATATTCTGCCCCTGGCAGTGCCGGCCGGCATTGAGGTCGTGCCGCTGCTGCCTGCGCTTTCGAACTTCGATAGGCTCTTCACCTTCAGCACCCCCGACAGCTTCCAGATGGACATCAATGGCGAGTTGATACTGGACGCCGCCGGCCACCGCTGTCCGGACCCGCTGCGCCGCGAGGTGGAGAAGCAGCTTCTGGTATTCCTCGACGAGTTCTGCGCCAAGACCGCTGGCTACGGCTGCGTGCCGGCCATCGGCCTGAGGCTGGATGGCGCAAGCGGCCCCTGTTTCGCCTCCGTCGGCGACGAGCAGACCGCCGATAAGGTCGGCTACTCGCCATCGGCTCTGGAGCGGTTCCAGGCCGCGACCGGAATCGCCCTGCCCTCGCGGACGGCAACTCCGCTGGAGGCCTACTACTGGCTGAAGAGCAGCCCCGAGGTATGGGAACGCTGGCTCGACTTCCGCTGCGCGCACCTCCATAGCCTCTTGACCAAATGCCGAGACCTGGTGGTATCGCGCGATCCCCGCCGCTACCTGCTGGTGGATACCGCGCTGCCGGTGCCGGCAAGCCGTGACGGTTACCCGCAACTAGAACTGCTGCGTCACCACGGCTATGATCCCAGGCTGTTTGCCGAGGAACACGGGATCCGCGTCGCCACCGGCGCCGATTACCGGGGGCCGGACCGGCCAAGCTACGCGACCGCCGAGGGCGTGGAGGTAGCGATTGAGTGCACGCAGCTTAGCGCCGGACGCGAGTTGCTGGCACCGCTGTTGGAGGCCCTGGTCCGGGATAATCCGTACTGCCTGACGCTGCGCAGTAGCTTGGATGCCAAGACGGGCCATGAGTGGATGCTGCGGGGCTTTGCCCGGGCCTTCAGGGCGCTGCCGGCGGTGCCGCCGAAGGACTTTGAGGGCAAGATTTGGCCGGCGCGAGAGACGATCCGGGCCCGGTGGTTTGGCGACTGCCTGGCCGTCATCAATTTGGGTGATCAGCCTCAGCAGGTGCGACTGACCTTCGAGGAGCCGCTGCCTTTCAACACTCAGGTGCTAGACATGGCCGGCGGGCAACGGGTGAAGCTGCTGCGCGGCCGTACTACGGTGCGCCTGATTTTGGACACCGACGCTTACGACCTGCATACCCTGCAGGTGAAGGAGCCGATGGGCCGCACCGGTGGCGGCGTCTTGCGTTCCCTGACCTCCCCGAGCCAGCCCTGAGCAACTAGCCTCGGCGAGGTCATCAACGCAATCGCAACACCCGGCGATACGAAATCCAGAGGCCGCCAACCAGTACCTCGGCGGCGGCCTCTGTCATGCTATCGGGTGAGACACTCGCGCGGCTACTTGCCCTTGACGCTGAGCTCGACCGTCGCCAGAACTACGTCTTCCGCGCCTTCGACGGGCGGGGCCAGCAGCTCAGCCCTGATGTCATAGGTATCGGCCATGCCGAACAGGTCGTGGTCCATCGCGAACGGCTCGGTCTGCCAAGTGCCGTCGGCACCGGCGACGACAATCTGTTGCGCCAGATCGTGCGTCATGTCAAGGAAGCGCTTCTTGTTGAACTTCACATTGACCCGCACCCGGTAATCGGCTGTGGCGGTGCCGGATACGACCATCTCTTTGCCGACCGTTTCGTTCTCCTTCGGCGCTGTCACATTCAAAGTCGGCATTGCGCCTCCGTCAATGACCACCTTAGCATCGGAATAGGCTGCCACCCAGTCGCCGCCCGGTGGCTTATAGTTCACCTTGATTTTCGCGGTGGCCTTTTCACCCGGCTGGACCTGGTAGCTGCCGATGTAAGTGTTGGTCTGATCAACCAGGTCCATGGCTAGGCCTTCTCGCCAGGTCCCGATGTTGAAGGTGATCTTGCCACCGGGCCGCGCGACCTTTACCGTCACCTCCAGCACGCCTCCGGCTCCCAGGCCCTGCTCGGCATTGTGAGAGATTAGCAGAATCTGCTGGTCAGCCGGGGCCTGGACGGTGAAGGCCCACTGATTGCGGCTGCTGTTGCCGGCCTGGTCGGTGATGCTGACATCCACCTGGTGCAACCCGTCGGCGAGGTATTGGGCTTGGTAGCGGATGTAGTCGTCCCCGACATCGCACTGCGCGGTGACATCCTGGCCATCAAAGGTCAGCGTGGTAGCGGCCCTGTTGATCCCGGAGTTGTCATCAGTGAAGCGCGTCTCGACCAGCGGACTGCTGTTCTGGGTTGTGGAGTTGAGCATCGGGGTCAGCGCAACGAATCGCGGCGGTGTGTTATCCCCGGTGGCCGTACCGCCCGCAGCCTCGCGGGTGACACTGACTGCGAGATTCTGCCCGGTGTCAAAGACCACCAGAACGTGGTCCTGAGGGCGCAAAGCGTTAAGCGCAATGGCCTGCCCGTTCTGGTCGAGGATGCTGGCGTTGTCCGCCACCAGTAGGCTATTGCCGCCGGGCAGCAGCAGGTACTTGCCGGCGACGCCGACAATCTGTACGCGCATATGCTGCAACTGCTGGCCGCTGCCGGCAACCGTAGCGATGATCTGTACGGCGCGGCCGCCGGTAAGGACGACCTGGGCTTGGTCACCGGTTCTGAGGTCACCGGTCTGAACCATTGTGGGGACTTGGCCCACCGCACCCCTCAGAATCTGACATTGTGCAGCCAGCGGAATCAGCCGCGTGGTATTGGTGGTGGCCTCGCGCAGCATCAGCGAGGTAGTCGCTCCCAGATAGACCTGCAGGATTTCGCCCTGCACCGTCACGGTCTGACCTTGCGGCTGGGTGGAACCGCCCTGGCCGGGTAGCTGGGCGATGGAGAGGTAGGCGGTCTCACTCAACGGATCATATTGGAGGCTGCCGCCGAACGCTTCGACCACCACACGCAGCGGCAAGTAGATCGTCAGCCCCACCACGGTGGGCGAGACCTCGGCAGTCACCAACCTACCGCTGATTGTCACAACCGTACTGCCCAGCCAGAGACTGAGCGTATCATTGCCTCGGGTCAGGATGATCTTGTGCTGTTCGTTGGGCCGATAGTCGCTCTGAGCGCCGACCGCATCAGCGGCGGTCTGCATCGGTAGTAGCATCGCGTTCTCGATAACCACAAGCTTGTCGCCGCCGGCCAGAGCCTGGCCGTTGACCATTACTGTCGGCGCCGCCAGGGCCGCTGCGGCAAGCATGCCTGCCAGTAGTAGGCTCAGACCTGCGGTCCAGATCGGTCGTTGTGTTCTACGCGCCATTCGATCATCACTCTCTCTCATCAAAAATGTAATAGAATAGAGATGCTATTAGAGCCGTGTCACCGCTTGGCTAGCAACGGACGGCCGGGTAGCCGTACCTAGTCTTAACCGCCGGATTGTCCGGCCTGAGTAGGAGCAATTGCTCTTTGACCGCGTCCGGCTCACCTTTCAGTTCGATGCCCAGAGCCTGCAGGTCAATCCGGATTTCGCCCGCGCCTGCGCATTTGACCTCCAGTACCACTTCGCCATCCTGTTCGACCAGACCTGCTTCCACTTCGGCCAGGCTGTGCTGCGCCGCCGGCGCGATGTAGCACCAGAAGTACCCTTTCGCCTCATCTGTTACCAGCCACTGATGTTGCGGCGGCTTATTGCTGCGCACTTGACCGTCCAGCCAATCAGCACCGGCGCTATAGTCAGCATGGTGCCCGGCCGAGTCGCTGAAGAAGCTGAGGCGGTGGCCGGGGATATCAGCTAGCCAGGAGAACGTCTTCCAGGTCTGCTGCACGTAGATGGTGTTGTCCATCTGGCCATGGCAGATACGCACCGGGGTGTTGGCGGCGTTGGTGATAAAGGTGCGCGGCGAGCGGCGCAGGTACTCGAAATCCACCTCTTGGCTGTCACCGGGCTTGCCCCCGCAGCAGGCCACGATGTGTTTGGCATAGCCGTTTTGCTGCTCCCACCACTCCCGCAGCGAGGTGATAGGGACCCAGGCTGATACCGCCGCCCACACGTCGGGGTACTTGGCGGCCATCATCAGGGCCATGTGCCCGCCGCCGGAGCCGCCCATGAGGTAGATGCGGCTGTCGTCAATCGGGAAATTGGCCTTCATGTACTGGATAGCGTCAATGATGTCGTGCTGGGCCAGCAGCGAGGCACAGGCCTGAGTGGCGCGCGGGTTGCTGGTCAGGTTAGGGCCGCGGAATTGGGGATAGACGGCGAACCAGCCCCGCTCCGCCGCCTGTTGGCACTGTTGCTGGGTCGAGCTGTAGCGATCGGTTGACCAGGAGTGGACGCCAACCAGCAGCGGGCGCGGCTCATGGTCCTTGTCTCCAGGAGCGATGGCGGCGGGATGGCCGACTATGACCGGCTCCTCCGAGCCGTCCAGGGACGAGACGACGGAGGCCTCGTAGAGATTGTAGCCGTCGAGCTGAGGAAGCTCTGCTGCGGCCGCGTTTGCCATGGTTGCTCCTGCTCCAATAGCGCCGAGTGCCCGGGAGAAGGCACTGTCCGCAATCTCCCTGCCGGCCTGCGTAGGTTGCCGTGGTTCCAGAATATCGCGGAAGAAAAACACCGCCACCAGCGCCACCATAATGCCGAAGCCCAGCAGCAGTACGTGAGCCAGTTCGCCTTGACCGCGCTTGGACAAAAAGCCGCCGGCAGCAGCCATCAGCACCGCCCCAATCAGAATAGTGACACCGATGCCCAGATAGCGTCGCTTGAGGTCTTTCGGCTCTCTCGGTCTATCCATAGTTGCATCTGCGTCTTGAAGCTAGCCCTCGCGCGACTGCCTCGGGTGCCGGTTTTATTGCTATCTGGGTATGCGACCGGCGGTTACCTTCAAGGTTCGCTCCTCGCCGGCGCGATTGATGACGAGCTGCAGCTCGTCGCCGATTTTGTGCTTGAGAATGGCCTGTCGCAGCTCTTCAGCGTTGTTGATACTGCCGCCGTCAATGGAGAGGATGACATCGAGGCGGCGCAATCCCGCCCGATGTGCCGGCCCGCCTGCGAACACGTGGATGACTACTACGCCCTGGTCGGTGGCCAGACCGATCCAGTGCGCCAGTCCGGCGCTGTTGGGCGCAATATCGCCGATGCCCAGCCACGGCCCGCCGTGAATCAGGAAATGGGCCATCATCTTCGCCTCATTGATCGGGATGGCAAAGCTGATACCGATGGTGGTGGCTTCGCGGTTGGGTGAGAATATGGCGTAGTTGACGCCGATGGCCTGGCCGGCCAGATTAAGCAGCGGGCCCCCGCTGTTACCCTGGTTGATAGCCGCATCGGTCTGGATAACGTCGCGCTGGCGGTCGGGGCCGACCGGACGATAGCCCTTGGCACTGACCACACCAACGGTGACAGTACCGGTGTAGCCGAAGGGATTGCCCATAGCGACCACCCATTCACCGACCTTGACCGCGTCGCTGTCACCCAGCTCCAGAGCGGTCAGATCCTCGGGCGCGTCCACCGGTTCCACTACCGCCAAGTCGGAAGCGATTTCTGCGCCGATCAGCTTGCCCTGGAATCTGCGCCCGTCAATCAGCTCGATTGCAATTTCCTGGGCATCGGCCACCACATGGGCATTAGTGAGTATCAAGAAGCGGCCCTCATAGCTGAATACGAAACCCGAGCCAAGCCCCGGCTTTGGCTCAGTTCCCAAGAGGTACTCCCACATATTGCGCGGCTGGATAGTAGTAAGGGTCTCGATCCTGACCACGGCCGTCTCGGCCCGTGAGACCGCGTCAACGATGGCATCCTGCTCGGTCTTGATTTCCACCGTCGGACGGCGTAGAGGATACCTAATCCCGCCATCGTCGCCGGGAGTAGGGGCAGAGGCGCCCTGGTAAAACGACGCGCCCAGAAAGCCGCCGATGGCCCCCACAATCAAAGCCAGAATCAGCAAAAGCACCGGGCTAATCATCCTGTTGGACTGCATATCCGCACCGCCTGGCAATCATTGTCCCACAACGACCTCGAGCCGCTTTTCGACGTTGCTCAGGGAAAGCTGAGCCACGCGTTTTGTGAAGTATTTGGGCTAGAAATAGTCTCATAGCCTAGTTTTCAGGAGTCGCGACCTGGTAAGATGCTGGTTCCGGCACCCAGGGGACAGTTCCTGAAGGGACAGTCCCCGTTCCCGAGCTACGCGTCGGAAGTTAGCTGGCTGAATACGCTAAACAGATACGCTTCTAGAGCTGTTTCATCACATTGGCCATCTCGATGGCGGTGACGGCGGCCTCGAAGCCACGATTCGGCAAGCGAGTGCCGGCCCGCTCAATCGCGTCCTCCAGGGTTTCGGCCGTGATTACGCCGAAGATCACCGGCACGCCGGTGTCCATGCCGGCCCTGGCCAGACCCTTGGCGGCTTCGCCGGCCACGAAGTCGAAGTGGGGTGTCGAGCCGCGGATGACCGCACCGATGGCGATCACGGCGTCATAGTCGCCGCTTTCGGCCATTTTTATGGCGGCCAGGGGCAGTTCGAAGCTGCCCGGCACCCAGACGAGAGTGATGTCGGTTTCTTTGACACCGTGGCGGATCAGAGCGTCAATCGCGCCGTCTTTCAGCTTGCTGCTGATGAACTCATTGAAGCGGCTCACCAGCAGGCCGAATTTCAGGCCTTTACCTAAGAGATCGCCGGCAATTTCCTGTCCCATGTTTCTTACCTCATTTCTGTAAGGACGCTGTGCGTCCTCTCGGACACCCCTACTGTTGAGATTCCCTATCTTCACCCAGCAGATGGCCCATCTTCTCCCGCTTGGTGCGCAGGTACCGGGCGCTATATGGTGTTGCCGGGGCCTGCAGCGGTACGCGCTCGATGACCTCCAACCCGTAGCCGTCCATCGCCGCGTACTTGGCCGGGTTATTGGTCATCAGCCGCATCTTGGTAATCCCCAAATCAGCCAGCACTTGCGCCCCGAGGCCGTAGTCCCGCATGTCGGCGGGGAAGCCCAGCGCCTCGTTGGCCTCGACGGTATCGTAACCGTTGTCCTGCAGGTGGTAGGCCTTGATCTTGTTCGTCAGACCGATGCCGCGGCCCTCATGACTGGGGATGTATATCACCACCCCACAGCCGGCCTGCTCAATCGCCTGCAGGGCCGCGTGTAGCTGCCAGCCGCAATCGCACTTCAGCGACCCCAGCACATCGCCCGTTACACAGCCGGAATGGACCCGCACCAGCGGCGCTTCGGCGCTGCTCGGATCGCCCTTGATGACCGCGATATAGACGGTGCCGTCAAGGTCGGAGCTGTAGATTGCGGCCTCGAAATCGCCGTAGATGGTCGGCAGATGCGCCGTGGCCTCGCGCTTCACCAGCCGCTCGGTACGGCGGCGCAGTCTGATGATGTCGGCAATCGTGACGAGCGTCAGGCCTGCGCCGGCCGCAAGCTTCTGGAGCGCGTCCCGGTCCGCCACGGTGCCATCCTGGTTGAGGATTTGGCACAACACGCCGGCGGGATACAGCCCGGCCAGGCGCGCCAGGTCAACAGCGGCTTCGGTATGGCCGACACGGGCCAGGGTACCGCCTTCAGCCGCCCGAATCGGGAAGACATGCCCCGGACGCAGCAGGTCACTAGGGCGGGTATCTGCGGATATGAGCAGCTTGATGGTCCGCGCCCGCTCGTCGGCCGTATCCCCGGACATGATGCCCTCGGCGGCATCAACGGAGACGGTGAAGGCCGCCCCGGAGCGGCCGCGCTGAATCAGGCCTCCGCGCGGGTGGTCAGCGGCCATCGGCGGAATATCCAGCTCGTCGAGGCGCGCGCCGGTCATCGCCACGCACAACATGCCGCGGGCCTTGGTCATCATGTAGTTGATGGCCGCTGCGTCGGCGAACTCGGCGGCGATAATCAGGTCGCCGGTGTCGTAGCCGTCGGCCTCGTCAACCACAATGACGAATTTGCCCTGCTCGATGTCTCTAAGAGCCTGCTCCAGGTTTGCCGGCATTTGAGTTCACTCAAACTAAGAATCCGTCCGCATCACGAAGCCGTGGGTCGGGCTTTCCAGCCCGACAGCCGTTCTTTCCAGAGATGCTGGGTGCCGGACGGGCTAGAAAGCCCGTCCTACGCGGTAGTTCGGTATCTTTCCGATCTCAAGAGATATTGGCGGGTTGTAGCTCGACACCGCATTAGTCCAGAAAACCGTTCTCCCGCAGGAATTGCTCGGTGATGCCACCGCCGGACTGGGGCACCCTAACCTCCACGTCTGGGAACATCCTGCGCACGTACTTGGCCACAATGTCAAGCTCGATATTGACCTCATCGCCGGACTTGATCTCAGGCAAAGTAGTCGCGGCCATGGTGTGCGGGATGATCGCTACCGAGAAGCCGCTGTCCGTCACTGCGGTGATTGTCAGGCTGATGCCGTCAACAGCGATGCTGCCCTTTTCGGCCACGTAGATCATCTGCTCGGCCGGGAGGCTGAAGCTGTAATGGACGGTGTCGCCCTCGGGCCGACGGCGGGTGCAAACGCCGACACAATCAACATGGCCCTGGACCAAGTGCCCGCCGAGCCGGTCCGACGGCCTCAGCGGCGTCTCCAGGTTGATGAGCTTCCCGCTACGCCAGCTCCGCAGCGTGGTGCGGCGGATGGTCTCGGCTCCGGCGTGGGTCTCGAAGACGTCGCCGGAGAGCCGCTCGATGGTCAAGCACACTCCGTTGCACGCGATACTGTCACCGACCTCCGCATCACCGGCGGTAGTCGGGGCATGAATGTGCAACTGTACGCCGGAGGCGCGGGCGCTGGTCTGCAGCAACTTGCCGGTCTCCTGGATCAGTCCTGTGAACATATCCGGCCTCTAACCATCAAATCCGGCCCTAGCTGGCGGGTCTCGACGAACTCCAAAGCGACGCCCTCGGCAAGTTGGCTGATTCCCAGGTCAGCCACCGGTCCCGGTCCCTGACCCAGCAGCTTGGGTGCTAGGAAGAACACTACCTCGTCCACCAGCGCTGCTTTGATTAGAGCCGCAGCCAGAGCGGGCCCGCCCTCGCACAGAATGCTCATGATCTCGCGGCGGCCGAGTTCTATCATCAAGGCCCGCAGGTCCACCCGCCCGTCTTTCTCAGGGACGGTCAGAACCTTGGCTCCTGCCTGCTGTAGGGCCGCGATTTTGCCCTCCTCGGCCCCCTCACAGCAGGCCACCAGACATTCGGTGCCGTCCGCGCGCTGCAGCGCCTTGGCTGTCGGCGGCGTGCGGACGTTGCTGTCAACTAGCAGCGCGCCGGAGCGGTGAGACCCCTCATTCAGCCGCGTGGTCAGGCTCGGGTCATCGGCCAGCACGGTCCCGACACCGACCATGACAAGCTGCACCTGGCTGCGCATCTTATGGACGGCCTTGCGCGCCTTGGGTCCCGTAATCCACTGCGAGCTGCCGTGGGCCATGGCGACTCTGCCGTCCAGCGTCATGGCCATCTTCAAAGTTATATGCGGCAGACCGGTGGCCTGGTGCTTGAAGTAGGCGCGGTTCAGGTCCTTGGCGCTGGTGCCGAGCGGGCCCTGGAAGACCTCGCAGCCCGCGGCGACCAGGGTCGCGTGCCCGCCGCCTGCTACCTGCGGGTTAGGGTCCTGGCATGCATAGAATACTCGTTTGATCCCGGCGGCGATGATCGCGTCGGTGCACGGAGGTGTGCGCCCATAGTGACAGCACGGCTCCAGGGTCACGTAGATGTCTGCGCCTTGAGCCGCCGTGCCGGCCTGCTGCAGGGCCAGCACCTCGGCATGGGGCTGACCGGCGGCCGGGTGCCAGCCCTCACCGATGATTTCCCCGTGTTTGACGACAACAGCACCGACGGCCGGGTTCGGCGCAGTCCGGCCCAGGCCCCTCGCCGCCAGCGTCAAAGCCCTGCGCATATAGGAGCGGTGCATCTGCCTACTTATCCTCTTCCGGCTGCTGCCGGCCCTTGAGGAGATCCTGTTCAGCCCGTAGCGCGCCGGTATAGAGCCGTGCCCGTTTCAGCTCGGCGATGGCCTGGGTCTCCTTGAGATCAATGTAGGCCACAATGATGACCATGAGCGGGAGCAGAGTCAGCACGGCCCAGAAAATCAGCTCGTGCAGCGCGTTGTCCCACTCCCGCGCCAGGCCGTAATAGATCATGCCGATGATGATCAGAAGCAGTACGCCGCAGACGATGCGCAGGCCTAACTGCCGCGAGCTGATGATCGTGCGTCCGCGCGTGAAGGCATTGATCTGCAGCAGCATGGCGATGCCGACGATCACAGCAGTGATAAGCAGAATTACGGCGACCGCGTATGCCATCACGAGCCTCCGCTAGCGAGGCAATGATAGCACGAAACTCGATGCAGGGCAAACTCTCGAGGTAGCGCAGCGCGGCGGCTCAAGTGCGCTTGAATTTGCGGTTAAGCTGGTCAATGGTGAGCGAGACTATAATCGGGTCGCCATGGGGGCAGATGGCCGGAGCCTCGGTCGCCACCAGCTCATCAACCAGCCGCTGCATCTCCGCCTGGGTCAGATGAGTACCGGCCTTGATCGCGCCGTGACAGGCCACCAGGGCGGCCAGCTCCTCCCGCGCCCGCTCCAGAGACGAGGGAACCTCCCACTGTGCCAGGTCCCGGACCAGGTCGCCGACCGCAGTTGCGTAGTCCTGCCCCACCAGCGCCGCGGGCACCGAGCGCAATAGATATGCGCTGGGACCGAACTGCTCGAACTCGAAGCCCAGAGCCAGCAGGCTTTCCGCATTGTCCTCGACCGCTGCGGCCTCCGAGGGCGTCAGCTCCAGATTGAGCGGCACGGCCAGCAGTTGGCGGGCAAGCGGCGCGCTCCTATCGCCCATTTTATGCAGCAAGACCCGCTCGGCGGCCCGATGCTGATCAATCAGCAGCAGATCGGCTCCGGCGCGGGCAATGATATAGCGCCCGCTGAGCTGTCCGAGTACCTGGGGAGTAGGTGCGGCTTGAGCCTCCAGAGCGGATTGGTCGGACCTGTGCTCCTCAGCGGCCTCCGGCGCAGGTGGCGCGAAGACCTCGAGCCCGTCGTCGCGAGTATCTAGCGAATCGGCGAAGGGGTTGACGCGCAGGCGGGCGGCGCGGCGTGACATATCGGCGGATGGTCCCTCCCAGCGACCCGCGACAGGTCCCGGCGGCCTACCGGTGTCGTCGGCGCGGCTCAGTTCCGCGCGACCGGTAGTCAGCGAGCGCAGCCCGGCCTCGGCCAGGCCGGCCTCCACAGCTTGCTGGCAGAGCCCGTGCATACGCCCCTGATTGTCGAAGCGCACCTCGATCTTGGTCGGGTGCACATTGGGGTCCACGGCACCGGCGCTGGTAGTGATATGGATTACGCAAAGCGCCTGCCGGCCGCTCGGCAGTAGCATCCCATAGGCCTCAGTCACGGCGTGGCTCAGCGAGCGACTGCGCACAAAGCGGCGATTGACGAAGAAAAGCTGGGCCTGGCGATTGGCCCGGGTCAGCCTAGGCGAGCTGATAAAGCCGCTGAAGGTGAGGTCCTCAGTCTCCAGGCGCACCGGTAAAAAGAGCCGGGCCTCATTGCTCCCGTAGATGGCGGCGATGACAGCCTGCAAGTCGCCCCGGCCGGCGGTGGTCAAGACCGTCTGATTATCGTGAAGCACCTTGAAAGCGATGTCAGGTCGGGCCAGCGCCAGGCGCTGGCACCACTCGAGGCAGTGGCCGCGCTCGGTGGCGGTGGTGGCCAGGAACTTCTCGCGGGCCGGGGTATTGTAGAACAGGTGTGTCACCTCGACAGCAGTCCCGACCGGCGCTGCGACGGTTGCCTCTGTGGCGATTTCACCACCGCGCATGGTGAGGCGATGGCCCTCGCCGGCCTCGGCCCGGCGCGTGGTAATCCGCAACTGCGCCACCGCGCCGATACTGGGCAGCGCCTCCCCTCGAAAGCCCATCGTCGCGATTGTGTCGAGGTCCTCGGCGGTGCTGATTTTGCTGGTGGCGAACCGCTGGACGGCCAGGCGCAAATCCTCGGCGCTCATACCGGAGCCGTCGTCAATGACGCGGATTAGCTCCTTGCCGCCGGCGGCGAGCTGGACCTCGATACGCGAGGCCCCGGCGTCAATGGCGTTCTCGATAAGCTCCTTGACGACGCTGGCCGGCCGTTCGACGACCTCGCCGGCGGCGATGCGGTTAGCGACATTCTCGGGAAGCACATGAATACTGCTCATATCTACACCTCAGCCTAGGCTGGACAGGATTACAATTCGCCCCGTCGGCCCGGACTCCTTGCCCGGCAGACGCATCGCCGCGCCAAAGTTGCGGCTCGATGAAGGTTTGCGGCGGCCTGGGAATGAATCTATGGTGAGATACAATCAGCCCGCTAGGGCTGAAGGCACTATGAAAGGCGAGAACGATGACTGAGCAGTATCAGGGCGTTTTCCCCGCGGTAGTTACGGCGTATGACAGCGATGGCAAGGTGGACCCTGAGGCGCAGAAGCGGGTCGCGCGCTGGCTGATTGACCGGGGCTGCAAGGGCCTGTTCGTATGCGGCGGCACCGGCGAGGGCCTGCTGATGAGCGAAGCGGAGCGCCAAGTGGTTCTCGAAGCCGTCATGGAGGAGGTGGGGCAGGAGGCCACGATCATCGCCCATGTCGGCTCGGTCAGTCCGCGCGAGACCTATCGCCTGGCGGAACATGCCGTAGGCCTCGAGGTTGACGCAATCGCCGCGATCCCCGGGACCTATTTCCTGCCCGGCCCGGAGGAGTTGCTGGCTCATTACACCACCCTCGCCGAGATCGCGCAGCGACCGACCCTGCTCTATCATATCCCCGCCAGGACCGGAGTCAGTCTGACCCTGGAGTTGATTGACCGGCTGGCGCAGATCCCGCACGTAGCCGGCCTGAAATACACTGACCATGACCTGTACACCTTGCAGGAGATGCGGGCGGATCAGGGCGAGGACTTCATCATTCTCTCCGGCTGTGATGAGATGATGGTGCCGGCGCGACTGATGGGGTCCACCGGGGCCGTCGGAACCTGGTACAACGTGGCCCCCGCTGTTTTCGTCAGAGCCTTCGAGGCGGCTGCACGCGGTGACTGGGAAGAGGCCGTGGCGGAGCAGAAGATCGGCAATCGGCTGATCCGCACTGCCCACGATCTCGGCGGTTTCGCCCTGTGTAAAACGGGCATGGAGGCGCTCGGCTTCCCAGTCGGGCCGCCGCGCAGGCCGGTGCCGCAGGTGGATGCTGAGAATAGGAAGCGCTTTACCGAGTTCCTGGAATCCGGAGGCTTTCTGAGCTAGGTTGGCTGCGACGTACTGGGCATCGGGATTGGCCGTGTCGCAATCGCAAGCCCGGGCGTGCTCCACACGGAGCTACGTGCACGCAAGGGAGGGGCGCAAATGTCAGACCTGAAGCTGCCGGTTCGCTATTACCGGTTGGGGCCAGCCGGTGACGAGGCATACGTCGAGAGCAATTTCGATTTCGCCACCAAAGAACTCACTATGCCCACCGCGCAGATCGGCCTGGTGCTGGTGGATTGCTGGGACATCCACCCATATCTCAGCCACCTGGCCCGCAGTGCCGAGATCTGTGAGACGGTGCTGGCACCGGTGGCCGACGCCTGTCGCAAAATCGGGATCACCGTAATTCATGCCCCCTCGCCCGGGCAGGCGAAGCTCTACCCGCAGTGGACCAAGTATGCCACCGACACGGAGCTATTCGGGCCGGAGGCGAAGGAGCCGGACTGGCCGCCTCCCGACTTCCGCAAGCGCGAGGGGGAATACAGCCAGTTCGTCCGGGACGAAGTGCCGCGCCTCAAGCAGTGGCGCAAAGAAGAGCAGGCGCAGCGCAAAATTGCGGACTGCCTGGAGCCGCAGCCGGACGACTTCGTCATCGCCACCGGCGAGCAGTTACACCGCCTGTGCCGGCACCGGGGGCTGATGCACCTGGTGTATGGCGGTTTTGCCGCTAATATGTGCGTGCCGGGGCGCGACTATGGCACCCGCGCCTTCAACCGCCGGGGGTACAGTATCATCCTGCTGCGCGACGGCACCACCGCTATCGAGGCGGCCCATACTCTGGACGGGATGTGGCTGACCGAGGCGGCGATTCTGGACACCGAGATGATCATCGGCTTTACGACCACCTCGGCGGATTTCCTGGCCGCCTGCGCCCCGGCCTCAAAGCCGTAGATCGGGCGTTCAGCCCGTCTCTTACAGGGAGCGACACAATGCCGCAGATAACTCTGCCGGTGCGCCACTATCGCCTCGGTACCGATGCCAGGGTCGAGCTGATCGAGGCGAATCTCAGTCACCAATCCTATGAGTGGCAGATCCCCACCGAGCAGATCGGCCTGGTGCTGGTGGACTGCTGGGACCTGCACGCTCTCAGCAGCTATATCGAGCGCACGGATCGCATCAGCGCCGAGGTACTCGCGCCGGTGGCCGAGGCCTGCCGCAACGCCGGTATCGCGGTCATTCATGCGCCCTCGCCGCCGGTGGCGAAGCACTATCCGCAGTGGGTGAAGTACGCCTCCGCGCAGGAGTTGTTCGTCAGGCAGGAGCCGGCCGACTGGCCGCCGGCTCAACTCCGTCGCGGCGAGGGCGAGTATGCGCGCTACGGTAAGCCGCTTGAGCCGGTGCGCGAAGAGTGGAGCCAGCACAACCTCCACAAGCGCAAGATTATCGGTTGCCTGGAGCCGCAGCCGGATGATTTCGTCATCGCTACCGGAGAGCAGTTGCAGCGGCTTTGCCGCCACCAGGGGATTGCCTATCTGATATACGGGGGATTCGCCGCCAATATGTGTGTGCCGGGTCGCGACTATGGCACCCGCGCCATGGGGCAGAGGGGTTACAACATTGTTCTGCTGCGCGACGCTACTACCGCCATCGAGGCAGACAGCACCCTCGACGAGATGCGCCTGACCCAGGCCGCGATTTTCGACACCGAGATGCGCATCGGCCACACAATGTTGTCGGCCGACCTGCTATCCGCTTGTGAAAGTATCCAACAGCAGAAATGATACAAGACCAACGCATTCAACTCCTCAATGACAAGCCGATTTCCGACGGCCGGTATGTGTTGTACTGGATGCAGGCCGCCCAGCGTGCACGGTACAATCACGCCCTCGCGTACGCGGCCCGGCAGGCGAATGACCTCGGACTGCCGCTGGTGTGCGTATTCGGCCTGAGTGAGGAGTTCCCAGATGCCAACGAGCGCCACTATGCATTCATGTTGCAGGGCTTGGCTGAGACCGAGCAGGCCCTGCAGCGCATCAACGTGCAACTTGTTGTGCGCCACCAGCGACCGGACGAGGCGGTCATTGAGTTGGGCAGAGATGCTGCGTTGGTCATTGCGGATCGCGGCTACCTGCGGGTGCAATTGAAGTGGCGTCAGAGCGCAGCAGCGCGGCTTTCATGTCAACTGGTGCAAGTGGACACCGACGTAATCGTGCCAGTGGAGGTGGTTTCTGACAAGGAGGAGTATGCTGCGCGGACCATACGTACTAAGATTCTCCGACTTCTGCCCAAGTATTTACAGCCGCTTAGACAGCCCCGCGTCAAGCGGACATCGCTTGACATGGAACTCTCCGGCCTGGATGTCAGCGACCTCAATGCTGTGCTTGGGATGCTGCCGATTAGCCGCGACGTCAGTCCGGTCCGGGAATTCGCTGGTGGTGCCAGCCGTGCACAGGCACTCCTAAACGATTTCATCGGGAACAAGCTGAATCGGTACGCTGAATTGAGCAATAACCCTGCGCTTGACTACACATCGCACATGAGCCCCTACCTCCACTTCGGACAGATCTCGCCACTTGACATCGCCCTGCAGGTCATCAAATCTGGCAGTGCAGGCGTGGACGCCTATTTGGAACAACTCATTGTGCGCCGCGAACTGAGCATTAACTTCGTACGGTTCAACTCGGCATACGACGAGTACGCAGCTATCCCTGAATGGGCGCAGCGCTCGCTCGGCAAACACGCCGATGATGCTCGCGATTACGTTTACAGTCTAGAGCAGTTGGAGCAGGTGGACACCCATGACCTTTACTGGAATATGGCGCAGTTGGAGATGGTGCTGACGGGTAAGATGCACTCATACATGCGGATGTATTGGGCCAAGAAGCTTCTTGAGTGGTCGGCCTGTCCGCAGGATGCGTTCGAGGCCGCGCTGCACCTGAACAACAAGTACGAGTTGGACGGCAGGGACCCGAACTCCTTTGCCGGCGTGGCCTGGTGCTTCGGCAAGCATGACCGTCCGTGGAAAGAGCGTGCAGTATTCGGCCAGGTGCGGTACATGAGTGCTGCGGGTCTTGAGCGCAAATTTAACATCGGGGAATATGTCAAAAGAATCAGCAATAGATTAAACTGACCCACTTTTAGAACCATTACATTGCTGGCGTTGCTTTATGGCTTTTTTCCCAGTATGCACTTCTTGCGGCCTAGCGTTTCTGTCGTAGAGGAAGCATCGGCTCTCACCGAGGGCGGCTATCGGTAGAGCCAGGCCAGCGGCAGACTGCGGAACTTCATGTACAGCCGTGGGGGCTGCGCTTCCCTGTCAGTGACCCAGTAGGTGAGCAGGACGCGGTCCTCGGCGAAGTTGACGCTGGGGTAGGCGTAGCTGCAAGCACCAACCGGCTCCAGGTCGTGCCGGTGGTGCCAGGTTGCAGCCTCATCCGAGGAGATCGCCGCCGTCAGCGGGGAGGAGGAGTTGTCGCCGGCCTCCCGGTTCCAGATAAGCAGGAGGTCGTCGGTGGTCGGAAGGCGGCTGATAGCGGCGTGAGCCGGCGGCGCCACGGCTAGGCCCATCGGCTCGGCCTCGGCCCAGGTAACCGCCTCATCGTTGGAGTAGGAGCGATAGATTTGGCCGAGCTGGGTGCGGATGATCATCAGCAGGCGGCCGTCTCGCAATTCCACCACGCCCGGCTCCATAGCGCCGCGTTTGGGCAGGGCCAGGTCGGTCTGGCTCTTGGTCCAACTGCGGCCCTCGTCGTCGGAATAGAAGGCGGTCGAGACCAGGACATGGCCGGGAACCGAGCAGTCCGCGGTGCGCTCGATGGGCGCGACGATCCGCCCGGAGGCGAGCTGAATGACCCGCGCATTGATCATCACACAATAGCCATCCCCGGTGGTGATCATCACCGGCTCGTCCCAGGTTCGGGTTTCATCACCGGAGCTGCGCACGAACACCTGGAAGTCCGCATGGGACTGCCAGCGGCCATAGAAAAACAGGATCTCGCCGGAACTGAGCCGCAGCAGGCTGAAGCACATCACGCTCTCCTGGGCGGCGTTGTCCAGCAGGGCATAGGGGGCGCTCCAGGTTTCCCCGCCGTCGGCGGAGGTCATCGCGGCGATGCGGGTGGGTGCCTCGGGAAAGCCGCCGGTCGGGTAGTCCGACCAGACCACCAGCAGGCGGCCGTCGGCGAGTTGCAGGATGTCGCCCTCGTCGGTGCTGCGCTCAACCTGCGGCGGTGAGTCCAGCAGTGTCAGCTCGATCTCTTCAGACAAGGTGCTCCCTCCCTTTGGTGGCAGATCCCGCGACAGCTCAGGCCAACCATTGGCAGGGGCTGCTAATACACGAATATCATGTTGTCGGTGGTGCCGGCGAGGGCATCAACTATCGCCCAGATACCACATGCGGTGAACTGCCCCAGGATGATCCCCATGAATACCATGATGCCGACGCGGAAGGCCCGGTAGCCTCCCAGGTGCAGTACCAGCGACTTGATCAGCCAGCCGAGGAATATCGAGAACCATAGATCAATCACCGGCGTGGTGGGGCCGATAGCGAAGCCGAGCGGATGGAACGGCCAGCGCGGCAACTGGTAATGCAGGACCGTCAGCGCCCACATGATGGCGGCACCGATGCCCAGAAACAGCATCTTACCGGCGGAGGCGGGCTGGGGATTATGGATGTGTTCGTCGGCGAACTGGTAGGCCCGGTTGGGACAGCCGTCGAACAGCCAACTGCTCAGCCATACTGCGCCCTCGTTGTAGCCCTCGTAGATGGTGATAATCGTGGCGAGAATCCCACAGAGGAGGACCGCGATCACAACAATCGGCACGAAGCCGCGTGGCTTGCCTTTGATCTCGCTCCAGAGCTTGGCCGCGTGTGCCGCAAAGGGCATCATGAAGACGCGGATGTCCGCCACCCAGACAAAGGTCATGCTGAGGGTCGCCAGCCCGGCCGGGCCGATGTAGCGACTACCGAGCAGCGAGGCGGTGAAGGACTGCGGCACCAACGCGGCCCGAGACACCGGCACGCCGCCCTGAATCGTGGCCCTGGTCAGGGCGATAAAGGTGACGAAGGCCCCGAACAAGAACACGACAATGCTCACTACATTAAGGCCTGCCAGGTAGAGCCAGCCGACCATGACGGTAAAGCCGAACAGCAAACAGCCGACGATGATCTGTGGGGAGGCGGCGCCCTCCTCATTGTGGTCGGTCGGCGTGCCGGCAAGGGCCTTCCTGAAGATGTCGGCGATAGGGGCTCTGGCCGTATAGAACCCGTATAGAACCAGCACGATCATCGCGCCCATAGCCTGGCTCGAGATCGCCGGCGTGCCTGCGCCATAGACCTCGCTGGTGCCGAGGCCGATACCCCAGATCCGCATCATCGGATTCTGAAACTGGGTGAAGATCGAGAAGAACCACAGGCTGAAGGCCAGGTCGGTGTGGATCAAGTAGGTAAAGGCGATGACCGAGGGGTTGGTCCACAGGCGGAAATAGATGTTCTCGCTCTGAATCGGCACATTGACAGCGGTGCGCAGGTGCAGTACCGGTAGCGTTTTTGCGTAGTAGGTGAGCGCCACGTAGGAGCTGAGCAGGAAAGCAACGGCAAAGCCGAGCCACATCAGCTTGTTGCCGAAGAGGCCGGCGAGTATGCGCCGGCCGCCGACGTCGCGCGCCATCTCGATGGGCAGGCGCATCAAGGGATAGACCAGGCGCTCGTGCTCCGACCAGTGGCGGTGCAGCAGCAGGGTGATGCCCAAAGTGGCGGCGTAGAGACCGGCGATGAACACGAACCAGGCCAGCAGCGGGACGATCCAGCCTTCCCAGGGGATGGCCTCGCCGCGCGGCAGGCCTTCGTAGAAGTTATCCACCAGGTACTGGTCTTTGGGCACGGCCCAGTCGGGCAGATGGGGGACGATGTCCTCGGCCCAGCGGTTTGCCGGTGTGGCGTAGTACTGGGCCCCGGTCATGATCGGGATGAGTTGACCGATCATTCCCCAGGTCGGCACCGCCGAGGCGACCAGCAACATGATGAAGACCATAATCAATTCGGGCCGCGACAGAAACGCCCGGCGGCGCACCAG
Source organism: uncultured Armatimonadia bacterium (assembly GCA_964390495.1). Lineage (GTDB taxonomy): Bacteria > Armatimonadota > Zipacnadia > Zipacnadales > UBA11051 > UBA11051. The sequence goes on from CAYMIN010000018.1 coordinate 40,127, forward strand.
ACTCAGCAGGGGATTGATCAGCGCCACCAGCACCAGAAAGACAAAGACCACGCCGAAGCCCAGCGCGGTATTAGCGGGGCGGGTCCCCTGGACTACCAGGTTGGCGTAGGGGAAGCCCAGGCCGACGAAAGCGACACCGAGGATACCGATCACCAACGCTCGCGCGGTTATAGCCGGGCGTTCGTCATTGCTGCTTTCAGAGATAGGGCCGGTCTCAGTTGCCAAATGAATACCTCGCTAGGTTGGAGTGCAGGACGATGGGTGGCTAAGGCCGGAGACAGATTATTGCCCGGCAGCGGTGTCCTCGTCGTCCCCGCGCAAGGTGCGCAATAGGTTGAATATGTCGTTGAGGCCTCCAACCCCGCAGATCACCACCATCAACCCAAAAGCCCCCAAAGCAATCCCCAGCACCACCAGCCAGATGTCCGCAATGGTAATTTCGCCCAGGTCCATTTATGTCTCCTCCTCATCCGGTCGCTTGGGGACGGCGCGCGTCCTGAACAGCAGAGAGCCTGCGATGATACCCACGGCGGCGGCGATGATGGCGGCTACCGAGGTATTGGTCGAGGTGATCCACTCGATACCCCAGCTCTGCCACGGCAGGATGCCGAGAACGGCGACAAGCCCGGCGATCAGGGCCAGCAGCGCCCCGGTCTCGTTGGCTCCCTTCCAGTAGAGACCAAACCCTATGCAGGACATCGCGCCGGCCAGGTAGATAGTGCCGGTCACCGCCATGTATGTCCAGAGGGTCATCGGCGCCTCGTACCACAAGCCCCAGACCAGTAGGAAAACGCCGATGAGGACGATGACGGTGCGGGTGATGATGAAGCGGCCGCGCTCGGAAAGGTCCGGAGCTTCGAGAATCTGCGGAACTCGGCGGAAGAGCCAGCCGGCGCACGGTAGGCCGGCCAGGAAGCCGATGATTACCCCGGGCATAGCCGGGATTCCGAGCAGATTGAGCACTCCATAGACGATCCCGGCTACCGCTGCGCCGCCCAGGGCAGCGGAGATGACGCCGGCGGTCCGCCGGCCACGCCCACTGACCCGGTACAGCGGCGCGACCACATCCTGGGTGATGACCGAGGCCCAGCACAGCAGGTAGCTGTCATGGGTGCTCATGAAGCCGGCCATCATGCCGGCGGCCAGGATGCCGAGGAAGCCTGAAGGCAGCAGCCGGGCGAAGAATACCGGCATGGCGTACTGGCTGTTGAACTTATCGGGGCCATCACCCAGGAAGGCGGCGGCCAGTTCCGGCGTAGCGGCAATGAAGGCCAGGGCCGCTGCGCCCCAGGTGACGGGGATCACAACGCGGGCGAGAAAGGTGATCGAGGTCCAGCCGTACAACCGCTGAGCGGTCTTGGGACTACGGGCGGCCAGGGCGCGGGTAGTAGCCGTGGCCCACAGTGACCCTCCTGACACCGCCAGATAGACCATCCAGACGATGTACCACCAGCCGTAGCCATCGCCGGCAAGCGGGTCTATGCCGCCGGTCCCGTGCTGAGCGACGGCCGTATCAACGATGTTGTCCCAGCCGACATGCCCGACGGCCCAGACGGTCGCGACCACCATCGCCACGCCCAGCACCACAAACTGCACGTAGTCGGTAATCACCACCGAGACCATGCCTCCGAAGGCGGTGTAGAGCAGAACCATGAACAGCATCGCCGTCATCAGCACCTTGAGGCCGAAGCCGGTGCCGATGCCCAACATGCCGGTCATGAAACGAGCGCCCGCCTGCAGGAACAGGCCCATGTTGAGGATGCCCGCCAGCGCCAGAATCGTGCCGCCGACGACCCTGGTACGGATCCCGTAGCGCAGCTCGTAATACTCCGGGATGGTCATGATCTCGAACTTGCGCAGTGGATAGACGATGAACCCCGTCAGCCCGATCACTAACATACCCACCAGCCAGCAGAGGCCGATGACATAGGCCGACAGGCCGCGGGCGAAGCCTTCCTGGGCATTGTACATGATCGTGACCAGCCCAATTTCGGTGCCGGTCATGGTAGCAATCGCCAGGTAAATGCGCAGCCCGCGGCCGGCGATGATGAAATCGGTTAGGTCGCCGACATAGCGGTTCACCCATACGCCCTTGGCAACGGTGCCCCCCAGATAGACAATAACGATGATCCAGTCGAGAGTGCCGAAGTTGGTCAGAAATACCGACGAGTCCATGCCCACACTCCCCGTCAAGCCACATCCGCCAGGCCGATCTCATATCAAGTTAGCATCCCGCAATTCCCCCGGCTCAGTCCAGCTTTACCACCTGTCTGGTTGCGGGGCTTGCCGAGGCGCCCTACGCCAGCACTTCCTGGATGCTCACAAAGCGCCTTTCAGCCGCTGATCGGTAGCCGGCCAGGGCCGTGGCCAGAGCCAGCTTGCCGTCCCGGCCGGTTACTGCCGATTGCTCCTGGCGGCGAATCGCGGCACAGAAGTTGCGCATCTGATTGATGTAGAAATCGTCGCGCTCGTACTGCCGCTGCTGGTGCGTCCACTGGCGGGTATCGGCATCGTAAAGCGACACGCGGCTTTCGTCATAGCTGTACTCCACCGTGCCGGCTGCGCCGACAATCTGCCCGCCGCGCTTGTAGTTGCGCTGAATGTCGTTGCAGAACATGTTGACCAGCACGCCACTTTCCGTGCGCATCGCCAGCACTGCTCCGTCATCCACCTCCGCGTCCACGTCGAGCATGAAGTGCTCAGCCAGACAGGCGACCTCCGCCACCGGCCCCAGCAGCCAGTTAATCAGGTCGAGCTCGTGGGAGGCATCATAAAGCACGCCGCCACCGGTGGCGCGATGGGCCCAGTAGAGCTTGGCGTATTCGGGCCGGGCGTCGCCGATATACGCCCCACAGTGAATATCGGCCATATAGACATCGCCAATCGCGCCCTGCTCGATCAGCGCCTTGGCCCGCTGCAGCAGCGGATGGTGGCGCAGTGTATAGCCCATCTGCAACACCAGATCACGCTCGGTCGCAGCGTTGATCAGCTCATCAACACCCTCCATATTCACCGATATCGGCTTCTCGACGAATACGTGACAGTTATGCTCCACGGCGCGGCGTGATTGGGGGATGTGCTGGTCGCTGGGCGTGCATATCAGCACGGCGTCGAAGTCGTCGAGGTTCGCCTGGGCATAGTCGCTCAGGCCCGGCTGGGTCTCATAGAGCTCCTGCATCTGCTGCAGGCGCTCCGTTCTGGGGTCGCATGGCGTGACCTGCACGCCCTCGCAACTGCCCAGGCACCTGATATGGCGTTCTCCGATGGAGCCACAGCCCACGACCAGCAGCTTGTCCACGCTTCTGTCGCCTCCGAGTCGAACTTCATTGTCAGCAGGCGCGTCATACTCCTGTCTTTGGGTTCTTTCTAGGTGGGCATTTGTCCTGCAAAGAAAAACGCGGAGCCGAAGTTGCTCTTCAGCTCCGCGCGGGGCTTGGTTTAGTCCGTTGGGTCGGCCAGGTCCCTACCAGCCGAGCTTGTGCTCGATGCCGGAGATGGCATCATAGCCGCGCCACATCATCAGGTGGTCGAGGATAGTCATGCGCGTCATAGCGGCGGCTACGGCGCATATCCGCCCGCAGATCGTCGCATCGCGGCGCGTGATAGCGGCCAGCTCGGCCTCCTCCATCGTCGCCATGTTGACCGTCGGCTGCGCGATTGAGATAGTAGAGGTCGGCTTGACGGCGATGCGTGCGACAATGTCCTCGCCGTTGGAAATACCGCCGTCAATGCCGCCGGAGTTATTGGTGTGGAAGCGGATCTTGCCGTCTTTCATGTAGGGGATATCGTTGCATTCCGAGCCCTTCATCATGGCTGTGGCGAAGCCGGCACCGATCTCGCAGCCTTTGACGGCCTGGATGCTCATCAGGGCATGGGCCAAACCCGCGCTGAGTTTGTCGAAGACCGGCTCACCCAGCCCCGGCGGCACGCCGACGGTGAGTATCTCCACGATGCCACCGACGGTGTCGCCCTCGTCCTTGATCTGCCTGGTGAACTCGATCATTTCCCGGGCGGTCTCCAGGTCCGGGCAGAAGATCTCGTTCTTCAGCGAATTGGCCTCCCGCTCATCAAAGCTGAGGTCGGACACGTCGGCCTCGATGTGCATGAGCTTCTGGACGTAGGCGACCACTCTGATGCCCTCGCGGGCCAGTATCTTCTTGGCAACCGCGCCGGCGGCCACCCGCCCGGCGGTCTCGCGCCCGCTGGCCCGGCCCGCCCCGCACCAGTCAACGTAATCGCCGTACTTGATGCGGTAGGTGTACTCGGCATGGCCCGGGCGGATCAGGTCCTTGACATCTTGGTACTCCTTGACGTGCTGGGGCAGCGTGTCCACATTGTAGATGATCATGCCGACCGGGGCGCCGGTGGTATAACCGTCGCGCATGCCGGAGAATATCTGCGCCTGATCGGTCTCCTGGCGGGGCGAGTCGATGGCGCTCTGGCCCGGACGGCGCTTGTCCAGCTCCTCCTGAATGTCGGCGTCACAAAGCTCCAGGCCGGGCGGCACACCGTCGCAGATCGCCGCCAGGGCCTTGCCGTAGGACTCGCCACAAGTTGTCACTCGAAACACCCTGCCGAAGGTATTGCCTAGCATATCTATCGCCTCCTGCGGCGGCGGTCATCACGGACCTTGCCGCGTTAGTTAGGGTTCCAGTTCGACGGCTCTGCTATGTCTGCATGGAGCCGCCTGTCTCGATACTGGCGCCGAGTTCCTGCATTAGACCGACGAAGTTAGGGAAGGTTACGGCCACCGCCTCCGCGGTCGAGACTATCGTCTCGCCCTCCACGGCCATGCCCGCGAGCGCCAGAGCCATGACCACGCGATGGTCGCTGTGCCCCTCAACCGCGGCTGCGTGCATTTGGCTGCCTCTGACTATCAGCCCATCGGGCAGCGCCTCGACATCAGCGCCCATCTTCGCCAGCTCGGCGGCCATCACCGCTAGGCGGTCGGTTTCCTTCAGGCGCGCCTGGGGGACATTGCCCAGCAGCGTCTCGCCCTCGGCGAAGCAAGCCGTGACCGCCATCGCGGGCAGGGCATCGGGCGTGGCGTTGAGGTCAAGCTCGCAGCCGCGCAGATTCCCGCCGCGTACGGTCATTTCCAGGCCCTCAACCTCGATCTCGGTCCCCATCCGCCGCAGCATGTCTATCACGGCCTTGTCGCCCTGGGGGTCGGCCATATCGAGGCCGGTGAGAGTAACCTCCGAGCCGGTCACCGCCGCCGCGCACAGGAAGAAGGTGGCTGAAGAGAAGTCGGCGGGTATCTGCCGGGAGAAGGGCCCGTAGCGCTGCCCGCCCGGTATCTCGAAAGCTCCCAGCCCCTCGGCCTGGTACTTGACGCCTTGGCGGTCGAGCCAGTCAAGCGTCATATAGACGTAGGGGCGCTCGTGGAGCAGCGGCACCTCGAGGCGCGTATCTCCCTGCGCCAGCGGGCAGTTAATCAGCAGCGCGGTCAGGTACTGCGAGGTCGGGCACTCGATGGACGTACACCCGCCGCGCAGAGGGCCGCTAATCTGGACGGGCGCGCAGCCGTTATTACGCTGCGAACGCGCTGTGCCGCCGAGGTCGTTGATCGCTTGCAGCAGCGGCGCGACCGGCCGGGCCTGGATCTGCTCATCACCGGTCAGCACCGTGGTGCCGTCGGCAAGCGCCGCGGTCAAGCAGGTGATATATAGCGTTGTGCCGGAGTTGCCGACATCTATCGGCTCTGCCGGAGCCTGAGGATGGCCTGCTACGCCCGCAACGATGAGGTCATCGTCCTGCTCGACAATCCGGGCGCCCAGCAGCCGCATTGCTTCGATGGCCGAGGTCGTATCAGCCGAACGCAGCGGCTTGATCAGGCGGCTCTGCCCATTCGCCAGGCCGCCAATCACCAGCGCCCGGATCGTGTGGGACTTCGACGCCGGCATGGCCGCCCGGCCGCTCAATTGTGAACTGCTTACCCGCAACTCCATTGGGCCGGCACCCTAGGGGAAGGTTAGACGCCCGAATCCACGAAATATGCGGTTGTGAATGTAGAAGATTACCTGAACCAGCCTCACAATGCAAGCGACCGGGGCGATTCGGTCATCCTGTCAGCACTCGGAGGGAGCCAATGAAGCCACTCAGCAAGAGCCTGTGCACTATCGCGCTGGCACTGACCCTGGCCACAGCCATCGCCACCGCTGAGGACATCTCTCGCAATGGGACCTGCGAGCAGGTCGAGAACGGCAAGCCGGTCGGCTGGGATACCTATGGCACGGCCAAGGAATGGGGCTCGCTCGAGCCGGGCTATCAAGGTAGAGGCGTGTACTTCATCCCCCAGGATTTCTCCGCCTGGAAGGCAGGCGATAACCAGGGCCGCATGTACACCAGTTCCGCGCTGGTGCAGGGCGATGCCAACGGCTACCGCGGCCCCGAGGCGCTGGTGCATGAGCCCAGCCCCGAAGCCAGGTACTCCAAATACCCCGCCTCCGATAGGTACAAGGTCAGCTTCTGGATGAAAAGCGCCTCTTCCAGCGTCAGGGTATATCTGCGCGGCTGGAAGACGGAGGCAGCGACGCCGCAGGATCGGGTTGACGGCACCGGGCAGCTTACCAACCTTCCCGCCACCGACAAATGGACCTACTATGAAATGACGGCAACGCCCCAGCCGGATACTAAGCGCTTCTGCATCATGTTCCTGGTGGACGGATTTGAGGACCAGGGTCTCAAGTTGGGGCCGGTACAGGTTGACGAGGTGAGAATAGAAAAAGTGAAGGGCCTGACCGCCGATGAACTCAAGCGCATCGAGATACCGCCCGATCCCGCCATATATGTGGGCGAGACGCCCCTGGAGGAGCTCCTGGAGGCCTACCGCGCAGGCGATGAGGCGGTAATCTCACAGGTAAAGTCGGCTCTGGCCGCCGCCGACGGGTGGGCGGAGAAGCCGGACGAGTGGTATCGCCAGTTCTTCGCCAACTTCGAGCCGCGCGGCCGCTATACCATCACCTGCCCCATCCACCCCTTCCAGACCCGTTTCTACATGGACTTCGAGTGGAGCCTGGACGAGCCCTGGAAGCTGGTCTGCAAGCACTGTAAGGCTGAAGGCCGCGAGTACTACTATTATCCCAATCCCGACTATCCCGACGACGGCCAGGGCTGCGCGCCGACCGATGAGGCCTGGGCACGCACCCACGATGAGGTTTGGTCGAAGGCGCATCGCAACATCCCTCACGACCACTTCGACGGCCACACTCACGGCGATGTTGATGGCCGGCGCTTCTACTTTTTGGGCAAATACTACGGCCTGGCGCTCACCAAGCTGGAAGGCAATGTGACGCAGGCACTCAGTCTCGGCTGGCATTACGCCACCAAGCTTTTTCCCGAGGACAGTGAGGAGTACCAGCGGGCCGCCGTCTATGCGCATAAGGCCCAGCTCATCCTGCTGTTTTCGGCCCGGGCGCGGTTCGGTGATGACTATCTGGCCGCCGCCGAGAACATGACCCCGGCCCAATTCCAGAAGCGCATCGAGGGCTTTTGTCAGCGTTCCGACGGCAAGCCGTGGCGGTACGAGAAGCTGAACGGCTTCCGCCCCTTCAGCGGCACCAGCGACGTCACCGTCGGCGACCCGGTCTATGACGACATCACCGCGCAGCGGCCTCGGGGCTACAAGTTCTTCGAGGGCTCGTGGGCCCACCTTGGCGCTATGGCCAGGTATCTGTTCGAGTCGTTCTGCCGCACCCGCGCTGTTTTTACAGCCGAAGATGACGACCTCCGCCGCATGTGCCAACGGGTGGTGGTCTCGTTGCCGGGCGACCGCGAGAAGGTGGCTCGGGAGCAGGACCCGCCGGCGCACTACCTCAAGCGCGGCATCTTCGAGATGGAGATCCACCCCTTCAACCTCGAAACCGGCGGCGATAATCAGGCCTCAGCTACCCAGACACCGCGCCTGCGCGCCGGACAGATGCTGCGGGATGATGCTATCATCGAGAATGTCGCCAGGGACATCGCCTACTTCTGGCGCAACTTCTTCACCTCCGACGGTCTCGGCGCGGAGGGCTCGCCCAGCTACACCCACTGCGCCTACGGCATCATCAGCGTGATGCAGAAGCTATATGGCATAAAGGGCGACTTCGACGAAGAGGCCGTCTATTATGATAAGGAGCTGGGCGCGCTTAACCTCTTCAAGATGCCCGATTTCACCCAATCCGTCACCAAGATGCTCTACTATGCAACCGCCGAGGACGACCACTACATCCCCTGGGAGGACTCCAGTTACCAGGCGAAGCGCACGGTGGCTCAGGCCCACCTGGTTGAGCAGTACGGCGGCGGCATTCCCGAGAAGGAGCGTAAGTACTTCAAGATTGACCGCGCCGAGGATGGGACCGTGAGGCTGGAGTTTGACAGGTCCGTAGCCTTGCCGTCGCGGCTGGTCCATGACCGGCGCAAGGCGATCCTGCGCGCGGGTAGAACCGAGCGGCAGACCGTGGTTTCACTGGATTTCACCAAGAAGTGCGGCCACTATCAGCCTGCCGCCCAGAACCTGATGGTGCATGCTTGCGGCCAGGAACTCGCCTCACTCCAGGGCTATCTGAGCTCGGGCCACTTCCTGACCACCCGCTGGCTGAAGAGCTTCCCCTCCCACAACTGCCTGGTGCTGCGGCGCGCCGACGGCAATCCCGCCGGCACCGGGGAGTTGCGCGGCGACCTGCGCCGGAACTTCATCATCACCCCGACCTGCCAGGTGGTTGACACCGCCGAATACGACCAGGCCGACTGGGCCAGGTTCGGGGATACCGAAAACGGCGAATTCAGCCGCCAGCTAGTGCTGATGGCGTCCTCCGAGGGCCATCAGTATGTGATAGACATCGCCCGCGGGCGCGGCGGCGACACTCACGACTATTATCTGCACTGCCACGGGCTGGGCTTTGAGACCGAGGGCATTGACCTGCAGCCGCTGGCCGACCCGGAGACCGACCTCTACCAGCACAGCGGCTTCACCTTCAACTGCCCCGACAATTTCGGTGCAAAGAATATCAAGCAGCTTGCGACCGGCACTTCGGCAAATGCGTGGCAGGCGATCTGGTCGCGGATTGATGACTATCGGGATCAGCCCGCCCAGCAGCCGCTGATCCACGAGGACGTGTTCATGAAGCTGTGGATGGTGGACGAGCCGGGCAGCGAAGTATTTGTCGGGACCGCGCCGGCCCAGCGCTCGTTTCAGAATCACGATTTCGGCCGCGAGATGAAGGTACTGTGCGTGCGCCGGCCCAATACCGAGGCCATTGACAAGTTCGTCGCGGTAATCGAGCCATACCAGAAAACGCCCTTTATTCGAGCAGTGCGCCGCCTCGACCTCAACACCGATGACGACTACGTGGTGGGTCTGGCGATAGACACCATCTATGGCACCGACTATGTCATCGCCTACGGTGGCCCGGGGACGCCGCCGGAGGTGCAGGTCAAAGACGGCCGGCACACCATCGCCACCGATGCTGATTTCGCGATGGCTGCGTTCCCCGAGGCCGGGCCGCCGCGAGCACTGCTCACCGGCGGCGGCTATCTGCAAGCCGATGAGGCTAGCCTCAAGCTGGAGGGCTCGCCCTCTTTGAGCGGACGCCTGGTTGATTTCAGCGACCCCGACGACACCCTGACCATCGAGAGCGATGACGCCTTCCCGGTGGGCGAGCAACTCGCCGGCCAGCCGGTGATTGTGCAGCACCGTGAAGACCGCTCCACCTTCACCATCGCCAGCGTCGAGGCACTGGGGGAGGGCCGCTACCTGCTGCATCTGGACGACCAGCCGCACCTGATGAACAACTGGCTGCTGGTGCGGGATGTGGATAGCGGCGGCATCACCGTCGAGCCGCCGCCGGTGCTTGATCGCAAGCGCACGACGTTCAAAGTCTATGCGGGCGATCCGGGCCGGATGCGCCTGCTGGGGCCGCTGCGGGGCACAAGCGCGACTGCGGTTGCTGACGAGTGGGGCACCACCATGCTCAGCTTCCATCGCGTTCACACGGATGATTACACAGGTGTCGAAGTTGGCAAGGACATCGGCATCACCCGCCTCGAAAAGGGGCATGATACGGTCTTCGTGACCAGGTACGCCTATATGGAGTACGACGGCAACTAGACCGTTGGGTTCGTCAGGAGGGATCGCTCATGTCGGCAGCGCGTATTCAAGCTGTGCTCATCGCCATGTTGCTTGTGAGCGCCGCAGGGGCTGCGCAGGACCTGTCGCGTAATGGCAACTGCGAGCAGGTCGAGGACGGCAAGCCGGTGGGCTGGGGACCGTACAGCTCCCTCAGCGAATGGGGGTCCCTGGAGGACGGCTATCAGGGCAAGGCCGTCTATTTCATCCCGGAGCCCTTCCACCCGATAGATTCCGGCGACCGGGCGGGGGAGAACTACATCAACTGCGGGATGGTACAGGGCAGCTCCGGTGGTTATAGCGGGCCTGACGCAATCCCTCACATTCCCAGTCAGGCCGCGAAATACTTCAAGAGCGGCGGCGCTGATGCCTACAAGGTCAGCTTCTGGATCAAGAGCGAATCCAGCAAGATAAATGTGTTCCTACAGGGCTGGACGACAGAGAAGGCGACTGGGGCCGACCGTGGCGGCGGCGCTACTCTCATCACCCGTATCGGCCACCTTGATGACTGGACGTATTTCGAGGCCACCGGCTCGGTGGCAGCAGGCGTCAAGAAGATCGCCGTCGTGTTTCAGGTATTCGGCTACGAGAAGGACGGCCTGAAGCTGGGCCGCGTCTGCATTGATGAGTTGAAGATCGAGAGGGTGACCGGCTTGAACGCCGATAGTCTGCGCCGCATCGAGATTCCTGACGACCCGGCCGTCTATGTCGGAGACACTCCGCTGGAGGAGATCCTCGCAGCGTATCGCGCAGGTGACAAGGCAGCCGTGGGTCAGGTGAGCGCGGCTCTAAGGCAGGCGGACGAGCTGGCCGAGCACTCGGATGAATGGTATCGGCAGTTCTTCGGCAACTTCGAGCCGCGTGGTATCTACACCACCTCTTGCCCGATCCATCCCTTCCTCACCCGCTACTACAACGACTTCGAATGGAGCCTCAACGAGCCGTGGAAGCTGATCTGCCCACACTGCAAGGCGGAGGGGCGCAAGTACTACTATTACCCGAACCCCGATTACCCGGATGATGGCAACGGGTGTGCGCCGACTGATGAGGTCTGGGCGCGGGATCATGACGCCGCCTGGAGCAAGGCCCACCGCGGCATACCGCATGACCACTGGGACGGCTCCAGTCACGCCTATCTCGACAGCCGCCGCTATTACTTCAAGGGCAAGTACTATGTCAATGCGCTCAGTCGCATGCACCGCACGATCGGCCCGCAACTGGCGCTGGCGTATCACTACGCCGTCAAGCTGTTCCCGCCGGAGAGCGAGCAGTACCAGAAAGCCGACCTCTACGCCCACAAGGCCAAGGTCATCATGCTGTGCAGCGCCCGGGCCTACCTGGGTGACGATTACCTGGCCGCCGCCGAGGGCCTCACACCCGAAGAGTTCCGCAAGCGGATGGGCGAGTTTTACCAGCCCTCCGAGACCGACCGGTGGCAGTATCAGAAGCTCGACGGCTTCCGCTTCTACGATAACCGTGATGTGATAGCTGATGACCCGGTTTGGGAAGGCGTGCCGGTTCGTGACGGACGGCTCTGGGCGGGTTCGTGGAACTCGCGCGCTAACACGGCCGGCTATCTGCTGGAGCTTTTCTGCCGCCTGCGGGCCGCCTTCGGTGAGGACGAAGATGACCTCCGCCGTCTTTGCCAGCGCCCGCTGCTCTCAATTCCCGACGACCGCGAGAAGCTGGCGATGGGCCAGGACCCGCCGGCCTTCTATATGAAACGCGGCGTATTCGAGACCGAGATGCACCCCTTCAACCTCGACAGCGGCGGCGACAATCTGCTGGCAGCGACGATTTTGCCGAGAATCCGCGCCGGCCTGTTTCTGCGTGATGACGAGATCATCGAGAAGGTCGCGCAGGATGTCACCTATTTCTGGCGCAACTACTTCTCCGCCGATGGTCTGGGCCACGAGGGCTCACCAACTTACTCGGCTTATGGGGTGGCCGGCCTGGGTGACAGGCTTTTCGGTCTCAAGGGCGACTTCGACAAGACCGCCCCCTATTATGATGCCGAGAATGACACTATCAACCTCAACAGGATGCCCGTCTATGCCGCCTGCGCCGTCAAGATGCCCTATTACGTCACTGACGATGATGACCATTACATTTCGTGGGAAGATTCGTGTTACGGCGCTCAGCGCAGCACTCTTCAGCATCAGCGCATTCTCAATTACGGTGGCAAGATACCTAAAAAGCACCTCAAGTACCTGAACATCACGCAGGATGGACACGGCAAGCACTCGGTCAACTTCGACAAGTCCGTACTATGGCCGCCGGTGCTGCTACACGACCGCCGCAAGGCGGTACTGAGGGCCGGGAAGGTGCAGCACCCGACCGTGGTCTCGCTCGATTTCACCAAGATGTGTGGGCACTACCACCCGCCGACGCAGACGTTGATGGTGCATGCCTGTGGCCAGGAGCTGGCCTCCGACCTCGGCTACATGGGGTCATGCCACTTCCTCACCACTGAGTGGATCCGCACCTATCCGGCGCATAACTCCCTGACGCTGCGGGCGGCCGACGGCAGTCCCCATGGCACCAGCAGGCTGCGGGGGGATCTGCGCAAGCATTTCATCGCGACACCCACCTGCCAGATAGTTGACACCGCCGAGTACGATGCGGCGGATTGGGCGGCCGCCGGCGAGGATGAAGTCGGCGAATTCAGTCGCCAGGTGATCCTGATGGTGCCGTCGCAGGACCATCAGTACGTGGTTGACATCGTCCGCGGCAAGGGCGGGACCACTCACGACTACTACTTGCATTGCCACGGCCTCGGCTTTGACACCGACGGGATCAATCTGCAGCCAGTGCCCGATCCTGACCAGGACCTCTACGAATACAGTGGCTGGACCTTCAGGTGCGCCGCCGGCTGGGGCTCGCGGAATATCCACGAACTGGCTGCCGGCAGGTCCGCCGGGCCCTGGCGCGCCACCTGGTCGCGGATAGACGACTATCGCGGCCAGCCGAAGCAGCGGCCGCTGATTCACGAAGATGTTTTCATGCGCCTGTGGATGGTTGACGAGCCGGGCAGCGAGGTCATCGTCGGCACCGGCCCGGCCCAGCGCTATCTGCGCAACGAGGACTTCGGCCGCACCATGAAGGTCCTGTGCGTGCGCCGGCCCAACACCGAGCAGGTTGACACCTTCGCCGGCGTCATTGAGCCATACCAGCACCAACCTTTCGTCAAGGAGGTCCGCCGCCTCGACCTTGATTGTGACGACGGCTATACCATCGGCCTGGCCGTCGAGACCGTTCACGGTACCGACTACCTCATCACCTACGGCGGCCCGGGCCAACCCTCCGAGGTCCATATAACCGACAGCGGCCACGCTATTAGCACCGACGGCGACGTGGCGGTGGTGTCTTATCCGACTAGCGGCGGGGCGCGGCTGCTGGTAGCCGGCGGCAAGTACGTGAAGGCCGACGGCTTCTCCCTGACGCTCGAGGGGCCGGCGGAGTTGAGCGGTCGCCTGCTGGACTTCAATGACGCCGAGGATACCTTGACCGTAGCCAGCAGCGACGCGATACCTGAAGGCGAGGTGCTGGCCGGTCTGCCGGTCATCGTCCGACATGCGGAGGACCGCTCGACCTTCACCATCGCCTCGGTTGAGGCCCTGGATGAGGGCAAGTACCTGATGCGTCTCGACGACCAGCCGCATCTGGTCAACAACTGGCTGCTGGTGTCCCAGGTGGATCAGAGCGGCGTTCTGATCGAGCCGCCGCCGGTGCTGGACAGCAAGAAGAGCGCATACAAGGTCTATGCCGGCGAGCCGGGCAAGCTGCGGATGCTGGGGCCGCTGCGGGGCTTCAGCAGCCGGCATATTTACTCGGAAAGCGGCGTCCTGATGCACTCCTTTACCAGTCTCCTGACCGATGACTACACCGGCGTCGAGCCGGGCCAGGAGATCGCCATCACCCGCCTGGAAAAGGGCAAAGATACGGTCTCGATCACTAACTTTGCCTACGCCGCCTATACCGCGGATTAGCTCCTATAACCTGGGAACGCACGAGGACGGCACAATATGAGCACGGCTGAACGGCCCAATGTGCTGTTTCTATTCACCGATGATCAGCGCTTCGACACTATCCACGCCTTAGGCAACGAGATAATCCGGACGCCGAATATGGACAGTCTGGTCGCCAATGGCGTCAGCTTCACCCACGCCACCATCATGGGCTCGACGATGCCGGCGGTGTGCTGTCCCAGCCGCGCGATGCTGATGAGCGGACGGACGCTTTATCGGGCGCCGCGCGACCTGGCCGCGACTGTGGCCTTTCCCGAGGTCTTCCAGCAGGCCGGCTATACGACCTTCAGCACCGGCAAGTGGCACAATGAGCCGGCCTCTTTCGCGCGCTGCTTCGCCGACGGGGCCAAGATCTTCTTCGGCGGTATGTCCGACCATCATCAAGTACCGGTACACGACTTCGACCCGACCGGCCGCTACCCCCAACAGGCACGATACACCGGCGAGAAATTCTCCAGCGAGCTGTTCGCCGATGCCGCGGTTGAGTTTCTGCACAAGCGCGATCCCCAGCGCCCCTTTCTGCTTTATTTCTCTTCCACAGCACCGCACGATCCCCGGACACCGCCGCAGCAGTATGCCGATATGTATCACCCGGCCGATATTCCGCTGCCGGAGAACTTCATGCCCAGGCATCCCTTCGACAATGGCGAGATGGAGATTCGTGACGAGCAATTGGCGCCCTGGCCGCGCACGCCGGATGTGGTGAGACGGCACCTGGCCGATTACTACGGGATGATAAGCCATCTCGACGACCATATCGGGCGCGTTCTGGAAGCCCTGGAGGCGACCGGAGAGGCCGACAAGACCATCATCGTTTTCGCAGGAGATAACGGCCTGGCGCTGGGCCAGCACGGCCTGCTGGGCAAGCAGAACCTCTACGAGCACAGCGTGCGAGTGCCTCTGGTAATCAGCGGCCCGGGCCTGCCGGCCGGGGAGAGGCGCCAGGCCTTGTGCTACCTGCTCGACATCTTCCCGACGCTCACTGATCTTATCGGCCTCGAGACCCCTGAGGCGGTGGAGGGAATAAGCCTGGCACCGGTCATCAAAGGCGAGGCCGAGCAGGTGCGCGACGATTTGTTCTTCGCTTACCGCAACTGTCAGAGGTGCCTGCGCGACCGCCGGTATAAGCTGATTGAGTATCTGGTCAACGGCACCACGACTACCCAGCTATTCGATATTGTTGCCGATCCCTGGGAGACCAGCAATCTGGCGGGCAACTCCGACTACTCGGAACAACTGATGGCGATGCGGCGGCGACTGACGGACTGGCAGGCCGAGGTAGATGACCCGCTGCTGCAGGGCTTGGCCCCGCCGGGTCAAGGTCTCTAGCCTGACGCCATCTAGGAGGGCGAATGATGCTGAGCCGAAGCAGTCTTGGCCTGATGTCCATATTTGCACTCATCACCTTGGGTGCTACGAGCGTGGCCGCCCAGGAGCTGTCGCGCAACGGGAACTGCGAGCAGATCGAGAACGGCAAACCGGTCGGCTGGGGTGCCTACGACGGCGTCGCTGAATGGGGCTGCCTCGAGCAGGGCTATCGTGGCAAGGCCGCCTACTTCGTCCCCAAGCCGTTTGCGCCGATAAGCTCGGGTGAGCGCAAGGGCGAGGACTACCAAAGCGCGGCGCTGGTCCTCGGTAGTCGCGACGGCTACAGCGGCGCCGATGCCTTCGTTACCGAGCCGCCCGCAGGCTCGAAGTACTATCGCTACCCCGTGCTACGCAATCAGTACACCGTGAGTTTCTGGATCAAGAGTGAGGCCTCGCGGGTCAGAGCCCATATCCAGACGTGGCGCTCGGAGCAAGCTCCCTCCAGCGATCGCATCGGCGGGCCGCTCATCGCTACCGTCCCCAAAACCGACGAATGGACCCACTACCAGGGCACCGTGGCCCTGCCGCATGAGGCCAAACGCTATGCTGTGATGTTCCAGGTGGACGGCTACCAGCGAGACGGTCTAGAGTTAGGCCGCGTGTGTGTGGACGAGGTGAGTATCACGAAAGCGACGGCGAAGAGCATGACGCCCGATGATTTGCCACGGATCGAGATCCCCGAACAGCCCGCGCTTTTAGTCGGCAATACCCCGCTGGAGCAGGTGCTGGCTGACTACCGAGCCGGTGATCAGGCGGCGATTTCCCAGGTCAAGGGCACAATCAGCGCCGCCCAGAAGCTTGCCGAGAAGCCGGATGAGTGGTATCGGCAGTTCTACAAGAGCTTCGAGCCGCGCGGTGTCTATACCGTCACCTGTCCCCTCCACCCCTTCAAGACGCGCTACTACAATGATTTCAGTTGGAGTATCGAGGAGCCCTGGAGGCTGGTGTGTAAGCACTGCCAGGCCGAGGGGCGCAAGTACTACTATTATCCCAACCCCGACTACCCCGATGATGGCAACGGCTGCGCGCCGACCGACGAGGTATGGGCGCGCACTCACGACGAGGCCTGGTCGCAGGCCCATGACAATATCCCGCACGCTCACTGGGATGGCAACACTCACGGCGACTCCGGCGGTGGTCGGCGCTACTACTTCCTGGGCAAGTACTATGTCAACGCGATTCTTCATCTCCAGGGCACGCCGGTGCAGACTCTGGCGCTGGCATGGCACTATGCCACCAAGCTGTTCCCGGTGGATAGTGAAGAGCACAAGCTGGCCGCGACTTACGCCCATAAGGCCAAGGTGATAATGCTGTGTACGGCGCGGGCGTACCTGGGCGATGATTATCTGGCGGCCGCCGAGGGCTTTACCCCCGAGCAATTCCAGAAGAGAATGGAGGGCTTCTACCAGTCCTCGCAAGGCGACACGTGGCGGTACGAGAAGCTGGCGGGCTTCCGGCCCTTCAACTGGACCGACACCACGGTCGGCGATCCCTTGTATGAGGACCGGGTCAAGGCCCAGCCCTTCGGCTACTACGGCCCTTTCATCGGGGCCTGGAACTGGCGCGCCGGGCAGGCCCGGACCTTGCTGGAGGCCAACTGCATGTTGTGGGAGGCCTTTACCGAAGAAGAAGCCGACCTGCGGCGGATTTGCCAGCGTTCGGCGGTCTCGGTGCCGGGCGACCGCGAGCGCGTGGCTAGGAGCCAGGACCCGGTGGCCTTCTATCTCAAGCGCGGCTGTGTCGAGATGGAATTGCAGCCCTACAGCATGGTGGCGGCCGGCGACAACCTGGCCAGCTCGACGCTGACACCGGTGGTGCGGATGGGGTTGATGCTGCGCGATGACAAGATCCTGGATAATGTCGCCAGAGATGTTTACTACTTCTACCGCAACCACCTCTCACAGGACGGCCTCGGTGCTGAGGGCTCGCCCACCTACACGCCTTCCCTCACCGGCATCATGCAGATCCTGCACGGCTTGAAGGGCGACTTCGACCGCAGCGCCCCTTACTATGACGAGGCCGAGGGCATCAACCTCTTCAAGATGCCAGTGTACAAGGATGCTGTCAGCAAAATGCTCTACTACGCGACCGAGGACGACTACTATATAGCCTGGGAAGACTCGGTATATGACAGAGGCCGGCGCAGCACGACCCAGTTGGGGTACATGGCAAACTACGGCGGCGGGATTCCGGAGAAGCACCGCCAATACCTCAATATCTCCAGGCAAGACGATGGCACCATGACCGTCGGCTTTAATCGTGCGGCGAAGCTGCCGCCGGTGCTTTTGCATGACCGCCGCAAGGCAATCCTACGGGCCGGCCCGGCGGAGGCCCCGACGGTGGTGTCGCTCAACTTCACCAAGGCCTGCGGTCATCTGCACGATGCGGTTCAGGACCTCATAATCCACGCCTGTCGGCAGGAGCTGGCCTCAGACCTGGGCTACCTGGGCTCCGATCACTTTCTGCGCCCGTGGCTCAAGTCACATCCGGCGCACAACTGCCTGGTGCTGCGCGCAGCCGACGGCAACCCCAGCGGCACCACCAGAATCCGGGGCGACTTGCGCAAGCACTTCCTCATCGCTCCCAACTGTCAGGTGGCCGACTCCGCTGAATATGACGCCGCCGACTGGGCCGCCTTTGACAACGGCGCGAGCGGCGAAATGAGCCGCCAGGTTCTGCTGATGACGCCCTCCGAGGACCACCAGTACGTCATTGACATCGCCCGCGGTCGCGGCGGCGACACCCATGATTACTATTTCCACTGTCACGGTCTGGGCTTCGACACGGACGGTCTGGCGCTTACGCAGGTCGAGGACCCCGAGCAGAGCCTCTACGACTACAGCGGCTGGAGCTTCCGGGCTGACAAATACTTCGGCGCGCGCTGTATCACCGACCTGGCGACTGCCGTTGCCCAAGGGTCGTGGCAGGCCACCTGGTCGCGGATTGACGACTATCGCGGCCAGCCGGCGGGCCAGCCCCTCATTCATGACGATGTCTTTCTGCGGTTGTGGATGGCCGACGCTCCGCGTAGGTCGGGCTTCCAGCCCGACTCCACCAAAGTGATCATCGGCGACGGCCCGGCCCAGCGCCACTTCAAGAACGAAGACATCGGCCGCCGCATGAAGATCGTCTGCGTGCGCCGGCCCAATACCGCGAGGGTTGACAACTTCGTCGCGGTGATGGAGCCGTATCAGAATATCCCCTTCATCAAGAACGTCCGGCGCTTGGAGCCGGGGGTTGATGACGAATACACGGTGGCGCTGGCCGTCGAGACGATCTACGGGACCGATTATGTAATCAGCTACGGCGGCCCGGACCGGCCCTCACCGGTCACGGTGCATGACGGCGAGCACACGATCTCCACAGACGCGGACCTGGCAGTGGTGTCTTATCCGGCGGTGGGTCCGGTCAGTCTGCTGCTGGCCGGGGGCGGGCACCTCAATGCCGACGGCTTCGAGCTAGCCGCCAAGGGGCCTCCTGAGTTCACGGGCCGCTTGCTGGACTTCAGCGATCTCGATGATACGCTCACCATCGCGGCCGATACGCCTTTCCCGGTCGGTGAGGTGATGGCGGGCCAGCCGATCATCGTCCAACATGCCGAGGACCGCTCCACCTTCGCCATCAAGTCGGTGGCGGCTCTCGGCGACAACCAGTACCTGGTCCACCTCGACGACCAGCCGCACCTGATGGATAATTGGCTGCTGGTGCGTTCGGTCAGCGAGGACGGCATAGTCGTGGAGCCGACGCCGGTACTGGACAGCAAGCGGCGCACCTTCAAGGTCTATGGCGGCGAGCCGGGGAAGATGCGGCTGTTGGGGCCGCTGCGCGGGACCGGCGCGACTACCATCCGCAACGAGTTCGGCACCTCAATGCACAGCATCCGCACCGTCGTCACCGACGACTACAGCGGCATCGAGCCCGGGCAGGAGATCGCCATCACGCGCCTGGAAAAAGGCAGAGATACGGTCTCTGTCACCAACTTCGCCTATGCCAGCGCCGACGGTTGATGCTGCAGAGGTCTGAGGCGGAGCTCGGGCTGCGAGCGTGGTTGTGGGAATTGTGCTGACGGCAGCCCTCACCCTAGCCCTCTCCCAAGGGGAGAGGGGACAACAGCAACGGCGCGGGCGCATGCCATGCGCCCCTACAACGGGAACGATTGTCGGGCTGGAAAGCCCGACCCACGCGAGCTAACGGCTGGGCCGGATTCTCGGCCTTCGACAAGCTCAGGCCTTGTATGCGGCCCCTCCGAAAGATTCGAGGATAACGGCTGGGCCAGCCTTGTCTGTTTCGCCGTGCGCAACAGCCTGCGACAGGCCCCTCCATCACGACTAACGACATTACAGTCTCAGACTATAGCCTGAACTGCCCAAAACCTGCATAATTGCAGTTGCAGCCGGAGGTCGTTGCTATGGTGATGAATATGCATTGCCTAGAGGAGTGGGTGTTGATGAGATCGTTGCTGACCTGGATGGTATTGCTGGGCGTGGCCTCAGTTCCGGCCTGGGCCGCGTTCGAGCGGAATTATTACACCGAGGAGAAGCTGGAGACCATGCAACGCAACCTGGAGCAGTATGAGTGGGCCAGAGGTCAGCGCGATGCGGCGCTGGCCGGTGCCGACCGCTGGGCCAAGTACGATGATGAGCGGCTCTTGACGCTGGTAGTGCCACCGCAGGTGCCGCGCGGCTATCAGGTGCACAATTTCGGCTGCCCGGTGCACGGCATCAAGGTCCACGAGAAGGGCCTCTACAGGTGGACCATTGACTTCGACAACCCCTGGAAGGTCACATGCCCGGTCGGCGGCGAGGAATATCCCTCCAACGATTTCGGGGCGTTTCTGGCCTCGGGCATGAAGGACCGGTCGCTGCTTTTCAACGCCGAGCATCCCGACCCCAACGACCCCCTGCATACCCAGTATGTGGATGACGGCTGGGGCTGGAACAAGGCGGGTGATGAGACCAACTACTGGTTTGTCGCCTATTACGCGCACTGGAGCATGAGCAGTTTTACCATGCCCGCCATCGCCAGCCTCGGCCAGGCGGCGCTGGTCGCTCCCGATCCCGAGCAGGCCAAGCTCTACGCCCACAAGTGCGCCCTGCTGCTGTGGCGGCTGGCCGAGTACTACCCCGACTACGAGTACAAGAGCCAGTCCCGCGAGGCTAAAGAACATAATCCCAATTACGACGGCAAATGGACTAACATGATCTGGGAGGTCAGGACGCCTAACGTCTGCGCCCCGGCCTATGATGCGATTCGGCCCTTCCTGCCCGGTGATGAGGAGCTGCAGAAGAGGGCCGGCATGACCGCCGAGAAGCTGGATGCCACCATTCGCGAGCGGCTGCTGATGGAGTGCGCCCGCCTCATCACCGACGGCACCCATCGCATTGCCGGTAACTACGGCAGCCATCAGAAATCGCTGTTGCTGTTGGCCGCGGTACTCGGTGAGGAGGCCCAGGACCCCACGCGCGAGCAGATGATCGAGTATATCGTTGAGAATCCCAAGCCGGCCAGCGGGCAGGATATCGGCCTGCGGGACGCCTTGGTGAATCTGGTCTATCGTGACGGCATGCCGCAGGAATCGATCGGCTACAACCGTGGCTGGGTCAACAGCTTGACAACAATAGCTGCCTCGCTCGCAGAGGCGGGCCTGGGCACCAACTTCTTCGAGAATCCTCGCTTCCAGAAGCTGCTCACATGGCAGTTTGATGTGATGATCGCCGGCAAGTTCGTCCCGCCGCTGGGGGACACCGGCAACATGTTCGCCAGCGGCGGCCCGCTTAGTGCCAGTATTGCGGCCCGCGCGATTCCCTACTACCAGGAACCACGCATCGCTCAGGTGATGCGCGCCAACCCCGGCGCCGGCCGCGAGCTGTTGGAGAAGCCGCTTGACGAGATCGTCGCCGAGCTCCCGCAGACCCCCGACATACCCCTGGGCACAGAATCATTCCACTTCCCCGCCTACGGTCTGGCGTATCTGCAGAGTGGCGGCGCCGACAGTCTCACCTCCAGCGCCCTGTTCTACGGCAACTACCCCTCGCACCGCCATGCCGACCAGCTCAACATGCTGCTTTTCTCCCAGGACAACGCCCTGCTCACCGACATCGGCTATCCCGAACAGACCGACTCGCGCAACCACAAGCGCTATGCCTTCTTCGCCAACACGGTGGCGCACAACACCGTGGTAGTCAACGCCGGCATGCAGACCCGCGGCCCCGGCATACTCTACGCCTACCAGCCGACCGGCTTTGCCCAGCTAGTGGACGCCTCCTGCGAGGGCGCTTACTCCAGTACGGTCAGCCTCTACCGCCGCGCCAACATGCTGGTGGAGCTGTCGCCCACGCACAGCTATCTGTTTGATGTCTTCTACGTGCGCGGCGGCAACCAGCACGATTACGTGGCTCTGGGGGCGCCCGCCGAGACCTCCTGCAACCCGCCGCTGGGGCCGGTTCAGGAGCAGGGCACTCTGGCCGGCGAGGAGGTGCCCTACGAGCACTTCTACGATGACGAGAGGTATGCCGCCAAGCCGTTGGGCTCGATGGCCTACGGCGGCTACCGGGGCAGCGGCTTCCAGTACCTCTTCAACGTCCGCCGCGCGCCGCTGACGGGCCAGGCCATCTTCGAGTGGCGGCTCAAGGAGCCTGGCGAGGGCCAGACCCAGTACCCCTGGGAGGGCATCGGCTTGCGCGCGCACTTAATCGGCAGCGACGAAGAGATCATCGCCGCCGACAGCAAGCCGCAGAAGTACCAGTACCTGCCTGACACCATCCAGTTCATGCTGCGCCGCCGCACCGGCGAGGACCTCGCCAGCAACTTCGTCACCGTCTATGAGCCATACACCGACACCAGCTTCATTAGCCGCGTCTCACCGGTAACCCTCGAGCCGGATGACGGGCAGGCGGTTGCCGCGCGCATCGAGCTGGCTGATGGTACCACTCACTACGTCTTTCACGCGCTGGCGGCAGAGCAGCCTTATGTCCTAGACGGCAAGGTCAAGGTCACGGGCCAGGCCGCTTGCCTCGCTCTGGACGCCGAGGACAAGCCGCTGAAGGCGATGCTGCTCAACGGTACCCAGCTCTCCATAGGCGATTTTGCGCTGGCAAGCGCGGGCCAGCAGCGCACCAGGATAGTGGCGGTGGACTATGAGGGTGGTGTCGTTGAGATCGCCGATCCGCTGCTCACCGACCTGTTTTTGCCCGGCCAGGTTGCCATCGTCGCCCCTGAAGGCTTCGCCGATTGCCTGACTATGCAGAGTGTGATAGATGCGACACATTTCTCCATCGGGGACGAGGACTTGCGGGTCGCAGGCGGTCCGGTCAATGAGGTCTTACCGGACCAGAACCGGATCGTCACCAGCGTCTCGACACCTCATACCGAAGTCGGCATGACGGTACTCAACAGCCTGCTGCAGCCGCAGGGTCGTCTTGCCGCCGGCGACAGGATTACCATTGACCGTGGCGACATGGGGCCGTTGGCTGCTGAAAGCTTCCCGGAGGGCCAGGGCGGATCGCACCCGCGCTTCTGGGTGGTCATGGCCGGGCCCGGGGATGAACTGTTGATACCGAGCTTGGTGGAGTTCACCAGGAAGCAATAGGCCCCGGCCTTGGCGCTCAACTTGGGGAAGGGCACTGGCACCCAGGCTATAGCATCGGGCTGACAGGCGGCTGTCCACGGAAGTACCGGCACGCGGTTATCTGCGGCAACCGGCGGCGAGGTCTGATACCGTTGTCCGTACCGCCTCGAGACGGGCTGCGCGGCTCCCCTGCTGGGCAATCGCCCCGACAACCGCACTGCCGACGATCGCCCCATCCGCAACCGCACAGACCGAAGCCACCTGCTCGGCGTTGCTGATGCCAAAACCCACCGCGACCGGAATGTCGGTATGGCGCTTGACGCGGGCCACCAACTCCGGCAGGCCGGGTGGCAGGCTCTCGCGCACTCCGGTCACGCCCTGCCGCGAGAGAATATAGACGAAGCCGGTCGTCAGCTCGATGATCTCCGCGAACCGCTCCTCCGGGGTCGTAGGGGCAAGCAGAAAGACCGTAGCCAACTCACTGTCCGCCGCAGCGGCGCACCACGGCCCGCTTTCGGCCGGCGGCATGTCGGCCATCAGCACGCCGCTGACGCCGGCAGCCACAGCATCAGCCGCGAATTGCTCCGGACCATAGGCCAGAATCGGGTTGTAGCAGGTCATTATCACCAGCGGCGCGGCGACCTGAGGACTGACCTCGCCCACCATCGCCAGCAGCCGCTTGACGGTCGCGCCGCCGGCCAAGGCCTGCTCGCCGGCCGCCTGGATCGTGGGGCCGTCGGCGATCGGGTCGCTGAAGGGAATCCCTACCTCGATGATGTCAGCGCCCGACTCGGCCGCCGCGATGATGAGGTCCGCTGATTCGGCGATAGTCGGGAAGCCGCCGGTGAGATAGATAACCAGCGCCCCGCGGCCTGCTTCACGTGTGTCGGCAAATGTCCGGTGGATGCTATTCATCAGATCGCTGCTCCAGTATCTGCCGGACCTCCTGGCAGTCCTTGTCGCCACGGCCCGAGAGATTGATGATGACTATGCTGTCGGGGTCGAACTGGTCCTGCATCGCGAAGAGGTGGGCCACCGCATGCGCCGACTCCAGGGCCGGGATGATGCCCTCAAGCTCCGCAAGGCGCGAGAACGCCTCCAGGGCCTGGTCATCGGTGGCCGCGGCATACTGCGCGCGACCGGTCTCGTGCAAGTAGGCATGCTCCGGGCCGACAGCCGGGTAATCAAGCCCCGCCGAAACCGAGTGAGAGGGGGCGATCTGGCCGTCTTCATCTTGCAGCATCAGACTCGCAGCGCCGTGTAGCACGCCGAAGCTGCCGCGACCGATACTGGCGCAGTGCAGATCGGTGTCCAGGCCGCGGCCGGCCGCCTCGACGCCGATAAGCTGGACCTCGGTATCGGGGACGAAGGCATGGAATATGCCGATGGCGTTGGAGCCGCCGCCGACACATGCCAAGACGTGAGTGGGCAGGCGGCCCTCGCGCTCCAGGCACTGGCTGCGGGCCTCGCGGCCAATCACCGCCTGGAACTCGCGAACCATAGTCGGATAGGGGTGGGTGCCGCAGACGCTGCCCAAGACGTAGTGGGTGTCCTCACAGTTTTCCATCCAGTCGCGGATGGCCTCGTTGATAGCCTCCTTGAGGGTACCGCTGCCGGCGTCAACCGGCACCACCTCGCTGCCGAGAAGCTGCATCCGGAAGACGTTCTGCTCCTGGCGGCGAACATCCTCAGTGCCCATGTACACGACACACTCCATGCCGAAAAGCGCCGCGATAGTAGCCGTGGCCACGCCGTGCATGCCGGCTCCGGTCTCAGCGATGAGCCGGCGCTTGCCCATGCGGCGAGCCAACAGCGCCTGGCCGATGGTATTGTTGATCTTGTGCGAGCCGGTATGATTGAGGTCCTCGCGCTTAAGATAGACCCGAGCGCCGACTTGTTCGGATAAGCGATCAGCACGGTATAAGAGGCTGGGACGGCCCGCATAATCCCGGAGGTATCCGGCGAAATCCTCCATAAACTGCGGGTCGGCCATTGCAGCCTCGAAGGCCACAGCCAACTCCTCGACCGCGGCCATTAGGTTCTCCGGTACGTACTGGCCGCCGAAACGACCGAAACGTCCTACTTGCGTAACTGCCCGAGACAAAAGAACCCACCTCCATGATCGCAACGACAAGCCTAACACATTAGAACGGGTGAGCAATTACTATACAGTCCAGGTGGTACGGGTTTCAAGGCTATGCCAACGGCAGCCCTCACCCCTGCGCCCCTCTCCCACAGGGAGAAAGGACAACGACAACGGCTGGGCCGGATTCTCGGCCTTCGACAAGCTCAGGCCTCGTATGCGGCCCCTCCGAAAGGCGCAAAGGCAAAGGCCTCGGGCAGCCGTTCGACTTCGCTCACGGCCTACGGGATGCCCGAGCTATGTCTTGATGGACTACGCGGCGTGGTTGGCACTCCCAGCAACTGCTTCAGCGCAGCGCCGGGAGATGCGTCAGCAACCAGACTGGTGCCCACCAGCACCGCCTCGGCCCCGCCCTGGGAGACGTATTCCACATCGGCCCGGCAGTGAATGCCGCTTTCACTGACCAGCGTGCACGCTGGCGGCACCCTCCGGGCTAAGTCGGCAAAAGTGTCAAGCGATACCTCAAGAGTGTGCAGGTCGCGATTGTTGATGCCGATTAACCCGGCGCCGGCGGTCAAGGCGATACCCAACTCCTGATGCGTATGCACCTCCACCAGGGCGGCCATGCCCAGCTCGTGCGTGAGGCCCAGCAGCGCCTCCAGGATCGGCGGATCAAGAGCCGCCAGTATCAGCAGAATCGCATCAGCCCCAGCCGCACGTGCCTCGTAGATCTGATACTCCGAGATGATGAAATCCTTGCGCAAGAGCGGCAGGGCTACGGCAGCGCGCGCCGCCTGGAGGTCCTCGATGCTCCCGCCGAAGTAGTCCTCGTCGGTCAGCACGCTGATGGCCGCGGCACCGCTGCGCTCGTATTCCGCTGCCAGGGCAGCGACTTCCAGGTCCGGGTTGAGAGCGCCCTGGGAGGGACTGGCGCGCTTGATCTCGGCGATGACTTGGACCGTATCGGCACGCAGCGTTGCCACAAAGTCCAGAGGTGGCGGCGCTGAATGAGCCGCACCGCGCATCTCGGTCAGCGCCTCGGCAGTTATCACCGCGTCTAGGCGCCGCTGCTTGTTGCGCACGATTTCGGCCAGTATTGACATCTCAGCCCGCCTCCGGGCTTTGACTTGAGGCCTCGCGGAGGGCCTCAAGCACGTCTCGCGCCGCGCCGCTGTTTAAGCTGTGGGCCGCCAGCTCGATGCCTGAGGCAATGTCAGCGGCCTTGCCGCCGACGTAGATAGCCGCACCGGCATTGTAGAGCACAATGTCACGCCGAGGGCCGGGCTCGCCAGCGAGCAGGTCCTCAATGATCCGGGCATTGGTCTGCGGGCTGCCGCCACTGAGGTCCTCAGGCCTGGCCGGCTCAAAGCCGAAATCAGCCGCCCCCAGTTGGTAGGTTCGGACCTCGCCGCCGGAAAGCTCCGCGACCCGCGTCAGGCCGATGGTGGAAAGCTCATCCAGGCCATCGAGGCCGTGAACCACCAGGGCATGAACCGAGCCGAGACGGCCCAAAGTCTCGGCCAGCGTCTCGGTAAGCTCAGGTGCGAAAACGCCCAGAAGCTGCCGCGAGGCGCCGGCGGGATTGGTCAGCGGGCCGAGCACGTTGAATACCGTGCGAATCCCCAAAGCCCGGCGCGGCCCGATGGCGTACTTCATGGCCGGATGCAGATTCGGCGCGAAAAGGAAGCCGAGGCCACAATCGTCAATCGCGGCCGCAGCCTGCTCGGGCGATTGATCAATGTCAACCCCCAGGGCCGCCAGTACGTCGGCGCTGCCGCACTCGCTGGATACCGAGCGATTGCCGTGCTTGGCGATTCTAACGCCGGCACCGGCGGCTACTAAGGCCGCAGCGGTCGAGATGTTGAAAGTCTGGAGGCGGTCGCCACCCGTACCGCAAGTATCCACCAAGTCGGTGCACCGGGGACGGATCGGGACGCAGGCGGCACGCATGCAGCGAGCGAAGCCCTCAATCTGGTCGGGTTGCTCGCCGCGCATACGCATGGCCACGAGGAAGCCGCCGATTTCGGCTTCGGAGGCCTGGCCGGTCATGATTTGGGCCATCGCCGCCTCGGCCTCGTCAGCACTCATCTCGCGGCCCTCAATCAGGTTGGTCAAGGTATCCTTGAGCATCGTGTCAGCACCTCCCTAGGCTGGCTCCAGAACGTCACGGTTGATGGCTAGTCCGGCGGTGTCCAGGAAATTGGCCAGGAGCCGCTTGCCCTGCTCGGTCAAAATCGATTCCGGATGGAACTGGACTCCCTCGATGGCGTGATCCACATGGCGCACCCCCATGATCTCGTCCCTGTCAGTGCGGGCGGAGAGCTGCAGGCAAGCGGGCATACTGTCCGGCTCGATGACCAAAGAATGGTAGCGAACGGCGGTAAAGGGACTGGGAATGTCGCTGAAGACGCCGGCGCCGTCATGGAAGATCTCCGAGGTCTTGCCGTGCATCAGTCGCGGGGCGCGGACGATGCGCCCGCCGAACACCTGGCCGATGCACTGATGGCCCAGACATACGCCGAGCATCGGCAGTTTGCCGGCAGCCGCCTCAATCAGCTCGCAGCAGATGCCGGCATCGTCGGGGGTGCACGGTCCCGGGGAAATGACGATAGCCTGCGGCGCGGCTCCGAGGACCTGCGGCACCGCGACCTTGTCATTGCGAAGGACAACAACCTCGGCTCCCAACTCAGCGAGGTACTGGTAGAGGTTGTAAGTGAAGGAATCGTAATTGTCTATCAGGGTTATCATGTCGGCACCTCCACGGCAGAGTGGTTGGGGCATGGCGGGTGTCGCTGCATCAGACGAACCCCCTCTCGGCCAGCCGCGCTGAGTCGAGCAAGGCACCGATCTTCAGCAGCGTTTCCTGATACTCGGTGTCGGGCACCGAATCGGCAACGATGCCGCCGCCGGCCTGGAAATAGTAGGTGCCATTTTTGCCGATAATGGTGCGCAGGGTAATGCAGGTGTCCATGCTGCCGGAGAAGCTGAAGTAGCCGATGACGCCGGCATAGGGCCCGCGGCGCACCGGCTCCAGCTCCTCGATAATCTCCATCGCGCGGATCTTGGGCGCGCCGCTGACGGTGCCGGCGGGGAATACCGCCCGTAGCAGATCGTACTGGTCATAGTCCTCGGCCAGCTCGCCGATGACGTTGGTGACGATGTGCATGACGTGGCTGTAGTGCTCGACCTCCATGAGCAGGTCCACCTGGACGCTGCCGGGCTTGCAGACGCGCCCGATGTCGTTGCGGTGGAGGTCCACTAACATGATGTGCTCGGCGCGCTCCTTTTCATCGGCGAGCAGGTCTTCGGCAAGGCGCTGGTCCTCGTCCGCATCCTTGCCCCGGCGGCGCGTGCCGGCGATCGGTCGGGTGATGACTCTGCCGGCCTCCTCGCGCACCAGCAACTCGGGCGAGGCGCCGATGATCTTGGTGTCACCGAAGCTGAGGTAGTACATGTAAGGCGAGGGGTTGATGACGCGCAAGGCGCGGTAGAGATCAAAGGGCGGCACCTGCAGCTCTGCCGAAAGCCGGTGGGATATTACCACCTGGATGACATCACCGGCGGCGATGTATTCCTTAGCCCGGAGGACGGCATCGCGGTGCTGGCTCTTGGTCATGGTTGACTTCATGGCCGTGGGATCATCGGGGATGCGCGGCGTCACGGGCCGGCTGCGCTGGTCGGAAAGCGGCCCTTGCAGCGCCTCCACCAGCCGATCAATCCGCGCGGTCGCCTCCCAGTACGCGGCCTGCGGATCATCGGTCACATGCGCATTGGCGACGATACGCAGGCGGTGCATCAGGTGGTCGAAGATGACCAGGGTGTCGGTGAACATCAGCTCGCAATCGGGAAGCTGCAGGTCGTCGGGATTCGCGTCGGGCAGCTTTTCGAAGAAGCGCACCATGTCGTAGCTGAGATAGCCGACTGCGCCGCCGTAGAAGCGGTCGGGAGTATCGGGCGGCACAAACCGGTACTGGGACATCAGCTCCTTGACGAGGTGAAGCGCGTCCTGACCGGGCTGGAGGGTGTGCTGCTGCTGCGTGCCGCCGGCGGTAATGGTCACCTCCCGGCCGCGTGAGGCCAGCGACTGGTATGGCGCGCAGCCCAGGTACGAATACCGCGCAACATTCTCACTGCCCTCGACACTCTCCAGCAGGAAGCTGTAGCCGTTGCCTAGCCGGCTGAGCTTGAGATAGGCTGAGACGGGAGTGTCAATATCGGCTACCAGCTCGCGATAGACGGGAATCAGGTTGCCCTGTTGGGCTTTCTCGACGAACTCCGGCAGTGTCGGCGTGTACATGCTGGGTGTCTCCTTTGGGAGCCGTAGGGCGGAAGCAGGCGCCGGTGTTGTGGGACGAGTAAGCCTTTGAGCATAAAGGCAAAAAAGGCCGTTGGCGGCTGAGATCCGCCCACGGCCTTCGGGAATACTGCTTAGGTGTGACTAGATAGCTAAGGGAGCGCAAACAAAAAGGCCGCGAGCTTCGCGGCGAACCGGCTCACGGCCTCAGTCTGGATCCAGGCACGGTGGCGCCGGCTCGCCTACGGCCAGCACCAGGCCCAGCAACTGGCATTGACAAAGTTACTAACATGAAGAGTCTGCATTGCTATCACTTGGAGGCGGAGCCTACCACGTACCGGCTCAGGTGTCAAGGGCTTTTTTCGGAGTTGAGTGGAATCGGTGACCAGCGGTCGGGCAAAAAACTTTTGCCCGCCAAGAAGGAAATGCCGGGGTCTGTGGGCAAACTCTTCACAACAGATAAAGCTGGATACTTGAGAGGATGCTGGGAATGAAACCGATGCGGGCCATTCCATTGGTACTCGCACTGACCGCTGCGGCTGCGCTGATGAGTTGCGTGGCCTGGGCCGGACGAGCGCCGCAGACCGCCGCCTATCGGCTGCAAACCACCGGCAACGTGCAGCTCTCGCTGCCGCCGGTAGCCGATCTGAATCAGGTCCTGTACCGCGATGCCAGCGGCAAATGGAGCGCGCTGCCGGTTGAGATCTCGGGTGATACGCTGCATCTGCGGATCGAGGTGGGCAAGATCAAGAACGGCCGCACGATGATAGTCCTGAATGTGCCCCGCAACGTGAATATGGACGACCAGGAGCCTCCCAAGGTAGTGCGCTTCGAGATTGACGGTAAGAACCACGGAACCGTCGAGAGTATAGCTCTGGGCGGCATCGAGATGGCCCCTCGGAAGATGACCGTAGAGGTCAAAGATGAGCTTAATCGGCTGCGGACCAGTTCGCTGATGGTGACCGTCAACGGTAAGCGCTACGGCCGACGCGATGTCGGAGTGAGCTACGAGCGGGTTTCGCCCAAGCAGGCGATCATAGCGGTGGAGGTGGCGAAGCTGCTTGACACGATGAGCAGCGACAACACAGTGACGGTGCGGATTGACGACTATGCGCTGGACGAGGCTGCGCTGAACTGCTCGTTGTCCTTCCGCTACACGCCTCCATACAAGCTGGAGGACGGCTCGCTGCTGGCGGTGGATACGGTGACCTCAAGTTCGGGCTGGGCTCAGTGGTGGGTCCTGGCGGACGGCGTCAAGATGGACCCCAGCTTCGGCACCACCGCCGGCTACACCTGGCTTTCCGAGCAAAGCGCTCAGCCCCACTGGATTCGGATGGAGTTCCCGGAGCCGCGTGAGGTTAGTGGGGTGGCGCTATGGTGGGCGTACTATGAGTGCTACCGGACCTCGGTGGCCTATGAGGTGCAGACCTGGGACGGCGAGCAGTGGGTCACTCAAGTGCAGGTCAAAGACCAGAAGGAACAGCAGTGCTCGAAGCACACCTTCGAGCCGGTGACGACTACGGCGGTGCGGGTGTGGCAGCCCGCGATGTCGGGGCATCCCGGCCGCGCGGACTATATGTGGGTCTCGGAGCTGGAGGTGCTGTGAGACGGTAGGCGCGCGGCGAAACAGCCATGAGCCGGACCCCGAGTACACAAGCACTGCACCGAACCGGAGGAGGAATAAGGTGAAATACCTGAGGCTTGTCGCCATTGCCGTGGCTGTTGGGTTGGCCTTGCCAACGGTCGCCGGCGACGGTGCCCGCAGCACGCCGGGGGTGCAGATTTACCGCCTGCAGACTATGGGGTCTCTGGCAATTTCGCTGCCCGTGGAGGCCGATGACACCCAAGTCATGTACCGCAACGCCGGCGGCACCTGGACGGTGGTGCCCGGAAGCATCAAGAACGGCCTGCTGCAGATGGACATAGACCTCGCCAATATCAAAAACGGCCGCACTGTATTGATGCTAGGTGTGTCCAAGCGCATCAACCTCGACGATCAGGAGCCGCCGGAGGTCGCGCGGTTCGTGGTAGATGGCCACTGCTATGGGGCAGTCAGTTCGGTGGCGATGGGCGGAGTCGAAAAAGCGCCGCAGAAGCTGGTCATCGAAGTCGCGGACAAACTCAACTGGCTCCAGACCAAGTCGTTGCGCGCAAGTGTCAACGGCAAATCCTGTGAGCTTAGAGACCCAGGTGTTAGCCTCGAGCGCCTCAGCCCGAAGCGGGGCATTATTACGCTGGACCTTGAGCAACTCATGGAGACCCTCCGGCAGCAGAATAACGTTTCAGTGCGGATTGACGATTATGCCATTGATGAAGAGGCGCTGGTGTGCACGCTCTCGTTCCGCTATGAAAAGCCGCATACGCTGGCGGACGGGACGGTGGCGTCAGTGGATAGCATCACCGCCAGTGCCGGCTGGGCCGAGTGGTGGGTGATCTTCGACGGGCTGAAAATGGATGCCAGCGGCGGCACCACGGCGGGCAAGACCTGGCTGTCGGAGGGCAATGCCACGCCGCACTGGGTGCGGGTGGAGTTCCCGGAGCCGCGCGAGATCAGCGAAGTCGCGATCTGGTGGGCCTACTACGGGGGCTTCCGCAGCTCCGTCGCCTACGATATCCAGACGTGGGACGGACAGAAGTGGGTAACCCAGGTAGCTGTTAAAGGACAGAAGGCTACCCAGCTTTCGAGGCACAGCTTCGAGCCGGTGACCACCAAGGCGGTGCGCCTGTGGCAGCCGGCGATGGCCGGTAACCCGATTGAGCCTGAGTACACCTGGATTTCCGAGTTGGAGATCAAGTAATCGGCCGACTTGAGCCCAGTAGCGCCCTAGAAAAGGTCGCTGGGTGCAACCGCGGATACCAACCTGCCCCGGCTGGGGGCCGGCTAGATTTTGAGTTTGCCAAATAGCACGTGATGCTGTATAATGTGTGGGCTCAATAATTGCTATAATTCGCGATACTACGGGAGTCACTGTGGAGTATGAATTCGACGACGCTGGAACGTTTTAGCGACAAGGTGCTACAGATCGTACGCGCCAATGGCATCGGAATATTCTCCCTCTCGGCCGCAGATAACCGCCTCTATCCTCAGGTGCTGCGTAACGGCTCGACCTCCCTGGAGCTGGCCCAAGTCCAGCCGATTGATATTGAGGACGAGACGGCGCTGTCTTTGCAGATCTGGCAGGCCTTGGCGCAGGAAACGCACCGGGTCAGTGACCAGGCGGTTGATCTGTCCGGGCACCAACTGCGCCCGCCGGTATTGATCCTGCCGATTGTGTGGAGCCGCGAGCCGATCGAGGAAGATGAGAAGCCGATGCGGCGCCCCGTCGGCATGATGATGCTGTGGGAGAAGCGGGGAGCCGACAAGTTCGATGCCGATGACCACGACCTCGCGGATACCCTCAGCGCCAACGCCGCGGCCCTGCTCATGGAGGAGCAGTTGGCCGAGTTCGATGATATTCAGGCGACCTTCGCCACGGTCCCGATCGGTCTGGTGCTGGTGGGCCTGGATGACCGGATTGTGGTCGCAAACCAGGCCGCGCGAAAGATCCTGGGCCAGACCAACCTGACGGGACGTCTACTCAGCGAGATTGACTACCAGGACCAGTTGGCAAGAATGCTGGCAGATGTGCGCAGCGGCCGGGCCGCCCGCAGCACCTTTGTTGCCCCGGATGGTGCCAACTTCGTCGCCAACGGTCAGCCCACCGACGACGACGAGACGATCCTGGCCTTCAGCAGCAGTGCGGTGAGCCAGGATGCCGAGGAGTTGGTGGGGCAGGTGGCGCACGAGCTGCGGACACCCCTCACTGTAATTCAGGGCAATCTCCAGACGATGGAGGCGCTGTTCGAGAGCGATGTCCAGGAAGGAGACATCGAGCTGATAGCGGAGTTCCTGAACACCTCACTGATTCAGGCCAGCCGCATGTACCGGATGATTGACGAGACTCTCAATCTTTCCCGGATTCATGTGGGCAAGGAACTGGAGCTGGACATCGAGGAGTTTGACCTGGTGGAAGCCGTCAATCAGGTGTTCCTGGAACTCGAGGACCGGCTGGTTCGCTATGAGCTGGTCGCGGATATGCCCGACAGTCTGATGGTCGAGGGCGACCGCGGCAAGATAGTCTCGATAGCCGACAACTTCCTGAAGAACGCCGCCAAATACTCCGACCCCGGCAGCGAGATTACGGTGCGGCTGAAGTCGGAGAACGGGATGGTGGCGCTATCGGTCCAAGACAATGGCATCGGTATCCCGGCCGACGCAATCGAGCGGATCGGGAGAGAGGCGGGCTTCCGCACCGATGTATCCAAGCACCAGGCCGGCGGGATAGGCCTGGGCATGGTATATACCAGGCGCGTCATCGAGGCCCACGGCGGGCAGATGGAGATCAAAAGCGAGCTCGGCAAGGGCAGTACCTTTATCGCGATTCTGCCCAAACAGCAATAGTAGCTCTGTTCCCCCGATTTCAGGCGTGACCAGCGGGCCACTCATTTGAGTGGCCCCTTTATTGTGCCTAGCGGGCAAACATCTTCCGTAACGGGCTGAGTACTGTGCCTCAAGGATGCTTGGGACTGAATCTGTAGATGCGGGTAGGCCCCAGGTAGCTGCCCGGGACGGTCTCAAGCAGCGTGTAGTTCGCCTCAAGTCGGGTCGAGATGAAGTCGTATAGCGCCTCGCCGCCCGGGTAGCGGCCACTATGCAACAGCCACTCCACCAGGTCGTCGCCGATAACCGCGTAGTCCGCCTCCCCGCTGAGCCATTCGTCAATCATCTGGCGGTCGTAGTAATGCCGCGCCCGGATGATGCCGGGATCGCCATCGGCAGCGAAGAGGAATAGCTGGTGCGTCAGTTCAGGAGGGAGCTCGATTCCCGCCACCAGAAACAGATGCGGGTCGTCGAGGGTGAAGACTGTGGCCTCCGGGGGTATCAGTCGCTTGAGGGTCTTGGCGCCGACGGTTACCTGCTGCAGGTGGGGCGGCCGGCGCCCACTCAGAGCGTCCGGTAAGCCACTGACCAATAAGGGGACGAGGACAGCAACAATGCCAAGAGCAGCTAACTGGGCCCGGGCCTGGGGGATGCCAGCAGCCCTGAGCGCCAGCATGAAACCGGCCGCGGCCGCCGCCGCCAACGGGAAGAATATGTAGAAGTCAAGCAGATAGAATACATTGAGGCCGAACAAGCTGCTGCCAAACAGGTGGGCCAGATAGTTGACCGCGACTGCGCCGAGCAGCAGGGCGATGCCGCTATGGCGAGCTAGCATCAAGCGGGCGTCTGCAAGGCCGCCGCCAGCCCGCCAAAGTAGATAACCGGCAGCAGGGGTCAGCAGGAGCAGGACCGCAAGATGCCAGCGTAAGAACATCATCAAGTGCCAGGCGATGGCCGCAGGAGTGGCCCCCACCGCCTCCCCGTACGGCGCAGACATCTGCGCAACGGCAAACCTGCCGGCGAGGATAACATCCACGAACTTGAAGGGCGCAAGCACGTAGAAACGGAGGCATACTGCAAGCAATAGCGCGATGCCGACAGCCACAGCCGCGATAACGTGGCCTCTTTGGCTGCGGTGTCGCCAGCATAGATATAGCCAGATGACCACCGCGACCAGGATCATGTCATGGCGGCACAGCACCAAGGCCGTGGCGGCCAGGGCGGCAAGATAGAGCCGCCAGGGCCGGGGCTGGTCGGCAATAGCAAGGTACAGAGCCAGAACGAAGAAGCAGGCCGTCGGGGCCATTGCCAGGGCGCGATAGTAGGCCACAGCCGCGTGCAGATTGAAAGCGAACAGCGCCACCACAATCACCGCCGCCCAGCGGCTGCTGAGCCGAGCCGCCAAGCGGGCCGCCATCAACAGTGTAAGCAGGGCGAATAAGGTGGCCTCAAGGCGGCCAACCAGTACGCTGGGACCGAAAACCGCCTGACCGATGCCATAGAGGTAGTACAGCAGCGGCAGGGTCTTGGTGTGGAAGTCGGCATAGGGGCGCCAGCCGTGAGCCACCACCATCCAGCCTTCGTAAAGATAGCCGCCCTCGTCGTAGATGGTGTCGGCGCCTGGCACCGCCACGAGCATTACTGCAGCCAAGATGACCAGACAGACGGCCAGAGCCACCCAGTACCATACGGTTGGCGCGTCCGGCGCGCTAGCTTCAGCCTGAGTACGTTCACCTCGTGCGTCCACGGTTTGGCTCCTGATGACAGAGGCTTTAGAAAGTCGGCCGATACGGCCTGGGAGAGAACTGCAAGGCACCACCCAGCAGCCCCAGCAGGGCTACGACCACCCGCTGGAGAATCGCAACGGCCAGCGCCTCCGGCTTGCCCAAACCGGCAGCCGCCAGCAGCACAATGCTGGTGCCCTCCGCCAGGCCCAAACCATTGACCGTAATCGGGATCATCGTCACCACCGAGGTGGCGAGGGTAATAGCAATGGCTTCGACCAGCGACAGGTCGAAGCCGAAAGCCAAGCACCATAGCTTGAGGGTCAGCCCGGCCACGACTATCCCCAGACAGGAGATGACAACTCCGGCTGCCAGGTGGAATTTGTGCTTGCGGTAGTGAATCAGCGCCTGGGCGGTTTCGCTAGCCTTCCTGAGTATCGCCGCCAGCCAAGAGGCGCGCTCAGGGCCCGGCGAAGAGGCCGGCCTGGCGCCGCCGGCACGGGCGATCCAGATGACCAGCAGCGCAAACACCAGCGCAGCCGCCACCAGCGCCAAGAGTAGTTCGCGGATACCAGGCACGCTGATAGCAAAGCTGGCGGCAAACCCCATGATCAACAGAGCCGCCAGGCCTAAGCTGCGGTCGGTTACCACCGAGGCGACTACCTGCGGCGCTGGGATATCGTGACCTCTGGCGACCAGGTAGCTCTTGGCCGCATCGCCGCCCAGGGTCGAAGGCATGAAGTTATTGTAGAATATCGCGATAAGCCCCAGGCCCAGGGTATGAATGAAAGAGTGGGTAACGCCGATCGGCCTGAGCAACAGATGCCAACGGAATATGAAGGTCAGATAGACGGCGGCAAGGCTGAGCGTCGCCAGGCCGAGGTAGAGGACCCGGGCCTGCAGCACGGCGGTCCAGGCGTCGACAAACGGCACCTTGTAGAGGATATAGGCGATCAACCCGACCGTCACAGCAATCTGCAACAGCCGCCAGGGCCACGCCAGGCCCGCAACCGGTTTCCGAACGTGATTATTTGTCGTCATACCAACTGTATGAGCCGCCACGCAGGCGGCTGAGCAAGGGATGCAGCGGACGGGCAACATAACGGCGGAAAGTATCACTGAAAATGACCTTGATAATCATGGGATGGCGGCACATCCAAGATTCAAACTTGACATAGAGACTGCGCCTGGCCGGCTTGAAGTCGCGCGCCACATCGGCTAGCTCTGCTCCCACGATTTCGATGTCGGCCTCGGCCACCTCGGAGAAGTTCTCCAGGAAGTGCTTCAGGTGCGGCACCGCAGTCGGCTCGAACCCCATCAGCCTGGCGGCTGCCACGTCGGCTGCAGCCGGATCATGAGCGGCCAGCAGCAGATTCATCGCGACCGCCGAACCGTACAAGGGCCCCTGGCCCTCCATACCGCGAATCCCGTCCAGCAGGACGTACATTTTGCGATGGAACAGGGAGTTGATATCGGCCAGCACGCGGTCCAGAGCATAGTGGTAGCGGATCCGCATCGGGTCCGGGATAGCGCCGAACATGTTCTTCAGCGCACAGGTGATGACGGCATACTTATGGGTCTTGAGCTTGGGCAGATTGATAATGAGGTCACTGTCCAGCAGGGGTGTGGAGAACTTCACCGAGGGCAGGGCCAAAGCGCCGGGGATCTCAACCTCCACCTGCGGAGCCTCGGTAAGATTCACTATCTGGAAGTCGTAGCGTTTCTGTAGATCATAGATGCCCATATACTCCAGGGCCTGTGCCAAACGGCGGCCCTTCAGGTGAGTGCCGACTTCGCTCTCGCCGATGAGAACCTTGATGTTAAAATCCGCCAGGTACTTCAGAAGCCCCTCGATTACGCGAGTATCGGTATTGGAGCCGGCAGCGATATACTCGGGCACGTCGGAGACAAGGTTGGGCTTGAGAAAAACCTGCGAGAGGCCCCGGAACCTGTCGCCCAGGCCGCTGGTTTCGAGCAATTCCACCACCTCGGCCTGCACCGACTCGGCCTGTAACGGTCGCAGGAAGACCTTGCCTCTGAGCTCGTCAGCGGTCGCGTTCACAATGTGGTCCTTGAGACCCATCAGTCGGCTTGTCCGTGTTGGGCTACGGGTACGCCTCCGGCGCTTCATCAGCGAAGGGGCGGTCGAGTTCTGATATGGTGAAGCGATACTTGCCCGAACTGCTGGTGGGGATGGTGTCGCAAGTCTCGAACTTCAGCACGAATCCGGGGTCGCCATGTTGATGGATAATGTCGGTGAGCTCGCGCTGGAGAGTTGTCAGGTCGGCGTCCTGTGCAGGCACTAGCCGCACGGTCAGGTCGGTTTCGGTTAGCTGGATCACCTGGAACTGCCTGACATCATCGCGCCCGTAGAAAAGATGAGTAAAGAACTCCCCATGCAGGAGCTTCCCGCCGGGCGAGACGATGACATCTGTGGTCCGCCCGACCACGCGCTGCAACAGCGGCGTGCTGCGGCCGCAACTACACTCCGTGTCACCGCGCACGGCGAGGTCCCCGATTTCATAGCGAATGAACGGCATCGCATAGTTGTTGAGGTTGGTGACGACAACGCGGCCGACCTCAGGGCCTGCAGGCTGGTCGTCCTTGGCGGCGGGTGATGACGGGGCCGCGACCGGCCTACCCTCGGCGTCGAGTAGCTCGACGAGGTTGCACAAGGGCGACAGGTGTAGCCCTGCGTGTGCCTCACATTCATGGGCAATCAGACCGACCTCGCGGCACCCGTAACGGTCGAAAACCGGACAGCCAAAGACCTCGCCGAGCAGCTCCCGGTCGTCGTCGGTGAGTGTCTCGGCAGATGCCTGAATCCCGCGCGCCGAAGGCGCCGGCAAGGCTCTGGCCTGCAGGAAACGAGCGTACATGGTTAAGGAGGCGACATACCCGACCAGCAACACCGGCTTATGTGCGGCGATCTGCAGCGCGTAGCGTTCCAGCAGGTCCTCCGAGAGATCGAAGGTGTTGACCCACAGCAGGTTGCGCCCGAGGCGGTCCAGCAACTTGTGGGCCGGAGACTTGTGGGCGGCCGAATCATAGTCCGAACCCCAGAGGAAGACCAGCGGCTCGCCAAGCCGGTAGTTGCAGCGTTCGTAGCAGCGGGTCTTGTCGGCCTGGGAGTACTGCCGGTAGCGTGCGTCCTGGACGAAGGTCAGGGGCTCGCCGGTGGAGCCGCCGGTGTAGTTGGCTTTGACGCCTTTGGAGGGCCCGCCGCGCGCGACCAGATCATCCCACCTCGCCCGGATGATCTGCTTGGTCAAGACAGGCAGCTTGCCCAGGTCGTCGTAGGTCTGGAAGTGCTCGGGCTTCAGCCCGCGATGTTGGGCTACCTCGGCGTAGTACGGGACCCGCTCGAAAGCATGAGACAAGAGCTCGCGCATTCGCTGCATAGCGATCTGCTCTTGCTCTTCGCGCGGCAAATAGTCGAAGCGCTCCAGCTCGGCGCGTCGGGCGGCAGTGCCATCGGCCAGATGCACGGTCCTGGCGGCCAGGTTGAGAGACTTGCTGTGAGCTTGCCTGAGCATAGACACAGTATAAGCCCAACTTCGTCAGATTAAGCGATCAGGAAGTAGCGGAGTAATAGAGTTGCTCGTAGGCATTGACAACGGCGTCCCAAGTGAAGCAAGTCTCGGCGCGCTGACGGGCGTTGTGCGCCATCTTAGTGCGCAGCGGCTCATCCTCCAGCAGGCGCTGCAAGGCCTCCGCCAGGGCCTCCACATCGCCCGCCGGCACCAGCAGGCCCTCCTCGCCATCGCGAACGATCTCCGGCACCGCCCCGGCCGTCGAGCTGACAATCGGCAGCCCGCAAGCCATCGCCTCCGGGAATACCATAGCGAAAGATTCAGCCTCGGTGGGTAAGGCGAAAATATGGGCCTCCGAGTACACCTGCGGCATCCGCTCGTTCGGTATGTAGCCGGCGAAGTCCACCGCAGCCTCCAGACCCAATTGGCCGGTCAATTCCCGCAGCCTCTGCTCGTAACCGCCTTCGCCGACGATTGTCAATAGTACCTCCGGAGTCACGACGCGGCTGAAGGCTTCAAGCAGAACGTGAATGCCCTTCCTCTCCAGCAGGCGCGAGACGCACAGGATGCGCAAGGGCGGCACCGGACGCTGGCCATAGGGCACCAGCGGGCGAAACAGCGAGGCGTCTATGCCATTGTAGATAACCTCCATCTCGCAGTCCGGAAGCGTCCGCTGGGCAAGCTCGCGCAAGCCGTGGGAATTGGGGACGGTGCGATGAGCCTCGCGCCAAATCCGACGCGTGAGAGGCAGCAGTAGCTTGTGCGTCACCTGCTCGGCGTAAGGGTCATATCCGGGAACATCGGAGCCGCGTAGTGACACGATGTAGGGCAGACCAATCTTCGTCTTCAGCCACAACGACAGCGGTCCGGTGGGCAGTGAGAAGAACGAATGCGAGACATCGAAGCGCTCTTCGCGGATGATATGCCTGAGCAGTTCCCTCGCTCTCAATACGTACTGAGCCGCTCCCCTCAGCCCGCACTCGTGGATGCCCCTGCGCGCCGTCGGCACCGCGTCAAGAGTAGCGCCCGCAACCGCCCAAGGCTCGTGCTCGCGCCACCTGGAGGTAACGATGCGGACCCGATGGCCCCTCTCCACCAGCCCGTGGGCGAGATGGAAGGTGGCCCGGCCTGCGCCTCCCCCCAAGGGCGGGAACTCGTAATTCAGCAGCAGAATCCGCACTTGCAGCTCCCCACAGCCGGCGAAACACCAGTGTGAACGGGTACGCCGTCATTGTAGCGGAAATGGGGTAGCGTGTCCACAGGGCAACCGACGGCCGTGCAAGTAGGGACTGCCCCGGAGGCAGCCATCAAGCTCCAGTCGGAAGTGGGCAGGAGCCCTATCAGTACGGGAAGAAATCTGCCTGACATACATTCGTGAGCAGTGAGGAGTGAGCAGTACCATGATCCAGTTCGCACAGGCCTCGGTTGACGTCGTGCCGCCAGTCGGCACACCAACGAGCAGCTACACGGGTGCTAATATTGAGCAGGTGCTTGGGCCGCTGAAGACGGTGGTGACCCTGCTCGAAGGTGACGGGCCGGACGCGTGTCTGATCACCTCGGCGATGGGCGTACAGGCGGCGGACGTGTCGCGACTGCTGCGCGGGACCGCGGCCGAGGCTTTGGGCATCCCGTTCGACCACGTGCTGCTGTTCTCCTCGCACGACCATTGCGCCCCGTCGCTGCAGTTTGAGCCACGCCCCGCAGGTTGCGCGAGCCGGGACACATTCGCGGCGGACAACGTCACGCCGCTTGGTCATGAGCTGGCCGGGCTGATCGAGCGTACATGCCACAGCCTGCGGAGCCGGCTAGAGCCGGTCACGGTGCACTGGGCCGTCGGCCATGAGCGTCGCATCACCTACAACCGCAAGGGCCGCCGTGCCGACGGCACCACGCTGTTCATGCGCGAGGAGGACCGCGTCCGCTACGGGCGCGATTACACCGGCGACATTGACGACGACGCCCCGGTCATCGGCTTCGTCAACAGCGATGGCGACCCCGTCGGCTTCCTCACCGCTTTCACGGGCCATCCGGTCACCGCGTACCACCCTGAGCGCATGGTGGCCTTCGGCG